>NZ_CP018616.1:0-1200000 GCF_002849855.1 Vibrio azureus
CTTGTCCCATAATTTCCCCTTAACAGTGAATAGCCATATTGTAGTCAACTTTGAGATAGGCGTTTAATAAATTCTAAGAGGTTTACAAATAAAGGAAAAACATAGCGATATTGCAAATATCTTAAAAGTTACAGGTGTCACTTATGGCAAGCATAGCAATACTATCACACGCACAACAACACTATCAGAAGTGCCAACCATAAATATAGCGATAGTCAGCCAAAATACAGATAATAAAAAAGCTCATACCTTTCGATATGAGCTTTCTAAATGTGGCAGGGGTGGAGAGATTCGAACTCCCAACACGCGGATTTGGAATCCGCTGCTCTGCCAATTGGAGCTACACCCCTATTTCTACGTACTGTAGATTCAACAAAACCTTGCATTGCAAGGTTTCTAAATAAGTGGCGGAGCGGACGGGACTCGAACCCGCGACCCCCGGCGTGACAGGCCGGTATTCTAACCAACTGAACTACCGCTCCACACGGTGATAAACAATGTATTGTCTATCCGATATACGTCGTTCAAAGCGCATATCTAATTTTTTTGCCTTCATCTTTTTTTAAAAAAAGATGAAAACGAATTAAAGCCTGGCGATGTCCTACTCTCACATGGGGAAGCCCCACACTACCATCGGCGCTAATTCGTTTCACTTCTGAGTTCGGGATGGAAATCAGGTGGGTCCAAATCGCTATGGTCGCCAAGCAAATTCTGTTTTAAATCCTGTTATCAGGATTTAAATAATCTGGAAAGCTGGTTACTTAATAAAAGTAGATTCTCTACACATTCAATTCGTTCTTGCTTTGAGTCCATCAAAACCCTTTGGGTGTTGTATGGTTAAGCCTCACGGGCAATTAGTATCAGTTAGCTCAACGCCTCACAACGCTTACACACCTGACCTATCAACGTCGTAGTCTCCGACAACCCTTTAGGATACTTAATGTATCAGGGAGAACTCATCTCAAGGCTCGCTTCCCGCTTAGATGCTTTCAGCGGTTATCGATCCCGAACTTAGCTACCGGGCAATGCGTCTGGCGACACAACCCGAACACCAGAGGTTCGTCCACTCCGGTCCTCTCGTACTAGGAGCAGCCCCTTTCAATTCTCCAACGCCCACGGCAGATAGGGACCGAACTGTCTCACGACGTTCTAAACCCAGCTCGCGTACCACTTTAAATGGCGAACAGCCATACCCTTGGGACCGACTTCAGCCCCAGGATGTGATGAGCCGACATCGAGGTGCCAAACACCGCCGTCGATATGAACTCTTGGGCGGTATCAGCCTGTTATCCCCGGAGTACCTTTTATCCGTTGAGCGATGGCCCTTCCATACAGAACCACCGGATCACTATGACCTGCTTTCGCACCTGCTCGAATTGTCATTCTCGCAGTCAAGCGGGCTTATGCCATTGCACTAACCTCACGATGTCCAACCGTGATTAGCCCACCTTCGTGCTCCTCCGTTACGCTTTGGGAGGAGACCGCCCCAGTCAAACTACCCACCAGGCACTGTCCGCAACCCCGATAAGGGGTCGACGTTAGAACATCAACACTACAAGGGTGGTATTTCAAGGACGGCTCCACCAACACTGGCGTGCTGGTTTCAAAGCCTCCCACCTATCCTACACATGTAGGGTCAATGTTCAGTGCCAAGCTGTAGTAAAGGTTCACGGGGTCTTTCCGTCTAGCCGCGGGTACACTGCATCTTCACAGCGATTTCAATTTCACTGAGTCTCGGGTGGAGACAGCGTGGCCATCATTACGCCATTCGTGCAGGTCGGAACTTACCCGACAAGGAATTTCGCTACCTTAGGACCGTTATAGTTACGGCCGCCGTTTACCGGGGCTTCGATCAAGAGCTTCGACCGAAGTCTAACCCCATCAATTAACCTTCCGGCACCGGGCAGGCGTCACACCGTATACGTCATCTTACGATTTTGCACAGTGCTGTGTTTTTAATAAACAGTTGCAGCCACCTGGTATCTGCGACTCTCAATAGCTCCATCCGCGAGGGACTTCACCGTCGAGAGCGTACCTTCTCCCGAAGTTACGGTACCATTTTGCCTAGTTCCTTCACCCGAGTTCTCTCAAGCGCCTTGGTATTCTCTACCCGACCACCTGTGTCGGTTTGGGGTACGATTCCTTACAATCTGAAGCTTAGAGGCTTTTCCTGGAAGCATGGCATCAATGACTTCACTACCGTAGTAGCTCGACGTCGTGTCTCAGCCTTAAGAAGAGCCGGATTTACCTAACTCTTCAGCCTACGCACTTGAACCTGGACAACCGTCGCCAGGCCCACCTAGCCTTCTCCGTCCCCCCATCGCAATTGTAAGAAGTACGGGAATATTAACCCGTTTCCCATCGACTACGCCTTTCGGCCTCGCCTTAGGGGTCGACTTACCCTGCCCCGATTAACGTTGGACAGGAACCCTTGGTCTTCCGGCGAGGGGGTTTTTCACCCCCTTTATCGTTACTCATGTCAGCATTCGCACTTCTGATACCTCCAGCATGCTTTACAACACACCTTCAACGGCTTACAGAACGCTCCCCTACCCAATGCACAAAGTGCATTGCCGCAGCTTCGGTTTACTACTTAGCCCCGTTACATCTTCCGCGCAGGCCGACTCGACCAGTGAGCTATTACGCTTTCTTTAAATGATGGCTGCTTCTAAGCCAACATCCTGGCTGTCTGAGCCTTCCCACATCGTTTCCCACTTAGTAGTAATTTGGGACCTTAGCTGGCGGTCTGGGTTGTTTCCCTCTCCACGACGGACGTTAGCACCCGCCGTGTGTCTCCCGGATAGTACTTACTGGTATTCGGAGTTTGCAAAGGGTTGGTAAGTCGGGATGACCCCCTAGCCTTAACAGTGCTCTACCCCCAGTAGTATTCGTCCGAGGCGCTACCTAAATAGCTTTCGGGGAGAACCAGCTATCTCCAGGTTTGATTGGCCTTTCACCCCTAGCCACAAGTCATCCGCTAATTTTTCAACATTAGTCGGTTCGGTCCTCCAGTTGATGTTACTCAACCTTCAACCTGCCCATGGCTAGATCACCTGGTTTCGGGTCTATATCCAGAGACTGAGCGCCCAGTTAAGACTCGGTTTCCCTACGGCTCCCCTAGATGGTTAACCTTGCCACTGAATATAAGTCGCTGACCCATTATACAAAAGGTACGCAGTCACCCAACAAGTGGGCTCCTACTGCTTGTACGTACACGGTTTCAGGTTCTATTTCACTCCCCTCACAGGGGTTCTTTTCGCCTTTCCCTCACGGTACTGGTTCACTATCGGTCAGTCAGTAGTATTTAGCCTTGGAGGATGGTCCCCCCATATTCAGACAGGATATCACGTGTCCCGCCCTACTCGATTTCACTGAATGTGCGTTGTCAACTACGGGGCTATCACCCTGTATCGCCGGACTTTCCAGACCGTTCGTCTAACGCATAAAAAGCTTAAGGGCTAGTCCAATTTCGCTCGCCGCTACTTTCGGAATCTCGGTTGATTTCTTTTCCTCGGGGTACTTAGATGTTTCAGTTCCCCCGGTTCGCCTCGTTATGCTATGTATTCACATAACGATACGTGCTTATGCACGTGGGTTTCCCCATTCAGAAATCCCAGACTCAAATGGTTGTTACTACCTAATCTGGGCTTATCGCAAGTTACTACGTCTTTCATCGCCTCTGACTGCCAAGGCATCCACCGTGTACGCTTAGTCACTTAACCATACAACCCCAAAGAGTTTCAGAAGAAATCTTGAGTTTGTTGTTTAAACAACCAAAGTTTGCTATCTCATTATTTGAATGAGCGAGATAGCGTTCGATTTTGCCGGACTCAAATATGTTTTGCTCCATTCGTTAAGAACGAAGTAAAACCCAAGAACACTTGAATGTGTATTGGTACCTACATCTCTAAAAGATATAGGATTTGAGAACTTTTATTAGATAACAATCAATCAAATTGTTATCTGTCAGCTTTCCAAATTGTTAAAGAGCTAATTACTTAAGATAAAGTAACCATTTTTAAAAGCACTCGTCTTTTTCAAGAAAATGCGCTTAAAGATGGTGGAGCTAAGCAGGATCGAACTGCTGACCTCCTGCGTGCAAGGCAGGCGCTCTCCCAGCTGAGCTATAGCCCCATTAAGGTGTCGATACTCTTACCAATTCTTTTGGGGAAGAATTGGTGGGTCTGAGTGGACTCGAACCACCGACCTCTCGCTTATCAGGCGAACGCTCTAACCACCTGAGCTACAGACCCAGTATCGTCTCTTTTACTTATAAACCGTATCAATCTGTGTGGACACTCATCGTGACTCATTTGTCTTCACTTTTAAAAAGTGAAAGCAAACTATCCGTATCGTATAAGGAGGTGATCCAGCGCCAGGTTCCCCTAGCGCTACCTTGTTACGACTTCACCCCAGTCATGAACCACAAAGTGGTAAGCGTCCTCCCGAAGGTTAAACTACCTACTTCTTTTGCAGCCCACTCCCATGGTGTGACGGGCGGTGTGTACAAGGCCCGGGAACGTATTCACCGTGGCATTCTGATCCACGATTACTAGCGATTCCGACTTCATGGAGTCGAGTTGCAGACTCCAATCCGGACTACGACGCACTTTTTGGGATTCGCTCACTTTCGCAAGTTGGCTGCCCTCTGTATGCGCCATTGTAGCACGTGTGTAGCCCTACTCGTAAGGGCCATGATGACTTGACGTCGTCCCCACCTTCCTCCGGTTTATCACCGGCAGTCTCCCTGGAGTTCCCACCCGAAGTGCTGGCAAACAAGGATAAGGGTTGCGCTCGTTGCGGGACTTAACCCAACATTTCACAACACGAGCTGACGACAGCCATGCAGCACCTGTCTCAGAGTTCCCGAAGGCACCAATCCATCTCTGGAAAGTTCTCTGGATGTCAAGAGTAGGTAAGGTTCTTCGCGTTGCATCGAATTAAACCACATGCTCCACCGCTTGTGCGGGCCCCCGTCAATTCATTTGAGTTTTAATCTTGCGACCGTACTCCCCAGGCGGTCTACTTAACGCGTTAGCTCCGAAAGCCACGGCTCAAGGCCACAACCTCCAAGTAGACATCGTTTACGGCGTGGACTACCAGGGTATCTAATCCTGTTTGCTCCCCACGCTTTCGCATCTGAGTGTCAGTATCTGTCCAGGGGGCCGCCTTCGCCACCGGTATTCCTTCAGATCTCTACGCATTTCACCGCTACACCTGAAATTCTACCCCCCTCTACAGTACTCTAGTCTGCCAGTTTCAAATGCTATTCCGAGGTTGAGCCCCGGGCTTTCACATCTGACTTAACAAACCACCTGCATGCGCTTTACGCCCAGTAATTCCGATTAACGCTCGCACCCTCCGTATTACCGCGGCTGCTGGCACGGAGTTAGCCGGTGCTTCTTCTGTCGCTAACGTCAAACGATAATGCTATTAACATTACCGCCTTCCTCACGACTGAAAGTGCTTTACAACCCGAAGGCCTTCTTCACACACGCGGCATGGCTGCATCAGGCTTGCGCCCATTGTGCAATATTCCCCACTGCTGCCTCCCGTAGGAGTCTGGACCGTGTCTCAGTTCCAGTGTGGCTGATCATCCTCTCAGACCAGCTAGGGATCGTCGCCTTGGTGAGCCCTTACCTCACCAACTAGCTAATCCCACCTAGGCATATCCTGACGCGAGAGGCCCGAAGGTCCCCCTCTTTGGCCCGTAGGCGTTATGCGGTATTAGCCATCGTTTCCAATGGTTATCCCCCACATCAGGGCAATTTCCTAGGCATTACTCACCCGTCCGCCGCTCGACGCCGTTATCGTTCCCCGAAGGTTCAGACAACTCGTTTCCGCTCGACTTGCATGTGTTAGGCCTGCCGCCAGCGTTCAATCTGAGCCATGATCAAACTCTTCAATTTAAAGTTTTTTCGGCTCAATGAATACTGACTTCAAAACTCATCCTTACTCAAAAGTAAGAAGTAATTTTAAAGCTATTACCATTCCAACAGAATGATAATGAATTGACTGTGCCAAGTCTTTCGACTCGTTTGGTCACTCAGTTCATTGAAACCTAATTTGAAGCAAAAGCTTCTAATTGGATTATCATCAACGAGTGCCCACACAGATTGATAGGTCTATATTGTTAAAGAGCTTGGCTTTCAGTACCTTAGCACTTAAGCGAGGCGCGTATAATACGCTTTCCACTTTGAAAGTCAACATAAAACTCTAAAATAACTTAGAACTTTATGGTGACTTGCTTAAATCTTAAGCAAGTGCGCTATTTTGTCTTCACTTTTTTAAAAAGTGAAAAGAAAATTAAAAGCCTGGCGATGTCCTACTCTCACATGGGGAAGCCCCACACTACCATCGGCGCTAATTCGTTTCACTTCTGAGTTCGGGATGGAAATCAGGTGGGTCCAAATCGCTATGGTCGCCAAGCAAATTCTGTTTTAAATCCTGTTATCAGGATTTAAATAATCTGGAAAGCTGGTTACTTAATAAAAGTAGATTCTCTACACATTCAATTCGTTCTTGCTTTGAGTCCATCAAAACCCTTTGGGTGTTGTATGGTTAAGCCTCACGGGCAATTAGTATCAGTTAGCTCAACGCCTCACAACGCTTACACACCTGACCTATCAACGTCGTAGTCTCCGACAACCCTTTAGGATACTTAATGTATCAGGGAGAACTCATCTCAAGGCTCGCTTCCCGCTTAGATGCTTTCAGCGGTTATCGATCCCGAACTTAGCTACCGGGCAATGCGTCTGGCGACACAACCCGAACACCAGAGGTTCGTCCACTCCGGTCCTCTCGTACTAGGAGCAGCCCCTTTCAATTCTCCAACGCCCACGGCAGATAGGGACCGAACTGTCTCACGACGTTCTAAACCCAGCTCGCGTACCACTTTAAATGGCGAACAGCCATACCCTTGGGACCGACTTCAGCCCCAGGATGTGATGAGCCGACATCGAGGTGCCAAACACCGCCGTCGATATGAACTCTTGGGCGGTATCAGCCTGTTATCCCCGGAGTACCTTTTATCCGTTGAGCGATGGCCCTTCCATACAGAACCACCGGATCACTATGACCTGCTTTCGCACCTGCTCGAATTGTCATTCTCGCAGTCAAGCGGGCTTATGCCATTGCACTAACCTCACGATGTCCAACCGTGATTAGCCCACCTTCGTGCTCCTCCGTTACGCTTTGGGAGGAGACCGCCCCAGTCAAACTACCCACCAGGCACTGTCCGCAACCCCGATAAGGGGTCGACGTTAGAACATCAACACTACAAGGGTGGTATTTCAAGGACGGCTCCACCAACACTGGCGTGCTGGTTTCAAAGCCTCCCACCTATCCTACACATGTAGGGTCAATGTTCAGTGCCAAGCTGTAGTAAAGGTTCACGGGGTCTTTCCGTCTAGCCGCGGGTACACTGCATCTTCACAGCGATTTCAATTTCACTGAGTCTCGGGTGGAGACAGCGTGGCCATCATTACGCCATTCGTGCAGGTCGGAACTTACCCGACAAGGAATTTCGCTACCTTAGGACCGTTATAGTTACGGCCGCCGTTTACCGGGGCTTCGATCAAGAGCTTCGACCGAAGTCTAACCCCATCAATTAACCTTCCGGCACCGGGCAGGCGTCACACCGTATACGTCATCTTACGATTTTGCACAGTGCTGTGTTTTTAATAAACAGTTGCAGCCACCTGGTATCTGCGACTCTCAATAGCTCCATCCGCGAGGGACTTCACCGTCGAGAGCGTACCTTCTCCCGAAGTTACGGTACCATTTTGCCTAGTTCCTTCACCCGAGTTCTCTCAAGCGCCTTGGTATTCTCTACCCGACCACCTGTGTCGGTTTGGGGTACGATTCCTTACAATCTGAAGCTTAGAGGCTTTTCCTGGAAGCATGGCATCAATGACTTCACTACCGTAGTAGCTCGACGTCGTGTCTCAGCCTTAAGAGAAACCGGATTTACCTAATTTCTCAGCCTACGCACTTGAACCTGGACAACCGTCGCCAGGCCCACCTAGCCTTCTCCGTCCCCCCATCGCAATTGTAAGAAGTACGGGAATATTAACCCGTTTCCCATCGACTACGCCTTTCGGCCTCGCCTTAGGGGTCGACTTACCCTGCCCCGATTAACGTTGGACAGGAACCCTTGGTCTTCCGGCGAGGGGGTTTTTCACCCCCTTTATCGTTACTCATGTCAGCATTCGCACTTCTGATACCTCCAGCATGCTTTACAACACACCTTCAACGGCTTACAGAACGCTCCCCTACCCAATGCACAAAGTGCATTGCCGCAGCTTCGGTTTACTACTTAGCCCCGTTACATCTTCCGCGCAGGCCGACTCGACCAGTGAGCTATTACGCTTTCTTTAAATGATGGCTGCTTCTAAGCCAACATCCTGGCTGTCTGAGCCTTCCCACATCGTTTCCCACTTAGTAGTAATTTGGGACCTTAGCTGGCGGTCTGGGTTGTTTCCCTCTCCACGACGGACGTTAGCACCCGCCGTGTGTCTCCCGGATAGTACTTACTGGTATTCGGAGTTTGCAAAGGGTTGGTAAGTCGGGATGACCCCCTAGCCTTAACAGTGCTCTACCCCCAGTAGTATTCGTCCGAGGCGCTACCTAAATAGCTTTCGGGGAGAACCAGCTATCTCCAGGTTTGATTGGCCTTTCACCCCTAGCCACAAGTCATCCGCTAATTTTTCAACATTAGTCGGTTCGGTCCTCCAGTTGATGTTACTCAACCTTCAACCTGCCCATGGCTAGATCACCTGGTTTCGGGTCTATATCCAGAGACTGAGCGCCCAGTTAAGACTCGGTTTCCCTACGGCTCCCCTAGATGGTTAACCTTGCCACTGAATATAAGTCGCTGACCCATTATACAAAAGGTACGCAGTCACCCAACAAGTGGGCTCCTACTGCTTGTACGTACACGGTTTCAGGTTCTATTTCACTCCCCTCACAGGGGTTCTTTTCGCCTTTCCCTCACGGTACTGGTTCACTATCGGTCAGTCAGTAGTATTTAGCCTTGGAGGATGGTCCCCCCATATTCAGACAGGATATCACGTGTCCCGCCCTACTCGATTTCACTTTAAATGCGTTGCCGGTTACGGGGCTATCACCCTGTATCGCACAACTTTCCAGAAGTTTCACCTGACGCATAAAAAGCTTAAGGGCTAATCCAATTTCGCTCGCCGCTACTTTCGGAATCTCGGTTGATTTCTTTTCCTCGGGGTACTTAGATGTTTCAGTTCCCCCGGTTCGCCTCGTTATGCTATGTATTCACATAACGATACGTGCTTATGCACGTGGGTTTCCCCATTCAGAAATCCCAGACTCAAATGGTTGTTACTACCTAATCTGGGCTTATCGCAAGTTACTACGTCTTTCATCGCCTCTGACTGCCAAGGCATCCACCGTGTACGCTTAGTCACTTAACCATACAACCCCAAAGAGTTTCAGAAGAAATCTTGAGCTTGTTGTTTAAACAACCAAAGTTTGCTATCTCATTATTTGAATGAGCGAGATAGCGTTCGATTTTGCCGGACTCAAATATGTTTTGCTTCATTGATTAAAAATGAAGTAAAACCCAAGAACACTTGAATGTGTATTGGTACCTACATCTTTAAAAGACATAGGATTTGAGAACTTTTATTAGATAACAATCAATCAAATTGTTATCTGTCAGCTTTCCAAATTGTTAAAGAGCAATGAACCTTAATGGTCATTTTCTAAAGACTTTTGCTTGGCCTTTCGGCGACAAAAATTCCAACCACATACTTTTTACTGAAGTGGTTTGGCTAATTTATCCAAAAATACTTAGAGAATGGTGGGCGATACCGGGCTCGAACCAGTGACCCCCTGCTTGTAAGGCAGGTGCTCTCCCAACTGAGCTAATCGCCCACATTGTTTTTTCATTCTCGTGGAGAGAATGGTGGGTCGTGCAGGATTCGAACCTGCGACCAATTGATTAAAAGTCAACTGCTCTACCAACTGAGCTAACGACCCATTTTACTTCAAAAAGAAGTGGTATCCCGTAGGGGAGTCGAACCCCTGTTACCGCCGTGAAAGGGCGGTGTCCTAGGCCTCTAGACGAACGGGACACTAAGTTGAACATCTTGGGGATGTTCTTTCTCTTTTACTTTATAAACCGTATCAATCTGTGTGGACACTCATCGTAATAATCATCGTATAAGGAGGTGATCCAGCGCCAGGTTCCCCTAGCGCTACCTTGTTACGACTTCACCCCAGTCATGAACCACAAAGTGGTAAGCGTCCTCCCGAAGGTTAAACTACCTACTTCTTTTGCAGCCCACTCCCATGGTGTGACGGGCGGTGTGTACAAGGCCCGGGAACGTATTCACCGTGGCATTCTGATCCACGATTACTAGCGATTCCGACTTCATGGAGTCGAGTTGCAGACTCCAATCCGGACTACGACGCACTTTTTGGGATTCGCTCACTTTCGCAAGTTGGCTGCCCTCTGTATGCGCCATTGTAGCACGTGTGTAGCCCTACTCGTAAGGGCCATGATGACTTGACGTCGTCCCCACCTTCCTCCGGTTTATCACCGGCAGTCTCCCTGGAGTTCCCACCCGAAGTGCTGGCAAACAAGGATAAGGGTTGCGCTCGTTGCGGGACTTAACCCAACATTTCACAACACGAGCTGACGACAGCCATGCAGCACCTGTCTCAGAGTTCCCGAAGGCACCAATCCATCTCTGGAAAGTTCTCTGGATGTCAAGAGTAGGTAAGGTTCTTCGCGTTGCATCGAATTAAACCACATGCTCCACCGCTTGTGCGGGCCCCCGTCAATTCATTTGAGTTTTAATCTTGCGACCGTACTCCCCAGGCGGTCTACTTAACGCGTTAGCTCCGAAAGCCACGGCTCAAGGCCACAACCTCCAAGTAGACATCGTTTACGGCGTGGACTACCAGGGTATCTAATCCTGTTTGCTCCCCACGCTTTCGCATCTGAGTGTCAGTATCTGTCCAGGGGGCCGCCTTCGCCACCGGTATTCCTTCAGATCTCTACGCATTTCACCGCTACACCTGAAATTCTACCCCCCTCTACAGTACTCTAGTCTGCCAGTTTCAAATGCTATTCCGAGGTTGAGCCCCGGGCTTTCACATCTGACTTAACAAACCACCTGCATGCGCTTTACGCCCAGTAATTCCGATTAACGCTCGCACCCTCCGTATTACCGCGGCTGCTGGCACGGAGTTAGCCGGTGCTTCTTCTGTCGCTAACGTCAAATAATGCAGCTATTAACTACACTACCTTCCTCACGACTGAAAGTGCTTTACAACCCGAAGGCCTTCTTCACACACGCGGCATGGCTGCATCAGGCTTGCGCCCATTGTGCAATATTCCCCACTGCTGCCTCCCGTAGGAGTCTGGACCGTGTCTCAGTTCCAGTGTGGCTGATCATCCTCTCAGACCAGCTAGGGATCGTCGCCTTGGTGAGCCCTTACCTCACCAACTAGCTAATCCCACCTAGGCATATCCTGACGCGAGAGGCCCGAAGGTCCCCCTCTTTGGCCCGTAGGCGTTATGCGGTATTAGCCATCGTTTCCAATGGTTATCCCCCACATCAGGGCAATTTCCTAGGCATTACTCACCCGTCCGCCGCTCGACGCCGTTATCGTTCCCCGAAGGTTCAGATAACTCGTTTCCGCTCGACTTGCATGTGTTAGGCCTGCCGCCAGCGTTCAATCTGAGCCATGATCAAACTCTTCAATTTAAAGTTTTTTCGGCTCAATGAATACTGACTTCAAAACTCATCCTTACTCAAAAGTAAGAAGTAATTTTAAAGCTATTACCATTCCAACAGAATGATAATGAATTGACTGTGCTGAGTCTTTCGACTCAATGGTCACTTCGTATCATTGAAACCTAATTTGAAGCCGAAGCTTCTAATTGGATTATCATCAACGAGTGCCCACACAGATTGATAGGTCTATATTGTTAAAGAGCTTTCCTATTGAGCCATGCTCAAATCGGACAGCCATTTTAGCGATTTAAAGTTTAGTGTCAACCACTTTTTTTCAAACTTTTTCTTAGCGTTTCCGCTTGGCTAATTGGCTTACTAACTAACGACTTGCCTTTGAAACTTAAGCTTCGGAGCGTTGCCGTGTCAGTGAGGTGGCATTATAGAGATTGCGATCACATTGGCAAGCCCTTTTTTATGCTTTTTTTGTTTTTTCTTATCATTCGAATGAATTATCAACAAAAGCGGTTAAAATTGTAGGTTATTTCTACAATTCTTTATACTTATTTGCAAAAAGAGTGACTTTTTCCCAGTTTGTATACTCAACCTCTTTGGCCGTGTCGGTTTCACCACCAGTCATCGACATAATGAATTTAATCATCATCTTGTCGAACCAATTGTAACGCGGGTAATACAGAGCACCAGCAAACACTCCGATTAGCTCAGGTTGCCAAGGTGACTTTATTAGGAACTTACGAATATAAGCACTACCTTCAGGTGTATCTTTACCTTGGTCTTCTTTACGGGCAGTCAGGTTGACGCAAAAAAAAGCCACTTTATGTTCATTCAATTGAGCGAGATTTCGTTTTATAAACTCATAGAGCTTCTTATTTAAGTGGCCATAACGAATAGAAGCCCCAATCAAAACTCTATCGTACTCTCCAAAGTTAACCGTACCAACGTTATGTAAGTCGACGATTTCGCAATCGAACTCTGTCATCTGATTCTCAATGTAGCCGAGAATTTTTTTAGTTTGACCTTCTCGAGAGGAGTATAAAAACAATGCTTTTTTCAAGGTGACTCCTTAACTACGCCAAAATGTTGGTGTTAACAAAATAAGTAAAGTAAAGATTTCTAAACGACCAAAGAGCATCGATATGATCAGCACCCATTTGGCTGTATCGTTAACTTCAGCAAAATGCAATGATACCTCCCCTAACCCTGGCCCTAAGTTATTCAATGTTGCCGTTACAGCAGAGAAGGCACTAAGCTCATCCATACCCGTTGCTATCAAGACCAACATACATACCACGAATACCAGTGCGTATGCAGAGAAAAATCCCCACACCGCGTCAACCACTCGTTGCGAGAGCGCGCTGCCACCGACTTTAATGATGTAGACTGCTCGAGGATGGACAAGGCGCTTTAGCTCTCGAGCCCCTTGAAGGGTTAAAAGTAAAATTCGGACCACTTTCATTCCACCACCAGTGGAACCAGCACACCCTCCAATAAATGAAGAAAACAACAATAAAACAGGTAAAAATAATGGCCAATCGGCAAAACCTGTGGTGGTGAAACCTGCGGTAGTAGAAATCGATACCGTCTGAAATAAAGCCTGATCAAACGCATCATAGGTAGAGTCATAGGAGTGATGTTTGAGTAATAGCAGGAAACAAACCAAAAATAGCACCACTTGAATAAAGATAAATGCTCGGAACTCTGGGTCTTTCCAGTAATATTTGGGATGCACGCCACCAGAAGCAAACGCAGCAAAATGCAATGAATAATTACATGCTGAGATCAACAAGAAAACGACCGTAATCATATTAATCGCGTAACTATTAAAATATCCCATGCTGGCATCATGCGTAGAAAAGCCACCAATCGCAATCGTTGAGAAGCTGTGACTGATCGCATCGAAAGGAGTCATACCCGCTAACCAGAACGCAACAGCACACGCAATAGTCAAACTTAAATAGATATACCAAAGCGCTTTAGCTGTTTCCGCAATTCGTGGCGTCATTTTGGTGTCTTTTACAGGACCTGGGATTTCTGCTCTATATAGCTGCATCCCACCGATACCAAGCACAGGAAGAATAGCCACCGCCAAGACGATGATTCCCATCCCACCAAACCATTGTAATAACTGGCGGTAGAACAAAATCGCTTTGGGTAGCTCATCTAATCCAACAATAACAGTCGCCCCCGTCGTTGTCAGAGCTGAAAAAGATTCGAAGAAAGCATCTGTGATAGAAACGCCCGGATTATCAGCGATCAAAAAAGGCATCGCCCCGGCACTACCCAAGACTGTCCAAAAAAGCACAACAATAAGAAAGCCGTCGCGAGCTTTTAACTCATGTTTGTGGCGGCGATTAGGAAACCAACACGCACCTCCGCATAAAAGCAAAACAAAGAAAGTGACCATAAAAGGCACGCCCGCTCCATCTCGATAGATCAGAGCGACTAAAGCTGGGGCAAGCATAGTGACACTAAAAAGTGCGAGTAATAGCCCGACGATTCGAATAATTGAACGAAATTGCATGGATTGACTAGCGAAGCTGCCTCTGTAGCTTATTAGTTTTCATTATTAACCTTTTAATGGTGTCACAATGGCCTTTGCAGCACTTTTATTGATGATAGCTTGAGTGAAGGCGGTCAATTCACGCCGTTCGATCTCAACAATGAGCACAACCGAACCACTGTATTTGGCATCAATTTCAACCGCACCAAATTGAGACATGAGTGACTGTGCGATAGGCATAAACCCATAGTCTAACTCGACTCTAATTTTTATGGTTATTTTTTTCTCAATTGTTTGAAGCTGTTTGAGTGCTTGTTGCACCCCGCCACCATAAGCTTTAACCAACCCTCCCGTACCAAGCCGAATACCACCATAGTAGCGAGTCACAACCGCGGTGAGCTCGCCAACACCCGAGCCAGATAACTGCGCTAAGATAGGCTTTCCTGCGGTACCAGAAGGCTCACCATCATCACTAAATCCCCATTTCATTGAGTCTTCTGGCCTTCCTGCTACGAATGCCCAGCAATTATGTCGAGCATCAGCATGCCGGGATTTGACCTGTTCAATAAACGCTTTTGCAGCATCAATGCTAGGGGTATGGGCTAAATAAGTAATAAAGGTGCTCTTTTTTATTTCTTCTTCAAACTGAATCGATTCGGCTGGAATTAGATAAGGCTGTTCATTCATAACGTTGCATCATTTTTTCTTTGGATAAAGTCTACCATGAGATTGATTTCAGCGTCGCACAAGATTGGCCACAGCGCACAATGTTAAACAGTTGTTTAAAAAATGTATTGAATTTATACAAATAGACGTTCAGAATTAAAGAACTGGTCAAACCAGAATAATAAAGCAACGACTTTCCTCTATATCGACGATATCAGCCCTAGGGCAATTACCTACATTGAAACGATATACAGACAATCCAAGATTGTATGTCATGGAGATAGACAATGATTTACCAAGCCGAAACCCTTCAGGTAAAGGAAATACAAGCTGGCATTGCAGAACTGTGCTTCTGCTCTCCAAAATCTGTTAATAAGCTTGACCTCGCTACCCTAGAGTCGCTGGATAAAGCTTTAGATGCCCTAACGTCCCACCAAGGACTAAAAGGATTAATGCTGACCTCTGATAAAGACGCCTTTATCGTGGGTGCCGACATCACTGAATTTTTGGGCCTGTTCGCTAAAACAGATTCAGAGCTCGATCAGTGGCTGCAATTTGCCAATAGCATTTTCAATAAACTGGAAGATTTACCCGTCCCTACTGTTTCCGTCCTTAAAGGCCACACCCTTGGTGGAGGCTGTGAGTGTGTACTCGCCACCGACCTTCGTATCGGAGACCGCACCACCAGCATCGGCTTACCCGAAACCAAGTTAGGCATCATGCCTGGGTTTGGAGGTTGTGTGCGCCTGCCTCGACTGATTGGTGCAGATAGTGCGATGGAGATCATCACGCAAGGCAAAGCATGTCGTGCAGATGAAGCCTTAAAGCTTGGTTTGATCGATGCGGTTGTAGAAACAGATGCGCTCTACGATTCTGCCTTGGCAACACTCACTGCTGCCATTAACGAGCAGTTAGATTGGCAACAGCGACGCAAACAAAAAACATCGCCTCTGCAATTGAGTAAGCTAGAAGCGATGATGAGCTTCACTACTGCAAAAGGCTTGGTAGCACAAAAAGCAGGCCCGCACTATCCAGCACCAATAACAGCGGTGAAAACCATAGAACAAGGGGCATGTTGTGCAAGAAATGAAGCGCTTGATATTGAACGCCAACATTTTATTAAACTGGCAAAATCTGAAGAGGCGAAATCTTTAGTTGGTTTATTTCTTAATGACCAATACATTAAAGGCCTTGCCAAAAAAGCGGCTAGATCTGCAAATAAAGATACCCAGCGTGCCGCCGTACTTGGAGCAGGTATTATGGGCGGCGGTATTGCTTACCAATCCGCGCTCAAAGGCGTCCCTGTCTTGATGAAAGATATCGCTCAAGCCTCGCTTAACTTGGGCATGAACGAAGCATCTAAACTACTGAACAAACGTCTATCTCGTGGCCGCATTGATGGCTTTAAAATGGCTGGAATTTTAGCATCTATCACCCCAAGCCTCCATTACGCGGGTATTGAAGAGTCGGACGTGATTGTTGAAGCCGTGGTTGAAAACCCGAAAGTAAAAGCGGCAGTTTTGAGTGAAGTAGAAACCCATGTTGGCGACGATACGGTTATCACCTCAAACACCTCAACTATTCCAATTAACCTATTGGCGAAATCACTCAAACGCCCAGAGAATTTCTGTGGTATGCACTTCTTTAACCCTGTACATCGCATGCCACTGGTCGAAATCATACGAGGGCAAGATACCTCTGACGAAACCATTAATCGCGTTGTCGCGTATGCAGCCCAAATGGGTAAATCACCAATTGTGGTTAATGACTGCCCAGGCTTCTTCGTCAATCGCGTATTGTTCCCATATTTCGGTGGCTTCAGTATGCTACTGCGTGATGGCGCAGATTTCACTCAAATCGATAAAGTCATGGAACGTCAATTTGGCTGGCCAATGGGACCGGCTTATTTACTGGATGTTGTTGGCATTGATACCGCTCACCACGCACAAGCCGTGATGGCGCAAGGTTTTCCTGAGCGTATGGGTAAACAAGACCGTGACGCGATCGATGCCCTGTTCGAAGCCAATAAATATGGTCAGAAGAATGGCAGTGGCTTCTACAGCTACACCATTGATAAAAAAGGTAAACCAAAGAAAACCTTCTCTGAAGAGATCTTGCCAGTACTCGCTGACGTTTGTTCTGATAAACAGGTCTTTGACGATCAAACCATCATACAACGTATGATGATTCCAATGATCAATGAGGTCGTACTGTGTCTGCAAGAAGGTATTATCGCAACCCCTCAAGAAGCGGACATGGCGCTCGTTTATGGCCTAGGTTTCCCTCCATTCCGAGGCGGCGTTTTCCGCTACCTAGATAGTGTGGGCATTGCTGAGTTTGTTGCTATGGCAAAACAATACTCAGAGCTCGGTGCGATGTACCAAGTACCACAGATGCTGATTGATATGGCGGAGAAAGGCGAAAGCTTTTACGGCGCACAACAGCAAGGTTCTATCTAAGAAGGGATTTCAAAATGACTCATCAAACTAGAAATGTCGTCGTCGTCGACTGTCTTCGTACCCCTATGGGGCGCTCTAAAGGCGGCGCCTACCGCCACGTTAGGGCGGAAGACCTATCTGCACATCTCATGCAGGGCATACTGGCTCGCAACCCCAAAGTGAACCCTGAAGAAATTGAAGACATCTACTGGGGATGTGTGCAACAAACCTTAGAGCAAGGTTTTAATGTTGCCCGTAACGCCGCATTATTAGCGGGACTGCCGATAGAAATAGGCGCAGTTACGGTAAACCGATTATGTGGTTCTTCGATGCAAGCTCTACATGATGGTACTCGTGCGATCATGACTGGCGATGCCGAAATTTGCCTGATTGGTGGTGTTGAGCACATGGGACATGTTCCGATGAACCATGGGGTCGACTTTCACCCCGGCATGTCGAAACATGTCGCCAAAGCAGCTGGCATGATGGGCTTAACCGCCGAAATGCTCGGAAAGCTCCATGGCATTAGTCGCGAGCAACAGGATGAATTTGCTGCACGGTCTCATGCTCGTGCACACGCCGCGACACTAGAAGGGCGCTTTGCAAATGAAATCCTGCCAACGGAAGGACACTCGGCTGACGGCACCTTATTCACTCTCAATTATGACGAAGTCATTCGCCCAGAAACGACCGTTGAGGCACTGGCGCAACTTCGACCTGTATTTGATCCCGTTAATGGCACCGTCACAGCAGGCAGCTCGTCAGCACTATCCGATGGTGCTTCAGCAATGCTGATTATGAGTGAAGATAAGGCTAACGAGCTTGGCTTAAAAGTGCGAGCCCGAATTAAGGCCATGGCAATTGCTGGATGTGATCCATCTATCATGGGGTATGGACCAGTTCCTGCAACACACAAGGCACTCAAACGGGCTGGTCTTGAGATTCATGATATGGATGTGATTGAGCTCAATGAAGCATTTGCAGCTCAATCTCTCCCCTGTGCTAAAGATCTTGGCCTACTCGAAGTGATGGATGAAAAAGTCAATCTTAATGGTGGCGCCATCGCGCTTGGTCACCCATTAGGTTGCTCTGGCTCCCGTATTTCAACCACACTGATCAACCTAATGGAAGCCAAAGATGCTAAATATGGTCTGGCGACCATGTGCATCGGTTTAGGTCAGGGGATTGCCACTGTGTTTGAAAGGCCTTAAGAGTCAAAGCTAAAAGGCTTTAAAGGGCTTATGTGATGCTCAACCTCTCAAAATCACCACAAAAATAAGCTTACGCTGAAAAATTTGACTATGACACATAGGGCGGCATTCCATGTCGCCCTTTATTTTGTATCAAGTATGAGGTCCACAAGCACTATAACTATGCATATATTGCATAAACTCAATGCTCAAGTTTCATTTTATTCATAGTTCAATAAGACATACACTTAGCGGCAGTTTAAACCTTGCTACCTGTGGCCGCTTGCCACGCTACTGCAAATTCGGAGAACCTTATGTTTCATGCTCTCGTTCTAAATCAAGAAGACAAACGTACTATTGCTAACATTGAACAAATCGATGAGACACAACTTCCTGAGGGTGACGTTCTTATCGACGTTGATTACTCATCCTTAAACTATAAAGATGGTCTGGCGATTACTGGCAAAGGCAAAATCATCCGTAACTTCCCAATGGTACCTGGTATTGATCTCGCAGGCACCGTCGTCAGCTCTGAAGACGCACGTTACCAAGCTGGAGATAAAGTGGTGCTCACGGGTTGGGGCGTAGGTGAAAATCACTGGGGTGGCATGTCTCAACGCGCACGCCTCAAAGCCGATTGGTTAGTGCCATTACCAGCAGGACTAGACAGCAAAAAAGCCATGATGGTTGGCACAGCAGGCTTCACTGGTATGTTATGTGTTCAAGCTCTCCTCGACGCAGGCATCAAGCCAGAAAGTGGTGAAATACTGGTTACAGGGGCAAGTGGTGGCGTGGGCTCAGTCGCTGTAACACTGCTCGCTCAACTCGGCTATAAAGTTGCCGCAGTGACGGGTCGCTTAGAGAAAAATGGCCCACTGCTAGAAAAACTCGGCGCTAGCCGCATCATCGATCGTGTTGAATTTGAAGAACCTGCTCGTCCACTAGAAAAGCAATTATGGGCAGGTGCAGTAGATACCGTGGGCAGCAAGGTACTTGCTAAAGTCTTAGCACAAATGGATTACAATGGCGCAGTCGCAGCCTGTGGCCTTGCAGGTGGTTTCGATCTTCCGACCACGGTTATGCCATTTATCTTGCGTAACGTACGCTTACAAGGTGTCGACTCAGTGATGTGCCCAACCGAAAAACGCATCGCCGCGTGGGAGAAACTGGTTAAGTTATTACCTGACAGTTACTTCGAGCAAGCTTGTACGGAAGCCACACTGGCAGAAGCAGCAAAATACGCAGAAGATATTACTAATGGCCAAGTAACTGGCCGCGTCGTCATCAAGCTATAAACCTTCACACCACACATCAATAAGAAAGAGCAAAGCTGAACCATGATTTGGCTTTAGCTCTTTCACTGCTCGAGTATCGATCATCAGTTCAACCCCATATCATCAATTCGCTGAGCAATCAGACGACTGCACTCTTCATGAATCACATTACGTAGCCACTCCTGAGCAGGAGAATGATCACAGCGAGCATGCCACAACATCGAATATTCAAAAGGGGTAAACTGAAACGGCAATGGTTTAACCACTAGGTCATAGCGCTCTGCAACTAAATAGGCCAAATCAGCAGGTACTGTAATAATCACGGGCAAAGTCTCTATGATCGCCAGAGCAGCTTCCAAATGGTAAGCACGCAGAACAACTTTACGGGGTGGTTTATCCATTAACGCTTTCTCAATTAGCGCTCTAACCCCATCACTGATCGCAATCATAGCGTGTGGATGACGCAGATAATCCTCTAGATTCATTTCTCTGTTGGCTAATGGGTGCTGTCTAGAAAGCAAACACAATACCGCCACTCGCCCCAGCACCTGACTACGTAAAGGTTCAACTTGCCCTGTTGGGCGGCAGATAGCCAGATCAGCGCCTTCGTAGTTCAACTGCTCAAATAAACGGTCATGTTGGACTGGCAAGAGATTAAAAGTAACATTGGGTGCTTCTTGATAGATACGTGGTAAAGCATAGGGCATCAGAGTTTGCATCGCATAATCGGTGGTCAACACATGGAAAGTTTGCTGACAATTTTGAGGGACAAACTCCTGGGGAGACAATAATTGGCGCAAAGACTCCAAAGGCTCACCTAATGCTCGATCAATTTCTAACGCTTTTGGGGTGGGAATCAAGCGCAGACCCTGCCGGGTAAAGAGTGGATCATTAAGCAAGCTGCGCAAGCGACCAAGTACACGGCTCATAGCAGATTGGCTTAAGTTCAAACGTTTTGCCGCTTTGCTGACACTGCTCTCTTCAATTAAGACACGTAATGCCACCAGTAAATTAAGATCTCGCCTGTAGATATCTTCTAATTCCAAAATTTGTCACTTAACGCTGAAGGGTTCCGTTAAATTGTACTCTTTAGGCAAAAAAAATCCCGCCTTTCAGCGGGGAAGCCCAAGAAAAATGGGGATAGTGTCGGAATGAAGTGTCGTAAAACATGGTAAGCAGCATTTCTACAAAATTAGATTCTCTGATAGCGGTACTAGTTCTCTTGCTTTGATGTACCCGACCATTTGCGCATCTCAATCCAAATTCCAAGAATTGTCGCCGCAACCCCAAGTAGAGGTAACATCGAAGTCTCACTCGGATCTCGTAAAACAAGTGCGCAAAAAGAGATGAAACATAAAACAGAATAAATGGTCAGCCTGTCTAAAGCAGTTAACATCACCACCCACCAGTGTTATCTAATTGTTAAATAAAGGTAAAGCAAAAACCCTATTTTGCCAAGTGAATGTTGAATATTTTTTCAACGAAAGTAGAATTCAATGCTCAGTTAGCTACGAGAGTCACATTATGAGTTTTAATCCTGAAATGGCGACAAAAGTATTAGCAGCAGAAGGATTGCGCTGCCCAGAGCCCGTAATGATGGTCAGGAAGACAATTCGCAACATGCAAGAAGGTGAAGTATTGCTGGTTACGGCCGATGATCCTTCTACCACTCGAGATATTCCAAGTTTTTGTCGCTTTATGGATCATCAACTTATTGCCGCTCAGACAGAGCAACTTCCCTACCAATACCTGATTAAGAAAGGTTTAAACTAGCCTTTGTAGAGTGAAAATCGGCAGCCATTGGCTGCCGATTGGTTATCACTCTGATTGTGTGGAATGCACCTTGGCCTGCAAAGCATTCAATTGCTTCCTCATTGCTCGTATCTCCTCCTGCATTGGAATGATATGAGCGACACGAATCCAGGCTTCTACTGTTAAGCCAGTAAGAATCAAAGCGCCAGCCACGATAGGCAGCCACATATCCGTCAGTGCCATCGCTAATAGACACAATGCTAAACCAAAGGTAAAAAGATAACTTTGACTTTTGGGGGTCATTCCTATGTAACGTGTTAACATAAATCAGCCCTCTCACTATCATTGATAACGTCAAAATAGCATGACAATTAAGCCAATAATGGATCATCAGTCACGGTCTTGAACGATGTTTCGCCAAGGTTCAGCTAAGGGCTACCACATGAGCACAAGAACACTCTAAAAGCCAACATCAAAACCATACTGCTCCAATTGCAAGGGCAATGAACAATCCTGCCGTCACTTTACGCACTACCCCTAGAGGTATCTTATCGGCGGATAGCTTACCAATCAGGACAACAGGTACATTCGCAAGTAACATACCAACCGTAGTACCAACAATCACCCAAGTTAATGCATTGGCGTACTGAGCACCTAAGATAGAAGTGGCTATCTGAGTTTTGTCGCCAATCTCAGCAACAAAAAAAGCAATAAAACTCGCGATGAATGGACCTCGATTAGAGAGCGGCTCGTCATCATCCAGTTTATCAGGGATCAACACCCAAGCCGCCATAGCGACAAAACTGACCACCAGCACCCACTTTAATACTTCAGGCGAAAGATAATCTGCCACAACCACACCAAACCATGCAGCCAAAGCGTGGTTGGCAATGGTTGCCAAAAAAATTGCGACAATAATGGGAATCGGTTTGCGGTAACGACTGGCAAGTAATAGAGATAGCAATTGGGTCTTATCGCCAATTTCTGCTAACGCTACAGTAGTAATTGAAATAGCTAAAACGCTCACGACATGCTCATTGGGGCGGGATAATTATATTAACCGTAGACAAACCTCACGCCCCACCCCGGTTCGTGATGTTTGTCTATGGTCTTGCTAAACTCATCGGGCGATGAGTCTCGGACGCCATGGTGATTTTGCACCAATTATGTTGACGAACGAACTGGATGAAACGGATATTTCATCGAGTAAGCTACTCCCCAAAGACAAGATGCATATTAACGCGCCTTACTCATCAGCTCAAGGCAACAAGTAGGTAAAAACGCCCTTTTAGGAAAAATTCAGCAGGTAAAGCAGTAAAAATCCATTAAAGGGGAAATTTGTCCACCAATTAATCAAGATTAGCTCTACTCCCATGCTCAAGATCTGGGTATACTTGATTGTTATTTTATTCAACCGTAATTACTTTGAAGCGGCCATTGTTGAAGCCAGAAAGCCCAACAAAAGAGACGACTTCATGAGTAACTAAGAGAATCGCGCGAACCTGACTTATGCAAAAATACGATATCAAAACCTTCCAGGGAATGATCCTCGCGCTGCAGGATTATTGGGCTCAAAATGGTTGTACCATTGTTCAACCGCTAGATATGGAAGTGGGTGCGGGCACCTCTCATCCAATGACCTGTCTACGAGCGCTTGGCCCAGAGCCAATGTCTACAGCTTACGTACAACCTTCACGTCGTCCTACTGATGGCCGTTATGGTGAAAACCCTAACCGTCTTCAGCACTACTACCAATTCCAAGTAGCGCTAAAACCATCGCCAGACAATATCCAAGAGTTGTACCTAGGTTCTCTAGAGGTTCTTGGTGTTGACCCACTTGTCCACGACATTCGTTTCGTAGAAGACAACTGGGAAAACCCAACGCTAGGCGCATGGGGTCTAGGCTGGGAAGTTTGGCTCAACGGTATGGAAGTAACTCAGTTTACTTACTTCCAACAAGTTGGCGGTCTTGAGTGTAAACCTGTCACAGGTGAAATCACTTACGGTATCGAGCGTCTAGCAATGTACATCCAAGAAGTCGATTCTGTTTACGATCTCGTTTGGAACATCGCACCTGACGGCAGCAAAGTGACTTACGGTGACATCTTCCACCAAAACGAAGTTGAGCAGTCGACTTACAACTTCGAACACGCAGACGTTGATTTCCTATTTGGTTTCTTCGAACAATGTGAGAAAGAGTGTAAAGAACTGCTTGAGCTTGAAAAGCCACTACCACTGCCTGCGTACGAGCGTATCCTTAAGGCAGGTCACGCATTCAACCTACTAGACGCACGTAAAGCGATCTCAGTAACTGAACGCCAGCGTTACATCCTGCGCATCCGCAACCTGACGAAAGCAGTTGCAGAAGCATACTACGCATCGCGTGAAGCTCTTGGCTTCCCAATGTGTAAAAAAGAACAAGCGTAAGGGGCAGAATAACATGGCAAAAGAATTTCTCATCGAGCTAGGTACAGAAGAGCTACCACCAACGCAACTTCGCACTTTAGCTGAAGCATTCGCAGCAAACTTCGAAGCTGAACTAAAAGGCGCAGAGCTTGCGCATGAAGGCGTAAAATGGTTCGCGGCTCCTCGTCGTCTTGCTCTTAAAGTCGCGGCACTCGCAGACAGCCAGTCTGACAAAATCGTTGAAAAACGTGGCCCTGCGGTTTCTGCAGCGTTTGACGCAGAAGGAAATCCGACAAAAGCGGCTCAAGGCTGGGCACGCGGTTGTGGTATCACGGTTGACCAAGCAGAACGCATGGTTACCGATAAAGGCGAATGGCTACTGTTCAAACAAGAAGTAAAAGGTCAGCCAACGTCTGAGATTGTCGTTGAACTTGCAGCGAAAGCACTAGCAAACCTACCTATCGCAAAACCAATGCGCTGGGGTAACAAAACGACTCAATTTATCCGTCCAGTTAAGACACTAACCATTCTAATGGGCAGCGACCTCATCGAAGGCGAGATCCTTGGTGTCGCTTCTGACCGTACTATCCGTGGTCACCGCTTCATGGGTGAGCAAGAGTTCACTATCGATTCTGCAGAGCAATACCCTGCGATCCTAGAAGAGCGCGGCAAAGTAATGGCAGATTACGAGGCGCGTAAAGCCATCATCCTAGCTGACGCACAAAAAGCGGCAGCAGCGGTTGGCGGTATCGCTGACCTAGAAGATGACCTAGTAGAAGAAGTGACGTCTCTGGTTGAATGGCCAGTGGTACTAACAGCGAAGTTCGAAGAAGAGTTCCTAAAAGTACCTTCTGAAGCCTTGGTTTACACCATGAAAGGTGACCAAAAATACTTCCCCGTTTACGATGAGGACAAGAAGCTACTTCCTAACTTTATCTTCGTATCGAACATCGAGTCTAAAAAGCCTCGTTACGTCATCGAAGGTAACGAAAAAGTCGTTCGTCCTCGTCTTGCTGACGCAGAATTCTTCTTCAACACAGACCGTAAGCGTCCACTGATCGACCGTCTTCCAGAACTAGACCAGGCGATCTTCCAAAAGCAACTGGGTACTATCAAAGACAAGACAGACCGCATCACAGAGCTTGCTGGCTACATTGCTGAACAAATCGGTGCAGACGTTGAGAAGTCGAAGCGCGCAGGTCTACTAGCAAAATGTGACCTAATGACCTCAATGGTATTCGAATTCACCGATACTCAAGGTGTCATGGGTATGCACTACGCTCGCCACGACGGTGAAGCGGAAGAAGTTGCAGTCGCACTGAACGAGCAATACATGCCCCGTTTTGCAGGTGATACACTGCCATCAAACGGCGTTTCAACTGCAGTTGCAATGGCAGACAAGCTGGACACCATCGTTGGTATCTTTGGTATCGGTCAAGCGCCCAAAGGCAGCGACCCATTCGCACTACGCCGCGCATCTCTAGGTGTGCTACGTATCATCGTTGAGTACGGCTACAACTTGGATCTTATTGACCTAGTAGCGAAAGCGAAGTCCCTGTTCACCCAAGAAGATGGTACTAGTCGCCTAACCAACGACAACGTTGAACAGGACGTTATCGAGTTCATGCTGGGTCGTTTCCGTGCTTGGTACCAAGACGAAGGCTTCAGCGTAGACATCATTCAAGCGGTTCTCGCGCGACGTCCAACCAAACCAGCTGACTTCGACCAACGTGTTAAAGCGGTTTCTCACTTCCGTGAACTGGAAGCGGCAGAGTCTCTGGCAGCTGCGAACAAGCGTGTCGGTAACATCCTAGCGAAATTCGACGGCGAACTAGCAGTAGACATCGACCTAGCACTTCTACAAGAAGATGCAGAGAAAGCACTAGCAGAAAACGTTGAAGTCATGACAGAAGCACTAGAGCCAGCATTTGCAACCGGTAACTATCAAGAAGCCCTAAGCAAACTTGCTGACCTACGTGAACCAGTGGATGCGTTCTTTGATAACGTAATGGTAATGGTAGACGACGAAGCTCTTAAGAAAAACCGCCTAACACTACTCAACAACCTGCGTAATCTGTTCCTACAGATCGCAGACATCTCACTGATTCAAAAGTAATCATTCACGTCATACCTAATGACAGAATGATAATACGATCACGAAAAAGGAAGCCTCGGCTTCCTTTTTTATCTCCACTAATCTGGTCTCTTATTTTTTCATCTAGTCTTGAACTCAACCTTTTTGCTTTTTCGGCATGATTCACACTTTGCGTTTATCACACATTAAGGTAAGGTCAATAATCACTCTACAGGCTGGAAAAGTCTCAGCACAATAAAAATCACTATGGATTAGGTATAAAAACACATGCAGTTCTCAAAGTTTGGTGAAAAGTTTAATCAGTATTCAGGCATTACGCAGTTAATGGACGATTTAAACGATGGCTTACGCACACCCGGTGCCATCATGCTCGGCGGAGGTAATCCAGCCGCCATTCCAGCCATGCTCGATTACTTTAACCAAGCCAGTGAAGAATTGCTCGCCAGTGGTGAACTGATTGCTGCCCTTGCCAACTACGATGGGCCGCAAGGCAAAGACGCATTTGTCAAAGCGCTGGTTCGTTTATTCCGTAACACTTACGGCTGGGACATTTCGGAAAAGAACATCAGTTTAACCAACGGCAGCCAAAGTGGCTTTTTCTACTTATTTAACCTACTTGCTGGTAAACAGCCTGATGGCTCACACAAGAAAATACTCCTACCACTCGCACCGGAATATATTGGTTATGGCGACGCGGGTATTGATGAAGATATTTTTGTCTCTTACCACCCAG
The DNA here is from genome assembly GCF_002849855.1 of Vibrio azureus. Classification (NCBI taxonomy): domain Bacteria; kingdom Pseudomonadati; phylum Pseudomonadota; class Gammaproteobacteria; order Vibrionales; family Vibrionaceae; genus Vibrio; species Vibrio azureus. The sequence goes on from NZ_CP018616.1 coordinate 26,793, forward strand.
AAATTGAGCTACTAGAGAACGGCCTGTTTAAATACCATGTTGATTTTGAACAGCTACAAGTCGATGATTCCGTCGCCGCCATCTGCGCGTCTCGTCCAACCAACCCCACTGGCAACGTACTTACGGATGAAGAAATCCAAAAGCTGGATCAACTAGCACGTGACAATGGTATCCCTCTAATCATCGATAATGCTTATGGTTTACCATTCCCGAACATTATTTTTGAAGATGTCGCTCCATTTTGGAATGACAATACCATCCTGTGTATGAGCTTATCTAAACTGGGCTTGCCCGGTGTACGCTGCGGGATTGTGATCGCGAATGAAGAAATCACTCAAGCGTTAACCAATATGAACGGCATCATTAGCTTAGCTCCAGGCAGTGTTGGGCCAGCTATTGCCAATCACATCATTGCTAAAGGTGATTTACTCAAACTGAGCTCAGAGGTAATCAAACCATTCTACAAGCAGAAGTCACAGCGTGCGGTGGAACTGCTCCAAAACGCCATCACCGATCACCGATTCCGCATCCATAAACCGGAAGGTGCTATCTTCCTGTGGCTATGGTTTGATGAGTTGCCAATCACAACAATGGCACTGTACCAACGCTTGAAAGCACGAGGGGTATTGATTGTTCCGGGTGAATACTTCTTTATTGGTCAGAAAGACGAGTGGGATCATGCGCACCAATGCTTGCGGATGAACTACGTTCAAGACGATGAGATGATGCAAAAAGGCATTGCGATTATTGCTGAAGAAGTGGAAAAAGCTTACCGCGAAGGCGAATAGGCTTTCTCTGTCAGTCTGGCCTTTAGGCCGCCACTTTATAGCACTATTAAAAAGAGCGCCCATATGGCGCTCTTTCTCATTCTATAGCCGAGGTGGGGAACTGATTAGTTGTTTTCAATCATATTGCCACCAATAGCAATCTTACGTGGTTGCATGGCTTCTGGAATTTCACGTACTAAGTCGACATGAAGCAGACCATTTTCCATTGAGGCACCCACTACTTTTACGTAATCCGCCAGTTGGAATTTACGCTCAAAGTCACGTTCTGCGATACCTTGATAGACGTAGTTTTTATCTTCTTCTGCTTTACGCTCGCCCTTCACGATCAACATGTTTTCGTTCTGAGTTAGATCAAGCTGGTCTTCAGCAAAGCCTGCCACTGCCATAGTGATACGGTAGTTGTGCTCGCCTTTTTGCTCGATGTTGTACGGAGGGTAACCGCCAGAAGTGTTCTTCGCAGAGCTTGCTTCCATCAGGTTAAACAGACGGTCGAAGCCAATTGCATTACGGTATAGTGGTGAGAAATCTACATTACGCATAATCCTATCCTCTTTTTTAAGCAATAGTGTTAGCCCGAATGAAGGTCATTCACTGGCGTATTTATGCAAATCTACGCCGGGCTAAACGTTCGATTTTCACTCCTCTGGCCGACAGTTTCAGCTCGGGGACATGATCTCGAATTTAGGTTCAATTGTGTGCTAAGCCATTATCCTCCAATGAGCGATACGGGTTTAGCGGTGGTGAAAATACTGAACTTCTAGTTTGCTAGCAAGCCAGTATCTTCTTCAATACTAGATATAGGGGCAAAAAATTGGCTTTCAAGGGGGAAACAAAAACTTTTTACGGATTACGGATTACGGATTACGGATTACGGATTACGGATTACGGATTATCGTCTGTTTGTCTCTCTTTTACGTCAAGCGATTCTGTATTCTGTCAGCGCAGCGCTTCGTATTCGGTATTCAAACCAAAAAAAACCACCTCTTGCGAGATGGCGTTTTTATTAAGTTTGTTTGAGTTGACTCAATATATTTAGATTACTTTATCAAAGCTGGATGGGCTTAGTTCAAGGAGAAGGCGCAGAGTTTACAAGCATAAATGAGCACCTTCGATATAGAAATCAGTTCATCCAGCGAAGAGAAATAATCTAAACGTCTAGGTTCGCTACTTTAAGCGCATTCTCTTCGATGAAGTTACGACGTGGCTCAACTTGATCACCCATTAGCGTTGTGAACAATTGGTCTGCGCCAACCGCGTCTTCAATGGTTACTTGCATCATACGACGTGTTTCTGGATCCATCGTCGTTTCCCAAAGCTGATCTGGGTTCATTTCACCCAAACCTTTATAGCGCTGTAGGCTTAGACCACGACGAGATTCTTTAATCAGCCACTCAAGTGCCGATGCAAAGCTTGATACTGGCTGAGTACGCTCACCACGCTTGATGTAAGCACCTTCTTCAATCAAGCCATCGAGTGCTTCAGACAGCTCAGCGAGCTTGTTGTACTCTTTCGAGTTTAGAAGATCGATACTTAACGCGTAGTTGTGTGTCACACCGTGGGTACGAACAATGATTTTAGGTAGGTTTAAACCAAGCTCTTGATGTTGTTCAATTTCGAAGCTGTATTGGCTCGCACCGACTTCTTTGGCATTGAGTTGCTCAACCAACTGTTTAGTCCACGCTTCCACTGCTGCCGCATCATGACACTGCTCTGCCGTCAGACGAGGTGTGTAAATAAATTCATGAACTAAAGCACTTGGGTAACGACGGCTCATACGTCCTGCCAGTTTAAGACCAGCATTGTACTGTTGAACCAACTTCTCTAGTGCTTCTCCTGCCAAAGCTGGTGCTTCTGCGTTGACGTGCAGTGATGCGTTATCAAGCGCCAAAGCCACTTGGTATTGGTTCATTGCGTCTTCGTCTTTGATGTACTGCTCTTGCTTACCTTTTTTCACTTTGTAAAGTGGTGGCTGAGCGATGTACACGTAGCCACGCTCGATAAGCTCTGGCATTTGACGGTAAAAGAAAGTCAGCAATAGCGTACGGATGTGTGAACCATCAACGTCAGCATCGGTCATGATGATGATGTTGTGGTAACGCAGTTTATCCGGATTGTACTCGTCACGACCGATACCACAACCTAGTGCAGTGATCAGCGTAGCGACTTCTTGCGAAGAAAGCATCTTGTCGAATCGAGCTTTTTCTACGTTAAGAATCTTACCTTTTAGCGGTAGGATTGCTTGATTCTTACGGTTACGACCTTGTTTTGCGGAGCCGCCTGCCGAATCACCCTCCACTATGTAAAGTTCAGAGACAGCGGGATCTTTTTCCTGACAGTCTGCAAGTTTACCCGGAAGACCTGCTAAATCTAATGCGCCTTTACGACGAGTCATTTCACGAGCTTTACGCGCAGCTTCACGAGCACGTGCTGCATCGATGATTTTCGAACAAACCATCTTCGCTTCTGTTGGGTTCTCAATGAGGAACTCAGACAGTTTTTCACCCATTGCTGATTCAACCGCTGATTTCACTTCAGAAGAAACCAGTTTGTCTTTGGTTTGGCTTGAGAACTTAGGGTCTGGCACTTTAACCGAAACAACCGCAGTCAGACCCTCACGAGCATCATCACCTGATGTTGCGGTTTTTGCTTTCTTAGAAAACCCTTCTTTATCCATGAAAGAGTTCAGTGTACGCGTGAGCGCGGCACGGAAGCCCGCAAGGTGAGTACCACCATCACGTTGTGGAATGTTGTTGGTGAAGCAGTAGATGTTTTCTTGGAAGCCATCGTTCCATTGCATAGCGACTTCTACTGCAATGCCATCTTCACGTTCAAAGTCGAAGTGGAAAATTTTATCGATGATTGGTGTTTTGTTGGTGTTTAAGTGATCAACGAACGCTTGAATACCACCTTCAAACATGAAGTGGTCACTCTTGTCGGCTTCACGCTCATCAACCAGCTTGATAGAAACACCCGAGTTTAGGAAAGAAAGCTCACGTAGACGTTTTGCTAGGATATCGTAATGGAATTCGATATTTGTGAAGGTTTCAGCACTTGGCCAAAAACGGATTTGTGTACCTGTTTGGTCAGTATCACCCACAACCGCTAATGGCGCTTGAGGTTCACCATGGTGGTAAGTTTGCGTATGGATATGACCACCACGATGGATAGTCAGTACTACTTTCTCGGACAAAGCGTTTACCACTGAAACCCCTACTCCGTGAAGGCCGCCCGATACTTTGTACGAGTTATCGTCGAACTTACCACCAGCGTGAAGTACCGTCATGATAACTTCTGCTGCTGAGACATTTTCTTCTGGGTGCATTTCTGTTGGAATGCCACGACCATCATCGCTCACTGAAACCGAGTTATCCTCATGAATGGTCACAACGATGTCTTTACAGTGACCTGCCAACGCTTCATCAATTGAGTTATCCACCACCTCAAAGACCATGTGGTGAAGGCCGGTGCCGTCGTCCGTATCGCCAATGTACATACCTGGACGCTTACGAACCGCATCCAGACCCTTTAGTACTTTAATACTCGATGAATCGTAATTTTCAGACATGAGTTTCTCTCTTCTAGTTTGACTCTATACTGCCATGTTCCACATGGAACAATTTACCTGAATCGTCCAACATATCGGCGATCTGGCTATCAGTAATAGAGCTTACAAATACTTGTGCGCCTGTCTCTTTTAAGCAATCGGCAAGACGCTTACGACGTTGGCTGTCTAATTCCGACGCAAAGTCGTCAATTAGGTAAATACATTGCTTTCCGGTCATTTGTGTTAAATGTTGACCTTGTGCAACCCTTAAGGCACACACCATCAGCTTTAACTGACCACGTGACAGAACATCCTCAACGGGTGTTCCATTCACTTTTATGCGCAAATCTGCCTTATTTGGGCCACTAAAGGTGTACCCTAAAGACTGATCGCGTTCAAAATTCTTGGCTAGTATTTCTTGGTAGGAGGTGCCTTTCTCCCACCCACGATAATACTGCAATTGGATATCAAATTCTGGCAAAAATGTCCGGCAAATAGTTTCAGCCGTTACCTTCATCTGGCTAAGGTACTCCGCTCGCCATTGACTGATGTTTTCTGCCAAGCGTGCCATTTCTTGATCCCAATAACTTAACTCTCGATAACTGTTCGCCGTTTTAAGTAAAGCATTTCTCTGTTTATTAAGTCGCTTAAAGCGCCCCCATGCATCATAAAATGCAGGTTCAGTATGAAATACTCCCCAGTCCATAAAAGAGCGACGATGTTTCGGCCCATCGGTTAATAAATCAAACCCTTCAGGGTGAATCAGTTGCAGAGGTAATACTTGAGCTAATTGCGCGAGTTTCTGTCCAGATTGCCCGCCTATTTTAACCTCAGTTGAACCATCACGCTGCTTATTGATCCCAACTGGCAGCTCAAATTGGTCTGAATTCAAAAAACGTCCATGAACAAACAGTTCACTGCACTCATTTTGAATCACACGTCCAGTCAGTGAGCTTTTAAAAGAACGCCCATGGCCGAGCAAATAAATCGCCTCGAGCACACTGGTTTTTCCGCTGCCATTAGGCCCAATAAGAAAGTTAAAGCCTGCTGATAATTCAATATCACAGGCTTTAATGTTGCGGAACTGCTGGATAATTAGACGAGTAAGTGGCATGCAAATAACTTAGAGGCGAATTGGCATCACCACGTACATTGCGCTGTCATCATCGGCGTTTTCAATCAGTGCGCTGGCATTGGCATCCGACATCGACACTCGCACCTTCTCACAACGCAATGTGTTTAATACATCAAGCACGTAGCTGACATTGAAGCCAATTTCGATTGCGTCGCCATCAAAGTTAACATCAAGCACTTCTTCCGCTTCTTCTTGCTCAGGGTTATTAGCCGTAATCCGCATTTCATTACCTGCCAGATTAACACGCACACCACGAAACTTCTCATTAGAAAGAATCGCGGCACGAGAAAACGCTTGGCGCAACTCATCACAGCCAGTTTCCAGGGTCTTATTCGTGCTTTGAGGCAGTACGCGACGGTAATCAGGAAAACGGCCATCGACTAATTTAGAAGTAAAGATAAAGTTATTCACTGCCGCTCGGACATTAGAACCGCCGATTTGCAGCACAACAGATTGCTCAGGTGCATCCATCAATTTAACTAACTCTTGTACCCCTTTGCGTGGCACGATAATTTGCTTTTGTGCAAAATCAGCACCGAGTTGTGTTTGTGAAACCGCCATTCGGTGGCCATCGGTTGCAACACTTCGTAATATGGTGCCATCGATCTCAAATAGCATACCATTGAGGTAATAGCGTACATCCTGATTAGCCATAGAAAACTGAGTTTTTTCGATCAAAGAACGCAGTGCAGCCTGAGTTAAAGAGACTTCAACCTCACTCTGCCAATCTTCAATGTTAGGAAAATCACTCGCAGGCAAAGTAGACAAAGAAAAACGACTGCGACCAGATCGCACCTGAACTCGGTCACCTTCTAATACAAAGGTAATAATAGCATCATCAGGAAGACCACGACAGATATCAAGAAACTTACGCGAAGGCACCGTCACACTACCCGCTTCGAAGTCACCTTCTAGTGCGACATTGCTGACCAATTCAACTTCCAGATCAGTTGCTGTCATCGACAAAATGCCTTGTTCTACTTTAAGTAGTAAATTGCCTAAGATCGGCAAAGTTGGGCGGCCACCCAGTGCACCCGAGACCTGTTGCAACGGTTTGATTAAATGACTACGTTCAATAGTAAATTTCATGATGTTCTTACGCTATCAGCTCAATTGATGATTTGCTTTTAATCTTGTTATTGTAACCGATTAAGAGGACAGGGTGCGAATCAAGTTAGAGTAATCTTCCTTGATATCGTGGCTTTCTTCACGCAACTGCTGAATCTTACGGCATGCATGTAACACCGTGGTATGGTCACGCCCACCAAATGCATCACCAATTTCTGGCAAACTGTGGTTGGTTAACTCTTTGGCTAACGCCATAGCTAGTTGGCGAGGACGAGCAACAGAGCGAGAGCGTCGTTTGGATAACAAATCAGCGACTTTGATTTTGTAGTATTCCGCAACGGTTTTTTGAATATTATCAATCGTGACCAGTTTTTCTTGCAATGCTAGAAGATCTCGCAGCGCCTCACGTACGAAATCGATCGTAATTGGACGCCCTGTGAAGTTTGCATTAGCAATAACACGGTTAAGAGCTCCTTCAAGTTCACGAACGTTAGAACGCAAACGCTTAGCGATGAAAAATGCGACTTCATCTGCAAGGTGAATTTGATGGTCTTCAGCCTTCTTCATCAAGATCGCCACACGAGTTTCTAACTCAGGTGGCTCGATCGCAACCGTCAGACCCCAACCAAAGCGTGATTTCAAGCGATCTTCTACCCCACTGATCTCTTTCGGGTAACGATCGGAAGTCAGAATGATCTGTTGATTACCTTCTAATAGTGCGTTGAAGGTATGAAAAAACTCTTCTTGAGAACGCTCTTTGTTGGCAAAAAATTGAATGTCATCGATCAGCAAGGCATCCACACTGCGGTAATAACGTTTAAATTCTTCAATCGCATTGTTTTGCAGCGCTTTCACCATATCTTGCACAAAACGCTCGGAGTGCATATAAACCACTTTTGCATTAGGTTTATTATCAACAATCGCGTTACCCACCGCATGCAGCAAGTGTGTTTTACCAAGACCCGTCCCGCCATAAAGAAATAATGGGTTATAAGCAGCACCCGGGTTATCTGATACCTGACGGGCTGCTGCCAGTCCAAGTTGGTTAGACTTACCTTCGACGAAGTTATTGAACTTGTGCTTTGGGTTAACGTTGGAGCGGTGATTGATGTTTGCAATGGCTTGAGCGTCATCGTCCCATGTTTTATGCACAGGTTTACGAGCTTGCAGCTGTGCTGGAGCAGAAGACTCCGCTGCGACATCGGCTGGCGTACGAGTTGGCACTGGCTTCGGAGCGGCCACCGGACGACTGCCGACCTCAAAGCGCAAGCTTGGTATGTCACTTCCGCAATACTCTTGAAGTAAACGGTTAATGCTATTTAGATATTTGTCACGAACCCAATCCAAAACAAAACGGTTAGGTGCGAACAAAGTGAGAGTATTGTCATTGAGCTCCGCTTGTAACGGACGAACCCACATACTGAATTCTGTAGCTGGTAGCTCTTCTTGAAGCTGCTGCAAACATTGCAGCCAAAGCGAAGATGACACGGCGCCCCCACTGAGTATTAAATTATAGGAAAGAATAGAATTTTACCTGTTGATAACCAAGATCGCCAGTAATTGATCGACGATCCAGTGAATAAGATCTACGTTATGCACAATTATTTCATCCAATAGAGTAAGATCAACACACCTTACCCCAACTTTGCCCACACATTGATCCACATTTAGTCACAATCGGGGCGATCTCGTCGTTGGTGATAACTCTGTGCATGAATTTTATTCCATGTCTATTTATACACACCGTTGAGCGATTTTTTTAGATTTATGCACAAGATTATCAATTTTCATTTTTATACCACTGCTCACAACTGAAAAAACCACATCTTCGCCTAAACAAAATAAACTCTAACGGCAGCCTTCTACAACACTGCGATAAAACACAGCGCTTCCATCAGCATTTATAAAACAACAAAACCCAATAAAACAGCAACTTGGAACGAAAAAACATCAAGATCAACACTAAGATCAATCGATCCTTGAGATTTTGCTCACACTACGTATAATCGTCCGGCCGGAATTTCATACTCACGGGTCATTGACACATTATGTGAGTGTGATTACAATTCCGCCTCTTTGTTGAGAGGCGTCGGTTAGTCTTCTCTATATAAAGAGCTTCTTTATATTAAGAAAGCATCATACCCACGCCGGGTTCAACAAGAACCTAAAACTACTGATCAGTAAAGGTAATTATCATGAAACGCACTTTTCAACCTACAGTTCTAAAGCGCAAGCGTACTCACGGCTTCCGTGCTCGCATGGCAACTAAGAACGGTCGTAAAGTTATTAACGCACGTCGTGCAAAAGGCCGTGCGCGCCTATCAAAATAATCGCTAGTTTATTTTGAACACGTACGCGTTTAATCGGGAGTTACGTTTGTTAACTCCCGAGCATTATCAAAACGTCTTCCAGCAAGCTCATCGAGCTGGCTCGCCTCATTTCACCATCATTGCTCGCAATAATAAGCTTTCTCACCCACGCTTAGGTTTAGCGGTTCCCAAGAAGCAAATCAAAACTGCTGTCGGCCGAAATCGATTTAAACGTTTAGCGCGTGAAAGCTTTCGTAACAATCAACATCAGCTTGCAAACAAAGATTTTGTTGTTATTGCCAAGAAAAGCGCGCAAGATTTAAGCAATGAGGAATTATTTAAGTTGTTTGATAAGTTATGGCAACGCCTGTCTCGCCCTTCACGTGGGTAGCCATTGGGCTCGTTTATCTTTATCGCTGGTTTATCAGCCCTCTGATAGGTCCTCGTTGCCGGTTCACACCAACTTGTTCTACTTACGCGCTCGAAGCCTTAAAAGCTCACGGTTTTGTAAAAGGATGTTGGTTATCAGGCAAACGTCTATTAAAATGCCACCCCTTGAACCAAGGGGGGTATGATCCCGTTCCACCAGTCCAAACACAAGACAGAGATAATTAACGATGGATTCTCAACGTAATATCCTGCTCATCGCTTTGCTCGCGGTTTCTTTCTTGCTATTTCAACAATGGCAAAAAGATAAGAACCCAACGCCACAAGCCATTGAACAGGCTCAATCAAGCAATACTGTAATGGCGCCATCTAATGCAGATGAGTTCGATCCACTACCAGTTCAACAGCAAGCCGCTGCAAAAACGATCACAGTGACGACTGATGTTTTAACTCTGTCGATTAACACCTTTGGTGGTGACATTGTTCATGCAGACCTCAACCAATATGCCGCTCAAATGGACTCTTCTGATCCGTTTGTCCTGTTAAAAAATACCAAAGGTCACCAGTTCATCGCCAAAAGTGGTCTTTGGGGCCCACAAGGCATTGATAAAAGCACAACCAATCGCCCTTACTACAACGTCAGCGCTGACAGCTTTACTCTTGTCGATGGGCAAAATGAGCTGCGTATCCCAATGACGGTAAGCGTTAATGGCATTGACTACACTAAGACTTTCGTTCTAGAGCGTGGCAGCTATGCCGTCAAAGTTGAATACGATATCGTCAACAACTCAGGCAGCAACGCAACCGTACGTATGTATGCATACCTACGCCAAAATCTAATGGATGACGGTGGCAGCATTACCATGCCAACATACCGTGGTGGCGCTTATTCGACTCAAGATGTACGTTATAAAAAGTACAGCTTTGAAGATTTTGAGGACATAAAAACTCCTGATACAGAGCTTAACTTAGCGACATTAACCAATGGTGAGGGTTGGGCAGCAATGATCCAACACTACTTTGCTGCAGCGTGGGTGCCTAAAAGTGAACCTGGCACGGAACTGTTTACCCGAAGAAACACTAAGCCCGGCATAGAGAATACTGGCGACATCGGTTTCCGTATGCCGGAAACAACCATTGCCTCTGGTGAGCAAGCGCACTTTAAAGCGGCTCTTTGGGTAGGTCCTAAACTGCAATCACAGATGGAAGCCGTTGCACCAAACCTTGACCTCGTTGTCGACTACGGTTGGTTATGGTTTATTGCTAAGCCATTGCACTGGCTGCTCTCTTTCATCCACGGTTTTGTGGGTAACTGGGGTTTCGCGATCATCTTGCTAACGTTTGTGGTCCGTGGTGCGATGTACCCACTGACAAAAGCTCAGTACACATCGATGGCTAAAATGCGCATGTTGCAACCAAAACTGCAAGAGATGCGTGAGCGTTTTGGTGAAGATCGCCAACGTATGAGCCAAGAAATGATGGAACTGTACAAGAAAGAAAAAGTAAACCCACTTGGTGGCTGTTTACCACTTGTACTGCAAATGCCTATCTTTATCGCGCTTTACTGGGCATTGATGGAATCGGTTGAACTGCGTCATGCACCATTCATGTTGTGGATTCACGACCTTTCTTCACCGGATCCATACTACGTACTACCATTGCTGATGGGTGTATCGATGTTCATTATCCAAAAAATGAGCCCAACAAACGTTACTGACCCAATGCAGCAGAAGATCATGACATTTATGCCTGTCATGTTTACCGTGTTCTTCCTATGGTTCCCAGCAGGTCTGGTTCTATACTGGCTAGTATCGAACATTGTAACGCTTATCCAGCAAACCATTATTTACAAATCGCTGGAGAAAAAAGGCTTACATACTAAGTAACCTTTGAATAAAAGCATAACAAAGGCGGCCAAAAGGTCGCCTTTTTGTTTTGGGCTGATTACAATTCAGCTAACTACCCGTTTTGGCTCCCTAGGAGATAACCCTATAGCCCAGCTCAAAAGGCAAGATTATGACTACAGATACGATTGTCGCTCAAGCCACCGCTCCTGGTCGTGGTGGTGTGGGCATTATTCGTGTTTCTGGCCCAAAGGCCAACCAAGTAGCACTTGAAGTCACAGGCAAAGTGCTCAAACCTCGCTATGCTGAGTATCTGCCATTCCAAGCGGAAGATGGTAGCGTACTCGACCAAGGCATCGCGCTGTACTTCCCTAACCCACATTCCTTTACTGGTGAAGACGTACTCGAGCTTCAAGGCCATGGCGGCCCTGTCGTAATGGATATGCTGATCAAACGTATTCTAGGCATTGACGGCGTGCGTGCTGCGCGTCCTGGTGAGTTCTCAGAACGTGCCTTCTTGAACGACAAGATGGATCTCACCCAAGCAGAAGCGATTGCTGATCTGATTGATGCCAGTTCAGAAGAAGCAGCGAAATCCGCACTGCAGTCCCTACAAGGTCAATTCTCACAACGTATTCATACTTTGTTGGAGTCTCTGATCCATTTGCGTATTTACGTCGAGGCCGCCATCGATTTTCCAGAAGAAGAAATCGACTTTCTGGCAGATGGCAAAGTCTCAGCCGATCTACAGGCGATCATCGATAACCTCGAAGCCGTCCGCAAAGAAGCCAATCAAGGTGCGATTATGCGTGAAGGGATGAAAGTCGTGATTGCAGGCCGCCCTAATGCCGGTAAGTCGAGCCTACTCAATGCTCTGTCTGGTAAAGAGTCTGCCATCGTCACAGATATCGCCGGTACGACGCGTGATGTCCTACGTGAGCATATCCACATCGATGGGATGCCATTGCACATTATCGATACCGCAGGTCTACGTGATGCATCTGATGAAGTGGAAAAAATTGGTATCGAGCGTGCATGGGATGAAATTAGCCAAGCTGATCGGGTGTTATTCATGGTTGATGGCACCACAACCGATGCAACTGACCCGAAAGAAATCTGGCCTGATTTTGTTGATCGCCTGCCTGAAAACATTGGCATTACCGTGATCCGCAATAAAGCTGATCAAACTGGCGAAGCGATGGGGATCTGTCATGTCAACGATCCTACCTTGATTCGTCTCTCGGCCAAAACAGGATCAGGGGTAGACGCACTCAGAAATCACCTAAAAGATTGTATGGGCTTCTCTGGTAATACCGAAGGTGGATTTATGGCTCGCCGTCGTCATTTGGATGCATTAGAGCGTGCCGCTCAGCACCTCCAGATAGGCCAAGAACAGCTCGAAGGCTATATGGCGGGAGAAATCTTGGCAGAAGAGCTCCGCATTACTCAGCAACACCTGAACGAAATCACAGGTGAATTCAGTTCTGATGACTTACTAGGCCGAATCTTCTCCTCATTCTGTATCGGTAAATAATCAAAACACGCGGTGTTAAGCATAGGTTTAACACCGCGTTTCTTTTTGTACTGGCGCTAATAACACGTTGGCGTCAGTGAGGCTCAATAAAGGAAGACACATGATCCACATTATTACAGGCAGTACGTTAGGTGGCGCAGAATACGTTGGTGATCACCTAAGTGATCTACTCAATGAGAACGGTTTTGAAACAACGATCCACAACCAGCCGGAGTTGTCTGCGATCGAAAACCAAGGCACTTGGTTGGTGATCACTTCAACTCACGGCGCGGGTGAATACCCAGATAACATTCAGCCTTTCATTGCTGCATTACAAAACACACCGCCTAAGATGGCAGACGTAAAGTTTGCTGTGATAGCGATTGGTGACTCAAGTTACGATACGTTCTGTGCTGCAGGCCAACATGCTTACGACCTGTTAGAAGACATTGGCGCAACACCTATCAGCGACTGCTTGAAGATCGATGTACTCAGTCACGATGTACCTGAAGATGCCGCAGAGGTGTGGTTAAACGAAAATCTTGCCCGCTTTAACGCATAATGATGGTGATGGAGAGTCGCTCAGCGGCTCTTTACCACGATTTAGACCTGTCCGACTCCCACCTTTAATGATTTAAGTGCTTAAAAACCCATCAAACCATCTGTGGATAAGTATCGTGTAATCCAGTGATCTTCCTTTAGTTATCCAATTAATAACTTTTTACGATCTCTACCCCTGTGTATAAGTGGCCATTTTGATCCCAGGAAATCCTCACTTAGATCCAATCATGATCACAAGATATGATCTTAAAAAGATCCATGATCTTGTTGATCATTTATCACTTATCCACAGAAAGGTGGGATCCTAATAATAGATCCAATAAAAGATCATATATAAAGATCTTATATTAATAGATTCAGAGACTAAAATGTTTAACATAAGAAAACAATTCTCTCTCAGAGATAAAAAAGGTAGAATACCGCTCTTTTTTATCTGTCCATAAAATCCTTTGAATACCTGAGGTCGGTTCATGCTTTATCACGAAAATTTTGACGTCATTGTTGTTGGTGGCGGACACGCAGGAACGGAAGCGGCACTCGCATCTGCACGCACAGGACAAAAAACGCTTCTCCTAACACATAACATCGATACATTAGGCCAAATGTCCTGTAATCCGGCCATTGGTGGTATTGGTAAAGGCCACTTAGTCAAAGAAGTTGACGCTATGGGTGGTCTAATGGCTGAAGCAATAGATCATGCAGGTATTCAATTTAGAACTCTTAATGCATCTAAAGGGCCAGCGGTTCGAGCCACTCGTGCACAAGCTGATCGTGCTCTTTACAAAGCCTATGTTCGTAATGGATTAGAAAATACCCCTAATTTAACCTTGTTCCAGCAATCGGTGGACGATTTGATTGTGGAACATGATCGTGCGGTTGGGGTTGTGACTCAAATGGGTCTCAAATTCCGCGCCAAAGCGATTGTATTGACCGTTGGAACTTTTCTTGGCGGAAAGATACACATTGGTATGGAAAGCTCTTCTGGTGGCCGTGCAGGCGATCCTCCATCGATCGCACTTGCTGATCGTTTACGCGAACTGCCATTTCGTGTTGATCGTCTGAAAACAGGCACACCACCACGAATTGACGCGCGCAGTGTTGATTTTTCAGCACTTGAAGTGCAGCACGGTGATAATCCAACCCCAGTATTTTCATTTATGGGGAACCGTCAGCAGCATCCACGCCAAATCCCATGTTTCATTACGCACACCAATGAACAAACCCACGATGTCATTCGTGACAACCTTGATCGCAGCCCTATGTATGCAGGTGTGATCGAAGGAATTGGTCCTCGTTACTGCCCATCGATCGAAGATAAAGTGATGCGCTTTGCGGACAAGAACAGTCATCAAATTTTCATTGAACCTGAGGGTTTAACCACTCATGAGTTGTATCCGAATGGTATTTCCACCAGCTTACCATTTGACGTTCAAGTACAGATCGTTCGCTCAATGAAAGGGTTTGAGAACGCGCATATTGTACGTCCAGGTTATGCGATTGAGTACGATTTCTTTGATCCTCGAGATTTGAAACAAACCTATGAGACAAAATTCATCAATGGTTTGTTCTTTGCTGGCCAAATTAACGGTACAACAGGTTATGAAGAAGCGGCAGCACAAGGTTTGATGGCCGGTCTTAACGCGAGTTTATACAGTCAAGACAAAGAAGGTTGGAGCCCACGCCGTGATCAAGCTTATATGGGAGTATTGATTGACGATTTATCGACCATGGGGACTAAAGAACCGTACCGTATGTTCACGTCACGTGCTGAATACCGTCTGTTGCTTCGTGAAGATAATGCCGATCTGCGTCTAACAGAAAAAGCCCATCAACTTGGTTTGATTGATGAAGCTCGTTGGGCTCGCTTTAACCAAAAGATCGATAATATGGAAACCGAACGTCAGCGCCTGAAATCAACTTGGATGAATCCAAATTCAGCGGGTGTGGATGAGTTGAACAAGTTATTGAAAACACCAATGGCCCGTGAAGCCAGTGGTGAGGATCTTCTGCGTCGTCCAGAAATTAATTACTCACAATTGACTCAACTGGATGCATTCTCTCCTGCGTTAGACGATCAACAAGCAGCAGAACAAGTTGAAATTCAAGTGAAATACGATGGTTATATCAAGCGTCAGCAAGATGAGATCGAAAAATCATTGCGTCATGAGCACACTAAGTTACCGACAGATTTGAACTACCAAGACGTCAAAGGTCTGTCAAACGAAGTTGTCACCAAGCTGAACGAGTCAAAGCCAGAAAGTATTGGGATTGCATCTCGTATTTCCGGTGTTACTCCTGCTGCAATCTCAATTTTACTTGTTCATTTGAAGAAGCACGGCCTGCTGAAAAAAGGTGAGGACGAATAATGAGCGCTCTACGGACCAAACTCGATAGCTTAATTGCTCAGACTGAATTAACCGTTTCTGAGCAGCAACGTGAGCAGTTGATCGCTTACGTTGAATGGCTCGATAAATGGAATAAAGCTTACAACTTAACCTCAGTGCGTGATCCTCAGGAAATGTTGGTTAAACATATTCTCGATAGTATCGTAGTGAGTAATCACTTACCGGAAGGTGAGCGTTTTATCGATGTTGGTACGGGACCTGGATTGCCAGGCATTCCTCTGGCGATCATGAATCCAGACAAAGTATTCTTCTTATTGGATAGTTTGGGTAAGCGAATTCGTTTTCTCAAGCAGGTTGTTCATGCTCTTGGACTAAAAAATGTGACTCCTATCCAAAGTCGAGTTGAAGAGTTCCAACCTGAAGAAAAATTTGATGGCGTTTTAAGTCGAGCTTTTGCTTCAATGACAGATATGGTCGAATGGTGTCAGCATTTGCCAAAAGCAAACACGGGCGTCTTTCTCGCATTAAAAGGTTTACAGCCTAACAATGAGATAGAACAGTTGCCAGAGTGGTGTAGTGTGACAGAGATCATATCTTTGGTTGTTCCTGAGTTAGAAGGTGAGCGTCATCTAGTAATCTTATCGCGCAAGGATAATTAGTGAGGTCATTGTGGGCAAAATTGTCGCTATTGCCAACCAAAAAGGTGGCGTAGGTAAAACAACAACGTGTATTAATTTAGCTGCGTCTATGGCGGCAACCAAGCGCAAAGTTTTGGTGATTGATCTCGATCCTCAAGGCAATGCCACTATGGCTAGCGGTGTGGATAAATACATGGTCGATGCGACAGCTTACGATCTTCTGGTCGAAGAAGTGCCTTTTGATCAAGTGGTGTGCACCGAGACGACGGGGAAATATGACCTTATTGCTGCTAATGGTGACGTCACTGCGGCAGAGATTAAGCTTATGGAAGTCTTTGCCCGTGAGGTGCGCTTAAAAAATGCACTAGCGCCTGTACGTGATCACTATGACTTTATTTTTATTGATTGCCCTCCCTCTTTGAACCTACTGACGATCAATGCGATGGCGGCGGCCGATTCGGTCTTAGTCCCAATGCAGTGTGAATACTTTGCATTAGAAGGTTTGACTGCACTTATGGATACCATCAGTAAATTAGCGGCGGTGGTTAATGAACACCTGAAGATTGAAGGTTTACTGCGTACCATGTTCGATCCACGCAATCGTTTATCGAATGAAGTTTCCGATCAAATTAAAAAGCACTTTGGCAGTAAGGTCTATCGGACAGTAATTCCTCGTAATGTACGTTTAGCAGAGGCGCCAAGTCATGGTAAGCCAGCCATGTACTACGACAAATACTCCGCAGGGGCGAAAGCCTACTTAGCATTGGCAGGTGAGATGCTTCGCCGCGAAGATACCCAACTTTAATATTTACTCTAAGGATTTCTCCTATGTCTAAGCGTGGTCTAGGAAAAGGGCTGGATGCATTGTTGTCGACCAGTTCGTTAGCTCGTGAAAAACAGCATATTGCTTCGAACAGTCAGGCGCTTTCAACCGAAGGTGAACTTGTTGAATTGTCAGTGAGTCAGCTTCAGCCTGGTATGTATCAACCACGCAAAGATATGGCACCAGAAGCGTTAGAAGAGCTTGCAGCATCGATTCAGTCACAAGGCATTATTCAGCCTATCGTCGTTCGTGAAGTTGCTGCGAATCAGTTTGAGATCATCGCTGGTGAGCGTCGTTGGCGTGCTGCGAAACAAGCGGGCCTTAAGCGCGTACCTTGTTTGATTAAAACCGTTGAAGATCGAGCGGCCATTGCAATGGCACTGATCGAAAACATACAACGTGAAGATTTGAACGTCATCGAAGAAGCGCAAGCCCTTGAGCGCTTACAAGATGAATTCACCCTAACACACCAACAAGTTGCTGAGGTAATTGGTAAATCAAGAGCCACCGTGAGTAACTTGTTGCGTCTTAATCAGCTGGAATCAGAAGTCAAAGCGTTAGTTGCCGATAAGAAACTTGAAATGGGTCACGCCCGTGCTTTATTAGCCCTTGATGGCGAGGAGCAAGTGGCAGTGGCACAGCAAGTTGCGAAGAAGCAAATGACCGTTCGTCAAACCGAACAGTTAGTAAAAAAGCACTTAATGCCTAAAAATGAGCACAACGTTCAACAAGCAGATGTTGAAGCAGAACAAATATCGCAAAAACTGAGTCAGTTGCTTGATGCTCAGGTTTGTTTAGTGCGAACTGCGAACGGGAAGGCAAAAGTGACAATAAGTCTTGATGAGCCTCACAAATTAGATCTACTGATTGCCAAGCTACACTCCTAGATGAGATAATTGATTCAAGTCAATTAATCGATTTAACCGAATTTTGAGCAAAAGTTGTCGGTATGTAAACAAAACTGTAAGTTTTTAATGCAATCTCATTGCATTCAACTGTTTGCATCGTATAATTTTTGCCGATTTCTCTTTCCATGCACAAATGAGTCAGTGCGAATGGATATTACTAGAGGTACGAATACATGGTGGCTGCGTTAGCTAGGCCAGGACGAGAGCTTGCAAAGCAATTGTTAATGATCCAGTCTGGCGCGGTTATTTTTGTGGCGGCAGGAATGGCGATGGCCGTGAACCCTAAATGGGGATTTTCAGCGTTGATTGGTGGAGGCATTTTTGTCGTTGCCAATGCAGTGTTTGCTTTTTTTGCATTTATGTTTAGTGGCGCTCGCGCTGCTAAGCGTATTGCAGCATCATTCTACACGGGTGAAGCTCTGAAAATTCTTATCACGGTTGTGTTGTTCTGTGTTGCCTACATGTATATGCAGGTGGAACTTGTTCCCCTCAAACTAACCTATTTGCTGGTACTAGGTATTAATATCTTTGCACCAGTGCTTTTCATTAACAACAAGAAATAGGATGAGTTATGGCTGCGCCAGGTGAAGCGCTAACATCGTCCGGTTACATTGCCCACCACTTATCAAACCTATCTTTAGCTAAGTTAGGCTTGGTAGCGGAGGAGACAGGTTTCTGGAACGTACATATCGATAGTCTGTTTTTTTCTTGGTTTACTGGTTTAATTTTCCTTGGAATTTTTTACAAAGTAGCAAAGAGATCAACAACGGGTGTACCGGGTAAGCTTCAGTGTGCTGTAGAAATGATAGTAGAATTTGTCGCGGAAAACGTCAAAGATACTTTTCATGGACGCAATCCACTGATCGCTCCTTTAGCACTAACTATCTTTTGTTGGGTATTCTTGATGAACGTGATGGATCTTGTCCCGATCGACTTCTTGCCTTATCCAGCAGAGCATTGGCTAGGTATTCCTTATCTTAAGGTTGTACCATCTGCTGATGTGAATATCACCATGGCTATGGCTCTAGGTGTTTTTGCTTTGATGATTTACTACAGCATTAAAGTGAAAGGTCTAGGTGGATTCGCAAAAGAACTTGCACTACATCCATTCAATCACCCTCTGATGATTCCGTTTAACCTATTGATTGAAGTGGTATCGCTACTGGCGAAGCCTCTTTCTCTTGGTATGCGTTTATTCGGTAACATGTTCGCGGGTGAGGTTGTATTCATTCTTTGTGCGGCGATGCTACCATGGTACTTACAATGGATGGGTTCACTACCGTGGGCAATCTTCCATATCTTGGTTATTACGATCCAAGCCTTCGTATTTATGATGTTGACAATCGTTTACTTGTCAATGGCACACGAAGACTCTGATCATTAATTTTTTTAAGCTTTTTATTTGGGCACTAAGCCAACAACTATAAATTGGAGATAGTAATGGAAACTTTACTGAGCTTTTCTGCAATCGCCGTAGGTATTATCGTCGGTCTTGCTTCTCTTGGTACAGCGATTGGTTTCGCACTACTAGGTGGTAAATTCCTAGAAGGTGCAGCACGTCAACCAGAAATGGCTCCTATGCTACAAGTTAAGATGTTCATCATCGCGGGTCTACTTGATGCGGTTCCAATGATCGGTATCGTAATCGCGCTACTATTCACTTTCGCAAACCCATTTGTGGGTCAACTAGCAGGCTAATTAACCACGCTGTTAATTGTAATTTTGTAGTTGATTCTTAAAAGGGAGTAGCTGTTGTGAATATAAACGCAACCCTGCTAGGTCAAGCAATCTCGTTTGCACTGTTTGTGTGGTTCTGCATGAAGTATGTATGGCCACCATTGATGCAAGCGATTGAAGAGCGTCAGAAGAAAATTTCTGATGGCCTTCAGGCAGCCGAACGTGCTGCAAAAGACTTGGATCTAGCACAAGCCAACGCTTCTGAACAATTGAAAGAAGCGAAGCGCACAGCAACGGAGATCATCGATCAAGCGAACAAGCGTAAGTCTCAAATCATCGACGAAGCTCGTGAGGAAGCTCAGGCAGAACGCCAGAAAATCCTAACACAAGCAGAATCTGAGCTTGAAGCTGAACGCAATCGTGCACGCGATGAGCTGCGCAAACAAGTTGCTGCTCTGGCTGTAGCTGGTGCTGAGAAAATTCTGGAGCGTTCTATCGATAAAGATGCTCAGAAAGATATTCTCGACAACATTACTGCAAAACTTTAAGTCTGGGGGCGCATATGTCTGATTTGACTACAATCGCACGCCCCTATGCTAAAGCAGCTTTTGACTTTGCGGTAGAGAAAGACCAGTTGGACCAATGGGGCCAAATGTTGTCTTTTGCTGCTGAAGTTGCCAAAAACGAACAAATACAAGAGCTTTTAACTGGCTCTGTATCAGCTGAAAAAGCGGTAGAAGTGTTTGTTGCTGTTTGTGGTGAACAAGTTGATGCGTTTGGCCAGAACCTAATTAAGGTTATGGCTGAGAATGGTCGTCTAACGGCCCTTCCCGATGTTTGTGAGCAATTCTTCATCTTGAAGAAAGAACATGAGAAGCAAATTGATGTTGAAGTGATTTCAGCAACAGAGCTTTCTGATGAGCAAATTGCAAATATCGGCAGCAAACTTGAAGTACGTCTTGAACGTAAAGTGAAGCTGAATTGCAGCGTAGATGAGACCCTACTTGGTGGGGTTATTATTCGAGCCGGAGACCTAGTCATCGATGACTCAGCGCGTGGTCGTTTGAACCGCCTGAGTGATGCATTGCAGTCTTAATGGGGATGGAGCATGCAACTTAATTCCACGGAAATTAGCGATCTGATCAAACAGCGTATCGAATCTTTCGACGTTGTAAGTGAAGCTCGTAACGAAGGTACTATCGTATCGGTAAGCGATGGTATCATCCGCATTCACGGCCTAGCGGACGTGATGCAAGGTGAAATGATTGAATTACCGGGTGGCCGTTATGCACTAGCACTTAACCTTGAGCGTGACTCGGTTGGTGCGGTTGTAATGGGCCCATATGCTGACCTTAGGGAAGGCATGAAAGTAACAGGTACTGGCCGCATTCTTGAAGTGCCAGTTGGTCCAGAACTACTAGGTCGCGTAGTGAACACGCTAGGTGAACCTATCGATGGTAAAGGTCCAATCGAAGCGAAAATGACTTCGCCTGTTGAAGTAATCGCACCAGGTGTAATCGACCGTAAATCGGTTGATCAGCCTGTACAAACAGGTTACAAATCTGTTGACTCAATGATCCCAATCGGTCGTGGTCAGCGTGAGCTTGTAATCGGTGACCGTCAGACTGGTAAAACAGCAATGGCGATCGATGCGATTATTAACCAGAAAGATTCTGGTATTTTCTCAATTTACGTAGCAATCGGTCAGAAAGCATCGACTATCGCTAACGTAGTTCGCAAACTAGAAGAGCACGGCGCACTATCTAACACGATCGTTGTTGTTGCATCAGCTTCTGAATCTGCAGCGCTGCAATACCTAGCGCCATACGCAGGTTGTGCGATGGGTGAATACTTCCGCGATCGCGGTGAAGATGCTCTGATTGTTTACGATGATCTATCTAAACAAGCGGTTGCTTATCGTCAGATCTCTCTACTACTTAAACGTCCACCAGGCCGTGAGGCATTCCCAGGTGACGTATTCTACCTTCACTCTCGTCTACTAGAGCGTGCAGCTCGTGTTAGCGAAGAGTATGTAGAGCGTTTCACTAATGGTGAAGTGAAAGGTAAGACCGGTTCTTTGACTGCGCTTCCTATCATTGAAACTCAAGCTGGTGACGTTTCTGCGTTCGTACCGACTAACGTAATCTCGATTACCGATGGTCAGATCTTCCTACAAACTGAGCTATTCAACTCAGGCATTCGCCCAGCAGTTGATCCAGGTATCTCAGTATCTCGTGTAGGTGGTTCAGCTCAGACGAAAATCATCAAGAAGCTATCTGGCGGTATCCGTACTGCACTAGCTCAGTACCGTGAACTTGCAGCGTTTGCTCAGTTCTCTTCTGATCTTGATGAAGCGACGAAGAAACAGCTAGACCATGGTCAAAAAGTAACAGAACTGATGAAGCAAAAGCAATACGCTCCAATGTCTGTTTTTGATCAAGCTCTGGTTATCTTTGCGGCAGAGCGTGGCTATTTAGCTGATATCGAAATCAACAAATTGCTAGATTTCGAAGCGGCTCTTCTATCGTTCGCTCGCGGTCAATATGCTGAACTTGCAGCTGAGATCGACAAGACGGGTAAATACAACGATGAAGTTGAAACTCAGTTGAAGAAACTGACTGACGATTTCGTAGCAACCCAAACTTGGTAATTAGGTCGGTGGCAGATTCTGCCACCAACTAACGGAGAGTAACGATGGCCGGCGCAAAAGAGATACGTAATAAAATCGGTAGTGTTAAAAGCACGCAGAAAATTACGAAAGCAATGGAAATGGTAGCAGCTTCAAAAATGCGTCGCTCTCAGGAGTCGATGGAAGCTTCTCGTCCATATGCTGAAACCATGCGTAAAGTGATCGGTCATGTAGCAAATGCAAATCTAGAGTACAGTCATCCGTATCTAGAAGAGCGTGAAGCTAAACGTGTTGGGTACATCATCGTTTCGACAGACCGTGGTCTGTGTGGTGGTTTGAACATTAACGTGTTCAAAAAAGCTGTCACAGATATGCAAACATGGAAAGAGAAAGGTGCTGAAGTTGAACTGGCGGTAGTCGGTTCAAAAGCGACAGCTTTCTTTAACAGTGGTGGCGCAAAAGTGGTCGCTCAGGTTTCTGGTCTTGGCGATCGTCCAAGCTTAGAAGATCTAATCGGCTCGGTTAGCGTTATGCTGAAGAAATACGATGAAGGTGAGTTGGACCGTTTATACGTAGTCTTTAACAAGTTTGTTAACACTATGGTTCAACAACCAACGATCGATCAATTGCTTCCTTTGCCTAAATCAGACAGCGAAGAGATGCAGCGTGAGCATTCATGGGACTACATCTATGAACCTGAACCAAAGCCTTTGCTGGATGCACTATTAGTGCGTTACGTAGAGTCTCAGGTATACCAAGGTGTGGTTGAAAACCTTGCTTGTGAGCAAGCGGCACGAATGATTGCTATGAAGGCTGCAACGGATAACGCATCTAACTTGATTGAAGACTTAGAGCTTGTGTACAACAAAGCCCGTCAAGCGGCGATTACACAAGAACTGTCGGAAATCGTTAGTGGTGCAGCTGCGGTTTAAGCTTAGGTAAAACGAATTAGTTTAGAGGATTAACGATGGCTACAGGTAAGATCGTACAGATCATCGGTGCGGTAGTCGACGTAGAGTTCCCACAGAGCGATGTACCAAGTGTATACGACGCTCTAAACGTTACAGAATCAAAAGAGCGTCTTGTTCTTGAGGTTCAACAACAGCTAGGCGGTGGCGTAGTTCGTTGTATCGTAATGGGTAGCTCTGATGGTTTACGTCGCGGTGTGGAAGTGGTAAACACTGGCGCTCCAATTTCAGTACCAGTAGGTACTAAAACGCTAGGTCGTATCATGAACGTCCTAGGTGACGCGATTGATGAGCGTGGTGAGATCGGTGCGGAAGAGACTTACTCTATCCACCGTGAAGCACCAAGCTACGAAGAACAATCAAACGAGACAGCACTTCTAGAAACAGGTGTTAAAGTAATCGACTTGATTTGTCCATTCGCTAAGGGTGGTAAAATCGGTCTATTCGGTGGTGCAGGTGTAGGTAAGACCGTTAACATGATGGAACTTATCAACAACATCGCACTTCAGCACTCTGGTCTATCAGTATTTGCTGGTGTTGGTGAGCGTACTCGTGAAGGTAACGATTTCTACTACGAGATGCAGGAAGCGGGTGTTGTAAACATCGAGAAGCCTGAAGAATCTAAAGTAGCAATGGTTTACGGTCAGATGAACGAGCCACCGGGCAACCGTCTACGTGTTGCTCTAACGGGTCTAACAATGGCAGAGCGTTTCCGTGACGAAGGTCGTGACGTACTTCTGTTCGTTGATAACATCTACCGTTACACGCTAGCAGGTACAGAAGTATCAGCACTCCTTGGTCGTATGCCTTCTGCGGTAGGTTACCAGCCAACTCTTGCAGAAGAGATGGGTGTTCTTCAGGAGCGTATTACGTCAACTAAGCAAGGTTCTATCACCTCTGTACAGGCGGTATACGTACCTGCGGATGACTTGACTGACCCGTCTCCGGCAACAACATTCGCGCACTTAGATGCAACGGTTGTACTTAACCGTAACATCGCGTCAATGGGTCTATACCCTGCGATCGACCCACTGGATTCGACATCTCGTCAGCTTGATCCATTGGTTGTTGGTCAAGAGCACTACGACATCGCTCGTGGCGTTCAGCAGACACTTCAGCGCTACAAAGAGCTGAAAGACATCATTGCGATTCTTGGTA
This sequence comes from Vibrio azureus, assembly GCF_002849855.1. Classification (NCBI taxonomy): domain Bacteria; kingdom Pseudomonadati; phylum Pseudomonadota; class Gammaproteobacteria; order Vibrionales; family Vibrionaceae; genus Vibrio; species Vibrio azureus. Next base: position 51,088 of record NZ_CP018616.1, read on the forward strand.
TGGATGAGCTATCTGAGTCAGATAAGCAAGTCGTATCTCGTGCACGTAAGATTGAGCGTTTCCTAACTCAGCCTTACCACGTAGCGGAAGTATTTACTGGTGACCCTGGCGTTTATGTATCTCTTAAAGAGACACTACGTGGCTTCAAAGGTCTTCTAGCTGGTGACTACGACGATATTCCAGAGCAAGCGTTCATGTACTGCGGTTCAATTGAAGACGCTCTTGAGAATGCGAAGAAGCTATAAGGCTAACTAGGAGGCGATATGGCACCAATAACCTTTCACCTAGACGTAGTCAGCGCAGAGAAGCGTCTTTTCTCTGGTCGCGTAGAAACGTTTCAGGTGACCGGTAGCGAAGGTGAACTTGGTATTTTCCATGGTCATACTCCGCTGCTGTCCGCTATTAAGCCTGGTATGGTGCGTATTGTGAAACAGCACGGCCAAGAAGAGTTCATTTATGTCTCTGGTGGTATGGTCGAGGTTCAGCCTGGTACGGCAACAGTACTGGCTGATACCGCGATTCGTGGTGAAGATCTAGACGCAGCGAAGGCAGAAGAAGCCAAGCGTCGTGCTGAGGAGAATATCCAAAACCAGCATGGCGATATGGACTTTGCACAAGCGGCCAGTGAGCTGGCTAAAGCCATTGCTCAGCTACGAGTTATCGAGCTGACCAAAAAGCGTCGCTAAATTTAATTAGCTACGTTACATGACAAAGGCGACCGTTCGGTCGCCTTTTTGTTTATTTTTATTAGAAATTAATATTTCATCATTAACTATTTAGACCGAGATGGTTAAAATAAACGTTAATGAACTCAGAACATCAATAGGTTACTAATGAAATTCAGCGCGGTGATTCTTGCTGCGGGTAAAGGGACCCGTATGTACTCTAACATGCCTAAAGTACTGCATACTTTAGCCGGTAAACCGATGGCAAAACATGTTATTGATACATGTACTGGTCTTGGAGCCCAAAACATCCACCTCGTCTTTGGTCATGGTGGTGATCAAATGCAGCAGACTCTGGCAAAAGAGCCAGTCAACTGGGTACTGCAAGCGGAACAATTAGGTACCGGCCATGCGGTTGATCAAGCTTCTGCAAAGTTTGAAGACGATGAAAAAGTGCTGGTGCTTTACGGTGATGTGCCGCTGATTTCTGCTGAAACGATTGAAAACCTATTAGATGCCCAACCAACGGGTGGTATCGCACTCTTAACCGTGATGCTTGATAACCCAACGGGCTATGGTCGTATCATTCGTAAAAACGGCCCTGTAGTCGCGATCGTTGAGCAAAAAGATGCCACAGAAGAGCAAAAGCTTATCAAAGAATGTAACACTGGTGTGCTGGTGGCGACAGGTGGTGACCTGAAACGCTGGCTTGCTGGTCTAAACAATGAAAACGCGCAAGGCGAATACTACCTAACCGACGTTATCGCAGCAGCGCACGACGAAGGCCGTGCAGTTGAAGCGGTTCACCCAGTTAATGCCATTGAAGTGGAAGGGGTCAACGATCGTGCGCAATTGGCTCGTCTTGAGCGTGCATTCCAGTCAATGCAGGCGCAGAAGCTACTAGAGCAAGGCGTAATGCTGCGTGATCCAGCACGTTTTGACCTACGCGGTGAACTGCAATGCGGTATGGACTGTGAAATCGACGTCAACGTGATCATTGAAGGCAAGGTATCACTGGGTGATAATGTTGTCATCGGCGCTGGTTGTGTACTGAAAGACTGTGAAATAGACGATAACACCATCGTTCGCCCATACAGCGTAATTGAAGGCGCAACAGTTGGTGAAGAATGTACAGTTGGTCCATTCACACGCCTGCGTCCTGGTGCCGAGATGCGTAACGATTCTCACGTAGGTAACTTCGTTGAAGTAAAAAATACGCGTATTGGTGAAGGTTCTAAAGCAAATCACCTCACTTACCTAGGTGATGCCGAGATTGGTCAGCGTACGAATATTGGTGCAGGCACCATCACGTGTAACTATGACGGTGCGAACAAATTTAAGACTCTCATTGGTAACGATGTTTTTGTTGGGTCTGATAGCCAGCTAGTCGCGCCAGTCTCTATTGCTGATGGTGCAACGATTGGAGCTGGGACAACCTTGACCAAAGACGTAGCAGAAGGTGAACTGGTGATTACGCGCGTTAAAGAACGTAAAATCGCCGGATGGCAACGTCCAGTAAAACAAAAGTAAGTCTCCATTACTGCTCATCGTAAAAAACAAAGCCGCTTACAATCAGCGGCTTTGTTGTCTATATCGAACAGTGTGAATTACATGTCTTCTTCGCGGACTACGCGAGCGTTATCAGGCGGTGTGAAATGCTTTGCTAGCTCACGGTTTGATAGAATGTAACCTATCCATAATCCGCCCATACAAATGACGATCGCGATCCCGGTTACTAACTGAGCTTGGCTGGCCATCGCGGCTACCAGTGCACTTGCTAGGCTGCTTACGGTAATTTGCAGACTATTTTGTAGACCAGCAGCGGTCGCAGGGCTTTGTTTCGCACTTGCTAATGCACGATTTACCACGATTGGGTAAAGTGCGCCATTTGCTACTGCAATTAAGCAAAATGGCGCGAGGATTGGCCAGATAGAGGTCAAGTGCCATTGTGATGCAACAAAGATAAGTAGCGCAGCAACACTAAACAGACCAATTAGCTGAAGCAGTACTTTCGCATCGCCATATTTACGAACGCCCACCTTGCCTAAGTAACCACCGACCATAAAAGCGATCGTTTGCGGGATAAAGCTTAAACCAATGTCTTTTGCTTGGTAGCCAAGTTGAGACATGATCTCTGGCATACCGGTTAGGTAAGCAAAGAAAGCGGCAGAGGCTGTTGCAAACATCAGCACATTACCGAGATACGTTTTCGATCCTAAGAGTGCTTTAATGTCAGTCGACATGCTGGTTTGCTTTATTTCTGGTGTTTCATCTTTTTGAGTCATGGTTGCCACGACCAGCAGTACGCCCATTAAGGTTAACGTAACAAAAATACTATGCCAGCCAAAGTTGTCGGCTAGTAACACACCAAGTTGAGGGGCAAGGGCAGGTGATAAAGCAACCAACGGCATGATAGTGGCAAAGATCTGCTGACTTTGACTCGAGTAGCGTTTTATCACCATGGCCTGCCAAATGACCGCAGGAGCGCATACGCCGATTGCTTGAACAAAGCGCAATGTGAGTAACTGCCAAACTTGCTCACTAAAGGCCAGGCCAAATGAGGCAACAGTAAACAGTGCCAAGCCAGCAGCTAACGTATTACGATGACCAAACTTATCAGAAGCCAGTCCCCATATTAATTGACCAAAAGCCATGCCAACAAGAAATACTGTTAATGATAGAGCGATGTGTTCAGGGCCTGTCGCAAAGTCTACTTCCATGACTTTGAATGCGGGTAAATACATGTCTGTTGCAATAAAGCCGAGCATCGATAAAGCTGCGAGGTAAACAAGCTGGAGTTTTGAGATTTTCATGAGTCAACCAATCAAATTATTTAATCAATGTGGTTCAGTGTTAGTTCTCACTAACCCTTAATTATTTGGCTTACTATTCTATTTTTCGATTTTAAGAAAATGAAACGCTAAAATTGTTGGTTATCAATCAAAATTTTTGAAGGGTCGATATTGATGTTCTCAAAATCTTCGTTAGAGATGCTTGATACGGTTGCACGCTTGGGCAGTTTTACTGCGGCTGCAGAAGTTCTGCATAAAGTACCTTCGGCGATCAGTTATGGCGTTCGTCAGGTGGAACAAGAGTTGGGTGTTGTGTTGTTTCATCGTTTGCCACGAAAAGTCGAGCTGACGTCTGCGGGAGAACTTTTTATTGCTGAAGCTCGGCTGTTATTGCGACAGATGGCCGAAGTCAAAGCACAAACACAACGAGTCGCTAATGGTTGGCAATCGACCCTTAAGATCACTTTGGACAATGTGGTTAAGCTCGACAAACTTAAGCCTTTGATTGAAGATTTTTATCGTGAGTTTGAATTTGCTGAATTACAGATCAACATGGAAGTGTTTAACGGTTGCTGGGAGGCCATTGCTCAGCAGCGAGCCGATATCGTGATTGGTGCGACGGCTGCCATTCCTGTTAGTGGTGATTTTGAAATCAAAGAAATGGGCGTTTTGGATTGGGCTTTTGTGATGTCTCCGAATCACCCTTGTGTTCATCAGCAAGTACTCAACGAAGCATTTGTCAGTCAATTTCCAGCGATCTGCTTAGATGATACATCGAACGTGTTGCCAAAACGCTATACCGGGTATTATCCAAAACAGCGCCGCTTGCTACTACCGAACTGGTTCAGTGCGATTGAATGTTTAAAGAATGGTGTTGGGGTCGGCTACATGCCTCGACATATTGCGATGCCGTTGATTCATCAAGGTGTGCTGGTGGAAAAAGTTTTATTGGATAATAAACCGCTTAGCCAGTGTTGTTTGGTATGGCGTAAAGAGGATAATCACCGATTGATTCAATGGATGGTTGATTATTTGGGCACCTCAAGTCAACTGTATCAAGATTGGCTGGAGTGTGAATAATAAAGCCACTTTGGCGAAAAGTGGCTTTATGGTTGCTAGGATAAGAAAAACTGATACGACGGATTGTCCGTCTCATCTTTGCATCGATAGCCAAGTTCACGTAAATGTGCGGAAAATTGGGCTAAATCATGCTCATCTAGCTCGAAACCACAGAGAACACGGCCATAATCTGCACCGTGATTACGGTAGTTAAACAGGCTGATATTCCAATGGGTGCCGAGTGTACTTAAGAACTTAAGCAGTGCTCCTGGGTATTCTGGGAATTCAAAGCTGTACAGCCGTTCTTTAAGTGACTTAGATGGCTTACCACCAATCATGTAGCGCACGTGCAGCTTCGCCATTTCGTCATCAGATAAATCAACCACAGGGTAGCCACCGTCTCGTAAATCACGAATGATGTTGTCCAGTTCTTCCTGGCCGCCTTGCAAACGCACACCCACAAAGATGTTGGCTAAAGCATCATCATTGTAACGGTAGTTAAATTCCGTTACGGCTCGACCACCGATTAAGTGACAAAACTCAAAGAATGCTCCTTGACGCTCTGGAATGGTTACTGCGAGGAGACCTTCTCGCTTCTCACCCAGTTCGCAGCGCTCAGAAACATAACGTAGGCCATGGAAGTTGGTGTTTGCACCAGACAGGACTGTAGCAAGGTTTTTGTCTTTGAGCTTGTTCTGTTCCGCGAACTTTTTTAGGCCTGCGAGAGCGAGTGCACCTGAAGGTTCGGCGATCGCTCGTGTATCTTCAAAGATGTCTTTGACGGCTGCGCAGATTTCATCACTGGAGACCGCGATATGGCCATCAATGTATTTTTGGCACAGGCGAAAGGTCTCTTCACCAATGCGTTTTACTGCAACACCATCAGCAAACATGCTAACTTGATCTAGCACGACAGGCTGGCCTGCGTCTAATGCAGCTTTAAGACAAGAAGAGTCTTCTGGTTCAACCGCGATGACTTTGATTTCTGGCATCAGTTGTTTCACAAGTACTGCAACACCGGCTGCCAAGCCACCACCACCGACAGGGACGAAAATGTAATCTAAGTGGCCATTTTGCTGCAGCATTTCCATGCCGATAGTACCTTGTCCTGCAATCACTAATGGATGATCGAAAGGTGGTACAAAGGTGTAACCATGTAGCTCTGATAAACGTTCAGCTTCAGCTTTCGCCTCATCAAAGTTATTGCCATGCAACACTACGTTGCCACCGAAACTGCGTACCGCATCGACTTTGATGTCTGGGGTGGTCTTTGGCATCACAATGGTGGTTTTAATCCCCAGCTTAGTACCAGAAAGTGCCATGCCTTGAGCGTGGTTACCTGCCGATGCCGCAATCACTCCAGCGGTTTTCTGTGTGTCAGATAGGCTCGCTACCATGTTGTATGCACCACGCAGTTTGAACGAGTGCACCGGTTGGCGATCTTCACGCTTGATTTGTACATTGTTACCAATACGAGCGGCAAGACGAGGCATCTCTTGCAGTGGGGTCACTGTCGCAACTTCATACACAGGCGCTCGTAAGATCTGGCGCAGATAATCTGCACCAGTTTGTGGTTGTTGACCAGAAAGTACACTATCGCTCATAAGCTAGTCCTCTAGCTTAGACTTGTCTCGTACTGCACCTTTGTCAGCACTGGTCGCCATACTGGCATAAGCTTTAAGTGCAAAAGAAACGTTACGTTGGCGGTCTAAAGGTTTCCAGCCTAGCTCGTCTTGTTTTGCACGTCGCTCAGCAAGTTCTTGTTCAGAAACTTGAAGTGAAATTGAACGATTTGGAATATCAATCGCGATCATATCGCCTTGTTTTACCAGACCAATCGCACCGCCGTTTGCAGCTTCAGGCGAAGCGTGACCGATAGACAAGCCTGATGTTCCACCAGAGAAACGGCCGTCAGTTAGAAGAGCACACTCTTTACCAAGCCCCATCGATTTTAGGTAAGTGGTTGGGTAAAGCATTTCTTGCATGCCCGGACCACCTTTAGGGCCTTCGTAGCGGATAACAACCACGTCGCCTGCTTTGACTTTGCCGCCTAAGATGCCTTCCACGGCGTCTTCTTGGCTTTCAAATACTACGGCTGGGCCTGTGAACTTATGAATGCTCTCATCAACGCCTGCTGTCTTAACGATACAGCCATCTAATGCGATGTTGCCTGATAGAACCGCTAAGCCACCTTCTTGGCTAAAAGCATGATCGATGCTTCGGATACAGCCTTCAACGCGGTCGTCATCAAGGCGATCCCAGCGACAATCTTGTGAGAAAGCTTGTGTGGTTCGGATACCTGCAGGACCAGCACGGTAAAACGTCAGGACGTCTTTGTCTTCGGTTTGCATGATGTCGTATTTCGCCAACTGCTCTTTCATCGAAAGACCAAGTACGGTGCGCGCATCATTGTGTAGTAGACCCCCACGGTCTAGCTCACCAAGAATGGCCATCACACCACCAGCACGGTGTACGTCTTCCATGTGATATTTCTGAGTAGATGGCGCGACTTTACATAAATGCGGCACTTGGCGAGATAGGCGATCGATGTCTTCCATATCAAAATCCACTTCACCTTCTTGCGCTGCTGCCAGTAGGTGCAGAATGGTGTTGGTTGAGCCACCCATTGCGATGTCCAGTGCCATTGCGTTTTCGAAAGCATCAAACGTAGCGATGTTGCGTGGCAGTGCTGACTCGTCATCTTGCTCGTAGTAACGACGAGTCAGTTCAACGATGCGACGACCTGCATTAAGGAACAGTTGTTCACGGTCAGCGTGCGTTGCCAACATTGAGCCATTACCTGGTTGTGAAAGACCGAGCGCTTCCGTTAGGCAGTTCATCGAGTTTGCGGTAAACATGCCTGAACACGATCCACAAGTTGGACATGCACTGCGCTCGATCTGTTCGCTTTGTTCATCAGACACTTTTGGATCAGCACCTTGGATCATCGCATCAACGAGGTCTAGTTTGATGATCTGATCGGACAGCTTAGTTTTCCCCGCTTCCATCGGGCCACCAGAAACAAAAATGACAGGGATATTAAGTCGCATCGCGGCCATCATCATTCCTGGTGTGATTTTATCGCAGTTAGAGATACACACCATGGCATCGGCACAGTGAGCGTTCACCATGTATTCAACAGAATCGGCGATCAGCTCACGAGATGGCAATGAATAAAGCATGCCTCCATGGCCCATTGCGATACCATCATCTACGGCGATGGTGTTGAATTCCTTGGCGATGCCACCTGCTTTTTCAATTTCACGTGCTACAAGCTGACCCATGTCTTTTAGGTGTACGTGACCGGGAACAAATTGAGTAAACGAGTTTACGACAGCAATGATAGGCTTACCGAAGTCTTCATCTTTAACGCCAGTTGCACGCCACAGGGCGCGTGCTCCTGCCATATTACGGCCATGTGTTGTGGTGGCTGATCTGTATTTTGGCATTGCTAATCTCTCTTACTTCTGCTCGGGGTACACATAGTCTAACCAGCCCCACTTATCTTCAGTGGTGCCTTTGAACAGGCCGAAGTAGGCCTCTTGGAGTACTTTGGTGATAGGGCCGCGTTTACCGCTGCCAACTTCAATTTTATCGATGCTCGCAACAGGGACCACTTCGGCGGCGGTACCCGTCATAAAGACTTCGTCAGCAAGGTAAAGGGCTTCGCGAGCAATATTGGCTTCACGAACTTCATAGCCCATATCACGTGCAATGGTCATGATCGAGTCACGAGTAATTCCGGGTAAAATGGCACTGGTGGCTGGTGGTGTTGTGATCACGCCATCTTTGATAACAAAGATATTTTCACCAGCACCTTCAGACAGGTAGCCATCGACGCTCAATGCAATACCTTCATCATAACCGTGGCGACGAGCTTCACCGCCAACCAGTAGGGAAGATAGGTAGTTACCGCCTGCTTTTGCTGCAGTAGGGATGGTGTTGGGTGCGGCACGATTCCAGCTCGAAATCATTGCATCGACACCTTTTTCCAGTGCATCTTCACCGAGGTAAGAGCCCCAAGGGAAAGCGGCAATGATCAGGTCCATTTCTGTACCAACCGGAGGGCAGACACCAAGCCCGACGTTGCCTACAAAGCCGAGTGGACGAATGTACGCGCTATCAAGCTTATTCTGGCGCAGTGTTTCACGTGTCGCTTCCATGATTTCTTCAACTGAAAATGGGATCGGGAAACGATAAATCTTGGCCGAATCTTTTAAGCGTTGGGCATGCTCTCTGTGGCGAAATACAATTGGGCCTTTTGGCGTATTATAGCAGCGAACGCCCTCAAAAACTGAGGTGCCGTAGTGCATAGCGTGAGTTAATACGTGTACGTTTGCTTCTGCCCACGGAACCATTTTGCCATTGAACCAAATGAAATCTGCAGTATTTGTTGCCATGTGTTGCTTTCCTTATGCACTGACGTGTTGTTGTAGGTTGTGGTTTGGAAGCTCATCATTACGAATTTTGAGAACGTCTACTGAGCGAATGTCCCACAACTTTTCAATTTGATTAACTAAAAAAGAGATTGGCCGATCACTGTCGACAATCAGCTCGACGCTCGCCACTTTACTGGCGTGATTCTGTGTTGCTGCAACCTGTTTGATCACAAACCCTCTATGGCGAGTGACACGAAGTACACGCTCTAACAGGACCGGTTTGTCATCGGCTTTAATGTCGAGTAAATATCTGTCCATTTGAGTGCTTCCTACGTGTTCTCTAACATATCACTGTTTGACGCACCTGGTGGTACAAGTGGCCATACGTTTTCTTCTTCGTCGATTAAAACGTGAAGTAAGTAAGAAGTCTTACTTTCTAGCATCGCTTTGAGAGCCGGTTCGACTTGTTCTTTTTTGGTTATGGTTTGGCCCGGAATATCGAATGCTTTGGCCAGCATGACGAAATCAGGATTATCATCAAGGATGGTTTCACTATGGCGGCCATCAAAGAAAAGTGACTGCCACTGGCGTACCATACCAAGACGTTGGTTGTTGAGCAGAACAACTTTTACTGGGATCTGGCGACGTTTCAGTGTGCCTAACTCCTGAATGTTCATCATGAACGAGCCATCACCTGTGATAAGGATAGATTGGTCATCAGGACGAGCCACCGCCGCTCCCATTGCTGCAGGTAAACCAAAACCCATAGTGCCAAGGCCTGCAGAAGTGATGAAGTTTTGTGGTTCACGTGGCTGAATGTGCTGAGCGGCCCACATTTGATGTTGGCCTACATCGGTAGAGACGATGGCGCTATCAGGCATCATATCCGACAGTTGCTTGAGCAACAGGGGCGCATAAATAAGCTCGCCAGGGTGATCATAACGCCACTTGAAACCACTGCGAAGACTTTCACAATGATGGACCCACGGGCTGATGTCATGGGTGAGCTCAAGCTGAGGAAGAATGGCCTTAATTTCACCCCTAAGTGGTGCATTAGCATGACGCAGTTTGTGGATTTCAGCAGCATCAATGTCGATATGAATGACTTTGGCATTAGGCGCAAAGGTGTCGAGCTTACCTGTGACGCGATCATCAAAGCGTGCACCAACAACAATCAACAAATCACACTCTTGCACGACTAAGTTTGCTGCTTTTGTGCCGTGCATACCTAACATGCCAAGGTAATGAGGATCATGGCGCTCGATGGTGCCTAACCCTTTCAAAGTGCTGACTGCTGGCATGGGATTTAAACGTAAAAATTCTCTGACCGCTTCGGTTGCTTTAGCCAATTGAACACCGCCACCGACGTATAAAACAGGGCGGGTGGATGTGCTCAGCACCTGTTGAGCGCGCTGAATATCGGCTTGACTGGCTTGCGGTGCGTCGGGCTTAGCGAAGCTGGGCAGTTGTGTGGTTGGTGTCTGGGCAAGTTGAACATCTTTAGCAATGTCGACGACCACAGGACCCGGACGACCTGCCTTTGCGACTTCGAACGCTTCCGCCAATGTCGGTGCTAGCTCTGCAATATCCGTTACTAGATAGCTGTGTTTGGTACAAGAAAGAGACATACCAATCACATCCATTTCTTGGAAGGCATCGGTACCAATATGAGAACTTGCAACCTGACCTGTAATGGCGACGAGAGGTATGGAGTCAAGAAAGGCATCAGCAAGGCCTGTGACTAAATTGGTTGCACCTGGGCCCGATGTGGCCATACACACCGCAACATCTTGTGTGGCACGTGCCATACCAATTGCAGCCATTGCTGCCCCTTGCTCATGTCGGCATAAAATGTGCTCGACGCCGCCATCATAAAGCGCATCATAAATTGGCATGATTGCGCCACCGGGGTAGCCAAATACGGTATCAATGCCTTGCTGCTTCAGTGCCGCGACGACAAGTTGTGCTCCAGTCATCGAAGACCTCCTATTTTGCTACCTTGAGGCTGGTAGTCAATTCCTTGTTTGTTGCACTTCATGTGCGCTCCCATTCTTCCCGTTAACCCGTCCGGTTTGGACCGTTGACAACATGTAGTTGTAAAAAAGCCCCCGGACTTTGCAGTGCGGGGGCTTTTTCTAATGTGTGTTTACTTTTCGCTCACACTCCCCCGCGCGGTGTCAATAATGACCACGATAATCAGGAGTAGTAGTGCGTTGATGCGAGCGAATGTATTCATCTGTCTGTCGTTATTCTTTTCGTTAAAATCTTATCTAATGTTCTACGAAATGCTTTTCATCACTAGTGGTAACATACAAATCTGTTACATGACAAGCAAAAACTCATTCTTTTTTCATATTAACTGTTCACAAAGGCAGGCTATATCTAACAGATCTGGTTTACATCGTGGACACAATTGAGGAAATTATGGGGTTGGCAATCATTCACAGTCGGGCAAGTGTTGGAGTTCAAGCTCCAGCGGTCAGTGTCGAAGTACACATCAGCAATGGGATGCCGGGCTTTACTCTGGTGGGGCTACCTGAAACCACCGTCAAAGAGTCTAAAGATCGTGTTCGAAGTGCGATCGTTAATTCAAACTTTCAGTTTCCTGCCAAACGGATCACGGTCAATCTTGCTCCAGCAGATTTACCTAAAGAGGGAGGACGATTTGACTTACCCATCGCGCTAGGAATTCTTGCAGCTTCACAGCAGATCGTGACAGATAGGTTGGATAAATATGAATTTGTCGGCGAATTAGCTTTATCTGGAGGGTTGAGAAGGGTGAAAGGAGTGCTGCCCGCGGCACTGGCTGCAAATAAGAGTCAGCGTCACTTAGTTGTTCCTCATGCGAATGGCGATCAGGCTGCTTTGGTGGGGAAAGAGCATCATAAATCTGCACAATCTTTATTGGAAGTCTGTGCTGAATTGTGTGGTCAGCATCAGTTGGATCTTTATCAAGCACCGAGAAAAAATACAGCCAGCAATCAGAGTCGTGACTTGCAGGATATTATTGGTCAGCAACAAGGTAAGCGTGCCTTGGAAATTGCCGCTGCAGGCAATCATAACTTACTATTTTTGGGGCCTCCGGGTACAGGCAAGACCATGTTAGCCTCACGACTGTGCGATTTACTGCCGGAAATGAGTGACGAAGAAGCAATGCAAACGGCCGCAGTGGCTTCTTTGACGCAAAGTGATATCAATGAACATAATTGGAAACAGCGTCCGTTCCGTTCTCCACATCATTCAAGTTCAATGGCAGCCTTAGTTGGAGGAGGTTCAATCCCTCGACCTGGTGAAATTTCCTTGGCACATAATGGGTTGCTGTTTCTTGATGAAATGCCTGAGTTTGATCGTAAAGTGCTCGACTCGCTCCGAGAACCATTAGAATCCGGTGAGATCATTATTTCTCGGGCCCAAGGTAAAACCCGCTTTCCAGCAAGATTCCAACTGGTAGGGGCACTGAACCCCAGTCCAACTGGATACTATGAAGGCAATCAAGCACGAACCAATCCACAAGCGATCCTCCGTTATTTGGGGCGTCTGTCTGGACCTTTGCTCGATCGCTTTGATATGTCGCTAGAGATCCCTGCGCTACCGAAAGGAACTTTGTCTGAGGGCGGCGATCGTGGAGAACCGACTTCGGTGGTGAAAGCGCGGGTGAATCAAGCCAGAGATGATATGTTAAATCGAAGTGGCAAGGTCAACGCTCTATTAGGCAGTCGCGAGATCGAGGCTTTCTGTCCTTTACAAAAAAGTGATGCTGAGTTTTTAGAAAATGCGCTGCATCGATTGGGTTTGTCGATCCGTGCTTATCATCGCATCATTAAGGTTGCTCGCACCATTGCCGATCTTGAAGGGGCGCAACAAATCGAGCGTTCACATTTAGCCGAAGCTCTAGGCTATCGAGCCATGGACCGATTGCTCAAACAGCTTACTGCTCAGGCGGTGTAGGGAGCATAAGCCCTTAACTGTGCCATGAGCTTTGGCAGCAAGCTAGGTGCCTGCTGCCTACTGCGAAGGAATGGCTAAAAATTGTAGTTTAAGCCAGCAGAGACGACCAGTTGCTTTTCTGCATAGAAGGAAAGGTTAGAGTGGGTATCGCTGTAGCCAGCTAAGGACACGAACGACCAATTTTGCCATTGAAAAACATTACTATACTCATAGGCGGCAAACAGGCTCCATGCCTTATCGTTGCGAGCTTTACCAAAGATCTGACTGGCAGCGTCATAGTCCTTTATTTTATAGCCTGCGGTAAGCGCCAATTTGTGGCGTTTAATAAAGGCAAACCAGCTTAGATCGAGTTTGTAAGAATCAAAAGATTCTGCTTTGCCATCTGCGTTTTGCTTAACATAGGTAAAAGCAGGTTTAAGCATAGAAGTGCGGCTCAGTGGAATGCGATAATCCGCCTTAAAGTGGTAAATGTCTGCGTCTCGGGCCAGCGAGGTATCTGTTACTTGATCATTCTCAACATCCTTCACTGCGTAGGCCAAATCGAGATTAAGGTTGTTATTTAACAGGTTTTTAATTTGGAAACGGAAAGCGTTACCACCTTCGTCAGTGGTACTTCTTGCTTGGTTTAGTAGGTAAGGATCTTGCCAAGTTTCACCTTTGAGAATGGTCGGTAAGTAGGACAAGTCCAAAATAGGACCATCTGAGAGTTGGTATTGGTAGCCAAGTTGGAAAGCCAGTGTGCCGATGGCAATATCTGAGCGAGTGGTACCCATATAGAACTGGCGATTGAGTTGGTCACCATAGGTGTAGGCCAGCATGCCGAGTGGTGCTGCGATAAACGAGCTGTGGCGATCGGCATCCTCATTATAAGAGTGGATGGTATTGCTACTTTTGGTATTAAAGTGAGATTGAGAGGATGTAAAGCCAGCGTTGGCCGAAATATTACCACTGATGCCTGCCTCTTTTGCCAATTGGGCCTGAACAGATCCAATGCAAAACGCGGTAGATAAGGCGATGATGGTTAGCTTCATTGATGATTTCCTTATGATGATCGCTGGAATTAATGTATGGATGAATGAACCTTAACAGAGCAGACCAATCTGACAGAGATTCCCAAATGGTAATAGATTCGTATAATTACACACTGTTTCATTATCGCGCATATCAACGGTCTGATGATTAGGTATTATGTTGACATATTTGTTATTTATTTTTAATGCTTCTTTAATAATTCTCAATACAACAGTTTGTTCTATGGCTATTTGTATTGCTGCCGTATTTAAGTGGTTTTTGCCAACTCAGGCTCTCAAGGCTCAAGGAACGAAAGTTGCTAACAAGTTGATGTGGTTGTGGGCCACGAACAATGCACTCATTCTGGCTCTGTTCAATCGCGTTGAATGGGATATTCAAGGCGGTGACGATCTCAGAAAAGACGGTTGGTACTTATTGATCAGTAATCACCTTAGTTGGATGGATATTGTTGTCTTGTGCTGTGTGTTTAAAGATCGTATACCCATGCCAAAATTTTTTCTCAAACAACAATTATTATATGTGCCTTTTATGGGGATGGCCTGCTGGGCATTAGATATGCCTTTTATGCGCCGCTACTCTCGCGAGTACCTAATCCGTCATCCAGAAAAACGAGGTCAAGACCTAGCTACAACTCGGCGTTCATGTGCTAAGTTTAAGCATACTCCAACAACGGTGGTTAATTACGTTGAAGGAACGCGATTCACCGCAGAAAAACAGCGAAAAACGCGTTCAGGTTACCAATATCTACTTAAGCCAAAGTCTGGTGGGATTGCATATACCTTGGGGGCAATGGGGGAGCAGTTTGAAAGCATCATTGATGTCACCTTGGCGTACCCAGGCAGCTCTGACAAGCCATTTAGAGATGTGTTATTTGGTCGGATGAAAAAGATTGTCGTCAGGGTTAATGTACGCCCACTGAATGAGCAAGTCACGGGTGATTATTTCAATGACAAACCTTTTAAGCGTCAGTTTCAGCATTGGCTGAGTGGGGTTTGGCAAGAAAAAGATCAGCGTTTAAAAGCCATTCACTCGTCAGAGACTAAAGCCGACCAAGCTAAATAATCCAGATTTCTTAAGTATTTGAATATTCGTGAAAGGATCAAGCCAAGCGGTGCTGATTTTGAATAAAAAAGGGGAGAGCACTTAGCTCTCCCCCTCTTATTACTCAATCAAACGTTACTTTAATGTCAGTAGGTAGTTCACTAAGGCAATGTATTCTTCAACTGATAATTTACTTGCTGTAACCTGGTATTTGTTGTTAACAATGATTGCTGGAACACCAGTTAAGCCGCTGTTTTCAAATTTCTTATCCATGCGACGTACCATGGAGTCAATCGCAAAACCTTTGTAAGCCGCATCAAATTTATTATCTGCGATACCTTCATCTAGGAAGATTTGGCGCAGTTCTTCTTCATTGCGTGGTGGTTTGCGCATTTGATGAATGCGGTTAAACATGACCGGAACCATTTTATCTTCTATTTGTAGTGCCACCATGGTTGCGAAAGCTTTGCTCATCGGCTGGCCCATGCTGCCACCCATAAAGGAAACATGATTTTTTTGCAGTTCAACACCATCAGGAAGCTGTTGTTTCAGTTGTTTGATGATAGGTTCAAACGAATTACAGTGTGGGCAGTAAAAAGAGAAAAATTCTGCTACCATCGGTTTACTGGATGGTTCCAGATCTAAGATTTTGTAGTGCTCTCCTTCTTTGTAAGGGGCAGCTTGTACAGATAGGCTCAGTACTAACATAGAAAACAGTGCGAACAGCTTTTTCATTTAAATCTCTCCATTTTGATTTGTTCAGCCGGACTTACCATTGCGGCATTAAAGATAGTGGTGTTTCCTCTAAATTAGCAATTTGCTCTTTAAAGGCAAGGACTTGGCCTTCCCAGTATTTTGGCTCATTAAACCATGGAAAAGCGAGCGGAAATGCAGGGTCATGCCAACGTTTTGCTAACCATGCCATATAGTGCACCATTCGTAGACCACGTAAAGGCTCAATTAGTTTCAATTGTGCCGAATTAAAGTCACTAAATTCTTGGTAGCCTTCTAATAAAATATCTAACTGGGTTAATTTGTCTTGGCGGTCGCCGTTGAGTAACATCCATAAGTCTTGTACGGCCGGGCCATTACGCGCGTCATCTAAATCGACGAACATTGGGCCATCACGCCATAAAATATTTCCAGGATGGCAATCTCCATGTAAGCGGATTGGGTTAACGTCCTCTTGCCAATGTGCCTCGATGGCTTGAATCAGCAGATCTAAATCATTAAAGAAACTATTTTCTAGGTGGACTGGGATCATATTGGCATTTTGTAAGATAGCTTTGGGCTGGTAGAGGTATTCTTGCAAGCCGATACTGGGGCGATGTTGGAAGGTATTTTGACTGCCTACCTTGTGTATGCGGCCTAAAAATCGACCGACACCTTCAAGTTGATCAAGATTATCAACTTCAAATTGGCGACCACCGACACTATTAAACAACGCAAAATTATAGCCTTGGTAATGATGTAACGTTTGGCCGTTCATGCGTACAGGTGGTGCGACAGGAATCTCGTTATCGATCAGTTCCAGAGTAAAATCGTGTTCTTCTTGAATTTGCTCATGACTCCAACGCTCTGGACGGTAAAACTTCACCACGAAGCGTCGCTTTTCTTCATCAGTAAACTGGTAAACTCTATTCTCATAGCTGTTAAGCGCGAGAAAACCAGATTCGGCACGAATGCCGATGCTTTCGAGGGCATACCACATAAAATCTGGAGTGAGGGCGTCAAAATTAAACGTGCCTTGAGACATATAAATAAAAAGGCTCATTGCTGAACCTTTTTCCATTAAAAGGATAAATTAGAGCTTTTTAATAAAGCGGCTTTCAACTTGTGTTGTAAATTCATGGTTGCTGTCAGTGAGTATAAACTGAATAGTAGTAATTGCAGAGTCAAGAGTGTTGGGTTTAATGCCAAGGCTAATCGGTAAATTCAACATTTCTCCTGGCTGGACATCGACACTGTGTTTTCCGTACCAATGCACGTCGTCTAATCCAGAGACATCTAACTGGTAAGTTTGTGGCTGCTGAGTTTTGTTGATGATCTTCAAGGTATAGGTATTTTCGACTTCTCCAACACTGTTGATTCTAAATAGTTGGTTACGATCACGCAGTACGCTTAACCCAGCAGGATCAACACTGGCCAGTTGAGTGATGAATAAGCCAATCATGACCAATAGGGCAGCGCCATAGCCGAGTAACTTTGGTCTTATCACGTGAGTTTTTTGGCCGCTTAGGCGGTGTTCGGTCGTGTAACTGATGAGACCCTTTTGATAGCCCATACGTTCCATTGTGTGGTCACAGGCATCAATACAAGCGCCGCAGTTGATGCATTCGTATTGTAGGCCATCTCGGATATCAATACCGGTGGGGCAGACTTGCACACATAAATTACAGTCAATGCAATCACCAAGATTGAGTGATGAAGGCTCAACTTTACGTGGACGCGCTCCTCGTTGTTCTCCTCGTTTTGCATCGTAGCCGACAACAAAGGTGTCATCATCAAACATCGCTGACTGAAAGCGAGCATAAGGGCACATGTGGACACACATAATGGAACGCATCCAGCCGGCATTGCCGTAGGTACAAAAGGTAAAAAATATCACCCAAAAGGTCGGCCAAGCTGCGCTGTTAAAAGTAAAGAACTGGGTAACAAGAGGTTTAATGGGAATAAAGTAACCGACAAAAGTTAAGCCTGTGGCAAGTGCGATGCTCAGCCAAGCTAAATGTTTTAGGGTTTTGCGTAAAATTAAGTTTGATGTTAATGGACTCGCATCTTGCTTACGGCGTTTATTAGCGTGACCCTCTAATTTTTCTTCAAACCAAATGTACATAAACGTCCAGACCGTTTGTGGGCACAAGTAACCACACCAAACTCGGCCTAAAAAGGTGGTAATAAAAAACAGTCCGAATGCACCGATAACAAAGAGCAGGGCTAATAAGGTCAGATCTTGTGGATAGAGAGTGAGAGCGAAAAAGTGAAATTGCTGGTGGCTTAAATCGAGTAAAATCGCTTGTCGATCACCGTAGGATAACCAAGGTAGCAGCATAAAGAGAAGCAGCAATAACCAGCCGAAATAGCGCCTTAGGGTTTGGTAAACTCCCTTACTCTCGCGAACATAGATGCGATTGCTTGGGTTAAATCGATCTTGCTCAGTGGTACTTTTGGGATCACATTTATTAACAGTGACATCCTTAATATCAATTTTATCCTGCTTCATGGTGCTTCCTTGATGGTGTCGTTTGACCGTGCTTCTGATGGCATGCTTTGGTTTTTTTGAGGACGAAGTCTTTATTATTGAATAGTGCCTTTGGTGCGCATCTATTAACCATCGATTATATCGACAATTTCCCCGACGTTTGTTGGAGGAACTCAAGATTTGGAGAAAACTGGCGGGACTTTTCTGTGAGAGAACCAGTCAGTCTATTAATAAAACTCTGTTCTTTTCACAAAGGTTATAGACTGAGCTGGTGGGTTTGGTAGGGGTAGAATAGGCTTACTGCTGAGCGCCTTGCTCCACTCAATACATTAAAGAATACCGCGTGCGCGTAATAGTGCGGTTTTAAAATCCTCTTCATGATCCTTTTTTAATCCTGGAATCATTGCTGATTTATCGCTGTTGCGCATTTTTAGGTGGTAGATCAGA
The DNA here is from genome assembly GCF_002849855.1 of Vibrio azureus. Lineage (NCBI taxonomy): Bacteria > Pseudomonadati > Pseudomonadota > Gammaproteobacteria > Vibrionales > Vibrionaceae > Vibrio > Vibrio azureus. Next base: position 69,653 of record NZ_CP018616.1, read on the forward strand.
ACATCATCGGTCAAGTCTTCTAACTTACCTTGATAACCAGCTTCATCAGCCAGCTTAACGATGAATTGGATGAGGGACATATCCTGATCTTTATTCCACTCTGGTCCGAGTAATTCAAGTAACTCTTCAATACGATGACACTTCATCTCTTTCTCCACAAATTCTATAGGTGTTTTGTGTAAGGTATCAAATTGCAGCGCAATGCCAAAATAGAAAGTGTAGGAGAGTAAAATGAAAACAGAGGATGATATGTAAAAGAAAAGCGCGGGGTGAACCGCGCTTTCAAACTAAGCCGCTTGGGTCACTTTATTAGAGAGGTTTTGCACCAAGGCGTTTTTCTCAACTAAAGTGATGGTTGGCGCAACTTGTTTTGCTTTTGCTGCTGCGGTGAAACCACTGCGGCGGCGTGTTGCACTTCGGTTTGTATGTGCGAACCTGACGGATGTTGGGCGCATCTTTTTACCTAACGGTCAGGCATATCCATTGCCAATCGAATGGCCTGCTTCACTATGAGTTTGACTTCAACAGCTTGAAGGTTGGCTCTTTCTGGCTCACGCCAATCCAAATAATGAATCAGGAATTATGATATGCATGCATATCGTAGATAGATTATCACCCTTCTTATTATTGGTCGATAGTTGAGCAGTTGATTTGTAATGATATTGTGCATTTTGTAATAAATGAGAGAGAAAATTTGTTTTGATCCAACTATCAGCAGTAGTAGTATGAGATTTCGACAAGGGAGGTGCCTATGTCATTTTTGAAAAAAACACTGGCAAGTTTTGGGATTGGAAGTGCCAAAGTCGATTCTATCTTGCATCAAGATGTGCTGTACCCTGGACAGACTATCGATGTGTCGATTCATGTCTATGGCGGAGCAACACAACAGCCGATTGATAACATCGAGCTCAAGTTGTGTTGTCGTTATATCGCGGAAGCGCCAGATGATCGTGGTGCCCGCCATACCCAACGTTCACGCCGCATTGCTCAAACTCATGTTTTGGCACAATGGACATTGCCTTATGGTTTTACCATTCACCCTGGTGAAGACCGTGTGTTTGATATTACTTTAGAGGTGCCTTGGAATACACCCATCACCATTGGTGATGCTAAAGTTTGGTTAGAGACTGGACTGGATATTTCAATGGCGCTCGATCCCACAGATAAAGATATCCTGACCGTTCGCCCTGATCCTGTGATGGATGCGATATTGTCTGCGCTGGAATCTCAAGGACTTAGGATTCGTCAGGTGGAATGCGAAGAGGTAAAAGGTTTTGCGTTACCATTTGTTCAAGAATTTGAAATGGTGCCAGTCGACGGGCCATATCATGGTATGTGGCGAGAATTAGAGTTTGTTGCACATCGTGATGAAACGGCGCTTGGTTTGTGGTTCGAGGTGGATAGAGCACGCAATGGTCATCGAGGGATGCTAGCCAGTTTGCTCGGTGGTGGTAAGCTCAAACGCCAATTGAATATTCCTATCGGTACTAAGCCCGAACAAGCTGGATGCTTAGTGTTGGATTACTTAGCACAAACGATGGTGTATCAAGAAGCGTAGTTTGGGCTTACACGTGTAAGCTAAGTGTGCCATACTAGGAAAATATCTAAACTATTAGTACAGGCGCCCCATGTCTAAAAAACAGCAAGAGCAATACAGTTGGGGTGAAGAGTTGGCGAACACTCTCACCCATGGCTTTGGTATCATCTTCGGTATTGTCGGCTTAGTCTTATTGCTCAATAAAGCAATCGCTCATCAAGCAGACACATTGACCATCACCAGTATGGCCATCTATGGCTCCAGCATGATCGTGCTGTTTTTAGCATCGACGTTGTACCACGGTATCGCTTCTCCTAAAGCGAAACGTTGGTTAAAAACCTTTGATCATTGTGCCATTTATTTGTTGATAGCTGGCAGTTATACGCCGTTTCTTTTGGTCAGTCTGCGCACCCCTTTAGCCATTGGGCTTATGACCACGATCTGGATTATTGCCTTGATTGGCATCATTATGAAAGTCGCGTTCGTTTATCGATTTGAAAAGCTCTCTCTTGCGACCTATCTGATTATGGGGTGGTTATCTTTGGTAGTGATTTACCAACTTGTCCTGCATATGGATAGCCAAGGTGTGATATTGCTTGCTTTAGGAGGGCTAGTCTATTCCATAGGGGTGATTTTCTATGTCGCCGAGCGAATACCTTTTAATCATGCAATTTGGCACGGCTTTGTACTAGCTGGCTGTATGTGCCATTTCTTTGCTATCTACTACTTTGTCGAGCCTGTCCAGAGCGTAGTTTAAGCTCGGAATAAGTTCGACTGGCGTAAATCTATACCCAAGCACCTTGAAAGCACTTGGGTATGTTGTTGATTTTATCGAGTGGTGATATTAACGATTTGAGCAGACAGCTGATATTGCTGCGCTTCAGGGACATTAAGCACGATCGTTTTCCCTTGTTGGGCCTGTTTTGGTCGTAAGTAGGTCTCCGGAAGGCGCTTTATCGATTGCCAAATATCGACTTGCTGTTGCTGTAATTGATGGCCTGACATATCCATAATGACCACCTCAATGGTGGCTAAAATCACCGCTTGATGGCCTTGGTTCGTTAACGACGTGGGGAGGTGTAATTGCCCTTCAGCGTAACTTGCTTTGCCTATCAGTATCTCTAGCCCTGAATCGGACAATTGCATGGTTGATTTATCGCTGTTCAGTGTCACTACGCCGCTGGTCATGTTGGCAGTAGCAGGCTTAGTGATGACAGGGATGTGCTCAATATCGACTTGATTTGTAGAAGAATCGGTGGCTGGTTGTGGTTTCGATGTATCGACATATTGCCAAGTAAAATCATTATGGAGTGTTATCTGACGCCCATCTTGAAGTGTCACAATTTCGCTGGCATTCGCGAGTGGTGTGATACTGAGTGCGGCAAGAGTCAGCCATGGTTTCATTTTGTTCCCCTTGAAGTGAGTTAGCGGCGCCAAAATGCAGGAAAAAATAGGACAAGGATGGTCAAAATCTCCAAACGCCCCAGTAACATGCCAAAGCTCAGTAACCATTTTGCTGCATCAGGTAGTGGGGCGAAATTTCCGGTTGGACCGATTACGCTGCCCATGCCTGGCCCAACATTGGCAACCGCGGTAATGGCGCCTGAAATACTGGTAAAGGGATCTAAGCCGAGCGAACTTAAGCATCCAGCAATAAAAATGATGGTAATGAAAAACATCAATCCAAACGCAACCACAGAGCGCACGATATCATCATTAACAGGACGATGGTTGTAGCGTTGTACAAAGACTCCAGACGGATGGATAAGCTTCATTATCTGTTTGTTTAGCAAGGTTTTAGCTATCTGGAAACGGAAGATTTTGATCCCGCCAGATGTTGAACCAGAACAAGCGCCTGTCATCATTAAGAATGCGAACAGCGTCGTCGGTAACGCACCCCAAGCGGTAAAATCTTCTAATCCAAATCCGGTTGTGGTGACAACAGAGACGATGTTGAACATCGAGACGCGCAAGGCATCCATGACGTCATAACCATCGCGTAATACTAACCAAGCCGAGATAATCGCGCTAAGAAACAAGAATAAATAGGTAAAACCGCGCACTTGAGCATCGGTGAACAATATTTTAATACTGCGTTTGCGAAGTGCAGCGATAAACAGTAGAAAAGGCAAACCACCAAGAAACATAAACAGAGTCGCTACCCAGTGAGAACCATGAGAAAAATGGTTCATTGAAGCATCTGAGGTTGAATAACCGCCGGTTGAAAGCGTGGTAAAAGCGTGGTTGATGGCTTCAAACAAGGTCATGCCTGTCAGTAAGAACCCTCCAATGCAAAGGCCTGTCAACATCAGATAAACCAGAACGATGTTTTTCGCGACGGTCTTAGCTCTTGGACTGCTTTTATCGGACCAATCAGACGATTCAGTTTGGAATAACCGCATCCCACCGACGTTGAGCATTGGCAAAATAGCCACCGCCATCACAATGAACCCGATACCTCCAAGCCACTGTAAGATGGAACGCCATAATAAGATGCTCGGCGCCATATTATCTAGCCCACTGAGTACGGTTGACCCTGTGGTAGTGATGCCGGACATGGTTTCGAAGTAGGCGTCAGTAAAGCTGATATGGTTAATGAAAACAAACGGCAGGGCAGCAAAAACACTGGCGATTGTCCAGACGAAGCTGGTGATCAAGAACATATCTCGAACACCCAGTTTGAACTTGGCGGTTCGGCCAATGGTTAAACAAATAAAAGCCGCAATATGGGTGATCACGATGGCTTGGGCAAACTCCAAAAAACCGTCTGTGCCAGAAAAAAACGCCACCAAGGTCGGCACGTACATAAAAAGGGCCAGTTTGGATAAAACAAGCCCAATAACAAACAGTACGGGACGTAAGTTAACCATAGCGAAGTCCTAAAGAAAAAATGGGCTTGGCTGGAACAGCGCTTCGACATCGGGTACGTACTTTTTATCGACTAAGAACATCACCACATGATCGTCTTGCTCGATTATCGTACGGTCATGAGCAATCAGTACTTCTTCACCGCGAACAATGGCTCCAATAGTGGTACCTGGCGGCAGTTTGATATCGGCAATGGCACGTCCAACAACTTTAGAGTTTGATTCATCACCGTGGGCTATCGCTTCAATGGCTTCAGCCGCCCCGCGACGTAAGGAAGAGACATTAACGATATCAGCACGACGAACGTGGGTTAATAGCGCGGAGATGGTTGCCTGCTGTGGGGAGATCGCCACATCAATCGCTCCTCCTTGGACTAAATCCACATAAGCACTGCGCTGAATGAGTACCATGACTTTTTTGGCGCCCATTCTTTTGGCTAGCATGGCTGACATGATGTTGGTTTCGTCTTCGTTGGTCAGCGCGATGAAAACATCAACTTGATCGATGTTCTCTTCACTGAGTAGCTCTTGATCGGCAGCATCACCACAAAAGACAATCGTATTGCTGAGTTCTTCGGAAAGTTGCTCGGCACGTTGATAGTTACGTTCGATCAGCTTAACGCTGTATGTTTGTTCTAAGCGTTTGGCTAAGCTGGCACCGATATTACCACCGCCGACGATCATGATTCTACGGTAGGGTTTTTCCAGTCGTTGTAGTTCACTCATGACTGAGCGAATGTGATTACTGGCTGCGACAAAGAACACTTCATCATCGGCTTCAATAATTGTCGTGCCCTGTGGGCGAATTGGACGGCCCTGACGAAAAATGGCGGCCACACGGGTATCAATGTGTGGCATGTGTTCGCGTAGGGCAGACAGAGCGTTACCAACGAGTGGTCCACCATAATAAGCTTTAACAGCCACAAGGCTGACTTTTTGCTCTGCAAAACTGACCACTTGTAGTGCACCTGGATATTGAATTAGGCGTTCAATATAGCTGGTGACAAGCTCTTCAGGCGCAATCAGGTGGTCGACAGGGATGGCACCTGATTTGAACAGCGCTTCTTTTTCAGCGAGATATTCAGGCGAACGAATACGAGCGACACGATTGGGGGTGTTGAACAGCGTGAAGGCAACCTGACAAGCTGCCATGTTGGTTTCATCAGTATTGGTGACGGCGACCAGCATATCGGCATCTTGAGCACCTGCTTCATGGAGAACGTCGGGGTGGCTGGCATGGCCGTTAACAACGCGCAGGTCATATTTATCCTGTAACTCACGCAGTCGGTCGCTGCATTTGTCGACAATGGTGATGTCGTTATTTTCACCGACTAAGTTTTCTGCCAATGTGCCACCAACTTGACCAGCCCCAAGAATAATGATTTTCATACGCTTTACTCGTTCATTCATTGGGTGATAGCTTGGCTGCTTATCACCCTATATCGCTTATTTACTCTGCGTGTTTTTTGGTTAGAACGGCATAGTAAAAACCGTCCATATCGTCTTCACCAGGCAGAATTTGTCGCCCCGGTTGCAGTGGGTCTGAGTCCACCAATTGTGCATCTGTGGTACGGTCCAAAAAGGCTTTAACTTGCTCGACATTTTCTTGAGGTGTGATTGAGCATGTCGCATACACCATGGTGCCACCAGGCTTAAGTTGTGCCCACATCGCATCAAAAATCTCACTTTGTAGCTCGGCCAAGGCGGTAATATCCTCAGCACGACGTAGCCACTTGATGTCAGGGTGACGACGAATGACGCCTGTCGCAGAACATGGTGCATCCAGCAAAATACGATCGAACTGTGCACCTTGCCACCAATCTTGAGGGTGGCGTGCATCCCCGCAGATAACTTTCGCCTGAAGATTAAGGCGTTGAAGATTATCATGTACCCGCTGCAAGCGAGTTTCATCACAGTCGATAGCCACGACTTTGGAGCCTGACGTTCGTTCTAAAATATGAGCCGTTTTCCCCCCAGGTGCCGCGCAGCAGTCTAAGATCAGCTCGCCGTCTTTTGGTGTGAGGTAATTCATCGATAGTTGGGCGGCCGCGTCTTGAACAGATACCCACCCTTGGTCAAAACCGGGCAGTTTCATGACATCACAGGGTGAAGCTAATTTTAGGGCGTCCATAGCTTGTGGGTGTACTGTGCTATCAATGTTTTCATTTTTGAGCAGCGCTTGGTAGGCGTCACGACTGTGATGTTGATGATTGACGCGCAGCCACATCGGTGCTTTTTGATTGTTAGCATCAACAATCTTTTCCCATTGTTCAGGATAAGCTTGTTGAAGTAGTTTGAGCAGCCAGCTAGGGTGACCATATTTGCCTGCATTGTGGCTGACGGCCATTTGGTCGAGTTCTGCTTGATTACGTTGGTAATTACGCAAAACTGCGTTGATCAAGCCGCGTAAACGAGGGCCTTTGAGATCTTTGGTACCTTCTACTGTTTCACCGACTGCTGCATGGGCAGGAATACGCATAAAGCTGAGTTGGTAAATACCAATCAAAATTAAATGATGAAAAACTCGCTGCTTGCCTTTTAAGGGCTTATCCATCAGTTGGTTCGCAATGGTTTCCAGACGAGGAAGAAAGCGCAGCGCGCCATAGCACATTTCTTGCAGCAGGGCGTGGTCTCGGGAACGTATTTTTTGTTGCGCCGCAGGTAGAGCGCTTGACAGAGAGTGGCCTTTATCAACCACAAGATACAGGACGTTAGCAGCCTCAGCGCGAACATTCATGATAGGTACCTTAAAGTAAAGGAGGGCATCTCTGCCCTCTAAAAGTTCGAATAACTTGGGTTATACTCTTAATAATAGTTAAGTCAACTGAGTTCCAATTTCAAACCAAGCTGAGCGAGAATTAAGAATATCTTGTACTGGCATGGCTTTTTTACCGGGAACTTGCAGCTGTTCTAGTACTAAAGTGCCATTGCCTGTTGCGACATAAATACCGGTTTTATCTGCTTGCAGTATGGTTCCAGCGGGTTGGTCACTGCTTTGGTCAACAACACGGCTCTGCCAAACTTTGATGCTGTTATCTGCTGCCATAAAGTGGCTCATTGGCCACGGGTTGAAAGCACGCACGCAGCGTTCTATGTGTTCAGCGTCGTCACTCCAGTTGATACGAGCTTCCTCTTTGCTTAGCTTTTGAGCGTAGTTAGCGAGTGCATCATCTTGTTTAACGGGTTTTGCTTTACCTGCAGCGATATCTGATAAACACTCGATCAAGGCGTTAGGGCCAAGCTGAGCTAACTTCTCGTACATTATTGCGCTGGTGTCGGTTGCTTCGATCGGCAAAGTGGCAATACTTAGCATGTCGCCAGTATCTAAACCAATGTCCATCTGCATGATGGTAACCCCAGTTTCCTCATCACCGGCCCAAATTGAGCGCTGAATAGGTGCTGCGCCGCGCCAGCGAGGTAAGATGGAACCATGGACGTTAATACAACCCAACTTTGGTGTGTCAAGGACGATCTGAGGTAAAAGTAATCCGTATGCCACCACTACCATGATGTCTGCATTGAGATCAGCAAGCTCTTGCTTTGCTTCATCAGACTTAAAATTTTGCGGTTGATACACGGGAATGTCGTGTTCAAGTGCGATGGTTTTCACTGGGCTGGCAGTAAGTTTTTTACCACGACCTGCAGGGCGATCGGGTTGGGTGTAAACCGCGATGACTTCATGCTCCGAAGACAACAACGCCGCCAAATGACGGGCGGCGAAATCCGGAGTACCTGCAAAGACAATTCGTAATGATTGGCTCAAGGTAGACTTCCTTTTTATGTAGAGTTCGACGAGATTAGGCGTTTTGCTGCTTCTCGTTGAAACGTTTTATTTTTGCTAGCTTATCTTGAATTCGCTTACGCTTTAATGGCGATAGGTAATCGACAAACAGTTTACCCATTAGGTGATCAAGTTCGTGTTGAACACAGATAGCGAGCAGATCGTCAGCGTCGAAAGTGTATTCTTTGCCATCACGATCTAAAGCTTTTACCGTTACTTCAGCGGCACGAGACACAAGCGCACGTGCCCCTGGTACTGACAGACAACCTTCTTCAATGCCATCTTCCCCGCGCTTCTCTATGATTTCAGGGTTAATCAGCACCATTGGCTCATCACGTGTGTCTGAAATATCAATCACAACGATACGTTTATGGATATCAACTTGGGTCGCTGCCAAGCCGATGCCTTCTTCGTCGTACATGGTTTCAATCATGTCATCGACAATCTTTTGAATTTCAGGAGTCACCGCATCGACGGGCTTTGCTACCGTACGCAGGCGATCATCTGGGAATGTTAATACTTGTAATACAGACATATTCACTCGAAAAAATTGAACTGTGCCGTAACAGCACAAACCTTGTTGGGTCAATTCTAGACATTTTATGACCTAAATGACAGCATCCTGAGACCAATTTCCATTTTGGTTATTAGTGGACAGACCAAGGAATAAGGTCATGAATCTGATTTTTTGTCGTATGTGCTGCCTTTTTTTAGTGTTATGGGGCGGGGCTCATTCCAGAGCACATGCACAAGTTAATACACTAACAGTAAAAGAAAGTGCCCCGCAAATCTACACAGTGGTAAAGGGTGACACGTTATGGGATATCGCCCAATTTTATTTAGATAGTCCTTGGCTATGGCCTGAGTTGTGGCGTTTGAATCCCGCTGTAGATAATCCTCACTGGATCTACCCTGGCGATACTCTTTTATTACAGTGGGTGGATGGTCAACCCACATTGAGCCTCAAGCCAACCAAAAAACTCACGCCAAAAATGCGATTGAAAAATAAGGAAGCGTTATCCAGTGTCCGGGAGAGTGCGATACAGTCTTATTGGTCCTCAAATCGTCTGTTAGAGAATAAGCGATTACTTCAAGCGGCAAAAGTCCTCGGTAACCGTCACGGACATCAATACTCAACTCGCCAAAATACGTTGTATATCAGCGGCCAACATACGCAAGCAAAATGGGGGATATACCGCCCGATTGCCGTTTATAGCCGAGATAAAACCAAGGATAAGGTCACGGCAGTACGCTTGATTGCTAAAGCAAAGTTAATCGAAAGCGGTCATGAATTTTCTGGATTAACGCTGACGTCACAAAGACAAGAAGTGACTTTAGATGATGTTGCTTTGCCTCTTGTTGAGTCAGAGCTAACACCTTCCGTGCTTACATTCCCTTTTTCTCCGGCTCCAAAGGGACTCTCTGCGCAAGTGTTAGGTAATATGACAGGAACTGCTCTGAGCGCCGCAGATAACATTGTCGTGCTCAATAAGGGCACTTTGGATGAATTACACCAAGGCAATGTATTAGAGCTAAGAGAGGCAGCTGTGCGAGGTTTTAGCCTAGGCACGAGCTTTGATAAACCGTCAGAAAAATCAGCTGAAAAGGTTACTTTGCCACCGATATCGGTAGGGGAGTTGGTTGTGATCCGTTCTTACCGTCATTTTAGTCTTGCCATCATTGCACGCAGTACCAAACCAATCATAACTGGGGCCTTTGTTGTATCCCCTCTGAACAAGAGGCTGAGCATACATGAGTCTTGAAAATGAGCGCGAACTTGCTGCCTGGTTAAAACTCAGTTGCCTACCGGGTATCGGCGGCGTCACGTTAAGTAAGTTACTGAGTAAAGATACACCTGTGAATATTGTTCAATACTCACAGGAGCAGTTACGTCATTTAGGCCTGTCTTCAAAACAATTACAAGCTTGGCCCACTGTAGATAAAGAAGTTGAGGCCTGCTTAGATTGGTGCTTCTCGTCCGAATTGCATCATATTGTTACTTTATCTGACCCGTTTTATCCGCCTCTTTTAAAGCAGACAGTTGCGCCTCCGCCTTTATTGTTTGTTAAAGGAGAGGTCGCCAGTTTGTCTTTACCGCAAATCGCTATGGTTGGCAGCCGAAATGCCAGTGTGGATGGTGTTCAACATGCTCGTTATTTTGCCGCTGACTTTGCGCAGCAAGCTTTGGTTGTTACCAGTGGTCTCGCATTAGGTATCGATGGGCATGCACATGATGGTGCATTGCAAGCGGGTGGAAAAACAATCGCAGTGCTAGGGTCGGGCTTAGAGCATATTTACCCTGCTCGTCACCGAGGCCTTGCAGAGCGAATTACCGCAAGCGGTGCCTTAGTGTCAGAATTTCGGCCTAGCGCCAAACCTCGTGCGGAACACTTTCCTCGCCGTAATCGCATTATCAGCGGTTTGTCTCTCGGTGTATTAGTTGTGGAAGCGGCGGAAAAGAGTGGCTCTTTGATCACCGCGCGTTATGCCCTAGAGCAGAGTCGTGAAGTGTTTGCTTTGCCAGCATCGATTAATGCTCCAAACGCGAGTGGAGGCAATCAATTGATTCGAAACGGTGCCTGTCTCGTACAAAATACTCAACATGTACTGAGTGAGCTCCAGTCTTTACTTAATTGGTCTGTTAACCAGAGTCAGGATTTATTTTCTGCATCAATTGATCAAGAAGAATTGCCATTTCCTGAACTGTTAGCTAACGTAGGAAATGAGGCTACACCAGTTGATATTCTTTCAAGCAGGACCAATATACCTGTGCAAGAGGTCATGATGCAGCTCCTGGAGCTTGAGCTTTCAGGGCATGTTGTTGCAGTTTCAGGTGGCTATATTCGAAAGAGGAGGGGCTAGCTATGATGATGGATATACTTATGTATCTGTTCGAAACCTACATCCATAGCGATGCAGAGTTACAGGTTGAACAAGACGAATTAGAGGACGAACTACTTCGTGCAGGCTTTCACCAAAAAGACATCTATAAAGCCCTAGTTTGGTTGGAAGAGCTTGCAGCCTTACAGCAAAGTGATAAACATTCCGCAATTTCCGCTTGCATCGCAGCGTCATCGACACGTGTTTATACTTCGACAGAAATGATGCGTTTAAATCTTGAATGTCGTGGCTTTCTGCTGTTTTTAGAGCAAATAAATGTTCTAACGACTGAGACGCGAGAAATGGTGGTGGATCGTGTAATGGGGTTAGAAACCAACGAGTTTGAGCTCGAAGACCTTAAATGGATCATTTTAATGGTGCTGTTTAATGTGCCGGGTAATGAAAATGCATATACGTTGATGGAAGAGCTACTTTACACCAAAGAGCAGGGTATTTTGCATTAATATGTACTCAGCCTTTTAAAGTCATTCGACTATATCAGAATCAGTGGTAGTGATGAGTAGTAAAATCGATCCAACGCTTTTTTCAGTGCGTGAGCCGGCTCTTGACACAAATGTTTGCCCTCAATGTGGTGGCGTGTTAGCGCTCAAACATGGCAAGCGAGGCCCGTTTTTGGGCTGCAGCCAATACCCAAGTTGTGATTACATTAAGCCATTACATGGTAATGATGGTCACATAGTAAAAGAACTTGGCGTGCCTTGTTCTGACTGTGGTAGTGAATTGGTACTTCGGCAAGGTCGCTATGGCATGTTTGTCGGTTGTAGCAACTATCCTGTTTGTCATCATATTGAATCGATTAATCAAGTTGAACCAGAACAGCAGCCTAAAGAGCAACACGGTTGCCCAGAATGTACTAAAGGGCATTTAGTGGAACGCAAGACACGGTTTGGTAAAACTTTTTATGCTTGTGACAACTATCCAAAGTGCAAGTTTGCTGTGAATTTACCACCGATAGCAGGGCAGTGTGAGGTATGTGGTTTTACATTATTGGTCGAGAAGAAGTCAGCGAGCGGAGTAAAACAACAATGCGCTAACCGTAAGTGCCACCATATTCAGGCCCAGTAAGGCTCAATTGTAAAAGGTCGCAGATGGCGACCTTTTTAGTGCGTAGCAAATGGATGCTGGGTTATATTTTCCATTGCTGAGCAAACTGATGGACAGCGGGAAAAGTGCGTTCGTCAAGCAGGTCAGCTAAGGTGCATAATTTGCGATTCAGTTCACCTGTGTAATCACCACAAACATTGATGTGCCCCATCTTGCGGCCTGCACGCCTGTCTTTTCCGTACCAATGAATATGGCAGCCATTCATTGCAAGCAGTTCAATTGGCAAGGTATCCTCGCCCAGAATATTGATCATTGAAGTCTCTCTGATCAATTTTGTACTCCCAAGTGGTAGGCCACATACTGCGCGGATATGGTTTTCAAACTGGCATGTCTCAGCACCTTGTTGGGTCCAATGACCTGAGTTATGCACACGCGGTGCAATTTCATTAACCAATAGCGTGCTATTGACCTCAAAGAACTCTATGGCAAGGACGCCAACATAATTTAAATGGTTGGCGATGGCAGTAAACATTTGCTTGGCTTGCTGTTGTAGCTCAGGGGCATCAATGGCGGTTGAAAGACTTAAAACCCCGTTGGTGTGAACATTTTCCGCTAAGGGATAAACCTCAACATTGCCACTTTTATCTCGAGCGCCCACTAGCGAGACTTCACGCTCAAACGGCACAAATTCTTCAGCAACGATCGCTTGAGAAGGCGTCATTGCGATACATGCTGCCATCTCTTGCCAAACGGTATCGATTTGCGTCGTGTCTTTTAAGCGCCATTGTCCTTTGCCATCATAACCGCCTAAAGCGCTTTTTAGCACCATGGGTAGACCAATTTGTTCAATGGCACAGTTAAAGTCTTCACGAGTATCAATCACGTAGTATTGAGCGTTTCGCACGCCAGCATCATCAAGTAAGGTTTTTTCAAGACGCCGATCACCACCTGCTTTAATGGCTTGAGCACTTGGTAGAAATTTGCCACTTGTTTGACACACTTCGAGTACATCATGGGGAATATGTTCGAATTCGGCAGTGATGACATCGACTTGTTCAATCGCATTCTCTAAGCCATGGCCGAGTACATGTTGAGTTAATGGATGAACAATATTGCCACTCACCACATCATAAGCTGAGATCTGGATATTCAATGGCGCTGCTGCAAGAGACATCATACGTGCTAACTGTCCAGCACCAAGAACCAGTACATGCATAATGATCAATCCTCAGCTGGGTTAGGGTTAGCGAGCACAGTTTCTGTTTGTTCGCTGCGGAAGGCTTCAACTTTCTGCATGATCGACTCATCATGAGTACCAAGAATCTGTGCGGCAAGAATTCCAGCATTTGCTGCACCAGCTTCGCCAATCGCGAGCGTGCCGACTGCAATTCCCTTTGGCATTTGGACAATTGAGAGTAAAGAATCCATGCCTTTTAGCGCGCGGGATTGAACAGGAACGCCTAAGACAGGAACGCTGGTAAAAGCCGCTGCCATACCGGGTAAATGAGCAGCGCCTCCTGCCCCGGCAATGATGACCTTAATGCCACGTTCTTTGGCGCTGGTCGCATAGTCTGCAAGCAGTTGGGGAGTGCGATGTGCAGAGACCACTTTTGTCTCGTAAGGGATGCCAAATTGCTCTAGCATTTCTGCGGCTAATCTCATTGTTGGCCAATCGGACTTAGATCCCATGATGATACCGACTTTCATCTTAAACTCCTTCAAGCTGCAAATTAGGTGAGCTGATAATTTTGCGCGTATTATACGAGGATTTTTTTCTTAGGCAAACGTTTGCGTGGGGTTTTATGTAAGATATAGAGGTTTTGTAAAAAATTGCTTTAGTCTCTGAGAATGAATTTTTGTACACTTACCCTTCCACCCGATTAATAAAACTCAGGATGTGATCAGTGAATAACTTTGAATTAGCACTTGAAGCACTCAAAAATGGTGATGTATTAGCTTACCCAACGGAAGGTGTATTTGGTGTGGGTTGTGACCCTGATAATCCTGAAGCGATTCAAAAGCTATTAACTCTTAAACAGCGCCCCGTTGAAAAAGGCTTAATTCTGATTGCTGCAAGTTATGCTCAGCTTCAACCTTATATTGATGAGTCTCAATTAACCCAGCAGCAACTTGAACGTGTGCATGCGACTTGGCCAGGCCCTTATACTTGGGTGATGCCTGCCAGCAGCAAGGTATCCAGTTGGGTCTCAGGACAATTTGATTCCATTGCGGTGCGAGTCACCGATCACCCTTTGGTTCAGGACCTGTGTCAAGCCTTCGGTAAGCCGATTACTTCGACCAGTGCAAACTTAACTGGCCAACCTCCTTGTATGACAACGGCGGAGGTAGAAGTGCAATTAGGTCAGCAGTTAGTCGCTATCTTGGATGGAAAAACCAGTGGCCGTGATAAACCCAGTGAGATTCGTGATGCAAAAACTGGGCAAGTCCTAAGACAAGGTTAGATTTGGCTTTAACTAGTGGGTAATTCAGTATGTCTTCAATTGATAAATACGCCGTAAAGCAGTTTTTGCTGTCTTTACAAGACTCAATCTGTCAGCAATTAGAACAAGCTGATAGCAAAGCCGTTTTTGTAGAAGACGCTTGGCAGCGTGATAAAGGCGAACGTCTCGATGGCGGAGGTCGAACGCGTGTGCTGCGTGATGGTCAGGTCTTTGAACAAGGTGGTGTTAACTTTTCACATGTCGAAGGTAAAGAGATGCCAGCTTCTGCGACGGCTCACCGCCCCGAGTTGGCCGGGCGCCGTTTTGAAGCGATGGGAGTCTCGTTAGTCATTCACCCTAAAAACCCATATATTCCAACTTCACACGCTAATGTGCGTTTCTTTATTGCTGAGAAAGAGGGGGAAGCGCCGATCTGGTGGTTTGGTGGCGGTTTTGACTTAACGCCATTTTACCCATTTGACGAAGATTGCCAGAGCTGGCATCAGACGGCAAAACAACTTTGCGCGCCTTTTGGTGACGAGGTATACGCAGAGCATAAGGCATGGTGCGATCAATATTTCTTCTTACCACATCGAGATGAAACTCGCGGAGTGGGCGGCTTATTCTTCGATGACCTCAATCAGTGGGGATTCGAAAAAAGCTTCGACTACATAAAAGCAGTCGGTGAAGGTTTCTGCCAAGCGTATCTTCCAATTGTCTCTCGTCGTAAGAATATGGCTTACGGTGAACGTGAACGTGAATTTCAGCTATATCGTCGTGGGCGCTATGTAGAATTTAATCTCGTCTATGATCGTGGCACCCTATTTGGTCTACAAAGTGGCGGCCGAACCGAGTCGATACTTATGTCTATGCCACCATTAGCACGCTGGGAGTACCGATATGAACCACAGGAGGACTCTCCTGAGGCCAAGCTGAGCGATTACCTTAAGCCTCGAGATTGGTAACATCTCAAACACATAAAACCTTGCTTTTGGGCGGCTTGAGCTTGCGAAGTTATAGTGATAGGGTCATCTTTAATCAGGTGACCCTCACTTTATATTCGCAGTTATCTAAATAAGGTAAACAAATGACTCAGCCGATCGATCACTATGCCGTGTTTGGTAATCCCATCGGACACAGTAAATCTCCCTTTATCCATACCTTGTTCGCGCGTCAAACTAACCAAGCGTTGAGTTATTCTGCACAGTGCGCTGCAATAGATGGTTTTTCCAAAGCAATGACTGACTTTTTTGCTCAAGGCGGCAAAGGGTGCAATGTTACCGTACCTTTCAAGCAAGAGGCGTATCAATTTGCGGACCGTCTTACTGAACGTGCGCGATTAGCTGGTGCGGTTAATACCCTCAAAAAGCTCGATGATGGAGAGATTATTGGCGACAATACCGATGGTGCGGGTTTAGTTCAGGATCTACTACAGCATAATGTTGAGCTAAAGGGAGCGCGTATTCTTATTATTGGTGCTGGTGGGGCAGCGCGAGGGGCACTTAAGCCATTACTCGACCAGCAACCAGAATTCATCACAGTGACCAATCGTACCTTGTCTAAAGCTCAGCAATTAGAACAATCTTTTTCTTTATATGGGCCTGTTAGTGCAAAAAGCCTGGAAACAATTAATCAAGTCTATGATGTAGTGATCAACTCCACCTCTGCTTCATTACATGGTGAACTTCCGGATATCTCTTCGGCTATCTTTTCAGCCAACACCGTTAGCTACGATATGATGTATGGCCAAGGAAATACGATTTTCAATCAATGGGCAAAGCAAAACGGTGTGATGAACACATTGGATGGTTTAGGGATGCTTGTTGAACAGGCCGCAGAAAGCTTTATGTTATGGCGCGGATTACGACCTGGTTCTAAACAGGTTTTGAATGAATTAAGAAAGAACTTAGAAGGTCAATAACTGATGAATCAAGCGATTTTATTTACGGATATTCAGTCATGGCACACAGCCTCGCAGTCAGTTAAATTTACAGCGCAACAATCAGGAGCATTAATTGACTGCTATATAACTAAAAAGAAGTTAGAACAGCTCAGCGGCCTTTCAATGGAAACAGAACAAGCCATCATGGACGTGTTTGTAGAGTACCGTTTTGAGGTTGAAGAGATAGCAGAACAACTAATAGAGGATGAAGCCTTCAATGAAGAAGGCTGTGTTGTTATTAACTAATGCTGCTAATCGTTAATAACTTCAACTTCGTTTAGGTAGTCATCTTTGTTCTTTACGTAGTTATCCGCGGATTTTTGCAAGAAAGCGATTTCTTTGTCTGTAAGTGGCCGTGCTTGTTTGATAGGACGGCCAACATAAAGATACCCACTCTCTAAAGTTTTTCCCGGTGGTACTAAACTGCCTGCAGCGATCATGACATCAGATTGAATCGTTGCTCCATCTAAAATAATTGCCCCCATTCCCACAAGTACCCTGTCATGAATAACACAGCCATGTAACATTACTTTATGACCGATCGTAACGTCATTACCAATAATAAGCGGATAGCCTAGCGGATTTTCCATATTCTTATGTGAGACGTGTAAAACTGTACCGTCTTGAATGTTAGTCCGTTGACCGATATGAATATGATTAACATCACCGCGGGCAGCAACGAAAGGCCAAATACTTGAATCCTGGCCAATATGAATGTCTCCGACGAGTACGGAAGTGGTATCAATATAGACGCGCTTACCTAAATTTGGACGAATTCCCTTATAACTACGTACGTTGCTCATTCTTTTTCCTATGATAAAGCCTAGTTAGAAACAAATATTGCTTAGAAGAGTGCTGAAAATGAGCACTTTAGAGTAAAAAGTATCCAAATGGTAAAAAAAACAAAAAAAGCATAAAAAAGGGCTTGCCAATGTGATCGCAATCTCTATAATGCCACCTCACTGACACGGCAACGCTCCGAAGCTTAAGTTTCAAAGGCAAGTAGGTAGTTAGTAAGCCAATTAGCCAAGCGGAAACGCTAAGAAAAAGTTTGAAAAAAGTGGTTGACACTAAACTTTAAATCGCTAAAATGGCCGTCCGATTTGAGCATGGCTCAATAGGAAAGCTCTTTAACAATATAGACCTATCAATCTGTGTGGGCACTCGTTGATGATAATCCAATTAGAAGCTTTAGCTTCAAATTAGGTTTCAGTGAACTGAGTGACCAAACGAGTCGAAAGACTTGGCACAGTCAATTCATTATCATTCTGTTGGAATGGTAATAGCTTTAAAATTACTTCTTACTTTTAAGTAAGGATGAGTTTTGAAGTCAGTATTCATTGAGCCGAAAAAACTTTAAATTGAAGAGTTTGATCATGGCTCAGATTGAACGCTGGCGGCAGGCCTAACACATGCAAGTCGAGCGGAAACGAGTTATCTGAACCTTCGGGGAACGATAACGGCGTCGAGCGGCGGACGGGTGAGTAATGCCTAGGAAATTGCCCTGATGTGGGGGATAACCATTGGAAACGATGGCTAATACCGCATGATGCCTACGGGCCAAAGAGGGGGACCTTCGGGCCTCTCGCGTCAGGATATGCCTAGGTGGGATTAGCTAGTTGGTGAGGTAAGGGCTCACCAAGGCGACGATCCCTAGCTGGTCTGAGAGGATGATCAGCCACACTGGAACTGAGACACGGTCCAGACTCCTACGGGAGGCAGCAGTGGGGAATATTGCACAATGGGCGCAAGCCTGATGCAGCCATGCCGCGTGTGTGAAGAAGGCCTTCGGGTTGTAAAGCACTTTCAGTCGTGAGGAAGGTAGTGTAGTTAATAGCTGCATTATTTGACGTTAGCGACAGAAGAAGCACCGGCTAACTCCGTGCCAGCAGCCGCGGTAATACGGAGGGTGCGAGCGTTAATCGGAATTACTGGGCGTAAAGCGCATGCAGGTGGTTTGTTAAGTCAGATGTGAAAGCCCGGGGCTCAACCTCGGAATAGCATTTGAAACTGGCAGACTAGAGTACTGTAGAGGGGGGTAGAATTTCAGGTGTAGCGGTGAAATGCGTAGAGATCTGAAGGAATACCGGTGGCGAAGGCGGCCCCCTGGACAGATACTGACACTCAGATGCGAAAGCGTGGGGAGCAAACAGGATTAGATACCCTGGTAGTCCACGCCGTAAACGATGTCTACTTGGAGGTTGTGGCCTTGAGCCGTGGCTTTCGGAGCTAACGCGTTAAGTAGACCGCCTGGGGAGTACGGTCGCAAGATTAAAACTCAAATGAATTGACGGGGGCCCGCACAAGCGGTGGAGCATGTGGTTTAATTCGATGCAACGCGAAGAACCTTACCTACTCTTGACATCCAGAGAACTTTCCAGAGATGGATTGGTGCCTTCGGGAACTCTGAGACAGGTGCTGCATGGCTGTCGTCAGCTCGTGTTGTGAAATGTTGGGTTAAGTCCCGCAACGAGCGCAACCCTTATCCTTGTTTGCCAGCACTTCGGGTGGGAACTCCAGGGAGACTGCCGGTGATAAACCGGAGGAAGGTGGGGACGACGTCAAGTCATCATGGCCCTTACGAGTAGGGCTACACACGTGCTACAATGGCGCATACAGAGGGCAGCCAACTTGCGAAAGTGAGCGAATCCCAAAAAGTGCGTCGTAGTCCGGATTGGAGTCTGCAACTCGACTCCATGAAGTCGGAATCGCTAGTAATCGTGGATCAGAATGCCACGGTGAATACGTTCCCGGGCCTTGTACACACCGCCCGTCACACCATGGGAGTGGGCTGCAAAAGAAGTAGGTAGTTTAACCTTCGGGAGGACGCTTACCACTTTGTGGTTCATGACTGGGGTGAAGTCGTAACAAGGTAGCGCTAGGGGAACCTGGCGCTGGATCACCTCCTTATACGATACGGATAGTTTGCTTTCGCTTTTTAAAAGTGAAGACAAATGAGTCACGATGAGTGTCCACACAGATTGATACGGTTTATAAAGTAAAAGAGAAAGAACATCCCCAAGATGTTCAACTTAGTGTCCCGTTCGTCTAGAGGCCTAGGACACCGCCCTTTCACGGCGGTAACAGGGGTTCGACTCCCCTACGGGATACCACTTCTTTTTGAAGTAAAATGGGTCGTTAGCTCAGTTGGTAGAGCAGTTGACTTTTAATCAATTGGTCGCAGGTTCGAATCCTGCACGACCCACCATTCTCTCCACGAGAATGAAAAAACAATGTGGGCGATTAGCTCAGTTGGGAGAGCACCTGCCTTACAAGCAGGGGGTCACTGGTTCGAGCCCGGTATCGCCCACCATTCTCTAAGTATTTTTGGATAAATTAGCCAAACCACTTCAGTAAAAAGTATGTGGTTGGAATTTTTGTCGCCGAAAGGCCAAGCAAAAGTCTTTAGAAAATGACCATTAAGGTTCATTGCTCTTTAACAATTTGGAAAGCTGACAGATAACAATTTGATTGATTGTTATCTAATAAAAGTTCTCAAATCCTATGTCTTTTAAAGATGTAGGTACCAATACACATTCAAGTGTTCTTGGGTTTTACTTCGTTCTTAACGAATGGAGCAAAACATATTTGAGTCCGGCAAAATCGAACGCTATCTCGCTCATTCAAATAATGAGATAGCAACTTTGGTTGTTTAAACAACAAACTCAAGATTTCTTCTGAAACTCTTTGGGGTTGTATGGTTAAGTGACTAAGCGTACACGGTGGATGCCTTGGCAGTCAGAGGCGATGAAAGACGTAGTAACTTGCGATAAGCCCAGATTAGGTAGTAACAACCATTTGAGTCTGGGATTTCTGAATGGGGAAACCCACGTGCATAAGCACGTATCGTTATGTGAATACATAGCATAACGAGGCGAACCGGGGGAACTGAAACATCTAAGTACCCCGAGGAAAAGAAATCAACCGAGATTCCGAAAGTAGCGGCGAGCGAAATTGGACTAGCCCTTAAGCTTTTTATGCGTTAGACGAACGGTCTGGAAAGTCCGGCGATACAGGGTGATAGCCCCGTAGTTGACAACGCACATTCAGTGAAATCGAGTAGGGCGGGACACGTGATATCCTGTCTGAATATGGGGGGACCATCCTCCAAGGCTAAATACTACTGACTGACCGATAGTGAACCAGTACCGTGAGGGAAAGGCGAAAAGAACCCCTGTGAGGGGAGTGAAATAGAACCTGAAACCGTGTACGTACAAGCAGTAGGAGCCCACTTGTTGGGTGACTGCGTACCTTTTGTATAATGGGTCAGCGACTTATATTCAGTGGCAAGGTTAACCATCTAGGGGAGCCGTAGGGAAACCGAGTCTTAACTGGGCGCTCAGTCTCTGGATATAGACCCGAAACCAGGTGATCTAGCCATGGGCAGGTTGAAGGTTGAGTAACATCAACTGGAGGACCGAACCGACTAATGTTGAAAAATTAGCGGATGACTTGTGGCTAGGGGTGAAAGGCCAATCAAACCTGGAGATAGCTGGTTCTCCCCGAAAGCTATTTAGGTAGCGCCTCGGACGAATACTACTGGGGGTAGAGCACTGTTAAGGCTAGGGGGTCATCCCGACTTACCAACCCTTTGCAAACTCCGAATACCAGTAAGTACTATCCGGGAGACACACGGCGGGTGCTAACGTCCGTCGTGGAGAGGGAAACAACCCAGACCGCCAGCTAAGGTCCCAAATTACTACTAAGTGGGAAACGATGTGGGAAGGCTCAGACAGCCAGGATGTTGGCTTAGAAGCAGCCATCATTTAAAGAAAGCGTAATAGCTCACTGGTCGAGTCGGCCTGCGCGGAAGATGTAACGGGGCTAAGTAGTAAACCGAAGCTGCGGCAATGCACTTTGTGCATTGGGTAGGGGAGCGTTCTGTAAGCCGTTGAAGGTGTGTTGTAAAGCATGCTGGAGGTATCAGAAGTGCGAATGCTGACATGAGTAACGATAAAGGGGGTGAAAAACCCCCTCGCCGGAAGACCAAGGGTTCCTGTCCAACGTTAATCGGGGCAGGGTAAGTCGACCCCTAAGGCGAGGCCGAAAGGCGTAGTCGATGGGAAACGGGTTAATATTCCCGTACTTCTTACAATTGCGATGGGGGGACGGAGAAGGCTAGGTGGGCCTGGCGACGGTTGTCCAGGTTCAAGTGCGTAGGCTGAGAAATTAGGTAAATCCGGTTTCTCTTAAGGCTGAGACACGACGTCGAGCTACTACGGTAGTGAAGTCATTGATGCCATGCTTCCAGGAAAAGCCTCTAAGCTTCAGATTGTAAGGAATCGTACCCCAAACCGACACAGGTGGTCGGGTAGAGAATACCAAGGCGCTTGAGAGAACTCGGGTGAAGGAACTAGGCAAAATGGTACCGTAACTTCGGGAGAAGGTACGCTCTCGACGGTGAAGTCCCTCGCGGATGGAGCTATTGAGAGTCGCAGATACCAGGTGGCTGCAACTGTTTATTAAAAACACAGCACTGTGCAAAATCGTAAGATGACGTATACGGTGTGACGCCTGCCCGGTGCCGGAAGGTTAATTGATGGGGTTAGACTTCGGTCGAAGCTCTTGATCGAAGCCCCGGTAAACGGCGGCCGTAACTATAACGGTCCTAAGGTAGCGAAATTCCTTGTCGGGTAAGTTCCGACCTGCACGAATGGCGTAATGATGGCCACGCTGTCTCCACCCGAGACTCAGTGAAATTGAAATCGCTGTGAAGATGCAGTGTACCCGCGGCTAGACGGAAAGACCCCGTGAACCTTTACTACAGCTTGGCACTGAACATTGACCCTACATGTGTAGGATAGGTGGGAGGCTTTGAAACCAGCACGCCAGTGTTGGTGGAGCCGTCCTTGAAATACCACCCTTGTAGTGTTGATGTTCTAACGTCGACCCCTTATCGGGGTTGCGGACAGTGCCTGGTGGGTAGTTTGACTGGGGCGGTCTCCTCCCAAAGCGTAACGGAGGAGCACGAAGGTGGGCTAATCACGGTTGGACATCGTGAGGTTAGTGCAATGGCATAAGCCCGCTTGACTGCGAGAATGACAATTCGAGCAGGTGCGAAAGCAGGTCATAGTGATCCGGTGGTTCTGTATGGAAGGGCCATCGCTCAACGGATAAAAGGTACTCCGGGGATAACAGGCTGATACCGCCCAAGAGTTCATATCGACGGCGGTGTTTGGCACCTCGATGTCGGCTCATCACATCCTGGGGCTGAAGTCGGTCCCAAGGGTATGGCTGTTCGCCATTTAAAGTGGTACGCGAGCTGGGTTTAGAACGTCGTGAGACAGTTCGGTCCCTATCTGCCGTGGGCGTTGGAGAATTGAAAGGGGCTGCTCCTAGTACGAGAGGACCGGAGTGGACGAACCTCTGGTGTTCGGGTTGTGTCGCCAGACGCATTGCCCGGTAGCTAAGTTCGGGATCGATAACCGCTGAAAGCATCTAAGCGGGAAGCGAGCCTTGAGATGAGTTCTCCCTGATACATTAAGTATCCTAAAGGGTTGTCGGAGACTACGACGTTGATAGGTCAGGTGTGTAAGCGTTGTGAGGCGTTGAGCTAACTGATACTAATTGCCCGTGAGGCTTAACCATACAACACCCAAAGGGTTTTGATGGACTCAAAGCAAGAACGAATTGAATGTGTAGAGAATCTACTTTTATTAAGTAACCAGCTTTCCAGATTATTTAAATCCTGATAACAGGATTTAAAACAGAATTTGCTTGGCGACCATAGCGATTTGGACCCACCTGATTTCCATCCCGAACTCAGAAGTGAAACGAATTAGCGCCGATGGTAGTGTGGGGCTTCCCCATGTGAGAGTAGGACATCGCCAGGCTTTAATTCGTTTTCATCTTTTTTTAAAAAAAGATGAAGGCAAAAAGATTAGATATGCGATTTGAACGACGTATATCGGATAGACAATACATTGTTTATCACCGTGTGGAGCGGTAGTTCAGTTGGTTAGAATACCGGCCTGTCACGCCGGGGGTCGCGGGTTCGAGTCCCGTCCGCTCCGCCATTTATTTAGAAACCCAGTCTTCGGACTGGGTTTTGTCGTTTAAAGAAAAGCGATTTTCCTTTTCGGGGTATGAGTCCAGATTGATCGCAACTTCTGAACTGGACGTCCCGGCTGTTCCACAATAGATTCAAATAAAGCCCTAGTAGACAATATTAGGGCTTTTAGTAAGCTTACATAATGTAAGATAAAGTCTAAGAAGGAATATACTTGCTCTCAGCAACTTGCCATAAAGCTTGTACTAAAGGGTTATCTAATTGACTTTTGGTGCAGCAAACACCAAGTTCAAACGGTCTGATAGGCAATACTTTAAGTCGGTTAATTTTCTCTCTGACAGGGCTGTTGTTAATCACTACATCAGGTGCAATACCGACTCCACAGCCGAGAGCAACCATGCTGACAATTGCTTCATGTCCAGAGACTTGAGCATATATATTCGGTTTGATTTTCATTTGCTTGAGCCATACATTGGCTCGTTCTCTTGCTGTTCCTGCTTCTGGAAGAATAAAGGGAATATTGGCCCAGTTCGGTGGATCTTGTAGGAGTTCCTCTGCGAAGCTACTTATACCAACCGGGGCTATCACAGATAGAGGGACCTCACTAATTGGTTCGAAGATAACTTTAGTTGGAAGTTGTTCAGGCCTTGCAGAAATAGCGATATCAGCCTCATTTGCCAAGACTTTATCTATTGCTTGGGCAGGATCACCTGTTGATAGTTTGAATTCAATGAAAGGATGCTGTAGGCGAAACTCTGAAAGTAACTCGGGAAGGTGGCTATAGCTTGCTGTCACCGAGCAAAATAGACGTATTTCTCCTTTCAAATCTTCTTCTGTACCTTTGAGGTGATTTTGATATTGCTGCCATTCGCTTAAGATTCTTAGAGCAACAGGGAGGAGTTTTTGGCCTTGAATAGTGAGATCGACACTGCGGTTATCACGCAAGAACAGTTGTTGTTGCGTCTCTTGTTCCAACTTTTGTATTTGCCGACTTAAAGCCGATGGGCTTAAGTGCATGGCAGCTGCTGTTTTAGCGAAACTTTTGCTCTCACATAGGTGAATAAAAAGTTGTAACCGTTTAATGTTCACTTGCTTTCCTTTGTTGCATTAATTGCAATTACTAATTGTGAATATATCACTTTAAGCAACATTATGTCTGATTTAGTATGATCTCATTCGGTAGGAAAATGCTATTTCCCCACCACGGAAAATATTAAGGAGTACCTCGATGGCTAACTATTTCAATACCTTAAACCTGCGCGAACAACTCGATCAGTTAGGTCGTTGTCGTTTTATGGACCGCGAAGAATTTGCAACAGAATCGGATTATCTCAAAGGCAAAAAGGTGGTCATCGTTGGTTGTGGTGCTCAAGGCCTTAACCAAGGTCTTAACATGCGTGATTCTGGACTTGATGTTGCCTATGCACTTCGTCAAGCGGCAATTGATGAGCAGCGTCAGTCATTTAAGAATGCCAAACAAAATGGTTTTGAAGTCGGTAGCTATGAAACTTTGATCCCTCAAGCTGACTTAGTGGTCAACCTAACTCCGGATAAGCAACACTCTAATGTGGTTGAAACCGTCATGCCCTTGATGAAACAAGGTGCAGCCCTAGGTTACTCACACGGTTTCAATGTTGTTGAAGAAGGCATGCAAATCCGTAAAGATCTCACAGTAGTAATGGTTGCACCTAAGTGTCCGGGTACGGAAGTTCGTGAAGAATACAAGCGTGGTTTTGGTGTACCGACTCTTATCGCTGTTCACCCAGAGAACGACCCTAAGGGTGAGGGCTGGGATATCGCCAAAGCTTGGGCTGCAGCAACAGGTGGTCACCGTGCTGGTTGTCTAGAGTCTTCTTTTGTGGCTGAAGTGAAATCTGACCTAATGGGTGAGCAAACCATTTTGTGTGGCATGCTGCAAGCTGGCTCAATTGTTTGTTATGAGAAGATGGTTGCCGATGGCATCGACCCTGGCTATGCAGGCAAGCTATTGCAATACGGCTGGGAAACCATCACTGAAGCACTGAAGTTTGGTGGTATCACACATATGATGGATCGCCTATCTAACCCAGCCAAAGTTAGAGCTTTTGAGCTTTCAGAGCAACTAAAAGACTTGATGCGTCCATTGTACAACAAGCACATGGATGACATTATCACTGGGCACTTCTCCTCTACAATGATGGCAGACTGGGCTAATGATGATGCAAACCTACTTGGTTGGCGTGCTGAGACGGGTGAGACTGCGTTTGAAAACTATCCTGAAACAGGCTATGAAATTTCAGAGCAAGAGTACTTTGATAACGGTATTTTAATGGTTGCTATGGTTCGTGCTGGAGTGGAACTTGCTTTTGAAGCGATGACGGCATCAGGTATCATCGACGAGTCAGCTTACTATGAGTCACTGCATGAGCTACCTCTTATCGCTAATACAATTGCACGTAAGCGTTTGTATGAGATGAACGTTGTTATTTCTGACACGGCTGAATATGGTAATTACCTATTTGCTAATGTTGCAACCCCACTTCTACGTGAGAGCTTTATGTCGTCAGTTGATACTGATGTGATTGGTAAAGGGCTTAGCGAGACATCGAATCAAGTTGATAATGCAACGCTAATCGCTGTCAACGATGCGATTCGTCACCACCCAGTAGAATATATTGGTGCTGAGCTGCGTGGATACATGACGGACATGAAGAGAATTGCAGTTGGCGGATAATATAACGCTTAACTCAGTGAAGTTTATCTAGATAATGCACAAGCTTAGAGTTTGGTAAATGAATAAGGCTTAGTCAGGAATGATTAAGCCTTTTTCGTTTGGTTACGCTTGGTAAATTGAAAGCTTCAGTAGTAAATACAATGCTCCAATCAATAGGGCGACTACTTTTCAGCTAGCTTCGCTTCAAGTTCTGCTAGCTTGCTTTCCATCTCAGTAAGTTTTTGTCGCGTGCGCAGAAGCACTTGAGTTTGTACATCAAACTCTTCTCTGCTCACAACATCGAGTTTATTAAGTTGTCCTTGAATGACTTGGCGGACTTTCTGATCGACATCAGTGCCTAAATCTTTAACTGGCTGTGGCATTGAATCGTGAATTTGTTTAGCAATTTTTTCTAACTTCTTTGGGTCAAACATAGCGACTAAAGCTCCTTTTGATTTATTCATATTTTATGCAAATGATACGACAAAGTCGCCACCTTGATAGCAAAAAAGCCATGAAAATAAAAAAAGGCCACCGAAGTGGCCTTGAGTGATTTACATCAATGATTAGCTTTGCGGAGTTGCTTTCGCTTGATCAATTTTGACCAGTTCTTCCAGCTCATCATCTTCAACAAAAACCGGAATAGGCTTGTGTTGTTCTGCAAGGTAACTATAAATAACTGGCAGGACAAAGAGAGTGAACAGAGTACCAATGAATAGACCAGCTACGATGACGACACCGATACTAAATCGCTGTGCTGCACCTGCACCTGAGGCAAATAATAGCGGGATTAAACCAGCAATCATCGCGGCAGTCGTCATTAAAATTGGCCGCAGTCGAACTTTAGCCGCTTCCATGACAGCATCGATTCTTGAGGCCTTTTTATGCAATTGTTCCTCTTTTGCTACCTCACAAATCAATATACCGTGCTTGGTAATCAGCCCCACAAGGGTGATAAGTCCAACTTGTGAGTAGATATTCATGGTTGTTGTGCCCCATGCCATTGCAATCAGAGCACCGCAAATTGCTAATGGGACGGAAACCATGATGACCAGTGGATCTCGAATCGATTCAAACTGTATTGCCAAGACAAGGAAAATAACGGCGAGCGCGAGGCCGAATGTTGCATATAGGGCACTTCCCTCCGTGACGTATTGACGAGCTTGACCATTAAAGTCATATCGATAGCCTTTCGGTAGAGAGCTGGCTACGTCGTTTTCAAACCAAGCAATTGCATCACCCATTGCTACTCCAGGGCCAGGAACGGCACCAACGGTTGCGGAATTGAGCTGATTGAAGTGAGGCAGGGAACGTGGTGCTGATTTGACTTCAATACTGACCAGTTCGGCTAGAGGTACAGAGGTGCCAGTCGACGTTTTTACGTAATACTGATTGATGCTGTCTGGGTTAAGTCGATTACTGCGTATTACCTGCGGAATAACTTCGTAGGAGCGACCATCTATATCCACTCGGTTAACATAGCCATCAGCCATCATTGTTCCTAGTGTGGCTCCGATCGACTGCATCGTAATGCCGTAGGCCCCCGCTTTATCTTTATTAATCTCAATATGCATTGTTGCCGAACCGAAGTTCAAATCAAGATCAGAGTAGACGAACATGCCGTTTTGCTGCACTTTGCTCAACACGTCAGAGGCGACTTGAAATAAGCTTTCAAAGCTGTTCGGTGTTGTGATAACAAATTGCAAAGGGAGACCTGATGGTGAGCCAGGTAACTCGGGTAATTGGAAGGTCGTCACTGACATAGCTGGAATATCTTGTACCATGCCATTTACCCTAGCCGCAACTTCAGCCTGACTGGCTTGACGATCTCCCCAAGGAACCAACGCCGCGAGACCAAAAGCTTGGTTAGAGTTTGGAACGCCCGCGAAAATTTGTGCGTATTTCACTTCTGGCTGCTCAACCAAGGTTTTGTTGACTTCATCCATGGTGTTTTGAATGTAGTCTAAGTTGGCATTGGCCGGTGCGGTACCCAGTAGCATGACCACGCCATTATCTTCTGCTGGGGCCAATTCGCTAGGGATAAACTTAAATAACACGGGAAGCGAAGCAAATACGATGACAGCAAAGCCAATCACTACTGGACGGTGTGCCATTACAGCCGTGAGCATTGCCGAATAGCGCTCAGCCATACGGTCAAGTAAGTAGTGAACGGTTGATTCAAATTTACTTGGCTTTTGGCTTGCGATAAGCATCTTCGAACACATCATTGGTGAGAGTGTTAAAGCGATGATCCCTGACACAAACACTGAACCTGCGAGAGTAAGGGCAAACTCTTTAAAGAGTGCTCCCGTGACTCCTCCCATGAGTGCAATTGGCGCATAGACCGCGCCCAAAGTTAACGTCATGGCGATAACGGGTAAAGCAATCTCTCGAGTACCTATGATCGCAGCGCGGAATGGACTCTCTCCTAACTTAATATGACGATCGACGTTTTCAAGTACCACAATGGCGTCATCAACCACGAGACCAATCGCCAGAACCATGGCAAGTAAGGTGAGCAGGTTCCACGAAAAGCCGAACATCTGCATCACCATGGCGACGCCAATCAAAGACAGAGGAATGGTGATAATAGGAATAAGTACGGCACGGAATGAACCAAGGAACAGTGTGATGACAACTAAGACGATCACGGCAGCTTCAATGATGGTTTTTGCCACTTCTTCTATCGATGCATTGATGGCGATGGTGGAGTCATACATCACCGCCATTTCAATGGTGTCAGGCATATTTCGCTCCAGTGAAGGGAGCAACTCAAGGACACCTTTGGCGATATTGATCGGGTTAGCGCTTGGTGCGGCATTGATCGCAGCGACAACCGCTTCCTGACCGTTCGCAATTGCGCGATAAACATCATGGCTTTTCGCTAAATCTACTTTTGCAATATCACCAAGTCGAATGACTTGGCTATTTACGGTCGACACAACTAACTGAGCGAGCTCTTCTGGCGTGTTAGATTGTGTGTCAGCACTGCCGTTGTAGAGTACGAATTCGTTATTGGATTGACCGATCGCTGATTGATAGTTGTTCGCGTTAAGGATATTGATGACATCCGTTGCGGCTAAATCAAAGGCCGCCATCTTAGCCGGATCGAGCCAGATTCGAAGTGCATATGGTAGGCCACCATACAAGTCTACTTTTGATACCCCTCCAACGGTAAACAATTGAGGTTTGATCACGCGCTCAAGATAATCGGTGATTTGACTTGAGTTAAGTGGTTCGCCATTTTCTGTCGGCGCGGCAGTAAAGCCAATATACAAGACGGCAGTATCTGAACCTGTCGACATTGTTACGGTTGGATCTTCAGCCTCTTTTGGTAGCTGAGAGCGGACCGAGTTGGTTTTCGCCAACACATCAGCCAAAGCGGCACTTGGGTTAGTATTGAGTTTCATGTAAACGGTAATCGTTGAACTACCCAATACGCTTTGTGACGTCATGAAGTCAATATTATCAGCTTGAGAAATGGCTTGCTCAAGAGGTTGAGTGATGAAACCTTGGATAAGGTCGGCACTTGCTCCATAGTACCCAGTAGATACAGTAACGACGGTATTGGTCATTTCTGGATACTGGCGCACCTGCATCTGGAATAACGCCTGCAGTCCAAGCAAGGCGATCAAAAAACTGATCGAAGCCGCTAGAACGGGACGTTTAATAAATATATCGGTAAAACGCATTGCGTGCTCCAATTACAGTTTCGGTGTCGTCGCTGGTGTATCTAAAGCGTCGTTTTGCACTTCTTTGACTTTGACATCATTACTGAGACGGACTTGGCCAGAGGTGACTATTTTCTCACCATCTTTAATGCCATCAAGTACGTGTACTTTGTCACCTGTGCGCTCACCGGTTGTAATAACGACTTGTTTAACACGTAAATCGTCATTTTCATCTTTGTTAACGACGTAAACGGTGTTGCCGTATAACGCATAACTGACCGCCGTCTGTGGTAAGACAATTTGATTTTTCAGTACGGGTAAAATGACTTTAGCGCGAGCAAACATACCACTACGTAGGCGGCCATCACTATTTGGAATGCTGGCCTGAACTTGCACTAAGCCACTTTGGTAATTAACCGCAGGCTCAATAGCGGTGATGTTGCCATCAAACTTCACTTCTGGATAAGCATCTACATTGATTTGTAAGGATTGTCCGAGTTTTAATTTTGACAGATCTGTTTGTGGAACTGTAAAACGAAAGCGCATGACACTGGTGTCTTCTAGGCGGACAACATTCGAGCCAGATTGAAGGAACTGACCTAAAAAGACATTACGCAGGCCGACTTTACCAGCAAAAGGCGCTTTAATTTGGCGTAACTCAACTTGAGCTCGTAAGCTTTCAATATTGGCTTTTTGCGACAAGTAATTTGCTTGAGCTTCGTCGAAGGCTTCTTTAGAGATCGCTCCTGTTTTAATCAGGCCACGATAGCGTTTGTACTTGCCTTCAGAGGCAGGGAGGGCAGCAAGTGCGCTATCAAGGTTGGCTTTTTGCACTTCTGAATCAAGTTCAACCAAGGTTTGATCTTTCTCGACTTTGTCGCCCGACTCAAATTGAATGCTAGTGATAGTGCCGCTGTTCTCGCTTGCTAAAGTAACCCCTTGATTTGGTTCAATAAAGCCAATTACATCAATGAAGGGAGTCCAATCTTCGCTGCTTGCGGTGGTGACAGTAATAGGAAATTCAGGCTCAGGTCGACTAGCAAGAAACTCCTCAGTTTTCATTTTTTTGAAGATGTTAAAGCCTATCACACTGCCAAACAGCAAGGTGGCGATAAGCAACATAAAGAAAGTCCACTTTTTCATTCTTTTAAGAACTCCAAGTTAGTGTTGAATGATGGGGAAACCAACTATTTTCAAGGGTATTCTTTAGCGCTTTTGATTCTCTTTATTACGTTGCCAAAGAGTAAAGTGCTAAAGTATGTTTTCTCAATAAATGTGACGCTGACTTTTAACCACGCTTACGCACTTACTGCTATTGTGTAAGGGAGGTGTGTGTCCAATATTGAGCCAACATGTCATTGATGACTCTACAGAATGCCAAATATAAGGTGACATGGTGCGTCCTTGCTGAGTGAACAGGTAGTCGTCATCTACATTCGCTGTATATCGTACGCTGTGCTATTAGATTGCACAAGTTAAACCTAAGCGTAGATTTCATGCGAACGCACCTTTATCATAGGCGCCCCAACTTTGATCCGCAGAGAATTTTTATGAAGCTGAACCCTCGACAAGATGAAGCCGTGAAGTACGTCTCAGGACCGTGTTTGGTCCTTGCTGGCGCAGGCTCGGGCAAGACTCGAGTGATCACCAATAAAATTGCTTATTTGGTTCAGCAATGTGGTTACAAGGCACGGAATATTGCTGCGGTTACCTTTACCAATAAAGCCGCACGTGAAATGAAAGAGCGTGTAGGTCAAACTCTGGGTAAAGCCGAATCCAAAGGCTTGATGGTGTCTACTTTTCATACACTTGGCTTGAATATCATCAAAAGAGAATATAAGCAGCTTGGACTGAAAGCTGGGTTCTCATTATTTGATGATCAAGATCAGTTGGCCTTGCTCAAGGAATTAACGGAGCAGCAGCTGGACGGGGATAAGGATTTATTACGGCAGTTGCTGAGCTGTATTTCCAACTGGAAAAATGACATGTTGACTCCAGAGCAAGTAAAAGCAGTCGCTCAAGGTGAACAGCAGCAACTTTTTGCGTTTTGTTTTGAGATGTATCAGAAACAGATGAAAGCGTACAACGCTCTCGACTTTGATGATCTCATTTCACTGCCAGTACAACTTTTACGTACTAACCAAGAAGTTCGTCAACGATGGCAGAATCGGATCCGTTATTTGCTGGTGGATGAATATCAAGATACCAATACGAGCCAATACGACTTGGTTAAACTGATCGTGGGTGAGAGAGGGCGTTTAACTGTCGTTGGTGACGATGATCAATCTATTTACTCATGGCGTGGAGCTAAGCCACAGAACTTAGTTTTGTTAGGCGAAGATTACCCTAATCTACGCTTGATAAAACTGGAGCAAAATTATCGCTCGACCAGTCGTATTTTGCGTGCAGCCAATATTTTGATTGCCAATAACCCACACGTTTACGAAAAGTCACTTTTTTCGGAAATCCCCGATGGTGAAAAACTTAAAGTGCTATTGGCAAAGAACGAAGAGCACGAAGCTGAGCGAGTGACGGGAGAGTTGATCGCTCATAAATTTCTCAACCGAACCGACTATAAAGATTACGCAATTTTGTATCGAGGGAATCATCAATCGCGTCTAATTGAAAAATCTTTGATGCAAAACCGAGTGCCGTACAAGCTTTCGGGAGGAACCTCATTTTTTGCTCGTGCTGAAATTAAAGACATTATGGCCTACTTGCGTGTGTTGGTGAACCCAGACGATGACAATGCTTTTTTACGTATTGTGAATACCCCACGTCGGGAAATAGGGCCAGTGACGTTAGAGAAGTTGGGGAGTTATGCCAATATGCGCGGTAAAAGCTTGTTTGCCGCCAGCTTTGAAATGGGCTTGGAACAGCATTTATCAGGACGTGGTCTTGAGAGCTTGCGTCGTTTCACTCAGTGGCTAGTCGCGATTGCTGATCAAGCAGAACGTGGCGATACCGTTGAAGCGGTTCGGTCATTGGTTCGTGATATTCATTATGAAGATTGGTTATACGAAACGTCTGCCAGCCCAAAAGCCGCTGAAATGCGAATGAAAAATGTATCAGATTTATATTCATGGATTGTGGCCGACCTTGAAGGTGATAATTACGACCAAGAAGAAAAGTCGCTGAAAGAAGTGGTTCAACGTTTGACTCTGCGTGACATTATGGAACGTGGAGAAGAAGATGAAGACAGCGACGCGGTTCAGTTAATGACTTTGCATGCCTCAAAGGGGTTAGAATTTCCTTACGTGTATCTGATTGGCTCGGAAGAGGGGATCTTACCTCACCAAACCAGTATCGATGAGGATAATGTCGAAGAAGAGCGGCGCTTAATGTACGTGGGGATTACGCGAGCTCAACGCGAGCTGACTTTTACTATGTGTAAAGAGCGACGACAATTTGGCGAATTACTTAAGCCAACACAAAGCCGATTTCTTGATGAACTGCCGTTTGATGATGTGGAATGGGAAATTAACAAAAAGCCAGTTTCCCAAGAAGAGCGTATGGCCAAAGGGCAAGCACACATTGCTAATTTGAAAGCGATGTTTAAAAAGTAAACGACAATGCAACGTTTACTTTTGCCTCGCTAGCGCGCTTGTATTCGGACAAGCTTCTTGGTGTTTTCTAAATCGAAGCTTGTCCAGTTATTAGGTGTTGATTATCTTAGGCGTTAACTATTAAAGCCCTTCGATCATGTGATCAATCGCGGCAATAATTTCATCGTCTGAACAGTCCATGCAGGTTCCTTTAGCAGGCATAGCGTTAAAGCCTTGGATAGCATGATTGGTGAGCACGTCTTTTCCTTGAGCAATCCGTGGTGCCCAATCTGCGGCATCGCCAGTCTTAGGTGCGCCACTGACACCTGTTGAGTGACAAGCAACACAATACGTACTATAAACCGACGCCCCATCCCTAGGCCCTGAAGGTGTTTCTACTACAGGAAGAGCACCAGCCAGATAAACATCACCGACGGGTTTGATGCGCTCGGCAATCGCATCGTATTCATCTTGGCTGATTTTTGCAGCCAATGCTGAACTAGAAAAAGCTAAGGCAGCGAACAAAACGCTGATCATTTTTCGTGACATATCCATATACCCACTTCACATTCCTGAGATAAGCGGATGGCTTATCTGCTGTGTACTTATTATATGATTAGAACCTTGAGAAAAGTTTGCGTTAAGTTGACTTGTTCGCTGATAAATGGAAGTGTCAATCAACACAAAACATCCAATAATTGTATCCCGTTAAGTTGCTGCAATAAACAACAACTTATTCATGACAGGGCGTGAATCACACCAAAACCTCTCTTTAAAGACGAATAACTGTCGAAAAAGAGACCAAACGATAAAAAAAGTAAAAAAAGTACTAGACGGCATAGTGTGATATCCGTATTATTCCACTCCGCCGATAGGGTATGCGCCCGTAGCTCAGCTGGATAGAGCGTTGGCCTCCGGAGCCAAAGGTCGAAGGTTCGAATCCTTTCGGGCGTGCCATTCCCGGAGGAACATATCGGTAAAAATTAATGGTGGCTATAGCTCAGTTGGTAGAGCCCTGGATTGTGATTCCGGTTGTCGCGAGTTCGAGTCTCGTTAGCCACCCCATTCATTCCTTTGTGAATGATAGAGGGAGTAGACACTTCCTATCTTTGTAAGAAAGATAAAACTTATGTCGGTGAATAGCGCAGCTTGGTAGCGCATCTGGTTTGGGACCAGAGGGTCGGGGGTTCGAATCCCTCTTCACCGACCACTATTACGTTTATGGCCAAAAGGCGGTAAACACTAAAATTGATGGTGGCTATAGCTCAGTTGGTAGAGCCCTGGATTGTGATTCCGGTTGTCGCGAGTTCGAGTCTCGTTAGCCACCCCATTAATTAAGGTGACTTCTTAGTTGAAGTATCCAGTCTGATTTCAGAGAATCAGCGAATACAGTTCGGTGAATAGCGCAGCTTGGTAGCGCATCTGGTTTGGGACCAGAGGGTCGGGGGTTCGAATCCCTCTTCACCGACCACTATTGAGAGCCTCAGTCGAAAGACTGGGGCTTTTTTACATTTAAAATTTAGTAATATGCTCACAATGTGTTCTAACGCGCCACATCGTGTTCTAACGTACTACATTCCTTGCACCGGCTGTTACTTTAAAGCCTCGATAGTAATATCGAGGTTTTATTGCTTTCTAGAGTTGCCAGCGTCAAATTAGGGCTTATCGTTAATCAGTTGTGAGTAAAACTCGCTCAAGGTACAGCTTAATAGGCTTTTGGTTACCCATGATCCTAAAGCCTATTAAGCTGCTCAGGTTGAATTACTTCCGCTTAACGCTTAAACAATTGAGGTGAGTAATTGGCTTAACTGCGTGGTTTTTCGCACCTCAAAGTTTGGGACGATCTCTGTGGCATTTTTTTCACCTGATGCATTTATCCATACACTGACAATGCCCATCTGATTTGCTCCGGCAATATCTGCTGGCAATGAGTCCCCGACATGGATAGCTTCTTCGGCTGTGACATTGGCTAACCTTAATGCTTTTTGAAAAATACTGGCTGCAGGTTTTTCTTCGGGCTCTTCACCACCAACAATAATATGGTCAACCCAATCTTGCATCTCGACAGCCTTAAGCTTAGGGTGCTGGGAAAATATAGGCCCGTTGGTGATCACCACTAGTGTGTAGTCAGCACGAAGTTTTTTCAGCATATCTTTGACTCCTGGGAAGAAATCAAAGGCATTCATGCGTGCAGTATTGAAAAACTGTTGAGTTTGTTCAGCTTGCTCGGCATTAATATGAATGTTTTGCTCAGCCAAAATCGTTTGAATGAGACCACAGCGGAAGGCGTTCTCATCGGGGAGCAAAGAGGCCAGTTGAGGAAATTCGTGATTAAGCTTTTTATATACACCTTGTAAGTAGCGCACCACAAAAGCCTGCGGATCATTGATACTTGGGTGACTTTGTTTGATCCAGTTTGCCAGTTCTTGCCCAGCAATCTTATCGGCTTGCGCAGTACCACACAGGGTTTCATCCATATCAAAAAAAATGGCTTTTAGCACTTTAACTTCTCCACTCACATTTTGTTCTTATCCTTCGATTATCTCTCATTGTCAGCAAAATGACAGCTTCATATATTTATATCCAAGTAATCTCAAAAAAACTCTGAATCATGCTTCTTGAGACTACTTGAGTATAGAAGTAAATGAAATATCGCTGACAGATGCTAGCTTTAGGGTGTTTTTAGAGTGAATAAATACCAAGGTTCATCGACTAAATAATTCTTTGCTAAGTTCCTCACGTTTACTCTTTGTGCTCTATTTCAGTGTCTAATGCTAAAAATTTAAAATTTATCTTGTTTATTTATCTCTTTAAAGCGATATATATAGAATATTGAATTAATATTTTTTATTTAATTAGATTAAAAATAGGTACTCTAAAGCGGTTTTCTTAGCTGATCGAGTAGAGTTTAGCACTTTTTTTGCAAAAAAATCAGCATAAAGCATGGTGTGTATGTGAGTGGTTAAATATGGGAATATGAATTTATATTCATTTTTAATGCTTTAAATGGAATAAAAATCAGTTTATCTGGTTTATTTCTTGCTTTTGCTTGAAGTATTTGTTAAATTGTCAGCACATTAAGATTTCAGAGTATTATTCTGAGTTTGAACGGATTCATTCTGGTGGTCTTAGAGCGTAATTGTTCTGAGAAGAGGCCACCGACAAGGTAGTAGAGGTCGAAATGTCACTATTGGAAGTGCAAAATCTTCGAATTGAATACCCATCCCGCCATGGCATTCATGTTGCCGTGAAATCACTCTCGTTTCATATTGAACGAGGGGAAATCGTAGGGGTAGTTGGCGAGTCTGGAGCTGGTAAATCTACCGTTGGTAATGCTGTTATTGATCTTCTTAGCCCGCCAGGCCACATTGCCAGTGGTGAGGTGTTTTTGGATGGCGAGAAAATATCTAGACTATCAGCATCAGCAATGCGCCAAGTGCGTGGTTCTAAAATTGGGTTTATCTTTCAAGACCCTATGACATCTCTGAACCCACTTTTTACGGTGGAGCAACAACTCAAAGAAACCATTCATGCCAACATGGATGTCTCTGATGATGAAGCTTATGAGCGCGCACTTTCGCTAATGCAACAGGTGGGGATCCCACAACCTGAGAATCGTTTGAAACAATACCCGCATCAGTTTTCTGGAGGTATGCGTCAGCGAGTCGTGATCGCAATAGCATTAGCTGGTGAGCCTGAACTGATTATTGCCGATGAGCCAACGACGGCACTTGATGTTTCAATCCAAGACCAAATCCTTAATCTTATTCGTGAATTGTGTATCAAAAACAACGTGGGTTGTATGTTGGTCACTCATGATATGGGCGTGGTTGCAAATGTTACCGATCGCGTTGCAGTGATGTATCGTGGAGAGTTGGTCGAGTTTGGCCCTACGAAGAAAGTATTAGGTGATCCTGATCATCCTTACACTCGCAGTCTGATTTCTGCGGTGCCTCGCTCAGATGTGAAACTCGATCGCTTCCCATTAGTCAGTTATATCGAGCAGGCTACGGAGCTCGAACAATTGGACATAAAGAATCACTGGTTGGGTCAAAGTCAAGATCAACGCGATTACACCGGTCCTCTTCTGGACGTAAAGAACGTGAATCTGCGATTTGTGACCAAAGATTCTTTGTTTGAAAGTCGTCGTGAATATGTACAAGCCTCAAACAATGTGAGCTTTGAGGTGAATGAAGGGGAGACGTTTGGGCTCGTTGGTGAATCTGGCTCAGGTAAATCGACAGTTGCACGTGTTATTGCCGGTTTATATCAGCCCAATTCAGGTCAAGTGAGCTTTGAAGGCATCGACCTTACGGCATTAAAATCGGAAAAAGCCCGCCGACCATTGCGTCGCCAGATGCAAATGGTTTTCCAAAATCCGTACACATCAATGAACCCAAGAATGAAAATTTTTGACATCATCGCGGAGCCTATTCGTTTTCATAAGCTGACGAGAAACGAAATAGAAACATGCCAGATTGTCAATGATCTGTTGGAACACGTAGGTTTAGGAAAAATGGCTGGAGTAAAATATCCTCATGAGTTTTCCGGAGGGCAACGTCAGCGTATCTCTATTGCACGCGCTTTGGCGACTCGCCCTCGGCTGCTGATTTGCGACGAACCAACCTCAGCCTTGGATGTTTCTGTACAAGCTCAGATTCTGAACTTACTGAAAGATTTACAAAGTGAACTCAATCTCACCATGTTGTTTATTAGTCATGATCTGCCTGTGATTCGCCAGATGTGTGACCGAGTCGGTGTCATGCAAATGGGCACCTTACTGGAAGTTGCGCCGACTGAGCAGCTTTTCACCGATCCTCAACATGAATACAGTAAAAAACTGATTTCTCTAATGCCTGAGTTTACTGGCTTAAGGGAGACATTAGAGAAAGTGTAA
The DNA here is from genome assembly GCF_002849855.1 of Vibrio azureus. Taxonomy (NCBI): domain Bacteria; kingdom Pseudomonadati; phylum Pseudomonadota; class Gammaproteobacteria; order Vibrionales; family Vibrionaceae; genus Vibrio; species Vibrio azureus. Next base: position 107,980 of record NZ_CP018616.1, read on the forward strand.
GCCTTGTTTGTATTTGACTGTTTTATTTGTCAGTCATGACAAAGACCGCTTGAAATAACAAGGGGCTGGATCCCCTGCATGAAGGAGTTATGCAAATGAAAACCATGAAAAGTAAAATCGCAGCTGCGTTAATAGCCGCTGGGTTCAGTGTTAATGTAATGGCAGCTGACATCAAAGTTGGTTACGCTGCTGATCCGGTTTCACTAGACCCACATGAGCAATTATCCGGTGGTACGCTGCAAATGTCCCACATGGTCTTTGATCCCCTTGTACGTTTTACCCAAAATATGGATTTTGAGCCTCGTCTAGCAGAAAGTTGGCAGCGAATTGACGATAAAACATTCCGTTTTAAACTGCGTCAAGGCGTCAAGTTTCATTCTGGTAATACGTTGACTGCTGATGATGTTGTTTGGACATTTGAGCGGCTACAAAACTCTCCAGATTTTAAAGCGATTTTTGAACCGTATGAGAAGATTGTAAAAATTGACGATCATACTTTTGACTTAGTGACGACAGGCCCTTACCCACTTGAACTACAAACCGCCACGTACATTTTTCCGATGGACAGCAAGTTTTACTCAGGTAAGACCAAAGAAGGCAAAGATAAAGCTGAGTTGGTGAAACATGGCAACTCTTTTGCTTCGACTAACGTATCTGGAACGGGACCTTTTATCGTTACTTCTCGTGAGCAGGGAGTGAAAGTCGAATTTGAACGTTTTAAAGACTACTGGGATAAAGAGTCGAAAGGAAATGTAGATAAGCTGACTTTGGTTCCCATTAAAGAAGATGCAACACGAGTGGCAGCACTGCTTTCTGGTGGGGTTGATATGATTCATCCTGTTGCACCGAATGATCATAAACGTGTGAAGCAAGCAGAAGGCATTGATTTGGTTACGCTACCTGGAACACGTATCATCATGTTCCAAATGAATCAAAACAGTAATGAAGCCCTCAAGGATGTTCGTGTCCGCCAAGCGATAGTGCATGCGATCAACAATCAAGGTATCGTTAAGAAAATCATGAAGGGCTTTGCTACTGCTGCAGGTCAAATGAGTCCGGCCGGCTATGTTGGTCATGATGATAAATTGGTGCCTCGCTACGATCTCAAAAAAGCCAAACAGTTAATGAAAGAAGCCGGGTACGAAAAAGGCTTTACTTTAACGATGATGGCACCAAATAACCGTTATGTGAATGATGCAAAAGTTGCTCAAGCGGCTGCGGCGATGTTGTCAAAAATTGGCATCAAAGTTGATCTGAAAACCATGCCGAAAGCACAATATTGGCCGGAATTCGACAAATGTGCTGCAGATATGTTGCTTATCGGCTGGCATGCGGACACCGAAGACTCGGCAAACTTTAGTGAATTCCTCACCATGACTCGTAATGAAGAAACGGGACGTGGACAGTATAACTGCGGCCACTACTCAAACCCTGCCATGGATAAAATTGTTGAAGCGGCGAACGTTGAAACAGATGCGGTGAAGCGTGCTGAAATGCTAAAAAGTGTCGAAGCAACATTATATAACGATGCCGCTTTTGTACCGTTACATTGGCAAAGTGAGGCGTGGGGTGCCAAATCTAACGTTAAAGCGGCTGATATTGTTAACCCAATGGTCATGCCTTACTTTGGTGATTTAGTGGTGGTTGAGTAATTTTCATCATTACGAGAAGAGGAGGCCGCTCCTCTTCTTAGTCGCAGTAGATTAAGTTTGGTTGAACGGAGTTTTCAGCCGGGCTTCCTGTTTAAATCAAGAACTATGGACAGTTAAGGGGCAAGGAATGTTTTCGTTTCTGGTCAAGCGCCTTTTTCAGGCACTGATAGTGATGTTTGTGATCAGTTTGGTGGCGTTTGCCATTCAGGATAACCTCGGAGATCCGCTACGTGAACTTGTCGGTCAGTCGGTTTCAGAAACTGAACGTCAAGCATTGCGTGATGAATTGGGCTTAAATGATCCCTTTATTGCTAAGTATACGCGTTTTGTAGAAAACGCCTTACATGGTGATTTAGGCACTTCATATTTCTTCAAGCGACCTGCTGTAGAGGTTATTTTGGATAAGTTGGTTGCAACGCTCGAGCTCGTTTTTGGTGCGACGTTGATTATTATCATCTTATCCATTCCTTTGGGGGTTTATTCCGCCATTCACCCCAAAAGCTTGTTGACCAAGTTTGTTATGGCAATGAGCAGTATAGGTATTTCTATTCCCGTCTTTTTAACCGCTATTATGCTGATGTATGTTTTTTCAATTGAGCTTGGCTGGCTGCCATCATATGGGCGAGGAGAAACGGCTAATGTGTTGGGGTGGGAATCGGGCTTTTTTACCATTGATGGATTGAAGCATCTGATTTTACCGTGTATTGCATTAGCTTCTATTATGTTGCCGCTCTTCATACGGTTGGTTCGTTCAGAGATGTTGGAAGTGCTAAGCTCAGAATATATTAAATTTGCCAAAGCAAAAGGATTGAGTCTAAATAAAATTTATTATCAACATGCACTTAAAAATACTATGCTACCAGTGCTAACTGTGGGTGGCGTTCAAATTGGTACCATGGTGGCCTACACCATTCTAACCGAAACGGTCTTTCAATGGCCGGGCACAGGCTCTCTTTTCCTTGAAGCGATCAATCGAGTAGATACACCACTGATCACAGCTTACGTTATCTTTGTTGGTCTGATTTTTGTTGTCACGAATACTATTGTTGATTTGCTATATGGTTTGATCAATCCAACCGTCAATTTAACTGGAAAAGGAGCGTAACTATGGGTCAAGCAAATACAACAGCAGCTCCTACTGCTATACAGTCAACTTGGCAACGTTTTAAAAATTCTGACTTTCTGTACTATTTTAAGCGCGATAAAGTGGCTATGGTTAGCTTTAGTGTCTTTCTGGTATGTGTCGTGCTTGCGTTTACTGCGCCTATTTTAGCGCCTACCGACCCTTATGACCTTACCACTATCGACATCATGGACTCTGAACTACCGCCATCTTGGATGGAAGAAGGTGACGAGCGTTTTGTTTTAGGTACTGATGAACAGGGACGCGACATCTTATCAACCATTTTATACGGCTCGCGTTTGTCATTAACTATCGGCTTTTTGGCCGTGGGTTTGCAGCTTATTCTCGGCATCATTATTGGTTTGTCGGCGGGCTATTTTGGCGGACGTGTCGATAGCTTCTTAATGCGCTTTGCTGATGTTCAGCTCTCTTTCTCTACCATGATGGTTGCTATTATCGTCTCAGCGATCTTCAAAGCCAGCTTTGGTAGCGACTTTTACAGTCAATATGCGGTAGTGATGTTAGTGGTGATCATTGGTGTGGCTGAATGGCCGCAATATGCACGGACGATTCGAGCTTCAGTCCTAGCGGAAAAGAATAAAGAGTATGTTGAAGCTGCAAGGGTGATGGGGTTTAAAGCGCCGCGCATTATGTTTCGTCATATTTTGCCTAACTGTTTGTCTCCGATATTAGTCATCTCAACGGTTCAGATTGCTAATGCGATTATGTCAGAAGCGGCATTATCCTTCCTAGGGCTAGGCTTACCTGTCGATCAGCCGTCGCTTGGCGCTTTGATCAGCATCGGTTTTAACTATATTTTCTCTGGAGCTTGGTGGATTACCGCTTTCCCTGGCATTGTGCTAGTCACGTTAGTCTTGGTGATTAACTTGTTAGGTGATTGGTTGCGAGATGTCTTTAATCCCAAAATTTACAAAGGCTAACAGTGGCTTGGATTAATTTTCTAACTTAATGTAAGTGAGCCTATTAAAATATTTATAATTAAATATCGAGCTGGATGAATTTCCGGCTCTTTTTTTGCTTATCAATTATGGTCTATGTTTTTTTGATGCTGGTCGACATATCAGCATCACCGACATTTTAGAGTTAAGCGAATGAAAATGAAAATGGCATCTAATTATCCTCGTTGTGTCCCAGTTGGCCTAAATCTTTGGTTACTGGCAGTGTTCGTCCAGTTTTCTGGTGGGGTAATGGCAAATGAGTTTTTATGCCAAGCATCTCAGGCTAGCCACAACGAACTGCCGGTGCTGGAGGCATCTTGCCCAATCGGTCACGGCGTATGGGGAAAAAAAGTGCCGCCAAAAGACAAAGACTATTTTTGGATCCAATGTGGCATCTTAGATAAGCCGATGTCGGTGGCCAAAGCTCAGACCATTTATAACAAGATCACGACAGATGTGTGGATGAAACCGGAAGATAAAGGCTATCGTTGTTTGATTGGCCCATATACCGATTTTGCCCAAGCGTCGAATGAATTGCAGAGTGTGCAAACGCTTGCCGTTTATAAAGATGCATTTTTACGCGCGATTGCAAAAAAGAGTGCCCCACTGAAAAAAAACAGTGCGGACTTATCATCGCCAGCAAAAAGCACAAAAGCAGTGCCACAAATTCAGCCTAAATCTAAGCCTGCCGCTGCTGTGAGTCAATCTACTCAAGCGCCAGCCATCGCTGATACTAAAAGTGTGCAGGTCCGTTTACAAACCATTCTGAAAGGTAAGCGCTTTGCTGTGCCTTATGTGGCGGAGAATCATAATCAATTCTATATGGAACATGGCAAGGCATGGAATCGACTCAGTTATGCAAGCTCTAAACAAGTGTGTCAGCAGTTGGGGATGCACCTAGCGAGCCCTTCCGAGTTTAAAACGCTACGTAACTCTGGTTTGATGGAAAAAGATAACTGGCCGTTGCAATTACCTTACTGGGGTAAAAATAAGAAAGGTTTATTTACTGATCGTGCGCCAAATCAGTTAAGCGGCACATCATTGTTGAATGTTATGTGTGTAAAATAGCGATAAAAATCGTCTCGTTTTGAATCACTTGAGGTGCACCATGACAACACTTGAACAACGATTAAGGGCAATCAAAGTCGTTCCCGTTATCGCCATTAACCATATCGAACATGCTTTACCATTGGCAAAAGTGCTGGTGGACAACGGATTACCTTGTGCAGAAATTACATTCCGCACTGAGGCGGCGGCTGAATCGATTCGCCTTATGCGTGAAGCGTATCCTGATCTATTAATCGGTGCTGGCACAGTGCTCACTACGGAACAAGTCGACATGGCGATAGAGTCCGGAGCCGATTTCATTGTGAGTCCGGGACTCAACCCAACGACAGTAAGATACTGTCAGCAGCGTAATATGCGCATTATACCGGGTGTGAATAATCCAAGCTTGGTTGAGCAAGCAATGGAGATGGGGTTACGCACGCTAAAGTTTTTCCCTGCTGAACCTTCAGGTGGCTTAAATATGCTCAAAGCCTTGAGTGCTGTTTATCCGGTCGAGTTCATGCCTACAGGGGGAATCAGCCCATCCAATGTTCAAGATTATTTAGCCCTTAAGTCGGTTGTCGCTTGTGGTGGCTCGTGGATGGTACCAACCGCAATGATCGACAATGGCGATTGGCAAGGTATTGCAGAGCTGGTTGAAGAAATTAAGTAAAAGTGACTCGAAAAGCAGTGAAATGCTATTAAAATGAGAAAAAAGGGGCCATCAATGTTGTTGATGGCCCCTTTTTATTTGTTTACGTTCGCAATATCACTAACGCAATTAGCGTGATTAACGCATCGTAACAAACTCTTCAGAGCCTGTTGGGTGGATAGCCACAACCGAATCGAAGTCCGCTTTGGTTGCACCCATCTTCATTGCTACGCCGAAACCTTGAATCATTTCATCAACGGTGAAGCCGATGCCGTGTAGGCCAACGACGGTTTCTTCTTCGCCTGCACATACCAGTTTCATCTTGCATGGTTGACGGTGTTTTGTCACAGCTGTGTACATGGCAGTAAAGCCAGAGGTGTAGACTTTGATGTTATCTTTGCCGTACTTTTGTTCTGCTTCTTGTGTGGTTAAGCCGATCGTACCGATTGGTGGGTGGCTAAATACCACAGTAGGGACTAGATCGTAATCCATTTTCGCGTTTGGTTTATTGTTGAACAAACGCTCAGAAAGTTGACGACCCGCTTTAACTGCTACTGGAGTTAGCTCGATACCGCCTTCCATAATGTCACCGACACAGTAGATACCAGGAACATTCGTTGCTTGGTATTCGTCGACCTTAATGTAGCCCTGCTCATTCGTTGCAACGCCTGTTGATGCTAGGTTAATCGCGTCTGTTGTTGGGTGACGGCCGATCGCCCAAATGAGCGTATCAACGTTTTGGCTTTCACCGTTTTCTAAATGCAGAGTTAGGCTGCCATCGGCTTCTTTCACGACTTCTTTTGGTACCGAGTGGGTATGCAGAGTGGGTCCTTCAGCGGCCATGACTTCGACGAGTGTTTCTACGATCATTGGATCGAAGCTACGTAGAGGTGATTCTTTACGAACGAATAGATGCGTTTCTGTGCCAAGTGCATGCAGTACGCCAGCGATTTCAACCGCGATGTAACCTGCGCCAATCACAGCAACACGTTTTGGTTGTTCTGTCAGCTCGAAGAAGCCATTTGAGTCGATACCGTATTCAGCACCAGGAATGTTTGGAATGGTTGGACGGCCACCTACGGCGATCAGAATGTGATCGGCGGTGTAGTGTTCACCGTTTACTTCAACGGTTTTCTCATCAACAAACTTAGCGAATCCTTTGATTACATGGACGTTATTGTTGCCTAGAACGCGATCGTAAGACTGGTGGATGCGACCAATATAGGCTTGGCGGCTCTCAACCATTTTGCTCCAGTCAAAGCCTTTTACATCCACATCAAATCCGTAATCTTCCGCGTAGAGGTTCATTGCTTCAGCGACTTGTGCACCGTGCCACATGACTTTCTTAGGCACACAACCGACATTCACACAGGTACCACCAAGGTCTTGAGCCTCAATGATTGCTACTTGAGCACCGTACATTGCTGCACGGTTTGCTGATGCGATGCCACCACTGCCACCACCGATACAGATATAGTCAAAATGAGTCGCCATTACTTTCTCCAAAAGCTTATTAATCGTTCTGATAACAATTACATTGGGGTGAGAGGGAATGAACTCAATATACCCCGAATGATTTGTTACTTTTCCTCTATGATAAAGCGAGTCTAACAATTTCTGTAATGAGAAAAAGTGACCTTGGTTATGACAAATAGCGATGAGAAAAGGGTCAGCAAAGAGGCAAACGTATTCGGTGGATAAAAACAAGCTCTCTGATTGGCACACGAATGAATAAAAAAGCGCAGCCTGTTGATTGGCTGCGCTTTTGTTGTGGAAGGTATGAGAATGGGTTTACTCGGGAACGATCCAATCTACTTTCCAGTGCCCTGTCGCTGGCGCGATGGCTTGTTGGAGAAAAGGAAGAATCTCTTTCATTTGGCTTTCCAACTTCCACGGTGGATTGATGACAATCATACCTGAAGCGGTCATGCCTCGCTCGTTGGTATCCGCTGAGACGCCCAGCTCGATTTGTAGGATCTTACGAATGCCAAGCGCTTCTAATCCTTCAATCATGTCTTCAATATCACAGCGATTGACCACCGGATACCAAATTGCGTAGATGCCTGTTGCCCAGCGTTTGTGGCTTTGATAGATCGCTTGAACGACGTCGCGATATTCTTTTGCTAGCTCGTAAGGTGGGTCGATTAATACCAATCCACGACGTTCTTGAGGTGGCAAGCTGGCTTTAAGGCGTTTAAATCCGTCTTCTTTATAAATATTGACTTGGCGATCACGCTCGAACTCTTGTTCTAAAAGTGGGTGATCGGCTGGGTGCAATTCGGTCAGTACCATGCGGTCTTGAGAACGGATTTGTGCTCTTGCGACACGAGGAGAACCTGGATAATAACGCAGTTTTTCACCGTTATTTAAGGTTTTGATCGACTCAATGTAACTGGTTAGGTCGGCAGGAAGATCTTGGCTATCCCAAATCCGAGCGATACCTTGTTTGTACTCGCCTGTTTTTTCAGACCATTCATGAGTCAGATCGTAGCGGCCCACACCTGAGTGGGTATCGTGATAGACAAATGGCTTATCCTTTTGCTTAAGTGCATCAAGGATTAGGCTTTGAACGATATGTTTGACCACGTCGGCATGGTTACCAGCGTGGAAGCTGTGACGATAACTTAACAAATTAAACTCTCGAAACACTCTTTTACTGAGTGTGGTCTGGGGTTTTAGATACAATAACTCCGAGCATTATATACTCAACTGCGCTTCAGTTGCAGGACCTAACTAGGATTCTGTTAGAAGTCACAGTTTTACTATTGAAATTGTGTTCAATCATCCCTATTTATACTCAAGTAACCTCAAGATACTGTGTTCAGCGAGTGACCTTATCTCTCAAGCATCTTGAAGTTACTTGGGTGTATTATTAGTTATTATTTCCATCGTTATTATTTTTAGCTCAATCAAATGGTCGCTTCAGTGTGGCTTGGTTGAGGAGAAACGAGACTCAAGGACAGAGTAAGCGCTAGTGGTCACAAAGCCATCGCAGCATCGAGAAAGGAAACGGAAATCCCCCATTCATGTTGTTGGCTTGCCTGTTGATTGGGTTCGCCTATTTTAGGCCGACATACAGAGCCAAAACAAAAAAGGAATGTTTCATGTCTAATCCACTTCTTACGTTTACGGATTTACCTCCATTTTCACACATTAAACCTGAGCATATTAAGCCAGCAATGGAGCAAGTGATTGCGGATTGCCGAGCGAAGATCGATGAAGTATTGCAAGACAACGCCATGCCCACTTGGGCGAATGTGGTTGCTCCTATCGAACAAACCGACGATCGCTTAAGCCGAGTTTGGTCGCCAATCAGTCATATGAACTCGGTGGTCAACAGTGAAGCTTTACGCGAGGCGTATGAGAGCTGTCTGCCTATTCTTTCTGAATACAGCACTTGGGTTGGGCAGCACAAAGGTTTGTATGAAGCGTATAAATCGATCAAAGCCAGTGAGGCGTTTGCCACGTTGACCCAAGCGCAACAAAAAACCATTACGGATTCTTTGCGTGACTTTGAGTTATCAGGTATTGGTTTGCCATCGGATGAGCAGCACCGTTATGGTGAAATCAGTAAGCGCATGTCAGAGCTGAGCTCAACGTTCTCCAATAATGTGTTAGATGCCACAATGGGTTGGACGAAACATATTACTGATGCACAAGAGTTAGCTGGAATGCCAGAGTCGGCTTTAGCCGCAGCAAAGGCTGCCGCAGAAGCCAAAGAGCTAGAAGGTTATTTGATTACTTTAGATATCCCTTCTTATTTGCCAGTGATGACTTATTGCGACAACCAAGCACTGCGTCAAGAGGTGTATCAAGCGTACGTCACTCGTGCTTCAGATCGTGGACCAAATGCTGGTAAGTGGGACAACACTGAAATCATTGCTGAGCAGTTGAAGTTACGCCATGAAATTGCGCGTCTGCTGGGTTTCAATACTTACAGTGAAAAATCACTATCGACTAAAATGGCTGAAAGCCCTGCACAAGTGCTTGGTTTCCTTAACGACTTGGCGACTAAGGCCAAACCGCAAGGTGAACGTGAAATCGAAGCATTACGCCAGTTTGCTGAGAGTGAGTTCGGTGTGAGTGAACTGAACGTGTGGGATATTGCTTACTACAGTGAGAAACAGAAGCAGCATTTGTTCCAGATCTCTGATGAAGAGTTACGTCCTTATTTCCCAGAGTCCAAAGCGATCAGCGGTTTGTTTGAGGTCTTACATCGTGTGTTTGGTATGACGGTCACCGAGCGCGAAGGAGTGGACACTTGGCACGACTCAGTACGCTTCTTTGACATCTTTGATGGCCAGAGCACGTTGCGTGGTAGCTTCTATTTAGATCTCTACGCTCGTGAACATAAACGCGGCGGAGCTTGGATGGATGATTGTCGTGGTCGACGCGTCACCTTATCTGGCGAACTACAAACGCCAGTGGCATACCTCACATGTAATTTTAATCGTCCAGTGGGCGACAAACCTGCGCTGTTCACACATGATGAAGTCGTGACTTTGTTCCACGAGTTTGGTCATGGTATTCATCACATGTTGACACAAGTCGATACGGGTGCCGTTTCCGGTATTAATGGTGTGCCTTGGGATGCGGTCGAACTACCAAGTCAATTCCTAGAAAACTGGTGTTGGGAAGAGGGCGCATTGGCGTTTATCTCCGGTCACTACGAAACGGGTGAACCTTTACCGAAAGCCATGCTTGATAAGATGTTAGCTGCGAAAAACTTCCAATCTGCGATGGGTATTTTGCGCCAACTTGAGTTTGGTTTGTTTGATTTCACCTTGCATACTGACTACGACCCAGAACTGGGCGCTCAGGTGCTGGAAACATTAGCCAGCGTGAAAGAAAAAGTCGCGGTAGTGCCTGCGGTTGAGTGGGCGCGATTCTCACACAGCTTTGGTCATATCTTTGCTGGTGGCTACAGTGCCGGCTACTACAGCTATCTTTGGGCAGAAGTGCTGTCTTCGGATGCGTTCTCGCGTTTTGAGGAAGAGGGGATCTTTAACCCTGAAACAGGACAAAGCTTCCTTAACCACATCCTAGAAATGGGGGGCAGTGAGGAGCCAATGGCCTTGTTTAAGCGCTTCCGTGGTCGTGAGCCAGAAATTGATGCCTTATTGCGTCACTCTGGGATTGCGGCATAATAGAGTCAACGGTTTAATAGGTTCAAAGGGCAGCGAATAGGCTGCCTTTTATTTAACTGATTAACCTTTTGTTTATTTAACTGATTAATGTGCTGAAATTACGGGTTTACGTTGCGATTGATCGGGTTTTGTAGCGAAATGAGCGTTTCTGTTGATTGCACCTCATCGATGGCTTGCAGCTTATCGATCAGGACAAATTGCAACTCTTCAATCGACTTACACATCAGTTTAACGAAGATGTTATATGCCCCAGTGGTATAGTAAGCCTCCACCACTTCATCCAGTGCGTTCAACTTTTCCAATGCAGAGTGATAATCGCGTGCGGCATTTAAGTTGATGCCAATAAAACAGCAAACATCGTAGCCAAGTTTTTTGGTGTTGATGATCACTTCTGTCCTTTCAATGATACCCGCTGCTTTCATTTTCTCTATACGTACGTGAATCGTGGCAGGACTGACTTCAAATTGCTTGGCCATTTCTGCATAAGGCTTACGGGCATCTGCCATTAAGGTCTTAAGGATCGCACGGTCGAGATCATCGATTTTAGGCTGAGTGGTATTCATATAAGGTGCTTATTTTGTTTGAGAGGTTAGGTGTATTTTATACATATCCTCAGGTTTGCGTACAGGGTTCAAACGCGATAACCGCTTACCTTGCTAACTAGTCGGACGATGGCGACTGGCATCTCAGGGTGCTTTAGGTATACACTCAGCGCCAGATATATCGACCATATTGGAGTCCTCTTTTGCAACTGCAATTGATTTGTGAAGACCTTTCTCAACAGTCTCATCTGGATGAACTTGCTGCACGCTGGCAGCTTACTCATTCTGATGACAGCGATTTTGCTTTAGTACTTACCTCAGAACGCTTGGAACTGCGTAAAGTGGATGAACCAAAGCTAGGGGCTATTTTTGTTGATTTGATTGGTGGTGCGGTGGGACATCGACGCAAGTTTGGTGGTGGAAAAGGGCAAGCCATCGCCAAAGCGGCAGGCCTGAATAAGGGTGTGATACCGACGGTATTAGATGGTACTGCGGGACTAGGTAGGGATGCGTTTGTATTGGCTTCTTTGGGTTGCAATGTGCAGATGGTGGAGCGTCACCCTGTAGTCGCTGCTTTGCTTGATGACGGTTTAGCACGCGCTAAACAAGATCCCGAGATTGGTACTTGGGTCAGTGAACGAATGAAGCTTGTGCATGCATCAAGTCATGATGCCTTACAGAAGCTGGCGCAAGATAAGGACTTTGTGCAGCCGGATGTTGTGTATCTTGATCCTATGTATCCTCATCCAGAAAACAAAAAAAAGTCGGCGTTAGTCAAAAAAGAGATGCGCGTTTTCCAGTCCTTAGTTGGGGCTGATCTAGACGCTGATGATTTATTGGCTCCGGCTTTAGCCTTAGCCAGTAAGCGAGTGGTTGTTAAACGCCCCGATTACGCCAACTGGCTCAATGAGCAAAAGCCTAGCATGGCGATTGAAACCAAGAAGAATCGTTTTGATGTGTATGTGAAAGCCGCAATGGGCGAGTCGACTCACACAGCGTAATATTGTTGATAAAGATTGTGGATAGGTCGAGAGTTACCACACCAAGCAGAGCACGAAATTATCGTGCTCTGCTTGTTTTGAAGAGATGAAAATGAGATCTAACGGCTTGCTTTAGATAACAACAATTAACATCAAGATGAGTTTATTGCTGATTGAATTGCTTTTCGACGTGAGGCTTTACCCATGTTTCGTTGACCCAAAGTGAGACAAGAATAATCAACCCACCGATTGCCAGGCGTTGGATGTCGACATCTCGATTCCAAATAACGATATTAACGATCAAGCCGGCAGGGATTAACGCGTTATTCATGACGGCTAGAGCGCCCGCGTTGACCATCGTTGCCCCTTTATTCCAGATAAAGAATCCAACTCCTGATGCGACGATACCAAGGTAAACCAAAATACCCCATTGTGTGAAGGTCGTTGGCAGTTTATCTGGGTTCCCCATCAGAGCAAAAGCAAGCGTAGCAACACATAAGGCTCCCAAAAAGAAATAACCGAATACGCTGTGTTGTGGTAAATCAATCGCCTCGGTTTCTAAAATGTATTTGTAGCCAACTTGACCTATCGCAAAGCACAGATTCGCTGCCTGAACGACCAAAAAACCCAATAAAAAGTTTTCATTGATACCCGCAAATTTAATCCATGCCGCTCCTGAGACTGCAATGGCAGCAGTGATAAGGTAGAGCGGAGAGAAGCGTCGTTTTAAAAAATCATAAATAAGTGTGACGTATAGTGGTGTAAAGACCGTAAACAGTAACACCTCTGGTACCGAGAGCAGGGTAAAGGATTGATAATAAAAGCAGTACATTAACCCCAGCTGAAAGCCGCCAACTAACATAAGCTTCGCAATCAGTGAGCGACTGACGCCGCGGAATTTCATGAAGGGCAGAAACACCAAGCTGGCCAGCGCGACACGCATTAAAACTGAGAACCAAGCATCAACCTGACCAGCAAGATAGACACCAATCAGGCTAAAGGAAAATGCCCATACTAGGGTCATTGAATAGAGATAACTCATTGATTATGTTCTTCTTAAGCATAAATGAGAAGAAAGTCTAACCAAGTTTTATCTTTCCGCCAATGATTACTTAGTCTCTTAGAGGTACAACCAGCATGTCAATGGGAGAGCAGTTAATCAATTGGCGTGTTGAAGATAGGATCTTACTCCAAAAATCTTGGTGGTGGCCACAAACGAGCAGATCGACATTATAGGCTTGAATGGTATCGCATAACTCATTACTGAGATCACCACTGCCGACCAAGGTATGTGTAATCGGGTAGTCGGCGTACTCTTCGAAATTGGCAAGCTGGGTTCGAGAAGCTTCGATGGCTTGATGTTGTGCTTCTGCCATATTGATGTCGATAAGCCCAGTGTAGAGCTCTGCATAATTGACATCAATGTGGATAAAAGACACCTTAGCGTTCAATGGTTGCGCGAGTAAAACGGCTTTTTTTATGAGCATTTTACTCTCATCAGATAAATCAACAGCAACAAGTATATGTCGGTAACTCATATCGTGTTCTCCTTACTGGGTTTCTTCCCTCAGATTAGCACTAAGTGTCGGATAATTTTGCAGAAGTGATCTCATCTAAAGCAAACGCGGTACAAGCTCTTAGTCAATTAATCGTGTTATAGTGACGTTAAACGCATGCAAATAAATAGGAGTTAACATGCTATCTCAGACTATGGTTGAACAATTGAATGAGCAAATTAACCTAGAATTTTTTTCATCCAATCTATACTTACAAATGAGTGCTTGGTGTGAAGATAAAGGTTTTGAAGGTGCTGCTGAATTTTTACGTGCTCATGCCGTAGAGGAGATGGAGCACATGCAACGCCTTTTTACCTACGTAAGTGAAACTGGCGCATTACCGATCCTAGGTGCAATTAAAGCACCGAAGCATGATTTTGCAAGTCTTGGTGATGTTTTTCGTGAAACTTACGAACATGAGCGCATGATTACAGAGCAAATCAATAAATTAGCTCATGGTGCTTTTACGAGCCAAGACTACTCAACGTTTAACTTTCTTCAGTGGTACGTCGCTGAGCAGCACGAAGAAGAGAAGTTGTTCAAAGGTATTTTAGATAAGATAGAGCTGGTTGGTGAAGATGGTAAAGCCTTGTTCTTCATTGATAAAGACCTAGCTCAAATGGCAAAAGAAGGTTCATCTTCCATTATGGGTGCTCCAGCTGCATAGACGCGTACCCTGCGCAATAAGCAGCGGGTAAAAGTCGCAACGGTCGTCTTTTTCTCTTGAGCATAAGTGAAGATGTAGGGAGGAAAAGATGATCAGTGGTGATACTATCTTGATGGCACTCATGGCCGTGACAGCAGTGAACATGGCTCGCTATTTTACCGCACTTCGCTCTTTGATTTACATTATGCGAGAGGCACACCCTTTACTCTATCAACAAGTGGATGGTAATGGTTTTTTTACTACCCACGGCAATGTGACCAAGCAAGTCCGGTTATTCCATTACATTAAAAGTAAAGAATATCATCATCATCATGATGAGATCTTTACTGGTAAGTGTGAGCGTGTGCGTGGGTTATTCATTTTATCGGCTGCATTGCTTGGCGTGACCTTGCTTGCCGCTTTTATCCTTTGACCCAGTCGATTTGCGCCGCTGATTTAAGCGCTTTTCCCAGTCACGATTTATCGGTAGAATGAACAAGTAAAAAGCAAGGATGTGCACCACGCACATCCTTTTTTATTTTTCAGGTTTTGCACAAAGCCAACCAAATAAGTAATTGAGCGTTACCAATGAGTAAGAAATTTGATGTTGTTGTAATTGGCGCAGGGGCTGCGGGTTTGATGTGTGCGGCGGAAGCTGGCAAACGTGGACGTAGCGTACTGGTACTTGATCATGCCAAAAAACCAGGGCGTAAAATCCTTATCTCAGGTGGTGGCCGTTGTAACTTCACTAACTACGATGTTGAATCAAACCATTACTTATGCCAAAACCCACATTTCGTAAAGTCCGCTTTGTCTCAATACACCAACTGGGATTTTATCTCTTTAGTGAGCAAGCACGGTATCGAATTTGAAGAGCGTGACCACGGACAGCTGTTCTGTGTTGATGCGTTTACCGCGAAAGACATCGTTAAGATGCTCCTAGCAGAGTGCGACATGCCAAACATTCAACAGCGTTATCAATGTGATGTCCATTCGATTGAGAAAACCGACGTGGGCTTCCGTCTGCATGCAGGTACTGAACCGATTGAATGTGACTCTTTGGTGATCGCGACAGGTGGTCTGTCAATGCCGAAATTGGGAGCCACGCCATTTGGCTATAAAGTGGCCGAGCAGTTTGATATTCCGGTGATTGCCACTACAGCAGGCCTGGTGCCATTCACTCTGCATAAAGAAGACAAAGAAGACTTTGCTGAGCTTTCTGGTATCGCGATTCCCACTGAGATTACAGCTCAAGACGGGACCATGTTCAAAGAGGCCTTATTATTTACTCACCGTGGTTTATCTGGCCCATCGGTACTGCAAATCTCTTCATTCTGGAAAGCAGGGCAAAAAGTATCAATTAACCTCGTGCCGAATGACGATGTGACGCAATTGCTCGAACGCAGCCGAGAAAAGCATCCTAATCAAAGCCTAAAAAATACCTTAGCCAAAGTGTTGCCAAAGCGTCTGGTTGAAGTGTTGATAGAGCGCAAAGAACTGGCGGATAAACCGCTTAAACAGCTTAATCCAAAAGAGCTTAGCGCCATTGTTGAGCGTTTAGAGAACTGGATCGTCGCGCCAAATGGCACCGAAGGTTATCGCACTGCTGAAGTCACGTTAGGTGGCGTGGATACTGATCACTTGTCATCAAAAACCATGGAATGCAAGAACATCAAAGGCTTGTACTTTATCGGTGAAGTGATGGATGTCACTGGCTGGTTAGGTGGCTACAATTTCCAATGGTGTTGGTCGAGCGGCTTTGTTGCGGGGCAGCGAGTGTAAGTAATCACGCTATCGGGCTCGATAATAGGATGTTGCCCGATAGCGGAAGATTTATTGCGATGCGGTCGTCTTGGCTGAGTTTTTGCGTGGTTTCCATTGCTGGATAACCAGACCGAAGATAATCAGAACCAGCCCAATGAGCGTCGCTGGATGAATCGTCTCCCCAATGATGGTCGCCAGCAAAATAAGTGAAATAAACGGTGAAGCAAAAATAAGATTACTGATACGGGCGGTATTTTGTGTCAGTTTGAGGGCAGAGAGCCACAAAACAAACGTAATGCCCATTTCGAATAACCCCACATAGGTGACCGCCGCCCAGCCCTTAAAGGTGATGTGCTGCCAATTGGCCCCTTCGTAAAGGCTGATGGCAATAGCAAATGGAATCGCGACCAAAAAACCAAGCAATACGCCAACCACAGGATCTGCGGTATTTTTGGTGTTGAGAATCCAATAGCTGGCCCAGAGTAACGTCGATAACAGGGCCAAACCCACCCCCAGAGGACTTTCAAACGTCATGCCCAAAACATCCCCTTCGGTGGCAATGACAATCACGCCCAAGTAACTGAATGCACAAGCAACCCAATCTCTTGCTCGAATTTTTTGCCCTAAGAATATCGCCGCCATAAGAGTTAAGGTAATGGCCCAACTGTAATTGATCGCTTGGGCTTGGGAAGCAGGCAGCAACGAGTAAGCCTTAAATAAGATCAGGTAGTAAGCCAGTGGGTTGACCAAACCAAGCAGTAAATAATAGTAAGGTTTGGCGCGGAAAGTCTTACCTAATAAATGCAGCTTTTTTTGTATGCTGCATACGATAACAAGGGCGAAAGCGGACACAATGCTCGCGATGGTGAGCATCTGAATGGGGCTAAACTCGGCTAACGTCAGTTTAAAAGCGGTAGCCACAGTCGACCAAAGTAATACTGCGGAAAGTCCAAAAATAAGAGCGCGTTGCTCGTTCATAGTGCCTCTGTGTCGTGGATAGCGTAGTGGCTAATTATCGTGTGTTGAGAGTGTATTCGAGGACTTGGTTTTGATTAAGCAAAAAGTGCGCTTATCATTCAATGTTTTTTGGCCAGCTTGCTCTGATAGGACGCTATTATCTTTGACTTCCACGCCTGATTGCTGCTGCCGGCGCAATTGACGCAGCAGATAGAGTGCCTTATGACACGCATCACTGTAGCTTAATCCTTGTGGGCGAATGTTCGAAATGCAATTTCTTTGAGCATCATTTGTGCCAGATTTGGCCTGCCAAGTCAGGTAAAGCCCCATGCTATCAGGAGAGCTTAATCCTGGCCGCTCACCAATTAATACTAAGACAATATCCGCTTGCAGTGCATCACAGACATCATCGCCTACGGCAACTCGGCCTTGGCGAACGATATTGAGTGGTGCGCATGCCCAGTTGAATATGGGGTCGTTATGCAGCTCATAGCTCAAGCGTTGTAAAAAAGGCGTGGCATGTTCAGCAATGGCCGTTGCAGAAAGCCCGTCCGCAATGACGACAGCCAGATTGATACGGGATGAAACTTGTTGTGAATACTGGGCTAAGCGTTGATATGCTGGGGGTGATAATTGCTTACCAAGGTCGGGACGTTGTAGATAAGTCATACGATCTTGAGCTTGGCTGTCTAACAAGAAAATCTGCTCGGGGAAAAGGGCATCGATCTCGCGGCTATTACTCAGCTTTCTACTCAGTAATGCGCTATCCAGTTGACTATGTACGGCATCGATCGCTTGCGCATGGTCTAGCTGAAAGGTGAGTAATTCTTGGGTAGGTAAACTGGTTCCGCTACGGCCGATAGCGATACGTGCTGCGGTCATTTCACGCAAAGGCAGCCAAGGATTCTCAATCACAATGTGATTCATGGAGTGCGGTTTTTTTGCTTGCATCAGTAGATTCTCTTTAATAGCTTGGTTCAAGCAACTGGGCCCAACGAGGGTCAAGGTGACGAGGTAAATGACTCCCTTGTCGATGCTCAAAGATACGCATTTCTTTCAGCCAAGACTCAAACTCAGGAGCAGGCTGCAGATTAAGGACTTTTCTCGCGTACAAAGCATCATGAAAAGAGGTGGTTTGATAATTAAGCATAATGTCATCGGAGCCGGGGATCCCCATAATAAAAGAACACTCAGCGACTGCCAGTAAGGTCAGTAAATTGTCCATGTCATTTTGATCAGCAAAAGCATGGTTGGTGTAGCAGATATCACAGCCCATGGGTAACCCAAGTAGCTTTGCGCAGAAGTGATCTTCCAACCCTGCTCGAATAATTTGTTTGCCGTCATACAGATACTCAGGGCCAATAAATCCGACGACCGTATTAACCAAAAGAGGCGAAAATTGTTTGGCAACCGCGTATGCTCGAGCTTCGCAGGTCTGCTGATCAACATGATGATTGGCATTGGCAGAGAGAGAAGTGCCTTGACCTGTCTCGAAATACATTACATTGTTGCCGATCGTGCCGCGATTGAGGGATAAAGCGGCTTGTTGTGCCTCTTTTAATAGAGCAAGGTCAATACCAAAAGCGCGATTGGTCCCCTCCGTGCCGCCAATCGATTGAAAAACCAGATCGACGGGAGCGCCTCTTTCGATCGTTTGGATGATATTGGTTACGTGAGTGAGCACACAAGATTGGGTTGGGATGCGATAATGTTGGATAACTTCATCGAGCATGTTGAGCAGGTCGGTTACTTGGGCAAGGTTATCGGTAGCAGGATTAATACCAATCACCGCATCACCACTTCCGTACATCAATCCGTCAAAAATACTGGCAGCGATACCACTGATGTCGTCTGTGGGATGATTGGGCTGCAGTCGAGTAGACATCCGATTAGGCAAACCAATAGTATTACGAAATGCGGTGATCACTTGACACTTTTTGGCGACCAAAATCAAATCTTGATTGCGCATGATTTTACAAACCGCAGCCGCCATTTCTGGTGTGATGCCATCTCGAACCAGCGCTAACTGGGAACCATCGACGTGATCGCTGAGTAACCAATCTCGAAAATCACCCACAGTAAAATGTGCAATAGGGGCAAAAGCCACGGCATCATGGTTGTCAATAATTAAGCGAGTTACTTCATCGAGTTCATATGGAATGACGGATTCGGTCAGAAACGTCTGCAGCGGTAGATCGGCGAGTGTCATCTGAGCGACCACACGTTCTGTAGCGGAATCTGCCGCTAATCCCGCTAATCGATCCCCTGAGCGTTCTGGTGTCGCCTTAGCCATTAACTCCGCGAGAGAATGAAATAAGTAAACTTGGTTTCCTTGTTGTCGACGAAATGTGCGTGTCATGTGCGTTCCTGCCAGTAAACGTGTCGATTATCTACTGTAGAGCATAATGATGGTGTTTTTTAGTAAGTGACTGAAAATAATATTTTTATTACTTTTTTTTCACTCTTTGACGCTGAGTTAAAGTTCATGTGGAACCCTGAGATGTAGAGCCGTGAAAGGCAGGACGTATGGTTTACGTGAGCCAGTAAGCCACTTGTTAGTGAGGATTTTTAGCCAACAAACTGGACATTTATCCAGTGTGAAAATACCATTATTGGAGATAAAGACATATAGGCTAGTGGATTACTATGCAATGGATTCTTGAGCATCAATCTTTGATCCTCTCATCACTTTTTTCTGCAACCGTTAGCGGCGTCGCCGTGGGTTGGTGGGTCAAACAACGCTTTATTACCCAAACTCAACTGCTGGAGCAGCAACTCAGCTCCGAAAAGCAGCTTCATCAACAACAGCTTGAACAAGTCAATCACAGCTTAGAGCAGGCACAACAAGAGTTGGACGATTTGGATGACGCACGAGATAAAGCGGCGTTTGATGTGAGGCAAACTCACGGAAAATTGATGGCTGCGATGGAAAAGCTGCGTTATTTCGAAGCGGTGAAACAAGAGCGCCAACAATATTTTGATGAATTGGGTCAAATGCGAGAGCATAAATCTCGTCTTGAAACGCAACTTCGTGAGCAGCAAGTGCGCCATGAACAGATCAACCAAGCCAATGCAGATAAATTGCAGATCCTTGAGCAAGCTGAAGCTCGCTTAAAACAACAGTTTGAGCACTTAGCCAACCAATTATTCGAAGAAAAAACCGCCAAGGTTGATGTGCAAAATCGCCAAAGCTTAGAAGGGCTTTTGTCGCCGCTTAAAGAACAACTAGAAGGGTTTAAAAAGCAAGTTAATGATAGCTTTAGCCAAGAAGCGAAAGAGCGCCACACTCTCGTTCATGAATTGAAAAACTTACAGCGTTTGAATGAGCAGATGACCCAAGAGGCGGTCAATTTGACTCAGGCGCTAAAAGGGGACAATAAACAGCAAGGTAACTGGGGCGAAGTCGTTTTAGCCCGCGTACTCGCTGAGTCAGGTCTACGCGAAGGGCATGAATACCAAACACAAGTTAGCTTGCAAAATGAAGCAGGTAAACGTTACCAGCCTGATGTCATCGTGCATTTGCCACAAAATAAACAGGTTGTTGTCGATTCTAAAATGACCCTAGTGGCCTACGAGCGCTATTTCAATGCCGACAATGACAGGCAACGTCAACACGCACTTAATGATCATTTGGCGGCGTTACGTGCCCATATCAAAGGATTGAGTCTAAAAGACTATCATCAGCTAAAAGGCATTCAGAGCCTTGATTATGTGCTGATGTTTATTCCTGTAGAGCCCGCTTTCCAAGTCGCGATTCAAGCTGATCCTAGTTTGGTCAAAGAAGCGATGGAGCAAAATATTATTTTAGTCAGTCCGACCACATTGCTGGTGGCACTACGTACGATTGATAACTTATGGCGTAACGAGCGCCAGAATGAAAACGCGCAATTGATCGCTGAACGTGCAGCTAAGCTGTATGACAAGCTGCGCTTATTTATTGATGATATGGAAGGCCTCGGTGGGGCATTGGATAAGGCGAACCAGAGCTATCAAGGGGCGATGAATAAACTCGCCACAGGGCGTGGCAATGTGATTCGTCAAGCCGAAAGTTTTAAGCAGCTAGGGGTCGAGGTAAAACGTCCGATTTCTCCGAACCTTAGCCAACTGGCACAGAGTGAGGCATTTTCGGAAAATGCTTCTTTAGTAGAAAGACATCCGGGTGAGGATAAAGTAAACTAATCGCCTGCAGTGTCGTGGGCGTAGAATAATGTGAGTCAGCGTCCCATGTGATGTCAGTGCTGCCAAAGAGGAATGAAAATGACGGACACAAACGTGCAACCCAATAAAACCTTAGACGATAACGATACCACCCACTTTGGTTTTACCACAGTGGCCAAAGAAGAAAAAGTGACCAAAGTTGCTGAAGTTTTCCACTCAGTCGCAGCAAAGTACGACATTATGAATGATTTAATGTCGGGCGGTGTTCATCGTCTTTGGAAGCGTTTTACGATTGACTGCAGTGGTGCACGTCCGGGACAACGTATTCTTGATCTTGGTGGGGGTACTGGCGACTTAACCGCGAAATTCTCGCGTATTGTTGGCGAGCAAGGGCATGTGATTTTAGCTGATATCAACAACTCAATGCTGAATGTGGGTCGTGATAAGCTGCGTGACAATGGGATTGTTGGTAATGTGCATTATGTGCAAGCCAACGCTGAAGAACTGCCATTTCCAGATGATTATTTTGATGTGATTACCATTAGCTTCTGCCTGCGTAACGTGACCGATAAAGATAAGGCTCTACGCTCTATGTTCCGAGTCTTAAAGCCTGGTGGCCGCCTATTGGTGCTGGAATTCTCCAAACCCATTCTAGAACCGCTGTCGAAGATATACGATGCTTACTCTTTCCATTTGCTACCGAAAATAGGCGAACTTGTCGCGAACGACGCTGACAGCTACCGCTATTTAGCTGAGTCTATTCGCATGCACCCTGATCAAACCACACTGGAAGGCATGATGGTCGAAGCTGGCTTCGAAAACACCAAATACTATAACCTGACGGGTGGTATTGTAGCGCTGCATCGTGGCTACAAGTTTTAAGGATATCCGCTATGCCATTTCAACCCTTGATGACGGCTGTAATAGAAACGTCGTTAAATACCCTGATTCAAGATGACCCAGCTTTGGTGCGCCGTTTAGCTCGTTTAAAAGGGCAGGCGATTCAGGTGCACCTAAAAGAAGTCAACCAGACCCTGACATTTATCTTCAGTCAGCAAATTGATGTGCTGGCTGACTATGAAGGTCAGCCGGATTGTTACTTATCGCTAAACTTGAGTGTGTTACCTGAATTGCGTGAACAAGCCAATATTACGCGACTGATCAAGCAAGAGAAGCTTGAATTAGAAGGTGATATTCAACTGGCGCAGAAATTTTCACAGTTAATGGTCGATTGTAAGCCGGACATTGAAGAGTGGCTATCCCGCCTTACGGGAGATGTAGTGGCGCATACGTTAGTTCAAAGCACAAAGAGTGTCGGACGCTTTTTTTCTGCGCAGACTGAAAAGCATCAACGTCATTTTGGTCAAGTGCTGACTGAAGAATGGAAATTAGCGCCCGGAGCGCTGGAAGTAACGCATTTTTGCGACCAAGTGGATGACCTACGTAGTCAAGCATCGTGTGTGGCTGCTCGCTTGGATGCTTTGATTCAACAGGTAGAATCCACGTCTTCACCTGTGGAGAAACCATGACGCCAACAGAGATTAAACGTTTATACCAGATTATAAAAATCCAGCTTGAATATGGGCTGGATGAGCTATTACCGGAGCACAAATTAACGCAAGCACCATTATTGATGCGTAAAAGTCTGTTTTGGATTAAGAATCAACACCCAGACAAACCTTTAGGTGAGCGACTGCGTTTGGCTTTGCAGGCATTGGGCCCGGTGTGGATTAAGTTTGGTCAGATGATGTCGACGCGTCGTGATTTATTTCCTCCTCACATTGCCGATCCTTTAGCCTTACTGCAAGACCAAGTGACCCCGTTTGATGGGCAACTGGCTCTACAACAAATTGAGCAAGCGCTTGGTGGGCCTATCTCTCAGTGGTTTAGCGATTTTGATCTTCAACCATTGGCTTCTGCTTCGATCGCTCAGGTACACACTGCACGTTTAAAAGAAAACGGGCAAGAAGTGGTACTGAAAGTTATTCGCCCTGATATTCGCCCTATTATTGATTCAGATCTAAAACTGATGCACCGTTTGGCACGTATAGTGTCCAAAGCAATGCCAGCTACGCGTCGGCTAAAGCCAGTAGAAGTGGTTCGTGAGTACCAAAAGACCTTACTTGATGAGTTGGATCTGCGCCGTGAAGCCGCGAATGCGATTCAGCTCAGACGTAACTTTGCTGATAGCCAAGAGTTGTACGTTCCTGAAGTTTACCCTGATTTTAGCAACGAAACGGTCATGGTTTCTGAGCGTATATATGGAATTCAGGTCTCCGATATCGAAGGGCTAAAGGCCAACGGCACCAACATGAAGCTGTTAGCGGAGCGTGGTGTGAGCGTGTTCTTTACCCAAGTGTTTCGAGACAGCTTTTTCCATGCGGACATGCACCCCGGTAATGTTTTTGTCAAACCAGAACATCCCGATAACCCAATGTGGATTGGGCTGGATTGCGGCATTGTAGGCACGCTCAATAGCGAAGATAAGCGTTATTTAGCTGAAAACTTTTTGGCATTTTTTAATCGTGATTATCGCCGAGTCGCGGAATTACATGTTGATTCCGGATGGGTTCCTGCAGATACCAATGTCGATGAGTTTGAATTTGCCATTCGAATTGTGTGTGAGCCTATTTTTGCTAAGCCATTGTGTGAAATCTCTTTTGGGCATGTGTTGTTGAATTTATTTAACACCGCCCGACGGTTCAATATGGAAGTGCAACCGCAATTGGTGTTGTTGCAAAAAACCTTGTTGTATGTCGAAGGCTTAGGTCGCCAACTTTATCCACAATTGGATCTGTGGGAGACCGCCAAGCCTTTCCTTGAACAGTGGATGATGAACCAAGTTGGGCCACAAGCTTTATTGAATGCTATCAAAGATCGTGCGCCGTTTTGGGCAGAAAAATTGCCAGAACTACCAGAACTGCTCTACGATAGCCTTAGGCAGGGTAAAGCCATGAATCAACGTATCGATGCTTTGTATCATGGTTACCGAGAAAGCAAACGCCAGCAGGCAACAGGGCGCTTTCTTTTTGGGATTGGGGCAACATTGATAATATGCTCAGCCATATTGTTAGATAGTGAACTGCCTCTTTTGTCTAGTGGAAGTTTTGCAATTGGCTTCACATTTTGGATGCTAAGTTGGCGAGTTTATCGTAAATAAACGTTAAGCTATTGAATTCTTTTTACTTAACTACCGAGGTGTATAAGATGGGTGGTATTAGTGTTTGGCAACTTCTTATTATTGCCGTAATTGTTGTGCTGCTATTTGGGACGAAGAAACTCCGTGGTATCGGCGGTGATCTCGGTGGTGCTGTGAAAGGCTTCAAAAAAGCTATGAGTGATGACGAAGCCAGTAATAAGACTAAAGACGCTGACTTTGAAACAAAAAGCTTAGAAGAAACGCAGAAGAAAGAAGCCACTTCTGACGTTAAAAAAGATAAAGAGCAGGCATAGAACGTGTTTGATATCGGTTTTTGGGAACTGGTATTGATCTCTGTGGTTGGCCTTGTTGTGCTTGGGCCAGAGCGCCTGCCACATGCGATTCGTAGTGTGACCCGCTTTATCGGCTCAGCCAAAAAGATGGCGAACAGTGTGAAAGATGAACTCTCACACGAGCTAAGGGTTCAAGAGTTGCAAGAAAACTTGCGTAAGGCCGAAAGAATGGGGATGGAAGACATTTCTCCTGAACTAAAATCTTCGGTTGATGAACTCAAGAAAGCGGCCCAATCGGTCCAGCGCCCTTATGCGAAGCCAACGGCCACGGAAGCTGACTCGACTGCAAAGCCAACTGACATTAATCACGATGGCAGAGTGAAAGAGGCGAAAGTGACAGCGGCTGATGAAAAAGCCGAATAGTCCCATAATGAGGAGCTGCTCGACCAAGTAGCTCCTTTTTGATCAGGTTTTACATAAGAGGTTTGCCATGTCGACTGTTGAGCAGACACAGCCTTTAATCAGTCACCTATTAGAACTCCGCAATCGACTATTACGCTGTATATTGGCGGTCTTAGTGGTGTTCATTGGGCTGATTTACTTTTCTAATTACATTTATGAGTTTATTTCCGCACCTTTGGTTGAAAGATTGCCTGAGGGGGCGACGATGATTGCTACCGATGTAGCATCGCCTTTCTTTACCCCCTTAAAACTGACGCTTATCGCTTCAGTGTTTGTCGCGGTACCTTTCATACTTTATCAAGTGTGGGCTTTTGTTGCGCCAGGCCTATATAAGCATGAGCGCCGTTTAGTGATGCCGTTACTTTTTTCGAGCTCTTTACTGTTTTATTGCGGTGTTGCTTTTGCTTATTTTGTTGTCTTTCCACTCGTATTTGGCTTCTTTACTGCAATTTCTTTGGGTGGGGTTGAGTTTGCCACGGACATTTCTAGTTATCTGGATTTTGTTTTAGCTTTGTTTATGGCATTTGGTATTGCATTTGAAGTGCCTGTTGCCATTATTTTACTGTGCTGGACAGGGGCGACGACGCCGAAAAGCTTGAGTGAGAAAAGGCCGTATATTGTTGTCGCGGCATTCATTGTTGGGATGTTGCTTACTCCTCCGGATATTATTTCGCAAACGCTACTGGCGATTCCAATGTGCTTGTTATTTGAAGTAGGGCTATTTTTTGCCCGCTTTTATGTACGTTCAGAACCACAAGAAGCGGAAGAAGATTAAGCAGCAGTTTATCCAACATGAATCAAAAAAGCGGCTGAGTTTTTCTTAGCCGCTTTTTTGTTTTCTCTAGCAATTGATACTCAGGTTACTTGGGTATGGAGTCTGTTGGTCTTTCGGTCTGACTTTGACAGTGGTGAGTGATTGGTATAAGAGCGAAAGACCTTGCTGAATAAGTGCGATGATCTTTATCGCAAGGTTAATTTGTAACCACAGTTTTGGCAGATATAGATCTCTTTAATCCCTATCAGCTTTTGCAGCCAATGGCGTTGATGACGTTTGAGATGCTCACCATGTTGACACATACGATTCCCTATATGTTCTTATTTTTTCGGAAATATATATGTCATTAGTTTAGTATGTAAATGCCATACATCTATTGTGTGATACTAATCCCATTATTGGTCGGTTAATTGGCTGTTGTTAGGTTAAGTTGAACAAAGCGCCGGCATTGGCTGTCGTGAGAATATCAATATTTTCAATGCTATCTTGCCTTAATTCCGCAATTCGTGCCGCGACTAAAGAAGTATAAGCAGGTTCATTACGTTTACCTCGATGAGGAACAGGAGCCAGATAAGGGCAATCGGTTTCAAGAATTACCCAGTTCATATCCAAATCTGGAATGACTTTATCCATCCCGCCATTTTTAAACGTTGAAACACCGCCAATACCTAGATGAAAACCTAACTCGTTGATGGATCTTGCTTCTTCAATGCTGCCACCAAAACAATGAAAGACACCTCTTAGTCGACCGTCTTGTTCTTGACGTAATAAGGCCAGCGTTTCTTCGATCGAATCACGGGTGTGGATTACGACGGGCAGATCCAGCTCTTTTGCCCAGTTTAATTGGCTGACAAAGGCCATTTCTTGTTCGGCACGATAAGTTTTGTCCCAATAGAGATCGATACCGATTTCACCGACAGCAATAAAATTGTGCTGATTAAACCAATCACGGATGATGGCCAATGTTTGTTCAACGTTGCCATCCACGTAGCAAGGATGCAAACCCATCATAGAACGGCAAACATCAGGATAAGTCGCTTCTGTTTGGAGCATAGGAGCGATAGAGTCGAGATCGATGTTAGGCAGAAGTATTTGGCTAATGCCCTGATCTAAAGCACGTTTGACGACATCATCACGGTCGTTATCAAATTCGCTGGCATAAATATGTGCATGGGTATCGATCATCTTTTTTCTCTATGGCTGTCGTTAGATTAAATTAATGATCAGTATACTTTAGTGTGCGTTCCGGGTCATTTTTGGTTTTTTCAGTCCATTTTTTCATATTGATACTCGCAAGCCCTATCAAGAATGATATGATTTTGCTCTTAAGTGATTTGCTCATCCCCACTATCCAGACAAGGAGATTATGGTGTCAGTATCAATTCAAGGTCCCTTTCCAGCACGTCGTATGCGTCGTATGCGCAAGCATGATTTTAGTCGCCGTCTGATGGCTGAGAACCAAATATCGGTCAATGATTTGATTTATCCAATGTTCATTTTAATGGGTAAAGGTCGTCGAGAAAGTGTGGACTCTATGCCAGGAATCGAGCGCTTATCGATCGATTTAATGTTGGAAGAGGCGCAATACTTAGCCAATTTAGGTATTCCAGCGATTGCCCTTTTTCCTGTCGTCAATCAGGATGCAAAAAGTCTATGTGCCGCAGAAGCATACAACCCAGAAGGGCTAGTCCAAAGAGCCGTACGTGAATTGAAGCAACATGTGCCTCAGATCGGTGTGATTACTGATGTCGCTTTAGATCCTTTTACCACCCATGGCCAAGATGGCATCATTGATGAAGAAGGCTATGTTCTTAATGATGAAACCACAGATGTTCTGGTTAAACAGGCGCTGTCTCATGCAGAAGCAGGAGCTGACGTGGTTGCCCCTTCAGATATGATGGACGGACGGATTGGTAAGATTCGTGAGGCACTTGAAGAGGCAGGCTATATTCATACTCAGATCATGGCTTACTCTGCAAAATATGCGTCAAGCTATTACGGTCCATTCCGTGATGCTGTGGGCTCAGCGTCTAACTTAAAAGGTGGCAATAAGAAAAACTACCAAATGGATCCTGCCAACAGTGATGAAGCTTTGCAAGAAGTCGCGCTCGACATCAACGAAGGAGCGGATATGGTAATGGTCAAGCCAGGTATGCCATATCTAGATATTGTTCGTCGAGTTAAGAATGAACTTCAAGTTCCGACGTTTGCTTATCAGGTCTCTGGTGAGTACGCTATGCATAAAGCGGCCTTCGAGAATGGCTGGTTAAAAGAGCGCGATACGGTGATGGAATCGTTATTGTGCTTTAAGCGTGCAGGGGCAGACGGCATTTTAACTTACTTTGCCAAAGACGTTGCCCAGTGGTTAGCTCAGGATAGCCTGCAGATTTCGCAGCATTTAGTTGAAGAGTAATTATCGCTCTGTGAGAAAATAGAAGCTGACAACTATTGTCGCTTTTCTTATACCCAAGTAACCTCAAATGAATATATACCCACTAACCTGGATATATAGCGTTTGAAGTGACTTGGGTATTTTTATTTCTGGAGAGAAAAATAATGACGATGTTGATTCGTGAAGGCACATTTGAGGAAGTGCTCCAAGTAGTCACGAGTGTGACAGAATTTACTAATACAGAGACGGTTGAATCACTGGCAGAGCGTATTGGGGATAAAAAATATTTGCTCTTGATAGCAGAAAAATCAGGGGCTATTTTAGGCTTTAAAATCGGATATGAGCTGGATAACAGTACGTTCTATAGTTGGCTCGGTGGGGTCGTTGCTGGTGCTCGTAATGAAGGCGTTGCGCAGACTTTGCTGGAAGCTCAAGAAGAATGGGTTAGCGAACAAGGTTATAAAACGTTAAAAGTAAAATCACGTAATCAGTTCCCTGCTATGCTTCGCCTACTATTAAGAAATGATTATCTAATTGAAAAGATAGATGAAAAGGCTAATATTCGTGAGTCAAGAATTCACTTTATTAAAGCGCTGTGAAAATAAATGAGATTATTTCTCATTTAAGGCTTGACTGTTAAATGAGAATCATTATTATTAACGGCGTCTGAGAGAGTCGAACGGGTTAATTAATCAAGTAAACTTGTCAGTTCATATTCCATGAATAGCAAGCTTGCCTGCTTAACACTTGCGCGCATTCTTTTTGACACGACATTGCTCACATTGCTTCCAGTGTAATTTATAGCTTCTTGGTCAAACTGCGTATCCAAGAAAACAGTTTTACCAATTCTGCTAGGCGATCCAATCGGGTCGCTTTTTTCTTTTCTGAGATTCACATTGACGATAGGTAGCGTAACTTTTCCACACCTCATGATCATTTCTGGATCATTGATCTTTCTTGTTGGTTTGATGAAATTAATTAAATAACAGATACTTAATTTATTTTTTGTTCGTTTTTTATAATTATTAATAAGCAGTGAATATTTTTTGTAAACAGAGTTATCCACAGGCAAGGTGGGACTAACAGCAAAAAATTACCCATTTCCGTTGCTAGGATCAAACGAACAAGATAGATTCAAGGCACCAGTCGTGGCATCCTAAGCAGATCTTTTAAGTACTGATTTGGATACAGACAATTATGGCAAGTATTCCTGAAAACCCTTTGATTCTTATCGATGGATCTTCCTACCTCTATCGCGCTTTCCACGCTTACCCCGGCACAATGAGCAACGGTGATATCCCAACTAATGCCGTTTATGGTGTGGTGAACATGCTGCGCAGTATGATGCGTCAATTTGCTTCTGAGCGTATTGCTGTGGTTTTCGATGCGAAGGGTAAAACCTTCCGTGATGACATGTACCCAGAATACAAGGCCAATCGACCACCAATGCCAGATGACTTACGTTGTCAAATCGAGCCGTTACATAATGTTATTCGTGCTATGGGTCTGCCATTGATCTGTATTCCGGGTGTAGAGGCCGATGATGTGATCGGTACACTGGCTTACCAAGCATCACAGCAAGGAATGCCGGTTTTGATCAGTACTGGTGATAAAGATATGGCCCAGTTGGTGGATGACAATGTGACTCTGATCAACACGATGACCAACGTAGTGATGGATCGCGAAGGTGTGATTGAGAAGTTTGGTATCCCACCAGAGCTGATCATCGATTATTTAGCGTTGATGGGCGATAAAGTCGATAATATTCCAGGCGTTCCAGGTGTGGGTGATAAAACCGCAACGGCACTGTTGCAAGGCATTGGCGGCCTGACCAAGCTGTACGAAAACCTTGATGATATCGCGGCACTTGGCTTCCGTGGTTCGAAAACCATGGCGAAGAAGCTCGTCGATAACAAAGACAACGCCATACTGTCTTATGAACTTGCGACCATCAAGCTGGATGTAGAGCTGGAAGAGACGCCTGAATCATTGCTAAAAGCACAACCAAGCACCGATGAGCTGATCAAACTGTACGGTCAGTTGACGTTCAAGTCTTGGTTGAATGAGCTATTAGAAGGCGGCACAGGTGTGGTCGAAGCGGATGAATCAACTGGCGCAGCGCGTGGGGGTTCAGCTTCATCTGAAGCCAATATGGACACTTCGGCGGTAAAAATCGACCGTAGCCAATACGAAACCATTCTTGATGAAGCTTCATTTAATGCTTGGTTAGACAAACTAAAAGCGTCTGAATTATTTGCGTTTGATACCGAAACTGACAGCCTAGATTACATGGTGGCAAACCTAGTGGGCTTATCATTCGCAACCGATGATGGCATTGCAGCTTACGTGCCTGTTGCTCATGACTACCTAGACGCCCCTCAGCAACTGGATCGTGACTGGGTACTCGCACAGCTTAAGCCAATTCTTGAAGATGATGCTCAGGCGAAAGTCGGTCAGAACCTAAAATACGATGCATCTGTGCTGGCTCGATACGGCATTGATATGAAAGGCATCAAGCACGACACCATGTTGGCGTCTTATGTTTACAACAGTGTAGGTGGCAAGCATGATATGGATAGCTTGGCATTGCGCTTCCTACAGCACAGCTGCATTTCATTCGAGCAAATCGCAGGTAAAGGTAAGAACCAACTGACCTTCAACCAAATCGAGCTGGATGAAGCTTCTCCATATGCAGCGGAAGATGCGGACGTGACACTTCGCCTACATAACCGTTTATTTGCTAACATCGAACAAGATGAAAAGCTAAAAACCGTATACGAAGAAATCGAAATGCCACTTGTGCCAGTGTTGTCTCGCATTGAACGCACCGGAGTATTAATTGACGACATGAAGCTGAGCGCGCAGTCGTTAGAGATCGCTGCACGTCTGGATGAGCTTGAGCAGAAAGCCTATGAGATTGCAGAACAAGAGTTCAACATGAACTCGCCGAAGCAACTGCAAGCGCTTCTGTTTGAGAAAATGGGTCTGCCAGTCATCAAAAAGACACCATCAGGTACGCCTTCTACTAATGAAGAAGTGCTGCAAGAGCTTGCCCTAGATTACCCACTCCCGAAGCTTATCTTGGAATACCGTGGTTTGGCGAAGCTTAAGTCGACTTACACCGATAAACTGCCTAAAATGATTAATCCATCAACGGGCCGTGTGCATACTTCTTACCACCAAGCGGTTACGGCAACGGGTCGCCTGTCATCTACCGATCCTAACTTGCAGAACATTCCAATTCGTAACGAAGAAGGGCGTCGTATCCGTCAGGCATTTGTTGCCCCTACGGGTTACAAGATTCTGGCGGTCGATTACTCTCAAATCGAATTGCGTATTATGGCGCACCTATCAGGTGACCAAGCGCTGCTTGATGCATTCCGTGACGGTAAAGATATTCATGCAGCAACGGCAGCAGAAATCATGGGAGTGACCATTGATGAGGTTTCCAGTGAGCAACGTCGCCGTGCGAAAGCGGTTAACTTCGGTCTTATCTACGGCATGAGTGCGTTTGGTTTGGCAAAACAACTGGGCATTTCTCGAGGTGAAGCACAAGCGTACATGGATAAGTATTTCGAGCGCTACCCAGGTGTGATGCAATACATGGAAGACACACGCAGTGCGGCTTCAGAGCAAGGCTACGTCGAAACGATTTTTGGCCGTCGTTTACACCTTCCGGAAATTCAATCTCGTAACGGCATGCGTCGTAAAGCGGCAGAACGCGCAGCGATAAACGCACCGATGCAAGGGACTGCGGCTGACATCATTAAGAAAGCAATGTTACTGGTTGATCAGTGGATTCAAGAAGAAGGTAAGGGTCGAGTGAAACTTCTGATGCAAGTACACGATGAATTGGTGTTTGAAGTGGAAGAGTCGTCTTTGTCCGAAATTGAAAGTAAAGTACAGGAATTGATGGGGTCTGCTGCCGATCTCAAGGTGCCTCTGGTTGCTGAAGCTGGGCATGGTGATAACTGGGACCAAGCACACTAATCACATTATTGGTTGGTGTAATCGTTTTTATTAGAGCCAGCGCACATATGCTGGCTTTTTTTATGTGTTGTAAAAAGTATATTGTGTCAAAGAAGAAATGTTGCTTAATAAAATTTTAATGAAAAAAAATTACAAAACCTATTTGCAAATATGACCAATTGTTGTACATTATCTCTCGTAGGGTACAGAGGTAAGATGTTCTATCTTTCAGACCTTTTGTTTCACGTTATTGGATTAGGCTGATTCAGCCGCCCCAGTCAGTTTTTTGACTGGGGCGTTTTTTATTTCAGCAAGATCATCTCATCATAGTTACCGTTTAGTCACTTCAAGTGGTTTATCTGCTTATCAAAGACTGGTAAAGGCCTCTTTATACCAGCCGTCTGGCAATTTTTATAATATAATTAGCTAATTTAATTAGCTTATAAAATAATCCTGATCACATTTTTGTTTTTTATTGAAGTAAACTAAGTTGATTAAGTTTTGCTGAAATTAATCATATAATCCATTGATTTAACTATGTTTTATAGATATGCATTACCTTTATAATTTAATTTTATTATCAGTGATACTATATAAAGTGATTGAATTCACTTCTTGGTTAAGTAATGCTCGGAGACATAATAATTATTATTGATTTTTCTCTCCCGTTATCCCTGCCAGGAAGGCGGGGATTTTTATTTCTTATACCCAAGTAACCTCAAGATGCTGTGTTCAGCGAGATGACCTTAACTTTCAGGCGCGGCAACGATTCGAAGATATAGTCGTTCTACATTGAGAATCGTTAACAAAGCCTGAGAGTTAAGGCCACTCGCCCTTTGGGAGCGTGTCACTGAGCCGACTTCTTTCGTCAGACAACCGTTCTTCTTACAGAAATAAGAAAGAGCCTGCTATTCCGCTTCGTTGTCTTCCTTGAATTCGACTCAGTGACCTCGCTCTGAATCAAGCATCTTGAGGTCACTTGGGTATATAAACTCAGCTTGTTGGGTAAAGCTAAGCAAAACTGCACAAGGTAACCGTAGCGATCAAAAAAGCCCCACCATAGGCAGGGCCAACTTCGAAAGCAATGAAGACTTTCGTTAATTAGTCATCTTGCTCGCCATTCTCTGGAGCATTTTCTTGCTCGTCTTCATCCATTAAGTGTGCAAGAGCAGGTGCAAACCAAGTATCCAGTTTTGCACGCAGCTGATCAACACCCAACCCTTTTAATGAAGAGAACACATCAACCGATACATCACCACCAAAAGTCTCAACCTGCTTGCGGATTTTGAGTAGTGTCTGTTTGCGAGCGCCACTTTTCAGTTTGTCTGCTTTGGTGAGCAAAACCTGAACAGGAATGCGGCTATCGATCGCCCAAAAAATCATTTGTTGATCGAGATCTTTCATCGGGTGGCGAATGTCCATCAGTACCACTAAGCCTTTCAGGCATTCGCGTTTTTGAAGGTATTCCCCAAGTGACTTCTGCCACTTGTTTTTCATTTCAACCGGTACTTGTGCAAAACCGTATCCAGGTAGGTCTACGATATGGCACCCTTCTGTCACCTTGAACAAGTTGATGAGCTGAGTTCGACCTGGTGTTTTAGAGGTCTTAGCGAGACTCTTCTGATTGGTTAAACGATTAAGTGCACTCGACTTACCTGCGTTTGAGCGTCCTGCAAACGCAATTTCGACACCTTCGTCCTCTGGTAGATGACGTATATCAGGTGCGCTGGTGATGAAATGCGTGTTTTGGTAATGAATTTTTACGCTCACTGTTAACTCCATCTCGACTTTGTATCGTCGACTGATTACTTTTATGTGAAATTGTGTAATATAACCGTGCTCGGCATAAGGTCGCCTATTGTACCATGAGTGTACACGGTATGTTCATATTCCGTAGTACGGGAAGCTTGATAATTATAATGGAATGTCATGAAGAAATTAGCACTAGTCTTGAGTCTTTTAGCCAGTTGCTCAGTATGGGCCCAAGGTAATATTGAAGCTGGTAAAGCAAAATCACAAACTTGTGTTGCCTGTCATGGGGCTGATGGAAATAGCCCAATCGCGATGTACCCGAAACTTGCAGGTCAGCACGCTAAATATCTTGAAAAGCAGTTGAAGGATCTAAAACTCGGTATGAGCAGTGGCGGTAAGCAAGGCCGTTATGACCCTGCTATGAGTGCAATGGCGATGCCACTCAGTGATGAAGATATCGCTGATTTATCGGCTTATTATGCTTCCTTACCTATTTCAGAGAACAACACACCAGAGAATGCAGTTGAGCAAGGTAAAATACTTTATACTGCTGGTGATGCCGCTCGCGGCTTGACCGCTTGTATTGCTTGTCACGGTCCTCGTGGTAACGGGACTAGCCTTTCAGGTTTTCCGAAAATTTCGGGTCAGCATGCTGACTATATTAAAGCACAGTTAGAAAAGTTTCGTGATGGTGCTCGTGGTAATGATATGAATGCCATGATGAGAGACATCGCGAAAAAGCTGACCGATGAAGATATTAATACCTTATCGCAGTATGTGGGTGGTCTTCACTAATTGCTCCCACCTTGCTCTTTTTTTGAACATAATGCCTCAGTTTATCGCTGGGGCATTTTTATTTAGTAATCACAAGATGATACAGGCATCTACACCCCTCAGAAAGCTTGCTGTTAGCTTGTAAGAGATCCGCTATAGATGGTTCAGATAATTCGACATGTTGATTTTTAAGGGGCTGAAAAATAAAACTAATTTTATTTCATGCTAAAGTTTTTATAAATAATTGTGAGTGGCTAGCTTGTTGGTTTGTGCTGAAACCGTAAAGTAGGAGGAGTTCAAAGGAGATTGAACAGCAGAGTCTAAGCCAAGGAAAAGCCATTTTAATGCGTAAGCGAAGAAGTGGGGTAAATAAGGACTCAGGTAAGCAGGAAGCTTACTGGATAAGGATGGTCATCTCGTCTGATGGTTAAGACAGCGGAAAGGATCAAGCTCAGGAAAGAGCTCAGTAGACAGGAAGTAAAAGGATAGCCAAAACTCATCAGGACGATGAAGAACAATATCATTGGCAGGGAAAGCACACAAAATAACAGGATCGTTGGAGCATCTCATCGATGCGACCTTATTTAGCTATCTTAGATAGCAATCAGAAATCGGCAGCTTAATCTGCCGTTTTTTTTTTGCCTGATTATCCCCAGTCGCTTCACGACGCATCATTCATTGATTCACCTTGTCCCGATCATGTTGTGTCGACGTAAATATCTTGTAATCGTTTAAGTCTTGATAACGATAAAACAAGTTTTTTGACAATAATTGTTGAAAAAATACCCAGAAACTCTCCAATCTAGCATCACTTTCTGGTATGTTTCGCATCCCTGTTTGAGGAAGTCAGCATGCATACTTGTCCTTTATGCCAGAATCAGCACACTGATCACTATTATGAAGATAAGCATCGAGAGTATCTTCAATGCGAACGGTGTCAGCTCGTTTTTGTTAATCCGAGCCAACGCTTGGATGCGGAAACAGAAAAAGCCCACTATGATCTGCATGAGAACAGCCCAGAAGATATGGGCTATCGACGCTTTTTGTCGAGGATGGCTGAGCCAATGGCAGCACGAATTTGTCCACACTCCAAAGGGATTGACTTTGGTTGTGGGCCGGGCCCAACTCTGTCTCTCATGTTAGAGCAAGTGGGCCATGACATGGCATTGTATGACCTTTACTACCACCCAGATACGTCGGTGCTAGAAAAGCAGTATGATTTCATGACAGCAACAGAGGTAATAGAACACCTCTACCACCCCGATGTGGTGTGGAAGCAATGGTTGAATTTAGTTAAGCCAGGAGGCTGGATTGGCGTCATGACCAAGTTGGTTATGAGTAAAGAAGCCTTTCAAACATGGCATTATAAGAATGATCTCACTCATGTAGCATTCTTCAGCCGTGAAACATTCCAGTTCCTAGCTGAGCGAGATAATCTCGAACTCGAATTTATTGGTAATGATGTAATTTTACTGAGGAAGCCCCAGTAATGAGCCGTAGTAAAAAATCTAGGAAGCCAGGAGCCGCAGGCGCACCTGAGTTTATTGTCACTCGTAATCGTACAGAATCTGATGTTGAAGGCCGTTTACGTAAGCGTGCTAAAAAACGCAAAGGTCTTAAGCAAGGCGGTCGTAATTCTGATGTCAACGAGCAGAAGAAGCAATCCGCCGCGCAAAATCGCGATCCGCGTTTGGGCAGCAAGAAAAAGATTCCGTTAATTGTTGAACCAGTGAAGAAAATGACTAAGCAAGAGCGCCGTTTGTCTGCTCAGCAAGAGTTAGAAATGCTGGAAAATGACGCTCAACTTAACGTATTGCTCGATCGCATTGAGGCGGGCGAAAACTTGGGAACAGGTTTGCAGAAATACGTTGATGAGAAGCTTGACCGTATTGAAGTACTGATGAATCAGTTAGGCTTGTTGGAGCCTGAACAAGAAGAAGAGGACTTCACTGTGGCAAAAGTCACTCGTAATGACGATGACTTGTTGTCAGATTTCGAAGACATCAACTTCGACGATTATAAAGGATAATTTATCCATGAACGTAACCTTATTAGCGACTGCAGGTGCTGTGATTATTATCGCGCTGGCTTCTTATGCAGGTTACCTTCTTCTGCAATTGAAAAAGCAAAAGGAGTTGCAGCTTAGACATCAAAAATTGGCGATAGATAAACGTAACGCGAATATTTTTGAAAACGTTCATACACTCTGCCAAGCTGGTATCCAAGGTCAATGTGATTTATCCGAAATCAGTATTCGTGTTTATAACATTATGGATTATGTGCAAGGTGAGAAGCGGGTTGATTTTGATAACACTTATCCAGCTATTTCTGAGCTCTTTCACACGGTGAAAGATATGGCTCGTGGTGAAGAGCGCCAACAGCTAGCCAAAAAAGAACGTATGCAGCAGAATCTGACGCGCCACAAAGCAGAGACGCGTTTAAATGATGCGATCATTGAAGAACTCAAAACGTTGCAGAAAAACATTCAACCACTGAATAATCAGATTAACATTCAGATGATCTAGTGATACCCCTTCAAGAACGATATTGTTGTCCTTGAAGGGGCTTGTGATCCTGCTGGCAGTTCTGTGGTTTTTTAGTGAAAAAAGCGCCACTGTTGAGTATGGTGGCCAATGTTGTATGACCCACAACTCACTCTGAATTTTTGGGGTAGCCTCTGCCTCCCTGTTGTTAACGGAAAGTATCACCATGTCGAATCAAGTTACTGAATCGAAACAGCAAATTGTCTGGGATCAAGCGATTCTGAATAAATATAATTATTCAGGGCCACGCTACACTTCGTATCCGACTGCTCTGGAGTTCCATGAAGCATTTACCATCTCAGATTACGATATGGCATGCACTCAATACCCAGAACGGCCATTGTCGTTATACATCCATATACCGTTTTGTCACCAGCTCTGCTACTACTGTGGTTGCAATAAAGTCATTACTCGTCATTCTCACAAGGCCGATCAATACCTTGATGCGCTCGAACATGAAATTCGTCAACGTGCGGCGTTACTGACAGGAAGAGCGGTGACACAATTGCACTTTGGTGGTGGGACTCCGACTTTTCTATCGGCGCAACAAATTACCCGCTTGATGAATCTATTACGTCAAGAATTTGCTTTCGATGCGGGAGCTGAAATCAGTATTGAAGTGGATCCTCGTGAGATCGAATTGACGTTATTAGATCATCTCCGTGGTGAAGGCTTCAACCGTTTAAGTATTGGTGTCCAAGACTTTAATAAAGAAGTGCAGAAGCTGGTCAATCGTGAGCAAGATGAAGACTTTATTTTTGCTTTAGTTGAGCATGCTAAAGCTCTTGGCTTTCGTTCAACTAACTTGGATTTAATCTACGGATTACCGAAACAGACCAAAACGTCGTTTGCTCAAACATTGGAAAAAGTGTTAGCGATGCAGCCAGGGCGTTTGTCTATATTTAATTATGCTCATATGCCTCAACTTTTTGCTGCTCAACGTAAGATCAAAGAGGAAGATTTACCACAAGCGCAAGAGAAAATGGCGATCTTACAGGAAACCATTACTTCATTAACTGAGGCTGGTTACCAATTCATTGGTATGGATCACTTTGCTAAGCCTGATGATGAGTTGGCAATTG
Organism: Vibrio azureus; assembly: GCF_002849855.1. NCBI lineage: Bacteria > Pseudomonadati > Pseudomonadota > Gammaproteobacteria > Vibrionales > Vibrionaceae > Vibrio > Vibrio azureus. The sequence continues at coordinate 146,344 of NZ_CP018616.1, forward strand.
CGCAACGAGAGGGTATTCTGCATCGTAATTTCCAAGGCTATACCACTCAAGGTGAATGTGATCTGGTGGGCTTCGGTGTCTCGGCAATTTCTATGATTGGTGATGTTTATGCTCAGAATCAGAAGGAATTGAAAAAATACTATGCCCAAGTCGACGAATTACGCCATGCGTTATGGAAGGGTGTGTCTCTAGACCAAGATGACTTACTACGTAGAGAAGTCATCAAACAGCTGATTTGCAATTTTAAGTTAGATAAAAAAGCGATTGAAGCTGAATTTGGCGTGCAGTTTGAGCATTATTTCCAAGAAGACTTAGCGTTGTTGGCCACTTTTATTAATGACCAGTTAGTTGAAGTGGATGAGAACGAAATCCGAGTGACATTACGTGGCCGGTTATTGATCCGTAATATCTGCATGAGCTTTGATAAATACTTACGTATCAAAGCCCGTCAGCAACAGTTTTCCCGAGTGATCTAAACCCAACCAGCTCTCGTGCAGCCAAGGTTTCTGATCTGCGCGCTTTCATCAAAAATGCCAGCAACCGCTGGCATTTTATTTTCTGCTTTAAACCCCTTACACCTTTAGGTGGTGAGAGCTAAGTTCGTCTTGCTGAACACGGCACCTCGCGGTGAATTGGGTCTATTGTTATGCGCGATCTTTTACTTTTTCTTTCAGTGCTGCTTTTTCGCTGTCGGTTAAGAAAGCAAGGTCTAGGCCATTGATTTGTGCCTGACGGATTTGCGCTTGAGTGAGGCCAGCGGCTGGTGCCGCAACTTCGTATTCGTAGGGTAACTCGATGCCTTCTACCGCGGGATCATCGGTGTTCAAACAGGCCAGTACGCCGTGATCAAGGAACTGTTTGATAGGGTGGTTGGCCAGAGACTCAACGGTACTGGTTTGAAAGTTTGAGGTCAGACAAGACTCAATACCGATGCGGTTTTCTGCAAGGTAATCCATCAGTTTAGGGTCATGGATAGCTTTCACTCCGTGGCCGATACGTGTTGCACCAAGTTCATGGATTGCCTGCCACATGCTTTCTGCTCCAGCGGCCTCTCCAGCGTGAACGGTCACGTTAAGGCCCGCATCACGAACTTGTTTGAAGTGAGAAACAAAAAGCTCACCAGGTTGGCCAAGCTCATCTCCGGCTAGATCCACGGCGACGATTTGGTCTTTCTGGCTTAAGATCGCATCCAGCTCTTGTTGACAGGCGTCGGTGCCAAAAGTGCGACTCATGATGCCAATCAAGTTGGCTTTTACGCCAAAATCACGCATACCGGCTTGGACACCATCAACGACCGCTTCAACCACACCAGCAACTGGCAATGAGTGCTTCATAGCCATATAGTAAGGTGAGAAACGCAGCTCGGCATAATCGATTTGAGCGTTCAACGCGTCTTCGACATTTTCATAGGCGACTCTTCGGCATGCATCCAAATCACCAAGTACTGCAACTCCCCAGTCAAGTTTTGACAAAAACGCTACCAAAGAGGGTTCTGCTTCAACAATTTGTACGTGAGGAGTCAGTGACTCAACATCGTAAGCAGGGAGAGCAATACCAAACTGTTGGCCAAGTTCTAAAATGGTCTTGGTGCGAATGTTGCCATCAAGGTGGCGATGCAAATCGGTAAGAGGTAGATTTTTAGTTATCATGAAGTTGGTCCAAGTCAGTGTTGTTAACCAGCACGTTTCTGAAGATTCTCAAGTGCCATTAACTGAATGAGTTTAAGTCACTGTAAAGCGTCACTGGGTATAATTATAAAGAACACTGGCTAAAATTGTCAGTATGATGTAGGGAATTTCCCCTCTGTTCGTGACTTTTTTGCCAGTGTTAACAGAAGATGTTGGCAGGCGTGATTGTTTGGTGCAGCAAGGCGCTTATTGGTAATGTCGGTGAGCAGTGTTGAGTCATTCAATTTATTAATGTATTGCTTATATATGAGTACCGTCAAGAATCTAAGTAACGTCAAGATGCTCAACTTGTCTTAAGCACCTTGACGAAGAGCTGAGGCATTCTTTTCTTCTACAGAGGGCTTGAGTGTTCACTGATCGCAGAGGTTTTATACAGTTCTTTGAGTTTGCGAGTGAGCGTATTTCTGCCCCACCCAAGAACCTTAGCGGCATCTTGCTTATGACCTTTGGTGTGTTCTAGAGCGGCTTCGAGTAAAATGCGTTCGAACTCTGGCAGAGCATAAGTAAGCAGTTCGGTATCCCCTTCGTTTAATGCTGTGCGAGCCCAAGACGCGAGTTGAGTTTGCCAACTGTGCTCTTCAATTGTTCGTGAGTCCTTTTGCTCTTCCATAAGCTCGTTTGGTAAATCACTAGGAAGAACCTCGCTCCCGCTTGCCATCACGGTTAACCAACGACATAAGTTCTCTAATTGCCGCACATTACCTGGCCAATCGAGCTGATTGAGTATTTCCACTGAGGAAGCGTGCAGAGTTTTTACATCGACACCAAGCTCATCAGCAGCGCGAATTAAGAAATGTTGAGCTAACTGTTCAATATCTTGTTTACGCTCCCTTAAAGCGGGGATATGCACACGAATCACGTTTAAGCGATGGAATAAATCTTCTCGAAAGTCACCTTCTTTAACACGCTGCTCAAGGTTTTGGTGAGTGGCTGCGATAATACGTACATCAACTTGGATTGGGGAATGACCACCGACACGATAAAATTGCCCATCAGCCAAGACTCTTAACAAACGAGTTTGGATATCGAGTGGCATATCACCGATTTCATCCAAAAACAGAGTGCCGCCATTGGCTTGCTCGAATCGGCCCTGTCGCACACTATTTGCGCCAGTAAATGCGCCCTTTTCATGACCAAATAACTCAGATTCGATCAGATCTTTAGGGATGGCTGCCATATTGAGGGCGATAAAAGGTTTGTTGGCTCTTGGACTGTGGCGATGTAATGCTTGGGCGACGAGCTCTTTACCCGTTCCTGACTCGCCATTAATCAGCACTGATATCGAGGAACGTGATAAGCGACCAATAGCTCGAAATACCTCTTGCATCGCTGGTGCTTCACCGATAATTTCAGGTGTATCTTGTTTTAAATCGGTGCCTTGGGTGTGTTCACGTTTCGTTTCTTGGCAATGTGCAATCGCTCGCTCGACTAAGTTGAGTGCTTCATCGATATCGAAGGGTTTGGGTAGGTACTCAAATGCGCCTTTTTGGTAAGCATTGACCGCTGCATCTAAATCGGAATGAGCAGTCATGATGATCACAGGTAAGTCAGGGTAACGATGTTGAACCTGTTTTAACAGCTCTAAGCCATCGATGCCTGGCATACGAATATCTGAGACTAAAACGTCAGGCACTTCGCGTTCTAGAGCCATAAGAACACTTTCACCATCGGCGTAAGTTTCACATTTAATATTGGCACTCGAGAGCGTCTTCTCCATCACCCAGCGAATGGAACTGTCGTCATCAACGACCCAAACATACCCCTTAGTCATATGTATAAATCTCCGCTGTGTTTTATATCGGTAAGTGAATGGTAAATATTGTTTGGCCTGGCCAACTTTCAACATCTATCTTGCCATGATGCTGGTCGAACATGTCTTGTGCGATTGATAATCCAAGGCCAGTGCCTCCTTGGCGACCACTCACCATTGGGTAGAACAAGGTATCTTTGAGCTCTGGTGCAATACCAGGACCATTGTCGGTAATCTCAATCTTTGCAGCAAGTTTACAGCGTTGCCCGTGGATATTCGCTTGATGAACGGTTCTGGTTTTTAACGTGATTTTTCTTTCTTTTTGTTCGGCTAGGGCTTGTGCTGCGTTACGCACAATGTTCAACATGGCTTGCTCAATCTGGCCTGCATCCATCAAAATTTCTGGCAGGCTTGGGTCATAATCGCGCTCAATGTCGATTGTCTGTTGCGATTCTAACTCGATCAATTGACGGACTTTTTCCAATATTTGGTGTAGGTTTTGTGGCTTTTTCTCGCCCGGTTTTTGTGGCCCGAGTAATCGGTCGACTAGTACTCTTAAACGGTCGGCCTGCTCAATAATAATTTGGGTATATTCATTAAGGCTCGGGTCGGGTAACTGTTTTTCTAAAAGCTGAGCCGCGCCGCGCAGGCCGCCTAACGGGTTTTTGATTTCATGAGCCAATCCGCGTACAAGGAGTTTTGCAGCTTGCCTTTGCGCATGTTGGTTGAGTTCTTGGGTCAAGCGTCTCTGCTGATCGATTTTGCGCATCTCAACCAACAACATGAGTTGTTTTTGCCACGTGACTGGGCTGATGGTCACTTCGAGCATCAGTGGCCGGCCATCGACAATAAAGGTCACATCACTGTCGGTAATGCTTTGGCCACTTTGTAAAGGTTGAGTGAGCAAGCTTAAGTCCAGCGAAGCGTGCTCAACTAATTGTGAGAGTGATTGCTCAATAAGACGCTTCGCACTTTGTGCAAACAACAGTTCTGCGGCTGGATTTGCGTAATGAACGGTCAACTGATCATCCAGAATCAGGGTTGCAGTAACCATGTTAGTGAGAATTGCATCTGAAAGATTGATATCCACATGACGTCCTTGTGAGTTGTTAAACCTCTACGCACCAAGTTGGTGCAATGAAAATTAAGTATGACAAATAGACTCGATAAGAAAAAGTGAAATGTTCACACTGGCTCTTTTCAGGGCTTTATTTGCTGGTGATACTGCTTTGAGGTCTTCATATGATGAGCTGTTGTGCTGATATGAAGAGAATTGAAAAGGTTGTGCAAAAAAGGCCCACCAAACTGGCGAGCCTTAAGTGACATCGATACCTTAAGCTGTGATTCCTACACCTTGAGCAGTGACACTAATGCCTTGAACAGTGACACTACAGCAAGGTTACACAGAGTAGTACAGTTCAAACTCTAGAGGGTGAGTGGTCATATTGACGCGCTCAACATCTTGCTCTTTCAACGCAATGTAAGAATCGATAAAGTCATCAGAGAATACGCCGCCCGCCGTTAAGAACTCACGGTCAATGTTGAGTTCTTCTAGTGCATCTTTCAGTGAGTATGCAACCGTTGGGATCTCTGCTGCTTCTTCAGCTGGTAGGTCGTAAAGGTCTTTGTCCATCGCTTCGCCAGGGTGGATCTTGTTCTTAATGCCATCAAGACCCGCCATTAGCATTGCTGCGAATGCTAGGTATGGGTTAGCTGCTGGGTCACCGAAACGTACTTCGATACGACGTGCTTTCGGGCTTGGTACTACTGGAATACGGATAGAAGCAGAACGGTTACGTGCTGAGTAAGCTAGCATTACTGGTGCTTCGAAGCCTGGTACAAGACGCTTGTACGAGTTTGTCGATGGGTTAGCAAATGCGTTGATGGCGCGGGCGTGCTTGATGATGCCGCCGATGTAGTAAAGCGCCATTTCAGATAGACCGCCGTATTTATCGCCAGCAAATAGGTTTACACCATCTTTTGCCAAAGATTGGTGAACGTGCATGCCGCTGCCGTTGTCACCAACGAGTGGTTTAGGCATGAATGTCGCTGTCTTACCAAACGCGTGAGCAACGTTGTGCACCACGTACTTGTAGATTTGGATTTCGTCAGCTTTGGTGGTTAGCGTATTGAAACGAGTAGCGATTTCGTTTTGACCTGCCGTTGCTACTTCATGGTGGTGCGCTTCAACCACAAGGCCCATTTCTTCCATGACTAGGCACATAGCAGAACGGATATCTTGAGATGAATCGACAGGAGCAACTGGGAAGTAGCCTCCTTTAACGCCTGGACGGTGACCTTTGTTGCCTTCTTCGTAATCAGAACCTGTGTTCCACGCTGCTTCTACGTCGTCAATTTTGAAGAAAGAACCTGACATGTCTGTTGAGAACTTCACATCATCAAATAGGAAGAACTCTGGCTCAGGGCCGATCAGTACGGTGTCAGCAAGGCCTGTTGAACGCATGAAGTCTTCTGCACGCTTAGCGATAGAACGAGGATCGCGGTCATAGCCTTGCATTGTTGCAGGCTCAAGGATATCACAACGAATGTTTAGCGTGGCATCTTCAGTGAATGGGTCAAGCACTGCAGAAGAGGCATCTGGCATCATAACCATGTCTGATTCGTTAATGCCTTTCCAGCCTGCAACGGAGGAACCATCGAACATTTTGCCTTCTTCGAAGAAATCAGTATCAATTTGGTGAGCAGGGATTGAGATATGCTGCTCTTTACCTTTTGTATCTGTGAAACGTAGGTCCACAAACTTAACTTCGTTTTCTTGGATCAGCGATAAAACATTTTCTACTGACATCTTGGATAACCTCCAGTGTTATTAAAGCGGTAGTAACTTGTTATAAGGAAACAAGGGTTAAATCTAGCATTGATTAATATTTTCAATCTGTCGTTAATCGATGCTGACTCTGTATAAGCCAAAACTGTGCCAATTAATATTTGTTATTATTATCAATGTCTTATGTTTTTTTTGGTTACTTTGTTATAAAAGTTATGCACCATAATGAGCACGATTTGCATCATATTGGTGCAGAAAAACATACCGGTGAAACCTTGCTGTTGCTAACACTGTGGCACGCATTGATTTCGTCAACATGACAGTACTGAGCAACAGATTACAATTCAGCCTACTTTTTGTTCTATAGTCAATTTGTATTGTGCAACTATTAGAGTAAAGTAGCACTCAGACCATTTATTGTGCCGAGTAAACTGTGGATTACGCGTAAAATTCACAGAAAAGCTAAGGACTGGATCACATATTTCTAGGCTTTTTGCTAAAATCTGGTACATTATGGCCGTTTTTTTAATCAGAAAATGCCACCAGAGAGCAACCGTTCTCGGTTCGGGGGCATTTCATTTATCTAAGTGAAACAATATCCATGGCTACTCCACAGATTGATAAATTAAGAAATATCGCGATCATCGCGCACGTTGACCACGGTAAAACAACATTGGTTGACAAGCTGCTACAACAATCAGGCACGTTAGAGTCTCGCGGTGAAGCTGAAGAGCGAGTCATGGACTCGAACGACATTGAGAAAGAGCGTGGTATCACCATTCTTGCAAAGAATACTGCGATTAACTGGAATGACTACCGTATCAATATCGTAGATACTCCAGGACACGCTGACTTTGGTGGTGAAGTAGAACGTATCATGTCAATGGTAGACTCTGTACTGCTTATCGTTGATGCCGTTGACGGTCCAATGCCGCAAACTCGTTTCGTAACTCAAAAAGCGTTTGCTCATGGCCTTAAGCCAATCGTTGTAATCAACAAGATTGACCGCCCTGGCGCTCGTCCTGATTGGGTTATGGATCAAGTATTCGATCTATTTGATAACCTAGGTGCAACTGACGAACAGTTAGACTTTAAAGTTGTTTACGCGTCAGCACTAAACGGTTGGGCTGCTCTAGAGGAAGGCGAAACAGGCGAAAACATGGAACCATTGTTCCAAACTATCGTTGAAGAAGTAGCGGCACCTGAAGTAGACCTAGATGGTCCACTACAAATGCAAGTTTCACAGTTAGATTACAGCTCTTACGTGGGTGTTATCGGTGTTGCTCGTGTTACTCGTGGTAGCGTGAAGCCAAACCAACAAGTGACGGTAATCAGCGCTGATGGTAAAACTCGTAATGGTAAAGTTGGCACAGTAATGGGCTACCTAGGTCTAGACCGCCATGAAGTTGAGCAAGCAAATGCAGGTGATATTATTGCTATCACAGGTCTTGGTGAGCTAAAAATTTCTGACACAATCTGTGCACAAAATGCTGTCGAAGCACTACCAGCATTGTCTGTTGATGAGCCAACAGTAACCATGACGTTCCAAGTTAATACTTCTCCATTCGCTGGTAAAGAAGGTAAGTTCGTGACTTCACGTAACATCCTTGAGCGTCTTGAGAAGGAACTGGTACACAACGTTGCCCTACGTGTTGAGCAAACTGACGATCCAGATAAATTCCGCGTATCAGGCCGTGGTGAGCTTCACCTATCTATCCTGATCGAGAACATGCGTCGTGAAGGTTTCGAGCTTGCTGTATCCCGTCCAGAAGTTATCATCAAAGAAGAAGATGGTCAGCTAATGGAACCGTTCGAGACTGTAACGATTGACGTTATGGAAGAGCACCAAGGCGGCATCATGGAAAACATCGGCCTGCGTAAAGGTGAGCTGAAAGATATGTCTCCAGATGGTAAAGGTCGTGTTCGTATGGACTTCATCATGCCATCTCGTGGTCTGATCGGTTTCCAAACAGAATTCATGACACTGACATCGGGTTCAGGTCTTCTTTACCATACGTTTGATCACTATGGCCCACACAAAGGCGGTAACATTGGTCAACGTATCAATGGTGTATTGATCGCTAACGCTATGGGTAAAGCGCTAACAAACGCTTTGTTTAACCTTCAAGAGCGTGGTCGTCTATTTATCGGTCACGGTGTCGAAGTTTACGAAGGTATGGTTATCGGTATTCATAGCCGTGACAATGACCTGACGGTAAACGCCCTGAAAGGTAAGCAACTGACTAACGTACGTGCATCAGGTACGGATGACGCACAGGTTCTTACTCCGCCAATCATCATGACTCTTGAGCAAGCTCTAGAATTTATCGACGATGACGAGCTAGTAGAAGTGACGCCAGAGAGCATCCGTATTCGTAAGAAATTCCTAACGGAAAGCGATCGTAAACGTGCTTCACGTGCGGCTAAATAAGCTGAACTAGCCAACTGAATATAAAAGCCCCGAGCCATGGAAATGACTCGGGGCTTTTTTATCTCTCTTGTTATCAATGATTGGGTATATACTTAGTTTTGATTAAGCTGTTGCAAAAACTTATTGGACTCTGCAATCGCCGCATTCATCTGTTTTATGGCGTATTGGATTTCTTTTTCCAAGCTAGAAAACTCACCACGCAGAGAACCGATCGCACTGGCATTTAAGTTGTGCTTAAGATACAGAGTGTTGTCGCGCAGTGTATTCAGCACTGGCGTCATTTTTTGCTCGGCTCGCTGCATAGCTTTGAGCATAGTGTGATAAGACGCTTGGGTTTGTTTCAGTTTTTGTTCACTTGAGCGGCGCAGTTTCGCACTGGTATAGAGGTTGAGCTCTTCTTGCCATTCATCGAATAAGGCTTCGGAAACATCTTCAATGGCAGCGATACGATCACGTACATCTTGTGCTGCTTTTTCACTTTCCTCGTACCGGTCGTTGACGCTGTTATAGACATCTTCTAGCTCGCCACCTTTAAAATTGGTGAGTGCTGAGAGAGCTTCTAGTGCGCTGGTAAACTCTTGTTGAGCCTCTTGCTGTGCTTGCTTGGCATCTTCAACACGGTCGACCATAATCTCTCGTTTGTGGTAGCCGACTTTCTCCATGGCAGAATAGTAGGCAGATTGACAGCCAGTTAAAGTAAAAATAGAAACAAATATCATCAGTAAATAAGGCATTTTTAATGTCCTCGATGCGAATTTATGGAATGAACTATGGATCACTTATCAGAGCGTTACAAGGCAAGATTCAGTAAACTTCTCCCAAGTAGTATTGCGTTTCTGCGTTATCTACTCAAACGTATGGGGCATGATCGTGTTAACGTCAATGCCGGATACTTAGCGTATATCACGCTCTTGTCTCTTGTGCCGATGTTGACCGTTTTGCTGTCGATTTTGTCGAAGTTTCCGGTATTCGAAAATGTAGGCGAAGTAGTACAAGGCTATATTATTGAAAATTTTGTGCCGGCTTCCGGTGAAGTGGTGGATAAAGCGCTGCAAGAATTCGTCGCCAATACGGGCAAGATGACTGCAGTCGGCGGCGCTTTTTTGTTTGTTGCCGCCTTGATGCTGATTTCCAATATCGATAGAAACTTAAACTATATCTGGCGTGTTAAAGATAAACGTCGTGCTATCTTTTCTTTTTCAATGTATTGGATGGTATTGACGTTGGGGCCGATTCTCGTCGGTGCCAGCATTGCTGCTACTTCTTATGTTACTTCACTCAACATTATCGATAATGAAACCCTTCATGGTGCTTATAACCTGCTATTACGCTGGTTGCCGATGTTGCTGTCTTTTTTTGCATTTATGGGGCTGTACTTTCTGGTTCCAAATGAAAAAGTCTATTTCTTACATGGGGCAGCAGGGGCGGCGGTAGCGGCATTTTTGTTTGAACTGAGTAAGAAAGGGTTCGCTCTCTACATTACTCAATTTCCTTCTTATCAACTCATCTATGGGGCACTGGCTGCGATCCCAATTTTATTTGTGTGGGTGTATCTCTGTTGGCTTATTGTACTTATCGGTGCAGAAATTACGGCAGCGCTTGGGGAAAGAGAGCACTGGAGAGATAATTTAGAGATGATACACTCAAGCGCTGAATTAAAATTAACCCATGAAGGAAGTGAAAACGGTGATAGCGCTAATTCAAAGAGTCAGTGAAGCGGCTGTACGTGTCGATGATGAAGTTGTGGGCTCGATCGACCAAGGTTTGCTGGTTTTGCTCGGAGTCGAGAAAGAGGACGATGAAGCCAAAGCAAAGCGCTTGATGGAGCGTGTCACAACCTATCGTGTGTTTGAAGATGATCAGGGAAAAATGAACCTGAACGTCAAACAGGTTGGAGGCCAGGTATTGGTTGTATCACAATTTACCTTGCCAGCCGATACCAAAAAAGGAACCAGAGCAGGCTTTTCTCGTGGTGCTGACCCAGCCGATGCTGAGCGTCTATATGATTACTTCTCAGACCTGTGTCAGCAGGTTTTGCCAACGCAAAGAGGTCGTTTTGCTGCCGATATGAAAGTCTCTCTTATCAATGATGGCCCGGTCACGTTTTGGTTACAGGTCTGATCTGATTACTCTAACGACTGGGCTAAGCTTCTTACACTTCGGGCGAATGAGTTCGCCTCTATTTTTCTATTTATTTTGATTTGTACTTTTCAAGGATTGATATGTTCAAACTCATTACACCGCAAACAGACAACCAACTCAAAAAGTACTATCAATTTCGTTGGCAGTTGCTACGTGAGCCATGGCGAATGCCGATAGGTTCTGAGCGAGATGAATTTGATGGCATGAGTCATCATCGCATGATTGTCGATAGTCGAGGTCGTCCAATGGCGATTGGGCGTTTGTATATTACGCCTGATAACGATGGTCAAATTCGTTATATGGCGGTAAAAAACAACCGACGTAGCAAAGGACTAGGTTCACTAATTTTGGTTGCATTAGAATCTCTGGCTCGGCAAGAGGGGGCAAAACGGCTGGTCTGTAATGCTCGCGAGGATGCGATTGCATTTTATGAAAAAAACCATTTTGAGCGACGTGGCGAGTTGACCGACATCAGAGGGCCGGTACGTCATCAGCAAATGGTGAAAAAATTAGACCCAATGTCTAACGTTTTACGTCGCCCTGATTGGTGTACTGAGCTGCAGCAACGTTGGGAAGCTCAAATCCCCATTGCAGATAAGATGGGGATTAAGATTAACCAGTATACGGGCTACCAATTCGAATGTGGCGCTCAACTGAACCCCAACCTGAATCCCCACAATACCTTATTTGCTGGTTCTGCGTTTACTTTAGCTACCTTAACGGGCTGGGGAATGGCTTGGTTGCTGATGAAAGAGCGAGACTTGCATGGCGATATTGTTTTGGCGGATAGTGCAATTCGTTATCGCCATCCTGTCGAACAAAACCCAGTTGCGATGACTTCACTTGATGGTATCAGTGGTGACTTAGATCGCTTGGCATCTGGGCGTAAAGCACGGATTGTGATTCATGTGGTGATCTACAGTGGCGATGTTGCTGCCGTTGATTTTACTGGCACTTATATGCTACTCCCCAATTATTCCAAATTACTTCGTTGTTAGTGCAAGATTTGTTGTTAGCTGATTGATTTGATGGCGCTGTCAGTCTTTTGTGCCCGTTTTTGTCACCGTTAGGCTTGGCTTGTCCTGTTGCACTTTGTTTTCTTTCTCTGTACTAGAGTCTGATGACCCGTTTGTCTGGCAACGGGTAGTTGTCTGCTGCTCACCACTAAGAAGATCGCCTGTTGCATGCCAGCAGTGGGTGTCAATTTGGTAAATTAAACCACTGAGCGGATTGCTGGCTAAATCAAACTCACCGCTGATTTGGCCATTAATGTCATTGCCCGATACGCTGATCGGAGCAAGACTCAGTGTTCCACGCTGCGCTTCCAGCTTAAGAGGGGTTAATGTTATCGTTTTAGAGGTGCCATCTGTCGGTAAAATTAGCGTTGCCTCTCGGAAGTTGGCTGTGGTTTCTCCTGATAAACTGTAGGCGAGCATTTGGTGATCACCTGCCAGTCCATGCAGGTTCACCGCTAGATCTGACAAACCCGAAAAATGGCCTGGCGTGTCTAGATAAGTGGTAAAAAATTCTACCGGTACCCCATCGGCGTCCAGTTGAAGGGTCCAAGGTTTGCTGGGGGTATTTAAATCGACCTGGCCCAAGGCTTTTAGATATCCTTGTGTCAGTGGTAAGAATAATTGTTCAAGCTGCCACAAACCATCGACACTTTGGGTGGTTAAGGCCGCATGCGATGAAAGATACTGATCATAGCTGGCACTCACGGCACTGGCCTCAAGGCGTCCATCCCAAATTTCCCATAGTGTGGGTGTTGGCATGATATGTAGGTTGTTTCCCGTTAGGTTGAGCCCCGAAATTTGCCAGAAAGGTGCTTGAGCCAGTTGAATCACTTGGCTGCGCTTAACGGATAAATGATTGATCTTGGTCGGTGGGGTGTATTGCGCGAGATGGTGCATCCATTGTAAGCGGTTGTCAGGCTTTATGGTCCATTTAACATCGTTAATACTGGCTGAGTTTATCTGCCATTGGTTAGGTTCAATCTGACCTGTTATATTGATTTGTCCTTGCTGCCAAGCAAAACTCAGATCTTCAACGTTTATATCATTAGGCTGGAATTGAGCTTGCAAATGAGGGTTGATGAAGACTTGATCTTGAAAAGAGATGCTGTCGGCCTGCAAAGAGAGATTGGCACTCGATTGCCAGAGAGAAAAGGGCAAGGATGCATTTTCTAGCGATAATGAAGCATGCTGAAAATGCCAATCTCCATACTGAATGTCTGCATTGAGTAGATCGAGACTATTGATATCTTTCAGCCTAATAGGCCATTGTTGCCAAGGTTTATCGAGTAAATTGCTCAGCTGATCTTGGTTAAGGTGTAATTTATCCACCGTGACATTGACTAAAGACCAACCTTGTGAGTATTGCTCGCCTTGCCCTGAAACTAGGCTATCACGCCAATGAAATGAAGCGCCATACAAGGTGCTATTTTGTGCTTGGTATTGGAGGTCGAGGAGTAGGTTAGCAAATTTCTCTCCATGCCATTTGAGACTATCTGCGCTGAGCTGAATGTCGCCGTAAGGCAATATTTGATGCCGCCCTGACCAAGTGGGCGATGTAATCTGAACATTTAAGTTATCCAGCGAAAAAGTGCTGTCATCGTATTGGGCATTTTTTAGCGCAATTTGATGGAGTGTCACTTGCTGCCATGGATTCACAGCTGGTTCTGCTTCTTCTGGTTTAAATGTCTCAGGCGCAAGCCTAATGCCATCGACAAGTAAGCTATCAATCACCCATTTACCATTTTCTCTTAGTGATGGGTTTACCCAAATATCGATTTGGTTGATTGAGGTGCTAGGGACAGAATCAAGTTCTACTTGATACAAAGAAAAATGGTAAGGGAAATCATAATGAACCCGATGGGCTTGAAAAGGCAAATCTACGTGTTGAGAGAGTTTATTCCAAACGTTATCAGAATATGAGGTCGTAAGTGTTGCCATAAAAGCAATAGGCAGCACGATGCTCAAAATGAGCAAAAGCAATATAATGCGTGTTGCTATTTTCATAGCTATTCGTGAACCCAATCGGAGAGAGATACTGTTAAGCTTGTACTAATCTCGTGTTGGATTCAATAAAAAGCCCCTCAAGAAAGGGGCTAATTTTCACTTTTGATAATAACTCGAATGGGCTGAGTGAAATCTTCAGTCTAACCGAGGCCCTGCAGCGACCAGTGATTGGCCTTCTGCGTTGTCAGTGTACTTATCAAAGTTGTTGATGAAGCGCTCTGCCAAGTCTTTCGCTTTGCTTTCCCATTGTAGTGGGTCAACGTAGGTATCACGTGGGTCAAGGATATTTGGATCCACACCTGGAAGTGAAGTTGGCACTTCAAGATTAAAGATTGGAATGTGTTTGGTGCTTGCTTCTTCAATGGAACCATCAAGAATTGCATCAATGATACCGCGTGTATCTTGAATAGAGATGCGTTTGCCGCTGCCGTTCCAACCTGTATTGACTAGGTAAGCTTCTGCACCTGCCGCTTCCATACGTTTCACCAGTACTTCGGCGTACTTTGTGGGGTGTAGCGTCAGGAAGGCGGCGCCAAAACAGGCAGAGAAGGTCGGTGTTGGCTCGGTAATGCCGCGCTCTGTTCCTGCTAACTTAGCCGTAAAACCTGATAGGAAGTGGTACTTGGTTTGCTCCGGCGTCAGCTTAGACACAGGAGGAAGTACGCCAAATGCATCTGCTGATAGGAAGATCACTTTGTTAGCATGACCGCCTTTCGAGACTGGCTTAACGATGTTTTCGATGTGGTTAAGTGGGTAAGACACACGTGTGTTTTCTGTTTTAGAGCCATCATCAAAATCGATAGAGCCATCGCTAAGAACCGTGACGTTTTCTAGCAGTGCATCGCGACGGATTGCGTTGTAGATATCAGGTTCTGCTTCTTTAGAAAGCTTGATGGTTTTAGCGTAACAGCCGCCTTCAAAATTGAATACGCCGTCGTCGTCCCAACCATGCTCATCATCACCAATCAAAGCACGTTTAGGATCGGTAGATAAGGTTGTTTTACCCGTGCCAGACAGACCGAAGAAGATCGCGACATCGCCTTCTTGACCCATATTCGCACTACAGTGCATCGAGGCAATGTCTTGAAGTGGCAGGAAGTAGTTCATCATTGCGAACATGCCTTTTTTCATTTCACCGCCGTACCAAGTACCACCGATGAGCTGCATGCGCTCGGTTAGGTTAAATACAGTAAAGTTTTCTGAATTTAAACCTTGCTCTTGCCACTTATCATTGGTGCACTTTGCTCCGTTCATGACAACAAAATCAGGCTCAAACGTCGCCAACTCTTCTTCAGTTGGGCGGATGAACATGTTTTTCACGAAATGTGCTTGCCAAGCGACTTCCGTAATCACACGGATACTCAAGCGGCTGTCTGGGTTAGCACCACAGTAGCCGTCAATGACAAACAGTCGTTTGCCTGATAATTGGTTTGTTACCAGGGTTTTTAGCTCTTGCCATACGTTTTGATCGATAGGTTTGTTATCGTTTTTTACGCTATCAGATGTCCACCACATGTGCTCTTGGGTTGTGGCATCTTTGACGATGTATTTATCTTTTGGTGAGCGGCCGGTAAATATCCCAGTATCCACGGCGACAGCGCCAAGTTCTGTGACGATACCACGTTCATAACCTTCAAGCTCAGGACGTGTCTCTTCTTCAAATAGCATCTCGTAGCTTGGGTTACGAATAACCTCTTTGACGTTATGCAGTCCATGTTGGGTTAAATCGATTGTTGCAGCCTTTGTATGTTCCATAACGGTCATAGGTGCTCCTTAATTAGGATTTTGTAGGGATTTTATAATGTTTTTTAATTTTTTTCTGCTCACCATGCTAGCAACGAAATAAGCAAAAAACAGGGATGTTGCTCAAAACATAACCTTGTTTATAGTATGTCTTTTAAAGATCGTCACGTCTGGTATGAATAGTTTATCGTGGGCGCAAACCTTTGCGCTAGGTAAAATTGATTATTAATTTTCTAAAATTAAGTGGTTGTTTTATTACGTTCTGAGAGAGTAATAAGAGGAGGATGTCACAAAAAGTGCCAGTATGATCTGGCACTTTGAAAGGTAAATTACAGGCTTTTTAATTTAAAATAATTAATGCACTGTCTTATCGTCTGGTGTGGCTTGATTATACAGTGCTGTGACTTCTGCTTCATCGAATTGATAGGTTGTGCCGCAGTAATCACAGTGCAGAGAGATGGAGCCCTCTTCAGCAATAATCTCATAGACTTCGGTTTTATCCACTGTGATGATCGCTGCACCACTTCGCTCACGTGAGCAGCCACAGTGGAATTCAACAGGTTGCGGATCGTACAAACGTACCGTATCTTGGTTGTAGAGACGGTAAAGCAGTTCATTTGCTGGCAAGCTAAACAACTCTTCGCTTTTCACGGTATCAGTAAGCTGCTCTAGATGTTCAAAATCTTCAGGTGCGCCGGTACCATCTGGCATAATCTGGATCATCATGCCTGCGGCGTGTGGTTTGCCTTGATATTCACCAGTACGAATCCACAGTCGAGTCTTTAATTGTTCAGAGTTAGCGAAGTAGCCTTCAATTACCTCTGCAAGAGTGTCTCCCTCTAAGCCAACAACCCCTTGGTAGCGTTCACCTTTTTTAGGTTCAATGGTGATCACAAGGTAACCTTTACCCATCATCTCATGTAAGGTTGCGTTATCCGCAATGTCACCTTCCCAACGAGCAACACCACGAATCTTTTGATCATGGTCACCGTTGATGACCGCTAAAGAAACAGGACCATCACCTTGCAGTTGGATAGTAATCGAGCCTTCAAACTTTAGCGTTGCCGTTAAGAGTGTGGTGGAAACGAGCAGTTCACCGAGTAATTTTTGTAAAGCAGCCGGATACTCTTTACTGGAGATAATGCGTTGGTATGCTTCATCCAGCTGTACTAACTCACCACGTACAGAAAGATCTTCGAATAGGTAGCGGTTTAAAACGTTATTTGCCATTGAGTGCTTTCCTCGTTAGTCATTCCGGCGATTATTGATGTTTGAATCGAATGATGTCTCTGCGTTGTTTTTTATCTGGACGACGTTCAGGACTTGGGTTGTGAGCATTGAGCTTACGTTGGGCCGCGTGCTCTTCTCGGAGCTTGATACTCGACTCTGTTTCGCGATACAGAGTTTGAGCAATCGGTGCTCCACGACGTTGATCTGAAATGATTTCGATGATCACCGTTTTTTCTTCATTACCTTGGCGCAGGCGAATTTCTGCACCGAGCTCAACGATTTTACTCGGTTTGCTTCGCTGACCATTATAGTGGACTTTACCCCCATCAACCATATTACGAGCAATGGAGCGGGTTTTATAGAATCTGGCAGCCCATAGCCATTTATCTAGCCTTACGGCACAATTTATGGAACTCATAGGATTTTACGTTATCTAATTTGCGCCCGATATGAGAGCAAAAGTGACTGATTTTACTTTAGGTGGTGCTGAAAGGTTTTTTTTCAAGGGGGGTAACAAAAACAGCACAAGAAAAGGGCTCTGATATAAATTTGTGATATAGTTCACTGCTCTTTGTAGAAAGAGACTTTTCTTACAACTTTATCGCAATTATAACGACATAAAGTGGATAATACTTACTTATAATTAAGTTAAAGCTGAGTGATATATGAATAAGGGAACGGATTAAGTGAAGCGCTTAGAGCTGAAGGCAGGATTATCAAGCAGCCCTCTACTGACTCAAATCAAGTCCAATCACCATGTGATTCAAAGCAAGGTGAGTGGTGCTTTGGCTGGCCTTTTCATTGCCGTTGCTGGCTGGTCATTGGGTAGCCTCGTCTGGTTAGTGGTGCCGCAAAGTTCGGATATTACACCATGGCAGCCACAAGCTACTGCAGCATCGGTCGGCGGTGATAAAGATTCGATTGATTTTAAATCTCTGCAACAGGCTAATCTCTTTGGCCAATACTCAGAGAAAAAGCCTGTCGTGGTTGAGCAACCTGTGGTCAAAGATGCGCCAAAAACACGTTTAAATTTAACCTTGGTCGGCGCGGTAGCAAGCAGTAACTTGGAAGTCAGTCTAGCGGTGATAGCCAATCGTGGCAAACAAGCGACCTATGGTATTGGTGAACAAATTGACGGTACGCGTGCTGAGTTGAAAGCCGTGTTGGTCGATCGCGTTATTATCGAAAACCAGGGTAGAGATGAAACGCTTATGCTGGAAGGCTTAGAGTACAAAAAGCTTTCTGAAACGCCACAACAACATCATTCACCAAAAAGACAAATCAATAGCTCGGTAGCAAGTGAAAAGATCGAGCAAATCAGAGCAGAGTTGGCTCAAGACGGTTCAAATGTTTTTAAATACATTACGATTTCTCCGGTAATGCAAGAAGGTGGCCTAGCGGGTTATCGAGTATCACCAGGGCGAGATGCAGCGTTGTTTAATGCTGTTGGCTTAAAGCCGGGTGATATCGCGATTGAGCTTAATGGTATTGACTTGCGTGACTCATCATCAGCCAAGCAACTGGGGCCAATCATGCAGGATCCGCAAGAATTAAATTTAACTGTTGAACGAGATGGTCAACAGTACGACATTAACATCCAATTATAATACTTAGGCAAACTGCGTAAGTTCAGGGAGACATACGTGAAACATTGGTTTAGTAAAAGTACTTGGTTATTGGCAGGTACTCTTATCTGTACGCCAGGAGCGATGGCAAACGACTTCAGTGCAAGTTTTAAGGGCACTGATATTCAAGAATTCATTAATATTGTTGGTCGTAACTTAGAAAAGACCATCATCGTTGATCCGTCGGTTCGCGGCAAAATTGATGTACGCAGTTATGACGTGTTAAACGAAAAACAATATTACAGCTTTTTCCTCAATGTGTTGGAAGTGTATGGCTATGCTGTCGTAGAAATGGAAGACGGCATTTTAAAAGTCATTAAATCTAAAGATGCTAAGACCTCTGCTATTCCAGTCGTGAGTACCAATGCAGAACCGGGTGATAGCGTGATCACTCGCGTTGTTGCAGTGCGTAACGTCTCTGTTCGTGAGCTTTCTCCCTTGCTGAGACAATTGATTGATAACGCCGGTGCCGGTAACGTGGTGCATTACGACCCTGCCAACATTATTTTGATCACCGGGCGTGCTGCTGTGGTTAATCGTTTGGCAGAAATCATTAAGCGTGTCGACCAAGCGGGTAACAAAGACGTTGAGCTGATCGAGCTACGCAATGCCTCTGCTGCTGAAATGGTGCGTATTGTTGAAGCGTTAAATAAATCTAATAACCAGAAAAGTACTCCCGCTTTTCTTGAACCTAAAATTGTTGCCGATGACCGTACCAACTCGATTTTAATTTCGGGTGACCCAAAAGTACGTGAACGCTTAAAGCGTCTGATTCGTCAATTGGATGTTGAGATGGCAACGAAAGGTAATAACCGAGTGGTTTACCTTAAATATGCCAAGGCGGAAGATTTAGTCGATGTCTTGAAAGGCGTCTCAGACAATCTGCAAGCTGAGAAGCAAGCAGGCCAAAAAGGGGCCAGCAAAGCCAAGCGTGGTGAGGTCGTGATCGCTGCTCATGAAGCCACGAACTCTTTAGTATTGACTGCGCCACCTGACATTATGCTTGCGTTGCAAGATGTGATTGCTCAGCTTGATATTCGCCGTGCTCAAGTATTGATTGAAGCTTTGATTGTTGAAATGGCGGAAGGCGATGGCATCAACCTTGGTGTTCAGTGGGGCAACTTGGAGAATGGCGCTGTGGTTCAATATAATAATGCTGGGGCGTCAATTGGCAATGTGATGATTGGTCTTGAGGAAGCAAAAGACACCACAAGAACAGAGAGTACTTATGACCCTGATAATGATAAGGCTGACGCAAGTGGTTACGTGGAGCGTAAGTTCACTGAATCCGGTGACTGGACAACCCTAGCTAACGCACTAAGCGGAGTGAATGGTGCTGCGATGAGTATCGTGATGGGAGATTGGACATCGCTTATTACTGCCGTATCTACAGACACCAATGCGAATATACTTTCTGCTCCAAACATTACTGTCATGGATAACAGCGAAGCGTCCTTTATAGTGGGTGAAGAAGTCCCGGTTGTTACTGGTTCAACATCAGGCTCTAACAATGATAACCCATTCCAAACGGTTGACCGTAAGGAAGTTGGGGTGAAACTTAAAGTGACCCCTCAGATTAACGAGGGTGACTCTGTACAACTTAAAATTGAGCAGGAAGTCTCCAAAGTACTTGGCCCTAATGGCGCAGTGGACGTGCGTTTTGCTAAGCGCCAAGTGAATACTGAGGTGATTGTTCAAGATGGTCAAATGTTAGTGCTTGGCGGTATTGTTGAAGAAGAGGCGTCAGAAAGCGAGTCAAAAGTTCCACTACTTGGTGATATCCCTATCCTTGGTCATTTGTTTAAGTCGACGACGTCTCAAACCACTAAGAAAAACTTAATGGTGTTTATCAAGCCGACCATTATTCGCAATGGCATGAGCGCAGATGGCATCACCCAGCGTAAATATAACTTTATCCGTGCAGAGCAATTGTACAAGTCTCAGCAAGGTTTGAAGTTAATGGATGATGCTAAAATCCCTGTGTTGCCTGAATTTGGTAAAGAAGAAAACCACCCAGTAGAGATTCAGGCTTTCCTTGATCAAATGGACAAAGGCAATGGCTGATATGCAAGACATGGCTCTGAGTGTACGTCGTTTACCATTCAGTTTTGCCAATCGCTTTAAATTAGTACTGGAAAGCGAACACCCTGAGCGTCCCCCTGTTCTCTATTATGTGGAGCCGCTTGATCCAGCGGCTCTGGTTGAAGTTCGACGGGTGCTTAAACAGAGTTTTGTTCCACAAGTTATTGAGCAAGAGGCCTTTGATAAAAAGTTGACTGAGGCCTATCAACGTGACTCTTCTGAAGCGCGTCAGCTGATGGAAGATATTGGTGCCGATAGTGAAGACTTTTTCTCGCTTGCGGAAGAATTGCCTCAAAATGAAGACTTACTTGAGTCGGAAGATGATGCGCCAATTATTAAGTTGATCAACGCCATGCTTGGTGAAGCGATCAAAGAAGGGGCCTCTGATATCCATATTGAAACCTTTGAAAAAACACTCTCAATTCGCTTCCGAGTGGATGGTGTCTTGCGTGAAGTTTTGACGCCTAGCCGTAAGTTGGCACCGTTGCTAGTTTCGCGCGTCAAGGTCATGGCGAAACTCGATATCGCAGAAAAACGTGTGCCTCAGGATGGTCGTATCTCACTACGTATTGGTGGTCGAGCGGTTGATGTCCGTGTGTCTACGATGCCATCGTCACATGGCGAGCGCGTAGTAATGCGTCTACTCGATAAAAATGCGACCCGCCTTGATCTGCACAGCTTGGGGATGACGCCATCTGTGCATGACAACTTTGGCCGCTTGATTCAACGTCCACATGGCATCATCTTGGTCACAGGTCCAACGGGTTCTGGTAAATCGACAACTTTATATGCTGGCTTGCAAGAGATAAACAGCAATGAGCGCAATATCTTAACGGTTGAAGATCCAATAGAATTTGACATTGATGGTATCGGGCAGACCCAAGTAAACCCTAAAGTTGATATGACGTTCGCCCGTGGTCTGCGTGCTATTTTGCGTCAGGATCCTGATGTGGTCATGGTCGGTGAGATACGTGACTTAGAAACAGCTCAAATTGCGGTTCAAGCATCTTTGACCGGTCACTTGGTCATGTCAACATTACACACCAACACCGCAGTCGGTGCGATCACACGTTTACGTGATATGGGGATCGAGCCGTTTTTGATTTCTTCTTCTTTGCTTGGTGTCTTGGCACAGCGTCTAGTGCGTACTCTATGTTCAGAGTGTAAAGAGCCTTACGAAGCCGATAAAGAGCAAAAGAAACTATTTGGTTTAGAAGATAATGAGCCTCTGGTTCTTCATCGTGCGGGTGGCTGTGAAACATGTAACCACAAAGGTTATCGTGGTCGAACGGGTATCCATGAGTTGCTGATGGTGAATGAGAAAATTCAAGAACTGATTCACAGTGAAGTCGGTGAGCAAGAAATTGAGAAAGCTGTACGAGAACACTCACCAAATATTCGAAGTGATGGTTTGAGTAAGGTGCGTCTTGGTGTCACCACTTTGGAAGAAGTAATGCGAGTCACTAAGGAAGCATAATGGCAGCATTTGAGTACAAAGCGCTCGACGCAACAGGGAAAAAAAAGAAAGGTACGATTGAAGGCGATAATGCTCGACAAGTGCGCCAGCGTTTGAAAGAGCAAGGTCTGACACCGGTTGAAGTGGTTGAAGTCAAAGCGAAAGCGGCTAAATCATCGACTTCTACAGGTTTCAAGCGAGGCCTTAAAACCTCAGAACTGGCCTTGATTACTCGTCAGCTTTCGACTCTTGTTCAATCGGGTATGCCACTTGAAGAGTGTTTAAAAGCCGTATCGGAACAGGCTGAAAAACCACGTATACGCACCATGATGGCAGCGGTTCGCTCTAAAGTGACCGAGGGTTACCCTCTTGCAGAAAGCTTAGGTGATTACCCTCATGTGTTTGATGAGCTCTATCTCTCGATGGTGTCCGCCGGGGAAAAATCAGGTCATTTAGATGCCATCTTGGAACGCTTGGCGGATTACGTTGAGAACCGCCAAAAAATGCGCTCTAAGTTGCAACAAGCTCTGATTTACCCTGTTGTACTCGTGGTCTTTTCGATCGGTATTGTGGCCCTATTGCTGTCTTCGGTCGTGCCTAAGATGATTGAGCCTATTTTGCAAATGGGTCAAGAGTTGCCTCAATTGACCCAAATACTGCTGGCCGCCAGTGACTTTGTCCAAGAGTGGGGGTTACTGATTTTTAGTGTCGTAGTGGTGGGGTTGTATGGCCTCAAGTTGGCACTGCAAAAGCCCGACTTTCGTTTAGCTTGGGATAGAAAACTGCTCAGTCTGCCCATCATTGGCAAAATATCAAAAGGTCTTAACACCGCAAGATTTGCTCGCACTTTATCGATTTGTACCTCGAGTGCCATTCCTATTCTAGAAGGCATGAAAGTGGCGGTAGATGTTATGTCGAACCGCTTCGTCAAACAGCAAGTATTAGCAGCAGCGGATAACGTACGTGAAGGGGCGAGCTTACGTAAAGCTCTTGAGCAAACACGCCTCTTCCCGCCTATGATGCTGCATATGATTTCGAGTGGTGAGCAAAGTGGTGAGCTTGAAAGTATGCTTACGCGTGCTGCGGACAACCAAGATCAAAGCTTCGAATCTACTGTCAATATTGCCTTGGGTGTTTTTACGCCGCTATTGATCGCGATCATGGCTGGTTTGGTGTTGTTTATTGTCCTTGCCACCTTAATGCCAATGCTTGAAATGAATAATTTAATCAGTGGGTAACGCTGCTTGTCGTCACTTAGATGATTCAGTAAACAACCTACTTAAATCTAACTTTGGAGAAAATAATGAAACTAAATCGCGCTAAGCAGCAAGGTTTTACCTTGTTAGAAGTCATGGTGGTGATCGTCATCATCGGTATCTTGGCCAGTGTTGTGGTTCCTAACCTATTAGGGAACAAAGACAAAGCAGACAAACAAAAAGTAATCACTGACATCGTTGCACTAGAAAATGCATTAGATATGTACAAGCTGGACAACAGCGTTTACCCAACTACTGACCAAGGTCTTGAAGCGCTGGTTACTATGCCATCAAACCCAGAGCCACGTAATTACCGCGATGGTGGTTACATCAAGCGCCTACCAAAAGACCCTTGGGGCTATGAATATCAATACCTAAGCCCAGGTGATAACGGTCAGGTTGATATCTTTTCTTTAGGTGCAGATGGTCAGGAAGGCGGTGAAGGCTCGCAAGCTGATATCGGCAACTGGAACATGCAAGACGTTAAATAATTTAGAGTGAATAACCAGTACCAATGAGATACATGAATAAACAACACGGTTTTACCCTGATAGAAATTTTATTGGTGCTGGTTTTGTTGTCGCTAACCGCAGTTGCGGTTATTGCGACGTTGCCTTCAAGCAAAAATGACTTATCAAAAAAGTATGCACAGAGCCTTTTCCAACGAATACAACTCATGAATGAAGAAGCGGTATTGGCTGGAAAAGATTTTGGCCTTCGAGTGAATGAGCAAAAGTCTCAATATGCTTTGTTGAGTTTGGATCAAGAGGGTTGGCAGCCTTTAGAGCTCAAGCAGATCCCAAGTGAAACAAAACTGGAAGATGGCCTATCACTTCAATTGGAACTCGGCGGTGGCGCTTGGCAAGAGGATGAGCGGTTATTTGAGCCCAGTAGCCTATTTGAAGAAGATAGATTTGCTGAGGAAGATAACCAGAAGAAACAGGTTAAGCCCCCGCAAGTTTTTATTTTATCAAGTTCAGAGATTACGCCGTTCACCTTGTCCTTTTATCCCAGTGATGGCGATGCGTTTAACGATGGCTGGCGTGTGATCGGTAAAGACACGGGTGAGATCATCCTAATCGCACCGGGAGAAGAAGTAGAAGAGGATGACAATGCGGTATTCTGATTTAAGTTCTCGGACGACTGCGAGCAGAAAAGCCCGAGGGATGACCTTACTTGAAGTGTTGGTCGCGCTAGCCGTATTTGCGACAGCGGCAATCAGTGTGATTCGTTCGGTGAGCCAGCATATTACGACAGTGAATTACCTTGAAGATAAAATGTTTGCCGCGATGGTCGTGGACAATCAAATGGCCAATGTCATGCTTTCATCTGAAAAACTGAAAGCGAAAAAAGGCACGGAAGAGTTAGCGGGGCGAATTTGGTATTGGCAAGTAAAGCCTGTTGCAACCACGCAGCCTTTACTTAAGGCATTTGATGTGAGCGTTTCTACACAAGAACAAGCCAGCCCTATTGTTACGGTGAGAAGTTATGTTAAGCAGTAAATCTCAGCGATTAAAAACGCCTTTTTCTTCTGGTCCACAAGGTTTTACCCTGATTGAAGTGCTGGTCTCCATCGCTATCTTTGCCACCATGAGTATGGCGGCGTATCAAGTGGTTTCTCAGGTACAGAGAAGCAACCAGGTTTCACTAGAAAAAACTCAGCGATTAAATGAGCTGCAACGTGCTTTGATCATGATGGATAACGATTTTCGTCAGATGGCGACAAGGTCGATGCGTACCAATGGTGAAAAGCCAGCAGAAAAATTGCTGTTTTGGTCTGAGAACCTGCTCAATTCAGACACTAAAGGCATCATGTTTGCGCGAACAGGTTGGCATAATCCTCAGCAACAGTTTCCTCGTGGTGAAGTCACCAAAGTGGGTTACCGCATAAAAGGGGAGTCTCTGCAGCGAGTATGGTGGCGTTACCCAGATACACCTGCTGGCCAGACACCTGTTGTGACGCCATTACTTTCTCAAGTCGATGAATGGGACATACGCTTCTATGACGGCAGTTCATGGAAAGAAACTTGGGATGAGAAAGGAGCGCTTCCTTCAGCGATAAAAATGGTGATCACATTGCAAGATTACGGCGAAATTTCTCGAACGTACTTGACTTCGGGTGGCAAGCTGACAGCGAGTGAAAAACCTGATCGTAACGGCGATGGGGGTTTCGGTGGCAGCGGTGGCTCTCAAGGTGATGATCCTCAAGGCGACGACTCTCGAAACAATGACTCCCGCAATCAAGGTGCTCAAAATGATAATGCAACGGAGGGCAATGATGGTTAAACGTCAGCGTGGTGTTGCCCTTATCGTTATTCTGATGCTCTTGGCGATCATGACCACAATTGCAGCCAGCATGACTGAAAGACTCTTTTTGCACTTTCAACGTGGTTCTAATCAGATCAATTATCAGCAAGCTTACTGGTATAGTTTAGGTGTCGAGGAATTAGCAAAGCTCGGAATAGAGCAGAGTTATAAAGACAGCGAAACCATCAACCTCAGTCAGGCATGGGCAATTAAAGAGCAGGTCTACCCACTTGATTATGGTCAAGCGAAAGGAAGAGTGGTTGATAAGCAGGCGTGTTTTAATCTTAATGTCTTGGCAACAGTGCCTCCTGCAACAGGACAAACGAGCCGTCCATATTTAGTTAAAGTCTTCCAAAGTTTAATGGAAGAAGTTGAGGTTGAACCTTATCAGGCCGAAGTAGTAGCAGATTCGACTTGGGAATACCTTGATCAAGATGATGTGGTTCGAACCATGGCAGGGGTAGAAGACAGCACCTATGAAGCCATGAAACCGGCTTATTTAGCTGCTAATGGTTGGTTGTCGGATATCAGTGAACTGCGTTCAGTGTACCAAGTCAGTGGGGATATTTATCAAAAAGTATCGCCAATGCTGTGTGCCTTGCCTACCGATGAATGGCAACTCAATGTCAATACCCTTGAAGTCGAGCAAGCTCCGATTCTAGTGGCGCTCTTTGCCCCTTATCTTGATAACAGTAACGCGGCTCAATTGATTGAAAAACGTTCGTTTGATGGCTGGAATAGCGTTGAAGACTTTTTAGCTGAGTCAGAATTTGCTGGCTTAAATGATGAGATAAAAAAGAAAGCGAGAGGCTACTTAGCAGTCGACAGTGCCTTTTTTGAGTTAGATGCACAGGTATTAGTGGGTGAATCGCGGGTGCGTATTCGTAGCCTTTTACAAAGTACAGATAGAGATACGGTGAACGTGGTTCGCCGTCGTTTTGGAGGTATCAGTGAGCGAGTTTCTGACCGTTCGGCTGAGTAGCGAACAACAAAGTACCATTCCATGGTTGGTATGGTCGACACAGCAGCAGGAAGTGATTGCCAGTGGTGAGGTTGCCGGCTGGGAACATCTTGATGAACTGGTGTCTTACGCTGATCAGCGACAAATCATAGTATTATTATCCGGCAGTGATTGTGTGCTCACAGAGGTGGCCATCCCACCTGGTGCAGCACGTCAGTTTGAAGGCATGTTGCCTTTTTTGGTCGAAGATGAAGTTGCACAAGATGTTGAAAGTCTTCATTTCACCGTATTAGGTAAGCAAAGTGATAAAGCACAAATATGTGCTGTCGAAAGTGCTTGGGTTGAAACTATTTTACAACGCTTTGCCAGTCAAGATTTAAGTATAAAACGCATGCTCCCGGATGTGTTAGCTTTGCCGACGCAAGATGGCAGTAGCAGTGCGGTTTTATTAGGAGATCAATGGCTGATGCGTCATTCAACGACCCAAGGTGTGGTGGTTGATGCGGCTTGGTTAGATCTGTATCTATCCGCTTATATACAGCAGGATAATCAGGACTTGAAACTGGAGTGTCATAGCTCACTGCCAGACTCATCGTTATTAAGCCACTGGGTTGCCAAGCCGGAAGAGATGGCGATGGCTTTACTTGCCCAAGGTGCGATAGAAAGTAATATTAATTTACTCACAGGGGCCTTTAAACCGAAATCGTCTTGGGGCAAGCACCTGAAGGTATGGAAGAAAACAGCGATTGCAGCCAGTGTCGTGTTAGCACTCTCCATCGTTCAACATGTGTTGATGATCTATAAATATGACGCACAAGCCCAGGCCTACCGAGATGAAAGTCTGAGAATCATCAAGCAGATCTTTCCTGATAAAACAAAGTTCCGAGGCGAATACTCTCTTAGACGTCAATTAAAAGCAGAAGTAGATAACCTCTCAGGAGGCGCAGGAAGTGCAGGGATGTTACCTTGGTTGGCAGCGTTACCTAAGACATTAGGTCAGGTTCAAGATATACAAATCACCAATTTTAAGTACGATGGCAAAAAAGGCGAAGTTCGCATTCAAGCACGCAGCTCAGATTTTCAGCCATTCGAACAAGCACGTGTCAAGCTCGAAGAGCAGTTTAATGTCAGCCAAGGCCAGTCGAATCGTAACAATGATGCGGTGATTGGTAGCTTTGTCTTGACACAAAAGTGAGGTGAGAATGAAAAAAGTAATCACACAACTTCAAGCATGGTGGAGTGACATTTCCTTACGTGAGCAACGCATGGTTATTGTCGCTGGAGTGGTGTTTGGTATAGGTATTCTCTATTGGGGCATATATCAACCGATGAATCAGCGCGCGATGGAAGCTCAAAAAAGTATTCAATCTGAGCAGCAGTTTCTCAACTTTGTGCAGAAAAAAGCCGATGAGATTACGGCTTTACGCAAGAGCGGTGGCGTAAGCTTTTCTGGTCAATCACTGAACCAAGTGGTTTCCTCGTCTGCTCGCCGCTATAAAATTGAATTAATTCGTGTACAGCCACGTGATGAAAGTGTACAGGTATGGATCAAACCGTTGGCGTTTAATCAATTGGTGGATTGGCTCCGTTACCTTAGAGAACAGCAAGGTATCGATACGGAGTTTCTTGATATCGATCGTACAGAACAAGCGGGTATGGTAGATGTAAATCGCCTGCAATTTAAGCGAGGTTAAGGTGAAGAAAACCATTGTTTATGTAGTCATTTTTGTCACCTTCTTTTTTGCAAGCCTGATTGCTGGCTTGCCAATATCTTGGGTGCTAGCACAGGTTCCTACACCACCAGGTTTAGAGATCACTAATCCACAGGGAACCTTGTGGAAAGGTCGTGCTGCGAATGTGCAATGGCAGCAACAGAATTTAGGCAAACTCAACTGGGATTTTCAGTGGTCAAGTTTACTGATGGGTAAGGCTGAGTTTGACGTTGGATTTGGGCGTGGTAGCGACTTAAACTTCAAAGGCCAAGGCTTTGTCGGTTATGGTTTATTGGATGGCCCCTATGCTGAGAAGCTTGAGGTGTCCATGCCAGTCGATAAAGCGCTACAGCAAGCACAACTTCCTTTACCAGTAGGTGCCAGTGGCCGTTTGACGCTAAAGGTGAATCAAGCCACTTACGCCGCGCCATGGTGCAAATCAGGTGATGCGACATTGACTCTGACTCAAGCCAGAGTGCAGAGTCCAGTAGGGGAACTGCAATTGGATGAAGCAACTGCGAACCTAAGCTGTGAAAATAGCCTTCTTAAGGCATCAGGGAGCCAAAATAGCAGCCAAGTGTCTGCGGAGTTCTCTGGCGAGCTAACCCCAGAGCAAGCTTATTCGGCGACAGCTTGGTTTAAGCCTGGTGCAGAGTTCCCACAAAGCATGAATGAGCAGCTGAAATGGCTCGGCGACCCTAATCCTAAAGGGCGTTATGAATTTGACTATCAAGGTCGATTTTAGTTGCTGCTGATGCAGTGACGAAGCGCTGCAATAAAAAAGAGCCATATCATTATGGCTCTTTTTTCTACCCCTACCTCTTCTACTTCTTTTTCTGCCTAAGTGCCTCAATTTTAGAAGCCCGTTCAGGTTTTTGTTAAGGTTAGTCTTTATCCAACAGAATCTCATTCCAAGGTAAATCGACATCTCCTAATACAATAAAGTTAGGGTTTTCTAATGTTTCTCGCTCGTTGTAGGAAAGTGGTTGTAATTGGGTACTGAGAATACGTCCACCGGCTTCTTCGACAATACATTGAGTCGCGGCTGTATCCCATTCACCCGTCGGGCCAAGGCGTAAGTAGCAATCCACCGCACCTTCTGCGACTAAACACGCTTTGAGCGCTGCTGAGCCAAGCGGGATCAAATCATAATTCCATGCTGGGCTCATACGAGTCGTGATGCGATTGATATCTTGGCGACGACTGATGGCTATCGCAATATTCTGCCCCACGTGCTCATGTTTGTGGGTGTGGATTTTGACACTCTCTGCCAAATCTGGAATTTTCCACGCTCCTTTCCCTTTGTAAGCGTAATAAGTCACACCAGAAACGGGGGCGTACACCACACCCATTGTTGGGATGTTGTTATCGATTAGGGCGATAATAGTGGCGAAATCACCACTTCGAGCAATAAACTCTTGGGTACCATCAAGAGGGTCCACTAACCAGTAGCGCCCCCATTGAGAACGTTGCTCCAAGCTAATATCTGCGGCTTCTTCTGAAAGGACTGGGATGTCTGGTGTGAGTTCACTCAAGCGTTTTACGATCAACTTATGAGCAGCGATATCAGCGCTCGTGACGGGAGTGTCATCGCTTTTGGTGTAAGCTTGATACTGCTTATTTTGATAAATATCTAAAATGAGCTGACCAGCACTCCGCGCAATTTCAATGACTTGTGGTAGAAGGTGGGATACATCTTTGTTTGTGGGCATACGTTATCCTCTCTCACAATATGGCGAGCAATTATTATTATTTGTTTTGATTGGGAGTGATGTTTGGTCGGTGTTGTAAGGCCAGTAATAAAGCTGTGATACTTCTGGCTTCACGGAAATCTAAGTGGCTTAACAGGTCTTCAGCTTGAGCAAGTGGCCAGCGGACGATCTCCAATGGCTCTGGTTCGTCCCCTTGTTGCTGTTCTGGGTATAAATCTTGGCCAAGAAAGAGCGTCATCTTACTCGAAAAATGTGAGGGGGCGATGATCACTTGCTTAAGAGGCGTTAGGCTGCGAGCACCAAAACCAATTTCTTCTTTGAGTTCTCGATTTGCGGCTTGCTGTGGAGTCTCGCCTGGGTCGATAAGGCCTTTCGGGAAGCCTAACTCATAGCACTCTGTGCCTGCTGCGTATTCGCGTATTAAGAGTAAGTCACCTTGTTCAGTCACCGGAACGACCATTACTGCGTCGCGTCCACTTGGTTTCATTCGTTCATAGGTGCGTTGTTCACCATTAGAGAAGCACAGGTCGAGCGACTCGACTCGAAACAGCTTGGATTGAGCAACCGTCTGACAAGAAAGTATCTTTGGTGGCGTCCTTTTCGACATCTGTTAGCTCCTAGAAATCGTTCACAAAGGTTGATGGCATGATAATAATGCAGCGAAGAACGCAGGGAGAACAAACAAAACAGGAGGCCAGTGCCTCCCATTTTTAATGTCACTGTGACCAGTCGCTAATTTCACCGTTTGGTGAGCGCATTGATTAGTAGTAAGAATGGTCGCCGCGATCATGCTCTGTTGCATCACGAACAGCAGTAAGCTCGCCAACAAACTGATTAAGTAGCTCTTTTTCAATGCCTTCTTTAAGAGTAACATCAACCATCGAACAGCCATTACATCCACCACCAAAGGCGACAATAGCGACGCCATCTTCGGTGATCTCAACCAAGTTGACATGACCGCCATGGCTAGCGAGTTGTGGGTTAACTTGAGTTTGAATAGCGTATTCAACGCGTTCCAAAAGAGGGGCATCATCAGCTACTTTACGCATTTTGGCGTTTGGAGCCTTAAGCGTCAGTTGAGAGCCCATCTTGTCAGTAACGAAGTCAATTTCCGCTTCATCTAAGAATGGTAAACTCAGCTCATCAACAAAAGCAGAGAAGCCTTGGAAAGAAAGCTCGGTATCCGTGCTTTCTACTGCTTCTGGTGGGCAGTATGATACACCACACTCTGCATTTTGAGTGCCTGGGTTAACGACAAAAATACGGATGTTTGTCCCCTCAGGCTGTTGACCTAAAAGGTTAGCGAAATGCGTTTGGGCTGTTTCTGTAATAGTAATGTTTGACACGACAAGTACCTGAGTGAATTTGTAGGTTATTACGGCTATTTTACTCCTGTTCGCTCTGTGGTCTAGTCTTTTTGCCGTTATCTCCTTCGGCAGAGAACTAAAGTGAGCGAGGGTCAGGAGTTCTACAGATGCAATAAATATCGATGCTTTCCACGCCAACTTCAAGTAATAAATTGGATAATTGTCGCACCGTACTCCCGGTAGTGACGACATCATCGACAATGGCAACGTGTGTCGCAGGGAGTTTGCGAGGCAAAATGAAGGCCTGATGGAGATTATTTTGCCGATTGTCTTTGTTACTCCCTCGTTGTGGAGGTGAGTTTTTGACGCGGCGAAATACCCTTGTCCCCAGTTTGACCTGCAAATGCTTGGCTAAATGTTGTGCGAGTAGATGGCTTTGGTTAAAACCACGAGTTAAGTAGCGCTGCCAGTGCAACGGAACATAAGTGATCAGCGGAGCTGGCTGTTCAATTCGCTCAGCCAGCAGTTGTGTGAGTGCGTTTACTTGCCACATTTCACCGTGGTCTTTGAAACGTTGAATGTGTCCGGATAATGGAAAATCGTAGTCTCCTAATGTATAGAGGCGTTGCCAAGGAGGAGGCTCAGCTAGGCATTGACCACATTGTTCGCTATATTCTGCATCATAAGGGCTGAGTGCCAAGCCACAGCGTGAGCATCGTTTGACAACGGTGAGATAATTGATGCAGTGTTGGCACCAGTTGAGTGGATTTGATGGTTGTGAAGTATGCAGAGGAAAGTGGCACAATCCACATTGGCTGCTTAGCATGCGAGACATGATGTTTTGCCACTGATGAAATACCATGCCGTTCATTCCTTAAAAGTCGTTAACAAACCCTAGGTTAGCGTGTGTTAAACAGGGTTTTGAAGCATATAAGTCGGAGGTTATGCGAGCGTGAGCACGAATTTATACTGGCAAACACTGGGTCAAGGGCCTGATTTGGTTTTGTTACATGGATGGGGCATGAATGGTGCAGTATGGCAGCAGACTGTGGAATCACTAAAGCAGGACTTCACCGTGCATATTGTCGATTTACCTGGTTATGGTCATAGTGCGCAGTACCATGCAGCAGATCTTGCCCAAATTGCAGAAATGCTCTTAGTCCAAGCGCCAGAGCAAGCCGTTTGGTTGGGCTGGTCATTAGGAGGATTGATTGCTACATACATTGCTGAGCAAGCGCCTGAGCGCGTGAGTAAACTGATCACCGTAGCGAGTTCGCCTAAATTCTCTGCGGATTCTTCTTGGCGAGGTATTCAGCCTCAGATATTGAGTGCTTTCACGGAGCAACTACTCGAAGACTTCTCTCTCACAATTGAACGCTTTATGGCGTTACAAGCGATGGGAAGCCCTTCTGCACGTCAGGATGTCAAACAACTGAAACAGGCCATTTTGTCGCGACCACAACCTAATCCAGACTCATTATTGGTTGGCTTGAATATTCTGGCCGATGTCGATCTACGTGAAGTGTTGAGCAAGCTTTCTATGCCTGTGTTACGTCTTTATGGTCGATTAGATGGACTGGTGCCGATCAAGGTAGCAAGTGCTCTGAACACACAATTACCTCATACACAGCAATTTATTTTCAGTCGCTCTTCTCATGCTCCATTTATGACTGAACAGAATGAGTTTTGTGAGCAAATCCGTCAGTTTGCAGGGTAGAGTCCTTTCAATGGCTAGAGCTGAAATGATTAAAAGCTAAAGCTGATTAAAAATTGGTCGATATAACTTCTGACTGCTCTTTTCCCAAATGGGAAAGGGTGAGTTGGGCGATGATTGGGAGGGTTCGCAATGGTTGTATCACCGGCCAATGTCAGTGTGCCACTGATCGCCCCATCGGTAAATGTGCAGAGTGAACAAGCGGCTCGTGATAATAAAGCCCGAGAACCGGTCACTCCAACGGTGGCTTTGTCGCAAGTCAACGCAGAGCGCAAAGTGAATAGCGATGAGAAGCGGCGGCGTCAATCTCGTTGGGATCCGTCACAGCATCCCGACTATGAAATGGAACAAGACGTTGAAGCCTCTGAGCATCAAGAACCTGAAGACCCTTTAGCGCGTCTTTTTGGTTTACTTGCGCTTACATCGTACAGTGAAGAGCAAGGCAAGGGGTACACGATACGCTTTCGTTTACCTAAGCGCATTTTAGAGGCTGCGGTCAAACAAGGATTAATGGAAAAACGCAGAAAAGTGATCAAATTTCATTATGGTCATTCGGTTGCGCCTCATACGCCGTCAGAAGTGATTGCGGTGTTATGACGGTTTACGATCCTATGCAAACAAAACGCTCCAATCCGTTAGTGGGTTGGAGCGTTTTTTTATCTACTGATTATCCGTTTTCTTATGGGCAGTCGATATGATGTGTATTGAGTTTTTACTTCTTTGCTTTAGCAAAAGCTGCCGCAAATGCACCGCCCATCGCACTGTTGGATGATGAGTCATCGCGACGAGGTTGGCGTTGACGCGGTTGTTGAGGTGCAGAGCTACGTGGTGTGGATGAACGTTGGCTACGGTTATCCTGGCCGGGCTCATCGCTTAAGCGCATGGATAAAGCAATACGTTTACGCTGTACATCGACTTCCATCACTTTGACTTTGACAATGTCACCAGCTTTTACCACCTCACGCGGATCGGAAACAAAGCGATCGGTCAGAGCGGAAATATGCACCAAACCATCTTGGTGAACACCAATATCAACGAATGCACCAAAATTCGCAACGTTGGAGACAACCCCTTCTAAAACCATTCCTGGTTCCAAATCTGCGACCGAATTGACGCCCTCAGCAAAGGTTGCGGTTTTGAACTCCGGACGCGGGTCACGACCTGGTTTGTCCAATTCTTTAATGATATCGCTGACGGTTGGTACACCAAAATGCTCATTGGTGTAATCAACGGCATGCAGATTGTTTAGAAAACTTGAGTCGCCGATTAACGCTTTAATGTCTTTACTGTTTTTCTCTGCAATGGCTTTCACCACAGGGTATGCTTCTGGGTGAACCGCAGAGGCATCCAATGGATTTTTGCCGTCCATAATACGCAGGAAACCTGCACATTGTTCGAAGGCTTTTGGCCCTAAGCGAGGGACTTTTTTCAGAGCAGTCCGGGCATCAAAACGGCCATTCTCGTCACGGAAAGTAACGATATTTTGGGCGATGGTGGTCGACAGTCCGGCAACGCGAGTGAGTAAAGCCGCAGAAGCCGTATTCACATCGACACCGACTGCGTTTACACAATCTTCAACGATCGCATCAAGACGTTTTGCGAGCATAGACTGACTGACATCGTGTTGGTATTGACCCACTCCGATCGATTTCGGGTCAATTTTTACTAATTCTGCCAGAGGATCTTGTAAGCGGCGAGCAATCGAAACCGCACCACGCAGAGAAACATCCATATTCGGAAATTCTTTTGCTGCTAGCTCAGAAGCCGAGTAAACCGACGCGCCAGCTTCACTTACGATGATCTTTTGTACTTTCAAGCCACCACGCTTGATGACGTCTGCAACAAAGCTGTCGGTTTCGCGTGAGGCGGTACCATTACCGATCGCGATTAAATCAACATTATATTTGCGCACCAACTGGTCAACGATTTGCATCGACTTGTCGTATTGCTTCTGTGGTGGGTGAGGGTAGATGGTCTCAGTCGTCAGGACTTTACCTGTTGCATCGACGATCGCAATTTTTGACCCCGTTCTCAAGCCCGGATCGAGGCCTAAGGTGGCACGTGGTCCTGCAGGCGCTGCCATTAATAGATCTTTGAGATTGGTGGCAAACACTTCTATGGCTTCGACTTCTGCGCGTTCTTTCATCGCGCCCATGAGTTCGGTTTCCATATGCATTGATACTTTAATGCGCCATGCCCAGCTAATGACCTGTTTGCGCCATGTATCAGCAGGAGCGCTACTCAGGGTCACGCCATAATGATCGGCGATAAGGGTTTCACAATAAGACTGACGAACGCCTTCTTCTTGAGCAGGGTCGGCGTCCATGGCCAAAGTCAGGAAGCCTTCGTTACGGCCACGTAGCATGGCGAGCGCGCGGTGAGAAGGAACCTTACTCAAAGGTTCGTTATGATTGAAGTAATCTTTAAACTTCTCCCCTTGCTGTTCTTTGCCTTCCACGACTTGGGCACACATTTCAGCATTTCGATTGAGATAAGTACGAATCTTTTCAAGCAAGTCAGCATCTTCGGCAATGCGCTCCATGATGATCGCGCGTGCACCATCAAGAGCCGCCTTAGTGTCAGCTACCCCTTTTTCAGAGTCAATGTATTGATTTGCTTCGCCTTCTGGATCGGTTTGAGGGTGGTTCCAGAGCTGGTCGGCCAGTGGTTCGAGCCCGGCCTCGATCGCAATTTGACCTTTGGTGCGACGTTTAGGTTTATAAGGCAGATATAAATCTTCTAAGCGTGTTTTACTGTCTGCTTGAGTGATTGCTTGTTCCAATTCAGGTGTGAGTTTGCCTTGTTCCTGAATCGACTTAAGAATCGCTTGGCGACGCTCATCCATTTCACGTAGATAAGAAAGTCGGCTGTCTAAGCTACGGAGCTGAGTATCGTCCAAGCCTCCAGTAACCTCTTTACGATAACGAGCAATAAATGGGACTGTGTTACCGTCATCGATCAATGTAACAGCGGCGGTAACTTGCTCGGGGCGAACGTTCAGCTCGTGAGCAATCATGCGACAGATAGCTTGGCTCATCCGTGTATTCTCTTTCAATTTATGTAGGTATTGGTATGGTACAGAACATGGGGGTACATAGCAGCATTTACAATGTTTTATACCCAAGCATCTTGAGGTCACTTAGGTATATACCTCAAGATGCCATATTCAGCGAGACGACCTTTAACGAGACGAGCTGAGTGCTCGGGCACGGCAACGATTCGAAAAGGTCGTTGTTCTATATTATCAATCGTTGATCAAGTCTGTAAGCAAAGCGTGTTGCTTTGAACTTACAGCACGCAACATCACTCTAAGTATTTTATTCCCCAAGTGACCTCGCTCTTAAGCAAGCACCTTGAAGTCATTTGGGGATAAATAAGAGTAATAATGGAAAATACTCCGGTAAGAATTTACCCTTTGCTAATGGACAGCAGACAAAGCATGTCAAAAATGTAACTGAATTAATGGCTTAGTTTTTCGTTTACTGAGTTACTGTGAATCTTTCAACTTGTTCTTAGCCTCTATGGGAAAACAGATGAAGAAAATGTCTTTAATATTGGCCCTCTCTGGTGCCTTACTTGCACAGCCAAATGCTTGGTCGCAATCGCTTTCTGCGACGACGCAAAACCCGGTGTATCAACTCGATGATAAAATGGTGTTAGGCCGCATGGAGAACGTCTACTATTCTGAGGTTCCTGAGCTTGAGCAAGTCCCGTTTACGGGGAAGATTGATACTGGCGCGGACAGTTCGTCCATGCATGCAGAGCAAATCCATGTCTACAGCACGCACCCAGACTTTAAACATCTTAAAGATAATGAGCTGATGTGGGCTGTTGTGCATGATCTCAATGGCACTAAGATCGCGCGCGATCATCAAAAAATTAAGCCTTATCAGCTCAAAGTCAGTTTTACGCTGCGCCACCCTTATACGGGAAAGAACGTCACAATTACCGATGACTTAGAGCGTATCAGTGCCATTCGTAATCGTTCAGAAAAACAACCCATTTTGCGTCCTACTATTACCATGCCAATGAGTATTGCAGGACATACGGTCGATATGGTGGTGAATTTGACAGAGCGTTCCCAATTTTCCAGTCCAATTTTAATCGGTAAAAGTTACCTAGATAATCATGCTTGGGTTTTTGCTGGCTATGACTATCTTCAAGCTCAGCCAGATGCTCAGATGATTGGTAAAAAAGAAACGGTCAATATTGCTGGTGTGACCTATCGAGTCAGTATTTCAGACACTAATCACTATACCAGTGTGCATGCTTTGGATATTAAAGTGGATGAGAAGTCTCAGCAGGTTTCTTTTACTCTTGAAGGGGAAAATGGCAAGCGACATCAAATGGAACTTCCATTGGTTCGAATGCTGAAAACCAGTCATGGCGAACGTCCTTTGGTTTATTTACCCGTACAGATTAATCAAGGCCAGACGCAGCAGTGGTTGGTCTACTTGCGTGACCGCAGCGGTTACCCTTCGCAAGTGAGACTAGGTAAGGATGTTTTAAACCAATTCTTTGTTGTCGACACCGAGAAGGAAAACTTACTCGGTGGGGTGAAAAAGCCCTTCAAAGAAGCCATGAAATCCAAGCCATTGATTATTTCTCCGCAAGAAAACATCAACCTTGATGGCCATCAGTTGCCCGCTTATCCGACTTTTGCGGTTAAAACGCCTTTGCTACGAGTGGACGGTTTTGAGTTGACCGAGCATGACAAACAAGAACAAGTGACTTTTTACTTACCAACAGAAGAAGGGAAAGAAGAAAAGATCACGAAGCCCGTGTTGAAAAAGCTTAAGGTTGGTAAGACGATTCGTCCGGTGGTCGAAGGTGAGATAACACTGGGAAGTAAAAGGAAAACACTCAACTTTGCGATTGATGTGTTGAAAAAAGAGGACAAAGGAAAACCTTATTTTACTTTTGGTCATGAAATCAGTCGCGGAGGCGTGTTATTAAATACCCGTGCTGATCATTTGTTGGATGCTAAACCTTTATTTCGAGCTGGCCATATTGAAGTTGCAGAAGTCGAAGGACTCTCTTTTCCGGTGAAACTTGATACTGGTGCGGATGTGAGTTCAATCAATGCACAGAATATCAAGCTTTTCAAACAACAAGGCCAAGAGATGGTCAGCTTTACTTATGAAAATGATCATGGGGTGAAAAAGGAATTTGTTAAACCTGTGGTGGATACCATGCGAATTACGGCGAAAACCGGGGAACAAGCCAGTGTTCGACCTGTGGTAGAAATGCACGTGAAGTTGGGTGAATTAGAGAAAAAGATTCGAGTCAACTTACAAGATCGCAGTCGTTTTCATTACAGTATGATTTTAGGTAAAAACTTTTTAAAGCACGGGGCGTTAGTCGCCAGTGAAGCCGAGTATCTGCTTACGCCAAAGCCTGACTACGAAAAGTAACCTGAATCAGCCCAAGTGATGCCAAAAAGCGGATTAATAGCAAGGTTACTTGGGCAAATCATCAACCTGACAGATAAATTTGGATTATTGCAGTGAAGACCAAACTGATCACCCGAGAAGGTTATAACAAACTGAAAGCAGAACATGATTATCTATGGCACGAGCAGCGCCCAGAAATCACGAAAATCGTCACGTGGGCGGCCAGCCTTGGCGATCGCTCAGAAAATGCAGATTACACATTTAATAAGCGTTTATTGCGTCAAATTGACCGTCGGGTACGCTTCTTACGCAAGTTCTTACCTGAAGTGACGATTGTTGATTATTCCCCTCAACAAGAAGGGAAAGTTTTCTTTGGAGCTTGGGTTGAAATAGAAAATGAAGCAGGAGATATCAAGAAGTTTCGTATTGTTGGGCCAGAAGAAATCTACGGTGACGCAAAAGAGTACATTTCTATCGACTCCCCAATGGCTCGCGCATTACTCAAAAAGCAAGTCGATGAAGAGTTTGTTGTGCGCACTCCAGAGGGTGAAAAAGAATGGTTCATCAATAGCATTTCTTACGACAAAACCTAGCTGTTTCTGCTCTCATTTTGAGTGTTATGCCTTTTTACTTCCTCACGCCATTCTGCCGAAATCAGCACATGAAAGAGTGAAAAGCGAGAGGAATATAAAAAGAGTAACAATTTGCACAAGCGCATCTTAAAAAACAGTGATACATTCTTGCTACAGATGCTTCTGAAAGGATGTTTCAATGCAAGAAAATCATAAAATTTTAGTGGTTGATGACGATGCTCGTTTACGTGCTCTATTGGAGCGTTATCTTTCTGAGCAAGGTTTTCAGGTAAGAAGTGTGGCCAATAGTGAGCAGATGGATCGTCTGTTAACACGTGAAAACTTCCACCTTATGGTATTGGACTTAATGTTGCCGGGTGAAGATGGTTTATCCATCTGTCGTCGACTGCGTAATGCGAATAATGCATTGCCGATTCTAATGCTGACTGCAAAAGGGGATGAGGTTGATCGCATTGTCGGCCTAGAGGTTGGGGCGGACGACTATCTACCTAAACCGTTTAATCCACGAGAATTATTGGCACGAATCAAGGCCGTACTTCGTCGCCAAACGGTGGAGTTGCCAGGTGCCCCAAGCAGTAAAGAAAAAATTATCGAGTTTGGTGAATTTCGCCTTAATTTAGGCACACGTGAAATGTTCCGTGGTGAAGAGGCGATGCCACTGACATCCGGAGAGTTCGCGGTATTAAAGGCTTTAGTGCTTAATGCGCGTGAGCCGATGTCACGAGATAAATTGATGAATATGGCTCGCGGCCGTGAGTACTCTGCTATGGAGCGTTCTATTGACGTGCAGATCTCACGTTTACGTCGTATGTTGGAGGATGACCCCAGCAAGCCTCGTTATATTCAAACGGTTTGGGGGCTCGGTTATGTATTTGTCCCAGATGGTAAGGAAGTGTAACGCTGATACCTAAGTAACCTCGATCTGAATCAATCATCAGCCTCTGATAACGTGTACCTTTGGAGAGGCTGATGTGCAAGGACTTTTCATGCGCATTCGAAGCTCATTCACCCAATCTATTTTGCTGTTCATCACCCTTTTGCTCGCCAGCCAAGCTTTTTCATACTATGCCCTGTTTAACTACGCTCTGATGCCCAGTTTGCAGCAGTTCAACAAGATTATTGCGCATGAGTTGAATATTGTGATTGATCAGGATGATTTGCTCAAAGCGGATGCGCCATTGCGCCATCAATTATTAGAAAAGCTGGGGGTGACCGTCCATCGTGCTGATAGTGAAATGAAGCATGAATTTGAGCAAGCGATGTCGATAGACTTAATGTCCTCAGAGATGACACAAGCCCTCGATTCACCGACGGAAGTACGATTATTGCTGGGAGATGAGAGTTATATTCTGTGGGTTAAAATCAATAAATTACCTAACTCCATCATTCGCGTGCCATTGTCAGAGTTGCAAGAAGAGGACTTTATTCCTTTATTTCGCAATAGTTTGATTATGGCCTTACTGATCATTGCTGGTGGTTGGTTATTTATTCGATTGCAAAATCGTCCATTGCTGGAGTTAGAGAAAGCCGCTAAAGGCGTTGGACGAGGAGAAATTCCTGCGCCCATTCCTGAAAGAGGCGCGTCAGAAATCCGTTTGGTGACGCGTGCCTTTAATCGGATGTCCAAGGGGATACAACAGCTAGAAGAAGATCGGGCCCTGTTGATGGCAGGGATCAGTCATGATTTACGCACACCGCTAACACGTATCCGCTTAGCAACCGAAATGATGTCGCCCGAAGACAGCTACCTTGCTGAAGGCATTATTAGTGATACTGAAGAGTGTAATGAGATCATTAGCCAGTTTATGGATTATCTTAAACCGGTAAATAAGGACACGTTTGAGCTTGTTGACCTCAATACTATCGCGAATGAGGTTGCCATTGCAGAAGGCAGTTATGAACAAGTAATAGAGACAGAATTGAGTCTCTTGCCGCTGGAAGCTTTGGGCAGTCCAATTGCGATTAAACGCGCTGTGACTAACCTTGTCGTCAATGCTCAGCGTTATGGTAATGGTTGGATAAAGATCAGTACGGGCATGACCGCCGACAAAAAACTGGTATGGGCCTGCATTGAAGATAATGGCCCGGGGATCGAGCCATCTCAGGTGGCAAAACTGTTTGAACCTTTTACTCGCGGGGATACAGCACGGGGTAGTGAAGGGACGGGATTAGGACTCGCGATTGTTAAGCGTATCGTTAGCCAGCATTCAGGGTCGGTCACGATGCGTAATCGCAGCGATGGCGGCTTGATGGCACAGATCAGTTTTCCAACCCAATAACGCCGTTTATATGCTGCTCTGATTGGTTACTCGCCTTCCCATCACCTGATATGAAGGCGAATACGACATCCTTTAGGCTTTGGAATACATATCTCGCTCACCAAGCCAACGATCAATGATAGCCGCTGCATTATCGGGGTACTGCTGGTGAATATGACGCGAAATACGTTGAACTTCAGGAATTAAGTGCTGATCACGGATTAAATCAGCGATTTTAAAATCAGCTAAACCGGTTTGTTTGGTTCCGAGCAGTTCACCCGGTCCACGGATTTCTAAGTCTTTCTGAGCGATAACAAAACCGTCGTTACTCTCACGCAAAACGCCTAAACGCTTTTGTGCTGTTTTAGATAAAGGAGAGTGGTAAAGCAAGACGCAGTGACTAGCAACGGAGCCCCTTCCAACTCGGCCTCTTAACTGATGCAGTTGAGCCAAACCAAGACGCTCTGGATTTTCAATGATCATCAAACTGGAGTTGGGCACATCTACACCGACTTCAATAACGGTCGTTGCAACCAACAAATGCAGCTTATTGTCTTTAAAGTCCTGCATTACCGCTTGTTTCTCATTGGGTTTCATTCGACCATGGACTAAGCCAATTTTTACGTCGGGCAATGTACGTTGCAGCTCTTCGGCGGTGTCGGCGGCGGCTTGCGCTTCTAAAACCTCAGACTCATCAATCAGTGTACACACCCAATACGCTTGTTTACCTTCGTTTAGACAAGCATGTCGAACACGTTCTACGATGTCGTCACGTTTGGTATCAGGTATGGCAACAGTCTGAATTGGCGTTCGGCCCGGTGGTAATTCATCAATCACCGAGGTTTCAAGATCGGCATACGCCGTCATCGCTAGGGTTCTTGGTATTGGCGTGGCTGTCATGATCAACTGATGAGGATACACGCCTTGTTTGGTGCCTTTCTCCCTCAGTTCTAAGCGCTGGTGAACGCCGAATCGATGTTGTTCATCAATAATGACTAAGGCTAGGCGTTTGAATTCGACGTGTTGTTGAAATAGCGCATGAGTGCCAACCACCATTTGTGCTTCACCACTGGCAATCCTGGCCAGCTCAGTTTGCTTTGCTTTCCCTTTCAATTTGCCTGCTAACCAGCCAACTTGGATGCCCATTTTTTCAAACCACTGCGAAAAATTAATGGCGTGCTGTTCAGCGAGTAATTCTGTCGGAGCCATTAAAGCCACTTGATAACCATGTTCGATTGCTCGGACGGCGGCAAGGGCGGCAACCAATGTTTTGCCTGAACCAACATCACCTTGCACTAGGCGCATCATCGGATGTGCTTGTTCGAGATCGGCTTCAATTTCTTTTACGACGCGCGATTGAGCATTGGTCGGAGAAAAGGGCAATTGCTGAAGTAACTGTTGCTTTAATGTATCACAAGCGGTGAGAGGGAGCGCAGCATCTTGCTTTCCTTTACTCCGTACAGCCAACATGGATAGATTTTGTGCCAGTAATTCTTCGAGAATCAGACGAATTTGAGCAGGGTGCTTACCTTGATCAAATAGGGTTAAATTGATATTCGGTGGAGGCCGGTGGATAGTATGCAGCGCCTGAGCCATCGAGAGTTGATTAGGGTAGAGCCCTGTTGGTAAGAGTTCTTGGACGGCGGCTTTATCTAATAGCGTTAGGGCTTGATCAGTAAGGTTGCGTAACGTGATTTGGCGCAGGCCTTCTGTGGTGGGATACACTGGAGTTAAACTTTGTTCCACATCTGGCTGCTGTTCATTGAGATAAAATTTGTAATCAGGGTGAACGATTTCCAGCCCCATTGCACCGCGTTTAATTTCTCCATACGCATGAACAGGCTTGCCTTGAGAAAAGTTATTCTTCATCGCGGCGGTAAAATTAAAAAACCTTAGGGTGACAGTGCCGTTACCATCGCTGACTTTAACCGTCAGCATTTTTCGTTTACCAAACGTGGTATCCACTGCCATGACTTTGCCTTGAACCGCAGCCCATAAGCCGGCATGAAGTTTTACCATCGGGTAGATACGGGTGCGGTCTTCATAACGCAATGGCAGATGAAACAGTAAATCCTGAACGTTATGTAAACCGACTTTAGCCAGTTTTTCTGCGACTTTAGCGCCAACGCCGGACAAGGAGGTTAAAGGAACAGCAGATAACAATTGGGCAGACATAAGGGGCTCAAGAAAATGGTTAACATAGTAGTATGTTAACCAAGTTGCTGTGTTTTTGTACAGGAAAAAATAGGTAAGTATTCGTGAGGAGTAGAATTTCGCTGTCCCCGTTATTCCGAGGGGACGGAGTGACATAGGAATTGACTTGTCGTTAGTGTCTAAGTGAAGCTTACGTTAGTAACATTAGCCTGCTCAGACAGTCGATCCTGAATCACGCTCCTTCACCGCTGTTCAGGATAACTAGAGTGGATTACTTGCTTTGCATCTCTTGCCACCATGCATCATCCGCAACAATTTGGCCTTGTTCGTCAAGTTGTGGGTAAGTGAGCCCTT
This sequence comes from Vibrio azureus, assembly GCF_002849855.1. Taxonomy (NCBI): domain Bacteria; kingdom Pseudomonadati; phylum Pseudomonadota; class Gammaproteobacteria; order Vibrionales; family Vibrionaceae; genus Vibrio; species Vibrio azureus. The sequence goes on from NZ_CP018616.1 coordinate 190,020, forward strand.
TGCGTTTTGCTACCTTGGCTAACACTGGGTGACCACGCTCAAATAAAATACGGTTGATGGTCTCTTGGTCTAGAGCACTGTTTTCACGTTGATACATACCCGCCGCTTCACGTTGGCGCTGCGCTTCGTAAAGAATCACAGCGCTAGCAACAGAGACATTCAGTGACTGCACCATTCCCACCATAGGAACAATAATATCCTGATCCGCGAGCTTTTTTGCTTGTTCCGATGCGCCTACTTTTTCGCTGCCGAGAATGATGGCTGTCGGTTTGGTGTAATCGATATCACGAAAATCAACGGCGTTATCAGATAAATTTGTCACCAAGACTTGCATGCCTTGTGCTTTTAATTGTGTGATGGCTTCATCAATTGAATGATGAGTTTCCACCTCTACCCAGTTGCGAGCACCTGCTGAAGTATGGCTGAGTGTGCGCATTTCATCTGGCCAAATAGCATGCACTTTGTGTAACCCCGTAGCATCAGCAGTACGAATAACCGCTGAGACATTGTTGGGCTTATGGACCTCTTCGAGACAAAGGGTAAGGTCTGTTTGGCGTGCTTTGAGCACCTGATGGATACGATGGTAACGTTCTAGGTTCATAATCTATTTTGGTATAAAAAAGCCACCCTATTTTATCGGGTGGCTAGGGTTTGGTAGATCGATTTTGAGTGGTTAGTGCTTACGTCTTCTTACTCGGGTCGCTTGTGCCATACTTTTGATTTTTCTCATAATACTGGCAAGGTGCACACGATCTTTGGTACTGAGCAACACGGTGACGGTATACATTCTACCATCACGTTCTTCGGTCGAAAGTCCGTGGATATTGGAGCCCGTTTTGGAGATGACATTCGTTAGTTCTGCAAGCGCACCTTGGTTATTGAGCATATCAACTTGGAGCTCGGCAATAAACTCTTTGCTGTAGTCATTCGACCAAGCGACCGCCATGTATTTTTCAGGTTCTCTTTGGTAACCACGAACATTAGGGCAGGTCTCTCGGTGAACCACAAGCCCTCTGCCTGGTGAGACATGCGCAATGATGTGATCATCGGGGATAGGATGACAACAGTTAGCGAAAGTCAGCAATAGCCCCTCCGCACCACGAATTGGAAGCTTTTGACTGGTATCACTAGGGATCGAACTGGTTGTGGTCAGCTCATCTGTGTCCCCCAGTAGACGGCGGGCAATCACGATGCTCATCAATTCACCAAGGCCAATCGCAGCCAACAGGTCATCGATACTTTCGAGGCGCAAATCAGTCAGTACTTCTTGAATGTTCTCGGGATAAATGGAATCAATCGAATGTCGACCAAGTGCATGATTGAGCAAACGTCGACCAAGAGTAACGGATTCTTCACGGCGCATCGTTTTGAGTACTTGACGGATCTTCGTACGGGCGCGTGATGTCACGACGTAGTTTAACCAAGCAGCATTTGGACGAGCACCAGGTGCACTGATGATCTCGACAGTTTGGCCGTTTTTGAGAGCTTGGCTAAGAGGATATGGATATCTATCTACACGAGCACCAACACAGGCATTACCGACATCGGTATGTACTGCATAAGCAAAATCTACCGCAGTCGCACCTAAAGGTAATTCGACGATGCGGCCTTTTGGTGTGAAGACATAAATCTCATCTGGGAATAGGTCAGATTTTACGTTTTCAATAAATTCAAAAGAGTTACCCGCACTTTGCTGCAGTTCAAGTAAGCTTTGCATCCAGCGTTGTGCTTTGACTTGGGCTGTGGTGCCAGACTTATCGCCTTTCTCTTTATAAGACCAGTGTGCCGCAACCCCTTTATCAGCCATTTGGTCCATATCTTCGGTACGGATCTGAACTTCAACAGGGACACCATGTGGGCCAACCATTGAAGTATGCAAAGATTGATAACCATTGGCTTTAGGAACGGCAATGTAGTCTTTCATTCGACCAGGACGTGGCTTGTATAAACTGTGAACTTGGCCGAGTGCACGATAACAAGTATCGGCAGAGTCAACCACAACCCGAAATGCGTATATGTCCATAATGGTATGAAAACGTTGTTCTTTAGTTTTCATCTTGTTGTAGATGGAGAACAAGTTTTTCTCACGACCAAATACTCGAACTGTTAGGCCAATATCGTGTAAGCGGCCCTCGATTTCGTCATGGATGCGCTGGATCATTTCTTTACGATTACCACGCGCCGCTTTGACGACTTCTTTTAGGACTCGATAACGATTTGGATACAGGGCTTCAAAGCCAAGCTCTTCCAGTTCAGTCTTGATGTTATGGATACCCAGGCGATGTGCCAAAGGGGCATAAATTTCGAGAGTTTCACGTGCAATGCGGCGTTTCTTATCCGGGCGAAGAGCACCCAAAGTACGCATGTTGTGAGTGCGGTCAGCCAGCTTGATCAGTATGACGCGAATGTCTTGTACCATTGCGAGAACCATTTTACGGAAGTTCTCTGCTTGAGCCTCTTTCCTGTCACGAAATTTGAGTTTGTCCAGTTTAGATACACCATCAACCAGATCGGCGACTGTTAGGCCAAATTTCTCTTCAAGATCTTCTTTGGAGACGTCACAATCTTCGATAACGTCGTGCAATAAAGCCGCTTGGAGAGTTTCAATATCAAGGTGCATTTCAGCTAGGATTCTAGCCACTGCAACAGGGTGGATGATGTATGGTTCCCCGCTAGAACGGGTTTGCCCTTCATGGGCATCTCTTGCTACCACATAAGATTGACGCAGAGCCTCAATTTGAGGCTCTGTTAAGTATTCTTGGGCAACATCTTTGAGGCTATCGAATAGATACAAATTATAGGCCCGGAAGGTAAATGAATTCTAAAGACAGAATTAACGGTTGTGAGCGATGCTACTTACTGCTGCTAGCTCTGCCGCTTCTTGCTCTTGTTGTTCTTGACGCTCACGTGCATCAAGAACGTCTTTAGTGATTAAACCTTCTTCGATTTCGCGTAGAGCGATAACCGTTGACTTATCGTTCTCTTCTGGCACTAGTGCATCTTTACCGCCAGTTTGCATTTGACGAGCGCGGCGTGCCGCAATCAGTACTAGGTCGAAACGGTTGCCAACTTTTTCAACAGCGTCTTGAACAGTTACGCGTGCCATGAGGACTCCAATAATTAACTAAATTTTGAATGACGAGAAAGTATACAGTCTTCGAAACATATTTACTAGCAATAAGATCAGACTAACATAACTTTCTTGAGGTTTTTACTTCGTTTTTAAAGATACCCAGAAACCTTGGGTTAACCTAGATATCGTCTAAAAAGTAGTAAGTAAAAATACAGTCGTGAGTAAGACCGTTACGAGTTAGATAGAGGAATGCTCCCCGGTTACTCAGCTAAAAGCGCGTCAAGCATGCCTTTATATTTTGCCGCTTGCTTTTCTGCTTTCAATCTTTCTGCGCGCAGTATGGCTTTGAAGTCGAGCAAAGCAGTATCGAAGTCATCGTTAACAATGATGTAATCATATTCACTGTAATGAGAAATTTCGGATTTTGCTTCAGCCATTCGCTTGGCAATCACTTCATCACTGTCTTGGCCACGTGTGTTTAAGCGGCGTTCGAGTTCACCATTTGATGGCGGTAGAATAAATAGGCTTTTGGCTTGTGGCATTTGTTGGCGAATTTGACGAGCACCTTGCCAGTCAATATCTAGGAAAACATCAATGCCCTTTTTCAACGTCTCTTCTATCCATACTCGAGATGTGCCGTAAAAGTTACCAAACACTTCTGCATATTCGAGAAAGTCACCTTTCGCAATCAGTGACTTGAAAGTATCTTGCTCAACAAAGTGGTAATGAACGCCATCGACTTCACCTGGGCGAATATCACGAGTAGTGTGAGACACAGATACCTTCATCGCGTAAGTTGGATTACGTTCCAACATCGCTGAGATCAAGCTAGATTTACCTGCGCCACTTGGTGCCGATACGATATAGAGAGTACCCTTGCTCATTGTACTGTTCCACGGTTGGTTAGATGAACTGCCGAAAAGAAATTGACGGCATATTATAAACGATAGCACTGGCGTTAATTGTGTCTACACCAAAGTCATTGATTTAGTGTCAGAGAGAGTTGCCAGAAAAATGGAGTCGAAGGGTATCACCTTCTCAAGACGGTGGCTAGCGAATATACACTATGCAGGGTTCAGTGATAAAAGTGTTGAGGTGAATAAAAAACCGTTACAAAGGTAACGGCTTTTTAGAGTATCAGGAATTAGCTACCTAAAACGTTACCTGAGCGAGAGATGTTTGAGCTCATTTTTTCCCATGCATCTTCTAGAGATTCTAGGAACCCAGTTCCTTCGCTGCTGAAGATGAAGAAAAGAGCAGAAGACATAGCAACACCAATGATTGCGTATTCAATAGCAGTGATACCGTCTTCGTTGTTTAGGAAGTTTTTAAATGTGTTCATGTATAAATCTCTTTAAATAATATGGAAAGAAGGAAGAAATAAACGTTATTTCTCCAAGTACCCTAGTTCTATTAGTTACCTAAAACGTTACCTGAACGAGAGATGTTGGAGCTCATTTTTTCCCATGCATCTTCTAGAGATTCTAGGAACCCAGTTCCTTCGCTGCTGAAGATGTAGAAAAGAGCAGAAGACATAGCAACACCAATGATTGCGTATTCAATAGCTGTGATACCGTCTTCGTTTTTAATAAAAGTTTTTAATGCGTTCATTTTAAATCTCCTAAGGGAATTAGATTTTTACAGCCTAGAAAAGGTCTCGGCTTTGGACGATTTCAATAGTCGAATATATTTTAATGTGGATCCACATTAATAATGATAATAACTTTTTATTTTCTATGTAATATTGATAATCAATGTAAAAATAACATAATTAATTTTCTTAAAATATTTATTTATTTGACGAGAAAAATACTTCAATTTAAGTAAATAAAAAGTAAATTTTGATTTTTATGAAAATTTTACCTAAAGCATGATTGTGTGACAAAGATTTGACTTTTCCTTGACTTAATTAATGAAATTTAAATCAAGCTTATGTTTTTAAAGACAATGAATTTATTCTCGACTAAAGGTGTTTTTTCAAACTCCTGACAAAAAGCTGTATCTAAGATGGTAGTTTATTAACCAACATATAATTAGGTTAATAAGATTGTTAAAATTATTTTTGGTTTGTTATGTTGAATCAACTAAAAAAGTTAATATATTCAGAGTCAGGTTTAGAAACTGTTGAATACGCAATCATAGGCTGCGTTATAAGCTGTTTTATTTTATACGTAACGGAAAGTAGCGAAATCGTTAATGCAACTAATGAAGCCTTGATCGATATGAGCAGAACAAATAGCTCTTCACTAAATGGTTAAATGAAAAAATGATTTATATAAATGCAATAATCATGACTTTACTATCGGTCATTTGCTTTGAAGATATGAAATATAGGAAAATATACAATAAAAGAGTTCTATTTTTACTGGGATTACTGTGTTTCAAATTCTGCTTCGGACTGCTAGTGATAGGCGAACCTATTGACTTCCATTGGTATGGGTTAATTATATATCTTGCTATTTCTGCGGGATTAATTCTACTTGGGTCTCTAGGTTTGATTGGCATGGGTGATGTCAAACTCATTATGATTATTATGCCATTTATTGGTGTAGATAATTACATGGATTTCTTATTTTATATGACTGTTGTGGGTGGGATTTTAGCAGTAATTCAACTGGTAGTGCTAAATAGGATGTTTGAGTTTGTTGGATTCTCTTCGAAAGGTGTGCCGTATGCCATACCCATTATTGCTTCCTATGTCATGCATTCAACAATATTGTTTAGATAAAGGTTTTTCATGAGATTTAAGACAATAGGTTTAATAGCAATATTTATCATTGCTCTTGGGACGCTAGGGATATATAAGTCTGATGCGTTAAATAAAATATCTACTAATGAGAAAGAGCTCCAAGATAAAAAAATTGAAAAAATAACAGTATCAGCTTTGGCGATTAAACAGGATTATGGGACCGGCTCTTTAGTATCTTATGATTCATTTAAAACGATTAAAACGCAAATTGATGAAGCAGATAGATATAAATATATTACTGAAAGTGATAAAGATAGTTTAATTTCAAATGTGTTTTTTATTAAAAAGTCAATGAAATCGGGCGCCCTTATCGAAAAGAGCAACTTACAGGAACTCAATAGTGGGGATTTTACTGATGTCGTGATGAGAGTTGATCGCAGCACAGTAGAAGAATTCAAAGCTGACTTTTATGATATTTATTGGCATTTTAACCAATCAGGGAGAAGTAAGAATAACAGGAAGATTAAGCTTTTTGCCAAGAATGTATTTATCAGAACGATTGGTGAAGTAGAAGAAGGTGAAGAAAATACGAAACCATTTGATAAAGAACACGAAAAACTAAGCCCAGTCGTTTTTTCAGTACAAAACAGATTCATCGATCGCTACCTTCAAGCTGATCAACTTGGTTACTTTAAAATAGTAAAGTCGGCAAGAAAGACAATTAACTTAGAAAATTACTCTACTTTAGAAGTTGACTATTCAAAGGAAATTCAAGCCAATGATATTAGCTCAAGTTATAAATATGATGTCAACATTATTAAATAGAAAAGTATTTTTTGCTTTTATGTTGCCACTCATTGCTTTTGGTACTCAGGCAAGCGTCTATTTATCAATGTCGGTTAATGAGACAAGGTATGTTCCTTTGTCTTATATACCCAAAGATATAGTGATAGGTTCTGAAAAAATGCTTGGGGTAACCTTAACCGACAGTAATAACTTGTACTTTATTGCTCATGCTGCGGGTAAGAGTAAAGTCATTGTTAAAGGTGAAGATGAAACAACAGAGTATATTATTCATATTCGTGATGTTGATAAAGATATTGAAAGTTTAAATAAATATCTTAATTCTGCAGGTTTTTCAGATATCAGGGCTGTAAAAGTTGCAGGGAAAATATATATTAATGGGCCTATAAAAGATAGTGTCGAGAAAAGGGAACTGAATACTTTAATAAAGAAAGCCATCTCTTCTCAATATATAGATAACACGACTATTACTGAAAATCGTCAAATCCAGATTAAACTTACTATGGCTGAAGTATCAAAGCATATTGATGAAGAGTTGGGCATTCAATGGAGCGCAGGCTGGAGCAAAATTGATGGGATAACCAGTGATTTCTTGAAAGCAACGATCGGAATATTATCAAGAAATAATTTAGCTACTGTTCTGACCAGACCTTCGATCATTGTTACCAACAATTCGACTGCAAGCTTTGAAGCAGGTGGTGAAATACCAGTTTTAAAGTCAGACGATGGTAATGTTGATATCGAGTTTAAAAAGTATGGTATACAACTTGAGTTTAAACCTGAAATAAAAAGAGACCAAAGTATTGATTTAAGGGCTAATATATCGTCATCACAAATCGCTGGATTTATCGATTTAGATGGTAATCAAACACCACAGTTGAATACTCGAAAAGTAAATACTGAGCTTAATGTCCATGATGGCGATATTTTTGTACTAGCAGGTCTGATTGATAATAGTCAAAGCCAAGCTGTAACAAAAGTACCTCTATTAGGCTACTTGCCAATTATTGGAGCATTATTTACCTCTGAGAATTTTCAATCTAACAAAACTGAACTAATGGTTTTTGCTGAAGTTAATTTTGTTGAAAATAGTATCGATCAACCCAATCTTCCTCAAGTCAAAATGAAATCGTCTTTATCTGTTTTTACTAATATAGATTTAAAAAGTAGTCGTCCTGAAATAAAAGATTTTATAGAGAATGCTAAGTATCATTATGAAAACTAGTTTAAAGTTAACCTTATCTGCAATATTATTATTTTCTATGCTTGGATGCAGTCAAAGTTTTAAAGGTGAAAATGTATATATTGTTCATGAAATAAAAAATGAAGAGAATATTAACTATACTCTTCCATTTTCTAAAGCGATAAACTCAGAGATTAAGAATGGTACAGTATCGTGGATACATGGCATCAATATATATCATACAAACAATATATCCAAAGAAAGACTTTATCAATTAAAGATTGATCTTGAAAATATTTATGACTTTTCCCCTAAGTTTACCAATATTGGAAGTTATCAAGGCAGAAAATTATTACTGTGGGAAGTGCATGTAAGCGATCATAGGCTCATCAAGTGTGAAACTTGGGAAGTTCCCAGTGGCCATCATTTGATGAATGAAAGTGAAATTGATCAGTTTGTAAATGGAACGGCTTGTTCATCACTAGAGGTTTGGCCAAAATGATTCTCGAAAAACTAAAAAAAGTAAATAAAACCCAATCTGGTGTAAAGTCAAAATCATTTTCTCCTTATATCATCATTGTTATTTCTAATAACATAGATTTAATAGAGCAAATACAGAACTATTTTTCTGCATATAGTGTTGATGTCATCAGGTACAATGATAGTTTAGACGCACTCGAAAACTTATTTAACTTGTATTTTAAGTCTAAGGTATATGTTATTAGTGATGAACTTACTTTACAGGATAATGGTGGAGTAGAGAAGTTTATAGAGGTTACTAAAGGGCGAGTTGGTACATTACTCTATGGAGAGAAAGAGGAACTGGATTACTATTGGACAATAAAATCATCTGGTATTGATGAGTATACAAGCTTATCCGATAAAACTAACCAGGTTTTCAATGTAATCTTATACTTTTTTGGTATTGCAAAATCGAGCAGTAGCCACTGGTTTATGATTTCTGATACAACTTCAAGTCATGGAGGTCAGATCCTTCAACATTTATATGAAAGCTTGCACACATATGTTAAACAGCGTCCCAGCTTAAATACTTTGTTTATTAATCTTGATATGTATAGTATTTCTTTGGATGCAAGAATAGGGAAAAAAGTTGATTCAAAAATAATAAACTCTCTAATCAATGATGAAAGCTTAGACATAAAAGTTGCTCAGGAATATATTGTAAAAATCGAAGAAAACTTATCATACTTTTCAATAGATCTATTACATCATACTAACTTGAATTCTATAAATAAAATATCAGATAAGTTGATGAGTTTTTTTGATTTATTTGATGGTGATTATTCATATATTTTTATATATGTTCCTTTTTATATTTCTAAGTTGGATATTTATCACAAGCTAATAAATCGCTCTGACAATGTTACTTTAGTAACAGATGCGTCTCTTGATTCCGTCTATATGCTCAAATATATCACAGAGCAAGAAGGTAAAAATTTAGAAAATAATATTAAGACATTTAAATATGATTCAAATGATGAGGGCAGGTATTTACTAGATGAAGGTAATATCTATAAGAAAACAGGACAGAAGATAAGCTATAATTTTAACTTGAATAAAAGAAAAAGATTTTTTAAAGAAAAAAAATCTAGAGATGAAATAATTTATAGGTTAATTAAAAATGATTGATTCAAATGTTTTTGTCTTATGTAGAAAGTTTGTTCTAGACAATGTTGATATTACCGAGATCCAAGGTGAGGATGACTCAATAAAGTATGAATATATTTACACTACGGTCATTGAATTTTTATCTAGTTCATCTTTTATATTAACAGAGTCAGATAGGCAGAAATTAACCAAAGATATAAAAGATGATATTTTTGGTTACGGGCCTTTAGAACAACTATTGTCTGATTCGACAATAAGTGACATTATGGTTAATAGCTTGAGTGAAACTTTTGTCGAGCGCAATGGTAAACTTAATCGAGCATACGATGTATTTTTTCATAACGAGGAACAGGTTTTAAGAATCGCGAAAAAGATTGTTGCTCCCATAGGTCGTCGTATTGATGAGAGCTCACCAATGGTTGATGCCAGACTACCAGACGGTAGTCGTGTCAATATTATTGTTCCCCCTGTTGCTTTAGATGGTTGCAGTATTTCTATCCGTAAGTTTCGTGAAGATAAGCTTGATATTGTCGATCTTGTCCATTTTGAATCAATGACTGAAGAGATGGCTCTGTATTTGAGTGTTATGGTGCGCTCTGCAGCAAATATTATCATTTCAGGTGGAACAGGTTCTGGTAAAACAACGTTACTTAATGCGTGCTCGAATGAAATTAATGATGGGCATCGTGTGGTTACTATCGAAGATGCAGCAGAGCTACAGCTGCAACATGGACATGTTGTGCGTTTAGAGTCTAGACCAGCAAGTAGTGAAGAATCTGGTGAAGTATCGATACGTTCACTCGTGATTAACTCATTACGTATGCGGCCAGATAGAATTATTGTTGGTGAGTGTCGTGGTGATGAGGCATTTGAAATGCTGCAAGCAATGAACACGGGTCATGATGGTTCTATGTCAACTATACACTCTAATAACCCTAAAGATGCACTTATTCGTTTAGAAAGTATGATGATGATGACGGCTAGCAACTTGTCAGTGGAATCGATAAAGAAACAAATAAGCCAAGCTGTCGATATCATTATACAAACAAGCCGACTTATTGATGGAAGACGTAAAATTACACATATAACAGAAATCGGCAGCTATGATTCTGGCATGATCTCAACCCAAGATATTTTTGTATACGATCACAAGACCGATACGCATATTAATGAGGTTAAATCTACTCTTCTAGACCGTAAAGTTAAAGCGAATGGTTTAGAAAACGAAATGAGTTTGGTATTTCAAAATGGCCTTTAGGAAAGAAAAACTAGATGATTATATTGAAGATGCGATCATAAATGAATCTAAAGAAAATAATATCTTCGATAAAATAAAAGCGAGTTTTAACGATTTTTACTTAAAGTATTTGAGCCAAAATATTTTGATCATGTTCTTCGATATTTATGGACTAAGTAATTTTATAATTCATATTGGTGTTGTTTTATTTTATATTTCTTTTATGCTCTTTGTTACCGATACTTTCAGATTTTCATACTTTTTGACGAGTATTTTGATATCTCTAGTGGTTTTAATTGGTTTTTATCAGATCTTAAACGAGTATAAAAGAAAGCTAAGTGATTACTTTGAAGATAAATTTGCATTTGCTTTAAGGATGATAAGTAGGAATCTACTTTCTGGCCGAACGATTATTTCTGCTATGGAGTCAGCATCCCGTCATACAGTTGGAAAAATTCGCCTTGAATTTGAACGTATCATTAAACAAGTACATGCTGGTAATACTTTGGAAGAGGCGTTAGCTTCAGGAGAAAAAATTTACCCTTACAAAGGCTATATTGTTTTCAGTGCAAACGTGCAAATGAGCTTAAAGCGTGGAGGGAGTATTAAAGATTCACTTAATGAGCTGGCTCAAGATCTTGTTGCTTCACAAGTTATAAGAAAAAAAACTCAAGCACTGACCTCTGAATCAAGGGGAGCAGCTAAGATACTCGCATTATTACCTTTCATTATGTTGTTTATATTAAAGAATTTGGCACAAGATAATTTTAATTACCTGCTTAATGAACAATATGGTAAGTATATAATTGTCTATGTTGTTGTTAGTGTAACAATTGGTTTTGTTATGATTCAAAAAATGATAAATAGTGTTTCATTATGATTGTTGCTATAAGCCTTATTGTATTTTTTATAGGTGTATTCATCTTTATAATTAATAGCTTAAATATGAAGAAGGAACAAGATTATGTTGATAACTTTATTTTCATGATATCTGATCATGATGATAAACAAGAATATTATAGTATATTTAACCAAATCTCTGAAAAGAAAAAGTTACTTGATGATTTTTTATATAGTTTATTGTCTAAGTACTTTTCTGAAAGTGAAATGTTTACTATGCTACCAAGTGGAGGGTTAATAGAAAAAAACATAAAACTAACTTCTTTTTATGTGTTTTCTTAGAGGTTGCTTTATTTATTTACTTCATTTTTTTTATATCAGGAGTGTCAATTAAATCTTTTACTATAGTGATTGTTTTTGTTTATGTTAACAATATCTTAGTTAAATTATTCTTTGAGAAGTTCTTCATCAAGGAAGAAAGAACTAGAATAAAAGTAAACTTTACTTATTTTCTGGATTTGCTAGCAACTGCAACGAAATCAGGTATGACGATTGAGCTTGCATTAATTGCGGTCTCTGAGTATATCGGTTCGATGTCATTATCATTGTCTAATTACATTCATATATACTCAAATGATATTTCGACTAATGGATTCACAGTAGCAAGTGAAAACTTGAGAAAGAATATTGAAATTCAAGAAATAAAAGATTTCACAGCTGTACTTGAGAATGCTGTTGAAAGTGGCGCTGCTGTTAATGATGCTTTACGAATGTTATCTAAGGAAACCCGAAGTTTTCATTTTATTGAAACCGAAGAAAAAATTGGGAAAATAAGTGCTAAAATGGGCGTGCCTCTTATTTTATTCATCATGTTCCCAATCATTGTTGAAATTATTGCTCCTGGTGTTCTCAATCTTATGAGTAAACTATAATGAAAAAACTGATCATATATTGCCTTTTTGGCTTATGTTTATCTGCTTGTCAAGCAACCAAGACTTCTGAAATTGGTCCTGAGTTGACTTTTAACCTAAAAAGCTACGAAAAGGTGATTTCTCAATTATCTGAAAAGAAGTTGCTTACAGACAGAGAAAACTACATGTTGGCGTATTCTTTTTATAAAATTGGTCAAAGTGATAGAGCTATATTTTTGCTGAGTGGTAAGAAGCAGTTAAAGGATGATGATCTCTATCTTTTAGCTATTATTTATTTAGAAAATAATGATAAAGCAAGTGCAAAAAACTACTTAGATAAAATAAAGTCCCACAAGTCCTATCAAGAAGATAACAAGCTGGCAGCAAAAGTAGATAATCTCTATTTATTAGCCAAATGTGATGATCTTGGTAAAGAGCAATGTAGTACGGAATTTAACTCATTGAGTAAAAAATATCCAACCTCTGAGTTTATTTATAAGAATATGCTCCTGTCTCACTTCGTTTATCAGCCAAATGACAAGTCTAATTTCTTAAAGATTTATAATACCTATGAAACGAATAAGGAAGATCTGGAGTCTGTTGTACTGGCTGGTGTGATTTCAGGTCAGGATGATATTGCCATCGAGCTATTAAATAAAAAATATAAAGATAAAGACAAAGTATTATTAATTTATGAAGCGATAAAAGATGCAAAAGTTAACGAGTGAATCAGGCTCAGCTTCCGTGGAAGCAATATTTACTATTCCAATACTGATTTATATCCTTATTGTTATGGTTGGTTTTCTTCAATATGTTCATAATGAAAGTATATTTAACTATAATATAACTCGAGCATTACATTTGTTTGATTATAATTCTATCGTTATCGATAATGATCTTGATGCATCGAAGCTGAAGTTTATTGAATCTCTTAATTATAATTTGAATCAGAGTGTTATTAATTTAGATGAAGATAGCCTTCGTTTTGATTGCTTTGATGATTTAAATAGTCTTATAAACAGTTCTTATTCTATTGAATGTAATAGAAGTACTATCGGTGAATCTCAAGTGATTCGTATTAGCTTTCAACTTGATTACAAGAGATTTTCTTGGTTATTCTCGAAAATATTTCCAGATGACTTTTTAGGTTTGAGTAGGGAGTTAATTATCTTAAATGAATCAATTTAATACAGATTCCGGCAGCATTGCTGTTGAAGCGACGATACTTATGCCATGTCTGTTGATTTTGACGCTTCTTATTATGCAATTTTCTGCTGCCACCTCTCTTAAACTTGAGTTATCTGATATGACTTTTCAAATAGGGCGTTTAATATCGAATAGACATGATGTGTTTTCAGGTAATCTATCTAGCACAGACATCAATAAGATATCTAAGGCTTTTCATCTTGAAGAAAGAAATATATCTATTTTTGTTGAAGAGCTAGCGTATGGAGAGATTGACTCCAGTGGACAGAATTACAATATATTAAAATTGTATCATGATATTGATGGTCGGCACTGCGACATAGATGAAGCATTATCTGTTCAGCCAGTAATTAATGCTTTTAATAAGTTTCACTCAGTTTATCGAGTGACTCTATGTCGTCATATTGAGAGCTTCAATACGCTTCCTATACCCAATACCCTCTATAACTGGTTTGAAGTTAAGTTTTCCTCGACCCACTATGGGATACATCACTAATGAAGAAGCAACAAGGCTCGATTATCCCCTTATTTATATTAGTCATGCTTTCTGCCTTTGTGTTCACTTATTACACTTATGATATCAGCCGTAGCTATTTAGCGGCTAAAGTTCAAATTAACACCACTCGTGAAATTAATAATTTAATTTCAATTAGCGGTGACACACTTACTGATATCAACCAATCGATAGCACAGCTAAATGGACTGGATATTGATCATTCAAAAGGAGATTGGTCTTATGACAACTATGAGGAAAATGACGTTATTTCTGTTGTTTCCACAGTTAACTTGACCCAACACCGTAAACTGACGCAAGCATTACCGGATGTATCAGATGATGGATTTGAAGTTGAAACTAAGACTATACGAGCTAAGCATTACGAGGATCTGAATATTATCGTGACAATTTCTGATGATTCAGAGACTAAATACTTGGTCAATAGTGTCAAATATTCACTGAATAATGCTCTTAAAGTCTTATTTGAACACACTAACTCTAATTTGACCGTCGTTCCTTTTGGCTATCGCATCAATATAAATGGTAAATGCTGGACAACCTTTCCTCGTGGAGATGGTTTTTCTTTTCAATGGTGGGAAGCCTATTATGCACAACTTGATATATTAGATGCTCTAGAGCAGCAACAGCAAAATATCGATAATTTGATTGCTAATACCCGTCATCAGATTGAGCAAAAACAAGCCCGCATTGACGAAATTGATCAATTACTGGCAACAACAGATGATCCAGAAGAAATCGATAATTTAAACGCAGAAAAAGAAGCACTTGAAGATGAAATACAAGAGTTGCAAAGGCAGTTAGAAGATTTATTAAACCAGAAGGAAGACATTGATAATCAAGTTAATGATCAGCAACAGACGATCGAGGATTTACAGTCTTCTCCAACATTCATGAAATATAATGAATTAGCAGACCATTACGCTAAAAGTGGTCAAAATTATCTTTATATTGACAATTACTTCGATGCTTTTCTTTATGATCACTCTTATGACTATACCGAAGATGATGCAAGAGACGACGCTCTTGTTACTGAGTTTAAGCCTGGTTCATTAAATAAGCTTAGCATTACTAAGAATAAATATTTCGGTAACAGCCAGACTTGCCCAAGTAAAGCAGTCATTGAGGAGACAACGAGTTATCGTGCTTTTCTCTCTACCGTGAACCAAATGAGCTTTAGTTCGCCGTTTGTCTCACCCATTCAAGGTGTCAATTATGCGTTGAAGCACTCTTTTTTAAGTAATAAAGCAAACAGAACGGCAGTTATTCATCTTACTGCTTTAACTGATGACAAGTTATCTGAGCAAGATCAGAAAGAGAGTGATAAAGATATTTTACAACAGTTCTGCCAGACAATAAAAAAAGATTACATCCACGATGTTTCAGCTAAGTCGATTTTCATTGTTAACGATGATTCTAATATCTCAGAGATTGAGTCATTAGAATGTGCGAACCTCTGGCATGATCAATACAGTATTATTAACATTGATGAATTTGATGACGATGACTTACTTACTGATCGTATTGCCTATGAACTTTTACAAGAATCGAGTTCAAACTATATTGGAAATATAAATGAATCATAATTTGAGAACCTTATTGTGTGCTTTTGCCTTTTTCTTTGGCATCACACAGTTATCCTATGCAGATGATGTTGTTGATCACTGTGATGCATACTTGATCCCGAAAAATAAAATAAAAGATGGTAGTTACTATTCTTTTATGGGACGTACGATCGAATCACATTCAGTGCAAAGTTATCTACTAAAGCAAAAGTTGAGCGAGTTTAAATCGGCTGCGTATGATATCTGTGAGAGAAGTGATTTTTCTTTCCTTCATCGCACCTTGAGCGCCAGTCGCTTTACACATCTTTCAACTCTCTATTTTGAGACTGATTTTTTTGAAATCAATGATAGGGACCTCTCGCACATATCATCGTCTAATGAATTTATTGACGCCGATGCTTTATTAATTGTTGGTTCTGCCTCTGTGATCGGTGATGATTTCCACAACTTGAATTTATCGTTGAAGCGTGCAGACCAAGTTGTACAGCGTTTAAAAGGCCGAAAAGACATTTTCCTATTGAATATCGGTGCTTTTGGTCAAGATACAACTCGTGCGAATGATGAATTTTACAAGGCTAAACGCCGCAGTGTTTCCATCTATGGGCTTTCTTATGAATAAGCAAGTATTCTGGAAACTGGATAAAAGCCATCGCAGACTGTACGGTGAAAATGGCATAGAGATACATTTTACCAAATATGAGTTTAATCTGTTTTTTTACTTGTTGTCCCAGCAACAACAGGTGTGTTCTAGTTCATCGATCATTGAGCAAGTTTGGGGTGATTCGCCAAAGGGCAGCTATGCTGCAGACAGTTCAAATCTTATTCAGTTAATCTCTAAAATTAGGCGGCAGTTAAAACCGCTTGAAAAAATCATGGAAATTAAAAGCCAACGTGGTGTGGGCTACTTTCTTTCTATGTCTGAAGGGTATGTGTTTAATGACGATGAAATAAGCTACACCCCACAAACGATTTACGATAGAGATTCTGAGACGGAAAAAAAATATCGCTTTTATCAAAGCCAATTTTTAAAACAGCTGTTTAGTCTTAACCAAGATCGTCAATTTAGAATACGCGATTTTGGTTTCGTGTTGCTTCTTTCAGTGTTTTTTGGGGGGATTTTATTGTTGCGCCAGACTTCGCGGCTTCCGACAAGTCCAGTTTACAAGGCGAATTCTGGTTTGCATGTTGGAGACTGTGGCATTCCATCAGAGCTGATTTTTACTCAAGAAAATTTGGCTTGTAGCGATATCAGCGACTTTAATTTTGCACAAGATCATTCCTATATCATCAGTAAAGCAGCAGGGAATATCTATGTTTCTTCGTTTTAAGAAGTCAGGTGTGCTGTTGATGGCGTTTATGGTTTTTTTAGGTGCTACGATGTTAAAAGCAACTGAACCAAGTGAGGTTTGTTACCATCTGAATGCTCAGTTTTTGTCTGATTCTGGCGCTAATTTTGCTTACTCAGTTGATGTATTGAGTAATGGTAAACTGCTATTAGAAACCGAGCTCAGCGCTAATGGCCAGCATTATCAGTATTCTCGCTTATTCGAATACAGCCATATAAAATCGAATACTTTCATTATTCATGAAGTGGGTCGACGCTCTGATGAGAGTCGCGATATTGAGCCGTTTTTAAAGTTTGATTTCTTTAAGTCCTTACAAGAAGTTGAATTATTTAAGCCTTCAGCAGAAGTGGTACTTGCTCGTTCTGAATCCAGATACCTTTATCTACATTCTTCACAAGCATTATAGGTTTTAAACAACCTGACATCAGCATCTTGAGGTGACTTAGGTATTGACTAAGAAAAAAAAGGGGAAGCATAGACTTCCCCCAAACGTGCGACTGACTCACACTTAATTTACACATTACCTAGGGGTGAACTTGTGTATACCCAAGCATCTTGAGGTTACTTGGGTACAGCGAATAAACAAAGTCTCCTATTTGTCGTATGCATGCTTAGCTTTGCGATTCTAAAAAGTTTATCCACGGGCCTGCCATATTGCTTATTTCTGGTACAAGAGCTGAATTTTTCATCGCTTTAAGAGCATGATTGGGCTGATTCAATTCAAAATGTGCCATGCCTCGAATATAACTCAGTTCCCCTTTGTCCTTTCGCTTGGCATCCGGCGCGGCTTTTTTGGCAAACTTGGTTGCTGCTGCATATTGCTTATCTAAAATCATTAAACGAGCAACTTTGAGCTGCGTCTTGGCTGTGGGTGCCATGTTATAAGCAAGAAGGTAAGTATCAATCGACTTATCTAATTCTTGCGCTTGTTGCCAGAAAGAAGCCAACTTTTCTAAGTTAGCGGCACTGCGCGTCACCAGACCTTGCTCTATGGAAGCTTGTAGCGTGGTGGCTGCTCGATAAGGGACACCTTGATAAGCTTGGAAGTTGACCAAACGTAAATGCTCTTTTTCACCTTCTAATAGACCTAATTTGTGGGCCATTTCTAATGTGGATAAGGCATTGCGCTCTTGTTTCAACTCCATGTATATGCCGGAGAGCTGAGTCCAGTAACGCTTATTTTGTGGGTACTCAGTAGTTAAGATCTTAAGTACCCCCGCCACACTTCTAAACTGTTTGAGTTCGTAATGGGCAGACATCAACAACTGATACCAAGATTCACTCGGGTTTTTACTCATCGCAATCGCTTGTTTGGTGGGAGGGATTGCATTTTTGTAATCTCCAAGTTGAACATAGGCACTGGCTAGAGTGATATAAGCGTGTGCTTGTGGTTTTTCTTCTGTGCTCTGTGCGGTTTTAAACCATTCCTTCATGGTTACAACGGATTGTTTAAATTGCCCCTCTGCGAGATAAAGTTGGGCTAAGCTGTAACGCACTTGCTGGGCTACGGGTACTGGCAATGCGTCAAGGCTTAAGGCCTGAGCAAAATATTTTGCAGCTTTGGGATAGTCATCTTTTAATGAATATAGAAATCCCATTTGTTGCAGCAAAACGGCTTTGTCATATTGTTTTTTCCCCGAGCTTTTTAGTGCCGCGTTGATCTTGGCGACGGCTTTGGTGTAATTCTCCTCAGCAATCAGCTCTTGTACTTTATTGACTGTCCGAAATGTTCTGTCAGATAGCTCCGGGTTAGCGGCAATAACAGGCGCGCTAGACACGCCTGAAATCAACGCCAGAGAAGCCAACCACTTTATATATCCTTTCATTGTGTGACTCCTTAATTGGTTGAGAACTCAATTTCCTGTGATAAGCGGGCATCAGCGGGCTTACCATCGACCATCTTGGGTTTAAAGGTCCACTTTGAAACGGTTTTTTTCGCGGCTCGACCTAACCCGAGTTTGCGAGGCGTTTCTTTGAGTACTTTGATGTCCTGAACCCCACCTCGTTGGTTGACGGTAAACTCGATTAAAACGATGCCCTTTTCGATTCCTGCTCGTGCTGCCTTACGTGGCATCTGAGGTTGGAATGTGGCCAAAGGTACGGGGCCGCCGCTTCCTGCCAATTTAGCTCCACCACCTTGGGTGTAGTGACCGAGTACCGAACCACCAGTCACATTGACTGGCAGATCCAGTTTTGGCATATCCATTGGAATTTGCTCCATAACCGGCTTGACCGTTGCGGTGACCTTCATCTCTGGGGGAGGGGGTGGGCGCTTCGGTGGTGGCGGTTTGGGTAATTCGCGTTTTTTCTCCTGTATTTTTTCATCGGGTTTAATGCGTATGAATTCCACCATGCGGAGGTCTTCATTTGACACTAATTCGTGGCGCTCTTTATTTACCAGCTTGTCCATCCCCCAGAATAATCCGAGGGAGACAATCAGCGCCAAGGCAAGGGAGGCCAAATACCGCATAGGCTTAATCCTTATTGGTTGCGGCAATGGAGATACTTTCGACACCTGCCATCTTGATCTGGTCCATCACTTTTACGACCACGCCAGCATTGGCTTCGGTATCCGCTTGGATGACAACCGCACCATCAGGGCTTTCTGCGCGAAGGCGCTCAATGTTGGCACGTACGGCATCAGTTTCGATGCGGCGTTTATCGACCCAAACATCACCTGCAGCGCCGATAGCGACCATGATGTTCCCTTTTTTCACGGTTTGCGCAGAGCTTGCCGTAGGACGATTGACTTCTAGACCGGCTTCTTTCACGAACGACGTGGTAACGATAAAGAAGATCAACATGATGAATACGATGTCGAGCATCGGAGTCATATCGATAGCAGCTTCGTCACTGCTATTATTGCTATAGCGTCTTTTCATGACCTATACCTCTTATTTCCGTTTACTCAGGCAATGTGCTTTAACTTATCTTCAAGTTTCTGCGTGGTAACTTTGGCTAAATGATCAAGACGAGTACTGAAGAAAAGTCCTGATAGTGAAGCCACCATCCCAGCAAGTGTCGGGATCGTTGCCTTTGAGATCCCTGAGGCCATTGCTCTAGGGCTTCCTGTTCCTGTTACTGCCAAGATATCGAACACTTGGATCATACCGACAACGGTGCCAAGTAGACCCAGTAGAGGGCAAAGTGCGATTAACACTTTGATGATGGGTAACCCCTTTTTATTCTCGATATCCTGACGAGAGACCATTTCTTGTCGGATCATCTTAGCGTTCCAGCTTTGATGCTCTGAACGTGCTTGCCAAGAGCTGATGGTGTTTTTCATGGCTTTTGGCGCGACGGCAGCGAAGTAAAACCAACGTTCTAGCAAGACTGCCCATAACATAAAGCTGAGGATGAAAATGGCGACGAGTACATCGCCACCCATTCCCAAGAAGCGCCTAATTGATTCCAGTTCTGCGATTAACCACCACATAGCGCCTCCTTAGCTTTCGGCCTTATGCAGCTTTTCCTGATAGCGAGCGATGAAACCTGCACTCTGTTCTTCAAGAGTTTGCACCAAGCGACGGCCTTTACTGTGTACGATGGTGTAGAGGAACAGCAGTGGGATCGCGACCACTAGACCAAGCATGGTTGTCACTAGTGCCTCAGAAATACCACCCGCCATCAGTTTTGGATCGCCTGTACCGAATAGAGTGATGGCTTGGAAAGTACCAATCATTCCCATAACGGTACCAAGTAGACCGAGCAGAGGCGCTACAGAAGCAAACAGCTTGATTGAGCTCACAAAGCGTTCAATACTTGGAGCATTACGTAAGATGATCTCATCTAATTTGGCTTCCAGATCTTCTAGGTTGTCCCCTTTATGCTCTTGGTAAGCTTGAATTACTTCACCTAGAGGGTTACCTGGTATCACGCTGTCTGAGCTGGCTTGTTTGCGCATTTTGCTGCCAATCACTAATAGACGTACGTAACAGATAAGGGCAATCAGTGCGCCAACCGCTCCCATCGCTAGGATCACATAGCCGACAACGCCACCTTGGTCGATGCGTTCTTGCACGGTGGGGCTCTGAACAAGCAAAGATAAGATCACGCCACGTGAAGGATCGAGGAAAAGGGGTTCGTATGCGTTATTTGCTGCTTCAAAGCCGCCAACTAAACCAGTGATGTTGTTACTTGGCTGACGAGACAGTTCTTCAAACTTACCGGTTTGAGGGACATAAGTGACGTATTTACCGTCTGCAATCGCGTTGAATTCACCAACCAAAGTGATGTCTCGAACGGCTTCTTTACCTTCTCCGTAAACAACCGTTGCTGATGCCGTGGTTGTTTCTCCTGAGGCGACGATTTGCTGCAGAATGGTGTACCAAAATGCTTCCAGCTCTTGAGTAGAAGGTAATGCTTTGCTCTCAGCCAGTTTGGTCAGAAGCGCTTCACGTTCAGGAAACAGCACTGCATTTTGTGACGCCGCAAATAAGCCTTTAAATTCGCCAGCATATTGACGAACGACCCCAAACATTTCACCTAAGGTGCCGGAACGCACGCGAAGAGTTTCTGTTAGCTCGGTTAACTGCTTGTCGTTCTCGTCAAAGGTGGCTTTCAGTTGGTCACCTAGAGTTTGTTGTGCGGCAAGTTCATCACGAGCCTGCTGTAAGAGAGCGGCTTGCTGATCGCGGTTATTTTTGAACTCCGCTTCACGTACTTTGTTCTGCTTAGACTCAACGATACTCTCTGATTGAACGTTTTTAAGCAGTTCTGATAAATTTTTCGGAGTGTCGGCATTGACGCCCGCGACCATAATGAAACTCGCAAGTAAGCCAGCGGCTAGAGTTTTGAATCCTTTCATTTTTATTCCTCCCCAGCAAATACAGGCAGTTTGATCAGCGCAGGTGGCGCTTGTTTCTTAGCGATACGCAGTCCTTGTTGTACAGCAAGGCGGTAGCTTTCAGGTAGGGATTCCCATTGGCGAGTTTGTTGGTTCCACATGCCCGTTTCACCGCCATCAGGTGATTGGAACAGCAGGGCAGTACGACCAACACGTAGGAAATCGTACGTCACGGTTTCCCCATTTCGCTCCAGGCTTGCTTTGTAAGACTCCAGCGAGCGTGAAAAGCCTTCTTCGATTTGATAGGCCGCCATGACTTTACGGAATTTTTCCGATGTGGTGACATCAGCACGATCCATGAGGTCACGAAGTTCTTGGACACGAATGGTGCGCTCTTCTTTTTGGAAAGGCAGATCGAGGGTCACGAATTCATCTAATGCGTCGATCATTTTTAAGGTTAGGGGCACCACTTCCGTTGCCGTTTGGTCGATCTGAGCAATCTGAGCGTTGAGAGAATCCAGCTCTCCTTGCTGTGACTCAACCATACGGCTGATTTGTTCGTTGTAGACTTTCATGCTGTCGATCTGGCGAAGTAAGCCTTTGTATTCGCTCAGCATGCTTTCTGTACTTTCTGCGTAGTGATCAATTTTTTGTTGTGAAGCCTGAGAAGACTTGGTTACTTTCGCTTGATTCGCGACCACAGTGCCTGAGTCTGCTGCGATTGCTGTTCCACTTACCGCCAACAGAGCGGCAGTGATTGCACTTACGCCAAATTCCTTTAACGCCATAGTTGCATCCTTGTCAGTGTGTAAAATGTCAGTCGGTTGTGGCGCAGGAAAATGACCTGCGCCAAAAGTTTGCTTAAAAGTTTTGTGAGTAGTTCAAGAAGTAAACACGCCCCTGAATACCGTATAAGTCAGTGTTATAGGTGACACCATCGGATTCAAAAGCCGGATCTTCATCAGTAAGGTTGCGAACACCCGCTGTCAGCTTTCCATCCCATGGTGTGGAGTAGTTGTACGCGACATTAAATGTGGTCAAGCTTGGTATCTTGCCCGTTTTGTTGTAGTTCTTATCGACATCTTGCGCTTGAGAGGCAATGTGATCCGCCGAAAAGTAAATGTCATGGTCATTGAGAATGTTAAATCCAACACCGGTTTGGAAGCGATACTCTGGCATGCCATTGCGGCCAACTTTGTTATTGGTTGGGCCGTTCACGTACTCAGGGCTGCTGTAATCAAGTACATAAGTACCAGCAAAGTCGTAGCGAACCGTAGTCAGGTCGAAGTCATAAAGGTAATTCACCTTTAAGTCGATCCCTGATGTTTCAAGGTCCCCAATGTTCGATAGTGGAACGGTCGCATGAGTAATACTGCCCGCTGCATCACGAGTGATGTTGGCGTTTGCCTGACCACTGCTGCGCTCTTGGTCAATCATACTTTGTAGCGTATTCATGACTATCGTATCTTCAATACGGATGTTGTAGTAATCCGCGGTAAGGGCAAGATCTTCGATAGGTGAGTAGCTGATACCAAAGTTAAGTGAGGTTGAGGTCTCGGCATCTAAATCTTTGTTTGAGGTGCGTGTAGTCGTGTATTGCTTTTCTGGACAATCAGCCTCAGAGATGCCATTCGCTTCACAGTAGACGTAATCTTTAGCGAAGTCGTTGGATTCACTGTCTGCACCATAAAGGTTACTCAAAGAGGGTGCTCTAAAGCCCATACCTGCACCAGCACGGAACATGAGGTTGTCTTGTGGCTGATAGCGGAAAGACGCTTTTGGTGAAAGTGCGCTACCAAAGTCACTATAATGGTCGTAACGTACCGCTACGTTCATTTCTAACTCATCAGTGAATGCTAACAGCGATTCCGCAAAGAGCGCGTAAGTTTCACGGTCACCAGCAGATGAATTACCTGCACTACCGATGATATTTCCCGCTTCACTTTGTGAGTCGTACTGATCAAAGTAATCGTAAGTGGTCATTTCAGCGCCGAGATAGAGGGGAATAGTGATGTCACCCACTTCTGCCAAATCAAACTGTAAGCCACCATTAAATTGATGCATCTCCATTTGAGATTCACGAGCGGTGGTTGCAGCCAAATCCTTCGTCGCATCAGCACTGAATTCACCATTAATGAATTCACCTGCATTGGCAAGTGCTTCTGCTGGTGAACGCAAAACATAACCCGTACCACGTTCGTTGCTGTTGGAATAATTTAAGTGATAGCCCGCTTCCCAGATAACTTCACCAAAGCCATCCGTTTCAAAAGCCCCGTCTAATCCCGCTTTCATATCGGCTTGAAAATCGGTGACGTTGGTATCACGAGTGCCCACGTTGGTAAATCGATAGTAGACACTGGCAGGGCCTGCTGCTGGGTCAAGACCATTTTCAGTAAAGAAGTTTGCACCACCGACTGTGTTTGGATCGATTTGGAAGAAACCTGCAGCAGGTGCGAAGCGACCAAAACTTTGGTTACGGCTTAACAGCATTTGCGCATTAAAAGTTGTTGTGTCCGATAAGAAAATATTACCGTTTACAAACACTGTATTTCGTTCCAGTGACGCGGTTTGTGCCGCTTCTGAGGTATAATCGTAGCCACACATTGGACCAAGACCTGGGTATTCCGTTATGCCAACAAAGCCTTTGCTAGGATCACATTTCGCGTCTGTGTCGTAGCCATTGAGCGGCTTGAGTTTGCCATCATGATAAACATTTCGGCCATAAATGCTGACGCCAGACATGTCGAAGTAATTGCTTGCGCCCGTATTTTTTGAACTTAGGTAATCACGATCGCGATAATAGATTTCATCTTTTGCGTCGTGTTCGAATGAGAAGTAGATATTACCTTTTTCACCGGAAGTACCAGCGACGATCGAGAAGTTTTTCTCATCTCCCCCTTCTTGAGAAGGCAGTCCACTACCAACAGTGATATTCAGGCCGTCGAACTCATCTTTTAAAATGACGTTAACCACACCTGCAACGGCATCGGAACCATAGACGGCAGAGCCTCCGTCTGCCATGACTTCTACACGCTCAACGATTGCAGCAGGGATCACATTTAAGTTTGCCGCACCCCCACCCATAGTGGCAGAGCCGGGTAGTCGCTTACCATTGATCAATACCAAGGTGCGCTCAGCGCCAAGGCCACGTAGAGCGACGGTCGCTTGGCTTTGCCATGAGCTGCCCGAACTTTCGCTGAAAGAACCAAAAGAGTTTAATGAAGTTTTACGTAGTACGTCAGCGATAGAAATGTCACCCGCACGTTCAATTTCTGCACGTCCGATGACGGCAACTGGGGTGCTGCCTTCCATCGATGCGCGAGTTAAACGCGAACCGGTTACTTTCATTTTTTGCAGTTTTTCAACTTGTTGCTCTTCTGCCTGTGCTGTGAAAGGGGCCACTGCCGTGGTGCCTAGAGCGAGGCTGATCGCAACAGATAAAGCAGTTGTGTTTTTAGACATCCTTGTTGCTCCAATTTTTTCTTATTCTTCCTTGTCTTTGGTCATATCGAGACCAAATGTGACGTTAATATTTCGTTAACGCTTGGAACATGTATACCTGAGTTGAAAAAAGGAAGTCAAACCAGTGGTAAAGAGTTATGTGCCAATGTGAAAATAATGTTAAATACTGTTTTGTTGTGATATTTTAGTCTATTCATCCTTATTATTTTTATTTTTTAGTTTATTCATCTAATAAAAGGGCTGATTTTGTGTTTGTTATAAACATTAATGCGTTATGTCGTATTGATGAATTAATGTCGATATTAATACTGAATATCTTTAAAGTTTCAGAATAATATGCTGACTGTGAGTTTTTGTAACAGAGAGGTGAATGACAGAGGTAAGGTGATTGGTATCAAAATATGATACCCCTTGATATGAAAGGGCTCATCTAACTTTCTTTCACAAATTAACATATCTGGTTTTATTTCATTATTTTTCACAAATGTTGCTTTTAGACGATAATTCAGTGATAAAACGGCCAGATTGATATCCTGTGTGAATTTATTTTGTGGTTTTTCATAACTTTTTACAAAAACATTTCAATTTTTTAGACACAAAAGAAGTTTGTCGTGTTTCGGCTTCAAATACTTGAAGTAGAGGGTAATTCGATATAAATATTGATTGCAGCAACAGGAAAATGGCTGACTGAGCCAAAAGGAAGCGGTCTCAGTAGCTCAAATGACTGCCAAATAAAAAGCACCATGTCAGGGGGGATAGTTTGCGTTATCTTCTCCCTAAATGGACAGAGAACAAGGAGTGAGTTGTTTATGCTGTCATATTTTTTGCGCCGTTTAGCTTTGGTGATTCCAACGTTTCTCGGCATTACTATTCTGATTTTTGCTATAACCCGATTTGTACCCGGTGGACCTGTTGAGCGAATGCTCTCTCAAATGCAGGCTCAAGGGGACGGTGCGGCGTCAATGACCTCCGCAGGTGGCAGTACTGCTCTGTCTGAAGAACAGATTGCAGAGCTGAACGCTTTTTATGGTTTAGACAAACCTGTCATGGAAGCCTACATTGAGTGGCTGGGGCGGTTAGTGACTTTCGATCTTGGAGAATCAACGCGCTATTACGAGCCAGTCTCGGATATGATTGCTGAACGTCTCCCTGTTTCGCTGTTTTATGGTGGAATGACTTTTTTTATTAGTTACTTTATTTCTATTCCCCTTGGCTACTATAAAGCCTTGAAACACGGCTCCGTTTTTGATTCTTCTTCTTCTATTCTCATTTTTGTCGGTTACGCGTTGCCTGGTTATGTGGTCGGGGTCTTGCTGATCACACTATTTAGCTATCACTTAGAGTGGTTTCCAATGGGAGGCTTCGTTGGTGATGACTTCGATGACTATGAAACATTTTTTGAGCGGGCTAAAGATGTGATGTGGCATGCGGTATTACCTTTGATCTGTTACTTGATTGGTGATTTTGCCACGTTGACGATGACGATGAAGAACAACCTTATGGAAAACTTATCGTCAGACTATATCCGTACTGCTATTGCCAAGGGGTTGCCATTTAACAAGGCGGTGCGCAAACACGCTTTGCGTAATAGCCTAATACCCATCGCTTCTCATTTTGGCAACTCGTTGCTGTTCTTTATGACAGGGGCGTTTCTTATCGAAGTGATCTTCAATATTGATGGAATTGGCCTACTGGGGTACGAGTCGATCATGGAGCGTGACTACCCGGTGGTCATGGGGATTGTGGCGATTAATGCGGTCTTGCTACTGATTGGTAATATCATTTCTGATGTCTGTGTTGCTTTAGTCGACCCTCGAGTGAAGTTTGGAGCGTAATATGATTAAAGTCAGTCCATTAACTCAAAAGAAAATCCGTCATTTTAAAGCGATTAAACGAGGCTACTGGTCTTTTGTGATCCTCTCATTGATGTTGGTGCTTTCGTTATTTGCTGAACTTCTGATTAACAGTAAAGCATTGGTGGTGAAGTACAACGGTGATTACTCTTTTCCTGTCTTCAGTGATGTCCGCTTAGGCAGTGAATTTGGTCAAGCTTCTTCTAGTGAAGTTAACTACCGGGAATTACAAAAAACCTTCCAAGAGCAAGGTGGTGATAATTTTGTCATTTTACCCATAGTGCCTTGGAACCCCTATGAGCAAGATTTTAGCGGAGACTTCCCACCAACGGCACCGAATGCGGAGACTCAGCATTACTTAGGGACCGATGTGATTGGTCGAGATATCTTGGCCAGACTGGTATACGGCTTTCGTACTGCGATGGGTTTTGCCTTATTAACGATGGCGATTTCATACGCGATTGGTACTGCAGTCGGGTGTGCGATGGGCTTTTGGGGCGGTAAGTTTGACCTGTTTGTCCAACGCTTAATTGAAGTCTGGTCGATGGTGCCGTTTTTGTACGTCATCATGATCTTAGTCTCGATTGTACAGCCTACCTTTACCTTATTTGTTGCCATCAACGTACTCTTCGGTTGGATGGGGATGACGTGGTACATGCGTACCATGACTTATAAAGAGTCTGCCCGGGAGTATGTCATGGCTGCACGTGCTTTAGGTGCTTCAACTGCAAGGATTTTATTCAATCACATTCTACCTAATACCATGGTGATGATCGTGACTTTGGCGCCATTTACCATTGCTGCCAACATCACTGCACTGACGGCTTTGGATTACCTTGGCCTAGGTTTGATGCCTCCGACACCGAGCTGGGGGGAACTGCTGCAACAGGGTAAATCAAACTTAGATTCACCATGGATTGTGAGTTCTGTTGTGACCTCTATTGTGCTGGTTTTGGTGATGGTGACTTTCATCGGTGAAGCCATTCGAGCGGCATTCGACCCGAAAAAATTCACACGCTATGTTTAATGATGAAAGGTAATAACGATCATTAAAAAGATGTGGTGAAAAAACATAAAAAGGGAAGTTTATGAAACAACTATTTTTAGCGTCGACCCTGAGCGCTTTGAGTTTAGGGACCATTTCAGCGACGCTTCCGACTGACTTAGATTGGCAAACCAATTGGGATGAGCCGCAGTATGGTTCACCGCAAGCCAAACGTGGCGGGACGTATCGTACTTATATGTCGAGCTTTCCACAAACCCTACGTAGTGTCGGGCCAGATGCTAACTCGGGGTTGCGTTCGTTTATTTTAGATGAAACCCCGGGGCTGGTGGTTCGTCACCCAGATACACTCGACTTTATTCCTGAATTAGCCAACCAATGGGCATTAGCAGGAGATAATAAAACGGTGTACTTTAAGCTTAATCCACAAGCAAAATGGTCCGATGGTCACCCCGTTACGGCGGATGATTTTGTGTTTATGCTTGATTTTTACCGCTCAAAAGACATCCTAGAGCCTTGGTATAATGATTATTACACCAAGACCATTGCTGAAGTGATCAAATTTGACGACTTAACTTTTGCTGTGCGTGCTGCCAGCGAGTTTAACCCTGAAGAGTTGTTGCTTCGTATGGGGGCGTTGCGTCCGCGACCTGCTCACTTTTACGCTAATCCGAAAAAAGATGCCAATGGCGATGGCATTCATGATGATTTCGTTCGCTATTACAACTTTAAGAGTGAACCGACCACAGCCGCTTACTACTTGGCGGACATTAAAAAAGGCAAAAGTGTCACCTTTAAGCATGTAGGTGAAGATTGGTGGGGTTACTCCAATAAGTATTATCAAAACCGCTATAACGTCGACAAGATCCGCATTACCGTTATTCGTGATAACGACATTGCCAAAAAGCATTTTGAAAAAGGCAAATTAGATGCGTTTGGTTTAGTGTTGCCTAATTTGTGGCACGACAAGTCAAATACTGCGCCGTACCAAAAAGGCTATATTGAAAAATTCTGGGGCTACAATCAATATCCAGTCGGGGCGGGAGGTGTTTGGCTAAATACAGCCATGCCATTATTGGATGATCTCAACGTACGTAAAGGCATTCATTCTGCGATTGATTTTGATGGCATGATCGAAAATCTGATGCGTGGAGACTATAGCCGTAAACCGAACCCAACAGGTTTTGGCCATGGTAAATATACTTTGCCGGATGCTGTCGCTCCAAAATTTGATCCACAAAAAGCCGCGCAAGCCTTTACCGAAGCAGGCTTTGATAAGATTGGTCCAGATGGCATTCGCCTCAACGATAAAGGCCAGCGTTTGAGTTTCGAACTTACCTATAGCACGCCACTGCATACACCTCGGATTGCTTTTTTACGCGAGCAAGCGAAATTAGCAGGCCTGGAGATTGAACTGAAGCTAATCGATGGCTCATCCATGTTCAAATACGTGCGCGAGAAAAAACACCAACTTGCCTTTTTAGATATGGGAACCTCTGAAATCCCAACCTATTGGGAGTATTTCCATTCCGATAATGCGAACAAACCACAAACCAACTCTTTCACCAATTACAGCACAGATGAGCTGGATGAGAAAATCATGCAGTATCGTTTCAGTATGGATATGAATGAAAAAATCCGCCTAGGTCATGATATTCAACGTGACATTATCAACGCGCATGTGATTGTCTCTGGTTATATGGTGCCGTATGTGCGTTATGGTCACTGGCGGTGGCTAAAATTGCCTGATAAGCCGATGAATCGAATGACCGAGGCGTTATTCAGTGGCGGAATTATCGGCGATGGCACTTACTGGATTGATCCGGATGTGAAAAAGCAAACTCAACAAGCAATGAAATCGGGCCAAACTTTTGCTCCCGTTGTTGTTGTCGATGATACCTATAAGCTGTAAGGGGGAATCATGGAAAATGAAGTCATTCTTCGCGTCAAAGACCTTGAAGTCGAATTCACCACCGATGATGGCCCGGTAAAAGTCCTACACGGCGTCAACTTTGAGGTTAGAGCGGGGCGGACCTTGGGTTTGGTGGGTGAATCAGGCAGCGGCAAGAGCGTCACCTCGATGGCCATCATGGGGCTGTTACCCAAACCATATGGCAATATTGTTCACGGTGAAGTGGAGTACCGAGGGACGAACCTTGTGACTCTCCCGGCGGAAAAAATGTATCAAATGCGTGGCAATCGAATTGCGATTATTTTTCAAGATCCGATGACTGCTCTTAACCCTGTTCATTCAATCGGTCGCCAGTTGTGTGAGGTGCTTGAGCTACATCGGCCAGAACTCAATCGTAAACAGCGTGAAGCGTACGCTGTAGAAATGCTAGCAAAAGTTAAAATTCCACTGGCAGAAAAACGCCTCAATGAGTATCCGCATAATTTATCTGGTGGCATGCGTCAGCGGGTGATGATTGCGATGGCTTTGGCCTGTAAGCCAGATATTTTGATCTGTGATGAGCCAACCACGGCGTTGGATGTAACGGTTCAAGCATCAATTCTTGAGCTGATGAACGAGCTGCAACAGGAAACGGGCATGGCGATGATCTTTATTACTCACGATCTCGGTGTGGTGGCTGAAGTGTGCGATGATGTTGCGGTGATGTACGGCGGACGTATCGTCGAAAAAGCGGAGATCTTTGATCTATTTGACAACCCTCAGCACCCTTATACCGAGCGGTTGATGGGATTGATGCCAAGTTTGGATAATGAACCGAAACAAATGATCGACATTAAACCGATTGATGCCAGCATATTTGCGCACTCATAAGACAAAGTGAACACGTCATAGAGAGGTCTTCATGACAAAAGAAGTATTAAGAATTGAACATCTTAAGCAGCACTTTGTCTCGGGCAAAGGGCTGTTTAAAAAGGGCTACACCATCAAAGCTGTTGATGGCGTTTCTTTTTCTGTGGCACAAGGAGAAACGCTAGGTTTAGTTGGGGAGTCGGGCTGTGGTAAAAGCACCCTAGGTCGTACTATTTTGAAATTATTTGAACCTACCGACGGCAAGATTTTCTTTGAAGGTCAGGAGATTACCCGTTTGTCGGCCAAGCAAATGCGGCCACTACGCAAAGACATGCAAATCGTGTTTCAAGATCCAATGGAATCTCTTAATCAGCGCCACACTATCGGGATGATCCTCGAAGAGCCGTATGTGATTCACAATATCGGTAGCTCTGCGGAGCGCAAACAATGGGTGAAAGAACTGCTGGTTAAAGTTGGGCTGCCTGAAAGCGCGGTCAACCGTTACCCTCATGAGTTCTCGGGGGGTCAGCGCCAACGTATCGGTATTGCGCGAGCGATTGCACTCAAGCCCAAGTTATTGATTTGTGATGAGTCGGTTTCAGCGCTCGATGTGTCGGTACAAGCTCAAATCCTCAACTTACTTTTGCAATTACAACAAGAAATGAATCTGGCGATCATTTTTATCTCCCATGACTTATCGGTCGTCAAACACGTATCCGATAAAGTCGCGGTGATGTATTTCGGTAAGGTTGTAGAATCCGGCAGTGCCAAAGAAATCTATGCTAACCCACAGCATGATTACACCAAAAAGCTACTGGCTGCGATTCCGATCAATCATCCGAAATACCGCAAGAAAAAGCGTCTCGCCGAAAAAAAGCAGCGAGTGGCGTAGTGCCACCATGCAATGAGTCAAACTAGGCCGATGAAAGCAGTACGTTCAAAAACGCCCCTCGAATTTGGGGCGTTTAGTTCGGGGCTGTTGACCTTGCGAGCGGATCTTGTTGCAAACAAATTGTTATCACAAACAGATTGTTATTGCGAAAAAATCGTTATCGAGAACAAATCGTCAGTTGCTTAATACTAGTGACTTAACACTTTTAGAGAGTCGGCAATAACCGCGCTACTGGAATCATTTTTAGCGATTTTACCCACAATTTGTACTTGATCTTTGGGGGAGACTTTTTGTTCTCCCCAAACATAAGGACCAATTTTCACGCTCATTTGACCAGTTTTATCCTTAAACGTGTATTGATCATCACCCAAGGAATCTGTGACATGACCAATAATGGTGACGGTCATACCATCAGTAAGCCAACTGGCATCCATCACATCTTCGACAGTATTTAAGGTGTCATTCACTTTAGGGCCATCAAACCCACTTTGTTGAGTGGTGACCTCTGCTTGTTCAGTAATGGTGTCGTTACTGGCAAAAGCTGGAGTGGCGGCAACCAGAGCGCCAAGCATCAGTATCAGTGTGTTGTTCATGTCATTCCCTTTAGAGGTTAAGCGGAAACAAAGGGCACTAACCCTCTGTTATCGTTGCTTTTAAATGTAGTCCATCCTTTGAAAAAAGCGATTTGATTGTGTATGAAGCGTGATGACTAGGCTGAGAATGTGCATGATGCCGGGTCGAGATAACAAAAAGCCCAACGTTTGATGCTGGGCTTGAATAAGGTGAGGCGAAAGTTATTCGATATTTTGGATCTGCTCACGCATTTGTTCGATCAGTACTTTAAGTTCTACACCAGAGGCGGTGATGTCAGTGCTGATGGACTTAGAGGCCAGAGTGTTTGATTCACGGTTGAACTCTTGCATCATGAAATCGAGACGACGACCAACGGCTCCGCCTTTTTTAATGATGTTAGTGGTTTCTTTAACGTGCGAGTCTAAGCGGTCTAGCTCTTCTGCCACATCTGACTTTTGCGCCAAAAGAATCAGCTCTTGCTCAACGCGAGAAGGGTCTAGCTCAACCTTGGCATCTTCAAATTTCGAGAACAAGCGCTCTCTTTGCCACTCAAGGATTTCAGGCATGCGTGCGCGAACTTTGACGACTTCTGCAGTGATGGCCTCAAGACGCTGCTCAATAAGCGCTTTCATGTTATCACCCTCACGACCACGAGCTTCAATGAATTCGTCGATTGCTTCATCAAAGGCACCAAGAAGCGCTTTATTGATTTCGTCCATGTTTTGCTCTGGCGTTTCCATGACACCTGGCCACTGCATCACTTGGAAAGGGTTGATGCGGCTGAGTTCACCGGTCATATGCATGACTTGTTCAGCAGCTTTGATCACTTGGTTGGCAAGTGCTTCATTAATGCTGAGCTCTGTTTTTGCTGCTGGGTTTGCTTCAAAACGTAAGCTACATTCTACTTTGCCGCGAGCAAGACGTTTACGAAAGCGCTCACGCAGTACTGGCTCTAAAGCACGGAACTGCTCTGGCATGCGGAAGTAGGTTTCTAGGTAGCGTTGATTGACACTACGGATTTCCCATACGGCACTGCCCCAGTCGCCTTTTATCTCTTTGCGTGCATACGCAGTCATACTATAAATCATCGAATTTTCCTGTCTTTTGTTTGCTGAAAATTACCGCGCAATAGTAGCACAACCTATGTGCGGGATCTCAGTCATTGTTACAAGCGATCGACCAGATAGCTTTATTAGGCTAATTCCGTTATACTCTGCGCCCAATCAAATCGTCTTCTCCTCATTACTAAGGTAGATGCCCATGCGCCCAAACGATCGCAAGGCGGATCAAGTTCGCCCAATAAAAATTACTCGTAACTACACGGCTTATGCTGAAGGCTCAGTATTAGTTGAATTTGGTAACACCAAAGTATTGTGTAATGCGACCGTTGAAGAATCGGTGCCACGTTGGTTGAAAGGCCAAGGTAAAGGTTGGGTAACGGCAGAATATGGCATGCTACCTCGTGCTACACACTCACGGACTCGTCGTGAAGCAGCCAGTGGCAAGCAAGGCGGACGTACAATGGAAATCCAACGCTTGATTGCTCGCAGCCTACGTGCGGTTGTGGATTTGAAAGCCATGGGCGAATGCATGATTACTGTTGACTGTGATGTGATTCAAGCCGATGGTGGTACGCGTACGGCATCCATCAGTGGTGCTAGTGTGGCCATGGCAGATGCTTTCCAACACCTTGTTGAGAGTGGCAAACTGAAAGCAAACCCAATGAAGGGTCACGTTGCGGCCGTTTCTGTTGGCCTACTCGGTGATGAGGTTCTATGTGACCTTGAGTATGTAGAAGACTCAGCTGCAGACACAGACATGAACGTTGTGATGACGGAAGAAGGTAAGATGATCGAGATTCAGGGCACCGCAGAAGGTGAACCGTTTAGCCATGAGCAATTGATGGCGCTACTCGAATCAGCCAAAATCGGCATTAGCGATATCGTCGCGGCGCAGAAAGCGGCATTAGAAAATTAATGATTTTTAAATAGCTTCCCATTAAGGAAGCTATTTTTTTACCTATTGCTAGGACCTAGGACCTAGGACCTAGGACCTAAGACCTAGTACTTGGAATACGAATAGAAATTTACACAGTAAAAGTTGAGAGAGAATAATGAAAGCATACCAGCGTGAATTTATTGAGTTTGCACTTGAGAAACAGGTTCTTAAGTTTGGTGAGTTTACTTTGAAATCTGGGCGTAAAAGTCCGTATTTCTTTAATGCTGGTCTTTTTAATACGGGTCGTGACCTTGCTCGTCTTGGTCGTTTTTATGCTGCGGCATTGGCGGATTCAGGAATTGAGTTTGATGTGTTGTTTGGCCCTGCTTACAAGGGTATCCCAATTGCAACCACGACGGCGGTTGCGTTAGCGGATCATCATGATGTCGACACGCCTTACTGTTTCAACCGTAAAGAAGCGAAGAACCATGGCGAAGGCGGTAACTTAGTGGGCTCTGCACTAGAAGGTCGTATTATGCTGGTGGATGATGTGATTACTGCGGGCACAGCGATTCGTGAATCGATGCAAATTATCCAAGCGAATGGTGCTGATCTGGCGGGTGTCTTGGTTGCGATTGATCGCCAAGAAAAAGGCAAAGGCGAGCTTTCAGCAATTCAAGAAGTGGAGCGTGATTTTGGCTGTGCGGTCATTTCTATCGTCAGCTTGTCTGATTTGATCACGTACCTTGAAGATAAAGGTGATGCAACCGAGCACCTTGACGCAGTGAAAGCCTACCGTGCTGAGTTTGGGATTTAAAGAAAAGGTCATAGGTTAAGAGAAAGGCCCTAGGTTAAAAGAAAGGTCCTAGGCCCCTAGGATCTGTTCTCCGTAAGCGAAGCGCTCCGTCTTCCGTATTCCCAAAGTTTGCTCATAAGCTACCGAAGGCTATGAACATCCCGCGCATAATATCTAGGACCTAGGGTCTAGGCCCTAGGCCCCTAGGACCTGTTCTCTGTAAGCGAAGCGCTCCGTATTCCGTATTCCCAAAGTTTGCTCATAAGATAACGAAGCCTATAAAACATACCGCGCATAATATCTAGGACCTAGGACCTAGGCCCTAGGATCCTAGAACCTTAACCCTTATTTATACCTAATCCCTTTTGGTACGTTCTCATCAGCCATTGTCTTGTAGCGCTTGTGTAACCACATCCACTGTTCGGGAGCACGTAAAATCACCATCTCAACAAACTTATTCATATAAGCCGCTGCGGCGACTTCATCTTTTTGTGGGTAATCGTCTTCAATACATTGGTCTGCAATGATTTCGTATTTGCCATTTTGGTTACGGAACCCTGAACCAGGAATAATCGAACACTTCGATGTATACGCTAGAATGCTTGTTCCTGTGGTGGTAGAGGCGTCTTCAATCGCAAAGAATGGCACAAACACAGCTTTATTACGGCCATAGTCATGGTCGGGCAGATAGAACAGGCGCTCGCCTCGACGAAGAATTCGGATCATCTGCTTAAGATCTTTACGATCTATCAGTTTATTGCCGTTATGAGAGCGTCCCCAGTATTGAATAAAGTTATAAGCGGGATTGGTGTGTGGACGAAAGGCCCCATAACCAGCCATACCAAGCACAGCAAAAGCGCGGGCTGTGATCTCTAAATTGAGCGCATGCACACAACACAGCAGGACGCCTTTCTCTTCTGCGGCCTTAATGCGTAGGGCGATGAGATCTTTTTCAACAATGATTGTTTTGAAACGCCATGTCGGCCAAAACCAAGTAATCCCGGTTTCAATCAGCGCCATCCCCGTATTTTTGAAGTTTTCAATGACGATGGACTGAATCTCTTCAGGTGTTTTTTCTGGGAAAGCCAGCTCAAGGTTACGTGTGGCAATATGAACCCGTTTTTTACCAAAGCGCATGCCCAGTTTGCCTATTGTCTGGCCGAGTGAAAGAAGCATGCGATAGGGGAGCAGATTAACGACTAAGGCTAATAAACCAAAGCCGCTCCAAACCCCCCAATAACGAGGGTGGAGTAGGGAAAGAGAAAACGCCGGTTTGGTGTATTTATCTTTGCTCATAGTCTCTACTTAATTTGTGCGCTGAGCAGTGCCCAGTATTCATCAAAGTTTTCTGTTGGTTGATATTTAAAATCACTGCGTACAAAGCGATTGAGGCTGCCTTCTACTTGACCGAGTATTTGTGCCGCTAGAATGCGTTCTTCGACAGGAAATGACTTTCCCTCTCGCAGTTTTCGTTCACGCAGAATTTGACGAAGTTGGGTTTCAATGCGTTCAAACAATTGGTTAATACGCTCGCGTAAACGTTCATTTTCAAACATTAGCGCATGACCGGAAAGAATGCGCGTTAAGCCCGGGTTACGTTCTGAAAAGGCAAGGATCAGATGCATCACCATGCGGATACGCTCTAAGGTGTCTTTTTCATCTTCTAAGATACGATTAATACGTGTCATTAAGGCTTCTTCGATAAATTCGATTAACCCTTCAAACATACGAGCTTTACTCGGGAAGTGACGATACAGTGCCGCTTCGGAGACCCCAACTTGCTTGGCCAATTTTGCTGTAGTAATGCGCGATGCTCCTTCTGTCGATTCAAGCATCTGTGCAAGTGCTTGTAAGATCTCTTCACGACGATTGGATTTTTTACTACCAGCCATTCTTATTTCCTTTCCAAAAAATACATAGTTAAGCGGGAGGATTATAAAGATCTCTTTACCATCAAACTAGAGCACAAAAGAGGTAATGGGAGATTTAATCCCCCAATTGTCATGTTTGTGTGTAATTTGTGGCAGGCGTTCTTTTATTGCTCCCCCCAACATTTTGAATTGATGACTAAGGTTCGTGGTGCAACAGAACCAGAAGAGCAGCATTGCAAAAAGCACTCATTAGTCCATTAAGTGGTGTATCTGATGTAAAATTTTAACGCTCAAGGCTTGTTTAGACTCTAGTGGCAAGGCCAATTCGCCTTGTGACCAAAATAGGGTAATAGCGTTGTCGTTGCTGTTAAAACCTTGCCCATCAACAGAAACATCATTGGCGCAAATCATATCGAGATTTTTGCGTGCTAGTTTGTCACGAGCGTAAGCTTCGACTTGGTTGGTTTCTGCGGCAAAACCAACGGTAAACGGACGCTGTTGTTTTAGAGCAGCCACTGATGCAACGATATCTGGATTTTTAACCATATTGATGGTCATGTGCTCGTTGCTCTCGGTCTTTTTCAGCTTCTGTTTGGCGACGGTATCAGGACGATAATCCGCAACGGCCGCACAGCTAATGAAAATATCATGTTGGGTGGCGTGCTTCATCACGCTATCGTGCATCTCTTGCGCGCTATTGACGTTGATGCGTTCTACATTAGGTGGTGTCGCTAAACTGACAGGACCACTGATTAACGTCACATTGGCGCCAAGTTGTGCGGCGGCGTTGGCTAATGCAAAGCCCATTTTCCCAGAACTGTGGTTAGTGATGTAGCGTACAGGGTCGATGGCTTCACGTGTTGGTCCGGCCGTAATCAGCACGGATTGACCAGCAAGCAGTTTGGGCTGAAAAAATTGCTCACACATTTCGACCAATTGCATCGGTTCGAGCATTCGCCCTGGGCCAACATCACCACAAGCTTGCTCACCTGCTGCTGGTCCCCAAACCTCCATCCCTCGACGTGTTAGGGTGGCAAGGTTGTCTTGAGTGGCGGCACTGCGATACATCTGTTGATTCATGGCCGGTGACACGGCAATCGGTGAAGCTGTCGCTAAAACCAGAGTGGAAAGTAAATCGTTACCCATACCAGCAGCAATGCGAGCGATTAAATCTGCCGTCGCAGGGGCAAGCAGAACTAAATCAGCCCATTTCGCCAATTCAATATGTCCCATAGAAGCTTCAGCTGCGGGATCAAGAAGGCTGTCTGAGACAGGGCGCCCTGAAACGGCTTGCATGGTCAATGGCGTAATAAATTCTTTGGCAGCGTCGGTCATGACAACTTGAACGTGCGCGCCTCTTTCTATCAAGCGGCGAGTGAGCTCAGCACATTTATAAGCGGCAATACCGCCACTGATGCCAAGCAAGATTTTCTTTCCAGAGAGTGTGTGCATATGATATCTCCAATCTATCTGGCGCTGAGTTTACCACAATTGAACGGGCCATCTTGTCTGGTAAAGAACAAGTTGCCAATTTCGAGTCACTTGGATATGGGCCTCAGTCTATTTCGTTATATACCCAAGTAACCTCAAGATGCTGCGTTCAGCGAGATGACCTTAGCTCTCAGGCACGGCAACGATTCGAAGATTTAGTAGCCTACATTGAGAATCGTTAACAAAGTCTGAGAGTTAAGGTCACTCGCCCTTTGGGAGCGTGTCACTGAGCCGACTTCTTGCGTCAGACAACTTGGAGATAGAATACTATCCCGCTTCGTTGTCTTCCTTGAATTCGACTCAGTGACCTCGCTCTGAATCAAGCATCTTGAGGTCACTTGGGTATATTCATCATGCCGACAAAGTTTGCTCTGGACGAAGGTCTTTCGTCAATGACAAAAAAGTCAATTTCAGTGTTGTACGGCGGAGCACAAAAAAATGCAATGTGAGTTTCGCCTTTGACGATTTATTTTGTGCAATGAACTTTGAAATGACTTTGTTGCTTAAAAAGGCCAGCTTAATGACACTGAAAACTTTGCCCAATGAATCGATGCCAAGAGAAAAACTCCTACAACGTGGACCGCAATCGTTGAGTGATGCCGAGTTGTTAGCGATATTTTTACGCACGGGTACCCGAGGGATGAACGTGATTGAGCTGTCAGACTTCTTACTTAAAGATTTTGGCTCCTTAAGACAACTTTTTTCTGCATCAGAAAAATCTTTTTGTCAGCATAAAGGCCTCGGACAGGCAAAATACGTTCAATTACAAGCGGTTTTGGAGATGACGCAGCGTTATCTGGCTGAAACATTAAAACGAGGCAGTGCTTTATCCAGTCCAGAGCAAACCAAACTGTATCTTTCATCTATATTAAGAGACAGGCAAAGAGAAGCCTTCTATATTCTTTTTTTGGACAATCAGCACCGCGTCATCAAAGATGAAATTTTATTCGAGGGCACGCTGGATGCGGCTTCGGTCTATCCTCGAGAGGTGGTCAAGCGGGCTCTGCATCATAATGCGGCAGCACTTATCCTCGCTCATAACCATCCATCGGGTATTGCTGAACCAAGCCAAGCAGACAGAAGAATTACTCGACGATTAATCGATGCTTTGGCGCTGGTGGATATTCGAGTTTTAGACCATTTTGTCATTGGTGATGGTGAAAGTGTTTCCTTTGCAGAAAGGGGTTGGATATAACTGTGCATTTTTTAGGTTGTTAGTTGCTAAAAATCTGCTATCATCCTCGCCACTAAATTTTTAACTGAATTCAGCTTGGACTGCTAGAAAAACCTGCTGTCTAAAAAAAGATCACGAAAACCTGTAAAAAGGATCTGTTCGGGTCTTGAGCAATGCATATCAAGTTAGTATAATGCGCGACCTTTGATAGCCTTGTATGGATTTTCCATAGCGGTTCTTAACCTCAAACTTCTTTCCGAGAAATAGAGAGGTTCGGCCACCAAGGTTGATATCGAGCTGAAACGATTTTGGAGAAGACATTCATGTCACGAGTATGCCAAGTAACTGGTAAGCGTCCAGTAACGGGTAACAACCGTTCACACGCACGAAATGCTACTAAGCGTCGTTTTCTGCCGAACCTACAAACTCATCGTTTCTGGGTAGAGAGCGAAAAACGTTTTGTTAAACTACGCCTTACTGCAAAAGGTATGCGTATCATCGACAAGAAAGGTATCGATACTGTTCTTGCTGATATCCGTGCACGTGGCGAAAACGTTTAAGAGGAAATAGGCAATGGCAAAGAAAGGCGTTCGTGAGAAAATCCGTCTAGTATCTTCAGCAGGTACAGGCCACTTCTACACAACTGATAAGAACAAGCGTAACATGCCAGGCAAATTTGAGATCAAGAAATTTGATCCAGTTGTACGCCAGCACGTTATGTACAAAGAAGCAAAAATCAAGTAATTGGTTTTTACCCTTTGTCGATTTGAAAACCCAGCTTTCGAGCTGGGTTTTTTATTACCTAAAATTCATGATCAAAAATCTCTGGCCCTCGCCAACCTTAGCAAGCTTTGATAGGGTTATCCTTATTAACTTTAAGTTTTTCTATTAAGGTCAGGAATTGTTATGCGTGTCAGCCCTTCTCGCCGCCGTCGTTGGAATAACATACTTATTTTAGGCATTATTGCTTTTATGGTGCTGCTTAATGCGCCTACCTGGATTCAAACTTATTTAATCGATGATCCACAAAATGATTACCCCAAAGTGCTACGCTCTGATTATCCCGTACGAGCCGTTTACTTTTCTGGATGGACGCTTGAAAAACAACATGGCCAATGGCAATCCAATTTGAAAGCAGAGATCCCAGCGCAAGAGATTGTGTCGCGTTGGCAATCTCTTGAAGGAACGGAACTGACCGCTGAACAATATGCGCAGTTAAAGCCACAATTAGCTGCGCCTGAAAGTATTGAAATTTGGTATCAAGGGGTGGAAGAACCACAGAGGATCACATTTTACCGCCTTAAGAATTTTTGGCTGTTTAAAAACTGGCAAGATAAGTGGATTGCGATTTCTGTTGATGGCAAATACATCATGCCTAATTGAACGCCAAATCGATAAGGCAAAATTTTGTAAAATAATGCTTTCCAATTAGGCTAGTCAGCTAATGAGTAATGAGAGTAATGAGAGTGAGGAGAAGTTAATGCCTGAGTTACCTGAAGTGGAAGTGAGTCGTATGGGGATCAGCCCACATATGGTCGGTCAGACGATCAAGGCATTTGTGTTTCGGACACCAAAATTGCGTTGGGATATTCCACCAGAGCTTAAGCGTTTAGAAGGGCAAGTGATCCGTAATATTAGTCGGCGTGCTAAATACTTACTGATTGAAACCGATCAAGGAACCGCGATTGTGCATTTAGGCATGTCAGGCTCACTGCGTGTACTTGATGCCGATTTTCCAGCAGCTAAACACGATCATGTCGATCTTAAACTGACTAATGGTAAGATCTTACGTTATAACGATCCTCGTCGCTTCGGTGCTTGGTTATGGAGTGCACCGAATGAATCTCACTCGGTATTAGGGCATATGGGGCCTGAGCCTCTGACTGAAGAGTTCAACGCTGAATATATGATAGACAAAGCTAAAAGTAAGCGTGTTGCGGTCAAACAGTTCATTATGGACAACAAAGCTGTCGTCGGAGTCGGAAATATCTATGCCAATGAGTCTTTGTTCAAATCGCGTATTCATCCGACTCGACCTGCAGGTAGCCTAAACAACAAAGAGTGGCAACGGTTAGTCGACAATATCAAATCGACCTTAGAAACGGCAATTCAGCAAGGTGGAACGACACTCAAAGACTTTGCTCAAGCGGATGGGAAGCCCGGCTACTTTGCACAAGAACTGTTGGTTTATGGTAAAGCGGGTGAGCCATGTCCTGAATGTGGAGAGATTATCCAAGAACAGAAACTCGGTCAGCGTAATACGTTTTTCTGTGAACAATGTCAGCAATAAGTGCTGAAAATGTAATCTAAGTGTTTACGTATGATCTGATTTTTTCTGGTATGATCATTACTATTTTGACTTTTAAGTCTAGCTAGCTTAGATGTATAGTTAGAAGCAGTTCTCATAGTTTGGTCGATATGATAAGAAAATTAAGAAAATTAAGAAAAGTAAAAAAGAAATGGATTTCTTTGAAATTAATGCTGCAAGCTTGTTGGGCTCATTTTGTTGTTCGAAACAATAGAGACTTTGATTCTAGCAGCCCTGTTCATGTCTCACTTACCAGCTACGGTCGTCGTCTGCATAAGGTATTCATCATCATAGAAATGTTAATGAAGCAAACGGCTCCAATGAATTCCTTAACCTTGTATATCTCCAATCAAGATATGCGCAGAGAGCAGTTACCTTCTAGTTTGAAACGCTTGGAAAAGCGTGGGTTAACACTATGTTTTGTTGATGAAAATATTTGCTCATATAAAAAAATCTATTATTCATACTTAAAACATCATAAAAATGAACAAGCTTTATTAGTCACGGCAGATGATGATGTGCTTTATTCGTCCAATTGGTTGGAGGAGCTGGTTCATGCGTCCTCGCAGCATCCAAATGCAGTGGTCGCTCACCGATGTAAGACCATTACTTTAGATGTTGAAGGCAAACCAAAAGCCTATAGACAGTGGAATGGGCAGCATGATATCCCTTGTGATCATATTAAGCATCATCTAATAATGCCAACGGGGGTTGGTGGTGTCCTTTATCCCGTCACCTCTCTAATGGGCCTCGAACAGCAAAAGAATGACTTTATGCAGCACAGTCGATGTGCTGATGATATTTGGTTGAAATGCTTAACTTACTATAATGGTTTTGAAAGCAAGCTAACGAAGCCTCGCAGTTTGGTTACTTATCCTAGTGTGATAACGTTATCTACTAAGCGAAAAGGACTTGCTTTGTATAATGTTTACCAAGGGGGCAATGATAAACAGATGGCTCAAACTATGGAGTATTTTGGTATCAATTTTCTAAGTAATCACTAATTAACGGTACACTGCTTTGCTCGAATTAGTCCATTCTTGCCAACAGTATACCTCAAATTTTCAATACTTTAAGGCATATTCATGGAACCAAACGTTAATACATCGTTAAAAATATATGTTATTACAACAGGTAACGAGGAAAGAGTTGAGAGAATACGCAGCTATCTTAAAGAGTTTAACTTTGAGTTTGTGCAATCAGACCCTTATGATGCTCTCCTCTGTCTTGAAAAAAAGTATCAAAGTTATTCCCATAAGTTTCGTCAAAAAGCCATCATGGCGGGTGAAATCGGCTGTTTTAAGACTCATTCACAAGCTTGGGAAAAAATAGTTGCGAGTGGTAACTCTGCAATAATCATCGAAGATAATATCGAATTTATACAGGAACCTTCGAGGTTACTTAGGGCGGATGTATCCGAATATATTAAAAAATATGGCTTGATTAACTTCACGAACTTTAGTTATATTTTAGAATCAGACAGACCATTTAAAGTCTCTGATGTAGAGGAGAATAAGCCTTTTCCTACGGTATGCTATGGTATAACTCCTTTGAGGGCTGTTGATCTCCTTAGCAAAATGCAAAAAACAGCCTACGCTGTTCCCATCGATAAATGGTTATCTATTCCTAAATTGAGCGGTTGTTACGGTTATATTAGCCCAATTGTTGTGGCGAAACGGCAAGCAAACTTATCGAGTATTGCTAATAAACGTAAGGGTAAAAAGACTTTTAATCCAATAAATATGTTTCTTAGAGTTTTAAATAAAATTAAATATAAATTTTAGTTAATACTAAAGGTCACCCAGAATTTAAGGTAGCCTTTATTTGTTGTTTTTAATGGTAGTATTTAGTGGTTAACTGAGAGTCGAATCAAACGGTAAGTGCTTGAATGTATTACGCAGTGTTACTCGGGGGGATTTCTTGTAGATTAAAGTATTTCTGGGCTACCATTAATGAAATCAGTCGCTCTCGCTGCGGGTGTTTGAATTGTTCTACCCAAGCATGCGCATTGGCGATGATGTTTTCCGCTTCTTTAGGGTGGGCAAGGTAGTAATCCATCTTTTCGTTAATGTCGGAAAAATCATCTTTTATCTCGACATAGTGTACGCCAGGTAAGAGTCTCCCTTCCATAAACCATGTTTCAAAGCGCAGCTTGGGTGTAAAGCAAAGTGAGTTTGAAGACATAATCCACTTTAGGTTAGTCGCAACGTCCATTCCTTCTAAGCTGAGTATAAATTTGTACTCTAATTGCTCTGCTATCGTCATCGGAGGCGTGACGTAATGTAATTGATCTTGCTCTTTAGTGTCTACTCTACCTACATCACACCGAGGGTTATGAAAATGTGTAGCGAGTAATATTCTCCTATTTGGCCGAAACCCAGTCCCACGCCAAACAAGTCGATCTTTTTTATTTTGATAAGGTTTGTCTTGCTTGACAAAATTATAGTGTCTCACAGCATTGAGCTTGAGCAGAACTGAGTTGGCGTTATTACCTTCAATGGGTCTGCTTTTTAGAAAGGTTGGCTCGGAGGGAATATCGACGACATCACCATTGATGTATTTGAACTTTGCCTTGGCCGGGAAGCTCTTAACTACTTTAAGTAAATCATAATAGTAGGTGCTCCCTCCTGTTTTTTTGAAATTCCTGACTTCAGTTAAGTCTTGCTTTGTGAGAGTAAATTCAGAATTTAATTTATTGTAATACTCAACTCTCTCAAATAAATATTTTAGCTCGTATGTCCCTTGCTTCTTTATCAGATTTCTTGCATAGAAACGGAAAAAACAAGAAGGTAAATAAGGAAGGAATATATTGCTTAAGTAGTATTTTAACTTTTTCATGATTTGTCGAATTTAGTTAGGAGCGCGTTATTGACTGCAAGGGGCACAAATTGTGTTACCTCGCCTCCATGGATAGCGACTTCACGGACAATGGTTGAAGAAAGAAAGGCATACTCTTCTGCGGGTGTTAGAAAAACACTCTCTACACCTGGTAAGAGCTTACGGTACATGCTCGTTAGACCAAATTCATATTCGAAGTCAACCG
Source organism: Vibrio azureus (assembly GCF_002849855.1). Lineage (NCBI taxonomy): Bacteria > Pseudomonadati > Pseudomonadota > Gammaproteobacteria > Vibrionales > Vibrionaceae > Vibrio > Vibrio azureus. Next base: position 234,968 of record NZ_CP018616.1, read on the forward strand.
TGGTCCGTAAGCCTCGGACTAATATATTGGCTTTTTGTTCACGAGCAAAATCAACCAGTAGACCACTGAAGCCTTCTGTCGATACATTGCTTAAATGGGCAGTGGATGCTTCGACCAGTTGGACGCGTTCATCCAGACTAAATAACGTATTTTTAGAAGGGCTAGCTGCAACGCCAATGATGATATTATCAAACATGTCTGCAGCACGCGTGATGATATCGAGATGACCGTTGGTAATTGGGTCGAAAGTACCTGGGTATATAACTTTTTTCATCGTAAAACTTTCTCGTATACGTCTACTTGTATTGATTTGTGTGACCGATATTAATCATTTTCAGGTTCTAAAAATTGGTCAACACCATTTTCGCAGTGTTTTAGCTTGTTTTTAATCGTGTTTTCTAAGATCTCATCGTTCTGACCCAGCGACGCGCGTGAGTTTTCTATGTGGTAGAGATGGTAGCCTACCCCGGCAAACTTGAGGTATAAGCGTGACTTACCCGCATTTAGCATACGATGAACAAATTCGCTATCTTCTCGTCCCCAACCGACAAAATCTTGGTTGAAGCCATTCACTTCGATGACATCTTGTCGCCAAAACGCCATATTACAGCCACGAGTTGCTTTGTCGTTGTTGCGTTCGTATGAGAACCAGCTCGAGAGTAGTGAGTTGGTAATGCAGTTCTTACGGTTGCGGATCCCTTTGCTAAACACCGAAGGAACCAAATCGTTTTCCATAATTTCACGGCTGCATGCTTCGTCAGTAAGAACTCGACCACCTTGAACAAACCAATTTGGTTTTGCCACGTGCTTATGAGATTCGATAAAGGTCCGTGACAACACCATGTCACCATCAATCATAATTAAGTAATCGCCAGAGGCTTTCGCGATTGCACGGTTGCGGCTCATAGAAAGCTGGAAGCCATTGTCTTCATGCCAACTATGTACCAGAGGCGTCGGAAAACCTTCACGCATTTGGTCAATCATTGCTTTAGTATCTTTACGAGACCCATCATCGGCCACAATGACTTCATCAGGTAAAACAGTTTGACGTTCTACACTTTCTAAAACAGATTTTAAGGCTTCTTTCCAGTTATAAGTGGTAATTATTAACGTTGTTTTCATTGTTTTTTTGCCTGTTCGCGTAAGTATAAGTCGATGTATTTAACGAAAGTAGAATGCATGCTCAGCCATGCAAGGATGAAACCATGCTTACCATCAAGAAAACCACGTTTGAGAATGTACATCTTCAAAAAGCTAGCTAACGCATGGATGATAGCCGTACTGAGACCGGATTTTTTCCTACCCTCTCGCTCGTCTGCCCAAGCTTTTAGGTAGCCAGTAGTTTTGTGGATATAATGATGGAGGTTCTCATACGTATAATGATGCAGTCTTCCGTCCAGCTTTTTGATTGCAAAGCCTTTATCTTCAACTTTTTCATGCACGAGCGCATTATTGTAATGAGTATACTTAGTGCGATAAAGACGAACGATCCAGTCTGGCGACCATCCGGAATGATAGATAAACTTACCAAATGCGGCACTCAGGCGATTTACTTTGTACAGAGTGTTTGGTTCATCTTTTTCGACGGCTTTTAAAATACTGTCTTTCAGCTCTGGTGTGACTTGTTCATCAGCATCTAACCAAAGCACATAATCAGCAGTGACATATTGTTGGGCAAGCTGACGCTGCTTACCAAAGCCCGGCCATTCTAAATTGGTGTAGAACTTATCGGTATATTGCCTTGCAATCGCTTCAGTTTGATCGGTGCTTCCTGAATCCAGCAAGACAATCTCATCAACCCAATCTTTTACTGTTTCTAGACAAGCTTGAAGGTGTTTTTCTTCATTCTTTACAATTAAGGCGACTGCCAACGTGGGTTTAGACAAGGTCATCTCCTGATTGAGTTGTGTCATTCGTCAATGTAGTTTATTGATATTAAGAATATACATCTTGTAAAACGCGATCAAACATGGCGATAACACATTGACTGGAAATTCTATTCATCGCTTTTTCATCTTTCACACGTGTTCTCCAGCTCAGTTGTTGGCTGGTTTTGCCTGTTTCAGCCCAAATGGCCTCTTCATACACTGAAACGGCGTATTGCAAATAGCGATAAGGTCCAACGCGAGCTGGATTGTGATGAGCATATAAACCAATCACAGGGGTATTCATAGCACTGGCCATATGGGCAGGGCCAGTATCAGGCGAAATGACCATCTCAACGTGATCAATCAGCGCCAGCATTTGCATAATGGAGCTTTTACCTACTAAGTTTAGACAAGGTTCGCTCAGTAATGACTGAATACTTTCTGCAAGATCAACTTCCACTTTTGCTGGGCTTCCTGCCAAGATAACTTGCCAACCTTTTTGGCGGGCATGGTTAATGACATCGACATAGCCCTGAGCATGCCAGTTCTTATAGGCTTTACTGGCACCTGGAACGATCAGTAAATGTGGTTTATCTTTCTGGAGTTGTGCATTTGCCCACACTTTATCTGTTTCTGGATAAGTTAAAGACCAAGTGGGCTCTGTAGGAACCACCCCTAGCTGATAGGCAAAAGCCAGCAGTCCATCTGCTACATGCAGTGAAGGTGGGGAAGGAACTTTTACGTTGGTAAATAAGGTTTGAAAATCTTGACTGCGATCAGCAGCAAAACCTAGGGTGTACTTAGCCTTAATCCCTAACGTGACCACACTAGCTCGAAGTGCATATTGCATGTGCAGCAAGGCATCAAACTCACGATCTTGTAACTGACGCCACACAGCTTGATAGCCTTTGAACCCTGCTTTTTTATCAAAAACAATGATCTCAATACCTTCTACGGCTTGGAGGAGTTGAGCTTCGAGTGCGCTGGTTATCCAAGTAATTTGCGTCGTAGGCCATTGTTTTTGAATCGCCTGAGCAGTTGCAATGGCATTACACACATCACCCAAGGCGGATAATCGTAAAATACACAGAGAGGCAGGAGCTGAAGTGAACATAGTGTCTGTCTAGTAAGATAATTTAAGAGCAAGTAAATTATGCAGACATTGCTAATAAATGTAAAATGGGCACTTGCAATTATTATAATCAAAGAAAGAAGAAAACGATGTCACAAAAACAGCCTAATTCAACGCCAACCTCTGGTAAGCCGGGTAATACTGGTCTAACTCGCATCATCAAAGCTGCGGGGTTCTCTATGCAAGGATTAAAAGCCGCTTTTAAATATGAAGCCGCTATTCGTCAAGAACTTGCACTGCTGGTCATTGCCATCATATCCGTTTGCTTTTTAGATTTAAGCGTTATAGAGCGCATTATCATGCTAGGAGTGGTGGTATTGGTATTGATTGTGGAGTTGCTTAATTCGGCCATAGAAGCGGTTGTTGATCGAATCGGTACGGAGTACCATGAACTCAGTGGTCGAGCAAAAGACATTGGCTCTGCTGCGGTTTTGGTCGCTATGCTGTTTGCGGGCTTTGTATGGCTGTACATTATTACTGGTCATTATCTATAATGTTATCACTACCTGAGTGTAAACCATGATTAAGTGCCTCCAACAAGACAACAGTATGATTTGGTTTGATGATCAAATCATTTATAACCCACACCAATCGCTGTTTGATGCTCAATATTGGCAAAAGCAAGACAAAGTTGTGGGTAGTGCTTCTGGGCGTGGTACTACATGGTTTATCCAACTTAATGATTTACAAGTCGCTTTACGCCATTATCGTCGTGGTGGCTTGTTTGGTAAGCTTATCAAGGACCATTATTGGTTCGCAGGGTGGGAGCAGACTCGGAGCGCACAAGAGCTTAAATTACTGCAATTGCTCATTGATGCAGGGGTCAATGTTCCCCGACCGATAGCTGCGAGAGCAGTCAAAATAGGCTTAACTTATAAAGCGGATTTATTAAGTGAAAGGATTGCAAATGCTCAAGACTTAGTCAGTCTTTTGCAAGAAAAGCCATTATCGGAAGCCATGTATCAGAAGATAGGGCAAGAAATTGCCAAGATGCACAATGCCAACGTGAATCATACTGATCTGAACATTCACAATATTCTGATTGATGACAAAAGAAAAGTATGGATTATTGATTTTGATAAATGCCGTCAGCAACCGGATGGTGATTGGAAGCAAGGCAATTTAGAGCGTTTGAAGCGCTCGTTTTTTAAAGAATTGAAGAAACGCCAGATACATTGGCAAGAAAGCGACTTCGCTGTGCTTGAAAAGACGTACTCTTTAAGTCTTTAGGTGCTAACGACGAGCAGTCAAAAATTTAAATTTGGCTATCTTATTAAGGCAAGCCAAGTTGAGTAGTTTAAGTGCAAATTCAACTACAATTAAACAAGATTTCTCGCACTTTACGTGAGCACAATAATTAAGCCGGTAACATTCATAATGAAAATACTCGTAACTGGTGGTGCTGGTTTTATTGGCTCTGCAGTCATAAGACACATCATTTGTGATACACAAGATACCGTCATTAACCTAGATAAATTGACTTATGCGGGTAATTTAGAGTCCTTAGCGGAAGTATCGGATAGTGAACGTTACCATTTTGAGCAGGTTGATATCTGTCAACGTGACGAGCTTGATCGCGTATTTGAAAAGCATCAACCTGATCTCGTGATGCACCTTGCGGCGGAATCACACGTAGATCGTTCCATTGATGGACCTGCGGCATTTATTGAAACCAATGTCATTGGAACATATCACCTTCTTGAATCGGCACGCCAATATTGGTCGACACTTGATGATACACGCAAAGCCACTTTCCGTTTTCATCATATTTCTACCGACGAAGTGTATGGTGACCTAGAAGGTACGGATGATTTGTTTACTGAAACTACATCCTATGCGCCGAGTAGCCCTTACTCCGCTTCTAAAGCATCCAGCGATCATTTAGTTCGAGCTTGGCTGCGAACTTACGGTTTCCCAACCGTTGTTACTAATTGTTCGAATAACTATGGACCTTACCATTTTCCAGAGAAGTTAATCCCTCTAATGATCCTTAATGCATTAGATGGCAAACCGTTGCCAGTTTATGGCGATGGTATGCAAATCCGTGATTGGTTGTTCGTCGAAGATCATGCTCGTGCTCTTTACAAAGTAGTGACTGAGGGTGAAATCGGTGAAACATATAACATTGGTGGTCACAATGAAAAAGCGAACATTGAAGTCGTGAAAACCATTTGCTCGTTACTTGAAGAGTTTCGACCAAACAAACCTGCAGATGTTGAATCTTATGAATCGTTGATCACGTATGTGAAAGACCGACCAGGTCATGATATACGCTATGCAATTGATGCAACAAAAATTGCTCAAGAGCTTAACTGGACGCCTGAAGAAACATTCGAAAGTGGCATTCGAAAAACCGTTGAATGGTATCTAAACAACCAGCAATGGTGGCAACGTGTGCTTGATGGTTCATACAGTTTAGAAAGACTCGGAGCAGGTGAATAATGAAAGGTATTATTATTGCTGACGCTTATGGCGTGCCTGCTCACCATATTTCTTTTGATGACTTAGTGGAAGAGGTGACTTTAAGTTCTTCGATTATTACTTTTCTGTGGGACGAGAGTGTAATTTGCCAAGCAAAGTTTCAGAGTCCACTAGCCTTGAAGACTTATATGCTTTACCCAAGCAATACGATATCAATATAAATACTCCCCCCCTTTTAGATAGCTGCCCATTCAAAAAATAAAAATAAGCCCCAAAATGAACGTTTTGAGGCTTGTCTAGTTTATTTCGAGAGCGTATTTATGTACCTAGCTGGATGACTCACAAGGCCGTCCTGTATTAGTTCCTTGTGCTAAGCATAATGATATTAATGAGACAAATATAATAAAGGGCTGAACATGAGTCAAAGGGACATCAGTCAAAGCAGCAGTGGCGCAAACACTGATTGTTCCGATCACTATTAGACGGGGCAGAAAATCTAAACGCTGAAGCTGAGTGAGCGGATAAGTCACAAGTAACAAAAATAGCATCAACCCAATAAGACCATTTCTTACTAGTTTGTCTACGTACTGATTGTGGTAATGGTCCCAGGCAATGAACTCCTTTTTAAGTAATTTCTGTTCAAAGAGCTTTTGACGATATTCCTGATGTTGGTCACCGATACCAAGCAGTGGGTTATCAGTGATAGGGTAAATGCTCGAAGACCACAATTGTAAACGGATGCCGATAGAAGTTGTATATTGTGCTTGCTTAAGGTGCGTTATTTCATTTTTTGTTGAGTTTATACGCCCTATGATAGAGCTTGAATTCAGAATTATTGAAAATATACTTAATACACCAACAATAGCTAAGCGATTAACTAAGAGCTGCTTTTTTCGATAGGTCAGAATGATGATAATGGCTGCGGCAACCACCAAAGCTAAAATCACTCCTCTTGTTTGCCCTATTAATATCGAGTTCAAACTTAATGTAAAGCTTAGCAAGCCAACAGAACGCACTCGCTTAGAAGAAGATAGTAAGGCGTAGATAAGGGAGCAGGCGGCAACAACAGCTGAAATTGTGGTAAAAGTGATTGCATTGATAGGCCATAAAGCTCTTGGTGTATGCCAAATATGAGCATGTAAAAATGAACTAGTAAGTAAAACAATACTAGAAAGTAATAAATACCAATGAAGCTTTGAGAAAATCCTTCTTGATTCAAATGTTGGTATAGAAATAAATAATACGAGCATACAGGCATAAGCTCTCAGCATCCCTGTTGAGCTTCCATTATTGTATTCTTGAAAAAGAATAGCAGAAAGTAACATCAAAGCAAGGATCTGTAACCACCGGTTACTGGTTAGATTACTTAAAATCGCTTTAGGGCCGTAGTAGCAGCAAGAAATTACTAGTGAAATGCTTATCAACCCCACCAGGGCTTTGTATGCATGATTGGTCGTCAATTGGCCCGAAAAAATCCACAAAAATGGGGGAAGTGATATCAAATATCCGATCTTTTCTTTTAAAGGAAGTTTTTTTGTATTCATTTAATTTTTTGACCTATATTGAGCTAAATTGTAGTACTGCGTAGCCATAAACTCTACAGTAAACTTTTTATTAAGAGGCACGATAAATTTATTCTTTTCCTTATGCAGCTCCAAGATTTTTTCTTTTAAACTTGAACTGTTTAACTCACAAAGGCAATGTTGATACGTCTCACCAAAAATTTCACTAGGGCCGCTTTGACAGTCGGTCGATATCGTAGGGGTACCTAATGCAATTGATTCTGCGATGACGATAGCAAAGCCTTCATAATCGGAGCAAAGTATCAAACCAGCAGCATTTGCCAACCATGGGTAGGGATTCTCACAAAAGCCAAGAAGTTTAATTCTTTGAGCAGCATTGGGGTTATCAGTGATGATTCCTTGTATTCTCTGGGTTATTTCAGTATCTCTTTCTCCAAGTAAAACAAGGTCAGTATCTTTTATATCAGAATCAATATAGGATTTTACGAGGCGATCTTGCCGTTTAGCTTCATTAAAATTGCCAATATGGAGAAAGTAGTCTTTGTTAGGAGCAATGAATTCCTCTTGAGAGAGCGTAGCTATTGATTCCGTTGAAACACCATTATAAATAGTTGTGGTCCTGTTGATCTTAAAGTTTTTGTTTAGATCTTCTTCTATTCCTTTTGAGACGCAAATGACGGGTAAATTTCTGTAAATTAAAAAGATTTTTATTTTCTTGATGAGCTTGCCAAGAGTGTTTTTTTTGCTTAATTTATTTTTTGAAAGATTACTATGAACAACATGATAAGCATTCTTAAACCGAGAGTATTTCATCACTTTTGATATGGTGTCTAAGTGGCAAATAATGAGGTCTGGCTCATCTTGTGTAATATTTTCTTTAATGTAATGATCGATGATTTTACATTTACTCTTGTTGGCTATTTTTAAACCAAGAAAATTTCTCTTTTCAGTGTTTAGTTTATGTATTATTACAGATTTTGGTTCTGGTGTTAGGCCTTTATAGGGCTTTGTTGTAATAATATGAACAAAGCAATCCTCAAGTTTAGCTAACTCTTGACTTAAATTTATAACAGAGCTCTCTACACCTCCACCTTTTAAGTGTGGGACAATCGAGATAATGGTCTTTTTTCTCATAATTATATTCTACCTATCATCTATCAATATTGATGTTGTTCTTTCAATTACGCCAACTTGTCGTGACATAAAGTATTTTAAGTCTTTATTTATATTCTTAATATTGTGATTTGAGCTTAGTAAGATAATAATAGATTCTGATAGTGCTTGTTTATGATCAATAATATTAATTATCTCTTTTTTGAGTAGTGTTGATACAATCAATTCAAAGTTATAATAACTTGGTCCGGTAATCACAGGGACCCCCAATGCTGCCGGCTCTAACACATTGTGTCCACCAACTTTATCGCCAATTAAACTACCACCCATAAAACAAACATCAGCAGCACCAATAAGAGTTAACATTTCACCCATGGTATCGCCAAGATACACTTGGGTCGATGTTGTTACGGCTTCTTGGCTTGTACGGCGAGCAGTTTCAAAGTCTAGCTTCTGGCAAAGCTCAAATACGTTGTCGAAACGTTCTGGATGGCGAGGAACAAGAATCAATAGTGCGTCAGGGTGTGACTCTAGAACTTGTTTATGCGCTTCAAGAACTTGCTCGTCCTCACCTTTGTGGGTACTTGCTGCAATCCAGACTGGGCGATCGCGGCCAAGTTCATTGCGCAGTGCTTTGCCTTGCTCTCTAACCGTATCCGATATTTGAATATCAAACTTTATTGAGCCTGTAACAAAAAGTTTGTTTTTCTCGACCCCTAAACGTTCGAAACGCTCGGCATCTGACTCTGTCTGGCAAAGTACTTTATCCAGACAAGGGGCTAATAGGTTAAACAGTGGCTGAACTTTGGCGTAGTTCTTACACGACTTTTCAGATAGGCGAGCATTGACCACGATGATAGGGATTCCCGCATTATGGACAACATTAAGCGTGTTTGGCCAAAGCTCGGTTTCGATGATCAACATTTGCTTTGGGTGTATTGCCTTTAGAAAGCCTTTCACGGCAAAGCTAAAATCGATAGGCATATAGCGGTGTTCAACTAAGTCACCCAACTTAGCAATTTGTTCTGCACCAGTGCTGGTTGTGGTGGTGACCAAAATAGGTTGGGTTGGGTTTTTCTTTTTTAACGCTTTAATGAGTGGAATAGCAGCGATGCTTTCACCTACCGAAACCGCATGAATCCAAATGGGGGGCTCAGTTGCTTCTAGCTTTGGAGTAATACCAAAATGCTCTTTCCATCGTTGGCCAAACTTGGGCTTGTTTGGTTTGCTTTTATACAAACCAAACAGTAGCAAAGGAGAAGCGATGGCGAGTAATAAAGTATATAGGCCTCGAATTAGCATGAGCTGACCGTTATTGCTTCCAGTTTTTGAATACTACTGAGTACTTGCTTCGGGGATAACTCAGTTAAACACTTAAGGTGCTTAAACTCACACTCACGCTTAAAGCATGGACGACAGTCAATGTCAGTGTGAACAATCTCTACCTTTTCCGCCAGTGGTGGCGTGTATTTGGGTGAGGTTGAACCATAAACTGCCACCACATTACAACCAACGGCCGCTGCCACGTGCATAAGGCCTGAGTCGTTTGCTACTACAGTTTGACACGCCGCCAGCAGATCAACTGCTTCAATCAGGCTTGTTTGCCCGGCTAAAACATGAATTTGGTGCTGATGTTCCTGAGGGACTAATTGTTTGATGTTGTTACAGGTCTCCAGGTCTTTTTGTGAGCCAAATAGCCACACTTGTTTTCCTGAATGCGCCATTGCTGAGGCGACTTCTGCATAGTGCGCTTCGGGCCATTTTTTCGCAGGGCCAAACTCCGCACCTGGGCATAGGCCAATAGCAGGCGCTTCTTGGTTGAGATTAAACTTAGCAATAGCTTCAGCTTGCTCTTGTTTATCAATAAACAGGCTTGGGCGAGGTAGGGTTTCTAAACCACCCAGTGAGGAGGAGTCAACCATCTCCGTTTGTGAATAGGCTAATGCCACATAGCGTTCAACCATGAATTGAAAAGACTTCATATTTGGACGCAAGTCATTAAGCAGCCCGTAGCGCATTTCGCCTTTCCAGCCCGTGCGAAGCGGAATATTGGCAAACCAAGGAATCAGGGCAGATTTTGCCGACTTAGGCAGAATGTAAGCGTGATCATATTGCTTTTCACGTAGAGACTTGCCAATTTCACGGCGACCCAATAAGTTGAACTCACCATGACCGATAGGCATTTCAATCGCTTGGTGGATCTCTGGCATACGCTCAAGAATGGGTTTACACCAACCGGGTGCAATTACGTCAATTTGGCTTTGTGGATGAAGCTGCTTTAAAACGATGTACAGTGACTGGGACATCACCATATCACCAACCCAAGATGGTCCGATGATGAGTATTTTCATGCTTTGTTCTTCCAGTACATAAACTTAAGAATGGACTCGTAGGTTCTGAAGAGCTCTGCGTAGATCTTATTAGGTAGGGTCATCTTCGACTTGTCTTTTCTTTTAGTACCAATGGTTGAAGCGATTTGAGCTCTAGTGAAAAGGTCTGGGGCAACGCTGTAAGTCTGAACATTATGGCGCCATGGTTTTTCCATGTAGTCATCGACTGGTTCGATAAACTCTTGAGCATGTCTAACAAACTTAGAGGCAGCTTTCGGTGTGACAATATAAGCGGTGGTACCACAAGTCCCAGCAGAGTAGCCTCCGAGCATATGATTATCATCAATCGGTGCGATTGGAGTGAATACCCGCTTCTTAGTGGCAGACAACTTAATGTAGTCATAAGTAGAAGTCAGCGGAAAGGTATGTGCGAGTATTTGCTTCAATCCTTCTACAGGATCGACGTTATCTTCTAAGATGATTATCGGTTCATCGAGCTCAGTACAGCGAACCCACAACTCGTAGTGGCTTGAGAAGCAGGCTACTTCACTGGCTTTTAATTGATACCCTTTGCGGTGCTGAGTAATGGTTGGACGGTTTTTTTCTGAATGAAGAAAACCGTCAATAGAGCCATCTACGGCATCAAAAAATTCAAACTCAACGCCCTGTTGTTTTAACCTTTCTTCTATACGTTCTCGGCGATCTAGCGATCGAGCCAAGCTTACGACAAATACTTTCACTGAACTTTCCAATCGCTATCATATCTCGGTTTAAAGAGGTTGTAATAATTATTGCCATTTTCTTGTGAGCGGAGCAACTGCAGTATCCACATATATTGTTCAGGTTTACTGGCAACAAAGTACTCAATTGCTTGGTTACAAGTACGTGCATCTTGTTCTTCACCTTTGTCTAACTCGAACGCCGGTAAGATTTCGATATCAAACGAGCCATCTTCGCTATTTATTGAAGCGAACATAGGCAACACTTTAGCGCGCGATAGTTTGGCAATTTTACCTAAGCCAGGCAGGGTGGCTTTACGAGTGGCAAAAAAATCGACAAACACACTGTGCTCAGGACCATGATCCTGATCGGGCAGGTAGTAGCCAATATAGCCATCGCGAATCGATTTTAAAAACGGTTTAATACCGCCAGAGCGTTCGTAAACGCGGCCGCCATATTGCACTCGTTGTCGGTGCATCAACCAATCTGCGACTTCGTTTTTCTGTTTCTTTGCCATGGCTGATACCGGCATGCCCATCGAAGCAAGCAATACCGCTGGCACATCAATAGCCCAAGAATGTGGCACCATCAAAATGACTTTTTCATCGTTATCAATGTGCTTTTGTAGGATGTCTAAACCACGGATCTGACAACGTCGCTGCAACCACTTAGACGAACGTAAGCTGAGTAAGCCAAAGCGAAAGAAAAACAAAGCGGCGGTGTAAAGTGTCTTTTCAATTAAAGCTTCACGTTCTGCAAATGATTTTTCAGGAAAACACAGCTCGAAGTTCACTCTAATTCGATGAATTGGGCCTTTGGAAGACTTAACCATTTTGCTGGCGATGATTTTAGCCAGCCATTTTTGCAGGCTAAAAGGCAGTAGAGAAAGAGGCACAGCAAGTATCACCCCAAGCCAAGTAAGCCAATATTTGGGCGCAAGGAAATGGCGCTGAAAGACTGGGTTATAGGCCTTAGGATCGAAGTCATTACGTTGTTCAGTCATCAGTTTGCAAGTACCTAGTACAAAGGAAAAAGCCGTCGCTCATCACTCAATTGATATTTTTAACTATAACAGAATAAACAAGGCAGGGGATATCCTGCCTTGTTTGATAGCAATAAGATTAACCGTTTTGTATCGCAAGATATTCTGCGACACCTTGTGCTACGGTTTTGAACTCGACGTCACAGCCAGCCGCACGAAGCTTAGTAAGATCGGCTTGAGTGAATTCTTGGTAAGCACCTTTTAAGTGCTCTGGGAATGGGATGGTCTCGATTTCACCTTTGCCATGGTATTGGATCACCGCTTTGGCAATCTCTTCAAAAGACTCAGCATTACCTGTGCCTAAATTAAAAATACCTGATACTGCATGGTTTAAAAACCATAGGTTAACCGCTGCGACATCACCGACATAAACAAAGTCACGCTTAAAATGGCCGCTACCTGCAAACAGTTTTGGATTTTCACCTGCGTTCATTTGGTTATTCAGGTGGAAAGCAACAGAGGCCATGCTGCCTTTGTGATCTTCACGTGGGCCATAAACATTAAAGTAACGGAAGCCAGTGATTTGCGACAGTTTCTCACCATGTTGCTCGGCATCTTGCCATAAGCGACGTACGTAGTTATCGAACTGCTGTTTAGAGTAACCGTAAACGTTAAGAGCACCTTCGTACTCACGTTCTTCAATGAAGGTTTCGGTTTCGCCATATGTGGCAGCAGATGAAGCATAAAGGAAAGGAATTTCACGGTCTAAGCAGTAATGCAGCAGCTCTTTTGAATACTCGTAGTTATTGAGCATCATGTATTTGCCGTCCCACTCGGTCGTCGCAGAGCAAGCCCCTTCATGAAATACCGCTTCGATAGGACCGAAATCATCGCCAGCCATCACTTGTGTAAGAAAGTCATCACGATCCATGTAATCGGTGATATCCAGATCAACCAGATTTTTAAACTTTTTACCGTTTTTTAGGTTATCAACCACCAGAATATCGTTAATTCCTGCTTCGTTGAGTGCTTTAACAATATTGCTGCCAATCATGCCAGCACCACCAGTTACGATGATCATAAGACTTCCACCATAGATTAAAATTTTCTTCAGAATTTTAGCAAGAAACGGAAAGTAGCGCTATTGGTAGGGATAAACTAGGTTCTAGGTTCTAGGACCTAGGACCTATGACCTATGACCTAGAACCTAGAACCTTTCCCATATTCCGTATACCAAAAATATATTCAAGAACTGTTGAAACACACGAAACACCCTGTATGCTCCTTCTAGGACCCTAAAACCTACTCCCCAGACGCATTCGGACGTTGATACCACGGATTACGTTCATCCGTTAGCTCAATCAAGCTGTATTTACGTCCTAGCTTTTGACCACCATCTCGAGTGAGAGGCTGCCAGCTAAAGAAGGCGCGATTATTACTTGGCTTCACCGTCATAATATCGAATGGAATCGAGACATAGAATCCTTTGGTAAAGCTGCCTTCACCAAACTCATCGGCTGATAAATCACTGATTGAAGCAAACGCTCCGGCAATGACACCACTCTTAAACTGTTTTGCGACATTGATCTGAGTACCCACATCACCGGCTAAGAACTGACCGACATCGACTTGGATCATTAAGTCTTGTAGGAAATTCCATTGCGGGAAGTAATAGCCAGACACAAAGCCAGTAAAGCCTTTATCGATCACTTCAAATGGGCGGCCGTATTCAGGGATTTGCTGCCATTTTTGATCGTAGACACCGAAGTAGCTTTGCGGGTCACGCTGAGAGATCAGGTTAATATCGGCACCGATGGCCCAGTTTGCGCCTTGTGGACGGTAAAGCACTTCGGTACCAACCCCTGCAAACATACTCTCGAGATAACCGGCATAAACTTGCTGATCAACGCTATCGCCATACTCTTGGAACCACGTCATTTGAAGGTTAGACATGGTCACAGGGTGCTCATTTTGGTAAGCACGGAACATGGTACGCACGCGAGGAACCGAAGTCGCATCTGGTGGAGTGACGAAGTTAAATTTATCGTAGTTGTTGTACCAATCCCAGTAGAGAGAGCCGCCAAATTCGAGATTATCAGTCAGCCAGTAGGAAGCGCTGCCAGTTAAACCGACACTGAATAAATAGAATGATTCAGGGTTACCCAATGTTTGAGCCAACTTTGGCGAGAAGCCCCAATCAAAACGCTCAAAGCCATCATAAGTGGGTGTCCCTTGCGGCTGTGCACTTGAGTTGGAGGTGGCATCTTCAATGCTTGGGTTGAGATAATTTACTTCAGCAAAGTCGCGATACTTGTTTTTATCGATCACGGTTTGGTTGCTTAAAATACCGCCATTACGCTCGTTGATGGTAAAAGTCTCAATCTCTTGAGGCATCTGGTTGGTTAATACCGCTGCGGCTTTTTCATGCGCTTCTTTACGATCGCGGTATTTCTTCTGTTCACCGACGACAGATACCGTGTCACCATCGACATAAATTTGGGTATTTTGATAGCCTGCAATCTTATCCAGATCTTCTGTGACACGTTGCCAATCAACATCCGACAACTGATCTGGTTGCTGTTGGCTTATGGCTGGAGTTGGGGTATCACGCCAAAACGATGGCATATCATTAAAGTTGGTATTGAGGCTAATCCCTGCAACTAAAGTATCCCCGCGCTCATAACTTAAGCGCAGATCGCCCATGGTGCCTAAACGGTAAAGTGCACCGATGTTCCATGGCGTGTGGGGTGTCATATTAACGTCACCGCGCATGACAGGAAAATCTTCGCTATAGTCGTTACTGTCGTATTCAAGCTTAAAACGCAGTGGAGCATATAAGGTTTGATATTCAATGCCACCAAAGAGAGCCGAAGTGCCTTTAAACCAACGTTCAAAATCGACACTGCCGCCTGTTCCTTTATAGTCGGATGGACGAGAGCAGTATTTATCGGAAGCTTTACAGGCTGGGTTAGTGATATTGTCACGAGTGCCTAAATAGCCCCAACCTAAACCCAAGGTAAAATCAAACGTACCGACATTGGGGTGAGAGTAGCGCTTGGTAGCCGCGAAGTATTCACCATCAAATAAGCCAGTACCGGCAAAATCACGAATGCCCACGGACAACTCAGGCAAATAGTGTGACTCTTCCAATAAGCGAACCTTAAAGTCGATGCCCTTATCGGTATATTTCGTTTTACCAGAAAAGCTAGGGTCACTGCTATAAAGCATATCGTTAACTAGGGTGTAGCGCAGTGTGGTTTCTAGCCAAGGCAGCACTTGTAAAGTAACGTTATAAAACAGGTATTCATCACTGCCCGTCACGGCAAAGTTAAATTCACCTTCCGGTGCCATACGGCCGGTTGGCATTTGCATCAAGCCAACGCCACCAAAGTCCATTTGAGAGGGTTGCAGTGGCGGCACTTCAAAAGGCATCTCTTGAGCCCAAACCAACGCTGGGCTGATTAAACAGAGCGATAAAGGGGTTCTAATCAGGTTCATGGTTATTTCTTCGTTGCAGTCGGGATACGCTGACTAAGCAGTTGGACGATGTCTTGATCCATGGTTGAGGTTTGGTAATCCTCAAATGGAATGTACACCATGGTCAGTGGTGGCAAGTAATATTGTGTGGTCAGCCAGCGGCCATGATGAGGCTCTACCACTTCTCCATCTGGGTAAATCAGAATCGGCGGTTGAGGCAGAGTCGCGAGCTCTTTTGTTGAGGCTAGGCTGTCAAGTTGCGCTTTTAAAGCGATGCCTGGCAAATTGCTGACTCGGTAAAGGCCATCGAGGTTGCCCAAGTAAAGTACGTTTTCTTCTCGTGCTGGAGCGCTCAGGGCCAGTAGGCCGGTTAAACGTGGATTGGCAAATTTATCTAGACGAATCGCATCAATATCGACGCCAGACAGCACTCGCGGAGCAAATTGACTCTGCTGAATAAACTGATAGGTTGGATGAGTGACGAGGTTATGCTGAATCATTTGATTCAACACCGAATTTTTACGTGCCATGCTGCTTTGCTCAGCTTGTGGAGAGCGATCAAAAATCGTCACGGCCAAAGGGTACTGCAAAGTCATACCTTGTGCTTGAGCCTGCTTTAAAACTTGCTCAAGGCGGGCAGGTTGCTGAAATTGTAAGGCTTGCTGCGTGCCAATCAGTTCAACTTGTAAGGGAATATCTTGCTGAGCGTGTACTTGTGTTAGCGCAGAAGAGAACAATGCCCAACTGGCCCAAGTCATCATCTTCGCTAGGCGCGATAAAGGTAACCATCTTTTGCTCATGATTTGCTGTACTCTCTTAGAATGGTCAATTCGACAGGTACCATCGAAGGCCCTAAGTGTTGGCGTGTTTTAATCACTTTTCCTTGAGCATTAACCCAATAACGGTTGTGTACTTCGCGGGATAAACTCGGAAACTCAACCCGTTCTTCATAGACGTCGGCTTGAACAGTGTTAAGGGGTGTTTCTACGCTTTGTTTGCCTTGATAGCTGCGTGTCACCTGAGCAGGGAAGCCATAGCGATATTGTTCTGGCCAATCATAAGAAAGGGCGTAACTGATCGTTGGTGTGGTTGAGTAGCTAGGTACGTCACCATAAACCCCAGCAAGGTTACCCGCTTGTAAACCGAGAGTTTTGACGATGTGCCCATTTTCGGTCACTACCATGGCGTTATCAGCACTGACCCATTTAAGTTGGGTCTTGCCTGTTAATGGGTTGGGTTCAGCAAACGCTAATACCACAAAAACTTGTTTTTGGTCGCCAATTTTTAAATAGGCGCTGGCATAAGGCACGGCGTTGATCTCATCGGCGGACATCTCAACGTCGATATAGTTACTGTAAGCTTCTTGAACGGTGGCGGATACATCATTAAATTTTTGTGTGCAGCCGAAAAGCAAGCCAAATAGAGGCGCGACAATCAACAGGCGTCGCCAAGATGGAGGAAGGATGGAGGCCATGATGCTCTCTCATAAATACGCTGGTACAAATAAAATCGCCCTGAATGATTCAGGGCGATTATCTCTCATTCTACAAAACTAAATTACTTAGTTGATACTGAAGTAGAAGTAGAAGTAGAAGTAGACGTTGAGTCGCTATCAGATGCTGCAACTGCAACAATAGTAACTGCTGCTGCTGCACCTACTGCTACTGCAGTAGTACCAGTTGCAGATGCAGATGCTGTACCTGCGCTGCCTGCTTCTTCTGCTGCAAATGCAGTTGATGCGCTTAGAGCCATAAGAAGAGCTAGTGCTGTATTCTTCATTATTAATCCTTGTATTTCAGATTTTAAAACATCGATGTTTGGTTTGTTCATAACATACCAGCTCCCATTTTAGATAAAAAACGAGCAGCATGTAAACAGTTTCTTACTTAATGAATGTTTTTCTAAATAAAGACTCGCAAAAAAAGGGGGAGTTAAGGTCCTAGGTTTTTGAGGACCTAGGATCCTAGGGCCTAGTTCCTAGGAGCTGTTTCTTTCATCATTCCGTATTCAACTTGCACCTAACCAAAACTTCCTTACGCTACTTCTAGGACCCTAGGACCCTAGGACCCTAGGACCCTAGGACCCTAGGACCCTAGGACCTAGAACCTAGGATCTACAAACCCAGAAACCCAGATAAATAGAACCTTTCAAACTTTTCAGATAATTACCCTGATGGAACGATTTTGGTTATGTGATGATGTTTTTAAAGATGCGACGTAGTGACCCGGCTAAGCTTGCTGTTTTAGTCGGATCCGTGCATAATTTGTCAGTTTTTGTGTGGGTCTTCTCAAAACATCTTTTAAGATATTCAGATTGATTATAGTACACAAAATTTAACATTTTTATCAATAGCGTTATTGATTCATAACCTCGCGAACTGTGGCTGACGCGTAATGCCGCTGGGCGGTAGCGTAGCTAAATGTAGCTAGAGGCCGGAAACGGGATAGGTGCATAAATACATGGCCGCATGATGGTCCATCGATACTCAGGAATAGATACGTAATGAATAAACAACCATGGTTAGGGACGCTGAGTGCACTCTGTTTAGGGCTCAGTTCGTTTGCAGCATCGGCGGATTTCTACGCTGGGGCATTAATCAGTTATGCTGATGCAGAATACCGTGCTCCTACATCATCGACCTCTTTAGGATCGGTTGAGCTACTTAACCCGCCATCACCTTCATACAAGGTGAGTGATGCCAGCCCATTACTGATTCAAGCTCAAGCTGGGTACTTTTTTAATGACTACTTGGCACTTGAGGCACGTTATGGCACATCGATGCAAAGAGACGGCGGCTTAAATGTTGATCAACTGGCCAGTGCATATGTCAAAATGAATGTTCCTATCACAGATCGCTTTGCCATGTATGGTCTTACTGGCTATTCCAGCGTTGAGATCAATCAGCAACAAAATGGCTCTATTAAAGAGCAGGGTTTTAGCTTTGGCGTCGGGATGCATTTTGCGTTAAGCCGACACAACGCCGTCGTGTTTGAGTTTGTAGACAGTGCATCAGAAGAAAACTTGCGCCTTAATGCCTTTACCTTAGGCTTTCAGCACCGTTTTTAATTGTTAATTTTATTTTAATTATTAGCGGGCTCAGCTCAAAGCAGCTGGGCTTTCCCAATTTTGATTTACCATAGCGAATGATCATGCTCAAAGGATATTTCTCAATTGCAGCTTGTGTGTTAGCCAGCACCTTGATGTCGGCTGCACAGGCGCAAACGCCAACCCCTGAACAGATAAAAATGTTTCAAAGTTTGCCTGCGGATCAGCAACAGGCGCTGGCCAGTAAATATGGTATTACACTACCTAACGGCTCATCAGCTCAGTCGAGCGAGTACAATAATCCGCAAGTGATGGCACCTCGACCCATGGTCAGTGAACGTGTGCTCACTGAGCAGCAGCAAGCGGAAGCGGAGCAACAGCCACAAGGTTTAAAACGATTTGGCTTGGACTTATTTGCTGGCTCACCGACCACTTTTGCTCCTGTTGGTGATGTGCCTGTTCCTGCTGATTACACGGTAGGCGCCGGAGATGAAATCGTCATTCAGCTGTTTGGTAAAGAGAACAATACCCACCGTCTACGCGTAAATCGTGCTGGTATCATCAACTTTCCTTCTCTTGGCCCAGTACAAGTCGCAGGGATGAGCTTCTCTGATGTGCGTGAATCACTCAATCAACGCGTCAAAGAGCAAATGATTGGTGTACGCAGTGATATTTCATTGGGCAAAATGCGTACCATGCAAGTATTTGTCATGGGCGATGCTTACAAACCTGGCTCTTACACCGTAAGTGCGCTGACAACCATTTCGCAAGCGATTTACTACAGTGGTGGTTTTGATGAAAGCGGTGCGTTACGTAATATTCAACTCAAACGTAATGGCCAAGTGATCCGCAAGCTGGATATGTATGACCTGCTATTAAAAGGCGATGCCCGCAACGATGTACGCTTAATGCCCGGTGATGTGGTGTTCATTGGCCCAGTGGGTAACACCATTTCGATTGACGGTGAAGTCAACCGCCCTGCAATTTATGAAATCAAACCGGGTGAAACCTACCAACAAGCGATTCATATGGCGGGGGGCTTTACTGCAAACGCTCACCGTGATCAGGTTGAAATAAAACGCTACGCAGCCAAAGGCGCACGTAACGCGCTTACGCTTGATTTTAACCAAGCTCGCGATAAGCAAACCAAAGTGAAAGACGGTGATACAGTCAACGTATTAACCAAGAGCGAAGAGCTCACGCGTTATGTGCAAATTGAAGGTGATGTTCGCCACCCCGGCTTTGTCGAATGGAAATCAGGTCTACGTATTGCCAACTTATTCCAAGCCGTAGATACCTCGTTTAACTCAACCGCGGACGTTAATTACGCCGTTGTAGTTCGTGAAGTGAATCCACAGCGTGATATTGAAGTGTTCCAGATTAATTTGGCTAACGCAATTTTAGCGCCTAACAGCCAAGATAACTTAGAACTGCAATCGCGTGACCGAGTATTGGTGTTTAACCGCTTTAACAATGAAGATCTTGATGCCTTTGCGGAACAAGAAGTGACCAGCAAAGCGAAAACCTTAGAGCAAGCACAGCAGCAAGCGGAACAAGCACAACAGAAAGAACAAGCGGCCTTGAATTCATCTGTTGCGTTGCTCACGGCGCCACAAGGAAACTTGTCACAAGAGATGTTAGCTCAAGGTATGACGACTCAAGGTCACTTATCGGGCTCTCAAAACCTAAATGCAGAAGCTCATCTTCAAGGTAATAGGCAGCAGGTTAATTCAGGTTTAGTGATGGCCGAGCCTAAGATTATGTTCCATGGCCGAGAAATCACCCAAGAGGACTTTGATGCCATCAAGCAAAATACTCGCAGTTCTTTGCTTGCGCCAGTCTTACTGCAGTTGCAACAGCAATCGCGTTTAGGTTTAGCGCCACAAATTGCAGAAGTATTTGGTGAAGTAAAACATCCTGGCCGTTACCCAATCACACCACGAATGAGTGTGTCGAGCTTGCTGGCCGCAGCAGGTGGGCTGACTTATAACGCCTTTACCATCAACGCTGAGTTAGCACACACGGTGATCAATAATATTGATGAGCGTGCATCGATTGACGTTGAACGGGTTGATTTGCGCAAAGCGATTCAAGGTAATA
Organism: Vibrio azureus; assembly: GCF_002849855.1. Classification (NCBI taxonomy): domain Bacteria; kingdom Pseudomonadati; phylum Pseudomonadota; class Gammaproteobacteria; order Vibrionales; family Vibrionaceae; genus Vibrio; species Vibrio azureus. The sequence continues at coordinate 255,679 of NZ_CP018616.1, forward strand.
GCAATGCAGATGTGTTGATCTCTGGTCGTGACCGCTTAAATATCCTTGAAAAGCCAAATGTGAAACTGCAAAGTACTGTGACCCTTCAAGGTGAAGTGCGCTTCCCTGGTACGTACACCGTGCGCCAAGGTGAAACCCTCGATCAGTTGTTAACACGTGCGGGTGGCTTGACAGAATTTGCTCACCCTCAAGGTGCAATTTTCACTCGTGAAGCTTTACGCCTACAAGAGCAGAAGCTGCTCAATCAATACGCGCAAGACATGCGTGCAGAAACGGCCAAAAAAGCTTTCCGTGCTGACGGCAACTTCAACTCGGTAATTTCTGACCCAGAAAAGACCTTGAAGTTTGTTGAAGAAGCCAGCAATAGTAAAGCTCTAGGACGCATGGTGGTTCAGCTTAACCGTATTCTTAAAGGTGACCACTCAGCAGACTTTATGTTGGAAGACGGCGACTTCTTATTTGTGCCAACCTTCCGTAATACCGTTTCTATTATGGGTGAAGTTCAAGTCCCTATTACGTACTTGCTGGATGATAAGCTGGATGTCGATGACTACCTGAACAAAGCTGGTGGCGCGAAAAAGCAAGCGGATGAAGACCGTATCTTTGTTGTCCGTGCCGATGGCTCGGTATACAAACCATCGTCTGGCTACTGGTTCGGCAACAATCATGAAGATCTAAAAGCAGGCGACACGATTGTTGTGCCAATTGACACCGATTACCGTGATGCTCTCAGCACCTGGACAGCTGCAACGCAGATCCTATACCAAACCGGTGTAGCGATTAATGCGTTGAAGTAAAGGATACTAGGAATAAAGATAGGTCCTAGGACCCTAGGACCTAAAACCTAAAACTTTTAAATCGATCTAAGGTGAAAGAGTAATGCGACAACTGGGGTTTGAAAAACTAGATGTTTGGAAGCGAAGTTGTCGTTTATCTTGTGACGTTTACAAAGAGCTAGAAAGTTGTAAAAACTTTGGCTTTAAAGACCAATTAACAAGAAGTGCTCTCTCAATTGCTTCTAACATCGCTGAGGGTGAAGAGCGTGAAACGGCCAATGAGTCTGCAAGGTTTCTTTACATTGCAAAAGGATCGGCGGGTGAAGCGATTACCCAACTTTATATTGGGATAGAAGCGGGATTTCTTGATAAGCAAAAAGCGCTCGTTCTAATAAGCGAAACCAAAGAAATCTCAGCCATGCTTGCAGCACTTATCAAGCGAAGAAAAGGCTCAGTAAGAGAACCTAAAGCAAAATACCAAAGTTATAAGGACTCTAGGCACTAGGCCCTAGCTCCAAAATACACAAATTCACGAATAAGTAATTTAGGTCCTAGGATCCTAGGACCTAGGACCTATCAATTATTTTATCGATCCTAGTCCCTAGGATCCTAGGACCTAATGAATCCATGGAACCAAAAAAAGAACACCAACAGAATTATTTACCTTACCCGCCGCATGCTCAACAGCCAGCAGATGACGAAATCGATCTGCGCGAACTGTTTAAAGCCTTGTGGAAAGGGAAGTGGATTATCCTTATTACCACTGCCATTTTCGCCATTGGTTCGGTGTTGTACGCGTTAAGCTTGCCCAATATCTATAAAGCAGACGCATTACTAGCGCCGGCGGAAAGCTCGAATGGTGGTGGCTTGTCACAAATGGCAGGACAACTTGGTGGCCTAGCTGCAATGGCGGGGATCAACCTTGGTGGTGGTGAATCATCAAAAACCGATCTAGCGGTTCAAGTGCTCAAGTCGCGCCAATTTATCGATGCGTTTATTACCAAGCACGACTTATTGGTGCCATTAATGGCGGCTAAAGACTGGGACCTAGCCAATAACCAGTTAATCATCGACGAAGAGCTTTACAATCCAGAATCGGACAAGTGGCTTAGAGAAGCAAAAGGCTTACGTGGCGCCGAACCAAGCGCTCAGGAAGCGTTTGAAGAATTTAATAAAGACGTTTTATTGATCAACCAAGATAAAGAGAGTGGTTTATTTACATTGTCAGTAAAACACTATTCTCCTTACATTGCTCAGCAGTGGGTGAATTGGCTAATCGAAGACATCAACAAAGTGATGCGTGAGCGCACCATCGCGGAAACCTCTCAAAATCTTGCCTACCTCAATACTCAATTAGAAAAAACCGCTGTTGCTGATATGCAAAGCACTTTTTATAAGTTAATTGAAGAGCAAACCAAAAGCTTGATGTTAGCTGAAGTACAAGAAGAATTCATATTCAAAGTAGTGGACCCTGCAGTGGTGCCAGAATTGAAAGAAGGCCCGAAAAGAGCACTGATTTGCATACTAGGTACCTTAGTTGGAGGAATGCTTGCTATTGTTATTGTTCTAGCGCACTTTGTATTTCGCAAAGAAGATACGGAAGACCCAGAACTTTGAATCTAGGGTTGTGTTTCCTATTGGTGCGATTTTTTAAATAATAAAAAATCATATTTAGAATGAGCGGCCTGAAATAGGGTGTCTCAAAATGATAAATAATATATCAGTTGGAGAATTCCACTGAAACAATAATTTAATAAATGAGGTTGATATGTTTTTGATTGCAGGGCCTTGTGTTATTGAGTCTGAAGGGCTAGTAGTAGACACATTTGGTAAATTAAAAGAAATAACAGATAAACTTGGTATTGAATATATTGCAAAGTCATCATTTACAAAAGCAAATCGCTCTTCTGCGAAAGCATTTACAGGACCTGGAATTAACGATGGTTTGAAAATACTTCAAAAAGCGAGAGAACAATTAGGTGTAAAAATTATTACTGATGTCCATGAAGACACCCCTTTAGATGAGGTTGCATCTGTCGTAGATGTACTCCAAACCCCTGCTTTTTTAGTACGACAAACGGGTTTTATTCAAAGGGTCGCTTCTATGGGGAAGCCTGTAAATATTAAAAAAGGTCAATGGATGCACCCTGCTGAAATGGCTCCAGTGGTTGAAAAATGTCGTGCAGTTGGCAATGAGGATATTTGGTTATGTGACCGAGGTACGAGCTTTGGTTTTGGCCAGCTCATTAACTATATGCCTGGATTAACCATTATGAAGGAAACGGGATGTAAAGTTGTAATGGATGCGACACATAGTGTTCAAATGCCAGGGGTATTGAATGGTTCAACAGGTGGCAATCGTTATCATGTTCCTGCTATAGCAAGAGCTGCTGTGGCAGTAGGTATCGATGGCTTATTCATTGAAACTCACCCTGACCCTAATAATGCTCTATGCGATGGCCCTAATATGTTACCTTTAAAACATATGGAAGAGCTCCTTGAAACTCTTTTAGAGATTGATGAGGTAGTTCATCGCCGTCCTTTTATTGAATCAAAATTAGCTTGATACCATGTCTTAAATATTAGCTAAACCTATTAAGTTAAGGCTGTTTGAAGCATATGAAGTCATTGCAGATGGAATCATTAGTATGTCAAAGTGGTATGGTTTTATTATTTCAGATTAAATAACTTTGTTTGGTTATGATGTACTAGATTTATCTGCAATGAAAGGCTTTATTTTATTGGTAATTTCAGAAAGCGAACATAAACTAATTTGAGAGCAAGCAGGCGGTGGTCTCTGAATGTAAAGGTGGTATTGTGATGATGAAAATCTTTGTAGGGCAATTATTGTTGAGCTTAAATGAGCTTAATCTAAAAGAAATATTTCAACCGCTATTAGAAAAAATTGGTCCAGATGATCTTAAAGGCATAGAACAATGAGTAGTGTAATGAAAGTTGTGATACCTGCTAGGTTTGGTTCTACTCGTCTCCCAGGTAAACCGTTGCTCCCATTGTGCGGTAAACCAATTTTCTGGCATGTATTCCAACGAGCTAATGAGGCAGGAATACCAACTAAAGATATTGTAGTAGCGACAGATGATGAGCGTATATACTCAGAAGCGGTCGAGTTGGGGATTCCTTGTATTATGACTGCAATTGAGCATGTTAGTGGAACAGATAGATTAAATGAAGTTGCGAGTAGGCTTAAGTGGACTGATGAAACAGTTATCATAAATATTCAAGGAGATGAACCACTAATTCCTAGTCAACTGATACAATGCCTTATTAAATTCACTAATAAGATGCCATCTTTTGATATTACTACTGTAGTTTCTCCTATTCGAACTATTGACGACTTGATAAACCCTAATGTTGTTAAAGTCGCGATTGGTGAGAATGGTCGAGCGGTTTATTTTTCTCGCTCAGCGATCCCTTTTAACCGCGAAGAACCGACATCAATTGAATATGCATATAGGCATATAGGCATATACGCATACTCAGTAAGGAGTCTTCGACAATTTTGTAAATACCCAGAGTCTGATCTAGAAACTATGGAAAAGCTGGAACAGTTACGTGCATTGAGCAATGGTCTATCGATCGGTGCAACGATATTTGAACAGTCTCCACCACACGGTATTGATACTGAAAAAGATTACATTAATATTAAATTAATAATGGAAAAAGAAAATGTCAGTAATTGAACGAGCTAGGGAAGTTATTAACACAGAAATTTGCGGTCTAGAATTTATGGCTACGCAGTTAGGCCAGTCATTTGAAGTGGCTGTTAATGCCATTTTAACCACTAAGGGACGTGTTATTATTTGTGGTATGGGTAAATCTGGTATTATCGGAAAGAAAATATCCGCTTCGTTTGCGAGCACCGGAACAGCAAGTTTCTACATGCACCCTGGTGAGGCATTTCATGGTGATTTAGGTATGGTAAAGTCAGAGGATATTTTTATTGCTATCTCTAATTCAGGAGAAACGGAAGAAGTTCTGAAACTGCTCCCTTTTTTGAGCGATAATGGCAACTTTCTTATCGCGATGACTGGCCGTCCTGATTCTACATTAGCGAAGAATTCTCACTGTCATTTAGATATCTCAGTACCCAAAGAGGCTTGCTTTCTTCAGTTAGCCCCTACGTCATCAACAACTGCTACACTTGTTATGGGGGATGCTTTAACCGTTGCTTTAATGGAAGAACGAAACTTTAGACCAGAAAACTTTGCGAGATTCCACCCTGGCGGATCTCTAGGAAAGAGACTTTTAAGCAGAGTTAAAAATGAGATGAGCCCTCTACCTTTGCCTTTAGTCGAAAGCTACACAATTTTTCAGGACGTTGTAAATACGGTATCACAAGGTATGCTAGGTTTATGTATCGTTCAAAGCGGACCTGAATTAGGTATAATTACAGATGGCGACATAAGAAGAGCAATGGAAAAACATGGTCGAAGTGTCTTCGATTTAACTGCAAATTGTATGGCATCTTATTCACCGTACAGTGTTGAGCCATCAGAAATGATGGGTACAGCTTTGGAATTAATGGATAATAAAGGAATAAGCAGTCTGTTGGTAAAAGAAGCTGGTAAACTTGTTGGAATTTTAAAGAAATGAATCCTAATAACTTGTTTGAACCTCACAAGTTAAAAAACCTTTTATTTAATTGCAGTTACTATTTACTCAATATTCTTTTCCCTTTATTAACCTATCCGTATGTTGCTAGGGTTCTTGGCGTTGATAGTATAGGTTTAGGGAATTTGGCCATCAGTCTGGGTACATATTTTTCTACAATCGCATCTTTGGGTATTCCTATATACGGTATACGAGAAGTTGCGAAATGTAGAGAAGATAAATCGAAACTATCTTATTTAGTTAGTGAGCTTATATTAATAAATGCAGTAGGAGTTTTAGTTTCTATTGTTATATATGCTGCATTAATCATGTATGTTGATGCTTTTAGAGAACATGTATTTATTTATATGCTAGCAGGTTTCAACTTGGTATTGAGTTTCTTTCAAATTGACTGGTTTTTTCAGGGAATTGAAAAGTTTAAAGTACTAATGGTTAGGAATTTTATTGTAAAGTTAGTTTCCTTAATTATGGTCTACAGCCTAATATCTCAACCAAGTAATGTTGGCGAATATGTATTCATTAGTTTGCTGGGGCTTAGTTTGGCTAATGTAATTAATCTCATGGAGTCTAGAAAGTATGTAAAGCTAACATGTACTAATATAGATCTGATGCGTCATTTTAAATATATAGTATTCTTTTCATCTACACGAATAGTATCAACTGTATATACAGTACTTGATAGTGTAATTCTTGGATTATTAACTTCAAATTATTATGTAGGTTTATATAGTACGGCAATTAGATTAGTTCGTGTAGTGATTACGATTATTTCATCAATTACAATGGTGTTTTTTGCTGATACAGCGAGGCAAAAGATTAAAGAAAGTACTGATACAGGACGCCTCACTGATTTATTTATTTTTATATTTATAATATGTGCACCAATAGCGATATTTTTGGCTATGTTTTCCGATTTGATTGTTGTTTCATTCGCCGGTAATGAATTCATAGATGCAAGTGAAACGTTGAGGATCTTATCTACCTTAATTATAATATCAATAGGAACTAACTTTTTGGGAATGCAAGTTCTATATGCTCGAAACTTGGAAAAGTATGTCCTTCAGTCATTATCAATTGGAGCGGTACTATGTATATGCTTTAACCTTCTTCTAACTCCAATTTACAAGCATAATGGTGCTGCCTATAGTACAGTATTAGCCGAATTTGGGATTCTAATTTATCAAATATATATTATTAGAAGTAATAAGATTCAGGTTTTTTCAAATTTATGTAAAAGGTTAAATAGAACATTTATTGTTATTCTTTTGTACTTTATTTCAATCGTTATTATATCAATGCTCAAACTGGCAGGGCAAGGATTTAGCTCTTTAGCTATTTTATCTATTTATTCTATTATATCATATCCTATTTTACTATACATCGTAAAGGAGCCTGTGTTTATTAAGGTTATTGAAGGCTTTAGAAAATGAAAATAATGACAGTAACTTACTTTTATGACTTTGCAAGATACTTCCTTTTCTTAGAAAAAAATATTTATAATACTTATAGTGAGGTGGAATTTTTCAATGTTAGTATATATCCTTGCGCACATAGATATTGGAAGAAAAATAAATATCACTCAGTTATGCCGGCTATCTCTACCAACGTGAAAGGTAAGTATTCTATTGATAATAACTTGGATCTGATCGATAAGCTAATTTCATTTAACAACAAAGCATTAAATCTTTTTGGTAAGGATGAGGTAGTAACACTTAGAAAAAATGCAGTTAAATATCTAAATTATTTTGATGAAAAGTTTGCCAAAAGCAAGTTTGACTATGTAATAACTTCTGGTGAATCTAGATTGATTCCAGCTATTATAATTTATATAGCAAAAAAATATAACGTCAGAATTATATATTTTGAGCAAGGTCCTTTTGGAACGACTATGATAGATCGCAAAGGGGTCAATGCGAATATCAGTTTTGAACCCACTTTTAGGGAACTTAAGAAGTTTGAAGTCGATAAATTATCAGAATTTGTTCGCTCTATAGGAATGCGAAGAGAAAAGTTTTGGACAGCCGAACAGTTTAGTTTCCTTGACAGGGTATATAGGTTTATGACTACAATTCTTATGTATCCGCCACGAATATTAGAAGGTCTTTTTCCAAAAGACCTAAGTCTTGGTCCTAGTTTTTCTAAAGGCTATCTCGAACCGTTTATGAAAAAGCATTTACCGAACAAACTGAAACTAATGAAAAATGTTGAGGTTGAATGTGTGAATGAGCCTTACATTGCTCTATATCTTCAAGTTCCAGTAGATGCTCAACTAATAGAGCATGCACCTCATTATCAATGTTTTTACCAAATGGTTAAAGACGTGATCGAAGTAATTCCTGAGGGATATCACTTGCTAATTAGAGAACATCCACAATATCAAGGAAAGTACGATAGTAGAATCTATGATCTAGTCGATCAATATGAAAATGTATCTTTTCAAAATTACATTGATTTGAAAAAGATGATTGTAGGGTCCTCATGCTCTATTCTTAATAATTCAGCTGTTGGAATCGAATCTTTATTGCTTGGAGTTAATGTTGTTTGTTTGGGTGAAGCTTACTATTCTCATCGAGGTATCACATACGATTTTCATGGTAACTTCTGCTCCTTGAGGGAGTTGATTTATCATGCATGTACTGAGAAATTTAATACAAGAAAGGTAGAATCATTCTTGTATGAATTCATTTTTGATTACCTTCAGGATGGGCATTTTCAGGATAAAGAACTAGTTTTTCCAAGTGTGATTAATGAATACCTATAGCTTAAAACTAGAGCAGTTTATATGCGCTGCTTTTATGATTATTATATTTCTGGTATGTGAGGTTGCCAAAAATGTTATAATTGGTAATGATGATTTGGTGATTTTGCTTTATGCATGTTTGGTTACTTTATCATATTTTATCTCAACGTTTGTTACTGTGAAAAATTTTCAATATGATTGGTTACATCCAGTTGTGATATTTTGGGGTATGCTTGGGCTTTTTATTTATAATAGATTCATTCTACACACTCTCGGATTGACTGATATTACAGTACCAAACTTTATGGCATTTCATACCCTTAAGTTTAGTAGTATTGTTATTACCGCAAGAATGTTGTTTGTATTTTCAATATGCTTCTGCTTTTCAATTTTTTTATTACCTAGTAGTGGTAAGTCTAAAGTAACTTGGGCTTTAAGGAGAAATAAATTTTACCTTCAATGTGGCATGTTTTTTATGTTGTTTGGGCTACTTCCAGCATATTATATACAATACCAGTTCTACCTTGAATTTTTGAAAGGTGGTTATTTGAGTGTATTTACTCACCAAATATCCTACAATCCACCACCCTTTATAAAGCTTCCAGCAATGTTTTTTAGGCTTGGATTCTTTCTGGTTCTTGTATCTATTCCGACTAAGAGAGAATTTAAAATTGCCTTTGTTTTGTTTTTTCCTTTCATTATTCTAAACTTGATGACGGGTATAAGGGGTTACTATTTCTCTTTTATATTGACAATTTTATTTTACTACTACAGTATTATAAGCCCTAAAGGAGTTAACATTAGAAGAATAATCCTTATTGGCTTGAGTATAATACTCTTGGCCGATTTTTTTGCCAGCTATCGTTTGGGTCTCAGTCCTTTTTCTACAGGCTTTCTAGTCTTCTATTCTTTTATATACGATCAAGGTACATCAATCCTTGCTGTGATACATGCTGTAGACTTGAAGTCATCAGGTCTATTATCAGGTGATATCATAAACCTATTTGATGTTGTGCTCACACCAGATTTTATGCTGCAGGATAAAGTTGATTTTTTAATCTCACCTGATGCAAAAAGCAAAGGTTTCAGTTTTGGTGGGAGCTTATTTCAAGAAGCATATGTAATTGGAGGCCTTGGCTTTGTAGGTCTAATTGGTTTTTGTATACCTATGTTTCTCAATGCCATAATGTATTTAGCATCATCTAATCGTGCTATCTTAGCTCTATTACTTATGGTATTGCCAAATATTATATTTAGTCCTCGTTCTAGACTGCTTGATTTCATCTTTAAGAACACAGACTATTTTATTGTATTCGCATTTTTACTTTTTATTTTATATATTTTAAGGCGCAGAATTGAAAGTTTTATTTATAGCTCCTAGTGCATATGGGTTTTGTTTCCATATTCTTGAGTCTTTCTCTAAATTGGGTGTGAAAGTAGACTATTTTGATGAGCATGCTTTTAAAAAGCAATCTTTATGGTCCCATTTTTTCTATAAGCTTTCACCAAAAATTATTATTAGAGCTCATGAGGGATACATATCTCGAATTTTGAAAAAAAACAAAGGGGACTATGATCTTGTACTAGTAATTAGAGGTGAGTATCTTAGTCGTAGAAGTATTTTAACTCTCAAAGAATCAATAAATACCGCTTGTTTTATGATGTATCAATGGGATTTTGAAGTAAACTTACCACTTTTAAAGTCTCAGATATCTTGCTTTGATGCTGTATTTAGCTTTGATAAAAATGATAGCAATAAGCTCAGACTTAGGCACAAGCCTTTATTTTTTAATTCCCTTCATGAAAAGGCATCCTGTAAAAATAAAAGATATCGTTTTAACTTTATTGGTACAGACCACTCCGATAGGAATGAAGTTATCAAGGATATCATATTTCAAAATGGCATTGATAGAAACGACTTTTATTTGCACCTTTATCGTTCAAAAAAGTCGATTATTCTTAATTGCTTAAAAAGCATTCGATTTTTCTTATGTAAAGATTTCTCTTTATATAGTTATGCACCACTAGATGAGGTTGATACTATAAACGCTATGGCTGAATCAGATATTATACTCGATATTACTCAACCAGAGCAGACTGGTCTTACGATGCGTACTTTAGAAGCTCTAGGATTAAAAAGAAAATTAGTAACAACAAATAAAGATGTCGTGAACTATGACTTCTATCACCCCAGTAATATCTACATTATTGACCGTCAAAATCTAGTAATACCTCGCAATTTTATTGATGGTGAATATGTCGAGTTAAGTGAAAAAATTTACCATAAATATCATGTCGATAATTGGGTAAAGGAATTCTTAAAAGTGAAAGATTATGAATAGGATACTCATTAATGCAAGCGCTGCAAGAGAAGGAGGAGCGTTAACGATTGTAGAAAGCTATGTGGCCCATCACGCAAACGATGGTTCGGACTATATACTTCTTAGCCCCAATGTTCCCATTTCATTACCAAACAATTTTTATTGGAAACGGGTTGAAACAAAAGGAATAATGACTGTTCTCTTTGCATTATTTTTTTCTTTGTTCTATGTTGTGAAATATAAATCCACTAAGATAGTTAGTTTTTCCAATGTTAACTTGTTCTTTACACGTATTGAAAAAGTAACCTATTTTCATAATTATCTTATATTACACAGCTCGGCATTAAAGTTTTTTTTGATTCGAATGTCTCTTATGATATTCGGTCGAGTAAATCAAAAATATGTGTTTCAAAGTAAATTTGTATATGCTAATTTTTGTAAAAAGATATTTAAACCTACCTATTATCTTTTAGCTTGGCCCGGTGTTACTCCAATTAATTTAGCTAAATATGCTTATCTCGATAACTTTCATATAGATAAGTCTAAATTAAAGATTTTAGTACCTATTGTTGATTTAGGGAATAGAAATAAGAATATCGATCTACTATATGCTGCGATTGATAAGCTTGGATTTCATAATGTTGTTTTTTTTATTACTTCACCCGAGCCATTAGATATTAATTTATTTAGGGAAAATATAAAATATGTAGGAAAACTAGACAAAGAATCATACAATACACAGCTTATTCAATCCGATGCTGTGCTCATTCTTTCTTTGTTTGAAACGGTTTGTTTGCCAATATTTGAAGCATTAAGCATCAATAGGCAAGCTATTGTTTATGAAAGAGAATATATCAACTCCTTGAACAAGGAGTTCGGGGGGATAGACGGCTTAATTACTTTCAAGAATGTTGATGATTTATGCGGTATTTTTAGTAGGTTAGCCAAAAATAAATCAGTTCCTTTCAGGGCTGATAAAAACTATTTTACTGGTAATTGGGGTTTTTAGAATGTTTGATAAGAAGAAGTTATTAATCACAGGTGGTACGGGCTCATTTGGTAATGCTGTTCTTGACCGGTTTTTAAATACAGGCATTGAAGAAATTCGTATATTCTCTCGTGATGAGAAAAAGCAAGATGATATGCGTAAGAAATATAATAGTGATAAGCTTAAATTTTATATTGGAGATGTGCGAGACTACCATAGTATTCTAAGTGCCACTCGTGGTGTTGATTATATTTATCATGCCGCAGCTTTAAAGCAAGTACCATCATGTGAGTTTCACCCAATGGAAGCGGTTAAAACGAATGTATTAGGTACGGAAAACGTGCTTGAGGCCGCAATACAGAACGAAGTGAAACGTGTCGTTTGTTTGAGCACAGACAAGGCAGTTTATCCAATTAATGCTATGGGCATTTCTAAAGCAATGATGGAGAAAGTCATTGTTGCAAAATCACGTAATGTTGACCCAGAAAAAACGGTAATTTCTGCAACTCGATATGGCAACGTTATGGCTTCGCGTGGTTCGGTTATTCCACTATTTTTACGCCAAATTATTAGTGGTCAACCAATCACCATAACTGATCCGAATATGACACGTTTTATGATGACTTTGGATGATGCGGTTGATCTCGTGTTACACGCATTTGAGCATGGAACCAACGGTGACATTTTTGTGCAGAAAGCCCCTGCAGCTACCATTGACGTTTTGGTGAAAGCTTTGTTAAAAATCACCGATAAGCCAGAACATATCGTTAATATCATTGGTACAAGGCATGGCGAAAAACTTTACGAAGCACTGTGTAGCCGTGAAGAAATGTTTGTGGCGCAGGACCAAGGTAACTACTACCGCATCCCATCAGACAATCGAGATCTTAACTACTCAAAATACAATGAAGAAGGTGAGAAAGATCTTTCTCTTATTGAAGATTACAACTCACACAATACAGAACGTTTGGATGTTGATGGAATGGTCCAGCTATTGCGTAAGCTTGATTTCATTGTCGATATTGAGGCGGGAAGCTTGGTTGTACCAGAGGGTGTATAAATGAAGATTGTTGTAACAGGAGCAAAGGGCTTCATTGGGAAAAACCTTTGCGTCATGCTTCGTGAGCATGGCTATGATGACCTTGTTGAAATTGACCGTGATACCTCACGTGAGCAAACGAATCAGGTGTTAGCAGAAGCTGATTTTGTTTATCACTTAGCCGGAATTAATCGTCCAAAAACAGAAGCGGAATTTCAAGAGGGCAACGCCGATTTTACTGATTTTGTTGTTGAACAACTTAAAGCCAGTGGCAGAAAGATCCCTCTTGTAGTGAGCTCTTCTACCCAAGCTCTTCAAGATAACGCATACGGTCAGAGCAAACGCTCTGCCGAGCAGAGTGTTGAACAGTATGGGCAAGAAAGCGGTGCGCCATTTTATATCTATCGTTTTCCTAATGTCTTTGGGAAATGGTGTCGCCCAAACTACAACTCTTTTGTGGCCACCTTTTGTTACAACACGCTCAATGATATAGATATTACCATCAACGACCCTAAAGCTCCGGTAACGCTAGTTTATATCGATGATGTTTGTCGGAGCTTAATTGCTTTACTTGATGGTACTGAGCCGAGTGGGACCAAAGCCGTTTCACCGGAGTACCCAACCACAGTTGGTGAGGTCGCGGATTTACTGCGCGCGTTTAAAGAGAGTCGAGAGAACTTAGTCACGGAAGATGTGGGTACAGGATTGGTTCGTGCATTGTATTCGACTTACTTAAGCTATATGTCACCTGAGCAATTTAGCTATACCATCCCTAGTTATGGTGATGAGCGTGGTGTGTTTAGCGAGATGTTAAAAACAAAGCAATCAGGCCAATTTTCTTTCTTTACCGCGCACCCAGGGATAACTCGAGGTGGGCACTATCACCACAGCAAGAATGAAAAGTTCCTTGTCTTAAAGGGTAGGGCTCGCTTTAAGTTTGAACACATCGGGACGGGCGAGCGCTATGAGTTGGAGACAGAAGGCTGTGCTCCTCAAATCGTAGAGACCGTACCGGGTTGGTCACACGACATTACGAATATTGGCGACGAAGAGATGATCGTTATGCTTTGGGCAAATGAGATATTTGACCGAGAAGCGCCTGATACTTTTACATTCCCACTGTAAACCTCGAAGAGAACAAAAATGAAGAAACTAAAAGTCATGTCGGTGGTTGGCACGCGTCCTGAGATTATTCGTCTGTCTCGTGTGTTAGCAAAATTGGATGAGCACTGTGAGCATATTTTAGTGCACACCGGTCAGAATTATGACTTCGAGCTAAACGAAGTATTCTTTAACGACTTAGGGGTTCGTAAGCCGGATTACTTTCTTAATGCCGCAGGCAAGAATGCTGCTGAGACCATTGGCCAGGTCATCATCAAAGTGGATGAAGTGCTGGAAGAGATAAAGCCAGAAGCCATGCTGGTCTTAGGTGACACCAACTCTTGCATTTCTGCTATTCCAGCCAAGCGTCGTAAGGTGCCTATCTTTCATATGGAAGCGGGCAATCGCTGTTTTGACCAACGAGTTCCAGAAGAGACCAACCGCCGCATTGTTGATCACACAGCAGACATCAACCTTACTTACAGCACGATTGCTCGAGATTACTTGTTAGCAGAAGGTCTTCCAGCCGATCGTGTTATTAAAACGGGCAGCCCAATGTTCGAGGTGTTGAACCACTACATGCCTCAAATCGAAAGCTCAGACGTTCTTGAGCGCCTTGGTCTTGTCAAAGGTGAGTTCTTTGTTGTGAGTGCACATAGAGAAGAAAATGTTGATTCACCAAAGCAGCTTGCTAAATTAGCGGAGAGTTTGAATGCAGTGGCGGCGAAGTATGGATACCCAGTTATCGTATCGACTCACCCTCGAACACGAAACCGCATAGAAGCGCAAGGTATTGAGTTTCATACCAACATTCAGCTTCTAAAGCCGTTAGGTTTTCATGACTACAACTGTCTTCAAAAGAACGCGAAAGCGGTGCTTTCAGACAGTGGCACAATCAATGAAGAGTCATCGATTATGAACTTCCCAGCGTTGAACTTACGAGAAGCGCATGAGCGTCCTGAGGGAATGGAAGAAGCTGCGGTAATGATGGTGGGCTTAGAGGTTGAGCGTATAATGCAGGGATTGCAGATACTGGAAAGTCAGCCAAGTGGCGAAACTCGTTTATTAAGAAGAGTGGAAGACTACAGTATGCCGAATGTGTCAGATAAGGTCGTTCGCATTGTTCACTCGTACACTGATTACGTGAATCGTGTTGTTTGGAAAAAATATTAATGCGCTTAGCTTTAATTATTGATGACTACTTGCCCCATAGCACACGTGTTGGGGCAAAAATGTTTCATGAATTGGCTTGCCACTACGCAGCGCTAGGACATGATGTTACCGTTATTACCCCCGAACAAGGGCAGCAAACAAAGTTAGTAAAAAGCGTTATAGATAATGTAAAAGTTTGGCGATTCGCCAGTGGTGCAATTAAAGATGTCCCCAAAGTAAAGCGAGCGATTAATGAAACATTGTTGTCAACTCGTGCTTGGAATGCCATCTCTCATGAAGTTAAGCCAGATACGTTCGATGGTATTGTTTACTACTCACCATCGATCTTTTTTGGGGGACTGGTTTCAAAAATTAAAGTACGTTGTCAATGTAAAGCATACTTAGTTTTGCGAGACTTATTTCCCCAATGGGTCATCGACGCCGGCATGATAAAGCAAGGTTCATTGATTGAAAGATATTTTCGATTCTTTGAAAAGCTTTCTTATGAGCAAGCCGATACAATTGGCTTAATGTCTGAAAAAAATCAATTACTTTTTAACGAGATTACAGACCATCGCTATACTTCCGAAATATTAAGAAATTGGGCAGGGCTTGCCCCGCATAAACTGTCTTTTCAGAAAGGCAGTATTCGTCGCCAACTAAATTTAGAAGATAAGATAATTTACTTCTATGGAGGCAATATTGGTCATGCTCAAGATATGGCGAATTTGATGCGTCTAGCTAGAGCGATGAGTCCATATAGAAAAGCACATTTCCTTTTTGTTGGCCAAGGCGATGAGGTTGCTCTTATTAACCAATTAGCTAAAGAGTGGGGGCTTAATAATTTCACTTACCTTCCTTCGGTAGATCAGAATGAGTTCAAGGATCTCCTCGCGGATATTGATATTGGACTGTTTTCGCTTTCTGCTCAACATACCTCCCATAATTTTCCAGGTAAGCTCCTAGGATACATGGTTCAGTCCATTCCAATTTTAGGTAGTGTTAATAGCGGTAATGATTTACTCGATATTGTTAATGACAACAATGCGGGCATGATTTCTGTTAATGGTGAAGATGAAACTTTGTTTAACAATGCCTTGTTATTCTATAAAAATGTCACCCTAAGAAAAGAAATTGGAGCAAATGCTTACTACTTGCTTAAGCAAGAATTTTCAGTTCCAGTAGCAGCAAAAGTGATTCTCGAAGCATTAAAGGGATAATATGAAAGTCTATAGTAATGACAGTTTATTGACACTTTTTCAAGCCGCTGAAGTCTCGCCAAGAAAAAGAGCGCATCTTAATTTGCATACAAGTTACGATGAAAAAGTTCAGAGGCTATTCATTGCGTTAACAAAGGGAAGTTACGTAGAACCGCATTATCATGAACACTCTCACCAATGGGAAATATTTGTAGTAATACATGGCTTGATCCGAGTTTGCCATTACAACATGAATGGAAGTATTGTTTCAGAACTTCTTGTAGGTGATGGAGAGAGCGCAAAGGTGATCGAGTTTCTTCCTAATGAGATTCATAGCGTGGAATGTCTGTCTGAGCAAGCATTGCTGTTGGAGTTCAAAGAAGGCCCTTTCAACCCTCAATTTGCAAAAGTACAAGTTTCGGTAACTAATCAAGAACTTTAGCGAGGCTTAATTAACTATAAATTGGCCTATAGTGATTCTTCTGTAGGTATTTATCCTAAACGCAACTACTCAACTGAGCCTAGGTGAAACCAACACCCAAGCTCCGGAGAGCCAGAGTATAAATAGTGCGATACTCAATATGGCAATTAATTTAAGTGTCTGTTAACCAAGTTGAATAAATGTTGATAAGGCACTTAACCACTCATAGCGTTTAGTGCTTGCTGCTATTTAGTTTAGTACGTAAGAAGCTGGTTATTTTCCACACATACGCCAAAATTATCGAGTAAAGAACAAAACACCCAATAAACAAGCCAAACATTACTACTTCAGAGATGTTATTTACTTCACCATATATACCAAAGCCTGCATAAAGTGTTGCTATTAAGCAGATCACAAGCAAGGTTTGTCTTGAGCTCAATCCAAGGCGTTGGAATATATGGTGTAGGTGTTCTCTATCCGGCTTGAAAGGTGAATCTCCTCTGCGAATTCTTCTGATCATAATGGCGGCCATATCCATGAGAGGCACTGCAATTAACCATAGTGCTGTTACCGGACGCATGAGAGGCTCTGAACCTTGAGTTTGACTCACTCCCAGTAGTAACCAGATCACAGTAAAGCCTATCATCATGCTTCCGGCATCTCCCATAAAGACCTTTCGTTCTCGGCCTAAAATACCTAAGTTCATGCAGATGTATGGCAGCATCGCCACAATAATCACCACACATAGATAAGCTAGGCCATGCTGGCTATCGACTTGCAGTAAGATTGCAAGTGCTCCAAAGGTCACAATAGAAAGCCCACCCAGCAAGCCGTCAATACCATCGACCATATTAAAGGCGTTAATGGCTCCTATCACGGCGATAATGGTAATCAAACTGCCTAACCAGCCAAGTGAGATATCCCCAACCCCAAACATATTACCGAGGCTTTGTAACTCCAAACCTGCAACGTTGATCATCATAAGCGATAGGAGCGCTTGTATGCCCATACGTATTTTAAAACTCAGGTCTATTTTGTCATCAATGGCACCAATAAACGTTAATATCATGATGCATATTAAATAAAGCCAACTGTGTTCGATGATGTTGGGCTTAAAGGTAAGGTATTGGGCTAACACTAAGCAAATTGAGATACCACCAACAAGAGGGACAGCGCCATCATGCTTTTTACGGGCGTTGGGTTTATCCACTAAGCCGACTCGCTTGGCCACTTTACGCATAAGAAACAAGATTGCAAATGAGGAAAAGAAGATAAAGCTAAGCTCAAGGAACATAAAACGGCCAATAGTGATTTTGATTGAAACTTCCCAATTCTACAGCAACTTTTTACACCAACAAAGCACTAATCAATAAAACTTGCGCCATAGATTTCGTGAATGCTATTGATTTACTTAACTAAACAATCTATCCATTGAGGTAGATTTAAACTTGATTGTTTAGAGACCTCATGTGCTAGATGAAGTAAGAGGAGTCTAGTAAAGGCGGCAAGTGTGAGTTTGTTGAAGCAAACACACGAGTTCTGCTATCCTCAACTAAAATACTTCCTGAGATCTACCCTATGAAAATTGCTGTTGCAGGTACTGGCTATGTTGGCCTTTCAAATGCGATGCTGCTTGCCCAGCACCACGAAGTCGTTGCCGTAGACATCATTGCCGAGAAAGTTGAATTGCTTAACCAAAAGCAATCACCGATTGTTGATAGTGAGATTGAAGACTTTCTGGCTAATAAACCGCTTAACTTTACTGCCACTACAGATAAGCAGTTGGCGTACCAAGGTGCGGAATATGTTGTGATTGCGACGCCGACCGATTATGACCCAGTGACTAATTACTTTAATACCTCTTCTGTAGAGGCGGTCATTAAGGATGTTGTGGCGATTAACCCTGATGCAGTGATGGTGATCAAATCAACGGTGCCGGTAGGTTACACTGAGCGCGTTAAGCAAGAGCTGGGCTGTGAGAATGTGATTTTCTCGCCAGAGTTTTTACGTGAAGGTAAGGCGCTGTATGATAACTTACACCCTTCGCGCATTATTGTTGGTGAGCGTAGTCAACGTGCACAAACCTTCGCCAACCTTCTAGTCGAGGGGGCGGTAAAACAAGATATTCAAGTTCTGTTTACCGACTCGACCGAGGCAGAAGCGGTTAAGCTGTTCTCCAACACTTACCTAGCCATGCGTGTGGCTTACTTTAATGAGTTGGACTCTTATGCCGAAGCTCATGGCCTAGATGCGCGTCAAATTATTGAAGGGGTAGGGCTCGACCCACGTATCGGTAATCACTATAACAACCCATCGTTTGGTTACGGTGGTTACTGCCTACCTAAAGATACCAAACAGCTGCTAGCCAACTACCAAGACGTACCGAATAATATTGTTGGTGCGATCGTAGAAGCAAACCGCACTCGTAAAGATTTTGTCGCGGAGTCTATTTTAAAGCGTAACCCTAAAGTGGTGGGGATCTATCGTTTGATTATGAAGGCGGGCTCCGACAATTTCCGTGCTTCTTCCATTCAAGGCATTATGAAACGTATCAAAGCCAAAGGTATTGAAGTGGTGGTGTATGAGCCGGTGCTGCAAGAAGAAGAGTTCTTCCACTCACGAGTGATCAAAGACCTTGATGCCTTTAAACAAGCGGCAGATGTGATTGTCTCTAACCGTATGGTTGAAGAGCTTGCGGATGTTGCAGATAAAGTTTACACCCGAGACCTATTTGGTAGCGACTAGGTTGTATCTGAGTCAAGGCTTCGACTAAAAAGCCTTGACTCCCAAACCCACTTACCGCACCTTGACCCTAGGACCCTAGGACCCTAGGACCCTAGGACCCTAGGACCCTAGGACCCTAGGACCCTAGGACCCTAGGACCCTAGGACCCTAGGACCCTAGGACCCTAGGACCCTATCCCTTCCCAACCACTCTCTGCCAAGCTGGGCTGCTTTCATCAAGAAAATAAGTATGGCCTTTGGGGTAATCCAGTTTTTGATTAAAGCTCGAACAATCGATTAACTCTACGCGCTCAAGGTGATGTTTTGGTCCGGTTTGACCAAGACGACGCGTGTAAGAACGCTGTGGGATGTTCATCACTTTACTGGCTGGCATCGCGTAGTCATCTTTGGCATAAAAGCACACCACCTGATTCGCGGCTTCTAAAATCCAACGTCCTTCTTGATCCTCTTCCAACGCATCATTGGCAATGTCTGCCGCCATTAAAAATATCTCGTCAAACATCAGTGGCACACCTTGATGGCCAAACTCTTTAGCAAACGTGTTTAAGCTTTTTAATAGAACTCGGTTGCCCATGGAGTGCGCCAATACCGAGATTTTCCGGTAACAAGGAGCGTGTTGCTGCTGCCAGTTGATCAGCTTGCCTAACGCTCTGGCAAAAACATGACCAGATAATTCGGCGCTGAGTTGATCATCCCAGTAATCTTTAATGATGCCAAAATCGTTATCACATGGCCAAATGATTGGAATAACCACGCAACCTGGTTGGCTGTTATCGAGCATGGTTTGCATTTTTAAGCTGTTTTTAATCACATCCGCTTCTGGCTGATTACTGAAACCATGGATATACAGCAGCACTCGTTCAACATTAGCGCTTAATAAGGCTTCCATCCAAGAGTCACTGCCAATTTCTTGCGTCTGGCCATTTTGATGTTCGCAATACAGTAAAGATTGGCTCAGTTCATTGGTTTTAGCGAAGCGGTGATGAGTGCGATTTAACTGACGGTTGGTAATAAGTAACATCATTCTTCCTTGTGGTTCTCTATTCGGTTTGCTTGGTCAGTGACCTAACAAAACGGCTGCGATTCTCATAAAGCAAGTAAAACTCTTATACAAAAATAGAATTCTTATAAGACAACTTGAATTCCGCTTGGCGTTATCTTGTCTGCTAAGGCTTGTTTGGCATGTTGTTCACCATGGATCAAATGGACCGCTTTGGGTGGGGTGGGTATCCCAGCGATAAACTGTAATAAGTCAGCTTGATCGGCATGGGCGGAATAACCTGAAATCGTGTGTATTTGAGCGTTAACCTCAATGACTTGCTCATCAATGTTAACCCTGGTTTGGCCGCTTTGAATGGCTTGCCCGAGTGTGCCTTGCGCTTGATAGCCAGCAAACAGCACATCATTTTTACTCTCTGGCAGTAAGGCCTTGAGGTAGTTAAGGATCCTGCCACCTTGACACATACCAGAAGCTGCAACCACCAAAGCGGCTTGTTGCGTTGAAGCAAGCCGATTGACTAGCGCCAAATGTTCTCGATGACTTTGCACGCTGATGCATTGTTCAAAAGCTAATGGGTGACGATGGCTATCGAGACGCTGCTTGGCTTCTTGCCCCCACAGCTTTTTGAAACGTCGATAGGTTTTGGTGATCTTATTCGCCAGCGGTGAGTCCAAAATGACAGGCAGTTGAGCTGAGAGTTTGCGCTGGTGGATAAGTTGTTCGATATCAAACAGCAACTCTTGTGTTCGGCCGACGCTGAAAGCTGGGATCATTATGACACCGCCATCGGCAAGAGCATGGTCAATAATACGGTTTAAGCGTTGAATGCGTGTGGCAATCGCTTCGTGTTGCTTGTTGCCATAGGTCGATTCAATAAAGAGATAATCGGCTCGAACAGGAGAAAACGGATCGGGCAGAAGAGGCGTATCACACGGGCCAAGATCGCCAGAAAAAACCACTACCTCATTGTTGGCCAGTTTGCATTCCACATAGGCTGAGCCAAGAATGTGCCCGGCATGCTGAAATCGCAAATAGGTTTGCTGGCCAAGTGGGATCCATTGTTGGTAGCGACAGGGTTTAAGGCGTTTTTTGATTAAGCTGAGCACCTGTTGGCGCTGGGCAGTGTTTAAACCAAGCTGCAGTTTCAGCCCATCATCAAGCATTAATGGCACTAATTCGGCAGTGGCCTGAGTGCAATAGATAGGGCCTTTGAATCCAGCGGCAAGTAACCAAGGTAAGCGGCCAATGTGATCGATATGAGCGTGGGTCAGTACTAAGGCTTGAACGGATTTAATCGAAAATTCAATTTCTAACGAAGGTTTACGTCCTGCAAAATGCAAGTCTTTACCTTGAAACAGTCCGCAGTCAATTAAGATGCTGCCGTGCGGTAGTTTGAGTTCATGACAGGAGCCCGTCACGGTATCTTTGCCGCCGTGATGAATCACACTGGCTATGTTTGAAAGTTGAGTCGTCATACTGATTGCTCCTCCTTGAGCAAGCGTATTAAGTTCTTGTATCTGAAGAGCTAAAGTAGAGCAGCTTAGTGGTTATGCTGCTTGGAATAAAGTGGACTTAATTGAAGTGCGATGAAGGACGGTTTTTGGCGCGTACTGAAGTGAGATTCTTAGTCTCGCTGCGCTCGCTAGAATGACGGTGTTTTAGAATAGGGAGAAATGGCTTGGTGGATTTTTAGAATAGAGACAGAGTTCAGGGTTGGCACATAAAACAAAAGGGATGCTTCGTGCATCCCTTTAGAACAGATTACTTAAACCTCAGAGGTTAAAGTAAGATAAAGCACCATTATGCTTTAGCGGCCGCCGCTGCTTTAGCGATTGCTACGAAGCTTTTCGCATCAAGAGATGCACCACCAACTAGCGCACCGTCGATGTCTGGTTGTGAGAAGTAAGCTTCTGCGTTTTCTGGCTTAACAGAACCGCCGTATTGAATGATCACTTGCTCTGCTACTGCTTTGTCTTTCTCTGCGATAAGCGCACGGATAGACGCGTGAATGCGTTGTGCGTCTTCAGCAGTTGCTGCTTTACCAGTACCGATAGCCCAGATTGGTTCGTAAGCGATGATGGCATCGTTTAATGCTTCAACACCGTAAGTGTCGATAACGGCATTGATTTGACGTGCACATACGGCTTCAGTTTCGCCCGCTTCGTTTTGCGCTTCAGACTCACCGATACAGAAAACAGGTGTTAGACCATTTTCTTTTAGGAAGTTGAATTTCTTCGCGACGAACTCGTCTGACTCGTTGTGGTATTCACGACGCTCAGAGTGACCAATGATGATGTGAGAAGCGCCGAAGTCTTTCAGCATCTCTGGAGACATATCACCAGTAAATGCACCGCTGTTGTGCAAGTCAGTGTTCTGTGCACCTAGGATAACTTTGTTACTGCCTTCCGCGATAACGCACTCAGCGAGACCGATGTAAAGAGCTGGTGGAGCAACGGCTACGTCAACACCTTCAACGCCTTCAAGTTCAGCGTTAATACCCGCTAGTAGCTCAGTGACCATTGCTTTGCTACCGTTTAGTTTCCAGTTACCCATCACTACAGGACGACGCATAGGAATATCTCCCTTCTCTTCTATGTATAAAGTCAATTGATGTAAAAAATCTACGTAGGAATATAACAGAATAATGCCTGCAGATCATGATTGGCGTCATGTCTTGTTTATCTGAGTGAGATGGTATTGTTCGTGATTTTGCTCTTAAATTGGGTCAAACCTTGCCAGCGAAAATTGGATATTGGGTATGTTATTTCCGAAAAGTTAGGTATTTATCTAGGAATACAACAAGTTAAGCAAGTAACATGATATGGGAGTTTTACGAAAAGCTCTGAGCTGGGAAATGTTGCTCAGACGCAAGCAATGACAAGGAAACAAAATGCCAAACTTAGTTTTAGAATATTCTAACTCTGTCGATGAGCAAGTGAACGTGCAAGGCCTGCTAGAAGATTTGCATCAAGCGGCATTAGATAGCGGTTTATTTGAATTAGCGTCAGTGAAATCGCGCACGCTACGTTGCCATAATTGGTTAGTCGGTGAGCAAGGCGACAGTGTCGATTTTATTCATATTAATTTTGATTTGCTGGTGGGGCGTACACCGGAGCAGAAACGCGAACTGTCACGTGCGTTGATGGCAGTCTTGCAAGAGTCAGCCAGCCATATTCATAGTTTGACGGTCAATATTAGGGATATGGACATCGATAGCTTTCAGAAAATAGTCAGAGGATAGTTTTCTCGGCAGCCTTTCCCTTACTCAGTAAGCGAAGCGCCCCGTCTTCTGTATTTAACTCATCAACATGTTTCTTTTGTACTTTAATTTAGTCTTCGGCTAATCTATGGCTTTCTAAATTAGAGTGAAAGTACATGTCTATTCAAGCGTTACTATTTTCTTTTCAAGGGCGTATTGGCCGTAAGACTTACTGGCTATGGAATGTGTTCTACTATCTTGCGGTCATCGGCCTGACGGTGAGCACTGGTGCACTGTTCCCTGCTTATGCCGATACACTTCTTGCTACTTTTTTATTTTTGCTGATTATTCCTGACTTAGCCATTACGGCAAAACGTTGGCACGACCGAGATAAGTCTTCCTATTGGTTAGTTCTTACGATTCCTCTGATTGCCGCTCGTTTGGCTTCACCCGCGACGATGGAACTTTCGTCAGAGCCTGATATCTCAATGATATTGTCGAGTTTTCTTGGTTTAGTGTGTGGAATCTGGATTTTGGTTGAATGCGGTTTTATGAAAGGCACGTCCGGCGATAATCAATATGGACCAGAGCCGAAGTAGCCCAAAGAGAAGGAGCTAGGTTCTAGAATCTAGGACCTAGGGCCTAATCACTCAGACTTAAACCCGTTCAACTCAATAATTTCTGCCTGTTGATCAGAATGCGTCTCGCCCATCAGGGCTTCTCTGAATTTGACCATCTGCTTACTCAATTCATTCATTAATACGACATTGGTATGGTTGGGGTTTTTGCAGTGACTGATCACCTGATCAATGTGGCTTTGCTGTGCTCGAAGCCTTGGTTGCATTCTTTCTGATGCGCCAGCAATGGCTTTATTGGCCATATCGTGACGAAACTGCTCAAACGCGACAGGATCCTGTTCGGCCATCTTGACCAGTTCATCAAAAGGGGGCAGTTGAATCGGCTCTGACATAGAACACTCCAATTAATAATGTTATTAATTAAAGCGTAATTCAATCAAACCAAGTGAAAGCAGAGGGATCGCTTTTGTCTCATCAATAAGAATTTGTTACACAGTCGAGATACGGTACACGCAGCGCCGGTGGCCATCAATAATATGCTCTGTGCGTTCGATTGTGGTTTGCGAACCCAGTAGAGCTTGAAAGACATTCAATTCAGATTGGCATAAGTTGGGACAACGCGTCGCCGCTTTACAAATCGGGCAATGATTTTCGATCAAAATAAACCCATCGCTGTCTTGCTCTAGCTCAGCCATATAGCCTTCTTGCTCGCGCAGTTGGACCAAGATGTTGAGCTTATCTGCAAGGGTGTGACAATTGGCTAAGTGTTGCTGGTAGTTATGAAGCGTGCGTTTCTCACGTTCGTGAACGACTTTATTTAATCCTTCCTTGCCAAATACTTGTTCAACGACATCAATAAATTGAATCGTCAGTTCGCCATGATGATCGGCAAATTGCTCGTGGCCTTTTTGAGTCAGTGACCAATGACGGGTTGGACGTCCTACTTTCACTTTGACGTCGTTAATAGAGAGAAGCCCATCGTCTTGAAGTGCTTGTAGGTGTTGGCGAGCGCCCATGCTGGTCATGCTAAGTTCTGAAGAGAGCTGTTTTGCTGTGACGCTGCCGTCCCGTTTAACGATTTGCAAAATTTTATCAATGCTCTTCATACACCCACCACTTTTGTAACATGACTCATTATGCGGGATAGGGGAAGTATACTCAAGTCACGACAACGGCGTGGTTGGATAGGCAGGCTTTGGTTGGAAGAGGTCAGGTTTGTGGGCCTATAAAATACAACACCCGCCTGAGCGGGTGTTGTTGATTCTGAGTCTGAAAGGAAACTTATTCCACTTCATCCATTTTGCCAAGCAGGGCACGAATGCGCTCTTGCCACTGAGCGTGCTCTTGCTGAGTTTGATTTGACTTCTGCTCAAGCTCTTCACGTTGAGAGCGAAGATCATTCGCTTCTGTTTCAAGCTTTACTTTATCTTCTTTTAACTCTTCGATTTCCATCTGAAGAAGAGTGATTGTGTCAACTGCAGTTTGAATTTTCGCTTCTAGTTGTTCTAGTACTTCAAAAGACATCTTGGCCTACCTATTTTATTCCATTGGGACGATACGCAGCATTCGCGTGCACCTTACCTATGAGTTCATTCTACTCAGCGTCGCGACGAGAAACACCCACTATATTCGATATTTTGCATCATTTGATTAAAAAATCGGCGCAATCTCACTAAACGCTGATTTTTATCGATAACAAACTCTGTTGCAGTAAGACGTTTTCTGTTTGTCGGACGAAAAAATCATCTAAGTATTGATCGAATGCAATTTAGTTCAAGTAAATCCAGCGCAAAAAGCAAACGTTTACCCGCCATTGTGTTAGAATCGCCGCGCAAATTTTACTTCCTTTTATTTTATTGGAGACATCATGAAACGCGATTTAGCAATGGCATTTTCCCGTGTGACGGAAGGCGCTGCATTAGCTGGCTATAAATGGCTCGGCCGTGGAGATAAAAATGCTGCGGATGGCGCTGCTGTTGAAGTTATGCGTACCTTGCTGAATAAAACAGACATTAGCGGTGAAATCGTTATTGGTGAAGGTGAAATTGATGATGCACCGATGCTGTACATTGGTGAGCAAGTTGGACTGGGCGGTGATGAAGTCGATATTGCAGTGGATCCAATAGAAGGCACCCGCATGACTGCAATGGGGCAATCTAATGCGCTTGCTGTCCTTGCCGCTGGTGAAAAAGGCAGTTTTTTAACTGCACCAGATATGTACATGGAGAAGCTTGTCGTTGGACCGGGTGCGAAAGGAGTGATTGATTTAAATCTGCCGTTAAAGGTTAACCTTGAAAATATCGCCCAGGCATTGAATAAGTCGTTGGATACTTTGGTCGTGATCACGTTAGCTAAACCTCGTCATGATGCTGTAATTGCCGAAATGCAAGCGATGGGTGTGCGAGTTTTTGCGGTGCCTGATGGTGATGTCGCGGCATCGATTCTTACTTGTATGCCGGATAGTGAAGTGGATGTGATGTACTGTGTAGGTGGTGCTCCGGAAGGGGTAGTATCTGCTGCGGTTATTCGTGCGCTAGATGGGGATATGCATGGCCGACTTCTTCCTCGTCATGAGGTGAAAGGCGATAGCGAAGAAAACCGCATTCATGGTGCAGAAGAGTTAAAACGTTGTCAGCAGATGGGCGTTTCTGCCAATGTGGTGCTCAAAATGGAAGATATGGCGCGCAGCGATAATGTCATTTTTTCAGCAACGGGTATCACGAAAGGCGATTTGCTTGAGGGTATTTCTCGCCAAGGCAATGTTGCAACAACTGAAACGTTATTGATTCGTGGTCGTTGTCGTACAATCCGCCGCATCAAGTCGACGCACTACTTAGAACGCAAAGACCCGGAAGTTCGCGATATTATTTTATAGTTCGCTTGCCTTGCGACAGCGATACGTATCCTTCAGGGCCAGTATCGCTGTTGTTAGAGCGTGAATCGATATTTATCGGTAAGATTAATCCAGCTCAAGGTCAATGTTGAGTGGCTCTGGAGAAAGAATAATGCCAGTGCTGTCAGCATAGATATAGTCTTCAGGCAAAAAGCTCACCCCACCAAAATTGACGGGAACATCGATTTCACCAACCCCTTGGTTTGCTGCGCCCACTGGGATCGATGCTAAGGCTTGAATACCGAGGTTCATGTCTTCTAGGACATCCACTTCTCTTACACAACCGTAAACGACAATGCCTTCCCATTCGTTTTCTTCCGCAAGGGTTGCGATTTCAGCATCAATGAGTGCTCTGCGTAGGGAGCCACCGCCATCAATGAGTAATACCCTACCCATGCCGTCTTGTTCTAGAGTTTCGCGAATGAGTGCGTTGTCTTCAAAACATTTGATTGTGATTACCTGACCGGAAAATGAAGCTCGGCCGCCGAAGTTGCTGAACATGGGTTCAACGACATCGACTTGTTCAAGGTAGATATCACAAAGAGCTGAGGTATTGTATTCCATAGCGTGCCTTCCAAATAGAAACTATTGTCTTTGAGTATATCCAGCCATTAAGTCAATGCAATGACAATTCATGTTTATCTCATTAGAGTTTGAGCGATGACGATCGTGGCAAATAGCATATTGGTGATCAAAGCACACTTCACAATCACTGGCATCATTGGAGCAAAGTCGATAGGTTGCTTGGCTTGCCAGACAACTTGTGCATGGCAATAGACCACATAGATGCTGATCAAAAACGGTAAATTAAGCCACAGTGGGCTATGGAATGTCATTAAGGCCAGCACAAAGACCAACAGCGCGATGCCAAGCAGAAGTAGGTGGTAGCATTTGGCTTTGTTTTGACCGAGTCGCACTGCCATGGTGCGTTTACCACAAGCACGGTCATTGTCTATGTCACGCATATTATTAATATTCAGCACTGCGACGGCCAATAAACCACAGCCTATCGCCGGTAAAGCCAGTGATGTATCTAGGTGACCCGTATGCAAAAAGTAGGTTCCTGCTACACCGAGCAAACCAAAGAAGATAAAGACAGAGACATCACCCAAACCGACATATCCGTAAGGCTTTTTCCCCATGGTGTAAGTGATAGACGCCACCATAGCGGTGAACCCTAAGCCAATGAAGGCCATGATGCTTTCAAAGCTATTTAAAGCATAAAAGACTAATATCAACCCAGACAATATGGTCAGCATGATATTAAACAGAATGGCGCGACGCATTTGCTGAGCCGAAATTGCCCCTGATTGCATGGCACGAGTTGGGCCGATACGTTGATCGTTATCGGTGCCTTTTTGGCTATCGCCATAGTCGTTGGCCAAATTAGAGAGAATCTGCAACAAAGTGGCAGTGATAAACGCCATCACAGTAATGATGATGGAACATTGTCCATTTGCGTAGGCGAGGACACTGCCAGTTAAAATTGAAACGAGAGCGAGGGGTAAGGTTTTCGGCCGAGCGGCTTGTAGCCAGAGAGATAAAGTGTGTTTCATGGACTTATTGTGCAGGTAACTCATGCGACCAGTATAAGCACACTCTATGTATTGCGCTATTGATCTCAAGCAAGCAAAGTCTTATCTCCAAGTCACCTTGCTAGGCTGTTTGGTGTGCTTGACCTGAAATATTAGTGTTATCGACCTGGAGTATTAGTCTCATCGAGCTTAAATATTAGCGTCATCGCTCTGAAGCAATCGGCTAGTGGTCTTAGGTGGCTGTCTTAGAGTAAAGCCATTAAGTGTAAGTGCTTCAGGTAAAAAAAGAGCTGAGTGCAGTCACTCAGCTCTGATTACTTATGCCTCGCACACAGGCTGTGTTGCAGGCGTTATTTTTACGTTGCGTTATTTGCCATGTTACATTGTTTGCTATGTCGCATCATTTTCAGCGTACATGACAAGATAAAGATTATAAGATGAAGCGGCTGAGGTCTTCATTTTCAACCGTGTCACCAAGACGATCTTTCACGTATGCAGCATCAATAACGAACTTAGCACCTGCTTGTTCGGCAGCATCGTAAGAGATCTCATCCATTAGACGTTCCATCACCGTGTGTAGACGACGTGCACCGATATTTTCCGTGGTTTCATTAACGGTCCAAGCGGCTTCTGCAATTTGGCTGATTCCGTCTTCGGTAAACTCAACGTTAACATTCTCAGTTTGCATCAGAGCGATGTACTGCTCTGTTAATGAAGCTTTAGGCTCAGTAAGAATACGTTTGAAGTCATTACTGGTTAGCGCTTCTAGTTCAACACGGATAGGCAGACGACCTTGCAGCTCAGGAATGAGATCTGAAGGCTTAGCGACTTGGAAAGCCCCTGATGTTACAAATAGGATGTGATCGGTTTTGACCATTCCGTGTTTGGTTGAGACGGTGCTGCCTTCAATAAGAGGCAATAGGTCACGCTGCACGCCTTCACGAGACACATCAGGGCCTGAGCTTTCACCGCGCTTACAGATTTTGTCGATTTCATCAATGAACACAATGCCGTTGTTCTCTACATTGAAGATCGCTGACTCTTTTAACTCTTCTTGATTAACCAGCTTAGCGGCTTCTTCTTCAGCTAATGCCTTCAGCGCATCTTTGATTTTCAGTTTACGCTTTTTCTTTGTGTCACCGGCAAGGTTTTGGAACATCCCTTGCAGTTGGTTGGTCATCTCTTCCATGCCCGGAGGCGCCATGATCTCGACGCCCATTTGTGGAGCGGCAATATCAATCTCAATTTCTTTATCATCGAGTTGCCCTTCGCGCAGTTTTTTGCGGAAGGTTTGACGAGTGCTAGAGGACTCTTCTTTCTCTTCATTTTGGCCCCAAGCATCACGCGCTGGTGGCAGTAAAGCATCAAGAACGCGCTCTTCCGCTTGTTCTTCAGCACGGAATTTCACTTTTTCCATGGCTTGTTGATGAGTCATTTTTACCGCTACATCAGTTAGATCACGGATGATGGTTTCTACTTCTTTACCCACATAACCCACTTCAGTGAATTTGGTCGCTTCTACTTTGATAAAAGGAGCGTTCGCCAATTTGGCAAGGCGGCGAGCGATTTCGGTTTTACCAACACCGGTTGGACCGATCATCAGGATATTTTTTGGTGTGACTTCTGCACGCAGGCTTTCTTCTAACTGCATACGACGCCAGCGGTTACGCAGTGCAATCGCAACAGAACGCTTGGCTTTGTCTTGACCGATGATATGACGGTTCAGTTCATGAACAATTTCGCGAGGGGTCATTTCAGACATATTCTTTCCTTACTTCGTTACGATTAAGCCGTTGGCTTAGGAAGTTCTGCCGTTGATTCTAGCTCTTCCACAGTATGGTTATGGTTAGTGAAGACGCAAATATCGCCTGCAATGTTGAGGGCTTTTTCTGCAATGGTGCGCGCGTCTAAATCGGTGTTCTCTAGGAGTGCGGTTGCTGCTGCTTGGGCAAAGGAACCACCTGAGCCAATAGCAATCAAGTCGTTCTCTGGCTGAACCACATCACCGTTACCAGTAATAATTAATGATGCAGTCTCATCTGCAACGGCCAGTAGTGCTTCTAGTTTACGTAGAGCGCGATCGCTGCGCCAATCTTTAGCCAGTTCAACGGCTGCTTTAGTTAGGTGGCCTTGATGCATTTGCAGTTTGCTTTCAAAGCGTTCGAATAGGGTAAAGGCATCAGCAGTACCGCCAGCAAAGCCAGCCAGTACTTGATTGTTGTATAGGCGGCGAACTTTACGCGCATTGCCTTTCATGACGGTGTTGCCTAAGGATACTTGGCCATCACCCGCGATGACGACTTTATTGTTTCGACGTACAGATACAATGGTAGTCACAGTCGACCTCTTATTATTTCTTTTTGGATTTAACTCAATATATGGGGGAGGGGATTTTGGGATTCAAGGGGGGAAGGTAGGTTTAAAAGAAAGGACCTAGGACCTAGGATTTTAGGACCCTAGGATCTAAACCCTAAACCCCTATAGATTCTCTTTCCAAATCGAACATGGCTCGATTTTGGCGCGCTGGAGCTTGTGGCGATCTTTTTCTGCTTCACGTTTGAACTTGTAGGGTCCAAGTACAACGCGATACCAAGAGCTGCCGGGCTTTTTGATGACTCGACTGGTGATGCCTTGAAAGGCAATGGCCAGTTTACGATCTTCGGCTTGGCTGTGTTTTTTGTAAGCGCCGCATTGCATGACATAAGGAACTTTAGAAACCTTAATTTCTTTGGCAACGACTTCTATTTCACGCTTTGGCAAGCTCTCCACGTATTCCCATTTCTCTTCTGGTGGGGGTGGCAGACCTTTAGCAGGCTTTGCTTTGTGGGCAGAGGTCGTCTTAGATTGTACGACAGGCGCTGGTGGTTCAGGGTCGTTGTTAAGTAGGTAAAGCCCGTAGCCAAAACCGCCGACAAGGAGAATCGCTAACAAGCCACTTCGCCAAGGTTTTCTGCTGGACACTTTTTTCTTGGACGACTTTTTGGGCGCGCCACGCCCACGTCTTACATAATCTTTATTTGCCACGGTTACTTCTGGTCATCAAGGGTTCTGCCAAATATGTTAATCCAGAATAGCATCAGAAAACACCCTGTTGAGAGGAATCTTGCTTGTTCTCGATGAAAATAATAGAACGAAATAAACATTATCTACGATAGCATGCTCAACTTGTGGCGCACTTTAAAGATAGAGAATTTAGACCCCAGAGGTAACTCAGTTCGATACCCAAGTGACCACAAACTGAAGACAGCATCTAGGGGTGACTTGGGCAGAGCTCATTTCCAGATACCTTGTGGTAACTTGGCTCGATGCTAACGTCCTGGCTGAGCGGTACTGGCTCTTACGACCAATTCTGTATCCAGTAAACGTGAACCTGTATGGATCTCATGGCCTCGCAGTATCTCCAACATCATGAGGATCGCTTGGCGGCCAATTTCATAACGAGGTTGAGAAATGGTGGTTAATGGTGGATCGCAAAATTGTGAGAACTGGATATCATCAAATCCGACGATTGATAAATCTTGAGGAACACGGAAGCCAAGACGTTTGGCCTCTTGTACTGCACCAATGGCAAGCGTGTCGGAGTGACAGAAAAGCGCGGTAGGTGGATCGGGCAGTTCTAACAGTTTACGTGTGGCTTGTACGCCACCCTCGAAGGAGAATTCAGCCGAGACATTGTATTTATCTTGTTTCTCGATACCAGCTCGGCGTAGAGCTTGTTGGTATCCTTGCTGGCGGAATTGGCACAGGGCTGCGGTCTCTGGGCCAGAGATTTGCGCAATACGTTTATGCCCAAGTTGGGTAAGGTAATTGACCGCTTCAAAAGCTGAGGTCAAGTTATCAATGTGAACGGTAGGTAACTCAAGCTCAGGAGCAAATTCACATGCCATGACCATAGGTGGCAAGTTTTTCTGTTCTGACTTGCTGACATCAAAGGGCAAGTCGGTACCGAGTAGCAACATGCCATCCGCTTGCTTGGTGAACACATGATTGACTAAGGCATTATCGTGTTTGTTTTGTTGACCACTGTCGCCGAGCAGAACCAAGTAGCCATTTTCCATGGCAGCGTCTTCAATTCCACGAATGATTTCAGAAAAGTAAGGGTCACAAATGTCAGGCACTATCGCGACAATGGTTTTGGATTCATTCCTGCGTAGATTACGGGCTAAGGAATTGGGTGAATAACCAGCTTCAAGGACGGCATCTTCAACTCGTTTACGTGTCGATGATGAAACTTTTTCTGGGTTCATCAATGCTCGTGAGACGGTTGCGGTGGATACTCCTGCAAGCTGGGCAACATCCTTCATTGTCGCCATAGATATTTATCCTCTTGAAATATGCGCCAAAATGACGTGATTTTTTACTTTAGTCGTTATAGTCGACTCTATTTAGATTTTACTAATTTGAATAGTCTATTCATTTTTAGGGGGAAAGTTACGGTCTGTTTAACAAAAACCACAACCTTTGTGTGATTTTTCTCACATTCAAGCCGAATTTACCACAACTGAACGGATAACTAGCTGAGATCTTGAGGTTCTATGTCCAAGCTCCAGCGAACTTTCTTCGCATTGGGTAATAATTCTAGTGCAGGTTTTGCACTGGTTAATATTTTTTGCATTAATGAACGTTGTTGGGTTTGTAACAGCAGCTGCCAGCGGTATTTTCCTGCGCGTTTGGCTAAAGGTGATGGTGTTGGCCCGAGCACAAGACAAGTGTCATCAAACAGAGGATGAGATTCCAAAGTAAAGCGCACCTGACGTAAAAAATCTTCAACCAATTCACTGTGGTTCGCTTCAGCTTTAAATAAAGTTAAAAAGCTATACGGTGGCAGTTGGGCGAGTTTGCGTTCTTCCAATGCGGTCATGGCAAAGTGGCGATAGTCTTTCTGCAGTAGAGCTTGCAATAAACTGTGCTCGGGGTGATGAGTTTGTAAAATGACTTCACCGGGCTTGCTGGCTCGACCGGCTCGACCAGCGACTTGAATGAATAATTGAGCCAATCGTTCTGAAGCGCGGAAATCGCTGCTATATAGAGAGCCATCCACATCAAGCAGCGCGACTAAAGTGACGTTAGGAAAGTGATGACCTTTAGCCAGCATTTGCGTGCCGAGCAAAATCTGATACTCGCCTTGTCGGATTGATTCAAGTGCTTGCTCTAGGCTGCCTTTACGGCGAGTGCTGTCTCTATCAATACGAATGGCTTTGTATTCAGGAAAAAGCTCGGCCAGTTGTAATTCCAACTGTTCGGTACCCACACCCACAGTGACCAATTGGGTCGAGCCGCATCCATGGCACTGATGGATCACAGGTTGCTGCGAGCCACAGTGGTGACAGCGAATCTCATTACTGTACTGGTGGAAGGTATAATAAGCGTCACAACGCTGACATTCAGCAATCCAACCACATTCATGGCACATTAAAGCAGGAGAAAAGCCACGGCGATTGAGAAACAGCATCACCTGATTACCCGCTTTAAGGTGTTTGCGCATTTCAGCAATTAATGGTGCAGAAAGCCCACTCTCAAGATAAAGCCCCTTAACATCCAACACCTTGTTGGTTGTCGGGACGGCCGAGCCTGCTCGTTGAGTTAAAGTCAGGTGATGATATTTTCCAGTCAGGGCGTTATGCAAGGTTTCAAGGGCAGGGGTGGCTGAGCCTAACACGATCGGAACCTGCTCTTTGTGGGCGCGCATAATCGCTACGTCTCGTGCGTGGTAGCGCAAGCTGTCTTGTTGTTTATAAGAGGCGTCATGCTCTTCGTCGACAATAATAATCCCAAGCTCGGCAAAAGGTGTAAGTAAAGCTGAACGCGTACCAATGATGATACCGGCGGCTTTGTCTCGTGCCGAAAGCCAAGCATTGAGCCGTTCAGTATCATTAAGGCCAGAATGGATGACTTCAACAGGTACATTAAAACGACGTTTAAAGCGATTGATCGTTTGCGGCGTTAAGCCAATTTCAGGCACCAGTACCAACGCTTGCTTGCCTTGTTCTAGCACTGGCTTGATAAGATTGAGATAGACTTCAGTTTTTCCTGAGCCTGTCACGCCTTCTAATAAATAGCAGGCAAAGCCAGTTTGACTGTTAACGCTAGCAATTGCGAGCGCCTGTTCATGATTGAGTTTGGGTTTTTCTACATCGCATTCGACTTGTTGGCCCCATTTGGCAATCGTCGGCTTTTTTTCTATGCGCTCGACCCAACCTTTGTCTTGCAAAGACTTAAGCACGGTAGAGCCAATTTCTTGGTCGATGAAAGCTTGATGTGGAACCGGGCCATTGACCAGCATTTGTAAAGCACGATGTTGTTTGACTGCCCGGCCCAAGCCCTGCATCAGTTTATCTTTACCCAATGGCGTGATTTGCCATTCTTGCAAAGTAGCGAAATCCGCAGGCTTGCCTTTTCGTAAAGCCGCTGGCATTGCGTTGTGTAGGGTATCTCCGAGTGGATATTGATAAAACTGGCTGCACCAATGAAGCAAAGAATAAAGCTTATCCGGCCAGATTGGCTGAGAATCTAATACCGCTTTGAGTGGTTTAAGTTGCTCTCGAGGAAAGTCTGAATGCTCGACTAAGGCGGTAACGACGCCAACTAAGGTTTGTCGACCAAAAGGCACAGAGACGCGACCACCAATCAGCGGAAAGAGATGCCCAGGAATAAGGTAGTCAAATTGCTTATCGAGCGGGACTGGCAAAGCCACTCTGGCGATGGTTGGACGCATAGAATCTTAAAGCTAAATAAATAGGAATAGATAAACAGTTTATAAGAAGATGCGCTTGATAAGAAGAGACAGTTTACCTCATAAGCCAAACCGGCTTGCTCAAAGAACAAAAAGCAAAAAAGACCAAAGATAAAAAATGGTGAAATAATTGCCAAATGTGTTGATCAGGGCACAGTGATTCATTATTATACTGCGCCTTGAGATATGGCTTCAGCTATAAGCAGATGCGGTATCACATTTTTATATTAATTACGTGTGGTGTGCGGCTTTGATTCGTATAGCGACACGGCCTACTATTGAGGTTATCCCATGAAAGCTGGTATCCACCCAGAATACAAAGCAGTAAAAGCGACTTGTTCTTGTGGCAACTCTTTTGAGTTCAAATCAACTCTAGACAAAGAGTCTATCCACCTAGACGTATGTGACAAGTGTCACCCATTCTACACTGGTAAGCAACGTATCGTTGATACTGGCGGCCGTGTTGATCGCTTCAACAAGCGTTTCGGCGCACTATCAAGCAAGAAGTAATAGCCGACGCTATTATTCTTTCTGCTTAAAAAGGGCGCTACGGCGTCCTTTTGTGTTTCTGCTGTTCCCATTCCTTTATAGACCAGCTCATTTGTTGCTGCGTTCTATTTTCAGACCCAGCCCCTTTGAAGATTTAGCCCCTTTGCAAATTAGAGCTCCGTAGACTTAAGCCATTTAAGCTGAAATTTTATGCGATTATTTTTCACTCAGTGCTTGCATACTAAAGTGTGATCTGTATAATGCGTCGCACTGGTTAAGCCAGTTGTGAACCAATGAGCAATGAGGAGCGAGTAAATCTCCGGTTTTACAAGGTAATGTAGACTCAGCTTATGTTCGCGGTTAATACAATTAGCTATCTTTTCTTCGGAAAAACTATCCCCAAAGGTGACTTTGGCATGTAGGGATAGTTAATCGAAAATTAACTGACAATGCGTCCTAATCTTGGATGCTACGGTTTCACATAAATCAATCGGCATTCTCTCGTCTTAACGAGTTTGAGTGGCGATATTGTTTGTGTAATTTACTAATATTGGAGCTCTGTCTCATGCAGAACCAACGTATCCGTATCCGCCTAAAAGCTTTCGATTACAAACTAATCGACGCTTCTACAGCGGAAATCGTTGAAACAGCTAAGCGCACTGGCGCACAGGTTCGTGGTCCAATCCCACTACCTACTCGTAAAGAGCGTTTCACAGTTCTTATCTCTCCACACGTTAACAAGAAAGCACGTGACCAGTACGAAATCCGTACTCACAAGCGTCTAATCGACATCGTTGAGCCAACAGAAAAAACTGTTGATGCTCTAATGCGTCTAGACCTTGCTGCGGGCGTTGACGTTCAAATTAGCCTAGGTTAAGGGAGATTAGAAGAATGATTGGTCTAATCGGTCGTAAAGTGGGTATGACCCGCGTATTTACTGAAGACGGCGTTTCTATCCCAGTAACAGTTGTTGAAGTTGAAGCTAACCGTGTGTCTCAAGTTAAAACACTTGAAACTGACGGCTACGCAGCAATCCAGGTAACTACTGGTACAAAGAAAGCTAACCGCGTAACTAAGCCAGAAGCAGGTCACTTTGCTAAAGCTGGTGTTGAAGCTGGTCGTGGTCTTTGGGAATTCCGTTTGGAAAACGGTGAAGAGTTCACAGTTGGCGCTGAGCTAACAGTTGAGCTATTCAACGAAACTAAAAAAGTAGACGTTACTGGTACATCTAAGGGTAAAGGTTTCCAAGGCGCTGTTAAGCGTTGGAACTTCCGTACTCAAGATATGACTCACGGTAACTCATTGTCTCACCGTGCACCGGGTTCAATTGGCCAATGTCAAACTCCAGGTCGCGTATTTAAAGGCAAGAAAATGGCAGGTCACATGGGTGCTGAGCGTGTAACGACTCAAAACCTAGAGATCGTACGTGTTGACGCTGAGCGCAATCTGCTTCTTATCAAAGGTGCAGTACCAGGCTCAACAGGTGGCAACGTGATCGTTAAACCAGCTGTTAAAGCATAACGTCTCAGGAGTAAGTAATGGAACTAATGGTTAAAGGTGCTGATGCACTAACTGTTTCCGAAACTACTTTCGGACGTGAGTTTAACGAAGCTCTTGTACACCAAGTAGTTGTTGCATTTGCAGCAGGTGCTCGTCAAGGTACACGTGCTCAAAAAACACGTTCAGAAGTTTCTGGCGGTGGCGCTAAGCCATGGCGTCAAAAAGGTACTGGCCGTGCACGTGCTGGTACAATCCGTAGCCCAATCTGGCGTACAGGTGGTGTTACTTTTGCTGCGAAACCACAAGATCACAGCCAAAAAGTAAACAAAAAAATGTACCGTGGTGCTATGAAGAGCATTCTTTCTGAGCTAGTTCGTCAAGAGCGTCTAATCGTTGTTGATAACTTCTCAGTTGAAGCGCCAAAGACCAAAGAGCTTGTAGCTAAGCTTAAAGAGCTTGAGCTAACTGACGCGCTTATCGTGACTAGCGAAGTAGATGAGAATCTATTCCTAGCTGCTCGTAACCTATACAAAGTTGACGCACGTGACGTTGCTGGTATCGACCCAGTTTCACTGATCGCGTTCGACAAAGTTGTAATGACTGCTGAAGCAGTTAAGCAAGTTGAGGAGATGCTAGCATGATCACTGAAGAGCGTATCCTAAAAATTCTACGTGCTCCGCACGTCTCTGAAAAAGCAACTATGGTAGCTGAGAAAGCGAACACTATCGTTTTCAAAGTAGCGAAAGATGCAACTAAAAAAGAGATCAAAGCAGCTGTAGAAAAGCTTTTTGAAGATGTTGAAGTTAAGTCTGTAAATACTCTTATCACTAAGGGTAAGACCAAACGTCAAGGTCTACGCCAAGGTCGCCGCAGCGACGTTAAGAAAGCGTACGTTACCTTGAAAGAAGGTCAAGATATTGACTTTACTGGCGGCGCGGAATAACAGGAGTAGTTAAGAATGGCTATTGTTAAATGTAAGCCGACTTCCCCTGGTCGTCGTCACGTCGTTAAAGTTGTTAACGCTGACCTACACAAGGGCAAGCCATACGCACCTCTTCTAGAGAAAAACTCTAAGAACGGTGGTCGTAACAACAACGGTCGTATCACAGTACGTCACATCGGCGGTGGTCACAAGCACCACTACCGTGTTATTGACTTCAAGCGTACTAAAGATGGCATCCCAGCGAAAGTTGAGCGTCTAGAATACGATCCAAACCGTAGCGCAAACATTGCTCTAGTTCTTTACAAAGACGGTGAGCGTCGCTACATCCTAGCACCTAAAGGTGTTGCAGCAGGTGATGTTGTTCAGTCAGGTGTTGATGCACCGATTAAAGCTGGTAACACGCTACCAATGCGTAACATCCCAGTAGGTTCAACTGTACATAACGTTGAACTTAAACCTGGTAAAGGTGGTCAGCTAGCTCGTTCGGCTGGTGCTTACGCTCAAATCGTTGCTCGCGACGGTGCGTACGTAACTATCCGTCTACGTTCTGGCGAGATGCGCAAAGTTCTTTCTGAAGGCCGTGCAACAATCGGTGAAGTTGGTAACTCTGAGCACATGCTACGTGAACTTGGTAAAGCTGGTGCTTCACGCTGGCGCGGCGTACGTCCAACCGTACGTGGTGTAGTAATGAACCCGGTTGATCACCCACACGGTGGTGGTGAAGGTCGTACTTCTGGTGGCCGTCATCCAGTATCTCCTTGGGGTATGCCAACTAAAGGCTACAAGACTCGTAAGAACAAACGCACTGACAAGTACATCGTACGTCGTCGTAACAAGTAATCTATTTAAAGAGGAATCGCCATGCCACGTTCTCTCAAGAAAGGTCCATTTATTGACCTACACTTGCTGAAGAAGGTAGAGAAAGCGGTGGAAAGCGGAGACAAAAAGCCTATTAAGACTTGGTCCCGTCGTTCAATGATCATCCCTACGATGATCGGTTTGACCATCGCTGTCCATAATGGTCGTCAGCACGTACCAGTATTTGTAACTGAAGAAATGATCGGTCACAAACTGGGTGAATTCGCACCAACACGTACTTACCGCGGTCACGCTGCGGATAAGAAAGCTAAGAAGCGTTAAGGAGTAAATAATGGAAGCTATTGCTAAACATAACTTTGCTCGCATTTCGCCTCAGAAAGCTCGCTTAGTTGCGGATCTAATTCGTGGTAAATCTGTTGACCAAGCTCTAGAAATCCTAACATTCAGCAACAAAAAAGCTGCTGTTCTTGTTAAGAAAGTTCTTGAGTCTGCTATCGCAAACGCGGAGCACAACGAAGGTGCAGATATTGACGATCTGAATGTCGCAAAAATCTTTGTAGATGAAGGCCCAACCATGAAGCGTATTATGCCTCGTGCTAAAGGTCGTGCGGATCGTATCTTGAAGCGTTCAAGCCACATCACTGTTGTTGTAGCAGATCGCTAGAGACTAGGAGAGTAAGCAATGGGTCAAAAAGTACATCCTAATGGTATTCGTCTTGGCATCGTTAAGCCTTGGAATGCTACATGGTTTGCTAACACCAAAGATTTCGCTGACAACCTAGACGGCGACTTCAAGGTACGTCAGTTCCTAACTAAGGAACTACAAAAAGCGTCTCTTTCACGTATCGTTATCGAGCGTCCTGCTAAGAGCATCCGTGTGACTATTCACACTGCTCGTCCAGGCGTTGTAATCGGTAAGAAAGGTGAAGACGTAGAGAAACTACGCGCAGCTGTAGCAAAAATTGCAGGTGTACCAGCGCAAATTAACATCGCTGAAGTACGTAAGCCTGAACTTGATGCGCAACTTGTTGGTGACAGCATCGCGTCTCAGCTAGAGCGTCGTGTTATGTTCCGTCGTGCTATGAAGCGCGCGGTACAAAATGCAATGCGTCTAGGCGCTAAAGGCATCAAAGTGGAAGTAAGCGGTCGTCTAGGCGGCGCTGAAATCGCACGTTCTGAGTGGTACCGTGAAGGTCGTGTACCTCTACACACTCTACGTGCAGACATTGATTACGCAACTTCTTCGGCTCACACTCAATACGGTGTGATCGGCATTAAAACTTGGATCTTCAAAGGTGAGATCCTAGGTGGTATGCCAGCAGCTAACGCTGTAGAGCCTAAAGGCGATAAGCCTAAGAAGCAGCGTAAAGGCCGTAAGTAAGGAGTCGACAGATGCTACAACCTAAACGTACTAAGTTCCGTAAGGTTCAGACTGGTCGTAACCGTGGTCTAGCTAAAGGTACTGATGTAAGCTTCGGCGAATTCGGTCTTAAAGCTGTTGGCCGTGGTCGTCTAACTGCTCGTCAAATCGAAGCGGCACGTCGTGCAATGACACGTCACGTTAAGCGTCAAGGTAAAATCTGGATCCGTGTGTTCCCAGACAAACCAATCACAGAAAAACCACTTGAAGTTCGTCAAGGTAAGGGTAAAGGTAACGTTGAGTACTGGGTAGCCCAAATCCAACCTGGAAAGGTAATGTACGAAATGGATGGTGTACCTGAAGAATTGGCACGTGAAGCGTTCCGCCTAGCGGCTCGTAAACTGCCTTTCAAGACTACATTTGTAACTAAGCAGGTGATGTGATGAAAGCACAAGATCTACGCGAGAAAAGCGTTGAAGAGCTTAACGCTGAGCTATTGAATTTGCTACGCGAACAGTTCAACTTGCGCATGCAAGCTGCAACTGGTCAGCTACAGCAAACTCATACTCTGAAAGCTGTACGCCGTGATATCGCACGTGTGAAAACTGTTTTGACTGAGAAGGCAGGCGCATAATGAGCGAAGTAAAACGTACTCAACAAGGTCGTGTAATTAGCGACAAGATGGACAAGTCTATCGTTGTTTCTATCGAACGCATGGTGAAACACCCAATTTACGGTAAATTCGTAAAGCGTACGACCAAAGTACACGCACATGACGAGAACAACGAGTGTGGCCTAGGCGACACAGTTGAAATCGCAGAGTGTCGTCCTCTGTCTAAGACTAAGTCTTGGACATTGGTAAAAGTCCTAGAAAAAGCGAAGGTTTAATCTTCACTGTTCTTAGGTAAAAAGCGGCTCCAAAAAAATATTTTTGGGGCCGCTTATTTTTTGACTACCCAATCACAAAAAAGGGTGGTACAATTCGCGTCCCTTTTAAAGAGGCAGCCCGACCCGAGAGGGTCTAGTTTTTTTATAATTTAGCGGAGCACTAACATGATCCAAATGCAAAGTATGCTGGACGCAGCTGATAACTCAGGCGCACGCAGCGTAATGTGTATTAAGGTTCTGGGTGGCTCTCACCGCCGTTATGCACATATCGGTGACGTTATCAAAGTTACTGTTAAGGAAGCAATTCCTCGCGGTAAAGTTAAAAAAGGTGACGTTCTGAAGGCGGTGGTAGTGCGCACCCGTAAAGGCGTACGTCGTCCTGACGGTTCTGTCATTCGCTTCGACCGAAACGCTTGCGTATTGTTAAACGACAACACTGAGCAACCAATCGGTACACGTATCTTTGGTCCTGTGACACGCGAACTTCGTGGCGATAAGTTCATGAAGATCGTTTCACTGGCTCCAGAAGTTCTGTAAGGAGCACGTAGAAATGGCAGCTAAAATCCGTCGTAATGACGAAGTAATCGTTCTTGCTGGTAAAGACAAAGGCAAGAAAGGTAAAGTAACTAAGGTCCTAGCAACTGGTAAAGTTATCGTTGAAGGTATCAACCTTGTTAAGAAACACCAGAAACCTGTTCCTGCACTAGGTATCCAAGGCGGTATCGTAGAGCAAGAAGCAGCAATCGACGTTTCTAACGTGGCGATCTTTAACGCAGCTACTGGTAAAGCTGACCGTATCGGTTTCCGTTTTGAAGATGGTAAGAAAGTACGTTTCTTTAAATCTAACAACGAAATCGTTTCTAACTAATTAGAAGTAATTTGGAGTTCTACTATGGCGAAACTGCATGATTACTACAAGTCGTCTGTAGTCGCTGAACTGACCAAAGAGTTCAGCTACACAAGCGTCATGCAAGTCCCTAGAATCGAGAAAATCACCCTAAACATGGGTGTTGGTGAAGCAATCAACGATAAGAAACTGCTAGAAAACGCAGCTGCTGATATGGCAACGATCTCTGGTCAAAAGCCACTTATCACTAAAGCGCGTAAATCTGTTGCAGGTTTCAAAATCCGCGAAGGCTACCCTATCGGTTGTAAAGTAACCTTGCGTGGCGAACGTATGTGGGATTTTTTCGAGCGTTTAATCTCGATCGCACTTCCACGTGTACGTGACTTCCGTGGTGTTAGCGCTAAGTCTTTTGACGGACGCGGTAACTACAGCATGGGCGTTCGCGAGCAAATCATCTTCCCGGAAATCGACTTTGATAAAGTTGATCGAGTACGCGGTCTAGACATCACTATTACGACGTCTGCTGGTACTGATGAGGAAGGCCGTGCTCTGCTGGCTGCCTTTAACTTCCCATTCCGTAAGTAAGGTGAAGGGTTACTGTTATGGCTAAAAATTCAATGAAAGCACGTGAAGCAAAACGTGCGAAGCTAGTAGCTAAGTTCGCTGAAAAGCGTGCTGCGCTAAAAGCTATCATCAGCGATGTAAACGCATCTGAAGAAGATCGTTGGAATGCGGTTCTTACACTGCAATCTCTTCCACGTGATTCAAGTGCATCACGTCAGCGCAACCGTTGTAACCAAACTGGTCGTCCACACGGTTACCTACGTAAGTTCGGTCTAAGCCGTATTAAGGTTCGTGAAGCTTGCATGAAAGGCGAGATTCCGGGTCTTCGTAAGGCTAGCTGGTAATTGCCACTTAATCATTTGGAGTAAATCATATGAGCATGCAAGATCCGATTTCGGATATGCTGACCCGTGTTCGTAACGGTCAAGCAGCAAACAAAGTTGCTGTTAAAATGCCTTCTTCAAAGCTTAAAGTTGCAATCGCTGCACTACTGAAAGCTGAAGGTTACATCGTTGACTTCGCTGTTGAAGGCGAAGCAAAACCAGAGCTAGAAGTTACACTTAAGTACTTCCAAGCAAAACCAGTAATCGAGCAACTTAAACGTGTTTCTCGTCCAGGTCTACGTGTTTACAAGAAGAAAGATCAACTTCCTTCTGTAATGGGTGGTCTTGGTATTGCTATCGTTTCTACTTCCAAGGGTCTTATGTCAGACCGCGCTGCACGTAAAGCAGGTCTTGGTGGTGAAATCATCTGCTACGTAGCTTAATAGGAGTAGAATATGTCTCGTGTTGCTAAGGCACCTGTCGCTATTCCAGCTGGCGTAGAGGTGAAACTAAACGGCCAAGAAATCACTGTAAAAGGTGCTAAAGGCGAACTAACTCGCGTTATGAATAACGCAGTTGTGATCGCTCAGGAAGAAAACAACCTAACTTTCGGTCCTAAAGAAGGTTTTGCTAACGCATGGGCACAAGCTGGTACAGCTCGCGCTCTAGTTAACAACATGGTTGTTGGTGTTACTGAAGGCTTTACTAAGAAGCTAACACTTAAAGGTGTTGGTTACCGTGCTGCTATCAAAGGCAACGCTGTAGGTCTAACACTAGGCTTCTCTCACCCAGTTGAGCACGAGTTGCCAGCGGGTATTAAAGCTGAATGTCCAAGCCAAACTGAAATCATCATTACTGGTTGTGATAAGCAACTAGTTGGTCAAGTTGCGGCTGACATTCGTTCTTACCGTGAGCCTGAGCCTTACAAAGGTAAAGGTGTTCGTTACGCAGATGAAAATGTGCGTACTAAAGAAGCTAAGAAGAAGTAAGGTAACACTATGGATAAGAAAGCATCTCGCATCCGTCGTGCTACACGTGCACGTCGTAAGATTGCAGAACTGGGTGCGACTCGCCTAGTTGTACACCGTACTCCTCGTCACGTGTACGCACAGGTTGTCGCGGCTAATGGCTCTGAGGTTATCGCATCAGCTTCTACTGTAGAAAAAGCGATCCGTGAGCAAGTGAAATACACTGGTAACGTTGATGCAGCTAAAGCAGTAGGTAAAGCTGTTGCAGAGCGCGCTCTTGAAAAAGGCGTAACTGCAGTTGCATTTGATCGTTCTGGTTTCCAATACCACGGTCGAGTAGCGGCGCTAGCAGAATCTGCTCGCGAAGCTGGTCTGAAATTCTAAGGTAGGGTTGGAAGATGGCTAAAGAACAACAAGTTCAAGCGAATGATTTGCAAGAAAAATTAATCGCAGTTAACCGTGTATCTAAGACGGTTAAAGGTGGTCGAATCATGAGCTTCACTGCACTAACAGTAGTTGGTGACGGTAATGGTCGTGTAGGTTTCGGTTACGGCAAAGCTCGTGAAGTACCTGCAGCGATTCAAAAAGCAATGGAAAAAGCGCGTCGTAACATGACGACAATCGCGCTAAACGAAGGCACTCTTCACCACCCAGTGAAAGGTCGCCACTCGGGCTCTAAAGTTTACATGCAGCCTGCTGCTGAAGGTACTGGTGTTATCGCAGGTGGTGCGATGCGTGCAGTACTAGAAGTTGCTGGTGTACACAACGTACTATCTAAAGCGTACGGTTCTACGAACCCAATCAACATCGTTCGTGCAACGATCGATGCGCTAGGTAGTGTGAAGTCGCCAGAAATGGTTGCTGCTAAACGTGGTCTAACTGTTGAAGCTATTTCGGAGTAAGAACACAATGGCAACTATTAAAGTAACTCAAACT
This sequence comes from Vibrio azureus, assembly GCF_002849855.1. Lineage (NCBI taxonomy): Bacteria > Pseudomonadati > Pseudomonadota > Gammaproteobacteria > Vibrionales > Vibrionaceae > Vibrio > Vibrio azureus. The sequence goes on from NZ_CP018616.1 coordinate 300,367, forward strand.
AAAAGCTCAATTGGTCGCCTACCAAAGCATAAAGCTACTTTGCGTGGTCTAGGTCTTCGTAAAATCAACCATACAGTAGAACTTGAAGATACTCCGTGTGTTCGCGGAATGATCAACAAGGTTTACTACATGGTTAAAGTTGAGGAGTAATCAGAAATGCGTTTGAATACTCTTGCACCGGCTGCTGGCTCTAAGCATGCTCCTAAGCGTGTAGGTCGTGGTATCGGTTCTGGCCTAGGTAAAACTGGTGGCCGTGGTCACAAAGGTCAAAAGTCACGTTCTGGCGGCAGCGTTCGTCCAGGTTTTGAAGGCGGTCAGATGCCTCTAAAACAACGTCTACCAAAATTCGGTTTCACTTCTCGTAAGAGCCTAGTGTCTGCTGAAGTTCGTCTAGGTGAACTAGCGAAAGTTTCTGGTGACGTAGTTGATCTAAACAGCCTTAAAGCTGCTAATATCATCACTAAGAACATCGAATTTGTAAAAGTTGTTCTTTCTGGCGAAATTAACAAAGCTGTGACTGTTAAAGGTCTACGTGTGACTAAAGGCGCTAAAGCTGCAATCGAAGCTGCAGGCGGTAAAATCGAGGAATAATCTCGAGGAACGAGGTACAGATGGCTAAGAAACCAGGACAAGATTTTCGTAGTGCTCAGAGCGGCTTAAGTGAGCTAAAGTCGCGCTTATTATTCGTAATTGGTGCACTTTTAGTATTCCGAGCCGGCTCTTTTGTGCCGATTCCTGGTATTGATGCGGCTGTACTTGCCAATTTGTTCGAACAGCAAAAAGGTACCATCGTTGAAATGTTTAACATGTTCTCCGGTGGTGCTCTTGAGCGTGCATCTATATTAGCGTTGGGCATCATGCCGTATATTTCGGCATCTATTGTTGTCCAACTGCTAACTGTAGTTCATCCAGCGTTAGCCGAACTCAAAAAAGAGGGTGAAGCAGGCCGTCGTAAGATAAGCCAATATACGCGCTACGGCACGCTTGTACTTGCAACATTCCAAGCTATTGGTATTGCAACAGGCTTACCAAACATGGTCGATAATCTGGTTGTTATCAACCAAACCATGTTTACGCTTATTGCTACCGTAAGTTTAGTAACCGGCACCATGTTCTTAATGTGGTTAGGTGAACAAATTACAGAGCGTGGAATCGGTAATGGTATTTCATTATTGATCTTTGCAGGTATTGTTGCTGGATTGCCTTCTGCAATCGGTCAAACAATTGAGCAAGCGCGTCAAGGTGAATTGCATGTACTTCTTTTGTTGTTTATTGCTGTATTGTCTTTCGCAGTAATTTACTTCGTTGTTTTCATGGAACGTGGTCAACGCCGTATCGTCGTTAACTACGCGAAGCGTCAACAAGGTCGTAAAGTATTTGCTGCGCAAAGTTCTCATTTGCCACTTAAAATAAATATGGCAGGTGTTATTCCAGCAATTTTTGCATCAAGCATTATTTTGTTCCCTGGAACACTAGCACAGTGGTTCGGTCAAGGGGGTGAGGGCAGCGCGTTCGGTTGGTTAACTGACGTGTCATTGGCTCTTAGTCCAGGTCAGCCTTTGTATGTTATGCTTTATGCAGCAGCAATTATTTTCTTCTGTTTCTTCTACACGGCATTGGTTTTCAATCCGCGTGAAACAGCAGATAATTTGAAGAAGTCCGGTGCATTCGTACCCGGCATCCGCCCAGGTGAGCAGACAGCGAAGTACATTGATAAAGTAATGACACGTTTAACCCTAGCAGGTGCACTGTATATTACCTTTATCTGTCTTATTCCCGAGTTCATGATGGTCGCATGGAACGTACGTTTCTATTTTGGCGGCACATCACTACTAATTGTAGTTGTTGTTATCATGGACTTTATGGCACAGGTACAGACTCATCTGATGTCTCAGCAGTATGATTCTGTGTTGAAGAAAGCGAATCTGAAGGGCTACGGCCGTTAATCCGGCGGTAGACTCAGTTTCAATTACGGAGTTTAGCAATGAAAGTTCGTGCTTCCGTTAAAAAAATCTGCCGTAACTGTAAAGTAATCAAGCGTAACGGTGTCGTTCGCGTGATTTGCAGTGAGCCAAAGCACAAACAGCGCCAAGGCTAATTAGCAGAAGTTTTTACTTGAAAATGAAGGATAGGTCGGGTATATTCCTCGGCCTACCTTTTGCGTGCAAAAGAAGTAGTATCCCACAGCGTATCCATAACGGGCTTTGCTGTGGCTAATTCTTTTATAGAAACACTTAGGAGTGAATAATGGCCCGTATAGCCGGCATTAACATTCCTGATCAAAAACATGCTGTAATCGCTTTAACAGCGATCTACGGTATCGGTAAAACTCGCTCTCAAGCTATCCTAGCTGAAGTGGGTATTGCTGAAGATGTTAAGATCAGTGAACTAACTGAAGAGCAGATCGATCAACTGCGTGATGGTGTAGCTAAATACACTGTAGAAGGTGATCTACGTCGTGAAGTATCCATGAACATCAAGCGTCTTATGGACCTTGGCTGTTACCGTGGTCTTCGTCATCGTCGCAGTCTACCACTACGTGGACAGCGTACTAAAACCAATGCTCGCACCCGTAAGGGTCCGCGTAAGCCGATCAAGAAATAATCGGGAAGGTAGAGTACAATGGCTAAACAACCAACTCGCGCTCGTAAGCGCGTACGCAAGCAAGTTGCAGATGGCGTTGCGCACATCCATGCTTCTTTCAATAATACAATCGTAACCATTACTGACCGTCAAGGTAATGCTCTAGCTTGGGCTACTGCAGGTGGTTCTGGTTTCCGTGGTTCTCGTAAGTCTACTCCGTTCGCTGCACAGGTTGCTGCTGAGCGTTGTGCTGAAATGGCTAAAGAATACGGTCTAAAGAACTTGGAAGTTATGGTTAAGGGTCCTGGTCCAGGTCGTGAATCTACTGTTCGCGCACTGAATGCAGCTGGTTTCCGCATCACAAATATCGTTGATGCTACACCAATCCCTCATAACGGTTGTCGTCCACCTAAGAAACGTCGCGTTTAACGTTTCTAGGACTATTGGAGAAGAATCATGGCAAGATATTTGGGTCCTAAGCTGAAGCTTAGCCGTCGTGAAGGCACTGACTTATTTCTTAAGTCTGGTGTTCGTGCGATCGATACCAAGTGTAAAATTGATAACGCACCAGGTGTACACGGCGCTCGTCGCGGTCGTCTATCTGAGTATGGCGTTCAGCTTCGTGAGAAGCAAAAAGTTCGTCGTATGTACGGCGTTCTAGAAAAACAATTCCGTAACTACTACAAAGAAGCTGCTCGCCTTAAAGGCAACACTGGTGAAAACCTACTTCAGCTTCTTGAAGGTCGTCTTGATAACGTAGTTTACCGTATGGGTTTTGGTGCGACTCGCGCTGAATCTCGTCAGCTAGTTAGCCACAAAGCTATCCTAGTTAACGGTAAAGTTGTAAACGTTCCTTCTTTCAAAGTAGCGGCTAATGACGTTGTTTCTATTCGCGAGAAAGCTAAACAGCAATCTCGTATCAAAGCAGCTCTAGAAGTTGCTGAACAACGTGAAAAACCAACTTGGATTGAAGTAGATGGTGGCAAGATGGAAGGTACATTCAAGCGTATGCCTGAGCGTTCAGATCTATCAGCTGACATCAACGAACAATTGATCGTCGAACTTTACTCTAAGTAAGGTTTAAACTAAAGAGAGGACACAATGCAGGGTTCTGTAACAGAATTTCTTAAGCCACGTCTTGTTGACATCGAACAAATCAGCTCGACTCACGCAAAAGTAACTCTTGAGCCATTAGAGCGTGGCTTTGGTCATACTCTGGGTAATGCACTTCGCCGCATCCTTCTATCTTCTATGCCTGGTTGTGCAGTCACAGAAGTAGAAATCGAAGGCGTACTTCATGAATACAGCACAAAAGAAGGCGTTCAAGAAGATATTCTTGAAATCCTTTTGAACCTAAAAGGTTTGTCTGTGCGTGTTGCTGAAGGCAAAGATGAAGTGTTCATTACTTTGAACAAATCAGGCTCGGGCCCTGTGGTTGCAGGTGACATCACCCATGATGGTGATGTAGAGATCGCTAACCCAGAACACGTTATTTGTCACCTAACGGATGACAATGCTGATATCGCTATGCGTATTAAAGTAGAACGTGGTCGTGGTTATGTTCCTGCTTCTGCCCGTATCCATACTGAAGAAGATGAGCGTCCAATCGGTCGTCTACTTGTAGATGCTACTTACAGCCCTGTAGACAAAATTGCCTACGCTGTAGAAGCAGCTCGTGTAGAACAACGTACTGACTTAGACAAGCTTGTCATCGATATGGAAACGAACGGTACTCTAGAACCTGAGGAAGCTATCCGTCGCGCAGCAACTATTCTTGCTGAGCAATTGGATGCGTTCGTAGATCTTCGTGATGTACGTGTTCCTGAGGAGAAGGAAGAGAAGCCTGAATTCGATCCAATCCTACTGCGTCCTGTAGACGATCTTGAACTAACAGTTCGCTCTGCTAACTGTCTGAAAGCAGAAGCGATTCACTACATCGGTGATCTAGTACAACGTACTGAGGTTGAGCTACTTAAAACGCCTAACCTTGGTAAAAAATCTCTTACTGAGATTAAAGACGTACTTGCGTCACGTGGTCTTTCTCTGGGCATGCGCCTAGAAAATTGGCCACCTGCATCAATCGCTGAAGATTAATCGATACTAGTTAGAAGGATTAGGTCATGCGCCATCGTAAGAGTGGTCGTCAACTCAACCGCAACAGCTCACATCGTAAAGCGATGTTCAGCAATATGGCTAGCTCTCTAGTACGTCATGAAGTTATCAAGACTACTTTGCCAAAAGCAAAAGAGCTGCGTCGCGTAGTTGAGCCTTTGATTACACTAGCTAAGACTGACAGTGTTGCTAACCGTCGTCTTGCATTTGCACGTACTCGTGACAACGAAGTAGTTGCAAAACTATTTAACGAACTAGGTCCACGTTTTGCTGCTCGTCAGGGCGGTTACACTCGTATCCTAAAAGCTGGCTTCCGTGCTGGTGATAAAGCTCCAATGGCTTACATTGAGCTTGTTGATCGCCCAGCTGCTGAAGAAGCTGCTGAGTAATCAGTTCGTAAGAACGAAAAAGCCGAGCATTAGCTCGGCTTTTTTGTTTTTTGCTTTCGCCATTGCTAAGATAGCGTTCTTCTATCCTTCTCTAACCACCCGGCTGCCATAATTTTGTTAGAGAACTCAATAAGCCTTCACTTGCCCCTTGCTTGCCTAAATACCCTAAAATTAGTGGCGCAAATTGACCTATCATAGATGAATTCAAGCCAAGTTTATCGAAAGCACCTTGTACCGCACCTAAGTTTTCTACGTTGCCTAAAAGTTTTTGTGCACCTTCTAACTTAGACATACCTGGGATCAGTGAACTGAGCTCCTTACTGTTTTGATCGGATAATTGACTCTGAGCTAAAGCCAGTAACGCACCGGTTCCCCCAGCAGCTTGCTCAGTGGAAACTGGTAGTTGGCTGGTTAATAAATTGGTCAATGGTGAACTTCCCGTGGTCATTTTGTCACTGACCATATCCATTAAGCCACTTCCTTCTTGCTCTGCTTTTTCCGTAAGGTTGTCAAGAAATGCATGTGCACTGCCAATACTCATAGTCAATAACGGTAAAACAAGTGATAGTTTTCGCATGAGCCCTCCATGTGGTTCATAATTGTCTGAGTGGATCGTGATGTGTATGGAAACCTACTTGAGTGAGAAAGTAGGTTGGATATATCAGAATTCGATAACAGCTATTAGAAGGTGTTTAGATTTGGCTTAAAGTTTAGACAAAAAAAGCGGCGTTTGTGCGCCGCTTTTCAACATGTTGAAGTGAGTCTCAATTATAGGATATCTAGTAGCTCTACTTCGAAAACAAGTGCTGCAAATGGAGGGATTGCTGCACCAGCACCACGCTCACCATATGCAAGATCTTGTGGGATGTATAGTTTCCACTTTGAACCAACAGGCATCAGTTGAAGGGCTTCAACCCAACCTTTTATTACGCCCGTTACTGGGAACTCTGCAGGTTGGCCACGAGATACCGAGCTATCGAAGACAGTACCGTCAGTTAGCTCACCATGGTAGTGAACACGTACTTGAGATGCTGAAGTCGGGATTTCGCCAGTACCTTCAGTGATGATTTCGTACTGTAGACCAGACTCAAGAACGTTAACTTCTGGGCGTAGAGCGTTGTCTTTTAGGAATGCTTCACCGTCAGCAGCAGCTGCTTTAGCGGCTTCTTGACGAACAGCTTCTGCACGAGTGTGTAGCTCTTGCAGTGCGCTATTGATCTCGTCGATTTCGATAGATGGCATGTCACCCGTTAGTGCCGTTGCAATACCAGCAGCGATAGCGTCAACGCTAAGACCTTCTAGACCAGAACCAGCAAGTTGCTGACCCATTTGCAGACCAATACCGTAGCTTGCTTTTTGTTCTACTGTTTCAAAGTTTGTTTCAGACATGGAATGTCGCTCTTGTTAGGAGTAATAAAAAGACAGCATATCAGTTTCGAGCTAGGGTTTAAATGATTGTCCTTCAATCTGTGTGCTATACCCAAGCATCTTTCAGTGACTTAAGCATTTCGTTCCGTAAGCTTGGCTGAAAATACAATGAAACCTTGATATACCTCGTCAATCTAGGTCATTTTTTAGCTAATTTATGCCAAATTACATTTTACTTTGGCAAAAAACATATACTCATTGCGCTGATATTTTTATACTGAGATCAGAAGTATTAAGGAAACCATGAGAATGAATCGTCGCAGAAAGAAAAAACAGCAGGTCGATTATGTCGAATTGGTGAAACAAAAATTCACAGCTATCGACTGGAAATCGCTAGGCAGTAAAGCGTTCTGGCATCGTCGCTGCCTGCCAATCGTATCTTTTTGGCAGAGGCTTCCGAAGCTACATCAACGCCTATTGATGGTGCTGATCCCGTTTGTCTTGGTATTGCTGGTTTTACCGCAACCTGCATTGACGGATGATAAGGCCTTACCGCCTGTGGAAGCTCAGCGTGTGGCTATCGAGTTGAATGCACAAAGTTTAAGTGAGCAGCGTTCACCGCAAGAAACGGAATCCAAATCAGCGCTTTGGAAAACCTACACGGTTAAAACAGGTGATACGCTTGCCCAAGTATTTCGTAGCATTCAATTGCCTATGTCTGACCTCAATGCACTGGTTAAAGTGGAAGGAAGTGATAAACCTCTTAGCCGCATTAAACAAGGCCAGCTTATTCGTTTTAAGCTAACTAAAACGGGCATTCTCGATATGCTACAACTGGAAAACAGTGGTGAGTCAGTGATATTTTTCCGTTTATCCGATGGCGGTTTTGCTCGCAGTAAATAAGCTAATATACCCAAATAACCTCAAGATGCTTGATTCAGAGCGAGGGCACTGAGTTGAATTCAAGGAAGACAACGAAGCGGAATAGCAGGCTCTTTCCAAGTTGTATAATACCCAAGAACTTGAGAGGGCTTGGGTATTCATGAGGTGTGTGTCCGATTCATCCATGATGAAGAGCCCACAATATCTATCTGAAAATTAACGTTAGTAGTTGCTCATTACTGAGGCCGTTTTTCTGTGCTACTTCGGTGATCGTCGCGTTTTCATTATTGATCTGGATGTGATTGGCTTGCATCACAGCTTTTATTTCCTCAAATGACATATGCTTTAGCGCAGCAATGGTTTCCATTGAGGCATTATCTATAGCGGCAAAGAGGTTTGCAGCAGGGTTACCCGTGCCATCTTCTGGCTGTAACATGCTACTGCCAAGTAATAAGACACAGACTATCAACACCAGATTACTGCCTTTTTTTAAGTGCATCAGAACCGATTTCTTGTGCATTAAGACATGACTCATGACTGCTAGGGTAAGAATCAAGCCTATCCATTCATGCATTAACACCACTTTTTGCGGCATGATATCGAAGAACAGCATGACGCCTGATACTAAGACCAGCAGGCTAGTAACAATGAGAAGTGGGGTGGTTTTCTTTCTTTTTGACATAACACTTTCGCCTTTTTTATTCAGGATGAGAATAATAAAGGCTGGGTAAAATAGCGCTTATCGATTTATGACAACCTTCTTGTCATTTTTGTCATTATTGTTTGGCGTTGTAGCGTTTCAGTGCAGAAGAAAAGGTCGGTAGGCTTTGGTAGCCAAGCTCGAGAGCTACATTCGTTGCACTATGACCTTGTTTGAGCATTTGATTAGCACGCTCCATGACAATCATATTCCGCCAGTCACCAAATGAACGGTTAAATTGCTTGTAAAATAGCCGGTTCAAGGTCCTTTCAGAAGCGCCACAATGTTTGGCAAAATCTTGCAAAGTAATATTTTTATTTGGGTTAAGACACACAGCATGGATCAGAGAATTGAGGCGTTTGTCGAAATGATTTGTGTGCGCTTGAATCTCTTGTATTTGGCTTAAATGCCGTATTTGGTCCCAAAGAACATTGTTGTAAGCATGTTGAGTATTGATATCAAAACTGAGGTGATGTTGGCAATATTCATGCATTAATTGAGACCAAAGATTTGTGACTCTAAGTAACGCCGGTTTTGTCGTTAAGGGTTTCGGTGGAGATTGATTAAAAAACAGCAAGCTCAAGCAGGAGTCTTGGAAAAAGATCGCAGAGTGGGATTCGTTTGCAGGGATCCAAAGTGCTTGACCATTAACAGCATGGTAGTTTTGTTTTTCTGTTTGTAAAGCGCATAGCCCGCTATGAACATAGACTAATTGATGCTCTTGGTGAGAGTGATAATCCGAACGTTCTTCTATTTCATAATGCTTTATCTTGTGCTCTATCATATTTCTTTCTTGCTAATCTCCAGCGAGAGGCAATGGCATTTTTTAGCATTATCGGTAGGAGGATCATTGCCATTCCAATGATGCTTAAAATATCTGGTATTTCATTGAACCAGTATATGCCAAATAGTGTGACAAATACTAAGCCAGAATATTCAGCAAAAGCAATTTCTCCAGCGGGTGCTTTTTGGTAAGCCAATACCGCTAAGCCATTGTAGCTTAAAATGCAGCCCGCACTCATAAAAACAAGCGTCAACTCTCTTGCAGTTATGGGTTGCCAATAGAAGGCCGCTAATAATGTGGAAAAGGGAAGCGAAAATAATGTGGTCCACCATAACGTCGTCACGACTGTTTGTTCGCTGGGTAAGCGTCTTACTAATATATTAAACAGCGCAAGGGTTGTTGCCGTACCTAAAGCGAACAGTGCTGCCCAATGAAATTGGGTTGGTCGTAGCACAATTAATACGCCAATAAATCCAAAGCCAGTGAGTAGTATTTTACTTAATGGCGGGTGCTCTTTTAGTAGCCATACCGATAGTGGCAGCATAAGAAGTGGTGCAGCGTAGAACACGGCATTGGCTGTTGCTAGCGGTAAATAGGTGATGGCAACCATCATACAGCCACTCCCGAGCAAAATAAGATGGGCTCGAATCAGTGTGATCGGTGTTTGTTTGAGCGTGCGTTTGTCCTGCTTTTGTTTCAGATAAAAGGGCAAAATAAGCAGTAGGGCAAAACATTGGCGCAGAAACATGTATTGAAATGGGGAGATGCCCCCTTCGATAAGTTTTACGGCAACATCAGACAAAGAGGCTGCCAAGTTACCGAGTACCAGTAAGAGTAACGCCAAATGATGGGAAGACATCTAGCTTCCTCGACGCATATTCACATGTAGGATGCCATCTTCAAGGTAGACATCTGAGCTGACTTCAAAACCATGCTGAGCATAGAAGGCAACAAGATGCTCTTGTGCTCCGATTTCAATACTTTGCTCAGGCCAGAGCCTTTGACAATGAGTCAGAGCTTGTTGAAGTAATTGATGACCTAAACCTTGTTTTCTGGCACTCAACTTGGTGGCTACTCGACCAATACTGACACACTCAAAAGAGAGACCGCTGGGCAGTAAACGTGCACAAGCGACCAGTTGATCACCTTGATAGCCGAGTAAGTGCTGAACATCTTCGATGGTGTCTTTACCGTCGAGCTCAGGGTAGGGGCATGTTTGTTCAACGACGAAGACATCGACACGCAAACGAAGCATTTCATACAATTGTTGATTGGTGAGTTGAGAGAAAGGCAAAAGTACCCAGTTCAGCATCGTTGTATCTCCAAAACATAAGAGGATTGATTCAATATTGCGACGACTTTACGCTTATTTGTACTCATACTCATTAACAATGGTTAATTTTATCTGGCCTTCGCCGCAAATCTGGCGATAATGTGCCCTCTTTTCACACCACCTGAGGATGTTTCCCCGTGAGCAAACCAACTTTTGACCAAGTAGGGTTAAATCCAGCCTTACTCGATACGCTGGCTTCATTGAATTATACCCATATGACGCCGATTCAAGCGTTGAGTTTACCGGCGATTTTAAATGCTCGTGATGTGATTGGTCAGGGTAAAACAGGTTCTGGTAAAACCGCTGCGTTTGGCCTTGGTGTATTATCTAACCTCAATGTGAAGCGCTTTCGAGTTCAGTCGTTGGTGCTTTGTCCTACGCGTGAGCTTGCCGATCAGGTGGCGAAAGAGATTCGTACTTTGGGTCGAGGTATTCACAATATCAAAGTGCTGACGTTATGTGGCGGTATGCCAATGGGCCCTCAAATTGGTTCATTAGAGCATGGTGCACATATCTTAGTTGGCACCCCTGGCCGTATTCTTGATCATTTAGAGAAAGGTCGTATCAATTTAGACGAGTTGAACACCTTGGTGCTTGATGAAGCCGATCGTATGTTGGAAATGGGCTTCCAAGACGCACTCGATGCCATCATTGCGGCGGCGCCTAAACAACGTCAAACACTGCTATTTAGTGCGACATTTCCAGAGAAGATCGAACAGATTGCTCAGCGCATTATGCAATCACCTGAGATGATCAAAGTGGAATCGACGCACGATACTTCCAGCATTAAACAGTACTTTTATCAGGTTGAAGGTTCGGAAGCGCGAGATGAAGCTCTAGCCAATTTGCTTTTGACCCACCAACCAGAGTCTGCAGTCGTCTTTTGTAATACTAAAAAGGAAGTGCAAAGCGTCGCTGATGAACTGCATCACAAAGGCTTCAGTGTGATCGATCTTCATGGGGATCTTGAGCAACGAGAGCGTGATCAAGCTTTGGTACAGTTTGCTAACAAGAGTGTTTCTATCCTTGTTGCAACGGATGTTGCCGCGCGTGGCCTCGATGTCGATAACCTTGATGCCGTATTTAACTTTGAGCTGTCTCGCGACCCAGAAGTGCATGTGCACCGTATTGGTCGTACTGGTCGTGCGGGGAGTAAAGGACTTGCATTTAGCTTTTATGGCGAAAAAGATGGTTTACGTGTTGCGCGTATCGAAGAATATTTAGAGATGGATGTGATGCCAGCAACCCTGCCTGTGAAATCAACCCAGCAGCCATACCAAGCGAAAATGGTAACGATTAACATCGATGGTGGTAAGAAGCAAAAAGTACGTGCTGGTGACATTCTAGGCTGCTTAACCGGTAAAAATGGTATCACAGGTGCACAAGTGGGTAAGATCCAGTTAATGGCGATGCGATCTTATGTTGCTGTGGAGAAATCTGTGGCGAAGAAAGCGTTGCAAACCATCAGTAATGGCAAAATGAAAGGGCGTCAATTTCGAGCTCGTATTCTGAAATAAGCGGAGCTTCACTAAATGCCAAGGCGCTCGATATTGAGTGCCTTTGTTTTTCCAGCCTATATACTTTAGTGTACTCGATACTTCAGTGCCTTCGATACCTTATTCCCTCAATACCCCAGAGCCCTCGCTCTGAATCAAGCCCCTTGAGGTCACTTAGGCTCTTGGGTGTCTGACCTTATTCTATGCCTTTTTTAAGCGTGACTTAATTCGGCTAAGACTGATTGCGGTAATCCCCAAATAAGCGGCAATCTGACCGTCGGTGATTCGCTGCTCTAAATCGGGGTAGTGCGTGCAAAATAATTGGTAGCGCTCTTCTGGTGTGTACAGCAGCATAAAGCGTTCTTTGTTTTCTTTGTACATCAACTGAGCTTCGAGTAATTTGATGTAGATTGGGTGCGTCTCTTTGCGCCATTGATGAAAGACTTCAATCGGCAAACAAAACAAATGGCAAGGGGTCAGTGTTTCTAAAACATAGGGCGATGGTTGCTCTTTAATCACGCTCTCAAAACCGATTATCCAATCTTGCTCCCAGTAAAACTCTTTACTGAACTCCTTACCTTTATCTGTCAGATAACTGGCATGACATAAGCCCTCCAGCACAAAGTAGATGTGCGAGCTGACTTCACCTTGATGATGCAAAATATGGCGCGTTGGTAATTCAAGTTGTTGGCCGTGTTCTATGAGCTGCCGAGTTTCGTCAGCAACAAAGCCGAACTGAATTAAATCGCTGGAGAGGTCGTGGGGCATAGGTAAACCTAATCGCAAAACGGGTGAAAAAAAGCGGCTCAATTGAGCCGCGTTAATAAGTCATTAATATAACTTAATCGGTTATTTTTTGCTTAGGTCAATTTGATAAACGGCAAAGCCGACTTCATCGTCTGCTAAGCGTGTCATCGGGTATTGGCCTTTATCTTTGATGAACTGTGCTGCTTTATCACCGGGTGATGTTTCAAAGCGAATATCCAATTTCTTATCGGATTGTATCGGTGCAAACGACCAGTTGTTATCTGCACTTGGTGTTACTTCACCTTTCTCTTTACTGATTCGTGAGATGTAAGCCGCTAAGATAGAACGGTTTTCATCTGGAGAATCAAAAGCAATGAAGTCAGCGCCAGTACCAGGGAAGGCATTGCTGTATGCTCGGTAGTTGTTGGTAGCAATGATAAAGTCTTGCTTCGCATCAACCGGTTTACCATTGAAGGTCAGATCGACAATACGTTGAGAAGTCGGATTAATGACTTTACATGAGGCATCGTATTTAGGCGCTTGAGTCACATCGATTTGATAGTTAACGCCATCAATCACATCGAAGTTGTAGGTACGGAAGTTATCCCAATCGATCAAGGATTGCGGTTTCGTGGTGTTAGTATCAATTTGCTTAAACTGTCCTGCGCTGCATTCTAGCCACTCTTTGACTTCTTTTCCTGTCACTTTTAGTGCAACAAGCGTGTTTGGATACAAATAAAGGTCAGCAGCATTACGGAACGTTAACTGACCGGATTCAACTTCAGTGAAATTATTAGGGTCGTTTTTACGGCCACCGGCTTTGAACGGGGCTGCGGCACTGAGAACAGGAATGTCGGCTAGGTTTGGATCACCTTGAATAAAGCGCTCTACATAATCTTTTTGCGCAAGGTTCACAATTTGAACCGTAGGATCATCTTGTACCAATGCAAGGAAGCTGTACATAACATCATTTGCTTTACCAATCGGCTGGTTAACAAAGTCACGTGTGCCTTTGTGATCGTCTTTTAACGCATCAACAATGCCTTGATCGGCTTTCGCGAGCGCTTTTTTATGAGCCTTGTCAAAGATAGGACGCGCTTCAGATTGGCCATCAACCACTTGCCACTTGCCCTCTTTCTGCTTAAGCATCAAATCCATTACGCCAACGTGGCTTCCCCAGCGTCCAGGCATGACGGCAGTGACGCCATTAATTACGCCTTTTTTATTATCTACGCCTTGTAGGTTATCAAAGCCTTTACCTGGAAAAACAGCGTGAGAATGGCCAAATGCGATGGCATCAATCCCTTTAACATCTGTGAGGTAGTAAACCGAGTTTTCAGCCCCTAGTTTGTAAGGATCGGTAGACAGGCCTGAGTGAGGGATAGCAATAATGACATCTGCCCCTTCTTTTTTCATTTGTGGGACAAGCTTTTCTGCTGTGGCTTTGATGTCTTTAGCAAACACATTGCCTTCTAGGTTCTTTTTATCCCACACCATAATTTGAGGTGGAACAAAACCGATGTATCCGACCTTGATTTGATGTTCTTGACCATCGGTATCTTTGAATGTGTGTGCTTTGATCAGGTAAGGCTTGAAGTAGTGTTCACCCGTTTTTTGATCAAAGACGTTAGCATTGATGTAAGGGAAGTTAGCACCCGCTGTCGAGTTTTTGAGGAAATCTAGGCCATAGTTGAATTCGTGGTTACCGATGTTACCTACATCGTAGCCTAATTGGTTCATGGCTTTATAAACAGGGTGCGTTTCCCCCATTTTGATTCCTTTCGCTGCCATGTAATCGCCCATTGGGCTGCCTTGAAGTAAATCACCATTATCGACTAAGACACTGTTCTCTGCTTCTGCTCTGGCTTGCTTAACCAAGCTTGCCGCACGGCTTAGGCCAATTTGCTGAGAAGGTTGGTCTTTGTAGTAATCATAATCCATCACATTGGTATGAATATCAGTGGTTTCAATGATACGTAGCTTAATGGTATCTGCCATAGCTGGGTTGGCTAGAGCGAACATACCACCGAGAACTGCGACGGAGATTGGATTAACGGCCATTTTCATGAGTAACTCCAAGTTAATGGGATAAAAGTGCAAATGCGTAATGTATCAAAGAAGCTTGTAAAGCCATCTAAGCCACACAGAAAAATGTGAGTATAGTCGAGTTACTTAATGAGTTTTATGACAATTAATGCGTATTGTGACGATGACATATTTTTTAACCACCCTGCTGATTTAAGCAACAGCATGCCTTAGCAGTTTTTGGCATAAAAAATGAAATTTTAGAATTTCAGGTAATATGCCGCTGACGTCATAATGAGATCCATAACGATATCAATGGATGATAGGCAAGAGCATGACAGCGAATAATTCAGTGACCCCTTTTTCTGCGAAGAAGCCTCGCCTCGTGGCTCATCAGCCTTTTGCTGAGCGTTCTCGTTTTGGTAAGCACCCCTTGCAAGCGGGGGAAGTGGCCTTAGTTGGCGCAGGGCCTGGCGATGCCGAGCTATTAACGATTAAAGCATTGAATTGCTTACAGCAAGCTGACGTGATTCTTTATGATTATTTGGTATCGGAAGAGATCATGGCTCTTGCCCCGAGTGACGCTATTTTAGTCTGTGTGGGCAAAAAAGCAGGGCATCATAGCGTGCCACAAGAGAAGACCAATCAGCTGTTAGTTGAATTCGCTCAGCAAGGGTACAAAGTGGTGAGAATAAAAGGGGGCGATCCATTTGTGTTTGGACGCGGAGGTGAAGAGCTGGAGGTCTTGGCACAAGCTGGCATCCGTTTTCAAGTGGTGCCAGGCATTACTGCCGCCGCAGGGGCCACAGCCTATGCTGGCATTCCTTTAACCCATCGTGATTATGCTCAGTCAGCGCTGTTTGTGACAGGCCACCTGAAAGAAGACAGTGACGACATGGATTGGTCGACCTTGGCCCGTGGTAATCAAACTCTGGTGATCTACATGGGGCTGATGAAATCCCATTATATCCAAGATCAATTAATTAAATTTGGTCGTTCTACTTCGACGCCTGTCGCCATTATTGAACGTGGTACTCAGGATCAACAACAAGTCTTTACTGGGCAACTCAACCAACTTGCTGAACTGTCTAAACATGCTCAGTCACCATCATTAATTGTGGTGGGTGAAGTCGTCACGTTGCATCAGAAATTGGATTGGTTCTCACCACAAACGGCTGAAGAACCTAGTGCGATGGCCCAAGCAATATAAGCACGCAATATAAATCAGCACTCGATTTTAAAAGCTCAAAAGGAAAGGTAACACATGGACCAACAACGTTTAACTCACTTGAAACAACTGGAGGCGGAGAGTATCCATATCATCCGTGAGGTTGCGGCTGAGTTTGATAATCCTGTCATGATGTATTCGATTGGCAAAGACTCTTCAGTCATGCTCCATCTGGCACGTAAAGCTTTTTATCCCGGTAAAATTCCGTTTCCTCTATTACATGTCGATACCGATTGGAAATTTCGCGAGATGATTGAGTTTCGTGATCGTACTGCCGAGAAGTACGGTTTTGAGTTGTTGGTTCATAAGAACCCAGAGGGGCTTGCCATGGGATGCAGCCCATTTGTTCACGGCTCTTCGAAGCACACTGACATTATGAAAACTCAGGGCTTAAAGCAAGCTCTGAACAAGTACGGATTCGACGCAGCTTTTGGTGGCGCTCGACGTGATGAAGAAAAATCCCGTGCTAAAGAACGAGTCTATTCATTCCGCGATAAAAACCATACGTGGGATCCTAAGAGCCAGCGTCCGGAGTTGTGGAAGACGTACAACGGCCAGGTGAATAAAGGTGAAAGCATTCGAGTCTTCCCTCTATCGAACTGGACTGAGTTAGATATTTGGCAATACATCTATCTGGAAAATATTGAAATCGTCCCTTTGTATTTGGCTGACAAACGTCCAGTTGTTGAACGTGATGGGATGCTCATCATGGTTGACGATGATCGTATGGAGCTAGAACCAGGAGAAGTGATTGAAGAGAAAAGTGTTCGTTTTCGTACCCTAGGTTGCTACCCATTAACGGGAGCGATTGAATCAGAAGCGAATACATTAACTGGCATCATTGAAGAAATGCTGGTGGCGACCTCCAGTGAGCGACAGGGGCGTGCGATCGATCATGATCAATCAGGATCGATGGAGCTGAAAAAGCGTCAAGGTTATTTCTAAAGGATCAAAGGGAAGAGAATGAACAGTGCAGTTGAAGCTCAATTAGCCGAGCTTGGTATTGAAGGCTATTTAACACAACATCAGTACAAGTCGTTACTTAGATTCCTGACTTGTGGTTCGGTAGATGACGGGAAAAGTACGCTAATTGGCCGTTTGCTCCACGATTCTAAACAAATTTATGAAGATCAATTAGCGGCCGTTCATTCTGATAGTCAACGGGTCGGCACGACTGGCGAGAAACCTGATTTGGCATTGCTGGTCGATGGTCTACAAGCAGAGCGTGAACAAGGCATTACCATCGATGTGGCTTATCGTTATTTTTCAACCCAAAAACGTAAGTTCATTATTGCCGATACACCAGGACATGAACAATATACTCGAAATATGGCGACTGGAGCCTCAACGTGTGATCTTGCGGTGATTTTGATTGATGCGCGTAAAGGCGTATTAGATCAAACTCGTCGTCACTCGTTTATTTCTAATTTACTTGGCTTGAAACATTTTATTGTCGCGATCAATAAAATGGATCTCGTTGACTATTCTCAACAGCGCTTTGAAGAGATTCGTGATGAATACCTGCAGTTTTCTGAGAACTTAACCGGAAATACGAATATTCAGATCATTCCTATCTCTGCCTTAGAGGGCGACAACGTGGTGGATAAAGGCACCCAATTGAGTTGGTTTGAAGGCCCATCTTTATTGGAGTTGCTTGAAAATGTCGATGTTGATCAAGAGAAAGGCGAAGGAGAGTTTCGTTTTCCTGTGCAGTATGTCAACCGACCGAACCTTGATTTTAGAGGTTTTGCTGGCACGATTTCCTCGGGCTCGATAAAAGTTGGAGATGCGATTAAGGCTTTACCTTCTGGTAAAACTTCAACAGTTGCACGTATCGTCACTTTTGATGGTGATGTGCAAGAAGCACAGGCAGGTCTTGCCGTCACTCTGACTTTAAACGATGAAATTGATATCAGTCGTGGTGACTTGATTGTTCTAGAAAATGCTCAAGTAGAATCGACTAACCATTTGTTGGCTGATGTTGTATGGATGACAGAGCAGCCTTTGCATTCAGGCCGAGATTATGACATCAAAATTGCAGGGAAGAAGACGGTTGGACGCTTAGAATCGATTCATCATCAATACAATATCAATAACTTATCGACTTACAGCACATCTGAATTACCACTCAATGGAATTGGTTTATGTGAATGGTCGTTAACGGAAGCAGTAGCACTCGACCGTTATCAAGACTGTGTCGATACTGGCGGTTTTATTATTATTGACCGTTTAACCAACGTGACAGTGGGCGCTGGGATGGTGAAAAGCAGTCTCGCCACGATTGAACGCAGTTTAGCGGATATTTCAGCTTTTGAGCTTGAGCTTAATGCACTGGTTAGGAAACACTTTCCTCACTGGGAAGCAAAGGACCTCAGCCAAATGTTGCAGCATTCATAAATCAGTTTCATGTGTCAGTGAGCCGCTCCCCCAAGAACCCAGAGTGCTCATATCGATTTTGGTTGAGCCTCTGGTGTTCTTTTTCACTGACTGATGGCTTTTTGTGACTGATCGTTCTTTGTGACGGATAGTTCTTTGTACTGACCAACTGACCTGATCTGGCAAAGCTTTCATCAGGTGGTTGTATCGCTTGGTTCAAATTGTTGTGTCCCTCGCATTGGGCTATTGCTAAGGAAATATTATGTGGGAACAAGTGATGGTATTTGCGATCTTGCTGGGCATTATTACTTGTTTGATCATGACAAAGCTAAAGCCCAGTTATGTATTTGCAGGTGCTGCTTTTATTGCCTTTATGCTCGGTGGTATTGAGCTTCAAACGGTCGCAGCGAATTTCACCAATGCTTCTTTATTGACTTTGGTGCTGCTGATCTTGGTTTCTTGTGCGCTTGAAAAGACCTTGTTAATCAGTTGGGTGAGTCGCTGTATTTCTCAAGGACGTTTAGGCAGTGTGATCGCTAAACTGGGTCTCTCAACAGCATTGCTTTCCTCTTTTACGAATAACACCGCGGTTGTGGTGTCTTTAATTGGTGCGATAAAACGTAATCAGCAGCATGCGCCTTCTAAGTTGTTAATTCCTCTTTCTTATGCCGCAATTTTGGGTGGTACGCTGACGTTGATCGGTACCTCAACCAATTTGATCATCAATAGCTTTGTTGAAGATGTCGGCTTGCCAAGCTTGAGCTTTTTCACTCCGACCTTGATAGGTTTGGTGGTGCTTTTCGGTGGATTACTAATTTTGATCCCGCTGAGCTACTTGTTACCCAGTTATGACGAGCAAAACCAGGAGGAGTTACCGTACTTTTTAGAATCGCGCGTAGAATCAGGTTCTCCTTTGGTTGGTCATACGATTAGCGAAAATAATTTGCGAGCCTTACGAAAGTTATTTTTAGCGGAAGTGATTCGTGATGGCGTGACGGTGCCATCGGTTGGGCCTGACTTTGTTCTTGAAGCACGCGATCGATTATTGTTTTGTGGTGATGTTGAAAGTGTTGCGACCTTACAGGAAATTCCGGGTTTAACCTTATTTGGTCAGCAACACCTCAATGGTCAAAATTTTATGGAAGTGGTCGTGAGTTCTTCTGCCACTTTTTGTCATCAGACTCTGAAACAAAGTCGCTTTCGTGATCGCTTTGACGCGGTGGTTGTCGCCATTCGTCGAGGTCATGAACGTTTGGAAGGTGGATTGGGAAATATTCATCTTGCCCCCGGTGATACATTAGTTTTAGTGCCAGGAAAACGTTTTGAAACTGAGCGTAAAGCGCATCGTAAAGAGTTTGTTGTTATAAATGATTTGGATTCTAGTGCGCGCTTAGATCGTAATAAGTCTGCTTTTGTATTGGCTGGCTTTGCCGCTGTGATTGCTGGAGCGTTGCTGGAGTGGGTGCCAATACTCAAAGGTTTGGCTGCTTATTTGCTCACTTTACTGGCCTTTGGTGTGATTCAAATGTCTGAGCTGCGGCGTCGCTTTCCCATCGATATTGTGGTGATCGTTGGCTGTGCGCTGTCGATTGCTCAATTAATGATATCGTCAGGGCTCTCCGTTCGTATGGGCGAAGTGTTCATGCAAGCTTTTAATGGCTGGGGGGTGTTTGGAGCGTTAGTGGCCACTTACATCATGACGTTGGTATTAACCGAACTTGTCACCAATAATGCTGCTGCAGCGTTATCTTTCCCGATTGGCTACAGTATGGCAGTAGGCTATGGCGTTGATCCTATGCCGTTTATTATGGCGGTGTTATTTGGGGCCAGTGCCAGCTTTATTTCACCCTATGGCTACCAAACCAACTTGTTGGTTTATAGCGTAGGTAACTACACATTGAGTGACTATGTGAGAGTCGGGGTTCCGATCTCGATTGTTTATTCTGTTCTTGTACTTACGTTGATTCCGGTCTTCTTCCCCTTTTAATTTTAAAAATATTCAGAAGGTTACTATGACAGTCGATACCCCGTTAAAAGATCAAAATATTGTTTGGCATCAGCACGCTATTGATAAGCAGGCTCGTGCCAATTTAAAGCAGCAAAAACCGGCCGTGCTGTGGTTTACCGGGCTGTCTGGTGCTGGAAAATCGACAGTAGCTGGGGCATTAGAAACACGCTTAGCACAGTTGGGTTATCATACTTATTTGCTGGATGGGGATAATGTTCGTCATGGGCTGTGTCGTGATCTCGGCTTTTCAGAACAGGATCGCCGTGAGAATATTCGTCGTATTGGTGAATTAGCCAAGTTGATGGCAGATGCGGGTTTGATTGTCTTGTCTGCTTTTATCTCACCACATCGTGAAGAACGTCAGTTAGTTCGTGATTTACTGCCAGAAAATGAATTTATTGAGGTCTACGTTAATGCTTCTTTAGAAGTGTGCGAAAAAAGAGATCCTAAAGGGCTATACAAAAAAGCACGAGCAGGCGAGATCCGCCACTTCACAGGGGTTGACTCAGAATATCAGGCCCCACTCACTCCCGAGATCGATTTGCCTGCTGGTGAGAAAAGTGTGGCTGAGCTTGTTGAGCTGTGTATCGAAACCATGCAGCAGCGAGGCATTATTCGTTAGGGCTAAATGAACAGGTATCCCTCGTAGTTTGAGTGATAGAGTGTCTATCCAAGTACCCTGAGGTTACTTGGGTATCATCGCATGTAATGGTGATATTAGACGGTATAGTCCACCGTGCTTTTTACATCACTTTGCACGCTAAACTTGTGATTTAACAGGGCGATCATTTGATCGTAGAACTGGCTGTTGGGTTTATTACCAAGTAATCGACATAACTCGTTCCCCGTCGGTGTGAAGCGATAGTACAGCAGACGAACTCCTTTACTATGTACCTGCAGGGAGAGATTTTTCCCCTGATAGTTGAGCAGCAGAGGGGAGTCAATGTCAATCTCTCCTGATTCCAACTCAGTACGGTGAAGTAATCCAAGCTCTATTAACACTAATAGACTTGAAAAGGGCAATTGAAAGTTACCCATATTGAGATGGTAATTGGAGTCGCGTTTGCCAAAACTGAACAGGCCATTATGAGATTTATAGCCAGTTAATAGCTTTTTGCTGGTATCGCCGCCAAAACTGCAAGCTAGTGCCGCGGCTCTTTGTAGAGTCTGTGCTTCTTTAGGCGACATATCTTTGAGAACTTTTAAGGCTTTTAGTGACGTTGAACCTGGATTGATGACCTCCAACTTCATGACTTGTGCCCACAGTTTTTGCATGGCGACATTTTGGATATCTTGTGCGAGATCGAAAAAGCGCGTGAGCCAATCAGGGTCTGGATCACCTGCGGTTTCATCTCGGCATGCACTGTGTGCCAGCTTTAAGATCTGCTCTAAGTTTTTTTGTCGCTGCTCTTGGCGGCGTTGCTCTCTCAATTGAGCTCTTTCTTGAGCGTTTTTGGCAGGAGGCTCAGAGTGCATTAGGGCGTCAAGGCCATGCGCTTGAGCGATATTTTTCACTCGACCAGCGCTGTCTTTGATATAACCGGACTTTTTATCGTTATTGCCCGCTGTTTCCTTTGAAATGACAACTGGCGGTTGAGTAGGCTCCGTCATGGGTTCTCCTGCGAGTGCTTACAAGTGCTGATTGTCAATCTACACCTTTCCGACTTGGGCGACCACAATTTCACCATTATTTTTACAAAATAAACACTACCCAAGATGATAACAAGTTGTTAAAATTGTTATCGTTAGTTGGAGGGATGATGAAATATTTAGATGCAGGGAAACTAAAAAAATATCTATCGCTTGTGTTTGTCTTCACGGTTTATGTTGGGTCGTTAGCGTATTTATCGCGTTATATTGTCTAATTATTGACTGGCTATTGTGTAATTATTGAATAAAGACAGTGTAGAACGACAACAAGTGTCTTTGAAGCATTATTGTGCTTGAGAGCGATTGTGCTTTAGAGCAGAGGTCTTCTCGTTGTGCTCGGTATCTTGAGGTTACTTGGGTATAAAAAAAAGCGCCACAAAAGCGCTTTTTTCGATGTCGTGGAACAAATTACATATCATCGTAGGGCTCTATCTTGGAGCCTTCAAGAACATAACCTGTTTCAGCAATTTCATGGTTCATCGTTTGAGTTTTCAATGTACCGATAACATAAATGACATCCCATAAGTCTTGTACTGGTGCTCCTTGAGGGAACTTCACATAGATAATTTGGTTTGGTGGCGGTGGTGGCACGTGAATACATGCTCCAAAATAAGGAACAAGAAGAAACTCGGTAACCGAATTCGCATCGCCCTCTAGTGGTATGACAAAGCCGGGTATTTTCACGGTTTTGCCATTAAGATCTTTACGTACCTGACCGATAGTGCTTTGTTGAGCCTGACCTCCGCTATGATCGGCAACGGGCATGCCCCCGGCATCAAACATTTTTCGTTCTGCTTCAGGAATGAGATCGATCCACTCCAAGACTTGTACTTTACTTTCTGTCTGTACTGTTTTTTTAGCATCACTGTTTTTATTTACTTCACTGGTTGAAGCTGCAGCAGCGATACCTGTTGTCGTTAATGACATCAGCAAGACGCCATTTATCAAAATATTTTTCCACATAATCTATTAAATCCTTATGGTCATTCCATCGCTGAGTGATTGTTGATAAGCACGAAATGCTGGGATAAAGCCAATAAAAATACCTGCGCACTGGACTAAACCAATCAGTATCCATTCATAACTCGACAGAGGCGTTAACGTTATATGGATACCATAATGCTGCTGAATGAGAGGCTGTATAAAAGCGAGCACCAGATAGAGGCCGATCACACCTGTTATAATACCCGCGAAAGTCAGTAGACTGGCTTCACTAATTAATAACGAGAAAATGTGTTTTGGCCTAGCCCCCATTGCTCTAAGAATCGCCATTTCGCGTCTGCGTTCTTGTAAGCTGGTCAGAAGGCTACTGAGCATACCCAATAGGCCTGCAATGACAACAAAGCCAGACACTGCCATTAAGGCTTGCTCCGCCACGGACATCATACCCCATAATTCTTGTAGTGCGACACCCGGCATAATAGCGCTGAGTGGTTCTTGGGTATAGGTGTTAATTTGTCGTTGTAGTGTAAAGGTTTGAATTCTCGACTTCAAACCGACAAGCATGGCGGTAATTTGTTCTGGTTGTAGCGCTTTTGTTTTTAACGTCTCTGCATCTGGAGTTGGCCCCAAGCGAGCGCCACTTTCCCATCCCACGTGTATTGCTTCAATGGCTTCTAAGGAAACATGGACGGTCTTATCAACCGGCGTGCCCGTTGGCGCCAGAATACCGACAACTTTGAAAGGTAAGTTATCATGTCTGCTAAAACCAACGTCGCTGATGCCATGAGCAATGATGATCTCGCTACCAATTTTGTAGCCAAGTTGTTTTGCTACGTCCGCGCCTAGGACGGTTTCAAATAACCCATTGAACTCTTTACCTTGAGAGAAAGTAAGTGATTGCTTACTTCCATATTTATAATGCTCAAAGTAGCTGTGGTTGGTGCCCATCACTCGGAACCCTTTATGGGAATCACCGAGTGAAATCGGGATAGCCCAATCTACAGCTCGGTGATTGGCAAATTCTTGGTAACTTTTCCAGTCAATGTTATTGGTTGCGTTACCAATGCGAAATACGGAATAGAGCAACAGGTTAACTTGTCCTGAACGGCCACCAATAATTAAGTCTGTTCCAGAAATGGTATTAGCGAAACTGTCTTTTGCCTCAGTTCGAATTCGTTCTACACCCAGTAAAAGAACAACGGAAATAGAAACCGTCAAAACAGTCAATAGCGCCGTCGCTTTACGATTCATCAAGCTCTTCCAAGCGAGTATTGCGATGGTTTTCATGATCTTTCCCCCATGTGCTGAGCTTGATTGATTTCAGGTAAGCTAATGACTTTGTCGAATAAAGGCTCTAGCGTCGGGTCATGGCTAACGAAAATGAGTGTGGCGTTAGCGTGGCTGGTTTGTTCCATGAGCAATTCGATAAAGGCTTTGCGATTGTCATGATCCAAGGCAGAAGTGGGTTCGTCGGCAATAACCAGCCCTGGGTTACCTATCAGTGCGCGAGCTGCGGCGACACGTTGTTGCTGACCAATACTGAGTTCGGATACCCGTCGATGATGTAATTCTTCGGGCAGGCGTAAACGGGTCAGGAGTGCGATGGCCTGCTCTTTCATTGCATGAAGAGAAGCGTTAGGTGCGCCTCTACGAAGACGGACCTCACTGAACTGGCAAGGAATAAGAACATTTTCCACGACCGTTAAGTAAGGCAATAAGTTAAATTGTTGGAAAATATAGCCAATATGATCAGCGCGGAATTTATCGCGTTGGCTTGAGCGCAACTGGGCAAGATCGGTACCTAAGACCGATAAGTTTCCTGAAGAAAGCACATTGATGCCCGTAAGTAAGGCAAGTAAGGTTGATTTACCGCAGCCACTTGGACCTTTAATAAACACATGTTCGCCATGAGCAATGTTTAATTGTTTAATATCAATGGTGGCGTTTGCTGAGCCGGGCCAGACAAACTTAGCGTTATTGAGCTCAACAACGTTTGACGTGGTTTCAGTCATGTTGGTTACCAAAGTTGCAATGAGGGGTAAGTAGTTACTTACTCCCTCATTTTGTTTTAATCAAGGCCTTCAAAATACTTTAATCACGCAATATTCTTATTACATAATATTTTCACTACACACTATTCTCATTGCAGTCATGATACAAAGTGGCTTTAGTGTCTGTTTAAAGGCCATTGATTGTGACACGGGTGATTATTTTAGCTTGATACGAGTTTTGGTTTTATCAAGCTCTGTTGAAGCCTGAATGTTATCGGTAAATACATTGGCGTTGATTGCCTTTGTGGTAACAAACTGGGTAAACCAAGAGGTATCGATAGAGTCGAGTTGAGTGATGTTCTCACAGTGGAACTGGTATTGTGCAGAAAATTCACCATGGCCGCCATGTTTGTGATCGTGATGTTCTTCATGGTCGTGGCCTTCATGACCTTTATCATGATGTTCTTCATGATCGTGGTTCTCATGACCTTCATCATGATGTTCTTCATGATCGGCATCGTTATGTTCCTCATGATGCTTATTCAATGTATGAGAAACACGTGCCTCTTCGAGAGTACAATCTGCTTGCGGGTTAATGGTGAAAAGAGAAGTCGCATCTTTGAGTTTGTTCACTGCAAGCGTGAGTGCTTTTTCTTGCTGTGCATCCTGTGGGGCGTGCTCAAAACCGACGATATCCGCACCCGGTGATTTCACTTCAATCAGAAGATCATGGCCATCTTGAGCGATGTTGAATTCGGCATGACCATGAACATGGGCTTCATGCTGGCGATACTCTTCTGCATGAACGGCTGCTGCGCTGAAAGATAAACCGATGGTCAGTGCAAGAATATGTTTTGATGGCATAGTGTTATTCCTTTAATTTGGCTTAAAAGTTATTAATATTTCTAAATTTAGTTTAAGTCTATTGCAGTTTTCTTACTTATTTATATATCTAAGTTTATTCACCCAAGCCTTTTTAGGGCATTTAGGTAGCAAATAGACAGACATTGTTAAATATTAAGCATTAAAGGTGGATCGCGAGCAGAAGGAAGAAGTGAGGTAACCTGTTGCCTTTTTTGTTGGCTGTCAACAAAGTAGGAACGATGAAAGCTGGGTGGGGTCAGTATCGGTAAAGATTTTAATGCACCGTGCTGAAGGCCAGAAAATAATTGGCAATGATGGTCAGTGTGGTGTTCGGGGGTGACATCAAGTTGGTGAGCGATAGTTGCAAAGCTCCAGACAAGCATAAGCGCGCTAATAAACAGAGCGACCTTGCGATGCCAGTGATTTTGATATGCTTTACAATGAGAATGCATGATCATGCCCGAGCCAGAATAAGTGTTATAATATAACATTTATTCTGACTCGTATATGAATAGTTTGCCAGTTAATTCACTGAATCTGTTTTAAATAACATTCATTTATACCCAAGTGACCTCAAGATGCTTGATTCAGAGCGAGGTCACTGAGTTGAATTCAAGGAAGACAGCGAAGCGGAATAGTATTCTATTTCTTATTTTTGTAAGAAGAACGGTTGTCTGACGCAAGAATTCGGCTCAGTGACACGCTCCCAAAGGGCGAGTGACCTTAACTCTCAGACTTTGTTAACGATTCTCAATGTAGAGCCACTATATCTTCGAATCGTTGCCGCGCCTGAGAGCTAAGGTCATCTCGCTGAACGCAGCATCTTGAGGTTACTTGGGTATATTACTGCGATGGAAATACATTTACAGGTGTAATTAAACCCATGCTCAGTCTAATTATCTTGCCACTGTGCCAAGTGACAATGAGTCACCGTGAGTGCAAAAGCTAGATAATTAGACACGAGTCTTAAATGTTTTCCTTGATAAGGGCGAGTACTTGGGTCACCTCTTCAGGAGTCAACGCGCCTTCTTTGATAAATAAAGTATTACCTTGTTTGTCTTGGACGATAATGGCGGAACTTTCTTCTTTTAAGGCCCATTTATTTGCCACGATGCCGTTTTCATCCAACACCATAGAAGACCATGGGAATTCTATTTTACTGTCTTGTGCCGATGACTTAACAAACGACCCCGTTCCCCAAATTGCATCATCTTGGTTGATGATGGTGGTGGTTTGATAAGCTTTTTCAGGGAATTTAGAGGCCGTGATCGCGGTCATTAGAGGGGCGTTCATTTCTTTAGCGCTGCTGCGACCTGCGATAGCCTGAATAACTCGAACCTTGCCGAGCATATTTTGGGTTTTCCATGGTTGGTAAGCGACGCCTTTGCCTTGCATCACGATTTCACCATAAGCATCCACATTTGCTTCAGGTACTGGTTGGCCCAATTTAAGGTTGTGGGCTTGAACTAGGTTTGGGGCTAAGGTGAAGAAAAGAGGAAGAAGAATTCTTGCTTTCATGCTATTTACATCCATATCCGTAGTTAATCTATTAGTATACTTGCTCAGGGGGCCAAGGAGCTACTTTAACGGACTTGGCTGATTCAAAAGCTCTCAAAATATGCTGTTGTTCACAGAAGTATTTCGGCAAGAATATCGCTCTGAATCAAGAATCTTGTAATCATTTGGGTATAGAAAGGGTCTTAAATTTTCTTTTTGAGAATGATGTTCTGTTTATTTTGTTTGTGGTGATAGTCTGTTAGAATGATCTCCGTCGCAAATTGTGTGCGAAGGTTGCTATGGACTAGCAATCGCTTTTGACAAGGATTTCGAGGTCGTCATGTTTCGTGTATTTTCTATTTATCGCCCCCGCCAAGTAGCTCGTTTTGTTAAAACCTTATTTAAAGGCCGATTTTTGATTGCTGGTATCGGTGAATTTGAGTTTGATAACGGAAAGGTTCTACTTCCGAATGTAAAAGACCCTCAGTTACTCTCGGTATTTCGTGAAGTAAATCGTGCTATTTTATTACTGCCAGTATAACTCGTCTACATATACCCAAGCCTATCATAGCTTGGGTATTTAAGCGTTTAATGTTGATAAGAGTTGCCCTAATCCGTCATAGGAAAGCAAACGCCAGTTCCATTTAAACCACAGTAGCCATTTGGGTTTTTTGCTAAATATTGTTGGTGGTATGTTTCGGCGAAGTAGTAAGGACCTGCAGGGTAAATTTCGGTGGTTATTTCAACCAGTTGCTCTTGATTTAAGGCGTGCTGATAAGCTTGCTTAGAGTGCTGGGCAATGGCTTGCTGTTGATCTGAATAGGTGTAAATCGCAGAACGGTATTGAGTGCCTAAATCGTTACCTTGGCGCATGCCCTGCGTTGGATTGTGTTTCTCCCAAAACAGGCTCAATATTGTTTCTAAGTTGGTAATGTTCTGATCAAAAACGACTCGTACTACTTCGGTATGACCGGTTTGACCTGAACACACTTCTTGATAAGTCGGATTCGGTGTGTAACCTCCGGAGTAGCCTACAGAGGTCGATACAATGCCTGGTTGTTGCCAAAACAAGCGTTCAGCACCCCAAAAGCAGCCCATGCCTAATAAAACGACCTGCTGATTTTCTGTGAGTGGAGCAAAGAGATCTGAGTGGTTAACAAAGTGAATGGGTTCGATCTTTATCGGCGTACTTCTACCTGGTAGAGCATCTTCTACACTAATCGTGGTCTGCTTATTCAACATAGGGTCATCCTTTGTCGTATGTTCTTATCCCAAGGTCCCTAGGCGCTGAATTCAGAGTGAGGTCATCTCGCTGAACACAGTATCTTGAGGTTACTTGGGTATATATACGCGGTTATACAATCAATATCTTGTTCGAATTTTATACTTAAGTGGTATAAATTTCGATAAAACCTGTACTATTACAGACTTAGCATTGAATTGGCGCTATGATTGTTTACGTTTATTCATCCATTCAGCTCAAAAGCATGATAAAAAAAGCTTTCTTAATAATTGCTAGCCTGCTTGTTTTTTCTCATAGTGCACATGCCACTATTTCTCTTAAGATTAAAGGGATAGACGGCGAGTTAAAAGATAATGTTGATGCTTACCTGTCTTCCATTCCCAAGAAAGACTACGTCAACACGTTGCGCTTTCGATCTCGAGTCGAACAAAGTATTACCGAAGCTCTTAACGCACTCGGCTATTACCACCCCAAAATTGCCTATGGATTATTCTCTAAACATAATTCTGATCTGGTTGTGCGGGTGACGCCTGGCGACCCAGTTCGGGTCAAAGTCATGGATGTTGATTTGAAGGGCGAAGCGAAAGAGGATGACGCTTTCATTGACTTGATTAAGCGCTCCCCCTTAAAAATTGGCAAAGTGCTTAATCAAGGTGATTACGATAGCTTGAAATCTGGTATTCGTAATTTGGCTTTACAGCGGGGATACTTTAATGGGGACTTTACCCTTAGCCGATTAGAAGTTATTCCTGAATTAAATGAAGCCAATGTACGTTTACATTATGACAGCGGTATCCGTTATCATTTTGGCCCTTTAGATATATCTGGTAGTCAAATTTGGCAAGATAGAGTGGAATCGCTTAGCCCTTTTAAAACCGGACAGCCGTATTTAGTGTCTGAAATTGGTCAATACAACCAAAACTTATCCAACACCGATTGGTTTTCATCTGTATTTGTTGAACCGGATTTGACTAAACTTGACGATGGCCGAGATTTGCCCGTTAAGGTATCACTTGCTCCAGCAGCCAAAAATCAGCTAGAAACAGGTCTGGGTTATTCAACGAATATTGGCGTTCGTGGAACTTTAAAGTGGAAGAAACCTTGGGTGAGTGGTCGTGGTCATAGCTTTAATACCGCATTGGCTTTGTCTAAACCTGAACAGACCATTACTGCTGGCTATAAAATACCATTAGAGGATGTTCAGCATGAGTATTATCAGACTCAGTTAGGTTTACGTCATTTGGATAAGAGCGATACTGAAAGCTTGGAGTCGACTTTCTCTTTAGAACGTCACTGGTTAAGTGATAATGGTTGGCATAAAACGTTATATGTCCGTCACTTGTATGAAAACTTTTCACAGGGTTTACAAGACGACGGTGTTCAATTTGTTTTACCTGGTGTTTCTTTCTCTCGTACTCGAACCCGTGGCGGTAATATGCCGATGTGGGGAGATAAACAAAGCCTGAGGATTGAATATGGCGATCCTAAATTGCTGTCAGAAACCCAAGTGTTGCGATTGTTAGGTCGAACCTCTTGGATTCGCTCTATCGGCGAAAATAACCGGGGTTTATTCCGTTTGGATGGGGGGGCTAACTTAACCCATGAATTAGATAAACTATCGCCATCGCTGCGCTTTTTTGCTGGTGGTGATAACAGTATTCGAGGTTATGGGTATGAATCTATTTCTCCAACGGATGCCAGTGGTGCTTTGACTGGTGCGAAGTACTTTCTTACCAGCACGTTAGAGTATCAATATCGATTGTATGGTAACTGGTGGGGGGCCGTATTTTATGATATCGGTGACGCGTTTAATGAAACACCAGAATGGATGAGAGGAACCGGGGTGGGCATTCGATGGGGCTCTCCAGTTGGTCCTGTTAGTTTAGACTTTGCTTGGGGCTTAGATGCTGAACCTAAGACAGACTTTCGTATCCATTTCTCTCTAGGGCCTGAATTATGATGACTCTATCGTTTAAGTGGATGAAATGGTTTTCTTTCGCTTTGTTAAGCTTGATCTTGATCCTGAGCGTTTGTCTTGGTGTGGGTTTGTTCACCCAATCTGGCTTACAACTGGTTTTGTGGGGAACAGAGAAAGTGTTACCCCAACTGAAGGTTGAACAAGCACAAGGTGCGCTATTCCGGCGTTTTTCACTTAACAAAGTTACCTTTGTTGATGAGACCTTGCATATTGATGCCAAGTCAGAGCGTGTTACATTGGCAATAAATGCGCGATGCTTGCTCGACTTTAGGTTGTGCATTGATGAATTGACTTTACAAGGGGTAGATTTGCAAATGCCGGAACTGCCTCAGCAGGAATCGGTTAAAGAAGAAAAACCACCCACTCGAAGAATCAGTACTCCAGTGCCGATCTTGGTCAATAAAGTCAACTTCAACGACATCAATTTGAATATTCTTGGTAATAAGCTTTACTGGCAAGAATTTTCAACGGCATTGTTGATGCACGGAGACCGTTTGGCGATTGCGCCAACCACGATGAGTACGATCAAGGTGTCACTTGCTGACTTGAAGCCAAACCAAACCAAGGCGGCAGCCTCCAATACTCAAGCCACTGAACACACTCGCGAGCCAATTGTTTTGCCAGAGGTTTGGCTGCCTCTTAAGATAAAATTGCAACGTTTAGATATCAATGATTTTCAGTTGCAGGGGCAAACTCCCGTTACGGTTAATCATTTAGGTCTCGAAGCTGAAGCGGCGGGTGATAAAGTTGATATACAAACGCTTGAACTTAAGA
This sequence comes from Vibrio azureus, assembly GCF_002849855.1. Taxonomy (NCBI): domain Bacteria; kingdom Pseudomonadati; phylum Pseudomonadota; class Gammaproteobacteria; order Vibrionales; family Vibrionaceae; genus Vibrio; species Vibrio azureus. The sequence goes on from NZ_CP018616.1 coordinate 331,337, forward strand.
TGCCAGAAGTGGAAGGGCAGCTCAGTACACAAGTGACACTATCCGCAGATTATCCCATCACCGCACAAATCGATGCGCTTATTAAGCAAGCGGATGCCAAGGGACAGAAATTGGCGTTATCGGCATCGGGAAGTGTTGCTGATCTCTCTTTGCAGGCATCATTGAGTGATTTAGCCAGCGCGAAAATTCAAGCACATCTTCAACCATTGAAAGCAGAGCTTCCTTTTGACCTCACTTTGGACAATGTCAAAGCACAATGGCCATTGGTTGGCAAAAGTGATTATCAGGTCTCGCTGCCTAATGTCGTAGCAAAAGGGTCTTTAAATGGTTATACCCTCTCTTTACAAGGAGAAGCCTCAGGGAAAGATTTCCCTGCTGTTGATGTAAATGTAAAAGGAGCAGGGAACTTAGAGCACATTGATTTAGAAAGTATCGTGATTAAGACCTTAGGTGGGGAGCTATCGGGTGACGTTATGGTCAATTGGCATGCTCCGCTAAACTGGCAAGCTGATTTAAACTTGGCACACATACAACCCGGTCTGCAATGGCAAGACATTGAAGGAAATTTAAATGGCCAGTTGAACACTTCAGGCTCTTTAACATCTCAAGGTGGTTGGCAAGTGAGTCTACCCATGCTCGATATTGATGGGGTTCTGCGTGGTTATCCTCTTAATATCAAAGGGCAATTAGAGGCTGCTGATAAAACAGGTAAAACCGAAAATATTCACCTGAACACTCAAGGCTTGACGCTATCCCATGGTCCGAATCTATTGCAGGTAACAGGCAAGGTAGATAATGATATCTTGATGGATTTAGAGGTTAAGTTCCCTGATATTGCTAAAACGGTCCCTGATCTTGCTGGTAGTGTAACAGGCTCGATAGCGGTGCGTGGCAATGTAAAGCAACCACAGGCAGAACTGGATATATCACTCACAAAACTTAAATGGCAGGAGCAATTAAATATTGCCAGTGCTGCTCTGACAGGGAGTGTGGCGCCTTACCCGAAACCTAAAGCAGATGTGAATTTAGTCGTAAAAGATATCTTGTATGGTGGTCAGCACATCCAACGTACTGATGTTTCTTTATCTGGAAATGAGCAAAGTCATCAGCTTGTGTGGAACGTGACATCAGAGAAATTGGCCAGTCATGTGGAAATTGAGGGTAGCTTGAAGCAAAAGCCACAACTGATTTGGGATGGCTCGATACAACGTCTCGCGCTTAGCACCCCTCAGGGGCCATGGGCTTTACAAAAACCGACTCAAATAACGGCAAATATTGATAAACAGTTGGTTGATGTGCAAGCCAATTGCTGGTTACAAGCGGAATCAAAAATATGTTTGACCCAAGATGTGACACTAGGCAAAACCGGTGAGGTGTCTCTCGCCATCAGTGATTTTGACTTTGACCAAGTTGACAATTTCTTACCCAAAGAGACGCAACTGTATGGCAAATTGGCTGCGGATATTAACGCGAAATGGGCTCCCGACACTAAGCCTGAATTGAACGCAATCATTACTTTGCCACAAGGTAAGGCAGTCCAAACACTGGATAAACCCATTACATTAAATTGGAATAAAATGAATCTTGAAGCCAAATTGGCACAGGATAAGTTAATGACGCAGTGGTTGGTGGATATTACCGATAACGGGGATCTTTCTGGTGATCTGGTGATTAATAATGTCTCTACCGATGAGGCAACGCTTGATGGCCAAGTATCGCTGTCTACGTTTAGCTTAGATTTCTTGTCACCATTGTTGGGCGAGTTTAGTGAGATGAAGGCCAGTCTTGACTCTGATTTGGCCTTATCTGGCGATATTATGCATCCTGAAGTTAATGGTCATGTCACACTGAACCAACTCAAGCTTCAAGGTGAAGTGACGCCAGTCGATATAAATTCCGGTCAAGTGGTGCTCGATTTTAAGGGGCATCAAGCTGAATTAAATGCCGATATTCTCACTCCAGATGGAAAGTTGATCGTTGATGGTGCTGCTGATTGGCAAGATCTGAATGATTGGCACTCATCGGCACATGTCTTCGCTAAAGAGCTTAAAGTGGATTTATCACCAATGGGTAAAGCCATGGTTGAACCGGACATGACGATTCACCTTCAGCCCAATTTGGCTAAAATTGACGGCAAAATACACTTACCATGGGGGCGCTTATTTATTGATGAATTGCCTCCCAGTGCGGTCAAGGTCTCCTCTGATACGGTTATCTTGAATGCGAATGTTCGTCCACTTGATGATGGGGCAAAATTACCCTTTAAGGTGGTCACCGATGTGGATATTAATATCGGTGATGATTTCCAATTTTCAGCCTTTGGGCTCGAAGGTAATTTACAAGGTAAGCTCAATGTGACCCAAAAAGACAAAGGGCCGTTTATCGTTGGTGAAGTGAATATCATTGATGGTTCTTATCGCTCATTTGGGCAAGACTTGCAGATTGAGAAAGGTAAAATCTTGATGAATGGCCCAGCAGATGAACCGTACATTGCGATTAGGGCCATTCGAAATCCTAATAACACGCAAGATGATGTGATCGCAGGGGTCGATGTTACAGGGCCTGCCAGTGATCCGAAAATAGAGGTCTTTTCTCAACCTGCGATGTCGCAAGCCAATGCTCTCTCTTATCTATTGCGTGGTCAGAAACTGGATGCTGAGTCAGGTGATAATGCGATGACAACCGCCCTTATTGGCTTGAGCTTGGCTCAAAGTGGTCAAGTTGTCGGGCAAATTGGAGAAGCGTTTGGCGTAGAAGACCTACAATTAGATACTGCGGGCTCAGGAGATGACTCTCAAGTAACGGTAAGTGGTTATATTCTGCCTGGTCTACAAGTGAAATATGGGGTTGGTATCTTTAACTCGCTGGGCGAATTTACAGTGCGTTATCGCTTACTGAAAGACCTTTATATTGAAGCGGTATCGGGCGTCGACAGTGCCGTCGACTTCTTGTATCAATTCGAATTCAACTAGGGCTGATGAGGCTGCCAGTGGCCAAGCCATCATCAGTTATCATCATGAAAATCTGCTTTGCGCAGTGCGATGAAAAGGAATAAAGGAGAGCTTATGCAACATTTGGTCTTTGTCTATGGCACGTTACGTCAAGGAGAGTGCCACCATCGCTTTTTGAAACATGCAGAATGTCTTGGTCACCACGAAACGGATGCACAATTTGCGTTGTATGATTTAGGGCCATATCCTGCCTTGTCCACTGGGCAAAAGTCCATTTCTGGTGAGATTTATTTAATTGATAATCAAACTTTAGCTGAGTTGGATAAGCTCGAGGATGTCCCTGTGGAATATCGTAGAGAAACCATTGTGACGCCATTTGGTTTGGCTTGGATCTATTTATATCAAGGGACAGAGCCACTTAATGAGGAGATTGCTTCAGGGGATTGGTGTCAGCGAGTTTAAGCGAATCTATCCATACACCCTCATAAAAATACCCAAGTGCTTTGAGTCACTTGGGTATTTATTTTTAGAGCGAGGGGCGCTTTCTCTACCTCTCTTCCTTCTTCTACTTAACGCGTTGGTATGACTCGAGAATCTCTGCTTTTGCAGCTTCAACATCAGCCCAGCCATCGACTTTCACCCATTTCCCGGCTTCAAGCTCTTTATAGCGCTCAAAGAACTGGGTGATTTGTGCTTTCAACAGCTCTGGGATATCACCGACATTTTGAATATGGTCGTATTCTTTTGAGATTTTTGTGTGTGGGACCGCAAACACTTTCGCATCTTCACCCGATTCATCGGTCATTTTTAATACGCCAACGGGGCGGCAACGAATCACAGAACCTGGCATTAATGGGTAAGGGGTCGGCACCAGTACGTCTACCGGATCACCGTCGAGCGAGAGTGTATTGTTCACATAGCCGTAGTTACATGGATAGAACATTGGAGCTGACATGAAACGGTCGACAAATACAGCACCAGTGTCTTTATCTACTTCATATTTGATTGGATCAGCATTGGCTGGGATCTCGATAACAACGTAGATGTCTTCAGGAAGCGATAGACCTGCTGGTATATTTTTCAGACTCATTTGAATGTTCCTTTTCAGTGAAATGAGGAAATAGTTTGAAGGTGTCGATTCACTTTAGCGACAAAAACGCAGCAGGTAAACCGCTGCTGCGCTGAACTAAGATCTCGGTTTACTCTTGGTCTTGATGCTCTGCAAGAAACGCTTCTACTTTTTGTACCATGTTCTTTGAACCAACAAAAAATGGCACTCGTTGGTGCAGCTCGGTTGGTTTCAAATCCATAATACGATTGACCCCATCAGAGGCAAGACCGCCAGCTTGTTCAATCAAGAAGGCCATAGGGTTACATTCATACAGTAAACGTAATTTACCTTGAGGGTAGCTTTGTGTGCTTGGGTAGAGATAGATGCCACCTTTGAGTAGGTTACGATGGAAGTCAGCAACTAAAGATCCAATGTAACGAGAAGTGTAAGGACGACCGTCTTCAGGCTCATTTTCTTGGCAGTACTTGATGTACTTTTTCACCCCAAGAGGGAAGCGGATGTAGTTTCCTTCGTTGATCGAGTAGATCTTACCGTTTTCTGGGATCATCATGTTTTCATGGGATAAACAGAAGCTGCCAATCGATGGATCATAAGTAAAGCCATTTACACCATTACCTGTGGTGTAAACCAGCATGGTTGATGAACCATAAATGACATAACCTGCGGCGACTTGCTTGCTTCCGGGTTGAAGAAAGTCTTCTTCTGTTGGTGGTGTACCGATAGGTGATACGCGGCGATAAATTGAAAAGATCGTACCAACAGAAACATTGACATCAATGTTAGAAGAGCCATCGAGCGGATCCATTAACACAACATACTTGGCGTTCTTGTTCAATTCTTTGTTGAAAGTGATGGCTTCATCTTCTTCTTCACTTGCAACACCACATACTTGATCACGAGCTTCAAGTGCCGCTTTAAATTTATCGTTGGCATACACATCAAGTTTTTGCTGATCTTCACCTTGGACGTTCTCAGTGCCGACCGCACCAGTAATGTCACCAAGACCTGCTGCATTGATTTCACGGTTCACTATTTTTGCTGCGAGACGAATCGAAGCTAGAAGAGATGAAAGATCACCACTCGCATGGGGAAAGTCTACTTGTTTTTCAACGATGAACTCGCCTAGGGTGCGCAGTCCTGACATGTTTTATCCTACCTGTTTCATTTCATTGTATTGGGAGTTAGGCAATATGTGCATCTCTTACTGGATACTATACCTAAGTCTGTTGAGGTCACTTGGGTACAAAATACTGCCTTATATCAAGTTTATGCCGTGGATCTTATTAATGGTAATGAAGTAACTGTTTGAGATCTCAATTTATTGTCTTATTCAACAAGAAGTGATTGATTTATCGTGAACCATGTATGCCGATGATGACTTTACGGTTAATTTTGGTGGTATGGTGAAAAAACGTTAAGATCACACAAAGAGACTCGCTTTTCTGGTCGTTATCACGATAATGAAAGCATTCAAACCGGTTTTACAAGGCAAATCTATGCATATTCATATCTTGGGCATCTGCGGCACGTTTATGGGCGGTGCAGCTATTTTAGCCCGCCAGCTAGGCCATAAAGTGACGGGCTCTGACGCGAATGTTTATCCCCCAATGAGTACTCTATTGGAGTCTCAAGGTATTGAAATTATCCAAGGGTTTGATCCTAAGCAGCTTGAACCTCAACCTGATTTAGTCGTGATTGGTAATGCGATGAGCCGAGGTAACCCTTGTGTTGAAGCCGTGCTTAATAAAAATATGCGTTATACCTCTGGTCCACAATGGTTACAGGAGTTTTTACTCCATGACCGCTGGGTGCTGGCTGTTTCAGGTACACACGGTAAAACAACCACTTCAAGTATGCTGGCTTGGATCTTAGAAGATTGCGGTTATCAGCCGGGTTTCCTCGTCGGTGGAGTGTTAGGCAACTTTGGCGTGTCAGCTCGATTAGGGGAAAGTATGTTTTTTGTGGTCGAAGCGGATGAATATGACAGTGCGTTCTTTGATAAACGATCTAAGTTTGTTCACTACCACCCACGCACGCTGATCATGAATAACCTTGAATTCGATCATGCGGATATTTTCGATGATCTAGAGGCGATCAAGCGTCAATTCCATCACTTAGTGCGCACTGTTCCGGAGAATGGTTTGCTCCTTGCTCCGCAGCAAGATTCATCGTTAAAAGACGTGCTCGCTCGTGGTTGTTGGACAGAAACGCAGTTCACTGGCAGCGCTGGTGATTGGCAAGCGCACAAATTGGTTGTCGATGGTTCTAAGTTTGAGGTGTCACTACAAGGCGAGAACGTGGGCATTGTCGATTGGAACCTCGTAGGTGATCACAACGTAGATAACGCTTTGATGGCGATTGCTGCTGCGCGTCATGTGGGTGTTGCCCCCGAGCTGGCTTGTCAGGCTCTTGGGCGTTTTATTAATACCAAGCGTCGCTTAGAGCTAAAAGGTGAAGAGCAGGGCGTGACGGTTTATGATGATTTTGCTCATCATCCAACGGCGATTGAACTGACTTTAGGTGGTTTACGTAATAAGGTAGGTAAACAGCGAATTCTTGCCGTTTTGGAGCCTCGTTCTGCGACGATGAAGCGCGGTGTTCATAAGAATACTTTGGCATCTTCTCTGCACAATGCAGATGAAGTATTTCTTTTTCAACCAGATAACATTGAATGGTCTGTACAAGAGATTGCCGAACAGTGTGAACAGCCTGCGTTTGTTGATGCAGAAATGGATACTTTTGTTGCGAAAATCGTCGAAAGAGCGCAACCTGGCGACCAAATTCTTGTGATGAGTAATGGTGGCTTTGGTGGTATCCATGGCAAGCTTCTCGAACAACTGAAACAAAAAACTTAATGACACTTATGCAGCAAAAAGCAACCCCTAAAAAAGCCATCACATTAGCTATGACGGGCGCCTCTGGTGCTCCGTACGGACTTCGTCTTCTTGAATGTTTGGTGGCTGCGGATTACCACGTTTATGTGCTGATTTCTTCCGCAGCTCGAGTCGTGATGGCAACCGAGTATGATTTAAAGCTGCCAAGCGGCCCTGAAGCGGCACAAAAGGCATTGGTTGAACATCTCAACTGCACTCCAGATAACGTCACTGTTTGTGGTAAAGAAGATTGGTTCTCTCCAGTTGCTTCCGGTTCAGCGGCGCCTAAACAGATGATCGTTTGCCCATGTTCAGCGGGCAGTTTAGCGTCCATCGCACATGGTATGTCGGATAACCTGATTGAACGCGCTGCAGATGTTGTGATCAAAGAACGTGGACAATTACTGTTGGTAGTACGAGAAACCCCCTTCTCCACATTGCACCTTGAAAATATGCTCAAACTATCGCGAATGGGCGTCACAATCATGCCTGCGGCACCGGGTTTTTATCATCAGCCACAAAGCATCGAGGATTTGGTTGATTTTATGGTGGCAAGAGTATTGGATCACCTAGGGGTTGAACAAGGTTTGGTGCCGCGCTGGGGGTATGATCAACGCTGATTGTGAAATACATCAAATAGCTTTACAATTCTGCTTACTCATCGGGGAGCCACCCAGTACTGATCATATTGTTGAACTGGACGCTGAGACCTAAATGCAACTTAGTATGCAATCGGGGACCCGTATTACCTGAACCAGATAATGCTGGCGTAGGAATTGAGTCTGGATATTATCGGTCCTAAATAGCCGCCTCAACCCTGTGCCGCTCAACCTATATCTACCTAATGTAAATGGAGAGCGAGCAGTGAAAACCTCTTGTCGTTTAGTTGCCCTTGCAGCGATCACTTCAGCTTCTGCGTATGCCGCTGAAGACACTCTTACCGTCTATACCTATGATTCCTTTTCTGCCGATTGGGGGCCAGGACCCAAAATTAAACAAGCTTTCGAAGCTCAGTGCGATTGCCAGGTCAATTTTGTTGCACTGGATGATGGCGTCTCGATTCTGAATCGGTTGCGTCTTGAAGGAGAACGCAGCAAAGCAGATGTTGTTCTAGGATTAGATAACCATCTAATGGCTGAAGCAAAAAAAACCGGATTACTTGGAAAGCACAATGTCGATTTGAGCACGATCGTGCTGCCAAATGGCTGGAAAAACGATACTTTTGTACCTTATGATTACGGATATTTTGCCTTTATCTATGATAAAAACAAGTTGCAGAACCCGCCGAAAAGTATGCAAGAATTGTTGGAGAAGCGCGATGATCTTAAGGTTATTTATCAAGATCCACGAACTTCCACTCCAGGACAAGGTTTGATGCTGTGGATAAAGTCTCTTTATGGTGAGGAAGCCGATCAAGCCTGGAAGCAGTTAGCAAACAAAACGGTGACCGTAACCAAAGGTTGGTCTGAGGCTTATTCGATGTTCTTAAAAGGTGAATCTGATCTTGTGCTTTCTTACACAACCTCACCTGCCTATCATCGGATTGCTGAAAACGACACAAAGTACGCCAGTGCTGACTTTAAAGAAGGGCATTACATGCAAGTAGAAGTGGCGGCGAAAGTGAAAAACTCCCCCCATCCTGAATTGGCCGATCAGTTTATGAACTTCATCTTGAGCGAACCGTTCCAAGCTGTCATACCGACAGGAAACTGGATGTATCCAGTGACTCAGGTAGCATTACCCGAGGGGTTTGCAGCATTGAATGTTCCTCAAAAAACACTCACCTTGGATACCGATGATGTCGCGAAAATGCGCAAATCTTGGATTCGTGAGTGGCAACATGCTTTGACCAATTAATATAGAGACTACTTTTGAATCACATTCCTAAAGTCGGTTTAGGGGTCGCGATACTTATCGCGACCTTTGTTATTTCCGCTCTTGGTGCATTATTTGTTCAAGCGCCAGATCTCGATGTGTCTTTAATTTGGAACGATCCCTATTATCAACACGTTACTAAATTTAGTTTTTACCAAGCTTTCCTCTCGATGGGGTTAAGTATTACGTTAGCGATTCCACTTGCTCATGCCCTTTACCGCCGTGAGTTTATTGGCAAATCTTTATTACTTAAGCTGTTTGCATCGACCTTGGTTTTACCGGTTTTGGTTGGTGTTTTTGGTTTATTAGCCATTTACGGCAATAGTGGCTTACTGGCCCAGTGGTTGCTCAGCTTTGGTATTGAACTGCCTTTTTCAATTTATGGTTTGAGTGGTATTTTACTTGCTCATGTTTTCTTTAATATGCCGTATGCTGCCCGCCTTTTAGTGCAAGCGTTGGAGTCGATTCCAACAGAGCAGCATAAATTGTGTGCGCATCTTGGGATGAGCCACTGGGATAAATTTCGCTGGGTAGAATGGCCACGGCTAAGACAGCAATTGCCTCACGTGTGTGGTCTGGTCTTTATGCTGTGCTTTACCAGTTTTGCGACGGTGATGGCATTAGGTGGTGGCCCTAAGTCAACCACAATAGAATTAGCGATTTATCAAGCCATTAAGTTTGATTTTGATCTTCAAACCGGAGCGTTACTGGCGCTATGGCAAATACTGCTTTGTAGTGTGCTTTCATTAGGCATTCAAGCATTAACTAAACCGATATCAGTGACCAGTGGTAGTACTTTGGTACAGCAATACTTAACGAAGGATCATCGGTGGTCAAAAGCTTGGGATAGCTTTTGGATCATGGGTGCCTTTTTACTCGTAATACCGCCTTTATTGATGGTATTAGTCAGCGGTTTTAATCAGAAAATTTGGACTGTTTTAACCGACGAGGCGTTTTGGTCGGCATTATTAACGTCGCTCAAGGTGGCTTTACTGGCCAGTTCATTAGCGATGGGAGCGGGCGTGGCTATTTTACAAACAAGCCGACGTTTACGATTATCTTTTCGCTCGAAGCGCGCTGATCATATTGAGTTTATTGGTACCATTATTTTAGTGACACCTGGCTTAGTGATCAGTACTGGATTATTTTTGTTGTTACGTTCAATAACCGACGTATACAGTTTGGCGTTTTGGGTGGTGATCGTCGTTAACGGATTAATGGCGTTACCTTACGTGATTAAAACCTTATCTCAGCCAATGTTACATATTGAACAACAATACCAATACTTGTGTGCGAGCTTAGGCCTTCTTGGCTGGCAGCGTTTCCGTCTGATTGAATGGCGTGCTTTACGTAAACCTTTTGCTCATGCATTTACGATTAGCTTGATGTTTTCGATGGGGGATTTAAGTGCAATTGCTTTATTTGGCAGCCAAGATTTCCGGACTTTACCGTTATATTTATTTCAGCTATTGGGAAGCTACCAAATGGAAGCCGCGGCCGTTGTTTCTGTCACCTTGCTGTTATTGAATTTAGGTTGTTTCGCTTTGATTGAAAAACTCTTTAAAACAAGGAATAACGTACCATGCTAGTGTTGAGTGATGTGCAATATACCTATCTTCAAGAATGTTTTTATTTTGATCTAAACATTGAGAAGGGGCAAATTGTTGCTTTAATGGGGCCTAGTGGTTCGGGCAAATCAACGGTACTCGCTTTAGTTGCTGGTTTTATTAACCCCGAACAAGGTGACATATGTGTTGAAGGCCATTCTATTGTGGAAAGAGAGCCTTATCAGCGCCCATGTTCAATGTTATTCCAAGAGCATAATTTGTTTGCCCATTTGACGGTCAGAGACAACATCGCTTTAGGACTAAAGCCGAACTTAAAGCTTAATGAAGCAGAGCAAAAGCTTATCGAAGAAGCTGCTGTACAGGTTGGAGTTGCAGACTATCTTGATCGATTGCCAGAGCATCTTTCTGGAGGTCAGCGGCAACGGGTGGCACTGGCCCGTTGTTTTGTTCAACCTCATCCTATTTGGTTATTGGATGAGCCTTTTTCAGCGCTTGATCCGGTTTTGCGTGAAGAGATGCTCGTGTTAGTCAAACAGTTGGCCGTCGCCCGAGATATTACAGTGTTGATGGTGACGCATCATCTCAGTGACGCACGATCGATTGCTAGTCACTTTGCCTTAATTGCTGCAGGTCGAGTTGAGGCTTGTGGCGCAATCAATGAATTTACCGAACATCACTCTAGCCCTGTTGTAAGAAGTTTTGTTCAGGCAGCAAAAACAGTAAATTGAAACACAAAAGGCCCCGACACAGTCGAGGCCTGATAGGTGATTTAAGGTGCGAAGGTACGCGATAAGCCTAGTTGGTCAGAGCTTCTCGACGGACGCGGTATTTTTGGTTCATGGCGAGGAGTAATAACAGCAATAGGCAGGGTACAAAAACCCACTCTTTCATCGGGCGGTTTGCCTCTTGAATGACGGACTTAATTTCCCAATCAAAATCAATCCCTGCGTTTTCTGCTGGACTGCCGAATTCGACCATATCTACCAGCATTTTATTATCGCTTTCTTGCAGCATTAGGCCCATCGATGTGATGCGCTCTTCGCCAGTTTTCGCTTGCTCCTCAAATGGAAGGCGGACCGTTTTCTCTTGATATTTTCCTTCTAAATTTTCACCAGCAACAAGCAACTTAAGGGTTTCACCTGGTTTAAGGTTTTGAGCAATCTGGGTGACTTCCACTCCAGGAGAAACAGAGTGTGCTGGATAAATCATGTCCCACCAAAAACCCGGTCGGAAGAAAGAAAAAGTAAGAACCAGCAGTATGACGGTTTCCCACCACTTATTGCGTGTTAACCACCAACCCTGTGTTGCTGCTGAGAAAATCAACATCGCAATAATGGAAGAGATAATCGTCAGCGCTAAATGCCACCAAGAGTCGACCCCAATTAATAATAACTGAGTGTTAAAGACGAACATAAAGGGCAGAATTGCGGTACGAATGTCATAAGTAAAACCTTGAATACCTGTCCTGATAGGATCCGATTTTGCAATCGCTGCTGCTGCAAAAGCAGCTAAACCAACCGGCGGAGTATCATCAGCTAAGATGCCAAAGTAAAAAACAAATAAGTGTACTGCAATAAGTGGAATGATTAGGCCGTGTGCAGCACCCAGTGTGACGATAACTGGAGCCATCAAGGTTGAAACAACGATGTAGTTAGCTGTGGTGGGTAAACCCATTCCTAAAATTAAACTGATCACTGCGGTGAACAGCAAAATCAGAATGATACTTCCACCTGAGATAAATTCGACGAAGTCGGTCATCACCAAGCCAATACCAGTTAGTGTCACGACACCGACAACCGTTCCTGCTGCAGCTGTGGCTACACCAATACCGATCATATTACGGGCACCAGATACGAGACTTTCGAGTAAGTCAGTCACGCCAGCTTTTGTCGGTTCGATCAGATCATTTTGTTTGGATAGCCAAGCGATCAACGGTCGCTGAGTGAGCAAGATAAAAATCATGAATACACTTGCCCAGAAAGCTGATAGGCCGGGTGAAAAACGCTCGACAGTTAGGCACCAAACTAATACCACGATAGGCAGTAAAAAGTGCAAACCAGACTTAATGGTTGGTCCAGGCTCAGGGACTTCTGTTAGTTCCGCATCGATCTCAACCTTACCTTGCTGAGCGTGGTTTGCTGATATTTTTGCTAAACCGACATAGGAAAGTAATAAGACTCCAGTGACGATCATTGTGGCGGCTTCACCAAAAACATCTTTTGTCCATCCAACACCATAATAAACAGCCGCGCTGATTACACAGAGTCCGAGAATCGTGCCGGTAAAAGAAAGTAAGCTATACAGCAGCGTTGGATTATGGCGTCGAGGTAGGCCTGTCATCCCCGCTTTACAGGCTTCAAGGTGGACAATATAAATCAGAGCAATGTAAGAAATAAGGGCAGGGAGAAGGGCAGCTTTAATGACTTCAACGTAAGAAATCCCCACATACTCGACCATCAGAAATGCCGCTGCCCCCATAATAGGTGGCGTTAATTGACCATTGGTCGAAGCGGCCACTTCAACTGCACCAGCTTTGGTTCCTGGAAAGCCAACTCTTTTCATTAGGGGAATAGTAAAGGTGCCTGTTGTGACTACGTTTGCAATCGAAGAGCCTGAGACTAAACCAGACAGCCCTGAAGCGACGACGGCTGCCTTGGCTGGGCCACCTTTCATATGGCCTAACAAAGAGAAGGCGACTTTGATGAAATAAGCGCCTGCGCCTGCCCGTTCAAGCATGGCTCCGAAAAGAACAAATAAAAATACAAAAGATGTAGAGACCCCCAGAGCAACACCAAATACACCCTCAGTGGTTAACCAAAGGTGTGACATGGCTTTATTTAAACTGGCTCCTTTATGGGCAATGACTTCTGGCATGTAAGGGCCAGCAAAGGTATAGGTGAGAAAGACGGCGGCAACGATCATCAGAGGTGGACCCAGTGCACGGCGAGTTGCCTCGAGCAGTAGCAACATACCGGCTACTGAGATAATAATATCGACTTGTTGGGGGGCGCCTGACCGTTCAGCCAGCTCAGTATAAAAAATATAAATATAACAGGCAGTAAAGCTGGCTCCGAGCGCTAATATCCAATCCATTAGAGGGATGGTTTCTCGGGGAGAGCGTTTCATAGCCGGATAGGCGGTAAAGGCAAGAAATGTTGCAAAAGTGAGGTGGATGGCTCGTGCTTCAGTATCATTGAGCACCCCAAAATTAAAAATAAATGGCAGTGGTGAAGCATACCACAGTTGAAAAAGTGACCAGCACAGAGGAACAAACCATAAGATACGGCCTTGTAAGCCAGATGGATTGCGGGCCCCTGTATCAGCTTGAGCCACCATTTCTTGCACATCTTTTGACGCTGTTTTATTCGTCGTCATGTACTTTTCCTTATTATTGATGGTTCTATTTTTAACGCGAACTATACATAACAAAATAACTTAGGGTGTTTGAGTCACTTTCGTTTTACCCATATCACTCTAAGTAAAAGTGTTATCAGAGAATTACATCGATGGATATTCATCGTTAGATAGTTAGAGCTCGATTGAGCCTGACTCGTAAAGAGCCTTGTTATTGATGTTCTATATCGCCTTGGGTAAAAGCGGGGACAAACGGTCATCACCATAAAACAGTCTTTGCCAATAAAATGTTACTCACGCACATCAGATTCATTATGCGATCTGATGTGCGCTGAGTATTATCCACTTTTTATTTTAGTAGACCGACTTCTTTGTAGTATTTTTCTGCACCTGGGTGAAGAGGGATCGAAAGGCCAGCTTTGACCATATCTTCTTTTTTAAGATTAGCAAAAGCAGGGTGTAGGCGTTTAAATGTATCGAAGTTTTCAAACACGGCTTTAGCTACATTGTAAGCGACTTCATCTGATACCGCTGTACTTGTTACCATTGTGGCAGCGACACCAAAGCTTTTCACATCTTTATCTGTGCCACGGTACATGCCCGCTGGTACATTGCTGAATGCGTAATATGGATTGCTGGCAACGATCTTGTCGATTTCAGCCCCTGTTGCTGAGACAAGTTTCGCATCACAAGATGTTGTTGCTTCTTTGATTGAACCATTTGGGTGGCCAACCATGTAGATAAAGGCATCGATTTTGTTATCACAAAGTGCTTGTGAACGCTCAGACCCTTTTAACTCCGAAGCCAATTTAAAGCTATCGTTTGTCCAACCCATCGCGTCCATCACAACACCCATTGTGGCACGATCGCCTGAACCAGGGTTGCCGATATTGACACGCTTGCCTTTAAGATCTTTTAGGCCATTAATACCTGCGTCAGCGCGAGCGATGATATTAAAAGGTTCGGTATGAAGGGAGAACATCGCTCGAAGCTCTTTATATGGACCTTGTTCACTGAACTTACTGGTACCATTGTAGCCATGGTATTGCCAATCAGATTGGACGATACCGAAATCCAGCTCTTTATTTCTCATTGTGTTAACGTTGTAAATAGAGCCACCCGTTGACTCAACAGAGCAGCGAATTTTATGCTCTTTACGACCTTTGTTGACCAGCTTACAGATTGCTCCGCCAGTAGGGTAATAAACACCTGTTACGGAACCAGTACCGATGGTAATAAAGTCTTGAGCATTCACTGCACCAGCTCCTATTACTGCCGCAGTGATCGCACTAACCTGAAGAAATTTGTTAAATGCCATGAATTTCCTTCCTTATATTCATTATTAGCATGGAAATGACTATTAATAGGCCCGATGGATGATAGGTCCAATAGTTGCACTTCAAAACGATATCTTTCTCAATCCATATACTTGAAAAAGAAAATAAATGATAACAAAAAAAACGAAAAGTTTATTCACCTAATCAATAAATAAAGTGACCTAGTTTGAATTTTTAAACATTTTAACAAACAAGAAGAAAATAAATTATGTTAATTAACAATAGTTTATATTTTTTGCTGGTTGAGTTGAGTTGAGTAAATGGGTAAGACATAACACGAGCTGCAGTAACCAGGTGCCACATTGATATACTCATATATGGTGATACTCAGAGGTGATTAAATCCAATTAGAATCAAACACCTTGAGTATATTTTTTTGCTACGGGCTGGATATTAGCCGTTGTATTCAAATAATTCACACACAGAGCGAAATAGCTGTTCAGTTGGTATTGGCAGAGTTGGGGTGATAAAAATCGTGTCATCACCAGCCACGACACCAAGAATGCCTTCCGATTTACCTAGAGAGTCGAGTAAACGAGCAATCAGTTGAGCGGCACCTGGACCAGTATGAATTACGACGAGAGCGGCGTTATGATCAATATCTAAAACAAGTTCTCGTAAAGAACTGCTTACTGTTGGAACACCAAGTTCAGCGGGTAGGCAATACACCATTTCCATTTTAGCGTTGCGCGTTCGAACAGCGCCAAATTTGGTCAACATACGAGAAACTTTTGATTGGTTGATGCTTTCAAAGCCTTGTTGCTTAAGTGCATCAACAATCTCCCCTTGTGAGCCGAAACTCTCTTCTTTTAGCAAGGCCTTAAAAGCGCGGACTAAATTATCTTGTTTTTCTGAATTGCGCATAATTATTATGATTCTCTGAATAGGGTCAGCAATTTGCATATTTTTGCATATATATTCACCTAGTGCCAAGTGCTCACTGGATTCTGTTACTCTCGTCACTGTAAATTATAAATGGTACAAGATGCGGTTAATAGGTAAGGTGTAATTTTTACCTCATTGAATTTATTGTATTTAAACCGAATTTTATAATAATTAAATCTTTATTTTGCCTGTGATCCTAGTGAGTTGCGTGAGGTCGCAAAGCTGGCGTTTATTGATTGAAATCAAGTTTTGAATTCGATATTTTTATCTGAATTAGAAATATACCCAAGTAACCTCAAGATGCTGCGTCTAGTGAGTTGACCTCGCTCTGAATCAAGCATCTTGAGGTTACTTGGGTATAAAAAATACGTTTATAAGAGAAATACTCTCAAGGAGAACTACATGAAAGTTGCCGTTATTGGTGCCGCTGGCGGTATCGGTCAAGCCCTAGCCCTTCTACTCAAGAACCACTTGCCTGCAGGTTCTGACTTAGCTTTATATGATATTGCTCCAGTAACCCCTGGTGTTGCTGCCGATCTTAGTCATATCCCAACGCCTGTCTCTATTAAGGGTTATGCTGGTGAAGATCCAACGCCTGCGCTTGATGGTGCTGATGTTGTGCTTATTTCAGCAGGTGTGGCTCGTAAACCAGGTATGGATCGTGCCGATCTTTTCAATGTTAATGCTGGCATTGTTAAGTCACTAGCAGAGAAGATTGCGGTGGTATGTCCAACAGCATGTGTTGGCATTATTACTAACCCAGTTAACACAACGGTGCCAATTGCAGCTGAGGTTCTTAAAAAAGCGGGTGTTTATGATAAGCGTAAGCTGTTTGGCGTTACGACGCTAGATGTTATCCGTTCAGAAACGTTCGTTGCTGAGCTAAAAGGTAAAGATCCAAGAGAAGTTCATGTGCCTGTTATCGGTGGTCACTCTGGTGTCACTATCCTTCCTCTTCTTTCGCAAGTTGAAGGTGTTGAGTTTAGTACTGGAGAAGTTGAAGCTCTGACCAAGCGCATCCAGAACGCAGGTACAGAAGTTGTCGAAGCAAAAGCGGGTGGTGGCAGCGCAACCTTGTCTATGGGGCAGGCAGCGTGTCGCTTTGGTCTGTCACTTGTTCGTGCTCTACAAGGCGAAGAGGGTGTTGTTGAATGTGCATACGTCGATGGAGGCAGTGAACACGCTCCTTACTTCGCACAACCTGTGAAGCTAGGTAAAAACGGTGTAGAAGAAGTGCTAAGCTACGGTGCATTGAGCGACTACGAAAAGTCTGCGCTAGACGGCATGCTGGAAACTTTAAACGGCGATATCAACATCGGTGTGGAGTTCGCTAAATAAGCGTTCGATTATTCTATCTACGTTCGATTATTCTATCGACAAGGCCGAGCGCGAGTGCTCGGCTTTTTTGATCCTTGACGCTATCACTACGTACTAATCTTCTAGCCTAAAGGTATTTTTGGATCCAAAAAGTAACCAAAGGAGCAAACGATGGAAGCAAATCGTGTCCATAAAGGGTTGATAGTAGAGTGTCAACAAGGGGTGGGGACCATTTTGGTTGTCGATAGAGAAGCACAGATGGTACTACTCGCTAAACAAGGGTCAGAAGAGCAACTTGCACTAGGCTTTGATGAAATAGAGGAAAACCCACAGTTGCATGGAGGGTGTCATCAGTATTATTGATTTATTTTCACGGCAGCCCTAACACATCGAAGATAAGTCGGCTTTTGCCTTCCTTCGATGTGTTAGGCATTTTTGTCGTGTTAAGACATATCATTAAGCATATCTAATACACACGGGTCTCATTTATTGCTTGAAAGTGACACACTACTTTGTTCGCTTAACCGCCATATGAGCCAAACTTATCAGTGCCTGTTTGTATTCGGATTCGGGTAAAACCTTGAGTTCCGCGATAGCTTTATCCGCCTCATCAAGTGCCTTCTGGGTCGTGTATTCAAGTGAACCAGATTGCTTCATCACCTGTAAAATTTCATCTAGATGTTCCATGCCGTTCGACTTTTCAATCGCTTCACGAATCATGGCTGCGTTGTCTGGGGTGGTGTGACGCATTGCGTGGAGTAAAGGCAAGGTAGGTTTTCCTTCTGCTAAATCATCTCCGACGTTCTTCCCCATATCTTCACCATCGGACGTGTAGTCCATGACATCATCAATAAGCTGAAAAGCGGTGCCAAGATATTTACCATAATTTTGCATCGCCAGTTCGACCTCTTCTGACGCATCACTAAGAATGGCGCCAATTTGGGTAGCAGACTCGAATAATCGTGCAGTTTTAGAGTAGATAACTTGCATGTAGTTTTCTTCGGTGATGTTGGGATCATTACAGTTCATTAACTGTTGAACTTCACCTTCAGCAATGACGTTTACAGCATTGCTCATCAGTTTGAGGATCTTCATTGATCCTAGTTCAGTCATCATTTGAAATGAACGGGTGTAAATAAAATCACCGACCAACACACTTGCTGCATTACCAAAGGCAGCATTCGCGGTTGCCTTGCCGCGCCTCATGTCGGATTCATCAACAACATCATCATGCAATAATGTTGCTGTATGAATGAACTCGATAAATGCAGCTGCCATGGTATGGCCATGACCTTGGTAATTGAGCGCCCGTGCGGACAAAATAGCAAGCAACGGTCTCAGACGCTTGCCTCCACCACTTACAATATAAAATCCGAGTTGATTTATTAAAGAGACATCGGAGTTCAATTGAGCTTGAATTGTTTCATTCACTTTTGCCATGTCATCGGCAGTAAGCGCTTGGATAGTTTTAAAATCCATCGTATATCCGGCTGAAGTTAGACCCTACAAGGCTTATTCTATTTGTGTAATCGTCGAATCATACACTAAAAAACGTTGATTAATACATGGCTAAACGGCATCATTGACGCACTTTTCTTTGGCGATTAGCTTTTCGCCAATTTTTTAAAAATATGGCTTGTCATAAGGGCATCTCTTCTGTAGAATCTGCGCCCTATTGATGATTAGTTTAGCGCACACCCTAGCTCATATATGATTGCAGGCTGTGCGGAAAAAGCGGAGTAAAATATGTACGCTGTTTTCCAATCTGGTGGTAAACAACACCGTGTAAGCGAAGGTCAAACTCTTCGTTTAGAGAAATTAGACGTTGAAACTGGTGCAACTGTTGAATTTGATAATGTTCTTCTTGTTGCTAACGGCGAAGACATCAAAGTTGGTGCTCCTCTTGTTGAGGGCGGCAAAGTTGTTGCTGAAGTTGTACAACACGGTCGTGGCGATAAAATCAAAATCGTTAAGTTCCGTCGTCGTAAGCACTCTCGTAAGCAACAGGGTCACCGTCAGTGGTTCACTGAAGTGAAGATCACTGGTATCAACGCTTAATCTATTAGGAGAGTTTAACAATGGCACACAAAAAAGCTGGTGGTTCTACTCGTAACGGCCGCGATTCAGAAAGCAAACGCCTTGGTGTTAAGCGTTTCGGTGGTGAATCTGTTCTTGCAGGTAACATCATCGTTCGTCAACGTGGTACTAAGTTCCACGCTGGTAACAACGTAGGTATCGGTAAAGACCACACTCTTTTCGCTCTTACTGAAGGTAAAGTGAAATTTGAAGTGAAAGGTCCTAAAAACCGTAAGTTTGTAAGCATCGAAGCTGAGTAATTTAACCTTACGGTTGATTATCTTAAAGCAAGATAGCTGAATTCAAAAGCCCTGCCGATTCGGCGGGGTTTTTTATTTATGGCAGTCGACATATCGAAGTTTCTTGTTAGCACAGCTGCATAATGTTACTGGGAGCTTAGATCTGTCATCTGCTAAAATTGTTTGATGGCAAATCAGATTAAATCCACGCACGAAGTAGTCGGAGTGAAAGATGAAGTTCGTAGATGAAGCGGTAGTAAAAGTTCAAGCTGGTGATGGCGGCAGTGGTGTCGTCAGTTTTTGGCGTGAAAAATTCATCACTAAAGGTGGCCCTGATGGCGGTGATGGTGGTGATGGCGGTGATGTGTATATTCAAGCCGATGAAAACCTAAATACCCTTATTGATTACCGTTTCCAACGCTTTTACGAAGCTGAACGCGGTGAAAACGGCCGTGGCGGTAACTGTACAGGTAAACGCGGTAAAGACATTACTTTACGTGTTCCGGTTGGTACTCGTGCGGTTGATATTCACACCAATGAAATCGTTGCAGAAGTTGCCGAGCATGGTAAAAAAATCATGGTGGCTAAAGGCGGTTGGCACGGCCTTGGTAACACGCGCTTTAAATCTTCGGTAAACCGAGCTCCTCGCCAAAGAACCTTGGGTACAAAAGGTGAAGTTCGTGAAATTCGTCTTGAGCTATTGTTGTTAGCCGACGTTGGTATGCTTGGTTTGCCAAATGCAGGAAAATCAACGTTTATTCGTGCAGTATCCGCTGCAAAGCCAAAAGTAGCAGATTACCCGTTTACCACTCTTATTCCGAGCTTGGGTGTCGTGAGTGTCGTTCCTGAGAAGAGCTTTGTCGTTGCAGATATTCCTGGCCTTATTGAGGGTGCTGCCGATGGTGCCGGGCTAGGTATTCGCTTCCTTAAGCATTTAGAGCGTTGTCGTGTACTGTTACACATGATTGATATCATGCCGATTGATCAATCCGATCCAGTTCAAAATGCACTGACGATTATTGACGAGCTTGAGCAATACAGTGAGAAGCTAGCGGATAAACCACGTTGGTTAGTATTTAATAAAACAGACTTAATGCCAGAAGAAGAGGCTAATGAAAAGATCCAAGCGATCTTGGATGCGCTAGGTTGGGAAGATGAGTACTTTAAGATCTCAGCGATCAACCGCAACGGCACTAAGGAGTTATGTTACAAACTGGCTGACTTTATGGAAAACTTACCTCGTGAAGAGGAAGAAGTCGCAGAAGAAGACAAAGTTAACTTCATGTGGGACGATTACCACAAAGATGCGATGGCTGGTAAAGACGTGATCACCGAAGATGATGACGATGATTGGGATGACTGGGACGATGAAGAAGATGACGGCCATGTCGTTTACGTCCGTGATTGATCATTAAATGATTCAAAAAGCCGCAATATATGTTGCGGCTTTTTTATTAGCCGAATAACTCACTGTGGCTTGAGTTTCTTTGGAACGCTTTGTAATTTAATCTCCATCATTTAATTTCTATAACTTGAACTCCATAACTGAAGGACATGACATGATCATTAGTATGATAGCGGCAATGGCAGACAATCGAATTATTGGTAAAGATAATCAGATGCCATGGCACCTTCCTGCCGACTTCGCATGGTTTAAACGTTGTACAATGGGTAAGCCTGTGATTATGGGACGTAAAACATATGAATCGATTGGGCGTCCTTTGCCCGGCCGTTTAAATATCGTTATTAGCCGTGATGCTTCGTTAGTCATTGAAGGGGTCACCACCGTTACCTCAATCCAACAAGCACTGGATGCAGCAGGTGAAGTTGAGGAGGCGATGATTATTGGTGGTGGGGCGATTTATACGGAATGTTTACCCATCGCAGACAAACTTTATATTACTCATATTGAAGCTCAAATCGAAGGCGATACCCAATTTCCTGATTGGGGCAAGGACTTTAAAGAAGCCTATTCAGAAGTGTTTCAAGCGGATGAAAAAAATGCCTACAGTATGCGTTTTACTATTTTAGAAAAGTAATAGACCCCATTATCTCAATATTACTGAGGTATACCCGAATGACCTGGCTCTGAACCAAGCATCTTGAAGTCACTTGGGTATATATCTGCTTGAAGTCGAGTGGTTCAGCCTCAAGCATTATGATTTTACTGCACTTATGGGAGAGCTACTAACTGAGTGCTGGCTGGGTAAATATCTGCTTATCTTCCCAACGTATCATGGTTAATGCGCCTCCCCATACACATCCGGTATCTAAGCCAATAACGTGCTCATCAAGGTGTCCTTGTAATGCTGCCCAGTGGCCGAACAGAACCGACTTTCCTAATTCAATGCGTTGGGGAAGTTGAAACCAAGGGATCAACTCCTGGGCTGAAACCTCATCAGGGGGCAGTTTGCAGTCCATATCCAAACGTCCATCAGGGTGACAAAAGCGCATACGTGTTAACGCATTAATGGTATAGCGGTAGCGATCTAAACCTGCCAGTGAGGGACTCCATTGATCTGGCTGATTTTGGTACATATTTTCTAGTAACCATACCAGTTGGTCACTTTGTAGGATTTGCTCTACCTCACGTGCACAGCTCTTTGCGGTTGAGAGATCCCATAAAGGAGAAATCCCAGCATGACACATAACAAAGTCATGATGTTCAGCCAAAAGTGGTTGTTTTGTCAGCCAACTAAGTAATGCCTCTTTGTCAGGTGCAGATAAGATTGCTGCCGTTTGATCTTTCTCTTTGACGGGCTTAAGACCATGAGCAACGGCCAGTAAATGTAGATCATGATTGCCAAGGACAACCGTTGCACTATGACCAAGAGATTTGATGAAGCGAAGTGTTTCTAGTGATTTAGGCCCTCTAGCAACAAGATCTCCCGCTAACCACAGTTGATCGTGGAGGGGGGAAAAGTTTACCTGTACGAGCAGTTGCTGTAATTCATCCAAGCAGCCTTGAATATCACCAACGATGTAAGTGGCCATTCTTTCTCCTAATTTAGGACATTGGGGATAGCAAGGCGGAAAGGATCGATCTCGGTTAAGAATTCTCGGCCCTGTGCATCTCGCATAACATAATGTCCTTGCATGACACCGACAGGGGTTTCTAATGCCGTGCCACTGCTGTAGGTGTATTCGTCATTAGCTGAGATGAATGGTTGTTGCCCGACCACACCTTCTCCTTCTATCGTCATTTTTTTACCGTTGGAATCGGTAATGAGCCAACTTCGACTGATCAGTTGTACGGTTTGCTGGCTCAGGTTTTTAATCGTGATGATGTAGGCGAAAATGAAGCGGGATTGCTCAGGGGTAGACTGTTCTTCAATGTATTTGGTATGCACTTGAATCTTGATACAAGGTTGAATGACGTCCATATTCACTCCTCGAAAAGCTTATCATATCAATAAAGTATATACCCAAGTGGTGCAAGCTGAAGGCACCACTTGGAAATCAGCCCAATAAAGGTAAGGCTGATAAACGGAGGTATTAATGTTGTGGATTATCGGCTAACCAGTTAGCCATCGCCACAAACTGTTGTAGGGTTAAGTTCTCTGGGCGCATGCTTGGATTGATACCAAGCTCTTCCAAGATTTCTGCACTCAGGAGTGATTTATAGCAGTTGCGTATGGTTTTGCGACGTTGGTTGAAGCCTTCACGACAAACACGATCCAGTAAACGAAGATCCTTAGCAGGGTAAGGCAGCTCTTCGTAAGGCACCAAGCGAACGACTGCAGAGTCGACTTTTGGTGGCGGAACAAACGCGGTTGGTGGAACTTCTAGTACTGGCACGACTTTACAATAGTACTGCGCCATAACCGTTAAGCGTCCGTAAGCTTTGCTGCCTGGGCCTGCCGCTAAACGATTGACCACTTCTTTTTGCAGCATAAAGTGCATATCTTGAATGTCTTTATGAAATTCGAATAGGTGGAACATCAGCGGTGTTGAGATGTTGTAAGGTAAGTTACCAAAAATACGCAGTTTATTGTTTGGTTTCACTAATTGTTCGAAGTCAAAGCGCATAGCATCGCCTTCGTGGATAGTGAGTTTATCAGCCAGTTCTGGATGATTGCGTAAGCGCTCAGCAAGATCGCGGTCTAATTCGATAACGGTGAATTTATCCACCTCTCGCCCAACAGGTTCAGTAATTGCGCCAAGGCCTGGACCAATTTCAACCAAGTTTTGACCTGGTCGAGGGTTAATTGCTGAGACGATACCATCAATAATGTAGGGATCGTTAAGGAAGTTTTGACCAAAACGTTTACGCGCTTTGTGTCCTAAGTGGACATCATTTCTCATTGTTTCTTCTCTACCAATTCTATCGCATGTGTGAGCGCTGTTCGGAAGCTCCCTGTATCCGCTTGGCCTGTCCCTGCCAGCTCAAGTGCAGTACCGTGATCCACCGAAGTCCTTATAAAAGGTAGACCAAGAGTAATATTAACGGAACGTCCAAAGCCTTTGTATTTTAATACAGGCAACACTTGGTCGTGATACATGCCTAATACTGCATCCGCATCGTTTAAATATTTTTCGTTGAAAATGGTATCTGCTGGTAATGGACCAATCAGATTTATTCCTTTTTCTTGCCGTATTTTTTCCAATGTTGGAGTGATCGTTTCGATCTCTTCATTGCCTAAACACCCATCTTCCCCTGCGTGTGGGTTTAAACCACAGACGTAGATCTTTGGCGTTGGGATAGCAAACTTTTCGACGAGATCTTGGTGTAGAACATCGATCACTTTTTCTAGTCGCTCTGGGGTGACAGCTTTAGACACGTAAGCCAGAGGGATATGTGTTGTTACTAATGCAACGCGCAGCCCTTCGGTGGCGAGCATCATCACGACTAACGGTGTTTTCGACTTTTCAGCGAAAAACTCAGTATGGCCACTAAAAGCGACGCCAGAGCGATTGATCACTCCTTTATGCACAGGACCCGTGACAATAGCATCAAATTCATTATTCATACAGCCTAAAGCGGCACTTTCTAGTGTTTTTAACACGTAGTGGCAATTAGCCTCATTGAGCTGACCCGCAACGGTTTGTTCAGCAAGTGCAATATGTTGAACAATTAATGTGCCTGCTTGTTGAGGCTGAGGTGGTAACTTTGGATTGTAATCAGTCAGTTGAACATCGATGCCTAAAAGCTGAGCGCGCTCCTGCAACATATTCTTATCAGCGCAGACCACAATCTGGTGGGCCCAGTTTTCTTTTGACAGGGCGAGCACCAAATCAGGGCCAATACCTGCTGGCTCGCCAGCAGTCACAATGATTCTTCTGATTGAATTAGTCGTCATTGTTTTCATCCAAAACTTCAACGAAGGCGCTAGCACGAAGTTCCTGCATCCATGCTCCTGCTTCTTCATTAAACTTACGATTGAACAGCATACGATAGGCTTTATTTTTTATTGCTGCATCAGTGCGGTCAACTTGGCGGCGATCGAGTACTTCGACAATATGCCAACCATGAACCGTTTTGAAAGGTTCACTGATTGTTCCTGTTGGTAGCGTTTCAACTTGATGTTTGAACTCTGGAACGTATAAGTCAGGCGTTTGGTAGCCAAGCTCACCATCTTGAGCGGCTGAGCCAGGATCTTGGCTATATTGTGTTGCTAATTCAGCAAAACTTGCTTCACCAGCGTTGATGCGGCGGATAAACTCTTTAAGTTGTTTCTCGGCGCCTTCATCACTGAGGATAACGGTGGGCTTAATTAAGATATGTCGTGCATTAACTTCTGTGACGGCAACCGCTTCTAAACCTTTAACATCTTCGATTTTTAATATGTGGAAGCCCACACCACTGCGGAAAGGCCCAATGATACTGCCTTTGTTTTGCATGTTGATCTGATCAGCGAAAATGGTTGGCATTTCCTCTTTGCGCATCCAGCCCCAATCGCCACCTTGTAGAGCTTTTGGACCTTTTGAGTAGGTATAAGCCATGGTGGAGAAATCTTCACCTGCTTTGAGTCTTTTAACCAAAGCCTTAGCTTGTGCTTCGAGCTCTGATTTATCTGTATCATCCTCAAATCGGAGCTGAATGTGGCCAATCTTGTATTGTACGCTGGCATTGGTCTGCTGACCCAACTGCTCTGCTAGATTGTCGACTTCAGCAGGCAGGATATTGATGCGGCGGCGAACTAAGGCATTACGGGCTTCTGAAGCTGAGAGCTCTTTTCGAATTTGCTCTCTAAATTCGGAATAACTGAGTCCCTCGGCTTGAACCGCTGCAGCAAGTTGTTCTATGCTCTGCTGGTTTTTGTTAGCAATTTCAGCAATGGCTTGATTTAACCGGTTATCATCAATGCGCACACCAATACGTTGTGCTTCTTGCTGTTGAAGTGCGTCTAAGATCAATTTTTCTAACACTTGCTCTTTTAAGACATGAGCTGGTGGGAGTTCGGTGCCACTTTGTTTTGCATTCGCTCGTAGAGTTTTCATGGCAGTATTGATATCGCTTTGTAAGATAACGCCATCATTAACAATAACAGCTGCTTTATCTAGCTCAACAGGCGCAGCCATTGCTCCCGAAGAGAGTAATGCGGTAAGTAATAGTGGTTTCCAAATGTTCATTAAAAATTCCATCATTCATAGAAATTAAGCATCTAACTATTTAGACGCTTAATTCGATTAATTGTTCAAGTAGAATGGACGACCGTACTTTATTGCGTTGTCCGAGCTATTAAGTGCATTGGCTGCAGTGGTATGACTTTCATTAGTACTAAAGCCACGAATCCCGAAGTTAACACTGATATTGTCTTCGTATTGTGGTTTCGAACCTTGACTGCCGATGATGTTATTATCCCAACCTAATAGCTGATTCGAGTAGGTGAGACCCATATACCAACAGTCAGATTGGTAGCGTAAGCTTGCCAGCCACTCGAGATCGATCTGTTCATTGATGTCGTAGTAATATTGACCACTTGCCGACCAATTATCATTTAAGTCATAAGCAGTCACGATACCCGCTTGAGAAATACCTTTGCGTGTGATGGTGTCAAGATTCTTCATTGCAATAGAGTTTTCGATGTACTCTAACGTGACATAGCGGTAGTTACCTTGGATAAATCCCTTGTCAAATTGGTATTCTAGTGTGCTGTTTGCCAACTGCATGTCACCTAAGTCAACATCATATTGCAGCCCACCGTGGTAGAAGATATTGTCGTTGTAGTTGAAATCCGCTTCCATCGCCCAAGATGAGTAATTGGTTGCGCTTGAGTCCGACGTGACCGAATCTTTTTTAGAGAACTTAACATCTTTGTTGAAGTAGTAAATTTGGCCAAACGAGATGTTTAAACGTTCTTTATAATCATCATCAAAAAAGCGCGTACTCGCACCGTAGCTTAGTTGATTTGCGGCAGCGATAAAGTCGATACCACTGAAGCGACGGCTACGGAATAAGCCATAATAGTCTGATTGTAATTGGGTCGTATCATAGTCATAAATATTTGACTGATCTTCTTCTGGAACGTACAGATACTGGATCTGTGGTTCAAGAGTTTGCGTGTAGCCTTCAAACCAACTGGTCGCGCGCTCTAGATGAAGTTGAGCATGGGAGCGAAACTCTGGAATCACTCTTGATACACGGCTATCAAGGTTGTCGTCCGTCCATTGTGTCAAGTCTTGAGAGTAGTAAGTCGTTGATAAGCGAGCTTCGGTCACCCAAGTTGACCAAGTATTTGAAAGCGGCATCGTTATTCCTGGCTCAACGTGCACGCGAGTGGCATTGGGTTTATAGCGATAATCACTTTCAAAGCGGCTCAATTGACTTTTGACATCAAAATTAAGGTGTTCTCCCCACAGAGGAGTAAAATAGTTGAGCTCTAGCTGTGGTAGTAATCGGTATGGTTTATTGCTGTCTTCAACGAGAATTTGGAAATCACGAACGGTTACCGACGCATCCCAGAAGTCAGAACGGTACTTAACTTGTCCTTCTTGAATCAGTTGGCCGTCTTCACGGTTACCAATATCGGAACTGAGATCTTGGAAATACTCAATATCACTGACTTTGGAGTAATCAGCTTTAAGCGCCCAGTGTGTGTCAACAATGCCTTGGTGTTTGAATTGATAACCCCAACGAGAGTCATCATTGTATTTTGCATCTTTGTTGATGTATTCCGCTTTTACGGTTCCGCTTCCCCATCCGTCTGTCAGGTAACGAAAATCAGAATCTAACTTTAGACCACGTTTTTGCATGTAAAGTGGCGTAATGGTCATATCGTATTGCGGGGCAATATTCCAATAGTAAGGGATTTCAAACTCCATACCATCGTTAGAGCCGTAAGAGATAGACGGGTACAAAAAGCCCGTTTTTCGACTGTCGCCAATTGGCATCGAGAGATAAGGTACATATAAAACAGGCACATCCAGTACTTCAAAGCGGGCATGGTGTAACGTGGCTGTTTCTTCATTTTGGTCAATATCGATTTCAGAAGCGACCATACGCCAAGCGTTATCTCCAGCCGGGCAGGAGGTGATGGAGCCGTCCTCTAGCTCATACAAAGATTGCCCTGTGCGTGCAATATAGGCTGCACTGCCACGTCCTTGTTGTTGACATAAAAACTGATAGTCGGTGTTTTCTAACGAGAAGGTTTCTTTATCAAGATTATTGGTGACTCGATCAGAACGTGCTTCAATCACCTGACCATCACTGAATGTAACATTTCCCTCTGCCACAATGATATTGTCTGGTTGGTGCAGAGTGAGGCTATCTGCAGTAATGGTTTTTGCCCCTTGGGTGACTTGGACATTACCAGAATATAACGCTTTTTCACCATTAACGGCTTCTAAACTATCGGCCTGTACTGTAACGGGAATATCTTGGGCCGTATTATCACCCTCCGATTCAGTTAAGCATTGATCTGAAGCGTGCTTTTCCTGCACACTGTTATCGGTATGAACGCCTGCTTGGATTGGTGATACGAACAAGGCGCTGCTGATAGAGGCTGCTATTAATGTGCGGGAGAAATGTTGCATTGAATTGAACTTTCCTGTGTCACTGCTACTCGATAGCTATAGAGGGCTAATATTATCTCGCATTATAGCTAAATGAATGGGCTATAGTTGCCATTATCTCTGAACATAGATTTGCTATAACATCATGCCGCTATAAAATAGCTGTAAAGATAAGCAGGCATATTGCCAGATTTTAAATTACGAATCCCTTTATCATAAAGGAAATCATCGCGTCAGGCACTAAAAGACCGTCATCGTTGATAAAAATTCATAGATAGAGAACACAAAATGCATATTTTTGGCAAAATATTGGGCGCCTTTTTTGGTTTGTTGCTTGGGGGACCTTGGGGGCTTCTTTTTGGCCTGTTTGTTGGCCACCAATTTGATAAAGCACGTCGTTTAAATCAGGCCGGTTTTTCCAATAGCGGTTTTGGCAAAGGACCAAATACATCTCAACGGCAAGAAGAGTTTTTTAAAGCTGCATTTGCAGTAATGGGCCATGTGGCAAAAGCGACAGGGCAAGTAACAAAAGAAGAGATACAACTTGCTTCGGCAATGATGGATCGTATGAGCTTATATGGCGAGCAGCGCTTAGCCGCGCAAAATGCGTTTCGAGAAGGCAAAGAAAGTGCGTTTCCTTTGGAAGAAACGTTGCTCAAAGTAAAAGCCTCATCGGGTGGCCGTTTTGATTTGTTGCAGTTTTTCCTTGAGCTACAGGTTTCAGCAGCGTTTGCCGATGGTTCACTTCATCCAAACGAGAGAAATGTCCTACATAAAATTGCTCGTGGATTAGGCTTTTCATCGGAGCAACTTGAACGACGTTTACAAATGCAAGAAGCCGCTTTTCGTTTTCAAAGCCAAGGTGGTTTTCAAGGCCAACACCAACGTCAATCGTCAGGAGCGGGTTGGCAACAAACTTCGCCTGCAGAGCAACTGTCCGATGCCTATAAAATCCTTGATGTGACTTCTGATGCCGATGCGAAAACGGTTAAGCGGGCCTATCGTAAACTGATGAATGAACATCACCCAGATAAGCTGATAGCGAAAGGCTTACCTCCAGAAATGATGAATGTCGCTAAAGAAAAATCTCAGGAAATTCAAAATGCTTACGATCTGATTAAAAAGGTCAAAGGCTTCAAGTAAGCGCTTTGTTCTTCACATCTCACGCAAAAAGGGTACTCAGTACCCTTTTTTGTTCCTTAATGGATATTTGGTTCGCTGGTTTCTTTTGGTGAGTTGCTTTTGGGTTATGGAGATCCAAATGCTCTTTGACCTATTTTTAAGCGCTCTAGTCGGCTTGATTCAGGTTCCAATCGTATCCGTATTTCACCTTGCCTGAGAAGTTTGTGTATTGCGGTGCGTACTTCACGATGTGGTTGAAGATTTGTTTCTCTCCACCAAAGTCCGCTGCAAACCAATCATAGATAGAAGACAGCTGTGCCGTGTTTCCTTGGATTAATACGCCTTTGCTGCTGTTGATAAATGTTTTAGCGGCACTTTCGAGTATGGCTTGAGTGTTGTCGGCGGTAAATGCTTGAGTTTGTAAATTGGGGCAGCCTAAGCTGGCGCAGTTCACAGCATAATGTGTCCTTGGATCTTGCCAAATTGGTCGCAAGATTCGATGCTCAATATCGTTGAGTGTCAGATCCTTATTGTTTATTTTGATGATCTTTTCTTCCCAAGGCCCGAAAGTAAATAACCCACCCAGTTTGGTGATCGATTTTAGCGGGTAGTTATCCAAGATCAGATCTACCGTAATCGCATTGTAGAGATTAACCCAGTAGGCATATTGTTCAGCTTGACGGTATTGCAAAGGATCCAAGTTTGCTAAGTGTTGAATATATTTTTTTAACTGAACTTTGTCGTCTGCAGAGACGTTTTTATATTGAAATAGCGTATTCTCGTCTTGCTGAATCAAATAACGATCAAGTAATTGTTGCCATATCTTATGTGAAATCTCAGCGTTGTTTTGTTCATTAGATTGTTGCCAATAAGGCCAAAGCTCTGCTTTTGGTGCTGCAAATAGGGAAAATGAAATTAACGTGCACAAGAGTAATAGTAGGCGTTTCATTGACTCTCCTGTAGATGAGTTTGTGCTGGGCGTATTGAACTGTTTATTTTGAAAGTTTGTGCCAATTTGTAAAGCATCGTCGAGAGACTTGGGTATAAAAGGTTGGTGAGTGCCAACCTTTTACTATTTCAGTGGTTATTTGAATCAGCTTAAGCTGTTTTTTTAGCTTAAAAAGCTTGGAATATTCGCTTCGTATTGAGCAATCTTGTCTTCGTGCTGAAGAGTGAGACCGATATTATCCAAACCGTTGAGTAAGCAATGGCGACGGAAACTGTCAATTTCAAAGCCGTATTCTTTGCCATTAGCACGAACGACATTGGCTTCTAGATCCACTTCGACTTCTGCCCCTTCATTTGCTTCAACAAACTGGAATATTTCATCCACTTCTTGCTCTGTCAAACGCACTGGCACCATTTGGTTGTTGATCGAGTTACCGTAAAAAATATCGGCAAAGCTTGGTGCGATCATCGCTTTGATACCGTAATCCGCTAGTGCCCATGGTGCGTGTTCACGAGATGAGCCACAACCGAAGTTTTCACGCGCTAATAAGATAGATGCGCCTTGGTAGCGTGGCGCATTCATCACGAACTCTGGGTTTGGCTGTTCGCCAGCGTCATCTAGGAAGCGCCAATCATGGAATAGATGCTTACCAAAACCTAAACGAGAAACCTTTTGTAGGAATTGCTTTGGAATAATCGCATCGGTATCGACGTTGGCTGCATCTAGAGGTACAACCAAACCAGTGTGTTGTTTAAAACCTGACATGATTATTCTCCCTAGTCCTGTTTATTAAAAGAAGTGAATTCACGAATATCGACAAAGTGACCGGCAATGGCCGCTGCCGCTGCCATTGCAGGGCTGACTAAGTGAGTACGACCATCACGACCTTGGCGGCCTTCAAAGTTACGGTTTGAAGTAGACGCACAACGTTCATGTGGACCCAAACGGTCGTTGTTCATTGCTAGACACATTGAGCAACCTGGTAGGCGCCACTCAAAGCCCGCTTCTTTAAAGATAACGTCCAAACCTTCTGCTTCCGCTTGTGCTTTTACTTGCTCAGAACCAGGAACGATCAGCGCTTGAACATGAGAAGCAACTTTACGTCCTTTGGCTACTTCGGCTGCTGCGCGCATGTCTTCGATACGTGAATTAGTGCAAGAACCAACAAAGACTTTGTCTACGTTGTAATCTGAAAGTGATTTTCCTGCTTCTAGCCCCATGTAAGCCAATGCTTTTTCTGCCGAGGCTTTTTCTACTGGGTCGGCAAAACTTTCTGGTACTGGGATAGGTTGATCTACCGCGATTACTTGGCCTGGGTTCGTCCCCCAAGTGACTTGTGGTTTAATATCTGCTGCGTTTAGCGTCACGACCGCATCAAACTGAGCATCCTCATCCGTTTTTAATGTCTTCCAGTATTCGACTGCCGCATCAAAATCCGCACCTTGAGGTGAGAATTTACGGCCCTTGATGTATTCGAACGTGGTTTCATCTGGCGCAATCAAACCGGCTTTCGCACCGAGCTCAATCGCCATGTTACATACGGTCATGCGGCCTTCCATTGAAAGGTCGGTGATCGCTTCACCGCAGAATTCAACCACATAACCGGTACCACCTGCTGCTGTGGTTTCACCGATGATCGCTAGCACGATATCTTTCGCCGTGATGCCCGGAGCCACTTTGCCTTTCACTTCGATCTTCATCGTTTTAGCGCGCGCTTGTTTTAGCGTTTGAGTTGCTAATACGTGCTCAACTTCTGATGTACCAATACCAAATGCTAGCGAGCCGAATGCACCGTGTGTAGCTGTGTGCGAGTCACCACAAACAATGGTCATACCCGGTAGGGTAATACCAAGCTCTGGGCCCATAACGTGGACAATACCTTGGTACTTATGGTTGATGTCGTAAAGCGTAACACCAAACTCTTCACAGTTTTTCGATAGCGTTTCCATCTGGATACGTGCCATCTCACCGGATGCGTTGATGTCTTTGGTGGTTGTGGAAACGTTGTGGTCCATGGTGGCAAAAGTTTTGCTGACCTGACGCACTTTACGACCTTTTTCACGCAAGCCGTCAAATGCCTGCGGAGACGTCACTTCATGTACCAAGTGACGGTCGATGTACAAGATTGGGTTTTCCCCTTCTGCTGCGACGGCAACGTGTGCGTCGTAGACTTTTTCGTATAATGTTTTGCCCATTGTTTGCTTCCTTTCCTCGTCGCCTTTGCCGCAATAACTGCGTTAGCGACACCCATTTATCCAGTTATTTAGCGAACTAAACGCCTTAATATAAATGGGCTTGCTGCCTTGCTATTGCACCAATGACTTAGAGGAAAGCCATTGGTTGACCGAGGATTTAGTATTTATTATGAATCTGTTTTGTATTAAGAGTTTAAGATGTACTCAGCGATCTTATCGCCCATCTCAGACGTCGAAAGTGCTGGGTTGTCACCGGCAAGGTCACCCGTTAGCTCACCTGCAGATAGTGCTTTTGAAACGGCCGTTTCGATGTCTTGTGCCGCCGTTTCTTCACCTAGACTGTAACGAAGCATCAGTGCTGCAGATAGGATTTGCGCCACTGGGTTAGCGATGTTCTTACCTGCGATATCTGGTGCACTGCCACCTGCTGGTTCGTAGAGACCGAATTTACTTTCGTTTAGGCTGGCTGATGGCAGCATACCCATAGAGCCTGTGATCATCGCGCACTCATCAGAGATGATATCGCCGAAGATGTTTGAACATAGCATTACGTCGAACTGTGCTGGGTCTTTGATAAGCTGCATGGTTGCGTTATCAATGTACATGTGTGATAGCTCGACATCTGGGTAGTCTTTTGCGATTTCTTCGACCACTTCACGCCATAGGATAGAGCTTTGTAGAACGTTCGCTTTGTCGATAGAGCACACTTTCTTACGACGTAGACGAGCAGACTCAAAGGCAATTTTTGCAATACGTTCAATCTCGTAGCGGTGGTACACCTCAGTGTCGAACGCTTTCTCTGTTGGCCCTTCACCTTCACGACCTTTCGGTTGGCCGAAGTAGATACCGCCTGTGAGTTCACGGACTACTACGATGTCAAAACCGCGACCTGAGATGTCTGCACGTAGTGGTGAGAAGGCTTCAAGACCTGAGTGAATTTGCGCCGGGCGTAGGTTGCAAAACAGTTGGAAGTGCTTACGTAGTGGCAGTAGGGCGCCACGTTCAGGTTGATCATTGGGTGGCAAGTGTTCCCACTTAGGACCGCCAACTGAACCGAATAGGACAGCATCAGACTCTTCACACGCTTTTACAGTGCTTTCTGGAAGTGGGCAACCGTGATTATCGATGGCGATACCACCTACATCGTGCTCGTCACGCTCAAACGCAATGCCGTGCTTCTTTTCGATTGCATCCAGCACTTTATGTGCTTGCGCCATTACTTCTGGGCCGATGCCGTCGCCTGGTAAAACGGCAATTTTGTATGATTTGTCTGTCATGGTAATCCTTTAAGTTTTCTAAAATTTTTGAGCTGTTCCAAACCAACTGAGTGAGGAGTAGGGCTTTCAGTCTACCCCCGACACAATGATTATCGCGTCAATGGTGGTGCTGCCATCTGGTTAAACCGTCACAGGGTTAGGAGCTACACCGTCGCAAATTTCTTTTGTTTCATTTCTTCAATTTTATCGGCACGATGAATACTGTTGATGACGTGCAACAGTGCTTGGCCTGAAGCTTCAACAATATCAGTAGAAACGCCAGTCCCGTGGTATTTACGGCCTTTGTAGTTGGCAATGATATCTGCTTGACCAAGACCGTCTTCACCTTCGCCTTTTGCCGTTAGGTCGAACTTGTCTAGGACGATCTCGTAACCTGTCACGCGGTAGATACATTGGTATAGCGCATCAACTGGGCCATTACCGACGGCAGCTTCACACATTTCTTCATCGCCACATTGCATTTTGACGCTGGTGGTTGCCATTACGCTGCCAGATTGCACGCTTAGGTAGTTCAACTTGTAGAAGTCGTCTTCTTCACGCAAGTTCGAGAAGTGCATTAGTGCTTCTAAATCGTAATCAAACACTTGGCCTTTGCGGTCAGCAAGTTTCAAAAAGTCTTCGTATAACGCATCTATGTTGTACTCTTCTTCTTTATAGCCCATTACGTCCATGTGGCTTTTCACAGCAGCACGGCCACTGCGACTGGTTAGGTTCAATGCTTGGTTCTTAAGGCCAATCGACTCAGGTGTCATGATCTCGTAAGTGTTTTTATTTTTTAGCATGCCATCTTGGTGGATGCCTGAAGAATGGCTAAATGCGTTGGCACCAACGATCGCTTTGTTGCTCTGGATTGGCATGTTACAAAGCTGGCTGACCAACTTGCTGGTACGGTGGATTTCGTCGTGTTTTAGGCCGGTGTGTACACCCATGAATTCTTGGCGTGTTTTTAGGATCATCGCGATTTCTTCAAGAGAACAGTTACCCGCACGCTCACCGATACCGTTAATCGTCCCTTCTACCTGACGAGCACCTGCTTGAACGGCTGCGATAGAGTTCGCAACAGACATGCCCAAATCATCGTGACAGTGAACCGAAATGATCGCTTTGTCGATGTTAGGTACACGGTTAAATAGAGTTTCAATAATACCGCCAAATTCACTTGGTACTGTGTAGCCTACGGTATCGGGGATATTGATGGTGCTTGCGCCAGCATCGATAGCCGCCTCAACCATGCGACATAGATTGTCGATGGGGGTTCGACCAGCATCTTCACAAGAAAACTCAACATCATCGGTGTAGTTACGTGCGTGTCTTACCGCTTGCACGCCCATCTCTACGACATCATCGTAGCTACGGCGTAGTTTGTCTTGAACGTGAACGGTTGAAGTTGAGATGAAAGTGTGGATCCGGAATGCATCAGCAACTTTTAATGCTTGGGCTGCGGCGTCGATGTCTTTTGCAACAGCACGCGAAAGGGCACAAACTCGGCTGTTTTTAATGTGTTTCGCGATGGTTTGGACTGACTCGAAATCACCCGGAGAAGAAACAGGAAAACCCGCTTCAATAACATCAACACCAAGCCTTTCAAGTGCGTAAGCTATCTGCAGTTTTTCTTTTACCGTTAGGCTTGCTGATAATGCTTGCTCTCCATCACGTAGAGTGGTGTCGAAGATGATGACTTGATCATTCATGTTGGTTTCCTTCATGATTTTTGCACCTAATGAGAACATTAATGTGCCAGTGAATCGTTAATTCCATTGTTTAAATATCAAAAAAAGCCCGCATTCTCATGCGGGCTTTTTTTGAAAAATTGGTGTGGTTATTTTTCTTCCACAGCCTACCCGCGCGAATTGGTCACGATGAGGAGGAGGCTAAGTAGAATAGAAAAATGTGCTGACATAGATGTTAAGCGTTCCACAAAAATAAGTTAATAAATTAGTACCGCACTCTATTAAGCGCGTCAACCCTTATGAACAATTTTTATTCTTACTAAGGGAGGTTTATCCAAGATGCTTGCAAAAAAGTGAGATGGTTCGAGAAATAATGTTGTGTTTCTTTACATTAAAAATGTGTTTATTGTGCATTCTTATGCTTTTCATTTTGTATCACTCTTTACCTCTTTCTAATACAAATTGTTATTAACACTTACAAATAGTTTGTGTGTTGATCTTTACCCATAAGTTGGGCGAATAAGTTGTAGTTTGAGTGATTATCTGTGTTTATGGAGTTTAAAATTGTTTATAAATCTTTGATTTAGTTTTTTTGAATTTTTTATGTTTTTTTAAACTACTGTAATTTAAGGGAAAGTTTGCGTTTAGGGTAAAATTTAATGATTAATTATCAATCGAGTTGCTAAAGGCTAATGTATTCGTGGATAGTAGTGTTTATCAACTAACGTATCCGAGCGGTAAATGTAATGACGTTTCGGAGCGTTATTAAAAAAAATGACTCGAATTTAAGTAAGATTTTGCGCTTATTTAGATTCTATGCAAAACGAATTCCTTGTCACTACGATGACGACCAATTAAGAGGCATATGCCATGTTAGATAAAAAAGACGCGATGAGCGCAATCGCCAGCTACCGTATGGAAAGCACTTTACGTGGTGTAGATTTAAACCTGTTAACAGTGTTCGACGCGGTTATGCAAGAGCAGAATATTACTCGTGCAGCACACAACTTAGGTATGTCTCAGCCAGCAGTAAGTAATGCTGTTGCTCGCCTTAAAGTCATGTTCAATGATGAATTGTTCATGCGTCAAGGTCGTGGTATCCAACCGACGCAACGTGCTCGACAGTTATTTGGTCCTATTCGCCAAGCTCTACAATTGATTCGTAATGAACTTCCGAGCTCAGTGTTTCAGCCAGAATCTTCAACGCGTTTATTTAAGCTGGCGATTTGCAGCCCATGTGACATGCGTTTTGCGCCTAAGATTATGGAAAACATCAGTGATCAAGCACCTAATGTTCAACTGCATCTCGACGCTGAATTTGATCGTCTACTCTCTGAGCGCATGCGTTATCAAGAAATCGATTTTGTTATTGACTATGCACGTTTTGATGATCAAGGTTTCTCAAGCACCGAAATCTTTAGGGATGAATTGGTCGCGATCGCTTCTAAGACGCACCCGCGCATCCAAGGCAATGTCTCGGCAGAGCAACTGTTAAATGAAAAGCACGCTAAATTATCAAGAGTACATGGTCAGCGTAGTTTCTCTGAACAAGCATACCGTGAGCTAGATTGTCTTGCTGCTTACGAAGGTTCTAGCTTGAGCAATTTATTGTATGTAGTTGGTCAATCAGAGTTGGTGACGATTGCACCACGTTGGATGGCAGAAAATGCAGTAAACAGCGAGCAACTACAGATCCTAGACTTACCATTTGAGAACAAGCAAGTGAGTGGTTACTTAAGCTGGCATGAATCAAGTGAGAAAGACAAAGGCCACATTTGGCTTCGTGATCAGCTGATGATCATATGTGGTGAAGTGGTTGCACGTAATAAGCCAGTATTTTAATCACATCTCATTAATGACGGTACGGTAAATGGCGACTGATCAGATTTGATTCGCTATTACTAATATTTACAATAAATTGACCCTGAGAGGAGATGTTCTTTCAGGGTTTTTTTTATGTTGATTCTTTCAGAAATAAAACAATGGGTTAAAAACATGCGCTCGGTAATTTATCAGGGCGTGCTAAACTTTAAACCATATGGCTTCCTACTTATTAAGGTGAATAGCCTGAAGTTTGACGGTGGTCAGTTGCGTTTTTGAGTATCGAGGTTACACTTGTGCGCTCAAAGAGCTTACGTATGTAAGCCCAAAGGTGATGAAATAAAAATGGCCAAGTTAGATTTTCATATCATAAAACGTATTCGTGAACAGGTTGCAAAAGGTGGTTCTCGTGTTGCACTGAAACATAAAGTCGGTTCAACATGGCAAGGGATCACTTGGGAACAATTTGGTCAGCAGGTTGACGCACTTTCAAGAGCACTTCTTGCTCAAGGTATTGGTGTCCAAGATAAGATCGGTATTTTTTCTAATAATATGCCGAGATGGACTATCGCTGATTTTGCCGCGTTACAATTGCGCGGTGTTACCGTACCTATTTATCCAACTAATACAGCGGCACAATCTGCTTATATTATCGATAATGCTGATGTAAAAGTCTTGTTTGTCGGTGAGCAGACTCAGCTTGACGCGGCCATCAGCATTTTTGACCAATGTCCTCAGCTTGAATTGATCGTTGCAATGTCTGATGACGTTGATTTAGGTGAGCATGCGTTTGTGATATCTTGGCATGATTTTGTTGCGAAAGACGATGTCAATCTTAATGCAGAGTTAGAGCAGCGCCTCGCTCAGGCACAGCTGGATGACTTGTTAACGCTGATCTATACATCAGGAACAACAGGGCAACCCAAAGGCGTCATGCTTGATTACGCCAACATTTCTTCTCAGTTAGAAGGCCATGATCAACGTTTGAGCCTCACTGAAACAGACGTGTCTCTTTGTTTTTTACCACTTTCGCATGTGTTTGAGCGAGCATGGACCTTCTATGTCTTATATAAAGGGGCAACCAACTGCTATTTACAAGATACGATGAAAGTTCGTGAAGCGCTCAGTGAAGTTCAACCAACAGTCATGAGTGCCGTTCCTCGTTTCTATGAGAAAATATTCTCAGCGATTCATGAAAAGGTCTCTAAGGCACCGATACACCGTAAAGTGATGTTTACTTGGGCGGTTAATATGGGTGCTAAAATGGCGGCCTGCCATCAAGAAAAGCGCACACCTTCTTGGATGCTAAAACGTTCTTATGCTTTAGCAGATAAGCTGGTTCTGAGTAAACTACGTGCGCTATTAGGTGGCCGAATTAATTTTATGCCTTGTGGTGGCGCCAAGCTTGATGAAACGATTGGTCGTTTTTTTCATGCTATAGGGGTGAATGTCAAACTTGGCTATGGCATGACAGAGACTACGGCAACGGTTTCATGCTGGGATGATAAATGCTTTGACCCTGGTTCAATCGGTATGTCAATGCCGGGAGCACAGGTGAAGATCGGTGAGAATAACGAAATCTTAGTTCGTGGCCCTATGGTAATGCGTGGCTACTACAAAATGCCAGAAGAAACTGAGAAGACATTTGATGAGCACGGCTTTTTGAAAACGGGTGATGCTGGTCATATTGATGAAAACGGTAATTTATTTATCACCGATCGTATTAAAGAGCTGATGAAAACCTCAAACGGTAAATATATTGCGCCGCAAGTGGTTGAAGGAGCGATTGGTAAAGATCACTTTATTGAACAAATAGCAGTCATTGCCGATACTCGAAAATTTGTTTCGGCGTTAATCGTACCTTGCTTTGACTCTTTAGAAGTCTATGCCAAAGAGCTGAACATCAAGTATCAAGATCGAGTTGAACTGATCAAGAATCACCAGATTGTTGAAATGCTTGAAAAACGAGTCAATGACCTACAAAAGGAACTGGCTAAGTTTGAGCAAGTTAAGAAATTCAAGCTTTTACCAAGAGCTTTCTCTATGGATGATGGAGAGTTGACGCCAACACAAAAACTGCGTCG
This sequence comes from Vibrio azureus, assembly GCF_002849855.1. Classification (NCBI taxonomy): domain Bacteria; kingdom Pseudomonadati; phylum Pseudomonadota; class Gammaproteobacteria; order Vibrionales; family Vibrionaceae; genus Vibrio; species Vibrio azureus. The sequence goes on from NZ_CP018616.1 coordinate 370,957, forward strand.
TAAAGTGATTAATGATAAATACCAAGGTGAGATTGAAGAAATGTATAAAGACGAGTCAAAAAAGAAATAGCGACTCTTTAAGCCTATAATCTCGTCGTAAAATTTAACGCCCTAATTTCATGGAGTTCTTTCTGTGAGTTAGGGCGTTTTACATAGCTTGCCTTTCATACCTCCGACTTATCTCTACCCTCATTGAAAAATATAAAACTTTTATTTTCATCTTGATATAACAAAGTGTCTGGTTGCTGACTTATGGTTAGTTTTTCATGCTGGTTTTTAGAACCATTTCGATATCTTCATCAAAATCAATCTCCTGCATCATTAGACCTGTTGATAATAAAACGTTACATTTGTTGAGTTACCTGCATCTTGTTATGACAAGAGCAGGGCATAGCCGAAAAAGTGGAAGTATTTCGATTAGGCTACGAATAAGACCTAGACTATGTAAAATCCAGACTGAATCATTGGCCATATGATCGCAGGACTGGCAAGGAGAGTAACTATGACAACATTATTGTCAGGCGCAGAGATGGTGGTGCAATCTCTGATAGAAGAGAACGTTGAGCAAATATTTGGTTATCCGGGTGGCTCTGTTTTAGATATTTATGATGCTTTGCACGCTAAAGCGGATAAAATTAAGCACGTGCTTGTTAGGCATGAACAAGCGGCTACTCATATGGCAGATGGGTACGCTCGAGCGACAGGCCAGCCAGGGGTTGTCCTTGTTTGTTCTGGCCCTGGTGCAACCAATACGATCACCGGTATCGCAACCGCTTATATGGACTCTATCCCGATGATTGTTATTTCTGGCAACGTTCCGAATAACTTAATTGGTAATGATGCATTTCAAGAATGCGATATTGTTGGTGTCTCTCGTCCGGTCGTCAAACACAGCTTTTTAGTCAAAAAAGCAGAAGATATCCCTGAAACGATTAAAAAAGCTTTTTATATCTCTACTACAGGTCGTCCGGGGCCGGTAGTGATTGATCTACCAAAAGATATTTTGAATCCACAAATTAAACTTCCTTACGACTATCCTGAAAGCATCTCCATGCGTTCTTATAAGCCAACGACTGCAGGGCATAAAGGACAGATCAAGAAAGCATTAAAGTCTTTGCTTGAGGCGAAAAAGCCAGTGCTCTATGTTGGTGGTGGTGCCGTGATTTCTGGTGCTCATGAGCACATTCAAGCCCTTTCTGATCAGTTAAACCTCCCTGTCGTTAGCACTTTGATGGGGTTAGGTGCTTTTCCTGGTACGCACAAGAACTCCTTAGGCATGTTGGGTATGCACGGTACTTATGAAGCAAATATGGCGATGCACGAAGCTGACTTGATTTTTGGTATTGGTGTGCGCTTTGATGACCGAACGACCAACAACTTGGAAAAATATTGCCCAAATGCAAAAGTCATGCATATTGATATCGATCCCTCATCAATATCAAAAAATGTCAAAGTGGATCTGCCGATCGTTGGGTCTGCTGAGAAAGTATTAGCCACCATGGTCGGTTTACTTGACGAGCAGAGCAGCAGTAATGATCATGAGATGATCGCTGCGTGGTGGGAAGAGATCGAGCTGTGGCGTAAACGTAATTGCTTAGCTTATGAAACATCAGATGATCGTATTAAACCCCAACAAGTGATTGAAACCCTTCATAAGCTAACTAATGGCGATGCTTATGTGGCATCGGATGTGGGGCAGCATCAGATGTTTGCTGCCTTGTATTACCCATTCAATAAGCCACGTCGTTGGATTAACTCCGGAGGCCTTGGCACGATGGGATTCGGATTACCTGCGGGTATGGGAGTGAAGTTTGCTTTGCCTGAAGAAGAAGTCGTGATTGTCACCGGTGATGGCAGTATTCAAATGAATATCCAGGAGCTATCAACCGCAATGCAATACGATATACCGGTTAAGATCATTAACTTAAACAACCGTTTCCTAGGTATGGTAAAACAGTGGCAAGACATTATTTACCAAGGACGCCACTCTAATTCTTACATGAGCTCCGTTCCTGATTTTGCTGCCATTGCTGAAGCCTATGGCCATGTTGGCATTCGTATTGAAAGCCCGGATCAGCTAGAGGCTGGTTTACAAAAAGCATTGGACATGAAAGATCGTCTGGTTTTTGTGGATATCAATGTTGATGAGACAGAGCATGTTTATCCGATGCAAATTAAAGGCGAAGGGATGGATAAAATGTGGCTAAGCAAAACGGAGCGTACTTAAGATGAGACATATCATTTCTTTATTATTGGAAAACCAGCCTGGTGCTTTGTCGCGTGTTGTTGGCCTGTTTTCACAGCGAGGCTATAACATCGAGTCTCTCAATGTCTCACCTACCGATGATGAAACACTTTCACGCCTTAATATCACGACGACGTCTGATGAAATGCAGCTTGAGCAAATTCAAAAACAGCTTAACAAGTTAATTGATGTTCTCAAGGTGCAAGAGGTTACCGAGTTTGAGCATATTGAGCGTGAATTGATGATGGTTAAAGTCAAGGCCAGTGGTTTATCCAGAGCAGAAGTCAAACGAACGGCTGATATTTTTCGAGGCCAAATTGTTGATGTGACTGCCACTCAATATACCGTGCAATTGGCTGGTACGAGTGAAAAGCTCGATGCGTTTATTCAAGCTATCTCAGAAGTGACGGAAGTCGTCGAAGTTGCTCGCAGTGGCGTAGTTGGTATTGCCCGTGGCGAACGTAGCCTGAAGTATTAGACGGTTTACGATGAGCAATTGAGGACGTTGGCTCGTTATTTTTCTTTGTTACAACGTGAGACTGAAACCGGAGCATTTCTGGTTTCAATCTCAGCCAAATCACAATTAAACCGCTTCTATGGCAGTTTCGATGCTTTGCATAGAGCTTAACAGGTGTTTATCCAGCAGCTCAATCGCTTCATCACTGTTTTTAGCCAGTACGAGCTTCATGATCATTTCATGTTCATCAATATTGAACAATGTGTCATGTTCTGAAGTGAGTGTTTGCATCGCAAAGTAGCGGTAGCGTTTTATTTGATTGATCAAGTCACTAAAGAATTCAAACATGTTTCTAGAGTCTGCACCTTCCAATAAAGAAACATGGAACTGGTAATGACGCTCTTCCCACTCTTGCCAGCAAAACGAATCATTCACATTGAGGCGGGAAAGCTTGTGGTAAGACGTCAATACATCCAACTCCCAGCTTTCATCACCAGCTAAGATGGCCTTTTTTAGTAATACAGAAGAAACAACACGAAGGCTTTCATAAAGATCGTTGAGTTCCTTCTTACATACAGGAGCGACCCAACAGCCTTTTTGTGGCTCAAGGTGGACGTATTTGCTCCAAGAAAGCTGCACAAGAGCTTCACGAATAGGAGAAGCTCCTACATTGTATTTTTCTTTAAGGTCAGCGACGACAAGCTTCTGACCTGGTTTAAGCACACCTGTCAGAATATCTTGACAGATCATTTTTGATACTTTGTCGGTAAGAGTTGGACTGGACACAGTAACCTCATGGAATTGTTGGCTTGATGACAATTAAACGGTACATAGTTCTGATTTGTTTGATAATACAGCGTACTGATTATGAGGGCAAGATAAAATATATAAAAAAAGAGGGCCATAGCCCTCTTTTTTATGTAACGTAAGGTAAATACATTCAGTCTTATAGAACGTGAACAGAAGCGGTGTTGGTTGTGCCCGATGCAACCAATGCACCGGAAACCATAACTACGATGTCACCTTTATTACCAAGACCCGACTCTAGAGCCAGATCTTTACCTGCTAGGTAGAATGCATCCGTACTTTCGATAGAATCGACAACGACTGGTGTCACACCTTTAGTAAGAACAAGCTGAGCTGCTGTCTTAGTATTAGTGGTAAGCGCTAAGATATTCGCAGTAGGGAAGTACTTACGAACTGAACGAGCTGATTTACCGCCCTCAGTTGCAACAACGATAAGTGGCGCTGCCAGTTTTTCAGCGGTGTCTACAGCGCCTTTACATACAGCTTCAGTGATACGAAGGCGAGGGCTGTCTAGACGAGAACCTAGCTCAGCTTTTAGAGCTGAATCCGTACGGTTCGCGATTTGAGCCATGATCGTTACTGCTTCAACTGGGTACTTACCTTTAGCCGTTTCACCTGAAAGCATGACTGCGTCAGTACCGTCCATTACTGCGTTAGCAACGTCGCCAGCTTCTGCACGAGTAGGGCGTGGGTTGTTGATCATAGAATCCAGCATTTGCGTTGCTGTGATAACCATCTTACGTGCACGGTTACACTTCTCGATCATCATCTTCTGAGCGAAGATTACTTCTTCAGCTGGGATTTCAACACCTAGGTCACCACGAGCAACCATGATGCCGTCAGAAAGCTCTAGGATCTCGTCGAAGTTATCAACACCTTCTTGGTTTTCGATCTTAGAGATGATGTGGATGTTCTCGCCGCCGTTGGCTGCAAGCACTTCGCGGATTTCTTGAACATCAGAAGCTTTACGGATGAAAGATGCAGCAACGAAGTCAACGCCTTGCTCACAACCAAACTTAAGATCGTTTTTGTCTTTTTCAGACAATGCAGGAAGGTTGACAGAAACACCAGGTAGGTTAACGCCTTTGTTTTCGCCAAGCGCACCGTTATTTAGAACTTTACATTTTACTTCAGTTTCTGACGTAGAGATAACTTCCATTTCAATTAGGCCGTCATCAACTAGGATTGTGTTACCTGCATTAAGGTCAGCAGCGAAACCTGGGTAAGTGACAGCAACTTTGTCTTTATCTCCGACCACTGAGGTGTCGGTTGTGAAGGTGAACTCTTGACCAGCAACAAGATCAACATCGTTGCCGCCTTCGAGTTTGATTGTACGAATTTCTGGGCCTTTGGTATCCAGAAGAATCGCAAGTTGCTTGCCTGTAGCTTCCATTACTTGGCGGAAGTTCGCAATACGAGTGCCGTGCTCTACGTAGTCACCGTGAGAGAAGTTAAGACGCATCACATTCATGCCCGCGTTTACAAGTTCAGTTAACTTCTCAACAGACTCAGTTTTAGGGCCAATCGTACAAACGATTTTGGTTTTTTTCATGGAAGATACTCTCCGGTAAGTATAGTTACAATTTGAAAGTCGGCTGTTAAAGCTGAAGTCGGGGCGTGGTGCTGGCTATTACTTTTACCCGCATCTTTTCATGGCCTCGTTGTGATACTTCAGATTTTGAAAGTCTTTCACCGAGTTTAGTCATTTTATGACTCATCAAGCGGCGATTATGGTTCGCTTTTTGTGACTTCTTCGAGGTTATATGCAGAAAGTTACAAAAAGATAACCGTCAATTCTGTAATTTTTTTTCTTTTAGGTGGCGAATTCTACCACTGAATGAATCCAATATCACTGTTTAAGAATTGTCTTAGGACAAGGTTTTATAGAGAAATATTAATTTTTCTACTCAAAATTAATGGATCTTTAAGTTTCGATTTGATTATAATAACTTTCGAGTCGAAACTTAAGGTAAGGTTAGATGTCAAAACGAAACACTCAGCTAAGAAGGCATACTATTTCTAATTTGGTTAACGAACTTGGTGAAGTGAGTGTTGATGAACTCGCACATAGGTTTGATACGTCTGAAGTTACTATCAGGAAAGACCTAGCTTCGTTGGAGAAAAATGGTCAATTACTGCGTCGTTACGGTGGTGCTATTGCTATCCCGACAGAAGTCGTTCATGAAGAAATGAACTCAAATGTTTCGAATCGAAAGTTAAATTTAGCGAAAGCGGCGGCGAGTTTAATTCGCGATCATAACCGCATTGTAATTGATAGCGGCACGACCACTGCAGCACTAATACAACAATTAAATGATAAGCGTGGCTTAGTGGTTATGACGAACTCACTTCATGTCGCTAATGCTCTCAATGAATTAGAAAATGAGCCCACTTTGCTAATGACAGGGGGAACTTGGGATATGCACTCTGAATCTTTCCAAGGCAAAGTGGCTGAATCTGTGTTGCGTTCATACGATTTCGACCAGCTTTTTATTGGGGCTGATGGGATAGATTTGGAAAGAGGCACCACAACATTTAATGAGCTTCTTGGTCTGAGCAAAGTGATGGCTGAAGTTTCTCGTGAAGTCATCGTCATGATCGAATCAGAAAAAATAGGCCGGAGAATCCCTAATGTTGAGCTGGCTTGGGAGCAAATTGATGTCCTCGTGACAGATGATGAAATATCGAGTGAACAGCAACAGCATATTGAACGATTTGGCGTTCACGTCATTCTTGCCTAATGCTCTAATAAAAGCGCTAATTTGCGCAGAAACGCTTTACCCTAAATAAACTTTTACTCTAAATAAACTTTGTACCCAGAATCCTCTTCCTGACAGTTCGATTTCTGATTCTATAATAAATAAGAGCAGGGAAGAGTGATGCAAATAGAACAACGATGGAGATCAATACATGTGTGGAATCGTAGGCGCTGTCGCACAGCGGGATGTTGCAGAAATTTTAGTAGAAGGCTTACGTCGACTGGAGTACCGTGGCTATGATTCTGCCGGAGTGGCAATCATTGATAATGCCAATAATCTAACGCGAATTCGCCGCTTAGGAAAAGTACAAGCGTTAGCCGATGCAGTGAATGAAGCCGAAACCATTGGCGGAACTGGTATAGCCCATACCCGCTGGGCAACTCATGGTGAACCTTCAGAAGCAAATGCTCACCCACATATGTCAGGCCGTATTGCGGTTGTTCATAATGGTATTATAGAAAACCATGAAGCACTTAGAGAGCAATTGAAATCGCGTGGTTATCAATTTGAATCTCAGACGGATACCGAAGTCATTGCGCATTTAGTTGAATGGGAATTACGCAGCTCAGAAACACTGTTAGAAGCTTTACAAAAGACCGCTGAGCAATTGGAAGGTGCCTACGGTACAGTGGTATTAGATCGCAATGATCCCGATCGTATCGTGGTTGCTCGTTCTGGCAGTCCGATTGTGATTGGATTTGGCGTTGGGGAAAACTTCCTCGCTTCAGACCAACTTGCTTTACTCAATGTCACCCGCCGCTTTATGTATTTAGAAGAAGGGGACGTTGCTGAGATCACTCGTCGTCAAGTGACGGTATTAGATGCGTCAGGTCATCCAGTTGAACGGGAAATCATTGAATCGAGTGCTGAACATGATGCAGGTGACAAAGGGCAATATCGTCACTTCATGCAAAAAGAGATTTATGAACAACCAACCGCGCTCATTAACACAATGGAAGGCCGCCTGACCGCTGATAGCATCATTACTGAGTCTATTGGCGTCAACGCAGCAGAAATCTTAAGGAACGTCGAGCATATCCAGATTGTTGCCTGTGGTACGTCTTATAATGCAGGTATGACCGCTCGTTATTGGTTCGAAGACATTGCCGGAGTGAGCTGTGATGTCGAAATTGCTTCTGAGTTTCGTTACCGTAAGTTTGTCACACGACCAAACAGCTTGCTCATCACTCTTTCCCAGTCAGGAGAAACGGCAGATACCTTAGCAGCCTTGCGTCTGGCCAAAGAAAAAGGCTATATGGCCGCGATGACAATCTGTAATGTTGCAGGCTCATCTTTAGTGCGCGAATCTGATTTTGCTTTTATGACTCGTGCTGGTGTTGAAATTGGTGTTGCTTCTACTAAAGCCTTTACGACGCAGCTTTGTGCGCTGTTAATGCTAGTGACAGCATTAGGTAAGCAACAAGGTCGAGTGAGTAAAGAAAAAGAAAAAGAGATTGTCGAGGCTCTTCATGCGTTACCAAAACAGATCAACGCAGCGCTCTCTTTCGAACAAGAAATAGAAGATTTGGCGACAGATTTTGCTGATAAACATCATACACTGTTCTTAGGTCGTGGTGAATTTTACCCAATTGCAATGGAAGCCTCTTTGAAGTTGAAAGAGATTTCTTACATTCATGCTGAGGCGTACGCCGCAGGTGAACTTAAACATGGCCCTCTTGCATTGATTGATGCCGATATGCCTGTTGTCGTGGTTGCACCAAGTAATGACTTATTGGAAAAACTGAAATCGAACATTGAAGAGGTACGTGCACGTGGTGGTCTGTTGTACGTATTTGCTGATGCCGATGCTGGCTTCCAGGAAGATGAAACCATGAAAATCATAACTCTACCGCATATCAGCGAAATCACTGCGGCGATCTATTACACCATTCCGATGCAATTACTTTCTTACTATGTTGCACTGATTAAAGGAACGGACGTCGATCAGCCTCGTAACCTTGCTAAAGCAGTAACAGTTGAGTAGCCCAGTAGTTTTTGGTTTTTACTCTACAAGATCATATAGTATTAATTGAGACAACAAGTTTTAACATTAGGCAGCGAGAGAGTACTTTCGCTGCTTTTTTATTATAGTTTGTCAGGTATCTAGTGAGTTAAGTTGTGATGTTTTCTCTCTAATTTGAGGTCATTTGGGCAGAGCCGGTATGTTCGTCTAACAGCGGATACTTCAATCGAGTTAATTGACCGACGATTTAAACTTTTTCATTTTTATTGATATTTTTATTGATAACGAGGTCTAAAATTGACAAGGTAAGTCTATGGTCAAGTGATCTCTGTTCGCTTTTCTGAGCCCCCTCCGAATCACGTATCTTGAGGTCACTTGGGTATATAAGCATTATGCTTTGATATAGGCAGAAAATGGTTAGCGTCTTGGAAGCTCTTCTATGAATAAAAAGTGGTTTGTGTTGTGCGTGAGTGTTGTGTTTGGCAATCACTACGTTTTGGCAGACAGTGAGAAAACAACACAACAAAAAAGCCAAGTAGTTTGGATTGATAATAACGATGATTGGTTACAATTGAAGTCCGGAGAAGTCATCAAAGGTGAATTAACGGGGACGATAAAAGAAGAAGCGAATTCATTAGAGCAAGAAATTGAATTTGATAGCGATGATCTTGGCGATCAGGATATTGAAATAAAAGATATTGCAGTACTTGAGACAGTCAGCTTTTTTACCGTTCGAGTGGCGAACGGAGAGATCTATGACGGGTACTTGTCGATCAAAAATGACAAGCTTTTCCTGCACAATGATGGAGAAGAATGGTCATTCCCGATTGAACAAGTGGTTTCTATTTATCGTGGTCGCGAAGAGGAATCTGATCACTGGAAAACAGAGCTGTTTTTGGGATTGGACATCAGTAAAGGTAATACCGAGGAGTTCTCGTTACTTGGTGAGATAGAAACAGAAAGATTGGCAGTTGACTCCAGAACAAAGCTAAAAGCCAGACATGAAAATTCTAGGAGTGATAGCACGACGACGGCAAAAAATACGTCATTTGATGGCTCTTATGATATTTACTTAAGTAATAAACTCTTCTTCAGACCACTTAAGCTTTCTGTGCTAAGTGATGAATTCCAAAACATTGATCACAAAGAAGATGTGTCTATGCAGTTGGGCTATTTTATCCTTGCCAACCCCAGAACACAGTGGGATGTATCTCTTGGTCCTGGTTATCAATATACAGCTTTTCGAACGGTTGAAGCCGGAGAAAAAGACAAAGTAAGCAGCAGTGCTTTATATTTTGAGTCAAACTTCGAATATGAACTGACTCGAAATATAGATTTGACTTATTTCTATTCATTCAGTTGGACCAGCAAAGAAAATATGGGTACTCAGCACAAGAATGAACTGGGCATTGATATTGATCTCGTGAAAGATTTGGATTTGAGCATCAAGGCGACTTGGGAGCATGTTTCAGATGTTGAGCCCAATGCAGACGGAATCACTCCAAAAGAAGATGACTACACGTTTCACTTTGGCTTAACTTATGAGATTTAAGAGTATTAGCGGATTATTTTTAGTAGGCACCCAAGCGCCTTAAGGTTACTTGGGTATCACTGCTCTGATAAGAGAATATCAGAGCAGTAATTTTAGGGCGCTATAGTAAGATTAGTAAGCGGCCATCTTGAATTTGTAGAAATTCATTGAGCCAACCCAGTTATCTGCTGGTTCGATGATTTCTTGATTTGTTGTGATCGTCACGTCCCAATGGTAACGGATTCCATCTTCATCAGGTGAATCAGGTACTCGTTTGATATCTGAAACACTGGTAATGCTGACGGTATTAGAGAACTCTTGGTTTCTCGCTATACGGATTTGGAACAACTCTTCTTTACCGCCGTTAAGAGCAGTGTCAATTTCTTGTTTAAATCTTTCTGCTGTTTCTGGGTAGTCGCCCTTGAATCGTAATGTGTATGTTGTTGCGTCATCTTGATGTATGTAGTAGCCCCACGTATTTACTGACCACTCCCAATCCAAGTTAAACTCTTCTACACATTTAATTAAATTAGCTTCATCCTGAGTCATTCCACCATTGTTAACTAGGATATCAACCATTGCATCATACTTTGCACAAGTAACAAAATTGTTTGGAGATTGGGCAAGTTGTGCATTGTCGGAGCTAACAGTATTTAATGTGCCAGCGACTGTCATGCCAGATGTGCCTAATAAACAAAGTGCTGCTAGAAGTGTCTTTCTCATTGGATAACCTTATCAGTGTTGTAAAAGAGCGCGCATTAAAGTGTTTTATTTTGAGATATTCAAAAAAATCGACAATTTATGCTGTACTCGTCCTGATGCTTTCAAAGGTTGACCAGATGCTTTCAATCTTCTGACTATTATTGTCTTTTTATTTTTATTGTTCTTTATTGAGCTTAATTTGATCGGCTTTGTAAGGGGCTGGTCAATTTGATAAGTGCTTTGTCTTGATTCTAATTCGATTGCTGTTTAGTGGTTAGTAAACGAGATGTATTTAACTCAGGTAAGGTCAAGATGCTTATTTCTGAGTTATACCCAAGTGATTTCAAGATGCTTGATTCAGTGACACGCTCCCAAAAGGCGAGCGACCCTAACTCTCAGACTTTGTTAATGATTCTCAATGTAGAACGACTATATCTTCGAATCGTTACCGCGCCTGAGAGATAAGGTCATCTCGCTGAACACAGTCTCTTGAGGTTACTTGGGCATATAACACTGAGCTTACGGCAAAGAAGATTATTTGACGAAGACGTTATCTCTTTGAATTGAATACTTTAAGCTTAATTGAGTGTTGGTATTGATCTTGTAGTGATGGGGTGTGGAACAGGTACAAAAAAGGCGCAGTAGGGGTTAACCAACTGCGCCTTTCGAAATTTGGTGGCCCCTCGCAGATTTGAACTGCGGACCAATCGATTATGAGTCGACTGCTCTAACCACTGAGCTAAGGGGCCTTAATAGGTGGACAATTATAGGGGAACAAAAACAAGCTGTCTAGCCATGAAAACAGGATTAATGTTTGTTTTTTATCCACTTAGTGCCATAAATTATAAAAAAGGTGACCACTGGTCACCTTTTTTATTTATTAGCGTAAGTTTACTCGTCTAGGAAGCTGCGCAGTGTTTCTGAGCGGCTAGGGTGACGGAGTTTACGTAATGCTTTTGCTTCGATCTGACGAATACGCTCACGTGTTACGTCAAATTGCTTACCCACTTCTTCAAGAGTGTGGTCCGTATTCATATCGATACCAAAACGCATACGAAGTACTTTAGCTTCACGTGGTGTAAGGCCTGCTAAGACATCTTTTGTTGCACCTTTCAGACTGGTTGCGGTTGCAGAGTCTAATGGGAGTTCTAGCGTAGTATCTTCAATGAAATCACCTAAGTGCGAATCTTCGTCATCACCGATTGGTGTTTCCATCGAGATTGGCTCTTTAGCGATCTTAAGCACTTTACGTATCTTGTCTTCAGGCATTTGCATGCGCTCAGCCAGCTCTTCCGGTAGCGGCTCACGGCCCATCTCTTGTAGCATTTGACGAGAGATGCGGTTGAGTTTGTTGATCGTTTCGATCATGTGAACCGGAATACGAATAGTACGAGCTTGGTCTGCAATAGAGCGAGTAATTGCCTGACGAATCCACCATGTTGCGTAAGTCGAGAACTTATAACCACGGCGGTATTCAAACTTATCTACTGCTTTCATCAGACCGATATTACCTTCTTGGATCAAATCCAAGAATTGTAGACCACGGTTGGTGTATTTTTTCGCAATAGAAATTACAAGACGTAAGTTTGCTTCAACCATTTCTTTCTTCGCTCGGCGAGCTTTTGCTTCCCCGATAGACATACGACGGCTGATGTCTTTGATGTTTTGCACGCTTAAAGATGTTTCTTCTTCAATCATTTTTAACTTGGTGATTGAACGACGAATGTCTTCTTCACTGCGTTTGATTTTTTCAGCATATGGCTTATCCGAAGCCAAGATTCCATCTAGCCAAGCTTCACTTGATTCGTTACCAGTGAAAATCGCGATGAAAGATTTCTTCGGCATTTTGCCGTACTCAACCGTGGACTTCATGATCAAACGTTCTTGAGTTCGAACACGTTCCATAGAGGTTCGTAGCTCGTTAACAAGGTGATCAAATTGCTTTGGTGTTAGACGGAATTCTTTGAATACATCTAGCATCAATTCGTTAGCAACGGTTGCTTTCGGGCTTTCGTAGCCGTACTCGTTGATAGCAAGCTGAAGGTTCTGGTAAGTACTGCGAAGCTGCGTGAATTTCTCAAGTGCAAGCTCTGGGTCAATACCGACTTCTTCTTCGCTGTCTTCTTCTGAGTCCTCGTTGTTCTCCTCATCGTCATCAACGCTGTCATCATCTTCATCTTCTAGATCGGATTCTGATAGCTCTGAACCAATGTGAGTAGCCGTAGGTGCTGCAGTATCATCAGCATCCGGGTCGACAAATCCAGAAATTAGGTCGGTAAGGCGAAGCTCTTCGGCTTGAACCTTATCAAACTGCTCAAGAATGTATGGGATCGTGCCCGGGTATTCAGCAACAGACGATTGAACTTGGTTGATGCCTTCTTCAATGCGTTTTGCGATGTCGATTTCGCCTTCGCGAGTCAGTAGTTCAACGGTACCCATTTCACGCATGTACATGCGAACAGGGTCAGTTGTACGACCAATCTCACTTTCTACGCTAGAAAGTGCAGCGGCTGCGGCTTCGGCAGCATCTTCATCTGTGATGTTTGTGTCATCGTTCAGAGCAAGATCATCAGCATCAGGTGCAGTTTCCACTACTTTGATGCCCATGTCATTGATCATCTGAATGATATCTTCTACTTGTTCTGAATCTACGATTTCAGCAGGTAGGTGGTCATTTACTTCGGCGTAGGTCAGATAGCCTTGTTCTTTGCCTTTAATAACAAGTAACTTTAGCTGTGACTGCGGATTTTGATCCATAGACGGTATCCAACTTCGTAATCTGGTGAAGGAATTAGTATGCGAAATGCAAACCACTAACTATAACAAATTAAATTGTTGCTGACTAACCAAACAGGGTTACGCTTTTAAATCTAGCATTAAAGCTAGCAGCTCCCTTTTCTCTTCGGCTGATAAACCGATACTTCTTGCTTTGGCCTGCAGGTTTTCAATTTGTTTTTCTACGCACTGAGCAATAATTTTGTCCAGCGAGTCTAAAAATATTTCTTCTTGATTGTCTTCATCAACTGGGATATCCCAGCTGGCAAGACGAGATAGAAGCTTCTCATTTCTATCATTTCGCCAATGCTCTAAGAGCTGGCCCGTGTTAATATGGGGATGAGTGATGCACTTATCAAGTACATCAACAAATAAACTTAAACCAGGTATCGCCAGCATTTTCACTGATGAAAGATCGGGTACCATTTTAGCATAGCTCGGATTTTGCATCAGCAGGGCGATAACCTCCCGCATTGGGGTACGTTTTATCTCTTTGTGTGGCTGAGGTCGAGTTTCATTATGTTTCTTACGTGGCTGACGGCGGCTATTATCAAACCCAGTTCGTTCATCTAAGCGTTTTTCAAGTAGCTCTTGAAAGTAGGGATCAGGAATTTGGTTGATCAGAGCACTTGCATATGCACGCAGGGCAGATTTACCTTCGTTACTGCCTAAATTAATCTTATGCAATTCGATCAGGTTATCGAACAGGTAGTTTGATAACGGCGTGGCGTTTTCGATTTGCTGTTCAAAGGCCGCTTTACCATTTGCTCTTATATAGCTATCAGGATCTTCACCATCTGGCAAGAATAAGAACTTCAAGGTGTTACCTGTTTTCAGAAACTGAAGTGCGTTTTCTAAAGCACGCCACGCAGCTTCTTTGCCAGCACGGTCACCATCATAGCAACAGACAACGGTATTAGTTTGCCTAAACAGCATTTGGATGTGATCGCCTGTCGTCGATGTCCCTAGTGAGGCAACAGAATAGTCAATCCCATATTGTGCCAAGGCAACCACATCCATATAGCCTTCAGCGACTAGGATCTGTGGCGGCTCACGGTACGCTTGTAATACTTCATACAAACCGTACAGCTCTTTGCCCTTATGAAAGATAGGTGTTTCTGGTGAGTTGAGGTATTTTGGTGTGCCATCTCCCAAGACACGGCCGCCAAAACCGATGACTCGACCACGACGATCTCGAATTGGGAACATGACCCGGCCTCGAAAACGATCATATCGGTTACCTTTGTCGTTTTCGATCAACATGCCACCTGTAACCAGCATGTCTTGATTATTTTTGCTCTGGCCGAAATTTTTACGTATCAAATCCCACTCGTCTGCAATAAAACCAATGCCGAATTTTTGGACAATTTCACCAGACAAACCACGGTTTTTTAAGTATTCGATGGCTTCTCTGCCAGTAGCTTGCTTGAGTTGGCTACGGTAGAATTGAGCAATACTGCCCATGAGATCATAAAGACTGCGTTTTTCGCTGCTGCTTGCTTGTGGACCTGATTTAAATTGACCGCTGCCACTACCGCTGCGTTGCTCACGGGGGACATCTAAGCCAAGATAAGAGGCGAGTTCTTCTATGGCCTCGACAAAGTCTAAACGCTCAAACTCCATAATGAAGTCAATCGCATTACCATGTACACCGCAGCCAAAACAGTGATAGAACTGCTTTTCTTGGCTCACGCTAAATGAAGGTGTTTTTTCATTGTGAAAAGGGCAGCATGCACCGTAGTTTTTGCCTTTTTTCTTAAGTTTCACACGCGCGTCGATAATATCGACTATGTCGAGTCGAGCTAGTAGATCATCAATAAAACTACGAGGGATGTGTCCAGCCATAAAACCTAACAAAAAAAGCAAATCATGATTGAAGTGAATGGGTAGTCAGCAAAAGCGCTTTAATTAGAGTTATACCATTCTGACAGATACAAACAAGCCGTGCGTTCCAAAGGATAGCACGGCTTGCTGCAATTGGGTGGGGTGTTAAGCTAATTTAGTACGGACCAAACCGCTTACTTTACCCATATCTGCACGGCCTTGAATTTGTGGTTTCAAAACGGCCATTACCTTACTCATGTCTTGCATGCCAGCGGCACCAGATTCAGCGATAGCTTTTTCGACAAGAACAGCTACTTCTTCTTCTGTTAGCGCTTGAGGCATAAAATCCTCGAGTACAGTAATTTCTGCTTGCTCAACCTCAGCAAGATCTTGACGACCTGCTGCTTCATATTGCGTGACAGAGTCGCGACGTTGCTTAACCATTTTCGTCAATACAGCAATGATGTCATCGTCGTTCAGAGTGATCTGTTCATCGACTTCACGTTGCTTAATTGCCGCAAGGGCTAAACGAATAGTGCCAAGGCGAATTTTGTCCTTGGCTTTCATCGCTAATTTTTGCTCTTCTTTGAGAGTATCAATAAGAGCCATAACTAAATTCCTTTTGGAGTCCAGTTATTAGTACAGGCGAACGCGACGAGCGTTTTCGCGAGCTAGCTTCTTAGCGTGACGCTTTTGAGCTGCTGCTTTAGCGCGTTTGCGAACTGTAGTTGGTTTTTCGTAGTGCTCACGACGACGCACTTCAGAAAGGATACCTGCTTTTTCGCAAGAGCGCTTGAAACGACGTAGAGCAACGTCGAACGGTTCGTTTTCACGTACTTTAACTACTGGCATATGCCTTTCACCTCAGGGGTTATTCGTTAACGCTGGAGTTCAATAAACCAAAGCACGATTGTTTGGTTTCATACCAGCTTGATCAAAAATGGTGCGGAATTTTAATCTGAACACCATCACTTTGTAAAGCCTTTTATCGCTTATTGTCTGTACAAAATTTGTTTGCAGCTCCAAGGCAGGGTAATATGGCCTATAAATTCCTTCTACATAAAAAGCATACTGAGATAACCATGCGCATTATTGGTATTGAGACCTCTTGTGATGAGACTGGCATCGCTATTTACGATGATGAAAAAGGTCTGTTGTCACACCAGCTTTACAGCCAAGTAAAACTTCACGCCGATTATGGTGGCGTGGTGCCAGAGCTGGCTTCACGTGACCACGTTAAAAAAACCATTCCACTGATCAAAGCAGCGCTGAAAGAAGCCAATCTGACGCCTAAAGACATCGATGGTATTGCCTATACAGCAGGACCAGGTTTAGTGGGTGCCTTACTTGTTGGAGCGACAATTGGCCGCAGTATTGCTTACGCTTGGGAAGTACCTGCAGTGCCTGTGCACCATATGGAAGGACACTTGCTTGCGCCGATGTTAGAAGATAATCCACCGCCATTTCCATTTGTTGCGGTCTTGGTATCCGGTGGCCACTCCATGATGGTGGAAGTCAAAGGGATTGGTGAGTACAAAATCCTAGGTGAATCGATTGATGATGCCGCCGGTGAAGCGTTTGATAAGACCGCTAAGCTAATGGGCCTCGATTACCCTGGAGGGCCATTGCTCTCTAAACTCGCAGAGAAAGGCACGCCGGGTCGCTTTAAGTTCCCACGTCCAATGACTAACGTGCCTGGCCTAGACATGAGTTTCTCAGGTCTAAAAACCTTTACCGCCAATACAATTGCTGCCAATGGTGATGATGATCAGACACGCGCAGACATTGCTTACGCATTCGAAGAGGCGGTATGTGCAACGTTGGCTATCAAATGTAAGCGCGCACTCGAGCAAACCGGTATGAAGCGTATCGTCATTGCGGGGGGCGTGAGTGCCAATCGCCGTTTGCGTGCGGAGCTTGAGAAATTGGCCCAAAAAGTGGGAGGAGAGGTTTACTACCCGCGTACGGAGTTTTGTACCGATAATGGTGCAATGATTGCCTATGCTGGTATGCAGCGTTTGAAAAATGGCGAAGTGTCAG
This sequence comes from Vibrio azureus, assembly GCF_002849855.1. Taxonomy (NCBI): domain Bacteria; kingdom Pseudomonadati; phylum Pseudomonadota; class Gammaproteobacteria; order Vibrionales; family Vibrionaceae; genus Vibrio; species Vibrio azureus. The sequence continues at coordinate 388,060 of NZ_CP018616.1, forward strand.
ATATGGCTGTAGAAGCACGCCCACGTTGGCCGATCGATCAGTTGACACCCATTGCTTAATCCTGATGCTTTTGATTGAAAGTACATCAAATGTTTTAAAGGTCTCTACTTATTAGAGGCCTTTGTTTTTCGCGCCACCATTGAAATAGCTCACTCAGTAACCTCATATGCGTGATTGGCGCCAACAGAAGGCTTTTTGTCGACGCGAAGGTTATACCTCACAACAATAAATGGATAGAACAATGAATAAGTTTGAAATTGAAGGTCAGCAGCTTGCGTATTTAGATCAAGGCGAAGGTCCCGTGTTGTTATTTGGACACAGTTATCTTTGGGATAGTCAAATGTGGGCACCACAGATTGAACTATTGAGTCAATCTTACCGTTGTATTGTTCCCGATCTTTGGGCTCATGGTGAATCCGAGGCGGCACCGTCTTCCACACGATCTTTGGTCGATTATGCCCAGCATATGCTGGCGTTGATGGATCACTTATCCATTGAGCAGTTTTCCATTGTCGGTCTTTCTGTGGGTGGCATGTGGGGCGCTGAGCTAACCTCGCAAGCGCCTCAACGAGTGAAGTCTCTGGTTCTAATGGATACCTTTATCGGCCTAGAACCCGAAGTGACGCATAAGAAATATTTCGCAATGCTCGATACTATCAGCCAAGTGCAAGCCATTCCTGAACCACTTGTTGAAGCGGTCACCCCGCTGTTTTTCGCCAATGATGCTGAGCAAGTGAATCCTGAGCTGGTGGCTTCCTTCAAACAAAGCCTAACTGCACTGCAAGGTGAACGTGCAGTTGAGATTGCTCGTATTGGTCGTATGGTCTTTGGCCGCCGTGATGTCATTGAAGACACTGAAGCGTTCGCGTTACCTACCTTAATTGCAGTAGGTCGTGAGGATAAGCCCCGTCCTGTGTTTGAGTCTTATTTAATGAATGATTGCATCACTGGCAGTGAATTGGTCGAAATTCCACAAGCGGGACATATCAGCTCTTTAGAGCAGCCTGAGTTTGTAAACCAAATGCTATTGAGCTTTTTAAACAGAGTGCATGCTTAGTTTTACTACTAAGAACTCACAGAGAAAACTCGGTGTTAGGCCGAGTTTTTTTCTATATTTTTCTTTTCACCGATCTTAGGTTCTTCACCGGATAACAAACGACGGATGTTTGGGTGATGCTTAAACACGATTAAGCAGCACAGCATGGCAACGGGTAGAGTGTATTGAGGTTTAAGTAGCCAAGTGTAAAAAGGAGCAAGTAAGACGGTAACTAAGGCTGCGAGAGAAGAGTAACGGAACAAAACAGCAACTGATAACCAGGTGAGAAGCACCAAGCCCATCAAATCAAATCCAATAGGAGCAATGGCGCCTAATGCTGTTGCTACCCCTTTTCCGCCTTGAAAGTGAAAGAAAATAGGGTACATGTGCCCAAGACAAGCTGCGATTGCGATGATGCCAAGAATGATTGGGTCGATACCAAGCAGATACCCACACCAGACAGGGATAGTGCCTTTGAGCATATCACACAGTAAGACAGCAACCGCGGCCCCTTTACCACCAATACGAAGTACATTCGTCGCACCAGGATTATTTGAGCCGACTTGGCGGGGATCAGGCAGTCTTAATAAACGACAAATGAGTACCGCACTGGAGATTGAACCCAGTAGATAGGCGGCCATTGTCATTATCAGTGCCAGTGCGTCCATATAAGTCCTTGAGATAATGGAATGTCGTGCTCAGTGCCAACGGAATTGCTATCATACTCTGATTTGGCGTGTAGCAAAAATAGTCTCTGCGATGGAGCAAGCATTATTGTACCTGAGTTAACAGATTTAAGCCTATTTAGGCGACTCAGTGAGAGAATTCTACGATTAAATTACCCATAATGGGTATCCGACCTCTGGCAGAAAAGGATAGAGAAGATGGCTCTGGATAAAGTTTTTATTGAACAGTTAGAAGTGCTCACCACCATTGGTGTTTATGATTGGGAGCAGCAAATCAAGCAAAAGCTGGTTTTGGACATAGAAATGGCGCATGACAACAAACCAGCAGGTAAAAGTGATGATGTTCAAGATGCCTTGGATTATTCGCAAGTCAGTGAAGCGGTGCTTAATCACATTGCAAACGGCCGTTTTTTACTGATTGAGCGAGTGGCTGAGGAAATTGCTGACATTATCATACAGCGTTTCTCTGTTCCTTGGGTGAAGATTCGTTTAGCAAAACCAGGGGCTGTCCCTCAAGCGCGCACTGTTGGTGTAGTGATTGAGCGAGGCCAAGCATGATAAAAGCGTATATTGGTGTAGGCACAAATATTGATAGAGAGCGGCATGCTCGAATGGCTTATCTTGAATTGCAAAAGTTGGGTTCTGACCTTTGCGTGTCACCGATATATGAATGTGATCCGGTTGGCTTTAGCAGCCAGCCTTTTTATAATTTTGTGGTTAGTTTTTCTACCCAGTTATCACTGGAAGTCTTGAGTCATGAATTGCGTGAAATAGAATTCAGATGGGGGCGCGAAAAAGACGCGCAAAAGTATCAAGATCGAACGTTAGATCTTGATCTTATCTTGTTTGGTTCGTGTCTTTCCATTCAAGATCCTGAGCTACCACGCAGTGATGTTTTTAAATATCCTTTTGTCACCAAACCGCTGTTTGATCTCGATCCTAAATTGGTTATCCCTGGGGATGGGCGTACCATCGCAGAGATTTGGCAAACGATGCAGCCGGTTGACACCCTTACACCGATTTCTCTTTCACTATAATATCGAGTTATTTATATGAGTTACTTTGAAGCCTTCATTCTGGCGTTAATTCAAGGACTGACAGAGTTCTTACCGATTTCCAGCTCTGCACATTTAATTCTCCCTTCCGCGATCTTCGGTTGGGAAGACCAAGGGCTTGCTTTTGATGTCGCAGTGCATGTTGGCACGTTACTGGCCGTAGTGATTTATTTCCGGCAAGAAGTCATAACGTTATTACGCGCTTTATTTGCTTCTATTTTTAGCGGGGAGCGAAGCAAAGAGGCAAAACTGGCATGGATGATCGTGATCGCCACCATACCTGCGTGTCTCTTTGGTCTGTTAATGAAAGATATTATAGAGCTTTACCTTCGAAGCGCTTATGTGATTGCAACCACGACTATCGTGTTTGGCTTATTGCTGTGGTGGGCGGATAAACATGCAAAACAAGCCGTCGATGAATATCAAACCGGATGGAAACAAGCATTATTTATTGGCTTTGCCCAAGCGCTAGCCATTATTCCAGGGACTTCTCGTTCTGGAGCGACGATCACAGCGGCGCTTTACTTAGGCTTTACTCGAGAAGCTGCGGCACGTTTTTCATTTTTAATGTCAATTCCGATCATCACTTTAGCGGGGGGCTATTTAGGGATGAAATTGGTGACCAGTGGTGAGCCGGTTCATACGGGCTTTTTATTCACTGGGATCGTCACTTCTTTCATCAGTGCTTACCTGTGTATTCACTTTTTCTTGAAGATTATTTCACGCATGGGTATGACGCCATTTGTTATTTATCGCTTGATTCTCGGTATTGGATTATTCACGTTTTTACTAAGCAATGGTGCTTAATTGTTCAAGGCCAGCTCTAATAAGTTGGCCTTTTTTTCATCCTTCTAGTTCGATTGGCTAGTTAAGCATGTGTTGATGGCTCAAGCTTTGCGAAGCGTGACTTTAATCGCTTCAACTCGACGCTTATCTTGCTCAGTACGGATATCTTGGCCTGTAAAGCCATCTCGGATAATAGCCTGAACATCAACGGCCGCTGCAGCTTGATAGGCTTGAGTAAAGATCTCCGCCTGTGGGTAGGGCAAATGTTCTAACCCTTTACGGCCTGCGTGATCGGCTTGGCAACACAGTAAAATATCGGGTAAACGTTCAGGCTTGCGCCATACATCAAATTTGTTGAGAACTTTTAGGATGGTTTTAGGTTTGAGCTCAGCGGCTCGATGAATGTTGGAGTGCTGCTCGCAGACCATTAGCGCCAAGTCTCTAAACTCATTGGGGACCTTGACTCGTTTACATAACTGTTTAATGAGTTTTAACCCCGTGTGGCAGTGCATTTTATGGCTTGGCCACTCACTTTCAGGCGTAACTCCTTTTCCGAGATCGTGTACTTGTGCTGCAAACCTCACCGATAAAGAGGCGCTTAAGAGAGCGGCCTGATGGGCCACCATTAATGTATGAATGCCAGTGTCGATTTCAGGGTGCCATTGAGCGGGTTGCGGCACACCAAATAAGTTATCCAGCTCAGGTAGCACGATAGCGAGCGCGCCACACTCTCTCAGTATGGATAAAAATACATCTGGACGAGGGCTCGACAGGGATTTGTGCCATTCTTGCCACACACGTTCTGCGGTGAGTGTCTCTAGCTCACCACTTTCGACAATACGACGCATTAACTGCATGGTTTCTTTAGCGACTTGGAAGTCTTGAGGTGCTAACTTTGCTGCAAAGCGGGCTACACGTAATACTCTGAGCGGATCTTCAATAAATGCCTCAGAAACATGGCGCAGTTGCTTGTTTTCAATATCTTGTTGACCACCGTAAGGGTCGTGTAGCGCGCCTGCTTCATCAATGGCCATAGCATTAATGGTTAAATCACGTCGAAGAAGATCTTCCTCTAGAGTTACTGATGGGTCGAAAAAACACTCAAAACCAGTATAGCCTTGACCAGATTTACGTTCAGTCCGTGCGAGTGCGTATTCTTCTTTATTGCTGGGATGCAAAAAAACGGGGAAGTCTTTACCCACCGTAATATAGCCTTGATTTAGCATCTCTTGAGGGGTTGAACCTACTACCACCCAATCTCTATCGTTATTCGTGATTCCCAGTAAACGATCGCGAACCGCTCCTCCGACTAAATAAACCTGCACGAATTACCTCTTAATTTATCGATATGACGTTGGATATTGAGGTAAGCAGTGGTACTTTGCCCCAATTGATAATCGATGTTACCCCAAATCAATAGGGTCTGTTGAGGTTTTGTGCTGATTCTTGCTGCCACTTGTGGCTTTTGCAGCATGACGATGTGTTGAAATGTCAGTGTTATTTTGCACAAAAGTCACTCGAAAGGTCGGCAGATTCCAATAGAAGTTATTATTTTGTAATGATTGGGAGTAAAAAAAGAACTAAATAAGACTCTAAGAGTCTCTTTTTAGTCTGATATAAGAAACTTCATTAATAAGAAATGGAGTCCATCTGGAGAGCCTAATGTATAAGGACTTTTTTGGGTTTACTGAGCTGCCTTTTTCGATAGTTCCAAACCCACGTTATTTGTATTTGAGCCAGCGTCACAAAGAAGCCATTACGCATTTAAAGGCAGGTTTGGGTGAAGGTGGTGGTTTTGCAATGTTAACCGGAGAGGTGGGGACAGGCAAAACGACAGTGGCTAAAGTCATGCTGGCTAACCTTGACCAGAACACCAAGGCCGGCCTGATTTTAAATCCGACGTTTTCTAGTCAGGATCTGCTTGAAGCGATCTGTGATGAATTTGATATCGATTACCCACAAAATGCAACCCCAAAACAGCTGCATCAAGCCATCTATGCTTATCTGCAAGATAATTACCAGCAAGGGTTGCAAACTCTGCTTGTTATTGACGAAGCACAGCACTTAGCGGCTGATGTTTTAGAACAGTTACGTCTTTTGACCAATTTAGAAACCGAGACAACAAAGCTACTCAAAGTGCTTCTCGTCGGGCAGCCTGAACTACAAAGGTTGCTACAAACGACCCAATTACGTCAGTTAGCACAACGGATTACAGGGCGTTATCACTTGCTGCCACTGGATGATAAAGAGACCGCCGACTACATTACCTTCCGTCTGCACACCGCTGGTGGTGAGCAGCCATTATTCGATAGGGCTTCAACCAAACTGATCGCTAAATACAGTCATGGTATCCCTCGTTTAATTAACCTTATCTGTGATAAGTCACTCAACCTGAGCTTTTATCAAGGTCATACTGACATTGATCGAAATACCGTTTATCAGGCTTGTGAAGAGGTGATGCAGTTTCAAGCGGATATTTACCAACAAGGGAGCACATCAGCACCGTTGAAGTGGCCTGCTTGGGGGACCGCATCGCTTGGCGTTCTGGCAGCTCTGGGCTTAGGCTGGTTGATGGTACAGAACATGCCGTTAACGCCACAAACTGCAACCCCTGCAGCGATACAAGTTGCAGAAGAGAAGCAAGCCTTGCCAGAAACTCCCGCCGTCGTTGTTTCTCCTCCGATTCAAAACAACCATTTGACCGAGGAGCAACGCAACGTATTGTTAGCACAACCTCATTCGCATTTGGCCGTCAGAGAGTTATATCAACAATGGGGATATGAGTCATCAGTTCGGGACAATTTGTGTTTGAGTGATGCTCAATCGACGATGTTATGCCAGCGTAAAATGACGACTTGGCCAATGTTAGTCGCCCAAAATCGTCCGGTTATCTTAGAGCTGAATTACCAAGGTCAAATTGGTTATGTTGTTTTATATGCGATTGGTGATAGCAAGGTAGAGGTGCTAAATGGCCAGCAACGTCTGCGTTTACCGACCTCTTGGTTAAAACCGTTATGGCAAGGAAATATCATCGAGCTTTGGCAAGCGCCTTTAAGAGAGACCTTACGCTTGGACATGGAAGGACCGGCGATTGAAGTGTTAGATCAACTGTTAGCATTAGCCGTGAATGAACCGCCATTAGGAACCGATACCTTTGATTCCTTGATCAAAGAGCGTGTTCAATTATTCCAACGCTGGCAAGGTTTGGATGTTGACGGCATCGCTGGAAAACAAACACTGGATCGCTTGCAACAAAATGTTCAACTCAATGCGCCTCTGTTAGGCATGATTAATGAGGAGAATTTGTAATGTCAATGACCAAACATGTTGGCGCTTTTTTGATCCCTGTTGCTTTTAGTGCGATTGGCTCTGCTTGGTACCTTGGGGTATTTAATCCGCGTTCAGAGCAATCTCAACCCTTATCTGAACCTTTGAAGGTTGTGGAGGCTGCCCAATCGGTAACGCTTCCTGAAGAAGCTTTGTCGCTGCCCACCCCCGTGAGGAAGCCAAAGTTTGAAAGTTTCGACTATCCGGAGCGACAAACTTTGCAGCCTTTACAGAGAGAATGGCCAGTCGCTAAGATCACAAGGGTAATTGGGAGTTTTACTACTCAAGCTGGTGATGGCAACTTATCGGCTAATGAAGTCAATAAAGCCATGTTGACGAATAAAGTGCCCACGAGCCCTAAGATGCAAAGTGAAAATGAAAGTGAGCTTGGCGTTTCGCTCAGTGATCTCGACTTGTCTTCTCTTTCGCCGGAACTCGCATCAACGGTCGAAAGTGTCTTGAATAATAATGATGATTATTTAAGTAATGAGCCTTACTCTGATTCTTCTGCTTCAGCAGCCATGAGTATCAGTCAACTTGAAAAAGAGCAAGAAAAATGGCGAGGACGCTTACCTGCACTGAACTTTCAAATCCATATTTACTCCAGTGATGCGCAACGTCGATGGGTCAAAATTAACGATGTGGAATATCATCAAGGCGACCTCATTGATAATCAAATTATGTTAAAAGAAATTAACGCTCATGGTGTCATCATTGAGTTTCAGGGGGAGCAAATAAGCATTCCTTCGACTTACCAGTGGAAAGGTTAACGTCATCGCTCGCTTTTGAAAACAGAGAGTCAAAGAAATTAAAAAAGCCAGTCATGTTCAGGGACTGGCTTTTGTTTCGGTGTAAATATTATTTTCGCTACAAACTGTTTTTATCTGACTTTTGTAACGCTTTATCGTTTGAGTATATGACAAACGAAAGCGGTTAAGTTTAAGCCCAGCCTGCCGGTGATTTTTTCCTGCGAGGTATCAAACTTGGTAGTAGTAACCCAAGCAACAAACCAAGACCCGCTACACCACCGCCATAAGCGAAGTATTTCATGAACATGTCTTGTTTCTGTGTATCCAGTTTTGCACGCAACTTGCGGTTTTCTGTTTCTACAGAAGTTAATTGCTCACTAATTTCAGTGTATCTCTTCTCCAGATTAGAGATCTGATTGTTACTATTTTCCAAAGATTGCACTAAGCCTGCTTTCTCTGTGTCTGAATTTTGACGAGCGTTGGCTAACTGCTTTTTGACCTCTTCGAGTTCTTTTTCGGTACGAGGAAGGCGGATAGCCATACTTTCTTGGTTAGTAACAAGTTTACTTTGGACCCAGCCTGTGCGGCCTCGAGAGTCGCGAACCTGAGTGTAACCCGTATCCTTATTCACTTGCAGCAGTTTTACTTTCTCGCCGGCATTAACACTTCCCATAATGCGGTAAGTGTTGTTTGGGCCAGAGTGCATGTAGGTGAATAAATCATCCGAAATATAACGGTCTGCGGCTAGAGCTGTTGGTACTGCTAGCAGTGCAAACAGAACCGTGATGAATAGTTTTTTCACAGTAAATCCCTTAACGATTTTCTTGAAGATAGTCCAGGTACCGTATCATTCGAGCCTGAAGCAAGTGAATAGTATGCAGTTTCAGGCTAGTGTGCAACTAAAGAAAGGGAGGTAAACCTCCCCTTACTATCTAACTTATCATTAAAATGAGGCCGTGAAGGTAATCTTACGAGAAAACCGCTTGAATAGCGTAGAAGAAAACGACCGCTAATAATGCACCTGCTGGAAGCGTGACAATCCATGAGGCAACGATGTTACGTACAACACCTAGGTTCAGTGCTGCAATACCACGAGCGAAACCAACCCCTAAGACAGCACCGACAAGAGTCTGTGTTGTTGAAATAGGCAGGCCTGTACCCGAAGCAAGAACAACCGTACAAGCTGTTGCAAGCTGAGCTGCAAAACCACGGCTAGGTGTGAGTTCTGTGATACCTGTACCGACGGTGGCCATGACTTTATGACCCAGAGTTGCGAGGCCGACCACGATACCAAATCCACCTAGCGGAAGAATCCACCATGCAATCGTGCTTTTCGCAGTGACTTCGCCAAGGTGTTCAACGGTTGAAACAACAGCAGATAGTGGACCAATCGCGTTAGCTACGTCATTAGAACCGTGCGCAAACGCCATTGCACAAGCCGTGATAACCATAAGTACACTGAAGATGCCTTCTACACCAGCAAAGCTATGATCTTCTTCACGATTAGCAAATTTCTTCTGGATGTAGTAGTAACCTCCTGCCATTACGACAGCAGAAACGACAGCAGACCACATCCAAGCTTCACCATTACTTAGGTGTAAACCAACATGTTTAAGGCCTTTCTTGATGGTTACCAGAGCAATCACCATAGTGGTGATGAACATGTAAACTGGCACAAAGCGTTTAGCATTAATCAGTGGTGTTTCTGTATCAAAAATCAAGCGTTGTGCGCTGACAAAGATGGCGTACGCAAAGAAACCCGAGATGACCGGTGTGATGATCCAACTGCCAACAATACCTTGTACGCTTGCCCAGTCTACGGCTTCAGTACCAACAGAAACGCAGGCAAAACCAATGATCGCACCGATAATTGAGTGGGTAGTAGAAACGGGCCAGCCCATGTAAGAAGCAAGAAGCAGCCAAGTACCCGCAGCGAGCAAGGCTGACATCATACCAAACACAAGCACGTCTGGCTGACTAGCAAAAAGAGATGTCTCGATAACACCTTTACGGATAGTGTCGGTTACTTCACCGCCAGCAAGGTAAGCCCCCGCAAATTCAAAGATCATGGCAATAATGATCGCTTGTTTTACGGTTAGTGCTTTTGAACCTACTGATGTGCCCATCGCATTGGCAACGTCGTTCGCGCCAATACCAATTGCCATCATGAAACCAAAAATTGCTGCAACAATAATCAGGACAGTGCCGTAGTTCGCAAGGATATCCATCGTAATACCTAGTTGTTTTATAACAAGCGGAGCAAAATACTACACGCAACATAATAAAGACGTTGACGGTGATCAGCGTCTCTTTGCTGCTTGATGATGATGCTCTTCGTTATGTCGTTAACGTATTGATTTAAGATCGTGATAGCATCACTTCCAAGCGAGCACCTACGCGCTGCGCTTGGTCGGCGATACCACCCACCCATTCAAGAATTTTGTATAAGAACATGACGTCGATCGGGTTTAATTCAGATTCAACGGCCATCAATTGTTGGCGCAGTTCAACCTGCATTGCATCGGTGTCATCTTCAATTACGTCCAATTGATGAATCATTTCAGCAACGAGTGTTACTTCACGGCCTTTAAAGCCCGTTTCTAAAAGTTCATCAAGTTCATTGATGACTTTTTGCGCTTGGTTAGCCGCATCAAGACAACGTTGAACGTAAGCAAGGAAGTTTGGTTGGAGAGCCTCTGGAATAACAAGCTGACGGCCATAAACACGACCAGCAATGTCTTTTGCCAGATTTGCCAGTTTGTCCTGCTGAGTAAGAAGCTCAAGCATGTCAGTGCGATCGACTGGCATGAACAAACCGCGAGGCAGTTTTAATCGAATCTCACGTTTTAGTACATCAGCTTCTTTCTCCAGGTGGGAGATTTGAGCACGTATTTCAGCTGCCTTTTCCCAGTTACCCTTTGAAGAAACTTCGAAGAACTTAACCAGGTGCGAACAACATTCATTGACACACACAACGTGGCGTTGCAAAGGTTTAATCGGGGACTTTGCAAATAACCCCATAATTGTATTTACTGGCATGGCCATTCAACCTAATCACTATAACCTTAAAAAAACATACACCATTTCTTGGCGAAATGTTGAACGATGGCTATAAAGGCGCGCATGTTAACGCATTACATGGTTCATTAAAACTGTTTTAGATCATCATTGAGCGGATATTTCTTGCTTGCCGTCTGATAAATTAGGCAATATCCTGTTTCTATCTGCGTTGAAAGGTATAGCTATGGAAACCGAGATAGAACTGAAGTTTTTTGTTTCTCCTGAATTTTCAGAAACTTTAAAGGCAAAAATTGCTGAGAAAAAAGTCCTCCAGCACAGTTGTCGTGACTTAGGTAACATCTATTTTGATACGGCTGATGAGTGGCTAAGAAAGCACGACATTGGACTCAGAATCCGTCGCTTTGATGATGTTTTCGTTCAAACAGTAAAAACCGCAGGGCGCGTTGTTGCGGGCCTTCATCAAAGACCAGAATACAATGCGGAACATACTAAAAATGAGCCAGAGCTCACACTTCATCCCTCTGATATTTGGCCAGAAGGTAAAGACGTCCCCACTTTGCAATCAGAATTGACACCATTATTCTCAACCAATTTTTCACGTGAACAATGGCTGATCAGTTTGCCTGATGGGAGCCAAATTGAAGTAGCCTTTGACCAAGGCGCTGTTGTTGCTCTTGATGAAAAAGGTCAAGAAGTGAGTGAGCCGATTTGTGAAGTCGAATTGGAACTAAAGTCAGGTCAAACCGATGCGCTATTCACCGTGGCTCGTACGCTATGTGAAGCCGGAGGTATGCGCTTAGGTAACCTCAGCAAAGCGGCAAAGGGCTATCGCTTAGCCAAGCAATACGCAGGTGATGAGGTTCAACCTCTGTCGTTAGTCGATAGCAGCAAGCAAGATAATGTGGAGTATTGCCTGATTCACTCTTTGGAACATGCTCTGTCTCATTGGCATTATCACGAGCAGATCTATACGGAACGTGACTGTGTTGCGGCTTTGCGCGAAATTGTCAATGCGATCCGATTTATCCGCCAGACGTTTACGATTTTTGGCAGCATGGTCCCACGTCGTGCCAGTGCGCTCTTACGCCAAGAGCTTAAGTGGCTTGAGGGAGAGTTTGATTGGTTGGATGAACATGCTCACCTTGAAGAGCTACTTGAGGATAAAGGTAACGTACTGCGTAAGCTCGATGCCCGTAAATTCTTAGTCTCCGAATTAACCCAACAGTTTGAAGAGTTGCCGAGTCGAGAAGAAAACCTCAACTTATTATGCTCTGCGCGCTACACGGGGCTTCTGTTGGATTTAAGTCGCTGGATCTTAACTCGAGGCTGGCAGCCATTTCTTGATGATAAGGCACGCGAAAAACTGTCCAGTAACATCCAGCCTTTTTCTGTGAAACAGCTAGATCGCACTTGGGCTGAACTGATTGAAGCTTTCCCTATCGAGAGAGAGCTGTCCGCCCAAGCGTATATAGACCAACGCTACCGTTTACAACGCAATTTGTACACCGGGATTGGTTTTGCTAGCTTGTACGATGCTCATGAAAGGAACACTTTCCGTTTGCCTTGGGAAGATTTGGTCTACGGCATTGATGACCTATTAATGTTGAATCACCTGTTGCCTCTCGTTGGCATGCTAGAGGGGGAAGAGCAGGAGCAGTTGGAACGTTGGTTACAACGTCAAGAGCGCTCTATTCTTCATGCTATGGATCAAACTCGAGCGATTGGTATTGAGGTCGCGCCATACTGGCGAGATTGATCGTGAGTTTGTTGCATCACAAGTTGAAGTGCTGGTGTTCACAGGTTCAATATGAATCATGGCACGCTAAATTCTGTGACAATGCAGATATGAGTACCCTTTGATAAAACGCCCACTGCCTATGAGTGGGCGTTGCTTTTTTGTATCACACTCTTTATTCGCCGAGCGGCCGTACGATTAATGCTCGCGTGTTGCCATTTTTACACAAGGAAGAATTATGCAATTGCCTCAACGACTGGTTTCTATCTCTGATGCAGCAATAAAACAGGCTGAGCAAGCAGGTTATTATCAACAGTGGCCAGAAGATGTGGCAGAGCAATTTGGTTTTATATCCGGCTTGAGTCAGTTTGTGACTGATGCGATTCAGCAAGATGAGCAACTTGCTCAGTGTTTACCGAGCATGTTAGCGGATAAACAACGTCAACAAGAGTATCGCGAACGATTGGCCAGTCTTTTGGCAGAAAGCCAAGATGAGAGTGCCGCTCATCGCGTTCTACGTCAGTTTCGTCGCCGTGAGATGGTTTACATCGCTTGGAAAGACTTCACACATGGATGGACCTTAGAAGAATCTTTACATCATTTGTCACAATTAGCAGAGGCGATGATCGTTGAAACGTATCAATGGCAATACAAGGTGTGTTGCAAAGAGTGGGGCACACCAACTAACGCAGCTGGTGAAGCCCAACCGATGCTGATTATAGGAATGGGCAAATTGGGCGGAGGAGAGCTCAACTTTTCCTCTGACATTGACTTGATATTTACCTATCCAGAAAACGGTGAAACTCAAGGGACACGCCGTAGTATTTCAAATGCCCAGTTCTTTACGCGTCTTGGGCAGCGGATAATCAAAGCGCTGGATCAACAAACCTTCGATGGGTTTTGTTACCGAGTTGATATGCGCTTACGTCCATTTGGTGAAAGCGGCCCGCTGGTGATGAGCTATGCAGCTCTTGAGGATTATTATCAAGAGCAAGGACGGGATTGGGAACGTTATGCCATGATCAAAGCTCGTGTCATGGGATGTGAGATGTACCCACAATATCAAGAGTTACGCCAGATGTTACGTCCTTTTGTTTTTCGGCGTTATATCGATTTTAGTGCTATCCAATCACTACGTCGTATGAAATCAATGATCAGCAGTGAGGTGCGCCGTCGAGGATTGAGCAATAACATCAAGTTGGGCCCCGGAGGGATCCGTGAGATTGAATTTATTGCTCAGGTCTTTCAGTTGATCCGTGGTGGTCGAGAGCCATCATTGCGAGGACGAGGTTTATTGGAGACCCTCGAAGCTATTGGTCAATTAGGGCAGTTATCTCATCAACAAGTAGAGCATTTGACTTCTGCTTACGGTTATTTGCGTCAGTTAGAAAACCTGATGCAAGCAATGGCGGATAAACAAACACAAACTTTACCTGAAGCGGAAGAGGAGCGCCTTAAACTCGCTACAGCGATGAGAAGTCCCTCATGGGACGCGTTGTTAGAAGAGATTCATCAACACATGCATCGGGTGCATATCGTATTTGAAAGTTTGATTGGCGATGAAGAAGAAGATGAAGCTCAAGAGGTGGCACGCCATTTCTATGAGCTTTGGGATATGGCGGCAAAGTACGATGTCGTTGAGCAGATCCTAAGTCAAGATCTTGCCATGCATGACGTAGAGATGATGGCGAAAGAAATCATTCAATTTAAAGCCGACTTAGCCAAGAAAACATTGGGGCCTCGAGGACGAGAAGTCCTAGCTCGTTTGATGCCAAAAGTTTTTTCGACCATTTTTTCTCATCCAGAAGCGATGTTTGGTTTATCTCGAGTGTTGCATTTGCTGCACAATATTTGTACTCGTACAACCTATTTAGAATTACTCGATGAGCATCCAGCCGCCCTCGTACAGTTAGTTCGTTTATGTACCGCCAGCCCTATGATTTCGGAGCAGTTGTCACGTTACCCCATTTTATTGGATGAACTGATTGATCCTCAGCATCTTTATCGCCCAATTCCGTTGGATAGCTACCAAACTGAGCTACGCGACTTTCTGGCACGAATTCCAGAAGATGACATGGAACAGCAAATGGATGCTTTACGACAATTTAAGCAAATTTGTATGTTACGCATTGCAGCAGCGGATATTGCCGGGGCATTGCCGATAATGAAAGTCAGTGATCACCTGACCTATTTAGCCGAAGCGATTGTCGAAGCAGTGGTACAGCAAGCCTGGTTACAAGTATCCGAGAAATACGGTGAGCCCACCCACCTCCAACAACGGGAAGGGAAAGGGTTTGCGGTTATCGGCTATGGCAAAGTCGGCGGCTGGGAACTAGGATATAACTCAGACTTAGATATTGTTTTTATGCACGATTGCCCCGTCGACGTGTATACCGATGGTAAAAAGGAAATCGATGGCCGCCAATTTTATCTAAGGCTGGCACAGCGCATAATTCATATTTTTTCAACACGGACAGCGTCAGGTATTTTATATGATGTTGATACCCGCTTACGGCCATCCGGTGCATCTGGTTTATTGGTGAGTCCAACGTTGGCTTTTGATGAATACCAACATCAAGAAGCATGGACGTGGGAACACCAAGCCTTAGTGCGCGCTCGTGTCATTTATGGAGATGAACCACTCTCCATCGCCTTTCGTAACATACGTTACGATGTTCTATGTAAATCACGGGAGCAAGCTAAATTACAGCGCGATGTGGTTGAAATGCGGGAAAAAATGCGTCATCACCTTGGTGGTCAAAAAGCGGGGCGTTTTATGCTGAAGCAAGATGTCGGCGGGATTACCGATATCGAGTTTCTGGCGCAATATCTAGTACTTAACTTCAGTCATGATAAACCTAAACTGACACGTTGGTGTGATAATGTTCGTATTTTCGAAACGTTAATTGCTCAGCAAGTAATGGAAGAAGAGCAAGCGATGCGCCTAACACAAGCCTACACATCGATGCGAGATGATATCCATCGTCGAAACTTACTCAACTTAGATGCAGATGTAGCACAAACAAAGTTTATTACAGAGCGAGAGTGGGTTCAGCAAGCTTGGCAGCAATGGCTGACTATAAAACAGTAACTTAACAGTGCGGAGTTCTGCCGACAAAAAGCCTGTGTTAAACTTATGTTGATTGAATTTTTGGAGACCAACAATGAAACCTATTCTACCTGACTACAACAGTGCTGGCGTACTCATTATCGGTGATGTCATGCTCGACCGTTACTGGTATGGCCCAACTGGGCGTATTTCACCAGAAGCCCCAGTGCCTGTTGTTAAAGTAGAAAATAATGAAGAACGCCCGGGCGGTGCTGCTAACGTCGCAATGAATATCGCTTCATTGGGTGGCCATGCTCATATTGTTGGTCTTACTGGTATTGATGAACCTGCCAAAGTACTGACAGAAACCTTAAACTCACTCAAAGTGAAGTGTGACTTTGTTGCATTACCTAATTATCCAACCATTACCAAACTCAGGGTGATGAGTCGTAGCCAGCAATTAATTCGTTTGGATTTTGAAGATAAGTTCGAAAATACCGACCCAGAACCGGTACTATCTCGTATGGAAAGTACGCTCCCTAATGTTCAAGCGGTGATTATGTCAGATTACGCCAAAGGATCATTAGAGCACGTTCAAGCGTATATTCAGAAAGCAAGAGCTGCGAAAGTGCCTGTTTTTGTTGATCCAAAAGGGGCTGACTTTGAACGTTATCGTGGTGCGACGTTATTAACGCCTAATATGAAAGAATTCGAGGATGTGGTTGGTAAAGTGTCTTCTGAGCAAGAGCTTATCGAAAAAGCCCTTGCCTTGGTTGAAGAGTTCGATTTTGAAGCGTTACTGGTGACTCGCAGTGAGCACGGGATGACGTTGATCCAAAGAGGCCAAAAACCGTTCCACTTACCGACTCAAGCGAAAGAAGTGTATGACGTAACCGGTGCAGGTGATACGGTCATTTCTGTTTTGGCTGCGTCAATCGCAGCAGGTAAATCGTTTCAAGAAGCTTGCGCACTCGCTAATGCAGCGGCAGGCGTCGTGGTGGGTAAACTGGGTACCTCAACCTTGTCTGAGGTGGAATTGGCTGAAGCGGTACATGGTAGTCAAGATACCGACTATGGGGTGATTTCAGAGTCAGCATTAATTGAGGCCGTCAAGAAAGCCCGCGCCAAAGGTGAAACAGTAGTGATGACCAATGGCTGCTTTGATATTTTGCACGCAGGTCATGTTTCTTACCTCAATCACGCTGCAGAGTTAGGCGACCGATTAATTGTCGCGGTGAATACTGATGAGTCAGTCAAACGCCTCAAAGGTCCGGGCCGTCCTGTGAATCCAACCGATCGTCGAATGGCGGTGCTCGCTGGGCTGGGCGCAGTCGACTGGGTGGTGCCATTTGGCGAAGATACACCACAGCGTTTGATCTCTGAAGTCTTGCCGAGTCTGCTTGTTAAAGGCGGCGATTATAAACCTGAAGACATTGCTGGTGGTAAAGAAGTGATCGCAGCTGGTGGTGAAGTGCGTGTCTTAAACTTTGAAGACGGTTGTTCCACCAGTGAAATCATCAACGCGATTAAAGGCGGAAAAGGTTAAACGCAGACTCATCATTGGCCTGAAGGTGAGTTGATTGGCTTTTGGGTTTTAAGTGATTTTACTCTGCGAGAGAACACATAGAAAAACGCCAGTTGAGGGTTCAACTGGCGTTTTTGATTGGGTAACCGCAAATCTTCACAGCTTACTTGAAGATAAATAAACTATTTGAGGTTCAAAGGTTATTTTTTCGCTGCAATCAAGCCAGCATTAACGTCCAAGATATCTTGTTCGCTGAGGCTACCGACCGCTTGATGTAATTGAAGACGGGCAAGAATGTAGTCGTAACGAGCATTAGACAGGCTCTTGTTTGCATCGTATAAACGACGAGTTGCTTCTAGAACATCAACAATAGTACGTGTACCAACATCAAAGCCCGCTTCCGTTGCTTCAAGGGCAGATTTTGCTGATACGACGGATTGCTCATAGGCTTTGATGGCACCAATAGATGCATTAATGTTGTTATTCTGAGCTCGAACTTCTTTGGTCACACTGCGATATTCTTGCTCCAACTGCTCGCTTGCGGAGACATACTTGTATTCAGCTTGTTTTACATCAGAGCTGATACGACCACCAGTATACAATGGAACCGCTAGGTTAAGCCCGATATTGAAACCGTCTGTGGTGTTGTCTCTTGAACTTTTCGTAGTATCAGCGTAGTTGTAACCGCCATCCAGTGACAAACTTGGCAGATGACCAGAGCTGGATAAAGAAATATTATCGCGGGCAATATCCTGAGCAATACGGTATGACAGTAAGCTTAGGTTTTTCTTTTTCGCTTCATCGATAAGAGTTTGTGCGGATTCCTCCGAAGGACTTGCTGAGAAGCGTTTTGTATTGAGAACATCCAAGTTTTTGTGTTCTTGCCCAGTGATCTCTCGCAAAGATTCATAGCTGTTGATCAAGTCGTTTTGTGCCAATACCTCGTCAGCAAGAACAGCGTCATATTGCGCTTGCGCATCGTGAACGTCTGTGATGGCGGATAGGCCAACGTCAAAGCGCTGTTTGGTTTGCTCAAGTTGGCGTCCAACCGCGGCTTTCTCTGCACGGACAAATACCAGGTTGTCATTGGCACGCAGTACTTCAAAATACGCTTGGGAGACACGCAAGATGAGACCTTGCTGTGCAGCGGCATAGCTAGCATCGGCTTGGCGGGCGCTTTTCTCGGCGGTATCTAATGCGATCCAAGAACTGCGGTTATAGACTTCTTGACTAAAAGCCACACCCGCTGAAAGTTGATTTTGATCTGTACTATCACTGAGCGAAGGATTAGATGAGTCCTTATAGTCAATATCACCGCGAGTCATGCTGTAACCAGCACTGAGTGTAATCTGCGGAAGTAAGGCACTGCGGGTGGAGTTGATTGCTTCAAAAGCCAGATCACGTTTTGCGGCGGCATTCAGCAACTGTGGGTCGTTTTGTTTTGCTATATCATAGATTTCAGATAAAGAGTCTGCCCATGCTGTGGCGCTCAGACTGCCTAATGCTGCGCTGATAAATAGTGGAAGCAGTTTTTTCATTTCCATTCTCGCGGTCTATAGATTATTTAATTCTCAGTATTTTAACTTAGTTTGAATGCTGTTGACTTCGGTGTTTGCACTTTTTTACACTTAACTATCTTGTTCGACAAGAAAAGCAGTCAAGAAAGCTCGTCCTTTTAGAAGTAGCTATGAGATTCTAGTACTTCAGCCAATAAATTTCCTGACCGATATTGCGGCCTGAGTATCTATTCTCTTTTTTGTTACTTCTTACTTTCATTTTGTGACTTCTTCACGCCTCTTTATTATTTTCTAAACCTTCCTTTGTCTGCTCTCTTGTTGACAAAATAAGTGCTTAAAATGATCGATTTACAAAAATAATTTAGAGATTACACAAAAAAGTTGAATCAAGTGCTTTGAGCAAGAGAATAACAATGAGTACACTAGCCAATTCACTCAGAGAGGTGCTCAATGCAAACAGGCGATAAACGACAGCGTGGTTTTACTTCCCAAGATGTGGAAATAATCGCAAAAGAGACCGTTTTTAAAGGCTTTTTTAAAATGGTCAAATACCACTTTAAGCACCGTCTATTTGCCGGAGGGTGGAGCGGTGTTGTTGAACGTGAAATGTTCGAACGCGGCCATGCTGCGGCAGTGCTGCCTTATGATCCTGTCACTGACCAAGTGGTACTTATTGAGCAGATTCGAGTTGGTGCTATTGAAGATGCCCATCCTTGGCAAATGGAAATTGTTGCCGGAATGATTGAGCAAGGTGAAACCGCTGCATCCGTTGTTCTTCGTGAGGCAGAGGAAGAAGCAGGAATTAAAATCGACCAGCTTGAATCACTTGTTTGTTATTATCCATCGTCAGGCGGTTGCTCTGAAAAATTGGATCTGTTTGTCGGTAAAGTTGATGCGAATCAAGCGCATGGTATTCATGGGCTCGCGAGTGAAAATGAAGATATTAAGGTTCATGTGATAAGTCGTGAGTCGGCTTATCAATGGTTGGTTGAGGGGGTGTTTGAAAATAGTGCGGCCATTATTGCTCTGCAGTGGCTACAATTAAATTATCAAACATTACAAAAACAGTGGGGTCAGCCTGCCAACATCGGAGAATGAAATGGTGCAAGTAGCGGAAAAACGGCGATATCATGTCGACTTAGCCGGTCTAATGAGAACTTACGAGACTAACTATGCTAAGTTGAACGCATTGCTACCAGCTTCTTGCGCTGTTGGAGACATTCGTTGTTACCAAGCTGCCGATATGATCTATCAACTAACCGTGAATGAAGTCACAAAATACACCACGGTTGTTGAGATATGCCAAAGTGATGACACCCCTGTATTCCCTTTACCGACGATGTCTGTCAGGCTCTACCATGATGCAAGAGTTGCCGAAGTCTGTTCGAGTGGTGCTTTCTCTCGCATCAAAGCCAAGTACGACTACCCCAATGATAAACTGATGCAAAAAGATGAAAAACATCAGCTTAATACCTTTCTGGGAGAATGGTTGACGTTTTGCTTACGCAGTGGCATTAGCAGAACACCATTACCGTTAGGTTGATGCTTACTTGGGTGAAGCAGCAATAATCAATAACGATAACGTGGATGAATTAGGTTTTTAGTTTGCAATTATCGAATGACAGCATCAGGCTACTACAGATTACAGACACTCATCTTTTTGCAGCCGATGAGGGCAGTTTGTTAAGTGTGAAAACCGCCGACAGTTTTCGCGCTGTGGTTGAGGCGATCCTGAACCAAAATGTGCCATTTGAATACATCTTGGCAACCGGAGATATTTCCCAGGACCACAGTGCTGAATCTTATCTGCGTTTTGCCAAAGGAATCGCACCATTAAAGCAAGCCTGCTTTTGGTTACCGGGCAATCATGACTTTAAGCCTAATATGGGCCATGTTTTACCCTCAACCCAAATTAAAGCCGAAGAACATGTGCTGTTGGGCTCGCACTGGCAATTAATATTATTGGACTCGCAAGTAGTGGGAGTTCCACATGGGCAGCTTAGCCAAGAACAACTGACGTTACTGGATACCAAACTCGCACAATACCCTGAGCGCCACACCTTGGTTTTATTACATCATCATCCTCTTTTGGTTGGTAGTGCGTGGCTTGATCAACACTGTTTGAAGCAAGCGGATGCATTTTGGCAAGTGATTCGCCAGCACCGAAATGTGAAAGGCATTTTGTGTGGTCACGTCCATCAAGACATGAATGTCATGAATAATGGTATTCGTGTGATGGCAACGCCTTCCACCTGTGTTCAATTTAAACCCAATTCCGATGACTTTGCTTTAGATGTAACTTCTCCTGGTTGGCGTGAATTAGAGCTGCATACCAATGGTAATATTACAACAGAAGTAAAGCGGTTGGCTGACGGCCTATTCCACCCCGATTTTACCTCAAGCGGTTATTAGTCCTTCTCCCGATGGACACTGACCCTCAACATAACTTTTTATTGTGAGGCAACCATGCGTAAACCTTCACTGCTGCTGTATATCCACGGCTTTAATAGTTCCCCGCTTTCTGTGAAGGCAAATATAATCCAGGATTACTGTGAACAGCACAGACCTGACATTAAGGTAATTATTCCACAATTACCTCATTTCCCTACCCAAGCGGCACAAGACTTAATTGAGATCGTTGAACGATACAAAGAGGATTATACCATTGGCTTAGTCGGCAGTTCTCTAGGTGGTTACTTATCAATGTGGCTGAATGACCGATATGGTTTTCGTGCTGTAGTGGTTAATCCAGCGGTAAAACCTTACGAATTACTCGCCGATTATTTAGGCCAACAAACCAACCCTTATACCAATGAAACCTATACGCTTGAAGCTTGCCATATTGATGAATTAAAAGCGCTGGATGTGGAGCGTATTGCCTCGCCGCAATCTTTTTGGCTATTGCAGCAAACTGAAGATGAAGTTTTAAACTATCGCCAAGCGGTGGAGAAGTTTGCGCTCGCGCAGCAGACGGTCGAAGAGGGAGGTGATCATAGTTTTGTTGGCTTTGAACGTTACCCTGCTGAAATCATCAAGTTTCTCGCACTATAATATTGATAAGGTGGTTGGAAAATCGTCAGCTAAACGATGAGTTTCAACCGTTACTTGACATAATCCTTGCTCTTCCAGACTATGTTTGGCGACAAATCTAGGAGTATGAGCTCCGTACTGCTCTGTTTACTTGTCTTCTCGATGAGTAGGTAAACGGGGTAGCTTTATTCCGTTGATCAAGTCGGGTGTTGTTAGGCATCTCATTAGGTCAACAAACTAACATTGAGAAAAATTCCGTATTATGACTGAACAATATAATGCTGGTGCTATTGAAGTACTGAACGGTTTGGAGCCAGTACGTCGCCGACCAGGGATGTATACGGATACAGCGCGTCCAAACCACTTGGGCCAAGAAGTCATCGATAACAGTGTCGATGAAGCGCTAGCCGGGCACGCCTCAAAAGTACAGGTTATCCTCCATGCTGACCAATCTTTGGAAGTCATTGACGACGGTCGGGGCATGCCAGTCGATATCCACCCAGAAGAAAAAGTATCAGGTGTTGAACTTATCTTATGTAAGCTTCACGCTGGTGGTAAATTCTCTAATAAAAACTATCAGTTTTCTGGTGGTCTACACGGTGTCGGTATCTCTGTCGTAAATGCGCTATCTAAACGTGTTGAAGTGACGGTACGTCGTGATGGTCAAGTATATGAAATTGCCTTTGAAAATGGCGATAAAGTGTCAGACCTTACTGTCACAGGTACCTGTGGCCGTCGTAACCGTGGTACGAGTGTGCACTTCTGGCCAGATGGCAAGTATTTTGATTCAGCAAATTTCTCAGTCACACGTTTGGTTAATAACTTGCGTGCGAAAGCGGTACTGTGTCCGGGTCTAGAAATTACCTTTACCGACAAAGTAAACAACAAAGACCATAAATGGTACTACGAAGATGGCCTAAAAGATTACCTTGCTGAGGGAGTTAAAGGTTACCCAGTATTACCCGAAGCGCCATTTACGGGCGAATTCTCGGCAGAGACAGAAGCGGCAAATTGGGCGGTCATCTGGCAGCCAGAAGGCGGTGAGATGATCACCGAAAGCTATGTAAACCTTATCCCAACTGCGCAAGGCGGTACGCATGTAAATGGCTTACGACAAGGCTTGCTTGATGCTATGCGTGAGTTCTGTGAATTCCGTAACTTGCTGCCACGTGGTGTGAAGCTTACTGGTGATGATGTCTTTGATCGCTGCTCTTATGTTTTGTCGGTCAAGATTCAAGATCCACAGTTCGCTGGACAAACTAAGGAGCGTCTCTCTTCTCGTCAAACCGCTGCTTTTGTTTCTGGTGTAGTAAAAGACGCCTTTAGTCTTTGGCTTAATGAGAAACCGCATTTAGCAGAACAGCTTGCAGAGGTCTGTATTGCTAACGCACACCGCCGCATGCGTGCGAGCAAAAAGGTAGTACGTAAGAAAGTTGCATCAGGTCCGGCGTTGCCAGGTAAGTTGACAGACTGTTCGGTACAAGATCTTAATCGTACTGAAATCTTCTTCGTAGAAGGTGACTCGGCGGGCGGCTCAGCTAAACAGGCGCGTGATCGTGAGTTCCAAGCAGTGATGCCACTGCGTGGTAAGATCCTCAACACGTGGGAAGTATCCGCAGACCAAGTGCTTGCTTCACAAGAAGTGCACGACATCTCCGTCGCTTTGGGGATCGATCCTGACAGCGACAACCTAGATAGCTTGCGTTACGGTAAGATCTGTATTCTTGCCGATGCGGACTCGGATGGTTTACATATCGCAACGCTATTGTGTGCCTTATTTACTCGCCATTTCCGTGCATTGGTGGAAGCGGGGCATATTTATGTCGCGATGCCGCCTCTGTATCGTATCGACTGTGGAAAAGAAGTATTCTATGCCCTAGATGATGATGAAAAAGATGGCGTACTAGAACGTTTGTCGAAGAAGAAAGCTAAGATTAATGTCCAACGATTCAAAGGTTTGGGTGAGATGAACCCACTGCAATTGCGTGAAACGACGATGGACCCTAATACACGCCGTTTAGTGCAACTAACCATTGATGACTCTGCGGCAACTATGGAAATGATGGACATGTTGCTTGGTAAAAAACGAGCAGATGATCGTCGTTCTTGGCTACAAAATAACGGTGATATGGCAGAGGTTTAACGGATGTCTACAGAAATTACTTACGATGGCGTTGAACAGTTGCCGATGCGCAAGTTCACAGAAGACGCTTATCTAAACTACTCGATGTACGTAATCATGGACCGAGCATTGCCGTATATTGGTGATGGCTTGAAACCGGTTCAACGACGCATCATTTACGCCATGTCGGAGCTCGGTCTTTCGGCATCAGCTAAATACAAAAAATCCGCACGTACGGTTGGTGATGTGTTGGGTAAATACCACCCTCATGGTGATTCAGCCTGTTATGAAGCGATGGTATTGATGGCGCAGCCTTTCTCTTACCGTTACCCATTGGTTGATGGGCAAGGTAACTGGGGTGCGCCCGATGATCCGAAGTCGTTCGCAGCAATGCGTTATACCGAGGCAAAACTGTCGAAGTTTGCGGAAGTTTTACTTGGTGAGTTAGGTCAAGGCACGGTTGAGTGGCAGCCAAACTTTGATGGCACAATGAAAGAGCCGCAAATGTTACCAGCACGTCTTCCTCATATTCTGCTTAATGGGGTGACGGGTATTGCTGTTGGTATGGCAACAGATATTCCACCTCATAATGTGTGTGAAGTCGCTGAAGCAACCATTCATTTGATCGATAACCCGAAAGCAGAACTGCCAGATGTGATGCAGTTTGTAAAAGGTCCAGATTACCCAACCGAAGCGGAAATTATTTCGCCTCAAGCCGATATTGAGAAGATTTATCGCAACGGTCGTGGCAGCGTCAAGATGCGTGCGGTTTGGTGTAAAGAAGGAACAGATATCGTCATTACTTCTTTGCCGCATCAAGTTTCGGGCGCAAAATTGCTCGAACAGATTGCAAACCAAATGCGTGCTAAGAAGCTACCGATGGTGGATGACCTTCGCGATGAATCGGATCATGAGAATCCAACTCGGATTGTGATTGTTCCTAAATCGAATCGCATTGATTGTGATTTGTTGATGAACCATCTGTTTGCTTCAACGGATCTGGAACGTAGCTACCGCGTAAACTTAAACATGATCGGGTTGGATAACCGCCCTCAAGTTAAAGGTTTGGTGCAAATCCTGTCTGAATGGATCGAATTCCGTCGCACCACTGTTCGTCGCCGCTTGCAACACCGTCTAGACAAAGTAATGGCGCGCCTACACATCTTGGAAGGTTTGTTGGTTGCGTATCTAAACCTAGATGAAGTGATTGAGATCATTCGTACTGAAGACGATCCAAAAGCGGTGCTAATGGAGCGTTTTGGGATCACTGATATCCAAGCGGATGCGATTCTGGATACCAAACTTCGTCATCTCGCCAAACTCGAAGAGATGAAGATCCGTGGTGAGCAAGACGAGCTAGAGAAAGAGCGTGAGAAGCTAGAACAGTTACTAGGTTCTGAGCGTCGTCTGAACACACTACTGAAGAAAGAAATCAAAGCAGACGCAGAGAAATACGGTGATGATCGTCGTTCTCCAATCGTTGAGCGTGCAGAAGCAAAAGCACTTACAGAGCGCGATTTAGTGCCAAGTGAACCGATTACGGTTGTGTTGTCTGAAAAAGGCTGGATTCGTCATGCAAAAGGCCACGAAGTGGATGCGCAAGGCTTGAGCTACAAATCAGGTGATAAATACCTCGCACATGCGCGAGGTAAGAGCAACCAGCAAGCGGTTCTGTTTGGCAGTGATGGCCGAAGCTATGCCATTGAATCACACACTTTGCCATCAGCTCGTAGTCAAGGTGAGCCAATCACTGGACGCTTAAATATCACAGCAGGCAGCAGTATTCGCCAAGTGATCATGGGCGAAGAAGAGCAGTTATGGTTAGTCGGTTCAGACGCGGGTTATGGCTTTGTATGTAAAGGTTCCGATTTACTTTCTAAGAACCGCAGTGGTAAAGCCTTGATTACGCTACCAGCAAACGCTGAGGTCATGACACCAAAAGCCATTGCTCATTTAGATTCAGATGAAATCTTGGCGATTACCAACCAGGGCCGTATGCTACTTTTCCCAATCAAAGACTTACCACAGTTGGCGAAAGGGAAAGGGAATAAGATCATTAATATTCCTTCCGCTAAGGCTAAAGAGCGTGAAGAAGTCTTATCCCATTTGATGGCACTGCCTCAGGGCGCTTCTTTAACCCTGTATGCGGGTAAGCGCAAGCTAGGTTTAAAACAAGCTGACCTGGATAACTTCCGCGGGGAACGTGGCCGTCGAGGTGGTTTACTGCCACGTGGCCTGCAGCGAGTGACTGGTATTGAAGTAGACCTGAAGGGGGGCTCAGAAGGCACCGATGAGCCGAGTGAGAGCAAATAAGCGCTAAAGAGAAAATCCCAGCCATCGTGGCTGGGATTTTTTTATGATTTTTGTTTATCTTCGGCGATAGTGACTGTTAAGTTCATTTCTTTCCCCTTACGGATAATTCCAACGTCAACGCTGGTGCCAGGACGTAAGTCGGTAACAATGTCCATAACACTTTGCCGCCCTTGAACTTTAGTGCCATTGATGCTGATGATGATATCTTGTTTTTTAAAGCCCGCTAAATTGGCAGGACCATTAGGGTCGATGCCTAAAACGACAATACCGCCGATATGCTCATTACCTAACAAACGTGAAGTCACCGAGTTAATATCTTGCCCATCAATGCCAATGTAACCTCGAATGACACGTCCATCTGCAATAATTTTTTGCATGATTTTATTGGCTAAAGGAGCCGGGATTGCAAAAGATATCCCATAGGTCTCAAGATCCGTTGCTTGCTGAAATGAAGCGGTATTGATACCAACAAGCTCTCCTTGAGTATTGACTAATGCACCACCAGAGTTACCGTCATTGATGGCGGCATCGGTTTGAATAAAGGCCTGACGACCATCGCTAATTGAAGAACGGCCAGTTGCAGAGATGATCCCAAAAGTGGTTGTTTGACCTAAATTGTATGGGTTACCGATCGCTAGGACGACGTCTCCGACGCGTGGTTTGTAATCAGGGTTCTGAGGGATAACAGGTAAGTTTGTGCCTTCAACTCGTAAAATGGCAATGTCTGTCCGTTTGTCTGTGCCAACTAATTGTGCCGCGGCAACTCGGCCATCTTGTAGGGCAACAACAATTTGGTCAGCCTGAGCAACAACATGATAGTTAGTTATAATGTAGCCTTTATCGCTGACGATCACACCAGAACCTAGACCTTGTGTTGACAGCTTGCTACGGTCGCTTTCAACATATTTACGGCTATAGATATTAACAACAGCAGGTGCTGCTCTTCTTACAGCAGGGTTGAAAGAAACTTCAAATGATGCAGTATTGAGAGGTTGAGGTGTAACCAAGGTTGTGGGTAATAGGTTGCCTCGCAGAGAAGGGAGGGCGAGTAAAAGAACCGCTGCGGTCGCTAAGCCTAACAGAACAGAACGTAGTAAAAAGTTAAGCATAACCTCTCCAAAACGACAAACTCAATATAAATAGAACATTCAAGAATAGCATTACATTGTCTAATAACAAAAGGGCAAGACGGTGGATTGTCTGCCCTTTTAACAAATCATGACAATGAAACGTTTAGTTCATTGAGTTGGAGAAGAAAATAAAATTAACGTATGACAAGGTAAAGCGTACGATCACCACGTTGGATATTCATCGCTAGTACGCCATCTTGTTTCTCTATTAAGGCTCTTAATTCGGCTAAATTCTTTACTCTTTTGCGGTTGACGCCAATGATGATATCGCCTTTTTTCAGCTGATATTGTGCAGCAGGAGATTTCTCGTCTACGTGAGTCACTTTTACGCCTTGGATCTTATCGCTTTGTGAGGTATTACTCAGCTCAGCACCTTTTAATCCATCATGCAAGCTTTCCGCTTTGGCTTTCATATTCTTCGATTCACCTAATGTGACCTTGAAGTCTTTCTTCTGACCATCACGAACCACACCAAGCTTGACTTCTTTTCCTGCACCTAATGTCGCCACTTTAGCACGCAGTTCTGAGAAAGTTTCGATCGACTTACCGTTGATCGCGACAATGATATCACCGGCCTGTAAGCCTGCTTTATCAGCAGCACTATCCGGAACCACTTGACTAACAAAAGCGCCCTTACTCGATTCATATCCGAGTGCTTCAGCAAGCTCCGATGTGACTTCGCCACCTTGAACACCTAGCATGCCTCGTTTGACTTCACCAAATTCGAGAATTTGCTCGGTCAGGTTCTTCATCATATTAGATGGAATCGCAAAACCGATGCCGACGTTGCCACCATTTGGACCTAGGATAGCAGTATTAATGCCAATCAGTTCACCGTTTAGGTTGACTAGAGCACCACCAGAGTTGCCGCTGTTAATGGCCGCATCAGTTTGAATAAAGTTTTCAAAGTTCTCTAGATTCAAGCCGCTTCGACCTAGTGCCGAGACAATTCCAGAAGTCACGGTTTGGCCTAACCCAAATGGGTTACCGATAGCGACAGCAAAATCACCGACATTCAGTTTGTCAGAATCGGCAATTTTTATTTCAGTTAAGTCTTTGGCTTTTTCGAGTTTAAGTAGAGCAACGTCTGACATTTCATCACCACCGATGAGTTCAGCGTCATACTCTCGACCATCATGAAGGCGAACACGGATGTCATCAGCGCCTTTAATTACATGGTAGTTGGTGACCACTTGGCCTTTATCAGCGTTAACAATTACTCCCGAACCTAGGCCTTTAAATGGTCGCTCTTGAGTTTGAGCGGAGGGGAAGTCTGGTCCAAAAAAGAACTGGAACTGCTCTGGGATACGTTTAGTTTCGACGTGTTTCCCTTCGACGGCTATGCTGACAACGGCTGGTGTGACTTTGTCCAACATCGGAGCAAGGCTAGGTAGCTGTTGGCCATCCACACTGAATGGAAGCGCTGCGGTTGCCGTGATGGGAGTGAGCATTGACCCCAAGCTTAAAGATAAACAGGTTAGTGCAAGTAATGGTTTTTTCATCCAATAACTCCTATAAAAACTGGTCTGCCATAAAATTGTCCCAACTTTTTCTCAAATGGATTCGGTCAGGAGGAATAAACTGTAGTGGCAATAATGAGAGATTAGAGACAAATGAGTGGAAAAAAGTTCAATACAAATTGATGTTCAATTTTTTTCTATGAGTGGGTGTACATATAGAAAACTTTCGTAATGATAGATTAGTTAGCTCTGTAAGGCTCAAAAGCCACTCTATCAATAGCGCTAGCAGACAGAGTGACTTTGAAGGTAAAGTTTGATGGCGTGACGCAGTTTTTTATACCAGTGAGTTGAGGCAGCTAAGTGAATCTCCTAAGAAGACTTAGCGGCCATCATTTCTGGCGCATCCATCCGCTCTTTTTGTTGTTCGTTAAGCAAACCTGTCGAACCACTTGCATAGTCTTTAGGCTGGCTCTCCACTTCTTCTTTGACATCTTCAGTGGTTTCTGTCGACATCGCCGCTTTTTTGTCGAAAGGGTTATCTTGCTCAGGTAAATTTGGCAACAGCTCTGACGATGTTTTTGCCATATGTTGGTAAAGCTTGGTGTAATCTTTACCTAATGTATCTAACATTTGCGCGGTTTGTGCAAAGTGGTCGACCAATTCTTGGCGTTGCTGCTCAAGAGTAAACTTGGCCACTTCTAATTCTTTTTTGACTGACTTTTGTTTTTTATACTCAGGTGTCGTAAGTCGGCTGATCAGTACGCCAACAACAGTACCAACTAGCAACCCTACAATGGCATACATCCAAGGCATAACTGCTCCTTTCTTATAGTTGTTTTAACAAGTATTTTACCACTTAGTTACACGTGGTGTTCGACCATGTTACTATGGCTTGCATAACCGATAAAGAAAAAGCAGTCTGTCTTTAGAGAAGAAAAACGTTTTTTCTGGTCGAATAAAAGCGATATACCCAAGTAACCTCAAGATGCTGTGTTCAGCGAGATGACCTTAACTTTCAGGCGCGGCAACGATTCGAAGATATAGTCGTTCTACATTGAGAATCGTTAACAAAGCCTGAGAGTTAAGGTCACTCGCCCTTTGGGAGCGTGTCACTGAGCCGACTTCTTGCGTCAGACAACCGTTCTTCTTACAAAAATAAGAAAGAGCCTGCTATTCCGCTTCGTTGTCTTCCTTGAATTCGACTCAGTGACCTCGCTCTGAATCAAGCATCTTGAGGTCACTTGGGTATAACTTACCCCTTACTACGATTTACTAACCATGACACCATT
Source organism: Vibrio azureus (assembly GCF_002849855.1). Classification (NCBI taxonomy): domain Bacteria; kingdom Pseudomonadati; phylum Pseudomonadota; class Gammaproteobacteria; order Vibrionales; family Vibrionaceae; genus Vibrio; species Vibrio azureus. Next base: position 417,890 of record NZ_CP018616.1, read on the forward strand.
AAAACAATATCAGAACGACATAGCAGAACATGGATTTCAGCATGATGAAGCGCAACATCAGGCGGTGGTCGCGTTAGATAACCTTTATCATGCCATTGTAGAGTTTCAATCGACACCGCCCCCGACTTTAACCACTTGGCAAAAACTGCTCGGTAAAAAAGCAGTCAAACCAGCGCCACCTAAAGGGCTTTATTTTTGGGGGGGAGTGGGACGAGGTAAAACGTACCTCATGGATACTTTTTTTGAATTGTTGCCGACACAGAGAAAAATGAGGGTGCATTTTCATCGTTTTATGCATCGAGTTCATAATGAAATGAAACGTCTTAAGGATGTCGAGAACCCATTATCCATAGTGGCGGATCGGTTTAAACAAGAAGCGGACATCGTCTGCTTTGATGAGTTTTTTGTTTCTGATATTACCGATGCGATGATCTTAGCGACCTTACTACAAGAAATGTTCAAAAGAGAGATGGTCTTGGTTGCTACATCTAATATCGAACCAGAAAATCTCTACCGAAATGGACTACAAAGGGCGCGCTTTTTGCCTGCCATAGAGATGATCTTGCAGCGTTGTGAAGTGATTAATGTTGATAGTGGTATCGATTATCGCTTACGGACTTTGCAGCAAGCTGAGATATACCATTATCCACTGGATGAGCAGGCCTCCGTCAACTTGAAGAAATATTACCATCAATTAACCGGGGAAAGAAAAGCAACGGTCGATCGAATTGACATTAATCACCGTGAAATCACTGTCGTTGAAGCAAACGATGAAGTTCTATTCGCCACTTTTGAGCAACTTTGTCAAACCCCACGAAGTCAGAATGATTATATTGAACTCTCTCGCCTGTACCACACAGTATTGCTGGCTGATGTAAAGCAGATGCATAGTAAAATGGATGATGCGGCGAGACGCTTTATTGCCTTGGTTGATGAATTTTATGAGCGTCATGTCAAATTGATCATCTCTGCAGAGGTGCCGCTGGAGTCGCTCTATCTCAATGGGCAGTTGGAATTTGAATTCAAACGCTGTTTGTCTCGATTAGTTGAGATGCAGAGTTACGAGTACCTTGCAAAAGAGCACCTCGGATAAACCAGTACTTTTAAATGAAAAGAAAAAATTAGTGATTTGGCGCAAAAAAAGGTGATTTTTTCTTCGCTCTTCTTTATAATCCTGCGACCCACCGTTACTGCAGACCTAATTATCGAAGTTATTTCGAGAGTAAGGTCGAGAGTACCAACGACTCGAAGGGGTGATGACTGGGCTCTTAGACAGTGTGGGGACACAAATATGTGTTCCTTAAAGTTTAAATTTTAATTAACGGGTTATTATTAGCATGAAAACTTTCGTTGCTAAACCAGAAACTGTAAAACGCGACTGGTACGTTGTAGACGCAGAGGGTAAAACTCTAGGCCGTCTAGCAAGTGAAATTGCATCTCGCCTACGTGGCAAACATAAAGCTGAATACACTCCTCACGTTGACACTGGTGATTACATCATCGTTATCAATGCTGAGAAAGTTGCTGTAACTGGTAACAAAGCTAAGAACAAAGTGTACTACCGTCACTCTGAATTCCCAGGTGGTCTAAAATCTATCACTTTTGAAAAGTTGATCGATCGTAAACCTGAGATGGCTCTTGAGCTTGCAGTTAAAGGCATGCTTCCACGTGGTCCTCTAGGCCGTGCTATGTACCGTAAGCTTAAAGTTTACGCGGGCGCTGAGCACAACCATGTTGCTCAACAACCACAAGTACTAGACATCTAATTGGGGATTTCGAAAATGGCAGAGAATCAATACTACGGCACTGGCCGACGCAAAAGCTCAGCTGCACGTGTTTTCATTAAACCAGGCAGCGGCAACATCGTAATCAACAAGCGTAGCCTTGATGAGTACTTCGGTCGTCCAACTTCTCGTATGGTTGTTAAGCAACCTCTTGAGCTAGTTGAACTAACTGAAAAGCTAGACCTATACGTTACTGTTAAAGGTGGCGGTATTTCAGGTCAAGCTGGCGCTATCCGTCACGGCATCACTCGTGCTCTTATGGAGTACGATGAGTCTCTACGTCCAACTCTACGTGCAGCAGGTTACGTTACTCGTGACGCTCGTTGCGTTGAACGTAAGAAAGTTGGTCTACGTAAAGCACGTCGTCGTCCACAGTTCTCTAAGCGTTAATTTCCAGTTATTGGGAATTATGCTGTTTCAGACTTGTTCTGGAAACTGTGCATCAAAGCTCGGCTCTATGCCGAGCTTTTTGTTTTTCTAAATCCCTCTTCACCATCGCCCTTTGGGCCGTTCAAAACCTTTTAATACCTTTCAATACACACGTTACCGTTATCTCAATATAAAATACGCATCATTGATTGTGAGCCATTATTGTCCTGATTTGGAAACTTGCTCTGTGCAGGTTCTGTTCTTTATTAACGCTTTTTTTGCGATTTAAGCAATGAAAAATTTGGATAAGACAAGGGCTTACTTCTCACTTCTTGATATGCAATCTCGCCCTTTTTTGTTACAAGTTACATCGCATTTTTATTGTTTTACCGCTTTTGTGACGGTGTGAGCGATTTACCTCGCAAATGTTACAAAAAGGTAGCTTTGCCTTGTCAAAAAGTAGGGTTGTCTTTATCATTTCTATTCAATAAATAGAATTAAATTTATTATTGTTAGCCATGCTCTTATAAGTGGAATGATAATGACCCAAGGGAGCAAATGGGAGAATGTTTGGATGAGCAATGCGCCTTTAAATAACGGACGTAGGCGTTTTCTAACTGCAACAACTGCGGTTGTTGGTGGGTTAGGAGCAGTCGCCGTCGCCGTTCCTTTTATCAAATCATGGAACCCGAGTGCAAAAGCAAAAGCAGCAGGAGCACCGGTTGAAGTGGACATCAGTAAAATAGAAGCTGGTCAAATGATTCGCGTTGAGTGGCAAGGAAAGCCAGTCTGGGTAGTTCGCCGTACTGAATCTGTTCTTGAAAACTTGAACAAAATCAATGATCAGCTCCGAGATCCAAACTCCGAAATGGAGCAGCAACCTCCTTACGCACAGAATGAATATCGCTCTATAAAGCCAGATTATTTTGTTGCGGTTGGTTTCTGTACCCACTTAGGTTGTTCGCCGACCTACCTGCCTGATACATTCTCAGAGCAGGTTCAAGGCGTAAAATCAGGCTTTTTCTGCCCTTGTCATGGTTCTAAATTTGATATGGCAGGTCGAGTGTTTCAAGGTGTTCCAGCGCCATTAAACCTTGTCGTTCCTAAACATATGTATCTCACTGAGAATAAACTCTTGGTGGGTGTTGATGAGGGAGACGCATAATGCAAGTATTACTCGATTGGGTAGAAAAACGTCTTCCCGTTATGAATGCCTATAAAAAGCATTTATCTGAATACCCCATGCCGAAGAATTTCAATTTTTGGTACCTTTTCGGTTCTTTGGCAATGTTGGTTTTGGTCAATCAGATTTTAACCGGCATCTGGTTAACCATGAACTATGTGCCTTCCGGTGAAGGTGCGTTTGCTTCTGTTGAATACATCATGCGTGATGTCGATTATGGTTGGTTACTGCGCTATATGCACTCAACAGGAGCATCGGCTTTCTTTGTGGTGATTTATCTTCACATGTTCCGAGGTCTGATTTACGGCTCTTACCAAAAACCCCGTGAATTACTGTGGCTATTTGGCATGTTGATCTTCCTAGTGCTGATGGCTGAAGCCTTTATGGGTTACCTATTACCTTGGGGGCAAATGTCCTACTGGGGTGCTCAGGTCATCATCTCTTTGTTTGGTGCAATTCCTGTTATTGGTGATGATTTAACACTCTGGATCCGGGGTGATTATATTATTTCCGGCGCAACGCTGAACCGTTTCTTCGCTTTACATGTTATTGCTTTGCCGATTGTGCTGCTTCTTCTTGTGGTACTTCATGTACTCGCATTGCATGAAGTAGGTTCGAATAACCCCGATGGTATTGATACTAAGCTGCCTAAAGGGACTATGGGAGAAGATTACAAAACGCAGTTTAAATTCCACAAAGATTACACCAAAAAATACGACATTATTGATTCGATTCCTTTCCATCCCTATGGCACGGTAAAAGATCTTATTGGTGTAGCCGGTTTCTTGTTCCTATTCTGCTATGTGTTATTTTTCAACCCAGAAATGGGTGGATATTTCCTAGAGCCGCCTAACTTTGAAGCTGCTAACCCACTGAAAACACCAGAACATATTGCTCCAGTTTGGTACTTCACTCCGTTTTACGCCATTCTAAGAGCGGTCCCCGATAAACTGCTTGGTGTTATTCTGATGGGTGCATCGATTGTTGTTCTGTTCCTACTTCCTTGGTTGGATAGATGTAAGGTTCGTTCATATCGCTATCGCAGTAAGTTACATCTGTTGAATATTGCTCAATTTACTGTTGCCTTTATTGCTCTGGGTATATTAGGTGCACTACCAGCGACACCGTTGTACACCATTTTGTCTCAGATCTTTAGCTTGTGTTACTTCATGTTTTTCGTGTTGCTGTTCTTCTACAGCAAAAATGAAGCAACCAAACCATTACCAGAGAGGGTGACATTTAAATGAAGAAGTGGATTTTAATTCTATTTGCTCTGTTACCATCTCTTACTATGGCGGCAGGGAGTAATTTTCCATTAGATAAAGCTAATATTGATCTCTCCGATAAGGCGTCGCTACAAAATGGTGCAAAGTTATTTATGAACTATTGCTTTGCTTGCCATTCGACTCAGTATCAGCGTTATGAACGTGTTGCGACGGATCTTGAGATTCCGATTGATCTAATGAAAGAAAACCTGATTTTCGATCCTACCGCCAAGGTAGGCGATCTCATGGTGAATGCGATGCCTGCCGAACAAGCTGGAAACTGGTTTGGTGCTCCGCCCCCTGACTTAACTTTAGTGGCTCGTGTGCGAGGGGCTGACTGGCTTTATACCTATTTACGCTCGTTCTATGTCGATCCTTCACGACCGTTTGGTGTCAACAACCTTGTTTTCCCGAGTGTTGGTATGCCTCATGTGCTTGAAGAGCTACAAGGCGTTCCTACACCTGTCTATGCCACTGAGGTAGTAAATGGTGAGGAAGTTCAGGTCGTTGTAGGTACCGAAACGGATGGCACGGGAGAACTGACTGAAGGCGAGTACGATAAAGCGGTAGGTGATATCGTCAATTTTCTTGTTTATGCAGGGGATCCTATTCAGTTAGAGCGTCATACTCTTGGCTGGTGGGTTATGGGATTTTTAGTGATCTTCACCATCATTGTAGTGTTGTTGAAAAAAGAGTATTGGCGTGATGTACATTAATTGTGCTATAATGCCGTGCTAATTCTTAATTTTAATTAATGGATAATGGAGGCTTAGCGCCTCCATTTTTATTTATAAGTGTACTGGAGGGCTCCATGGCTGTAGCTGCCAATAAACGTTCTGTAATGACTCTTTTTTCAAGTGCATCAGATTTATATAGCCATCAGGTTCGTATTGTACTAGCTGAAAAGGGCGTAAGTGTTGAAGTTGAGCTTGTTGATGAAGCAAATCTTCCTGCTGAGCTTGTTGAATTAAACCCATATAAGTCAGTGCCAACTTTGGTTGACCGTGAGCTAGCTCTTTACGATTCAAAAATCATCATGGAGTACTTGGACGAGCGTTTCCCGCATCCTCCTCTTATGCCTGTTTACCCTGTCGCACGAGGTAACAGCCGCTTGATGATGTACCGTATTGAACGTAACTGGTACTCACTTGCTGAAAAAGTGGCAAAAGGTAATGCTGAAGAATCTGAAAAAGCACGTACTAAACTGCGTAATGATCTTCTGACTCTTGCGCCAATTTTTGCGGAATACGAATACTTTATGAGCGAAGAGTTCAGCCTAATTGATTGTTACTTAGCCCCACTATTGTGGCGTTTACCACAACTTGGTATCGATCTTGTTGGCCCGGGCTCAAAAGAGATCAAAGTGTACATGAATCGTGTATTTGAACGTGATTCATTCCTTGCTTCATTGACTGAAGCAGAGCGTGAAATGCGTTTAGTTCGTTAATCGGACTAGGTTGTATACGTTATGGATATATCTAAGATGACCGCTCGCCGTCCCTACATGCTTCGTGCATTTTATGACTGGTTGGTTGATAACGATCTTACGCCTCATCTGGTTGTTGACGCAACGATGCCGGGAGTTCGCGTACCCGTTGAGTTTGTTCAAGATGGGCAGATCATCCTGAATATCGCTCCGGCTGCGGTTGGCTATCTTGAATTAGGTAATGAAGCGATCACTTTCCAGGCTCGTTTTAGTGGCCGTCCACATTCAGTGATCGTGCCTATCTACGCAGCACAGGCTATTTATGCTCGTGAGAATGGTGCAGGTACGATGTTTGAACCTGAAGATGTCTATATGGATATCGAAGAAGAAGACGTTACTGACGACGCACCATCACCGGCATTTACTGCTGTGACGAGTGACTCAGAGCCAAACCCTGTTGAGCTTGAAGAGGAAGAATTACCTCGTCCGAAAGGCAAGCCAAGCTTACGTGTGATCAAATAGCCTCAGGTGTTAGCGAGCGAAATGAAATAAAAAAGCAGCGTTGATACGCTGCTTTTTATTTAGGCTTTATTTTCTCTCTTTCAATAAGCTTGCTTAGAAAGGCGGTTGAGAACTTGGCTGCTGAGCATTGCTTTCAAGTGCGCCTGTATCGCCATACTGAAAGCCCTTAATGACTTGCTTAACTCCTGAGATATTGCGTGCAATCTCAACGGCGCGATCACCTTGTGCTGGCGAGACATAGCCAAATAGGAACACATCACCATCTTCCGTGATGACTTTTACCTTAGTGCCATTTAATTCACCGTCGGTGAGTAAGGCAGATTTCACTTTGGTGGTAATCCAGCTGTCATTACTGATTTGAGTGAGGCCCAATGGCTCCATTTGCTTGATTTGGTTGTGGATGTTTTTAACGCCATTTAAATCGCGTACTTGGTTTTCAAAATCATTAATGAGCACTTGAGTGGGAGCTTGCCCCATCAGAACTAAGGTGCCGTTATAAGAACTTGCGACAATTCGTGTTTGACCTGCAAAAGGGGCTTTATTGCTCATTGCAGCGACTTCAAACTCGATATTGTTGTCTTGCCATATTTCTTTTGGGGTACGAGTGTCTGTCACGATATTCGCTGTGGTTGCCGCTCCAGCGATAAAAAGACCTGCGCAGCCACTTAAGCTTAGAGCGGTAAATAAAATAAAAAGGTTCCGTATCATAGGAGTAGACTCTTGGTTGTTTATTCTTCGTGAGCAGGAAAAAGCACTTGATCAATCAGGTCACATAAACAATGCAGGGTAACCATGTGAACTTCATGGATACGTGCGGTACGCTGAGATGGAATACGAATCTCGACGTCGTTTTCTCCAAGCAGACCTGCCATCTCGCCACCATCTTTCCCCGTTAAGGCGATGATAGTCATATCGCGAGTCACTGCCGCTTCCATTGCCTTGATAATATTTTTGCTGTTACCGCTGGTTGAAATTGCAAGCAAAATATCCCCGGCTTGACCAAACGCACGGACTTGCTTAGAAAAAATCTCTTGGTAGTGATAATCATTCGCTACGGCTGTTAGAGTAGTGTTATCTGCGGTGAGAGCCATAGCGGGCAGGCTAGGGCGTTCAGTCTCAAAGCGATTTAAAAGGCATGAAACAAATTGCTGGGCGTTAGAAGCACTGCCGCCATTACCGCAGCATAAAATCTTATTGCCGTTTAATAAGCTCGAAACCATGGCTTGAGCGGCATGAGTTATCGTGTCTGGCAACGCTTCAGCTGCCGCAATTTGAATCTGAATACTTTCAGTAAAACAGTCTTTAATGCTGTCTAGCATTGTTTATCCTTCAGAGATTGCATTTTGTATCCAATTGATGTCGTCACCATTGTTATGAATTGCGACCACATCAAATCGGTAATCGGCATGATGTATATCATATTTGTTCTTGCTGAGCCAAATATGGGCAGTTTTGACTAGCTTACGCATTTTTGTCGGAGTGACCATTTCGGCGGCGGAACCAAAATGATCATTTTTGCGATATTTTACCTCAACAAAGACGATAGTTTTACCTTGTTGGAAAATTAAATCAATTTCTCCGGTTTTTGTTAAAAAGTTTTGGGTTAGAAAATGTAGGCCTTGGCGCTGCAAATAGTGCTTCGCCAAGGCTTCGTATTGGTTACCAATCTGCCTCTTGCTAAAGAGCCCCACGCTCGGCCCAGTCTAGTTTACGTTGAACGACGCATTTATTATCAATCGTCAGGCGGCCAGTTTGCCCGTCGACAGAGTAGCCCGGTAGCAGCTTCATTTGTGGTAGTTCATTAATTAGCTTGTAAGCATCCATCCCCATTGCTTCAAAGCGTTTTTCTGTATTTGACTGATTTGGCCACAGCTCATTCATTTGAGCAGTAATGGTTGGCTCTGGGTTTACGAGCAGAGGAATGTCACTGTATGTGACACCAGTTAAATCTTCATAAGCTGCGCCACCGCTGTTACTACGAGAATTCGAGAACATTTTTGGTGGTTTTTCACCTGGGTTTATTGCCACTTCGATAAATGGCTTGATCAACGTCAGCTCTGAGCTTTTGGCCACGATATAAACCGAATCAACATCACGACGGCTGCGAGGTGTGCTTTCAACCGCGGTATGAGTCAGAGCCTCAATTTGAGCGATGCGTTTTTTACTTTCTTGAAGGCCAAATATTTTATTGATGTCTTTCTGCATTTGTTGTTTGTTGCCGAAAAACTCGGTGGCTGCGTTATAGTGACTGTATTTCGCCCATTCTTGACTGAAAGCGTTACTGACACGTTGTCCATAAGCGCCTTTAGGGGCTAGAATCATCGGGAACTTGTAGCCTTGCTCGAAGAGATACTTGGCGGCTTGTGCCACTTCTTGTTCAGGAGACAAAGCGAGGTAGCATGTATTCGTTTCTGGCTGAATCCTGTCTGGGATATTTAAGGCTAAGTTAGGGATCGTGACGCCCGTTTTTGAGCCATCAAGAACAGTTTGCAGTTGTGTTACTTTGTTTTTTTGCAGTGGTCCAACAACAAAATCAATATTCTTATTGATCAGACGCTGTTGAATTTGCTCTGCAGTATTTCCGTTAGTATCGATCACCGTCAGTGAAGCTGTTGGATCACGGTATTCATCATTCATCATAGCAAACACAAAGCCGTCACGAATAAGCTGGCCTTGTTGAGCAAACTTTCCAGTCAATGGCAGCAACAAAGCGGTGTTATTTGGTTTTACAATGTCCAATGACAAGATGTTTTGAATTTCTGCTGGAGTATAGAGGCTCGCAGGGTGTGAAGAATGATCGTTTAACCATCCATCAATGGCATTCTTCAATTGTGTGAGGTTGCTTGAGTAGGTTTTAGCGTAGCTTGCAAGTTGCAACCAACCATTGAGGACATCCTCGTTGGCAGAAGTGGTCAACCCTTTTAACTCTTGAGCTGAATATTGGCTGAAGTTCATCCAAATACGGCTAGAAATTTCACGTCTTTCTTGAGTTGAGGCATAGTCGCTCTCTGCAACCAATTGGCGGTTGGCTTCGAAAGGTTGGTTCAAACTTTGGTAGGCATCAGCACGGAGGGCATAGTACTCTTTCCACTGTTGACTGGGTAATTGCCACCATGATTGAAAGTTCAATACTTGCAGTATTTGCGAGTAATGCCCTTGTTTTTGTTGTATGGTCGCTTGGATAAGTTGCCATTCAGCTTGCTGAACCTCATTTAAGGATTGTCGAGCAAGACGTTTTACCAGCAATTGTGCTCTTTCGATTTGATTTGCTTGTACCGCAGCTTTTGCGGCCATGATTAACCAGTCACTTTGCAAGCTTCCCTGGCTACTGTCTGCTTGGATCATGTAGTTTTGGGCAGACTGTGTTGGTGGGCGCGTGATGTCTACACTATTTGGACGTTGTGGGCCTGAAGAACATGCCGTCAGGGTCATTGCTAGTGCTACAGGGGTAAGTAAGCGTGGTACACTTAGGCGCTTATGGTTCATCATTGCCGTGAGTTCTCTATAATTTTTGTACAAAATTTTCTCTATATTAATCGTTGAAGTGATAGTAAACAAATGACAGAAAAAAATAAGTTGCTGAATGAGAGGCCAACTCTCTACATCGTACCGACTCCAATCGGAAATTTAGCGGATATTACTCAACGTGCTGTTGAAGTTCTGTCGAATGTGGACATCATCGCTGCTGAGGATACTCGACATACAGGCAAGCTGTTATCTCATTTTAATATCCAAACGAAAACATTTGCCTTGCATGATCACAATGAACAGCAAAAAGCGCAAGTTTTAGTTGAAAAATTGTTGTCTGGTCAATCAATTGCGTTGGTTTCTGATGCAGGTACACCATTAATAAGTGATCCTGGTTATCATTTAGTCACTCAATGCCGACAAGCAGGAGTGAATGTTGTTCCACTTCCAGGAGCTTGTGCTGTTATTACTGCCTTGAGTGCTTCTGGACTGCCTTCTGATCGATTTAGCTTTGAAGGTTTTTTGCCTCCAAAAAGTAAGGGTCGTAAAGATAAATTCTTAGAAATTGCTGCTGTTGAACGAACGTGTATTTTTTATGAGTCCCCACATAGAATTGTAGACTCTTTACAAGATATGTTGGAAGTTCTTGGCCCAGAAAGAGAAGTCGTCTTGGCACGTGAATTAACCAAAACATTCGAAACCATTCAAGGTATGCCGTTAGGTGAATTGATCGCATGGGTGAAAAGTGACGATAATCAGCAACGTGGTGAAATGGTATTACTGATACACGGTCATCGTACTTCAGGGCAAGAAAGTTTGCCAGACGAGGCAACCAGAACATTGAGTATTCTGACTAAAGAGTTACCACTTAAGAAAGCAGCGGCATTGGCAGCAGAAATTTATAACCTTAAGAAAAATGCTCTATATAAATGGGGATTAGAGAATTTGGATTAAGAGCGCGATGTCAGTTGAGTCAGTGCGCAGAAATGAATTGGCCGATGCGAAAGAGTTTTTTACCTCGGTAGTATTTTGTGTCGGTATCAATCGTCGGCTGTTCAGTACTAGTCTGTTTGTTTTGTCGCCATTTGATGACTTCATTTCATCATATTTGTGATCCTACTAGACTCTATGTCGATAACTCTATACAATCCGCCTCGGAGCTGACTGGGTAGTCGCTGCTTTGTTGATGTCCTTCGGGAGACTGACGTTGAGGTCCTTTTAGGAGACTGACGTTGACGTCCTTCGGGAGACTGACAAAGGGGAGGAAAGTCCGGGCTTCATAGAGCAAGGTGCCAGGTAACGCCTGGGGGGCGCAAGCCTACGACAAGTGCAGCAGAGAGAAGACCGCCGATGGCCCCTATTTTCGAATAGTGGTGCACAGGTAAGGGTGAAAGGGTGCGGTAAGAGCGCACCGGGCGGCTAGTAATAGTTCGCAGCAGGGTAAACTCCACCTGAAGCAAGACCAAATAGGCCTCCACATTGCGTTGCTCGCGTAAGGAGGCGGGTAGGTTGCTCGAGCCAGTGAGTGATTGCTGGCCTAGACGAATGGCTACCGCCGCGCAAGCGGAACAGAACCCGGCTTATGTGTCGGCTCCTCCAATTCGAGACCCATCATTACTACCGTAGTGATGGGTTTTTTGCATTTTATTGGTGTAACTTATGTTATCACCGATACACTTAGTACTGAATTGCATCTACCTTTACACTTAGGGTGACGATGATGCCGGAAATCAGTACACTTAAGATTCGCTTTAAGACCATTCAACGAGAAAGCCATGACCGAAACTTTTCAACATATCTCCGTGCTATTAAATGAATCCATTGATGGTTTAGCCATCAAACCTGACGGTATTTATATTGACGGAACATTTGGCCGAGGTGGTCACAGCAGAACAGTGTTATCAAAATTAGGTGAGCACGGCAGGTTGTACAGCATTGATCGTGATCCTCAGGCGATCGCCGAAGCGAGCAAAATTGATGATCCACGTTTTACGATTATCCATGGTCCTTTTTCTGGAATGGCTCAATATGCAGAGCAATTCGATTTAGTGGGTAAAGTGGATGGTGTCTTGCTGGATCTTGGCGTGTCATCTCCCCAACTTGATGATGCGGAGCGTGGGTTCAGCTTTATGAAAGACGGCCCGTTAGACATGCGAATGGATCCAACGTCAGGGATCCCGGTTTCTCAATGGTTAATGGAAGCGGATTTAGACGATATTACATGGGTAATTCGAGAATTTGGCGAAGACAAACACGCGCGCCGGATCGCAAAAGCCATCGTTGCTTACCGTGAAAATGAAGAAAATGAGCCAATGGTCAGAACGGGTCAATTAGCAAAATTGATTTCGGATGTTGCGCCAAAAAGTTTCAAAGAAAAAAAACACCCAGCCACACGTGCTTTCCAAGCGTTTCGTATTTACATTAACAGTGAATTAGAAGAAATCGATACTGCCTTAAAAGGTGCAGCAAGTATTCTGGCTCCACAAGGCCGCTTATCGGTGATCAGTTTTCATTCCTTGGAAGATCGTATGGTAAAACGATTTATCCGTAAAGAAAGCAAAGGCCCTGAAGTGCCACATGGTATCCCTATGACGGAAGCGCAAATTCGAGCACTAGGCAGTGCGAATATGAAGGCTGTGAGTAAGGCAATTAAACCAAGCCAGCAAGAAATTGACATAAACCCTCGTTCTCGCAGCTCTGTACTGAGAGTCGCAGAAAAACTTTAGCCATTATGACAAAACCTACTCCTAACCTTGCTAAGTTGATTGCAATGGATCTAATCACTGTTGGTCGTTGGTCATTATTGTTAATGATATTAATATTTTCTTCAGCAATGGGCGTTGTGTTTGCCACTCACCATGCCCGCCAAGCGATCACAGAGAAAGATCATACGTTGGTTGAACGAGAGCGATTGGATAGCGAATGGCGCAATCTCATGCTGGAAGAAACGGCGCTTGCTGAACACAGCAGAGTTCAAGATTTAGCGAAAAAGGAGCTAGAGATGAAGCGTCCTGATGGCGATAAAGAAGTGGTTATTACGCTAAAATGATCGGAAAAAAAAACAAATCTAAACAGAACAAAAGACGCAAATCAGCAGCGAAAGAAAAAACCGCTGCTGCGGATCAGTCCCAAGCAGCTAAAGATGTTAAAAAGCCTGACATAATATCTGAAAAACAGGCTGATTCGCTACTGATTCGCTGGCGTCTTCATCTCATGCTGTTTTTTGTTTTCTGTGCCTTTGCTCTGTTGGTAGGTCGTGTCGCTTACATTCAGATTATTGAACCAGATAACTTGATCAAGCAAAGTGATATGCGCTCGGTACGAGTGAAATCGCTCCAATCTGCTCGAGGTATTATCTCTGATCGTAATGGTGAACCTCTTGCTGTCAGCGTTCCTGTTGAAGCCGTGTGGGCCGATCCCAAGACCATCTTTAAGGAAGGCGCTCTGGAAGAAACCAACCGTTGGTATGCACTTGCTGATGTTTTAGGTTTAGATCGACAAAAACTGATCAATAAGATTAAAAACAACCAAAAACGCCGCTTCATTTATCTCCAGCGTCAAGTTAGCCCTGCGATGGCCAATTATATTCGTGAGCTGAAAATCCCCGGTGTTGGCTTGAAGTCAGAATCGCGTCGTTACTATCCTGCAGGGGAAGTCAGTGCACACCTTGTCGGGGTTACTGGCATTGATGGTCATGGCTTGGAAGGAACAGAACGCAGTTATGATGAATGGTTAACAGGGGAAGCCGGCAAAAAAGTGATCCGCAAAGATCGCCATGGTCGTGTGGTCGAAAATATTGCTTTAGAAGAGAAACAAGAAGGAAAACCCTTGCAACTGACGGTCGATCAACGCATTCAGGCTGTGGCTTATCGCGCGATTAAGCAGGCGGTTGCCGACCATCGAGCAACCTCCGGTTCGGCGATTATCTTAGATGTAAAAACGGGAGCGGTATTGGCGATGGTCAATGCTCCTTCTTATAATCCAAATAATCGAAGTGACTGGCAAAGTTATAAGATGCGTAATCGCATTATTACCGACTCAATGGAGCCAGGCTCGACGATTAAACCATTTGTTATTCTCGCAGCGTTAGAAAATGGCATCGCCAACAAGGACACGGTTATTGATACGGGCAATGGAATTCTTCAACTAGGCGGCAGTCGTGTTCGTGATGTATCTAAAGTTGGCAAAGCGAGCTTAACGACGATATTGAAGAAATCCAGTAACATTGGCGTGACCAAATTAGCCATGCAAATGCCAGTCGAAGCATTGTTAGGGCTGTATAGTTCGGTAGGTTTAGGTGAACTGTCAGGACTTAACTTGATTGGAGAGGTGACCGGTATTTTCCCTAATCGTTCCAGATGGTCACCGATCGAACGGGCAACGATTGCTTATGGTTACGGACTTTCGCTCACTCCTATCCAGCTCGCTCATGCATACGCCACACTTGGTAATTTAGGTCGCTATGAACCTCTGCATATTGTTGAGAGTCATGACTATGATATGTCACGACAAGTTGTCAGCCAAGAACACGCCCGTCAAGTTTTAGATATGCTTGAAACGGTCGCGCAAAAAGGTGGTTCAGCACGTCGTGCTGCAGTGGCGGGTTATCGAGTCGGAGCGAAAACCGGAACGTCACGTAAAGCGAATGCTGGTGGTTATAGTGATGAGTACATCAACTATACCGCGGGTGTCGCACCGATCAGTGATCCACGTTTAGCACTGGTTGTGGTGGTCAATGAGCCACAAGGTGATGATTACTATGGGGGCTCAGTTGCATCGCCCGTTTTTTCTGAGATCATGAAAGGCGCGCTGCAAATATTGAATGTGGCACCAGACGAAAATAAATTCCAGTAATGGGTATGAGGGGCCGTTGACCTTTCGGGCGGGTTTTTACTGAGAATAACTAGGAAGCGCCTTTTGCCTAGAGCGATTTTATCTCGGAAAAATTGAACTTTGAAAGAGAAACAGGCCCTAGTATCTATTGAAAAAAACGATCAAAAGACTGGGAATATAAGAGAAAAAATATGACTAAAGCCATCAGTATGGACGCGCTACTATCTAACTGGGTTGACTGCCCTAGTTTAGCGTCTGTTTTCGTTTCTGAC
Organism: Vibrio azureus; assembly: GCF_002849855.1. Taxonomy (NCBI): domain Bacteria; kingdom Pseudomonadati; phylum Pseudomonadota; class Gammaproteobacteria; order Vibrionales; family Vibrionaceae; genus Vibrio; species Vibrio azureus. The sequence goes on from NZ_CP018616.1 coordinate 433,012, forward strand.
CTAGAGCTTGATAGCCGAAAAGTTCAAGCCGGTACCACCTTTGTGGCTGTAATAGGCCATGTTGTTGATGGCCGGAAATTTATTCCTACCGCAATTGAGCAGGGGAGCAACGCTGTTATTGCTCAATCATGTCAGAGCAAACAGCACGGTCTGATTGAAATGATAGCGGGTGTGCCCGTGGTTTATCTTGATGCCCTTGATCAGCGTTTATCTCATATTGCTGGCCAGCTTTACTCTTACCCTACGATGGACTTGATTGGGGTCACGGGAACCAACGGTAAAACGACGATTACTCAGCTCATAGCACAATGGATAGAATTGGTCGGTTCAAAAGCGGCGGTAATGGGAACGACGGGTAATGGCTTTCTCGATAATTTACAACAGGCGGCGAACACCACAGGTAATGCAGTTGAAATCCAAAAAACATTATCGTCGTTGTCTGAACAACAAGCCGACTACACTGCACTTGAAGTTTCCTCCCATGGTCTGATTCAAGGCCGAGTGAAAGCGCTCTCATTCGCTGCTGGTGTCTTTACCAACTTGAGCCGAGATCATCTTGATTACCATGGCACAATGAAAGAGTACGCCAACGCTAAGTTAACCTTGTTTACTGAACATCAATGTGGTCATGCGGTGATCAATGTCGATGATGTTGTCGGAGCGGAATGGGCAAAGCAACTCCCCAATGCTTTAGCAGTGTCACTCAAACCGACAACAGAGTTTTCGCAAAGTGTCTATGCAAACCACATTACTTATGCTGAATCTGGAATTACGATTGAGTTTGATGGCAAGTTTGGTGTAGGAAAATTCCATGCCCCTTTGATTGGTGAGTTCAATGCGGCCAATCTGATGTTGGCACTTACAACCTTACTGAGCTTAGGTTTCAGCAAGCAAGATTTGCTGGCGACGGCCAGTCAATTACAGCCTGTTCTTGGCCGTATGGAGTTGTTCCAAACTGACGAGACTGCAAAAGTCGTGGTGGATTACGCCCATACACCTGATGCGCTAGAGAAAGCATTGCAAGCATTGCGTGTGCATTGCCAAGGAAAACTTTGGGTTATCTTCGGTTGTGGTGGGGATCGTGATGCAGGAAAGCGGCCTATGATGGCTGAAATTGCGGAGCGTTTGAGTGATAAAATCGTGTTAACTGACGATAATCCTCGTAGCGAAGACCCGAGTCTAATCATGCGAGATATGCAGTCAGGGTTAACTCAACCTGGTTGTGCTGTTGTTCAGCATGACCGTTTTAAAGCCTTGTCTTATGCATTGGAACAGGCTTCAACTCAAGATATTATCTTGCTTGCGGGGAAAGGCCATGAGGATTACCAAATTCTCAACACGGGCACCATTCATTATTCTGACCGCGAGTCAGCCATGACATTATTAGGGATTGGAGCATGATCACAGTAACGCTTTCTCAAATTGCTGATATCACCAGCGGCGAACTGATTGGCAACGACCTCTCGATTCAAGCGGTTTCTACCGATACACGAGCGATCGAAGCGAATGGACTTTTTATCGCTTTAGTTGGGGAGCGCTTCGACGCTCATGACTTTTTCCGACAAGCAATCGAATCCGGTGCTGGTGCTTTATTGGTACAAAAACGCATTGATACCCACGTTCCACAGGTGGTTGTGGCAGATACGAAAGTCGCTTTAGGGCAACTAGCAGCATGGGTTCACAAAGCATGTCAAACTCCCACTGTAGCGATTACGGGTAGTTGTGGTAAGACGACCGTAAAAGAGATGGTTGCCAGCATTCTACAATTAAAAGGCAAAGTATTGTTTACAGCAGGTAACTTTAACAATGATATTGGTGTTCCTTTGACTTTGCTGCGTTCACAGCCTGATGATGACTATGCCGTCATTGAATTAGGCGCAAACCACATTGGTGAAATTGCTTATACTACTCAGCTTGTTCAGCCAGATATTGCTTTGGTGAACAATGTTGCCGCCGCTCATTTGGAAGGTTTTGGCTCAATTGATGGTGTTAAACAAGCAAAAGGCGAAATCTACCAAGGTTTGGCTCCCGCAGGCGTTGCGATTGTTAATCTTGATAGTCAAGGAAACGATAAGTGGCAGCAGGTATTGGCGGATAAAACGGTAGTAACCTTTTCACAAAACAGCCCAGAGGCCGATTTCTTTGCGTCAAACATTAGCCTAAATGAAGACGGTGAAGCGAGCTTTGACTTACATATTCAGCAACAGTCTCACATTGTACCTTTGTCGTTAGGGATAATTGGCCAACATAATATTACCAATGCCATTGCGGCATCGATTATTGCCTTAAATATGGGGGCTTCAGAGCAGCAAATTCAGCAAGGGTTGAAAAATCTAAACAAGGTTAAAGGACGTGTTGAAGTTAAAACATTAGCAGATAATATTAAACTTATTGATGACAGCTACAACGCGAGTGTTCCTGCGATGAAAGCAGCGATAGATTTACTGGCAGCATTTCAGGGGCAACGTTGGTTGATTTTAGGAAATATGGCGGAGTTAGGTAAGGAAAGTCTTGCACTTCACCGTCAAGTCGGGGAACATGCAGCTCCACAAAAGTTTGAACATGTTCTCACTTATGGGGAAGATGCAAGGATCATTAGTGAGCTGTGCAACGGTATCCATTTTGAGACACACAAAACAATGATTGATTACATCAAGCAGTATTTAGACCGTACCAGCCCAGAATTGAACACGCTTCTGGTTAAAGGAGCGAACGGTGCACGTATGTTTGAAGTCGCGACTGCTTTGAAGGAGTATTATTGATGATTATTTGGCTTGCCGAGCTGCTACAGCCATATTTTTCTTTTTTTCGCTTGTTTGAATACCTGTCTTTTCGAGCAATTTTAAGTGTTTTAACTGCACTTGGCCTTTCTTTGTGGATGGGGCCTATCATGATCCGACGTTTACAAATGTTGCAAATTGGTCAGGTCGTGCGTAATGAAGGTCCTGAGTCACATTTCAGTAAGCGTGGTACCCCAACAATGGGGGGCATCATGATTGTTGCTGCGATTTCGATCACTATCCTGTTGTGGGCCAACTTGTCCAACCCTTATGTTTGGGCAGTTTTAGCGGTTCTATTAGGCTACGCTGCGGTTGGTTTTGTGGATGATTATCGTAAAGTGGTGCGCAAAAATACCGATGGTTTGGTGGCACGCTGGAAGTACTTTTGGCAGTCGATGATCGCACTGGTTGTGGCGTTTGCTCTTTATGCTTATGGTAAAGATACCGCAGCAACCCAGCTCGTGGTGCCGTTTTTTAAAGATATCATGCCCCAACTTGGTTTGATGTATATCTTACTGACTTACTTTGTGATTGTTGGTACCAGTAATGCAGTGAACTTGACCGATGGCCTTGATGGTTTGGCTATTATGCCGACGGTACTTGTTGCGGCAGGCTTTGCTGTTATCTCGTGGGCCACGGGCAATGTTAACTTCTCTGAGTATTTACACATTCCATATTTACCACACGCTTCTGAACTTGTGGTGGTTTGCACCGCGATTGTAGGAGCTGGCCTTGGCTTCTTATGGTTCAACACCTATCCAGCTCAAGTTTTTATGGGGGATGTGGGTTCACTCGCGCTTGGTGGTGCATTAGGCGTGATTGCCGTTTTGGTTCGTCAAGAATTAGTACTGGTTATCATGGGAGGGGTATTTGTTATGGAAACCCTATCCGTGATACTCCAAGTGGGCTCGTATAAATTGCGTGGCCAGCGTATTTTCCGCATGGCCCCGATACATCATCACTATGAACTTAAGGGATGGCCGGAGCCACGAGTTATTGTGCGTTTTTGGATTATTTCCATGGTTCTTGTTTTGATCGGACTGGCGACTCTAAAAGTACGTTAATATCCAATAGCAGTATAACCAATGGTGTCTTAAAGCAATGAAATCTTGGCAAAATATTCATCAGGTTGTCGTCGTAGGGCTCGGTATTACCGGGCTTTCTGTCGTTAAACACCTCACCAAAAGTCAACCAAACATCCATGTCAATGTTATCGATACAAGAGCTCATCCTCCGGGAAGTGAGGCATTGCCTAAGCACATTGACCTTCATTGCGGTGGCTGGAATGAATCATGGCTGCAACAAGCGGATTTAGTGGTGATAAACCCGGGTGTTTCTCTTGCAACTCCTGAAATACAGGCGGTGATTGCTAAAGGCACACCTGTTGTAGGGGACATTGAGTTGTTTGCTTTGGCCGTGCAAAAGCCCGTTATTGCGATTACTGGCTCTAATGGTAAGAGTACCGTGACCGATTTAACGGGTGTAATGGCAAACGCAGCCGGTTTAAAGGTTGCGGTAGGTGGTAATATTGGTGTGCCAGCACTGGATTTGTTGGAGCAAGAGGCTGACTTGTACGTATTAGAGCTGTCGAGTTTTCAATTGGAAACGACGTCAAGCCTAAAACTAAAAGCTGCGGCTTTCCTTAATCTTTCTGAAGATCATATGGATCGTTATCAAGGTATGACGGATTACCGTCAGGCGAAGTTACGCATCTTTGATAACGCAACATTAGCTGTTGTTAATCGCGACGATCGAGAAACTTTCCCTGAGCGAGATTTACCCATTGTTTCATTTGGTTACGATAACCAAGAGTTTGGACTTGAGTTAGATGGTGAGCGGACTTGGTTACTTGATCACGGTAAACGGATCATTGCCAGTGATGAGCTTCAGTTGGTGGGAAGACATAACCTTGCCAATGCCTTAGTGGTTTTTGCCTTACTGCAAGCGGTCGACATTGATTATACCAAAGCCCTCGATGCACTCAGGAAGTATTCTGGTTTGACTCATCGATGCCAGGTCGTGAGTGACAAAAATGGAGTGAAATGGGTCAATGATTCCAAAGCGACGAATGTCGCCAGTACTATCGCAGCGTTGTCCGGTTTGCAATCGAGCGGCCGTTTGTTCCTCATTGTTGGAGGAATAGATAAAGGCGCGGATGTGTCCCACCTTGGTCCTATTTTCGCACACTTAAATTTGCAGTTGTGCTGCTTTGGCGTTGATGGTGACAGTTTTATGCCCTTGCACTCTTCAGCCCGTCGTTTTGACACTCTGGAAGAGGTGGTCAAATGGATTTCAGAGCAAACGGTATCCGGTGATATGGTTATGTTGTCTCCCGCTTGCTCAAGTTTCGATCAGTTTGATAATTTTATGGCAAGAGGAGACGCTTTTGCGACACTTGCTGAGAAGTATGCGTAAATAAGGATGATGTTGTTGTGGGGTTAGGTCACGTTAAACGCAGCATTGGTCTATGGTTTAAGCAGCCAGCACCAACGGTCCTTTTTGATCGACAGCTCGTATGGATTGCTTTTGGTTTGATGTTAACCGGCTTAGTGATGGTAACCTCGGCCTCTTTCCCGATCAGCTCGAGACTGACCGAACAACCATTCCATTTTATGTTTCGTCATGCCTCGTTTTTATTCCTCGCAATCATCGTATCTACGGTTGTAGTTCAAGTGCCATTACAGCAGTGGTTTAAAAAAAGCCCTTACTTGTTATGGCTCTCTTTTGGCTTGTTGATCGTTGTTCTGCTGGCAGGTAAATCCGTTAATGGTGCCTCTCGCTGGATTCCTCTCGGTTTGTTTAATTTACAGCCAGCGGAAATTGCAAAGCTTTCATTATTTGTGTTTATGTCCAGTTACTTGGTGCGTAAACAAGACGAGGTCAGACAAACCTTTTTTGGCGGCTTTATGAAGCCAATTATGGTGTTTGCTTTTTTTGCATTGTTGCTGCTCGGCCAGCCTGATTTAGGGACTGTCGTTGTGATGCTGGTGACTCTGTTTGGTATGTTATTTATCGCGGGTGCTAAGCTTACTCAGTTTTTGGCTCTAATGTGTGCCGGGATTGCTGCCGTGATTGGCTTGATTTTAGTTGAGCCTTACCGCATACGACGCGTAACCTCTTTCCTTGACCCTTGGGAAGACCCTTTCGGTAGTGGTTATCAATTAACACAATCTCTTATGGCATTTGGCCGAGGCGAATGGTTCGGGCAAGGGCTGGGAAATTCGATTCAAAAACTCGAATACCTACCTGAAGCACATACTGACTTCGTGTTTGCTGTGTTAGCCGAAGAATTAGGTTTTGTTGGGGTTGTGCTCGTCCTATTGCTGATCTTCAGTTTAGTTCTTAAAGCGATTTATATCGGTAAGCGAGCTTTCGAACAACATGAAACATTCGGTGGTTATCTTGCTTTTGGAATAGGTATTTGGTTCGCATTTCAAACGTTGGTCAACGTAGGTGCTGCGGCAGGTATGGTACCAACAAAAGGCCTTACCTTACCCTTGATCAGCTACGGTGGTTCGAGTCTTATTATTATGTCTGTGGCAGTGTCTATTTTGCTGCGAATTGATCACGAATGCCGTCTGAAACGGCTTCAGGAACAGCTAGAACAAAAAGATCATGAAGAAAAATAAACGTTTAATGGTGATGGCTGGTGGAACTGGTGGTCACGTATTTCCAGGGCTGGCGGTTGCCAAGCAGTTACAAGAACAGGGCTGGGAAATCCGTTGGTTAGGCACCGCGGATAGAATGGAAGCAGACTTGGTCCCCAAGCATGGTATTGATATCGACTTCATCAAAGTGAAAGGTCTTCGAGGTCAAGGAATCAAGCGCTTAATAGCGGCTCCAGCACAAATAGTGAATGCGATTTTCCAAGCGCGTGCTCACATCAAACGTTGGCAACCCGATGCAGTGCTGGGAATGGGCGGCTATGTGAGCGGCCCTGGAGGCATTGCTGCATGGCTCAGTGGTATCCCTGTTGTACTGCATGAGCAAAATGCAGTGGCGGGGCTCACCAATCAGTGGCTAGCGAAGATCGCAAAAAAGGTTTTCCAAGCTTTTCCTGGTGCTTTTCCTAATGCTGAAGTAGTCGGCAACCCTGTACGTCAAGATGTCGTTACATTGGAAGAGCCGAAGCGACGGATGGAAGAAAGGAACGGACCGATTCGAATTTTGGTTATGGGGGGCAGTCAAGGGGCGAGAATCCTTAACCAAACCTTGCCGAAAGTGATGACTACTCTGGGCTCTGACTATTGTATTCGTCATCAAGCAGGTAAAGGTGCCGTTGAAGACGTGCAAGCTGCTTATCAAACTTGTGGGGTGATCGATGCGCAAGTTACCGAATTTATTGACGATGTCGCGCAAGCATATGCTTGGGCTGACCTTGTCGTTTGTCGTTCAGGTGCCTTGACGGTATCTGAAATCTCAGCGGCAGGCTTAGGCGCAATTTTTGTCCCTTTTATGCACAAAGATCGCCAACAAGCCTTGAATGCCGATCATCTTGTTGAGTGTGGTGCTGCCAAGATGATAGAACAACCGGATTTAACCGTTGAGTCTTTGACTCAGCAGATCCAACAACTGGATCGTAACGCACTGTTATCTATGGCGGAATGTGCGCGTCAAGCAGCAAAACTGAATGCTGACGAAAAAGTAGCACAAGCCATTATTGCTTTAACAGCACAGCGTTAACAAATTATTGAGAATAGAGTAATGACTATCCAACATACACAAGATTTGGCTCAGATTCGAGCAATGGTCCCTGAAATGCGCCGCGTGAAATCGATTCACTTTATTGGAATCGGTGGTGCTGGAATGAGTGGCATTGCGGAAGTACTTTTAAATGAAGGCTATCAAATTACTGGTTCTGATCTCGCTGAAAACCCGACTACTGAACGTTTAGTGTCAAAAGGGGCGACGGTTTACATCGGCCATCAAACCAGCAATGTTGCGAAGGCCAGCGTTGTTGTTGTATCAACGGCGATCAATGAAGAAAACCCAGAAGTCATGGCTGCAAGAGAGATGCGCATTCCTATTGTTCGTCGCGCTGAAATGCTCGCTGAATTAATGCGTTTTCGTCATGGTATTGCTGTCGCAGGTACGCATGGAAAAACGACTACGACGGCTTTGGTTACGCAAATTTATTCAGAGGCCGGTCTTGATCCAACCTTTGTAAATGGTGGTTTGGTGAAAAGCGCGGGTACGAATGCCCGTTTAGGCTCTAGTCGTATTTTGATTGCTGAAGCCGACGAAAGTGACGCTTCATTCTTACACTTGCAACCAATGGTGAGCATCGTAACGAATATTGAAGCGGATCATATGGATACTTACGGTGGTGATTTTGAAACCCTGAAGCAAACTTTCATTGATTTCCTTCACAACCTACCATTTTACGGCCAAGCGATTGTATGTATTGATGATCCTGTGATTCGCGAATTGATTCCACGAATCAGTCGTCAGGTGATCACCTATGGTTTTTCTGAAGATGCGGATGTACAAATTAAAAACTACCGCCAAGAAGGTCAACAAGGTAAGTTTACCGTGGTTCGTCAAGGCTGTGCGGATCTCAATATCACCCTAAATATCCCCGGTCGCCATAATGCTCTAAATGCTTCTGCGGCGATTGCGGTAGCAACGGAAGATGATATCAGTGATGAGGCGATTTTAGCGGCGATGGCTGGAACGGAAGGCACTGGGCGTAGATTTGATCATCTTGGTGAGTTTGATACCGGTAATGGCCACGCAATGCTGGTAGATGATTATGGTCACCACCCAACAGAAGTTGGTGTTACGATTGATGCAGCAAGAAGTGGTTGGCAAGATAAACGTCTAGTGATGATATTTCAGCCACATCGCTACAGCCGAACTCGAGACCTCTACGATGATTTCGCTAATGTCTTACAACAGGTTGATGTCTTAATTATGTTGGATGTTTATGCTGCAGGGGAAAAACCTATTTCTGGTGCTGATGGACGTGCATTATGCCGTACGATTCGCAGTCGTGGTCAAGTTGATCCAATTTTTGTACCTGAAATTGAGCAATTACCTTCAGTTTTAGCTAACGTTATTAAAGATGGTGACTTGATTTTAACGCAAGGTGCTGGTGATATAAGTAAGGTTGCAAAGAAACTTGCTGCACTTGAGCTAAACATTGAAAACATGCGTGTTAATCACTAACTGAATGAACAGCGAGACGCAAAAGCTAAAAAGTAACAGTAATTAAGATTTACGCGGATTACGTTGCGATTTATTGTTATCAATAATTGCTAGTTTTAAACAGCTCAGTATAATTTGAAAGTTAAGATCAATGCTCTTTCTGGTGGGCCCTACCAGGGGTGAAAAGTACAGAATAAAGATCAGGAAGCGAAGCATTGTTGAATTTGGCATTGAATGAAGAGCAACAAAATATTGAACGTCGCTTTAGTCGACAAGAAAAAGTGCTAGGTACGATATTTTTTTGCGTTGTCGTTAGCTTAATCAGCTCAACACTGTTTTTCGCTATCAGCTGGATGTGGGATGATCAGAGATTACCGTTATCTAAGATCGTGCTTCAGGGCAAACTGGAGTTTGTTACTGCTGATGATGTTCAAATAGCCTTGGGTAAAATCGATCATATTGGTACATTCATGTCACAAGATATCGATGTATTACAGCAAAGCGTTGAGTCTATCCCTTGGGTGGCCCATGCTGCTATTCGAAAGCAGTGGCCTGAAACGATCAAGGTTTTTTTGACTGAGCACACGCCCATTGCGATTTGGAATGGGCAAGAGTTGCTTGATGAAAATGGTTTAGTTTTTGACGGTGATATTGGGCTGTTAAAAGAAGAGAACGTAAAGCTATATGGGCCTCATCAAACTGAAACCGAGGTGTTACGTACGTATCGTGAGTTTCATCCCAGATTTCAAAAGTTAGGGCTGTCGATATCGTCTCTTGTCTTGAATGAGCGACGAGCTTGGCAAATTATCCTTGATAACGGAATTCGACTAGAGCTTGGTAAAGAATCTCTGAATGAGCGAATAGAGCGATTTTTTTTGCTCTACAATAAGCTTGGCAGTGATACTCAAAGAATCAGTTATATCGACCTTCGATATGACACAGGAGCCGCAGTGGGTTGGTTTCCTGAACATGAGTTAGGACAAGAGAGAACAAATGACTAAGGCTGCGGATGACAACATTATTGTTGGTCTTGATATAGGCACTGCAACCATATCTGCTTTAGTGGGTGAGGTGTTACCTGACGGTCAAATCAATATTATTGGTTCAGGTAGTAGCCCTTCACGCGGCATGGACAAAGGTGGCGTGAATGACTTGGAATCGGTTGTAAAATCAGTACAACGTGCAATTGATCAAGCTGAATTAATGGCAGAATGTCAAATCAGTCGAGTCTTTATTTCGTTGTCTGGTAAGCATATCGCGAGCAGAATTGAAAAAGGCATGGGCACGATTTCTGACGAAGAAGTGTCTCAAGAGGATATGGATCATGCTATCCATACAGCAAAGTCGATCAAAATTGGCGATGAGCAACGTATCCTTCATGTTATTCCACAAGAATTTACTATCGATTACCAAGAAGGGATTAAAAATCCACTTGGTTTATCTGGAGTGAGAATGGAAGTCAGCGTCCATTTGATCTCATGCCATAACGATATGGCACGAAATATTATTAAAGCGGTTGAGCGCTGTGGCCTCAAAGTCGAGCAACTGGTTTTCTCTGGGTTAGCGGCAAGTAATGCTGTCATCACTGAGGATGAAAGAGAGCTCGGTGTATGTGTGGTCGATATTGGTGCCGGGACAATGGATGTTTCTATCTGGACCGGAGGCGCCTTGAGACATACAGAAGTGTTTTCTTATGCAGGAAATGCGGTCACAAGCGATATTGCTTTTGCTTTTGGCACGCCAGTGAGCGATGCTGAAGAAATAAAAGTTAAATATGGTTGCGCTTTGAGCGAGCTAGTGAGTAAAGATGATACGGTGAATGTTCCAAGTGTTGGAGGGCGACCTTCCCGGAGCTTACAACGTCAGACTCTTTCTGAGGTCATTGAACCTCGATATTCTGAACTGATGGGATTGGTTAACCAAACTATCGACTCAGTACAGACGAAGCTACGCGAAGAAGGCATCAAGCATCATCTCGCTGCCGGTGTTGTTTTAACTGGTGGTGCTGCGCAAATTGAAGGCGTGGTAGAATGTGCAGAACGCGTATTTCGCAACCAGGTCAGAGTCGGTAAACCACTTGAGGTGAGCGGATTAACTGACTACGTAAAGGAGCCGTACCATTCGACGGCAGTTGGATTATTACATTACGCAAGAGACATGCAGTCAAGTGATGATAGCGATTATAATGAACCTAAGCGTTCATCTGTTACTGGCTTGTTTGGTCGGTTGCGTAATTGGATACAAAAAGAGTTTTAGCCTGAGTTGCAGGGTAAACGGAGATAACACATGTTTGAACCGATGATGGAAATGTCTGACGATGCGGTAATCAAAGTCGTTGGAGTTGGTGGTGGCGGTGGTAACGCTGTTGAGCACATGGTGCGTGAGTCTATTGAAGGTGTAGAATTCATCAGCGTTAACACTGATGCACAAGCACTTCGTAAGACAAGCGTTGGTAACGTCATTCAGATTGGTGGCGATATCACCAAAGGCCTTGGGGCGGGTGCAAACCCACAAGTTGGTCGAGAAGCTGCTCTTGAAGATCGAGATAGACTTAAAGATTCTCTAACTGGTGCCGATATGGTATTTATCGCAGCAGGTATGGGCGGTGGTACTGGTACTGGTGCTGCTCCTGTTATCGCTGAAGTTGCGAAAGAACTAGGCATTCTGACGGTAGCGGTAGTGACAAAGCCGTTCAGTTTTGAAGGTAAGAAACGTTTAGCCTTCGCGGAGCAAGGTATCGATGAGCTTTCCAAGCACGTTGACTCTTTGATTACGATTCCAAATGAAAAGCTACTGAAAGTCCTAGGTCGTGGTGTCACACTATTAGAAGCTTTTGCGAGTGCGAATGATGTTCTGAAGAATGCTGTGCAAGGCATCGCAGAATTGATCACACGTCCTGGTATGATTAACGTCGACTTTGCCGATGTTCGAACAGTGATGTCTGAAATGGGCCATGCAATGATGGGTAGCGGAATTGCAAAAGGTGAAGACCGTGCTGAAGAAGCTGCAGAAATGGCAATTTCTAGCCCGCTTCTTGAAGATATCGATCTTGCTGGTGCTCGTGGTGTGCTTGTGAACATCACGGCTGGTCTGGATATGCGTCTTGATGAGTTTGAAACGGTTGGTAATACCGTTAAAGCGTTTGCTTCCGATAATGCAACGGTTGTAATCGGTACCTCACTTGACCCAGATATGACTGATGAAATTCGTGTTACTGTGGTTGCAACTGGTATTGGCAACGAGAAAAAACCAGACATTACATTAGTTGCGGGTGGTAAAGCTAAAGCAGCAGCATCACAAGCGCCTCAAGTGTCACAGCAGACAGCGGCACCACAGGTTGAAGAGAAGTCGGCACAAAGCTTGCAGCAAAATACAGCGCAAGAGAAGCCGCAGGTGACTCCTCAAGCGAACAATAGTAATGCATCTTCGGGACAGGGTTCAGCTGCACCGAAGCAAGAAAAAGAAAGCGGATACTTAGATATTCCTGCGTTCCTACGCCGTCAAGCTGATTGATGTTTGACCATTTATTTGACATAGCTCAAAATAATGGTATCATTCACGGTCGGCGTTACAGGCGGCCGTGTTTTATAGCCATTGTTAGAGAGGCAAGCAGATGATCAGACAACGTACTCTGAAAGAAATAGTGAAAACAACTGGTGTGGGTCTCCACTCTGGTCGTAAAGTCACGCTTACTCTGCGCCCAGCTGCTGCAAATACAGGCATCATTTACCGTCGTACAGACGTGAATCCACCTGTTGATTTTCCAGCTGATCCCGCGTCTGTTCGTGACACTATGCTATGTACTGCACTAGTTAACGACGAAGGCGTACGTATTTCAACGGTTGAACACCTTAACGCAGCGCTTGCGGGCATGGGCATTGACAACATTATTGTTGAAGTTGATGCACCAGAAATTCCAATTATGGATGGCAGTGCAAGTCCGTTTGTTTATCTACTTCAACAAGCGGGTATTGAGACACAAAACGCGCCTAAACGTTTCATCCGTATAAAGAAACCTGTTCGTTTTGAAGATGGCGATAAATGGGCCGAGTTCGTTCCATTTAACGGCTTCCGTATGGACTTTGAGATCGACTTTAACCATCCGGCTATTGAATCGGATGAGCAAAGACTTTTATTCGACTTTTCATCTCAAGGTTTTGCTCGTGAGATTTCACGTGCTCGCACGTTTGGTTTCATGCGTGATATCGAAAACCTTCAGTCGCAAAACTTGTGTTTAGGCGGTAGCTTTGATTGTGCCATCGTACTTGATGAATATCGCATTCTTAACGAAGAAGGTCTTCGCTTTGATAATGAGTTTGTTACTCACAAAGTACTAGACGCTATCGGTGATCTCTACATGTGTGGCCATGCCATCATTGGTGAGTTCCGTGCATATAAATCTGGTCATGGCCTGAACAACCAATTATTGCGTGCCATCCTTGCTGATCAAGAAGCATGGGAATGGACGACCTTTGAAGAAGAAGCAGGTTCTCCGGTTGCTTTTGGCGATCCAAGTATGGTACTTGCGTAATTCTTCTTTGCTCAAATCGCACTAAAAATAAATTGCATGAAAAAAGCCAAGCATCTAGCTTGGCTTTTTTTTATCCGTTTGTTTCGCCATTGCAGCCAGTCGTTTTAACCGATCCTGTATCTTGGGCGGCGCAACATCAGCAATAATCAGCAAGGAATCTGCCGCTGCTTGGCTTAAAGGCGGGCGCTTGGTTTTTTGCTCTTTACTTGCATGATTACGATATAAAGAAGGGTTGATTCTTACGTCGATACTGATGAGCTTAGCGTAGCCTTGTGTCCGAAGCTTGTTGAGGATCATCATTCGATCGTAATTGATCTTCATTTTGATCGCGGCACTTGAAACGTCAATTAAGAGCTGACCATGTCGAATATTGGCAACCCGGCAATGATCTGCCGTCCCGTTGGGCAGTATGGCTTGTAAAGCCTGATTTAATTGTAAGATCTCTTCGGCATGCTGTTGAATCTGCTTAAATTGAGATTCAGCAATAAGAGTGTCGGTTAAGGTTGGACGGTGATCACGCATAAGCCAATATAAATTATCTAGGACCTTATCATTCTAGTGCAGGGCGGCAGATAGGTATATACCCAAATGACTTCAAGATGCTTGATTTAGAGCTAATGTCGCTACCAAAAGGCGAGTATTCTTAGCTCTCAGGCTTTGTTAATGATTCTTAATGTAGAACCATGGTATCTACGAATCCTTGCCACGCCTCAAAACTAGGGTCTTCTCGCTGAACACGGTATCTTAAGGTTACTTGGGTACTAAGCGATATTATTAGTTGGGTGTGGATAATAGAGTTATTTGGGTATACAGGCTATTTGCATCTCTTGGTAAATGAAGCATAAGCGTTACATAAATGAAGTCTATCTTTTAAAAAATACTGACTTTATCTCTTCAAGCTTGTGTCATAATAGCGCTTCAGTCATCAATTTGTCTAAAAACTCCTGAGTGCTTCAAACAAATGCGTCTATTTATGGTCGTCAGGAAGAAAAATCCTTACACTAAGCCACATTGTTTCAATTTTTGACCTTGAAATACGCATGTTTGGACTCAATATCTGAAATAATGATTTATCTCAGTATTCTTAGTTACAAACTGGTAGAGACTGAAGGCATTACGAGTAGATCGGGAACGGTCTGATGAAAGAGAGATTCACAAAAAATGATAACTAAGCTACTGACAAAAGTGATTGGCAGTCGCAACGACCGAACACTGCGCCGCCTTAGAAAAATTGTAAAAGAGATCAATAATTACGAACCAACGTTTGAAGCACTGTCTGACGAAGAACTTAAAGCCAAAACGGTAGAGTTCCGTGAGCGTCTAGAAAAAGGCGAAACTCTTGATAATCTTCTACCAGAAGCCTTTGCTACCGTTCGTGAAGCATCTAAACGTGTTTATGGTATGCGCCATTTTGATGTTCAGCTTATTGGTGGCATGGTGCTCAATGCTGGTCAAATTGCTGAAATGCGAACAGGTGAAGGTAAAACACTCACAGCAACCTTACCGGCCTATTTAAATGCACTGCCCGGTAAAGGTGTTCACATTGTAACAGTGAACGATTACCTTGCTAAGCGTGATGCAGAGACTAACCGTCCTTTGTTTGAGTTTTTAGGCATGACGGTGGGTATCAACGTACCAAATATGGCTCCTCAGGCTAAGAAAGAAGCATACCAAGCAGATATCCTTTACGGAACGAACAACGAGTTCGGCTTTGACTACCTTCGTGATAATATGGCTTTCCGCACAGAAGACCGTGTCCAGCGTGAACGCTTCTTCGCTGTTGTCGATGAAGTAGACTCGATTCTTATTGACGAAGCGCGTACGCCTCTTATCATCTCTGGTCCTGCTGAAGATAGCTCTGATCTATATACTCGTATCAACCTGCTGATTCCGCATTTAGAAATTCAAGATAAAGAAGACTCTGAAGAGTACCGTGGTGATGGTCACTACACCATGGACGAAAAGTCTAAGCAAGTTCACTTAACCGAAAACGGTCAGGAATTTGTTGAAGAGCTACTCGTAAAAAATGGTTTGATGGAAGAAGGCGATACACTTTACTCTCCGACGAATATCAGCCTACTTCATCACGTTAATGCTGCACTTCGCGCTCATGTTCTGTTTGAACGTAACGTTGACTATATCGTTAGCGATGAAGGCGAAGTGGTTATCGTTGACGAACATACTGGCCGTACGATGCCAGGTCGTCGCTGGTCTGAAGGTCTACACCAAGCGGTTGAGGCTAAAGAAGGCGTTAAGATTCAAAACGAAAACCAGACGCTGGCTTCGATCACCTTCCAGAATTACTTCCGTCTCTACCATAAGCTGTCTGGTATGACGGGTACGGCAGATACAGAAGCCTTTGAATTCCAGTCCATTTATAATTTGGAAACGGTTGTTATTCCGACCAACAAGCCAATGCAACGTAACGATATGCCAGATATGGTTTATCGAACGGAAGCTGAGAAATTTGCAGCGATCATCGAAGACATTAAAGCGCGTGTAGAAAAGGGGCAACCTTCTCTTGTTGGTACGGTTTCTATCGAGAAGTCAGAACTGTTGTCTAATGCACTAAAAAAAGCAAAGATTAAACACAATGTACTCAACGCCAAGTTCCACGAGCGTGAAGCTGAAATTGTTGCTGAAGCCGGGACTCCAGGTGCCGTAACGATCGCAACCAACATGGCGGGTCGTGGTACTGATATCGTGTTGGGTGGTAGCTGGCAAGCAAAAGTTGAAGCATTACAAGATCCGACTAAAGAACAGATCGACGCGATTAAAGCAGAATGGAAACAGATCCACGATCAAGTACTGGAAGCGGGTGGTTTGCATATTATCGGTACAGAGCGTCACGAATCTCGTCGTATCGATAACCAGTTACGTGGTCGTTCAGGTCGTCAAGGGGACGCGGGTTCTTCTCGTTTCTACTTATCGATGGAAGACTCATTACTGCGTATCTTCACTTCGGACCGCATGGCGAGCATTATTCAAAGTGGTATGGAAGAAGGTGAAGCGATCGAATCTAAGATGCTTTCCCGCTCAATTGAAAAAGCTCAGCGTAAAGTAGAAGGTCGTAACTTCGATATCCGTAAACAGTTACTTGAATACGATGATGTTGCTAACGATCAACGTAAGGTTGTTTACGAGCTTCGTGATGAACTGATGGGTACTGATGACATCAGCGATATGATTGAGCATAATCGTGAAGATGTTATTTCCGCTGTGATCGACGAATACATCCCACCGCAGTCATTAGAAGATATGTGGGATACTGAAGGCCTGCAAGAGCGTCTGAAAGCGGACTTTGACTTGGATGCACCAATCAAACAGTGGCTTGAAGCGGATGACAAGCTATATGAAGAAGCGTTACGTGAAAAAATCTTCAATTTAGCCGTTGATGCTTACAAAGCGAAAGAAGACATTGTTGGTGCCCAAGTACTGCGTAACTTTGAAAAATCCGTGATGCTTCAAACGTTAGACACACTTTGGAAGGAGCACTTATCTGCGATGGATCACCTGCGTCAAGGTATTCATCTTCGTGGGTATGCTCAAAAGAACCCGAAACAAGAGTACAAACGTGAGTCTTTTGAATTGTTTGAAGAGCTACTCGAAGCACTAAAATCGGATGTCATTACCGTACTATCACGTGTTAGAGTGCAGCAGCAAGAAGAAGTAGAGCGTATGGAAGAGCAGCGTCGAGCACAAGCTGAAGAAGCGGCTCGTCATGCTCATGCTCAACATGCTGATGCGCAAAATCAACTTGCTTCTGATGAGGCCGAACAAGGCACTAACCAGCCAGTGGTTCGTGATGAACGTAAAGTAGGACGTAATGAGCCTTGCCCATGTGGTAGTGGCAAAAAGTACAAACAGTGTCACGGTAAGATTGATTAATTTCTTCGAACCTATTATTAAAAGAGTCGCTTAGGCGGCTCTTTTTGTATCAATAGTATTAGGACTATTTTCATGAAAAGAATTCATATAGTTGCGGCGATCATCTTAAACTCAGACAAATCGCAAATCTTTATCACTAAACGTCCCGATGATAAACACAAAGGGGGCTTTTGGGAATTTCCTGGAGGAAAAGTGGAGCAAGATGAAACGATTGAACAGGCAATGAATCGTGAACTTGAAGAAGAAATTGGTATCACCGTAACAGAGCAAGCGTTATATGAGCACTTGCAATATGATTACCCAGATAAGTCGCTGAAATTTGATTTTATGCTGGTGTCTCAATTCGACAACCAGCCTTATGGTCGCGAAGGTCAACAAGGGCAATGGGTCGATGTTGCTGCCTTGGCTGACTATGCCTTCCCTGAAGCAAATCTGCCTATCGTAAAACGGGTTGTTAAAGAGTTTTCCTAACGCCACGCGAACGACCTTGAGGTTAACTCGGGATATTGTTAGTTTAAAAAGATTCAGCGATATAAGAGAACGAGCATCGGACTCGTTGTCCACAAAAGGAGAAAAATTGCCATGGTTCGAATTGCAATTGCAGGTGCGGCGGGAAGGATGGGCCGCAATCTAGTAAAAGCTGCACAACTTAACTCACAAGCGTCATGTACCGCGGGCTCTGAGCGTCCAGGATCTTCGTTAGTTGGTGCAGATATCGGTGAGCTGTGCGGTGAAGGTAAATTAGATGTCTTTCTAAGCGATGATTTAGCTAAGCAAGTGGAAAACTTTGATATTGTTATCGATTTTACCACCCCGAGTAACACACTTGCCAATCTTGCACTTTGTCAACAATATGGCAAGAGTATTGTCATTGGTACAACGGGCTTCACCGAAGAGGAGCGAGCACAGATTGATGAAGCAGCGAAACATGTGCCAGTCGTGATGGCCTCTAATTATTCTGTTGGGGTCAACCTAGTATTTAAGCTGTTAGAAAAAGCGGCCAAAGTGATGGGTGATTATTGTGATATCGAGATTGTTGAAGCGCACCATCGCCACAAAGTAGATGCGCCATCTGGTACTGCAATTGGAATGGGAGAAGCCATTGCAGGTGCAATGGGTAATAAATTAAATGATGTCGCTGTCTATGCCCGTGAAGGGATTACTGGTGAGCGCACCAAAGATGAAATTGGTTTTGCGACCATTCGAGCGGGTGATATCGTTGGTGAGCACACTGCGATGTTTGCTGATATTGGAGAGCGAGTTGAAATTACTCATAAAGCAACAGACCGAATGACTTTTGCTAATGGAGCAGTAAAAGCTGCAGTCTGGTTGTACGACAAGCCTACCGGGTTTTACAGCATGACAGATGTGCTTGAGCTCAATAATTTGTAATTACATAAGTATTCGCCGGCGTTAGCCGGTTTTTTTTATCTGAAATAAATCCCTAGTAAATAACACTGATTAAATGTATTCAATTTAACCTAAGTTTGGTTTTGATTTTGGGTATTTTGGTGTTTATTTTTGTTTAGTTTGTTAAAAATTACACTTAACTTTGATTTGTTATCGTTTGCTTTCAAAATTGACTGTTTGGAGGCTTCGTAAAGTGTGGTTAATTTGTAAAATACAAAAAAGAATGAATTTAAAACGATTTTAGATAGATTAAGCTTGTGTTTTTGACTGCTTTTGTATTGATATGTGCCCACTTCGTATAAAAATACAATTTATTTTTTGGTTGTTATTGACAGTTTCAAAGTGTGTCATTAGAATATCGCCAATTTGTCAAAAATACCTGTTAATGTGAGTTATCAAGGTAAAGTTAGGCAGGTTTGCACATTTATATCTTATTTTTGAATTTTTATTCTGGAGGTTGTCTTGGGTAAACTAGCACTGTTGGTCCTAGAAGATGGGACGGTGTTTCACGGAGTGTCCATTGGCGCAGAGGGTATTTCCGTTGGTGAAGTTGTTTTTAATACTTCGATGACCGGCTATCAAGAAATTCTTACTGATCCTTCCTATTCTCAACAAATCGTTACTCTTACTTATCCTCACATTGGCAACACCGGAACCAACTCCGAAGACGAAGAATCCTCTTCCATTCATGCACAAGGCCTTGTGATTCGCGATCTCCCTCTTATCGCTTCTAACTTCCGAAATGAACAATCCCTTTCTGATTACCTTAAAGCGCAAAACATTGTTGGTATTGCTGACATTGATACACGCAAACTCACTCGTATTCTGCGTGAGAAAGGTGCTCAAAATGGCTGTCTTGTAGCGGGCAATAATTTAGATGAAGCTTTGGCACTTGCGAAGGCGAAAGAATTCCCAGGCTTAAAAGGAATGGATCTTGCGAAAGAGGTTACAACAAAAGAAGCGTATCAGTGGAAACAAGGTTCGTGGACGCTTGAAGGTGGGCTTCCAGAAGCGCAAGATGACAGCGAACTGCCTTATCACGTTGTGGCCTACGACTTCGGTGCCAAGCGAAACATCTTACGTATGCTGGTTGACCGAGGATGCCGCCTAACCGTTGTTCCTGCTGAAACATCTGCTGAAGAAGTGCTTGCACTAAACCCAGACGGTGTATTCCTTTCAAATGGTCCTGGCGACCCAGAACCATGTACTTACGCGATTGAAGCGACCAAAGTTTTCCTAGACAAAAATATTCCTATCTTTGGTATCTGCCTTGGTCACCAAATTCTTGCACTGGCGTCTGGTGCAAAAACGGTCAAGATGAAATTTGGTCATCATGGTGCCAACCATCCAGTTAAAGACTTGGAGCGTAATGTTGTGATGATTACCTCGCAAAACCACGGTTTTGCAGCAGACGAAGCAACACTACCAGAAAACCTACGTGCTACTCACGTATCGCTATTTGATGGCTCTTTGCAAGGTATTCACCGCACTGACAAGCCAGCATTTAGCTTCCAAGGTCACCCAGAAGCGAGTCCTGGTCCACACGATGCAGCACCGCTATTTGACCACTTTATCGAACTAATCAAAAAACACAGCGCTTAATTCGGAGTAGTAGATAATGCCAAAACGTACTGACATTCAAAGTATTCTTATTCTTGGTGCTGGTCCGATTGTTATCGGTCAGGCATGTGAGTTTGACTACTCTGGCGCACAAGCATGTAAAGCACTGCGTGAAGAGGGTTACCGAGTTATCCTAGTTAACTCCAACCCTGCAACTATTATGACTGACCCAGATATGGCGGATGCAACTTACATTGAGCCAATTCAATGGGAAGTGGTACGCAATATCATTGAAAAAGAACGTCCAGATGCAGTATTGCCTACTATGGGCGGTCAGACGGCACTTAACTGTGCTCTTGATCTAGAGAAACACGGTGTTCTTGAAGAGTTCGGTGTTGAGATGATTGGTGCGACTGCTGACGCAATCGACAAAGCGGAAGACCGTTCTCGTTTCGATAAAGCGATGAAGTCTATCGGCCTTGAGTGTCCGCGTGCAGATACTGCAAAAACGATGGAAGAGGCTTACGCTGTACTCGATATGGTTGGCTTCCCATGTATCATCCGTCCATCATTTACTATGGGTGGTACTGGCGGTGGTATCGCATACAACAAAGAAGAGTTCGAAGAAATCTGTCGTCGCGGTCTAGACCTATCTCCAACCAACGAACTACTAATCGATGAATCACTGATCGGTTGGAAAGAGTACGAAATGGAAGTGGTTCGTGACAAAGCGGACAACTGTATTATCGTATGTGCGATTGAAAACTTCGACCCAATGGGCATCCACACGGGTGACTCAATCACGGTTGCACCTGCGCAAACACTAACAGACAAAGAATACCAGTTGATGCGTAACGCATCTCTAGCAGTACTGCGTGAGATTGGCGTTGAAACGGGTGGTTCTAACGTACAGTTTGGTATCAACCCGAAAGATGGCCGTATGGTTATCATCGAGATGAACCCACGTGTATCTCGCTCTTCTGCTCTAGCATCTAAAGCAACAGGTTTCCCAATCGCTAAGATTGCAGCGAAACTGGCGGTTGGCTTCACGCTAGATGAGCTAATGAACGACATCACGGGCGGTGCTACGCCAGCATCATTCGAACCAACCATCGACTACGTAGTCACTAAGATTCCTCGTTTTAACTTCGAGAAATTTGCAGGTGCTAACGACCGTCTAACGACGCAAATGAAGTCCGTTGGTGAGGTGATGGCTATCGGCCGTAACCAACAAGAATCTCTACAAAAAGCACTTCGCGGTCTAGAAGTTGGCGCGACAGGCTTTGACGAGATGGTTGACCTAGATGCGCCAGATGCACTGACGAAAATCCGTCATGAGCTGAAAGAAGCAGGCGCAGAGCGTATTTGGTACATCGCGGATGCATTCCGTGCAGGTATGTCAGTAGATGGCGTATTCAACCTAACGCAAATCGACCGTTGGTTCCTCGTTCAAATCGAAGACCTCGTGAAACTTGAGCAAGAGCTAAAAGTAAAAGGCTTTGCTGGTCTGAATAAAGAAGAACTTAACAAGCTGAAACGTAAAGGTTTTGCTGATGCGCGCCTATCTAAGATTCTAGGTGTAGCGGAAAGTGAAATCCGTCGTCTACGTGACCAGTACGATATTCACCCAGTGTACAAGCGCGTTGATACGTGTGCGGCTGAGTTCTCATCTGATACAGCTTACATGTACTCATCTTACGATGACGAGTGTGAAGCAAACCCAACAGACAAAGACAAGATCATGATTCTTGGTGGTGGTCCAAACCGTATCGGCCAAGGTATCGAATTTGACTACTGTTGTGTACATGCATCACTAGCTCTACGCGAAGATGGTTATGAGACTATCATGGTTAACTGTAACCCTGAGACAGTTTCAACAGATTACGACACATCTGACCGTCTGTACTTCGAACCAGTAACTCTGGAAGACGTACTAGCAATCGCTCGTGTTGAGAAGCCAAAAGGCGTTATCGTTCAGTACGGTGGTCAAACACCACTTAAACTGGCTCGCGCACTTGAAGCGGCTGGCGTGCCAATCATCGGTACTAGCCCAGATGCAATCGACCGTGCAGAAGACCGTGAGCGTTTCCAAGTTGCTGTTGACCGTCTAGGCCTTCTACAGCCAGAGAACGCAACAGTCACTACGATGGAACAAGCGGTAGAGAAATCTCGTGAAATCGGTTACCCACTGGTTGTACGCCCTTCTTACGTACTTGGTGGTCGAGCGATGGAAATCGTATACGACGAGCAAGACCTACGTCGCTACTTCAACGAAGCAGTAAGCGTATCGAACGAATCGCCAGTTCTGCTTGATAGCTTCCTAGACGACGCTGTTGAAGTGGATATCGATGCTATCTGTGACGGTGAGCGTGTGGTTATCGGCGGTATCATGGAGCACATCGAACAAGCAGGTGTTCACTCAGGTGACTCGGCATGTTCTCTTCCTGCATACACGCTAAGCCAAGAAATCCAAGATGTAATGCGTGAGCAAGTTGAAAAGCTGGCGTTCGAGTTGGGTGTTCGTGGTCTGATGAATACGCAGTTTGCGGTTAAGAACAACCAAGTATACCTAATCGAGGTAAACCCTCGTGCAGCGCGTACGGTACCGTTCGTATCGAAAGCTACGGGTGCGCCAATCGCTAAGATTGCCGCGCGTGTAATGGCGGGTCAATCTCTTGAAGCTCAAGGCTTTACGAAAGAAATCATCCCACCGTACTACTCAGTAAAAGAAGTCGTACTGCCTTTTAACAAGTTCCCTGGTGTTGACCCACTATTAGGCCCAGAAATGCGCTCTACTGGTGAAGTGATGGGTGTAGGTGCAACGTTTGCAGAAGCTTACGCGAAAGCAGAACTGGGTTGTGGCAACATTTACCCAGAAGGTGGTCGTGCACTACTGTCTGTTCGTGAAGGCGACAAAGAGCGCGTTGTTGACCTTGCGTCTAAGCTATCTAAGCTTGGTTACCAGCTGGATGCAACACACGGTACAGCAGTTATTCTCGGCGAAGCGGGTATTAACCCACGTCTAGTAAACAAAGTACACGAAGGTCGTCCTCACATTCTTGACCGTATCAAGAACAACGAGTACACCTACATCGTGAATACTGCCGCTGGCCGTCAAGCGATTGAGGACTCAAAAGTTCTACGTCGTGGTGCGCTTGCTGAGAAAGTGAACTACACGACAACGTTAAACGCGGCATTCGCAACATGCATGGCGCACACGGCAGACGCGAAGAGCACAGTAACTTCGGTTCAAGAGCTACACGCAAAAGTGAAAGCGAGCTTAGAAGCGTAATAGATAAAAATCAGTAAGCCTGTAAAGTAGGGCTTATAGACAACCTCGTTGCCCGCTCAGTTGAGCGGGCTTTTTTTGTCTTAAATCATTGCTCTAATCTGTTCGCTTCAGTTAACCGAGACTCGGTTCAGTCATGAAAAAAAGGAATAGATCAGTGTCTAGACTTTCCATTTTCTCCTAACTCAATCAGTGTTAATGTACTCGCAATTGTTACTTTTATAATTAGTGAGTGGTTAGATGGAATTGAGCTTTGAGATTCTTACGATGTTATTTTTTGTGGCATCAGTGGCTGGATTTATCGATGCCATGGCTGGGGGCGGTGGATTAATCACATTACCTGCATTATTAGCCTCAGGTTTAACTCCTACTCAAGCATTAGCCACCAATAAGCTGCAAAGTTCATTTGGCAGTTTTTCTGCGAGTTGGTTTTTTGTACGCAATGGGGTTGTCAGTCTAAAACAGATGCGACTTGCTATTTTCTGTACGTTTATCGGATCGGCGATCGGGGCAGAAGTGGTGCAATATATCGATGCGAGTATACTCACGAGCTTGATTCCTGCGTTACTAATTGCCATCTCTCTGTATTTTTTGCTCGCACCAGCTACCACTCAAACAGACACAAAGGCTAAGCTATCTGAAGCGATGTTTGCATTGTCTATTGGTGGCGGGGTTGGTTTCTATGATGGCTTTTTTGGTCCAGGAACAGGATCGATATTTACCGTGTGCTTTGTTGTGCTTGCTAACTGTTCTTTAATTGAGGCGACAGCACGGACAAAAGTTTTAAACTTTACCTCTAATCTTGCTGCGTTACTGTTTTTTATTTTGGCAGGCCTGCCGGTTTGGGAGATCGGATTGACGATGGCAATAGGTGGCTTTATTGGCGCACAATTTGGCGCAAAAGTCGTGGTCACCAAAGGGCAAAAGTGGATCAAACCCATTGTGATTATTATGTCTATGCTGATGGCATTAAAACTTCTTTGGCAACAACATCAGCAATGGTTTTTATCAGTATTTTAATCCATTCACCTTATCATCTCTGTTGCTCAAAGAGGTGATAAGGCCTTTTATCTTATCGATTAATAGCAAAAATAGGCAAAGACAAATGCCAACGAATCGCAGCCAGCCTGATAAGCAAAGTAGAGACGATACCGCTGAGTAAGGCAGCAGAGTGGTCTTGAGTAAAGTGCAGCACGACTGTGTGACAAACGCCACCTAAAATGCAGGCTGTTGCGTATACTTCGCTACGTAATACCATGGGGACTTCACGTGCGAGAACATCACGGATTATGCCGCCGCCACAGCCGGTAATGACTCCCATAATGACCGCTACCATGCTGGAAGCGTTATAGGCCAGCGCTTTTTCGACACCAATCCCAACAAATACCGCTAAGCCTATCGCGTCACATACTGGTAAGACCCACCAAGCTAAACGTTTAGGGCGGCGTACCAGAAGCATAGTGACGACACAGGTGATCAAAATGACCCATAGGTAAGTATTGTTAATGACCCAAAAAACGGGGGTTGCGCCGAGTGTCATGTCTCTTATTGTGCCACCACCGATCGCGGTGACGCTGCCAAGAACGACCACACCGAAAGGATCCATTTTTAGGCGACCAGCGAGCAATACACCTGAAATAGCAAAAATAGCAGTACCGAATAAATCGATCATATAAAGCAGCATGGAGTCCATGTTACTTGGTACCTTTAAACAACTTGTGGAAAATGGACGGGAATTGTACGAGATTTGCCACGAAAACGTTAGCGTTTTTGCCGAACACGCTCAAAATATTCGCACACTTCTTTTACTGCTTGTAAGGTTCTGGGAGTTTGGCGATTAAGCCAGTCACGGTTAGGAGACCAGACATGGCCATTTTGAAAAGCGATAAGGTCAGGTTTCCATTTGTTCCAGATCCCTTGTTGTCCGACGGATTGTCGAGAAACAAAAAGCGCTTCCGGTTGGCGGAGAATGACCTGCTCAAGGTTGACTTGTGGATAAGGGGCAAGAGAACTCTCGAAAATATTCTCGCCACCACAAAAGTGAAACACTTCACTGGGCCAATGGTGTCCTGTGACGGTCATAAGAGGTTTGTCGCTTATTTGGTAAAAGTAGCGAACTTTGTTGTTTGTCTGGTATTTGGTTTGTAATAACTCTAATTGGGCTCGAAAATTTGCGGCGGCTTTTTGACCCACTTCAGGCTTCTCAGTGTAAACACTCAATTGCTCAATATGTTTAGCAATATCTTCTAGAGAATGTGCAGTGGTATCATATATCGGTATCCCAAATTGAGCCAATTTCTCCAGTTCTTTTGTCGGATTACCTTCCGGCCAAGCAAGTACAAGGTCAGGCTTAAGAGTAAGAATACGTTCGAGTTTAATCCCTTGGTAATTGGAGACGGTTTCCAGTTGTTTGGCTTGTTGTGGATAATCGCTCATTTCACTCACGGCAATCAGTTTGTCACCTAATCCCGCAGCATAGGCAAGTTCGGTTGCGTGTGGAGAAAGGCTAATCACTTTTTGCACTTCTGTGTGAGCGTATGGTTGAGCTGAAAACAACATGATAATAGCAGGCAAAGCTAACAAAAGTGGGTTCATTATAGTCCCTGATAAATGAGGCCAAGTAATACGCTTTGGATGACAATCCAAGTAAAAATACGCCACACGAGTAACGTTTGTATTTGTGCAAGGTGAATCGCTGAAGGAGCAATTCTGCCGCCAATTTTAGCACGTTCTGAGCGATGACCTTGATATAATGCCGGCCCTCCCAATGACAATTGCAGCTTAATTCCAATTGAACAGAGTAGCCAGCTTGGACCGGGTAAAGGCCATGATTTTGCTTGTTGGAGCACGTTTTTTAGTACATATAAGCCATTTTTACCAACCATAATCAGCAAGGCAAATAGGCGCAAAGGGACAAGCTCGAGGGCCGCTGTCACTTGGATAGCGGGTTTGCCAAATGGGTTATATTGACGGCGACTGGGTGACCAAGCTCGGGCAAGTTCTGCCGTGAGACGGTACAGAATTGCACCAATGCCACCAGTCAGGCCATACCAAAACAAAACGCACACGACGTTTCGTCCGTAGCCCATTATGATGGTTTCTGCGCCAGCTTTACCTAGACCTAATAAAGACAACGTATCGGTGTCACGATTGAGGTATGGTTTTAAGAGTGTTCTGGCTCGAACCTTGTCTTGATTGGCTAATTCGTTAATAAGCTTTTTGGTCAATGTTTCGTTCTTACGCCAATCGAGAGCAATTAGCAGTAAAGCCAGTTCAAATAAAGGGGCTTGCCACACTAATGGCTTCATTGCGATCAACAAAATGAGACAAGGAAGTAGCATAAGCAGCAGGGCAAGACTGCCAGAAATGATGCTTTGGGAGTCGTTATGATGATTATTTACTTTCCCCGTCAGTTGTTCAGCAAATTTGTGCCAAAGCGTGACCGGGTGTAAAGAATGGGGGATAGGGAGAACGAGATGAAAGAACAGTGCTCCCCACATAACGAGGAGCACACCATCAGCATACAAAAGTTGAAAGAATTCTTTCATCTAATAGAAGGCTTATTTAGTCAATTCCAACATTTTGAACACCATTTCTGAGGAGCTCTTTGCTGCTAATGGCAAAAACTCTTCAAAGCTCATTGGTGATTCTTTGTCTGCAACATCTGAAATAGCGCGTACTACCACAAAAGGTGTGTCGAATTGGTGACAAGTTTGAGCAATAGCGGATGCTTCCATTTCTACTGCGATAGCTTTCGGGAAATGACTGCGGATAAATTCTTGACGCTCAGAAGTACAAACGAAGGCATCACCTGTACAGATAAGACCGCGAACTGCGTGGGTATTTTCCATTTGTGCGAGTGCGTTTTCGGCGAGTTCAATTAATTTGTTATCGGCTTGGAATGCCGCAGGTTGGCCAGCCATTTGCCCCATTTCGTAGCCAAATGCAGTCACATCTGCGTCGTGATGACGAACTTCAGTTGAAATAACGACATCACCAAGGTTTAGGCTGGCGTCAAATCCACCCGCTGAACCGGTGTTAATGACAACATCTGGTTGGTATTCGTCTAACAGAATGGTTGTGCCTATTGCTGCTGCGACTTTACCGATACCCGATTGAAGTAGCACCACGTCAACATCGTTGATTTGTCCGGAGAAGAATGTACAACCTGCCTTTGTTACGGTTTGGCTGTTTGTCATTGCTTCTTTTAATATGGTCACTTCCTGTTCCATCGCGCCGATGATACCAACTTTCATAATACTCTCTTATTGATAACAATTAATTTCCTGAGAGTATACCACTCTGTGTCGATATAGGGGCGTTATTTGACTAACTTTGCTTCTATTAGCAAGGTTCTGAGTTGATCTGCACGTTTACGGTTCACGCCAAAGTCTGAATAACCGACACGAGATTCAGAGCGGACGAGCAGGGTGTTACCTTCGATCTTTAATTCTAAATCGTCGACAAATCGCATGATTTTGGACGTACATTCGATGCGTAAGTAGTCATTTTGTTTAACAGCGGTCTTTGCTCCGGGTAGCGCTAAAGCCGCTTGCTCAATCGCATCGATAGTCGCTGAATCGCTGAGTGTATATGGCATAAGTGCAAATTTGGCTCGAGTATCTTGAGTCGAGACACAATTAGGTTTATTGCCACAAGGCATGTGAGAGCGATCGATCATTGAGGTCATTCCTTGGCTGCATGCAGTTAAATTGAAAAGTATAATAGGAAGGAGGGCCGTTTTTTTCATGGTTTTCTTTCTTACCGATGGTTCTTTAGTATATACCCAAATGGCACTGAGATGATCACATGATGTTTCTGTTTTATACCCAAGCAACTTCTGCATCTTGAGAGCGCTTGGGTATAAGAGGCCCGATTGAGCCCCCTTTGTTTAAGAGAAGAGATGGCCCTAAACTTCGAGGTAGTCGAGAATGCCTTCTGCGGCTTTACGTCCTTCATCGATGGCAGTTACAACAAGATCGGAGCCTCTTACTGCATCTCCGCCAGCAAAGATTTTGGCGTTACTGGTTTGGAATTGGAATTCTTGTTTGGCTGAGGCTTTGATGCGTCCCCACGGATCCAACTCAACATTAAACGGCGCTAACCAATCCATTTTGTGTGGCTGGAAACCAAACGCCATGATGACGACGTCTGCAGGTAGAACGTGTTCGCTGCCTGCGACGGGTTCTGGACGTCGACGACCTGCGTCATCAGGTTCACCAAGGGCGGTTTTCACTACTTTGACCCCCGAGACTTTGCCTGATGCATCCACTTCAATCCCTAAAGGTTGAAGATTAAACATGAACTTGACGCCTTCTTCTTTGGCGTTTTTCACCTCGCGGCGAGAACCTGGCATATTGGCTTCATCACGACGGTAAGCACATACCACGTTTGATGCGCCTTGGCGGATAGAGGTTCGAACACAGTCCATCGCGGTATCACCACCACCGAGTACCACTACGCGTTGCTTTGCCATGTCGATAAAAGGTTTGTCGTGCTCCAAGCCCATGACCTTGTAAGTATTTGAAATCAAGAATGGTAGAGCATCGTAAACGCCCGGCGCACCCTCATTTTCTAATCCTGCACGCATGTATTTGTAAGTACCTACACCTAAAAAGACGGCATCGTACTCATCGAGCAGTTCTTGCATTTGAACATCTTTGCCCACCTCGACATTCATACAAAACTCGACGCCCATCTCGGTGAAGATACGACGACGATTTTCCATCACGCCTTTTTCAAGCTTGAATGAAGGAATACCGAAGGTCAGGAGCCCGCCAATCTCAGGGTAGCGGTCAAACACCACGGGTTTTACTCCGTTACGAACTAAGATATCGGCGGCGGCTAAACCTGCTGGGCCTGCACCAATGATGGCGACTTTTTTATCAGTCCATTCGACCTTAGACATGTCTGGCTTCCAGCCCATCTCAAAGGCTTTGTCGGTAATGTATTTCTCAACGTTACCTATGGTGACCGCGCCAAAGTCATCATTAAGAGTACAAGAGCCTTCACACAAGCGATCTTGTGGGCACACTCGGCCACAAACTTCAGGTAGGCTGTTGGTTTGATGTGAGAGTTCAACAGCTTCAAGTATACGACCCTCATTAGCCAGTTTTAGCCACTGAGGGATGTAGTTGTGGACCGGACACTTCCATTCACAATATGGATTACCGCAATCTAAGCAACGATCCGCTTGAGCCGTCGCTTGCTGCTTGGTAAATGGTTCATAAATTTCAACGAACTCGATCTTGCGAACTTTGAGGGGCTTTTTCGCAGGATCTACGCGCTTAACATCGATAAATTGATAAACGTTCTGACTCATGATTCAAACATCCTCCATGATTATTGGGCTTGAACGCGCAGTTCTGCGGCACTGCGACTTTGGTGACCAAGCAGCGTACGCAAGTCTGCCGCTTGTGGTTTGACCAAATAGAACTTTGGAATCCATTCATCAAAGTTCGCCAAGATATCTTCTGCGTGGCTCGATCCGGTTTCTTCAAGATGTTCGGCAATCAGGCCACGTAAGTGCTCCTGATGGATGTAGAGGTCTGACAGAGATATCGCTTCAACCGATTCGTTGTTCACGCGACCTTGGAAGTCTTGGTTCTCATCCAATACGTAAGCAAAACCGCCCGTCATGCCTGCGCCGAAGTTCACGCCAGTCGCGCCTAGTATGGCAACAATACCACCGGTCATGTACTCACAAGCGTTATCGCCAGCACCTTCAATAACGGCAATCGTACCTGAGTTGCGCACGGCAAAGCGTTCACCGGCTTTACCTGCCGCAAACAGCTTACCGCCGGTCGCGCCGTACAGACAGGTGTTACCAATGATGGTCGCTTCATTACACTTAAAGGCAGTGCCTAGGTGGGGTTTGATTACCACCTTACCGCCAGCCATGCCTTTGCCTACATAGTCGTTTGCATCGCCAGTGAGGTAAAGCTCAACACCACCTGCGTTCCAAACGCCAAGTGACTGACCAGCAGTGCCATCTAAATGCAGTTTGATTGGCGTTGCCGTCATGCCTTGGTTACCGTAACGCTGAGCTATTTCACCTGATAAGCGAGCACCAACAGAACGGTCGGTGTTGATCACGTTGTAGAAGAAGCTAGCTGATTGACGTTTCTCAACTGCTTGCTGCGCGTCTTCAATGATCTTGTTGTTTAGCTCGGCTTTATCAAATGGTGCGTTTGGCTGTGTCCAGTAAAGAGGGTGTCCTTCTGGAGAGACTGGTGCCTCAAGGATATTCGACAGATCTAGCTTGGTTTGTTTTGCTGTCAGACCTTCAACGGTTTCCAACAAATCTGTACGTCCAATCAAGTCAGTCAGTTTTTCGACGCCAAGTTCAGCGAGCAATCCACGTACTTCGTCTGCCAGCCCGATGAAGTAGTTCATCACCATTTCTGGTAGACCCTTGAAGTACTCATTACGTAGTGTCTCGTCTTGAGTTGCAACGCCAGTCGCACAGTTGTTGAGGTGACAAATACGTAGGAACTTACAACCCATTGCCACCATTGGCGCAGTACCAAAACCGAAGCTTTCCGCACCGAGAATCGCCGCTTTCACCACGTCTAGACCGGTTTTGAGACCACCATCTACTTGCAGGCGGATCTTATGACGCAGGCCATTGGCAACCAGTGCTTGTTGGGTTTCTGCCAATCCTAACTCCCAAGGGCTACCTGCGTATTTCACAGAGGTTAATGGGCTGGCTGCGGTACCTCCGTCGTAACCGGAGATGGTAATGAGGTCTGCATAAGCTTTAGCGACACCTGTTGCGATAGTGCCGACACCGGGTTCAGAGACTAACTTTACGGAAATCAGCGCCTTTGGATTGACTTGTTTTAGGTCGAAGATCAGCTGGGCTAGGTCTTCAATTGAATAAATATCGTGGTGCGGAGGAGGGGAGATCAGAGTTACTCCCTGTACCGAATAACGCAGTTTTGCGATTTCTGCGGTGACTTTGTGTCCCGGTAACTGACCACCTTCACCTGGCTTCGCTCCTTGTGCCACCTTGATTTGCAGTACGTCAGCATTGGTGAGGTAATGAGGTGTGACGCCAAATCGACCTGAAGCAATCTGTTTGATACGCGAGTTACGCTCTGTACCGAAGCGTCGAGGGTCTTCACCGCCTTCACCCGAGTTGGAGTAACCACCAAGACGGTTCATCGCTGTTGCTAAAGCTTCATGTGCTTCTGGGCTAAGTGCACCAATTGACATGGCCGCCGAATCAAAACGTTTGAACAGTTCTGTGCTTGGCTCGATTTGCTCAAGTGGTAGCGGTGAGTCTGGTTTCTTCAGTGACATTAAGTCACGCAGCATCGCAACTGGGCGTTGGTTGACTTGTGAAGAAAAGCGTTGATAATCGCTGATATCACCCGTTTTTACGGCACTTTGTAGTGTACTAACGACATCCGGGTTATAGGCATGATACTCACCACCATGAACATATTTCAATAAACCCCCATGCTCGATGGCCTTACGTTTTGCCCATGCTTTGCGAGACAGGTTGTACAAGTCTTGTTGGAAATCATCGAAGTTCGCGCCTTCAATACGAGTTGCTACGCCTTTAAAACACAGATTGACGACTTCTGTACTTAAACCAACGGCTTCAAACAGTTGTGAGCAACGGTAAGAGGCGATAGTAGAAATCCCCATTTTTGACATGATCTTATACAGACCTTTGTTGATGCCGTATTGGTAGTTTTGCATCACATCGCGATAGTCTTTTTCTAGCGCTTTATCATCAATCAGCTTACCTAGCGCTTCATAAGCTAGGTATGGGTAAACTGCAGTGGCGCCAAAGCCAAGCAAGACAGCAAATTGGTGTGGGTCACGCGCAGTTGCGGTCTCAACAACAATGTTGGCATCACAACGTAAGTTGGCATCGATCAAGCGAGTTTGAACCGCACCGACTGCCATTGCTGCAGGAATTGGCAGTTTGCCTTTGACTAAAGCGCGATCTGAAAGCACAACCAGAACCGTGCCTTCACGTACGACCTGTTCTGCTTGCTCACACAGATCATCAATGGCTTGTTTGAGATCTTTCTGTTGTGGATCGTAGTTGATGTCGAGAATGGTATTGCGGTAGTGATCGTCACCAAGATCAAGTA
Source organism: Vibrio azureus (assembly GCF_002849855.1). Classification (NCBI taxonomy): domain Bacteria; kingdom Pseudomonadati; phylum Pseudomonadota; class Gammaproteobacteria; order Vibrionales; family Vibrionaceae; genus Vibrio; species Vibrio azureus. Next base: position 465,727 of record NZ_CP018616.1, read on the forward strand.
ATTGCTGCATGTCTGAGTAAAGTAGTACTGGTGAATCGAAGGTCACTCGATAGGCGTGACCATCGGTTTCACAGAAGACGTTCATCTCCTGGCCAATACTGGTCGCCAGTGACATTACGTGTTTTTCACGCAATGGATCGATTGGCGGGTTGGTTACCTGAGCGAACTTCTGGCGGAAGTAGTCAGTTACCAAGCGCTCTTTTGACGAGAGAACGGCCATTGGGGTGTCATCACCCATAGAGCCGACGGCTTCTTGGCCCATATCACCAAGGACACGCAGTACTTGATCAACTTCTTCATTGCTCATGGCAAATTGCTTTTGGTAAGTCTTAAGCAAGTCTTCATCAAAGCTGCGTTCGCCAACTTTATCTTCAGATAACTGAGCAAAAGGTGTGAGTTTGCGAACGTTGTTTTCCATCCATTCTCGGTAAGGGTGACGAGATTTGAGATCGTTATCGATCTCGCTAGACTGCCAAAGTTTGCCTTTGCGAGTATCGATAACCAGTAACTCTCCAGGAGCAACACGTCCCTTTTCTGCGACTTCATCGGGAGCGTATTCCCAAATGCCAACTTCAGAAGCTAATGTGATTAACTTATCTTTTGTGATCACGTAGCGTGCAGGGCGTAAACCATTACGGTCGAGGTTACATGCCGCATAGCGACCATCGGACAGTACTATACCAGCTGGGCCATCCCATGGTTCCATGTGTTTTGAGTTGAAGTCGTAAAACGCGCGCAGATCCGGGTCCATATCTGGGTGGTTTTGCCATGCTGGTGGCACTAGCATACGCATGGCACGGAAGATATCCATGCCGCCTGCTAAAAAGAGGTCCAGCATATTATCTAGGCTTGAGGAATCTGAACCTGTTTCATTCACAAATGGCGCTGCAGTTTGGAGGTCAGGCAGCAGTGGCGATGAGAATTTGTAAGCGCGTGCTCGTGCCCATTGGCGGTTGCCTTCAATAGTGTTTATTTCACCATTATGAGCGAGGTAGCGAAACGGCTGAGCCAGAGGCCAACGCGGCTGGGTATTGGTTGAAAATCGCTGGTGGAACAAGCAGATAGCGGATTCCATGCGTAAATCCGCCAGATCAAGATAAAAGCGCGGTAAGTCTGCAGGCATGCACAGGCCCTTGTACACTAGAACTTGTGTCGACAAGCTACAGATGTAGAAGTCCGGGTCTTCAGTGATTTGTTTTTCGATGCGACGGCGTGCAATGTAGAGACGACGTTCAATATCACGCTCACGCCAACCTGCTGGCGCAGAGATAAAGACTTGCTGGATATTTGGTAGTGAATCGACAGCGATTGGGCCGAGCACCTCTGAGTTAGTCGGAACCTCACGCCAACCAGCCACAGTTAAGGTCTCTTGGGCAAGTTCCTTGTTGACGATGTCTTTGGCAAGTTGAGCTTTGAGCGGGTCTTGGCTAAAGAAGATCATTCCGATAGCAAATTGCTTGCCAAGTTTGAAACCATTTTCTTCCGCGATCAAACGTAAATAAGAATCGGGTTTTTGAAGTAGCAAGCCGCAGCCGTCGCCAGTTTTTCCATCTGCGGCAATCCCGCCGCGGTGAGTCATACGGTCGAGAGCATAAATGGCAGTTCGAACCAGTTTGTGACTTTGCTGCCCTTCCATATGTGCGATTAAGCCGAATCCACAATTGTCTTTTTCAAGACTTGGATCATAAAGAGCCATAGCAATTCTCCTTTTGCTTATCTGTCATCCTGGCAGATACATCAACAAGACATCCGTTGATGATTTTGATTGAGTATGGGTAATTGATGGTTATTCAGGATTTGAGACTATTTATTTTTTGATAGATGTCATTTTTGTGCTCAATAGTCAAACAAGCTATAGCTTGGAAGAAAAAAGGTCAAGTAAATAGTGATTAATAATGCGAATGTTAGTTTTGTGAATTATTCATCTGCATTGGGCTTTCAGTTGCACTTTGTCGTGCTATTTCTTCCAAAGCGGAGTGAAGAAAGAGAGTAGAAAAAAGAGAGGAAAGAGAGCAGAAAAGAGGTAAAGAAAAAAATTTGTTAGCTTTAGGCTAAAAAAAGACCAGCGTATAGTTAAGGAGCTCAGTCGGTTGGAAATAGGTATACTGATATCATTTAGCTACAGAAGGCTGGTCAAAAGGCCTTGGAAGGAAATCTTGCCTCAGGTCGTTTCCCTGAGGCATATTAGGGTAAAGCGTTATGTTAGGCAGATAGCATTAAGGAGTCTGCTTTTGCTTCTAGATTGGTGTTACCCATGAGGTAATCATCGATAGCACGGGCACATTCGCGACCTTCGTTGATACAACGAACCACCAAAGATTGGCCTGTTCGCATATCACCAGCTGCAAATACGCCTTCTTGGTTAGTCGCAAATCCTTGAGTGGCTACGTTACCGCGCTCGTCTAAAGCGATATCCAGTTGAGCAAGCACGCCTGTTGGCTCTGGGTGTAGGAAGCCCATCGCTAGGAATGCCATATCACATGGAATCACACGCTCGCTGCCTTCTACTTCTTTGAAGCTTGGACGCTCGCCAGGTTTCGCATCTTGCCAAACGATATCAGCCAGACGAAGTCCTGTAACTTCACCTTTGTCATTACCAATGAATTCTTTGGTCAGGATGTTCCAGTGACGATCAACGCCTTCTTCGTGAGACGTCGATGTACGTAGGATCATTGGGTACTGTGGCCATGGCATATTTGCAGGACGTTTCTCTGGTGGAATCGGCATGATTTCAACCTGAGTGATACTTGCTGCACCATGACGATTAGAAGTACCTACACAGTCAGAACCCGTATCACCGCCACCGATAACGACCACATGTTTACCTTTCGCATGGATCTCTTCTGTTTTGAGATCCATGTTGTTGGCGCGACGGTTGTTTTGTCCTAAGAACTCCATCGCAAAATGAACGCCTTTTAGCTCGCGGCCTGGAACTGGTAAGTTACGTGGAACTGTTGATCCGCCAGTCAATAACACCACATCAAACTCTTGACGCAGTTGCTGAGCATTTACGTCAACACCAATATGTTGATTTACTTTAAATTCGATGCCTGCTTCTGCCATTAAGTTGATCTTACGATCAATGACGTCCATGCCCAATTTGAAGTCTGGGATACCAAAACGTAGCAGACCGCCTACTTTCTCGTCTCGCTCGAATACCGTCACAGTATGCCCAGCACTGTTGAGCTGTTCAGCGGCTGCGAGGCCAGCAGGGCCTGAACCGATGATCGCGACGGTTTTACCACTGCGAGAACGCGGTGTTTTGGGTTTGGCGTATCCTTCACGATACGCGGTTTCTACGATGGTTTTCTCGATATTACAGATGGTGATTGGATCTTGGTTAATGCCAAGTACACAAGCACTTTCACACGGAGCAGGGCAGACTCGACCAGTAAACTCTGGGAAATTATTGGTTGAACTTAGAATGTTCCATGCTTCTTCCCAGCTATCACGATAAACCGCATCATTAAATTCTGGGATGATGTTACCGATAGGGCAGCCGTTATGACAAAACGGCACACCACAGTCCATACAACGAGAAGCCTGTGTATTGATTTTGTCACCAAACTCTTCGTTGAGAACAAACTCTTTATTGTTCTTGATACGCACTGCCGGGTCGATCTTCTGTGGCAGTTCACGTCCATGCTCTAAAAATCCAGTAGGCTTACCCATTATACGGCCTCCGCTTGAGTTTCGTTTCCTTGAGACTGCGCTTCAGTTTTACGTTTTTGAAGGACGGCTTTGTAATCACGTGGCATAACCTTAACCAAGGTGGCCAAGCTGGCTTCAAAGTTGTCTAGGAAAGACTGAGCGACTTCACTTCCTGTGAATTGAACATGCTTAGTGAGCATGTCGAGTAATAGATCTCGGTCTTCTTGCTCGATGGGGTCGAGATCTACCAGCTCTGGGTTCAGTTTTGACTCAAAGTCACTGGATTTATCCCATACGTAAGCCACGCCGCCACTCATACCTGCAGCAAAGTTACGACCTGTTGAACCAAGGATGATGGCTGCACCGCCCGTCATGTATTCACAACCGTGGTCACCGACGCCTTCTACTACGACTTTCGCACCTGAATTGCGAACACAAAAACGCTCACCAGCCATACCGCGAATGAAAGACTCACCCGAAGTGGCACCGTAGAAACACACGTTACCCACCACGATGTTGTCTTCGGCGACAATGCTTGATTTCGCGTCTGGGTAAAGCACTAAAGTACCGCCAGATAAGCCTTTACCCCAGTAGTCGTTCGCATCACCTTCCACTTCGAATTTCACACCTTTCGCGAGGAAAGCACCGAATGACTGACCTGCAGAACCTTTGAACTTGACGTTCATTGGTTGAGGTAGACCGGCATCTTTGTACACTTTGGAGATTTCGTTCGATAACATGGTCCCTGCAGAGCGGTCCGTGTTGACGATAGGGAATTCGGCATTCACCGCTTCGCCTTTCTCGAGCGCAGGAATCGCTGCTTGAATCAGTTTGCGGTCTAGTACTTCTTCTAGGTTGTGGTTCTGCTGAGCTTGGTTGAAGACGCCATCGGCTTCGCGTGGTTGCTCAACATGGAGAACAGGAGACAGATCTAGGTTCTTGTATTTCCAGTGAGAAACGTCTTGGCGAATCTTCAGCTTCTGACCTTGACCGACCATCTCATCGATAGTGCGGAAGCCAAGTTCAGCCATGATTTCACGTAGACCTTGTGCCATGTATTGGAAGAAGGTTACGACGTCTTCTACGCGACCATCAAAGCGCTCGCGAAGCGTCTTGTTTTGAGTCGCGATACCAACAGGACAGGTGTTCTTATGACACTTACGCATCATGATACAACCTTCAACCACCAATGCAGCGGTTGCCACGCCCCATTCTTCTGCACCAAGTAGTGTTGCCACTGCAAGGTCGCGAGGTGTCTTCATCTGACCATCCGCTTGAACCACGATACGGTTACGTAGACCGTTCTTTAGTAGCGTTTGGTGCGTTTCTGCCAAACCAAGTTCCCAAGGAAGACCGGTATGACGGATGGAAGACATGGGGGATGCACCTGTACCACCGTCGAAACCTGCGATAAGTACAACATCCGCTTTCGCTTTAGCAACACCAGAAGCGATCGTACCTACGCCTGCTTCTGATACCAGCTTCACGTTGACACGACCTGCACGATTCGCATTCTTCAAGTCGTAGATCAGCTGAGCTAAATCTTCGATTGAGTAGATATCGTGGTGTGGTGGTGGTGAGATAAGACCGACGCCCGGAGTTGAGTGACGTGTTGCACCGATCCAGTCATCTACTTTATCGCCTGGTAGCTGACCACCTTCACCTGGCTTAGCACCTTGAGCCATCTTGATTTGCAGCTCTTCAGCGTTAGTTAGGTAGTAAGAGGTTACGCCGAAACGACCAGAAGCCACCTGCTTGATTGCCGAGCGTTCCCAATCGCCGTTTTCTTTACGCTCGAAACGCATTGGGTCTTCACCACCTTCACCAGAGTTCGATTTCGCGCCAAGGCGGTTCATCGCAACAGCCAGTGTGGAGTGTGCTTCGTAAGAAATAGAACCGAATGACATTGCACCGGTCGCGAAGCGTTTCACGATGCTTTCAATTGGCTCGACTTCGTCGATAGAGATAGAACCAGCTGGGTTCTTAATGAACTCAAGTTGGCTACGCAGGGTTACCGCGTTGTCACCTTGCTTATCTACAGCAGTCGCGTATTGCTTGAACTGATCGTAGTTCTTGTTGCGCGTAGACTCTTGCAGTAGAGAAATGGTTTCTGGGTTGAATAGGTGCTTCTCACCACGCTGTTTCCACTGGTAAACACCACCAACATCCAGCATTTGAATTGGAATTTCGCGTTGTGGGTAACCGATGCGATGACGGATAAGTACCTCTTTGGCGATATCATCAAGGGTGAGACCTTGGATACGAGAAACCGTACCTGTGAAGTATTTGTCTACTACTGATTTGTGGATGCCCAAGGCTTCGAAGATTTGCGCGCCGTGGTACGACTGTAGTGTTGAGATACCCATCTTCGAGAAGATCTTCAGAAGACCGCCGTTGATCGCTTTACGATAGTTGTTGAACAGATCGCGAGGGTTCGCTTCTGGATCCAGCTTCTTCGTACGTTGAAGTTCGATGATGGTTTCAATCACTAGGTATGGGTTAACCGCATTCGCGCCGTAACCCAGTAGCGTTGCAAAGTGGTGCGTTTCACGCGCGTCACCGGTTTCAACTACGATGTCACACTTCGCACGTAGACCTTTGCGGATCAAGTGGTGGTGGACTGCGCCAACGGCCAGCATTGCAGGGATCGCCGCGTGGTTTGAGTTCACTGCACGGTCAGTGAGTAGGATGATTGAGTAACCATCGATAACTGCGTCTTCTGCGTATTGGCAGATACGTTTTAGTGCACGTTCAAGCTTGCCTTGATCTTCATTGGCTTGGAATACGATATCTAGCGTCTTCGCTTGTAGGTGCTCGTTATCGATCGCACGCAGCTTTTCAAGCTCAGAGTTCGCTAGAACAGGTGATTCCAATTCGACTTTCTGACAGTGAAGTGGTGTTTCAGTCAGAAGGTTTTGGTCTTTACCCAAGTAAGTGTTCAGCGACATCACCATACGCTCACGGATCGGGTCGATCGGTGGGTTAGTTACCTGTGCAAACAGCTGCTTGAAGTAGTTTGAAAGATGCTGAGACTGATGAGATAGAACCGCAAGAGGCCAGTCTGCACCCATGGCGGATAATGGCTCTTTCGCATCATTCGCCATTGGAACGATGATTTCGTTCACTTCCTCAGTGCTCACTCCGAAAGCTTGTTGACGGTGCAGCAAACGTTCAGGAGAAGGTTGGCTGAACTGGTTGCTCGCATCTGGCAGCTTCTTCAAGCTCAGTAGGTTTTCTTCTACCCAATTCTCGTAAGGCTGCGCTGTTGCGATGGTGTCTTTCACTTCTTCATCAGAGATGATGCGACCTTGTTCTAGGTCTGCAACGAAGATACGACCTGGTTGTAGACGGCCACGGAACTCAACGTTCTCTGGTTCAATATCCACAACACCAGATTCAGATGCCATCACCAGGAAGTTGTCTTTGGTCACTGTGTAGCGAGAAGGGCGCAAACCGTTACGGTCGAGTGTCGCACCAACTTGAACACCATCAGTAAAACATACTGAAGCAGGGCCATCCCATGGTTCCATGATGTTCGCGTGGTATTGATAGAATGCGCGACGCTTAGGATCCATGTTTTTATTTTCTTGCCATGCTTCCGGAATCATCATCATCAATGCGTGTGGTAGGCTACGACCAGAAAGAACGAGGAGCTCAAGTGCCATATCGAAGTTAGATGAATCCGAGCTGCCTTCCTGACAGATTGGAAGCAGCATGTCGATTTCAGCCTGAGTAAACAGGTCTGATTCTAAGATAGCTTCACGGGCCTTCATCCAGTTCAAGTTACCGCGAACGGTATTGATTTCACCGTTGTGGGCAATGTAGCGGAAAGGCTGTGCAAGACGCCATCTCGGGAAGGTATTGGTAGAGAAGCGAGAGTGTACCAGTGCCAGTGCAGTCACCATGGTCGGGTTTTGTAGATCAAGGAAGTACTGAGGTACTTGCTCGGTCGTTAGCTGACCTTTGTACACTAATGTCTTGTAAGACATGGAGTTAATGTAGAAGTCGTCACCAATGTTCGAAACACTTTCTAGGCAGACTCGCACTGTGTAGTTACGAAGCACGTACAGTTTTCGTTCTAGCTCTTCAGGCGTAATACCAGGCCCACCAGAGATAAACACATGCTCAAATTGAGGCTCTGTGCTCAGTGGATCTGCACCGATCATTGAGTTATCGGTTGGTAGAATGCGGTAGCCGATAACTTCAAGGTCTAGACGTTGTGCGTTACGTTCTAGAATGTCACGGCATTGCTCGCGTTTGTATTCGTCTTTCGGGAAAAGAACGACGCCTACACCATATTTTTCAAACGAAGGCAGCTTAATGCCTAACTTAACCGCTTCTTCTAATAGGAATTCATGAGGTTTTTGTAGCAAGATACCCGCACCATCACCGCTGCATGGGTCACAACCTTGACCACCACGGTGTTCCATGCGAGCCAGCATATCTAATGCTTGCGTCACCACGTCATGAGATTTACGGTTTTTGAGGTGAGCAACAAAACCGATACCACAAGCGTCATGCTCCAATTCAGGAGTATAGAGCCCGTGTGAACTTTGCTCTCTATCGACCATAGATACATCCTTCCAGTTGATGTTGACGCACAACCCGCCAAACCAAGATGAATCCATCATGACTGGTAATGGGGCTGCGTCTTGTCCTTATGTGCATTACTCGCCACTGGCTGAGGTAGCCAGTTTTGATTCCTTTCCGTCTCTCACTGAAAAATATTGCGAGAAAAACATTCCTTGGTGTTATCGCTTTCTTTTTTATCACTTAGTAGTGGTTTATCTTGGTAGGCTTGGGATAACACAGGTTATAACCACTGTAGACAGTGTAATAAAAGTTACAAAAACAGCGGTTTGTGTAACTATCCTACAATCTAGAGTGCGGTTTATGCAATCAAAAGTCGCTTTATTTGATGAATTTATTTTGTCTAAATATGCACGATTAGATTAACAAATACGCAACATTACGATATTTGGTTCGTTTATTATGCGGTTTTATTGATTTGAAATCATTCTTGGTTGGTTTTTATTGATTAAAATAATGATTTTTACTCAGTATGTTTTGTAATTTAATTACATTTTTGGCGTTGTGCTTTGAGCGTGTAGCTAAAACGTTGCATGTTAATTAAGACGTGCTTGACCATGCCTCCACTGAGCTGCTGAGAGAACTGACTTATCGATGGGTTGAAATAAGGTTAAATCGTGCAACTACACCAATTAGTGAACACAATAGGACAAGATCTTCAACGTCGTTATGGTGAAAAAGTCCATAAGCTGACTTTACATGGCGGGTTTAGTTGCCCCAATCGTGATGGCACGATTGGACGAGGTGGATGCACCTTTTGCAATGTTGCTTCCTTTGCCAATGAAAGTGAACGTAATAAAAGTATTCATGAACAATTGCAAGATCGCGCCGCAGAGATTCAGCGAGCAAAGAAATATTTGGCTTATTTTCAAGCCTACACAAGCACCTATGCCGAAGTGCAAGTACTTAAATCGATGTATGAAGAAGCATTAAAAGCGGCGGATATTGTTGGTCTTTGTGTGGGGACTCGTCCCGATTGCGTGCCTGATTCCGTTTTGGAATTACTCTCTGACTATGTGAATCAAGGCTACGAAATTTGGTTGGAACTGGGGTTACAAACTGCGAATGATACAACTCTCAAGCATATCAATCGGGGTCATAATTTTGCATGCTATGCCGAGATTGCCAAACGCGCTCGCGATTTAGGTATTAAAGTGTGCACTCACTTGATCGTTGGCTTACCGAAAGAAACTCGTGATGACAACCTTGAAACGCTGTGTAAAGTGCTCGAAGTCGGTACTGACGGTATCAAGCTTCACGGCCTACACATTGTTGAAGGCAGTATCATGGCAAAAGCTTGGCGTGCTGGAAAGTTAGAAGCGCCTGAGCTTGAAGAGTATGTGGCGATCGCCAGTCAAATGATCCGCATGACCCCAAAAGAGGTGATTTACCATCGTGTTTCCTCTGCGGCGCGTCGCCCAACCTTGCTATCACCACTGTGGTGTGAGAACCGCTGGCTCGCGATGACCGAAATTAGTCGCGCATTGGAGCGAGATGGAGGGCAGGGATCTTTAACCGATGAACCTTTTGCGGTTTATTCATAATCCTTTGTGACGTTCAACTCTAAGTTGAGGGTGGAGAGTTTCAACCGACTCATCAAACACGTTAAACTGCACTCTACCTTAAGTGATCTGTTTTGCTTCTAGTTTTTATTGTTCTATGGAGTCTTAAATGAAGCCGATTAAAAACCTTGCGCAGTACTATGTCGATCTGTTAGTGAAGCTGGGCATTGTTCGTTTCTCCATTTTGCTGGCTTTGGCGCTAGTCGCACTGGCGGTTGTCGTGCAAGTCGGGATTACGTTGGCATTGAATGGTATTGTCAATGACACCGATATCGTTCGTTCTGTTTTTTTTGGGTTATTAATCACTCCTTGGGCGGTGTATTTTTTGTCTGTGGTGGTTGATCAATTAGAGGAATCACGGCAACGGCTGACAAAGTTAGTCTCCAAGCTCAAAGACATGCGCTCTCGTGATCATGAATTGAATATCCAACTGCAGCACAATATTGAAAAGCTCAACCAAGAGATTGAAGAGCGCATAAAAGCAGAGGGAGGGCGCGAAGAAGCGATGCAAGACTTGGAAAATGAAGTCTACCAGCGCGAGCGTACTCAACTTGAGTTGGCTGAACGAACTGCTTTATTGCGCTCTTTTATCGATGCATCTCCTGATCTGATTTATTACCGAAATGCGCAAGGGATCTTCTCTGGATGTAACCGAGCAATGGAAGAATTAACCGGCAAAAAGGAAAGTCAATTAGTCGGTTTGAGCCCATGGGATGTCTATAGCAAGGAGGTTGCAGAGCCAATCGTCAACACCGACCAAAAAGTCTTTGTTGATAATCAAGCCATCACCTATGAGCAGTGGTTAGAATATCCGGATGGGCGTAAGCACTACTTTGAATTGCGTAAAGTCCCATTTTATAGCAAAGATGGCCGCCATCTCGGCTTGGTTGGATTTGGTCGTGATATCACTGAGCGTAAACGACATGAAGAGTCATTGGAAAAAGCCAGCCGCGATAAAACAACCTTTATTTCAACCATCAGTCATGAACTCCGAACACCACTTAATGGCATCGTTGGCTTGAGCCGCATGTTACTCGATGGCTCTCTGACGCCAGAACAACGTAAATACATGCAAACCATCAATGTGAGTGCTATCACTCTAGGCCATATCTTTAACGACATTATTGATATGGATAAATTCGATCGACGTAAACTTGAATTGCTACCAGCTCCTCTGAACTTTGAAGATTTTGTTGCAGAAATAGAGAGCATCTCGGCATTAATGGCGGAACAAAAGGGACTTCGGTTCGATTTAGAACGGTTAAGTGATCTTCCTCAATCAATTGAGGTCGATGCAACCCGTCTGCGTCAGGTGATTTGGAACCTAACCAGTAATGCGATGAAATTCACCAAAGAAGGCGGGGTAGTGATGACCGTCAGTGCTGATGTTGAGCAGGGCGATGAAAACCAAGATTTTGCCAATATCGTTATTGAAATTGAAGATACGGGGATTGGCATTCCTGAAAGCGAAATAGATAAAATATTTGCGATGTATTACCAAGTTAAATCAGGTAAAGATAATCTTCATGCTGTCGGTACAGGTATTGGTCTTGCGGTGTCTAAACAATTGATCAATATGATGGATGGTGACATCACAGTAAGCAGTGAAGAAGGTTTTGGCAGTACCTTCACTGTGTCTCTTCGAGTGCCTATTATCCATGTGGTTGAACAAAGTAATGAGGTTAAGCAACAATCCATCCATTTAAATATTTTTATGGTTGAAGATATTGAATTGAATGTAACCGTTGCGAAATCACTATTAGAAAGCCTAGGCCATTCCGTCACGGTTGCGATGACTGGCGAAGAAGCATTAACTGAATTTGTGCCTGAACAATATGATCTCGTATTATTGGATATTCAGTTACCCGATATGACGGGCTTTGATGTCGCCAAACAGTATCGGGAGCGTTATGATGGTTTGCCTCCTTTAGTTGCATTGACTGCAAATGTAATGAGAGATCGTCAGGAGTATCTCGATAATGGTATGGATGACGTTCTCAGTAAGCCGCTGGCAGTTCAAGCGATACAGGCGGTGATTAAGAAGTTTTTTCTAGATACCAGCAGCTTAGAGAGCAGTGAACAGGGTGTTTTCTCTGTGAAGCACTTGCAACCCCCTCATCAGGATGACCTTCCTTCTCCTCAATTAATTGGCACCCATTTGCTCGATCTTGACATGTTAGAGTCTTACATTGAGATAGTAGGTGTCGGGCCAGTTTTTGAAAACATCAAAATGTTTGAAAGCATGATGCCAGATTATTTGGCGGTTTTGGACTCAAATATGATTGCAAAAGATCAGCAAGGTATCGCTTCTGAAGCGCATAAGATTAAGGGAGCAGCGGGCTCTATCGGTCTAAAGCACATCCAAAATATCGCTCAGTATGCGCAATCACCAGACATGCCAGCGTGGTGGGAGAACATCTCTGATTGGGTAGAAGAAATTAAGAACGAATATCAGAATGATATCCAAGTGCTCAAAACTTGGTTGAAGCAAAAGGCGTAAGATGAGCGAAGGGCGAATGACGATTTGGCTATGGAAAGGATTGATGATCGCCCTTCTCGCTGGGTGTCACTCTTTCCCGGCTTTGAATTGGTCTCGAGAAAGCCAAATAACGCTCAATAACATCCGGATCGAATTAGACAGTCATCTATGGATCAATTTCTTGCCAATAGCGGAAGCAGAACAGCATAAGCACCTACATGGAGCCCTCTATTTAAATGCAAATCATCCTTTACCTGCCGATTTTATGGTGGAGGCTGTGATCATTAAGCAAGGTGGTGTGGAGTGGACGCTAGCACAACCTGAGATTGAACTTAGGGTTCACGACGAAAACTACTGGGAAGTGGTGTTCGTTACACAAATCGATGCCAATACGAATAAGCGGTTTGAGGTGGCGTTACTACTGCAAGAATCAGGCAAAAAAGCTTGGGTAGTAGAAAGAGAGATTAAAGTGGAACAAGTATACTAGGTCGAGAAATGACATTAAGTCGATAAAGTATACTGAAGGACTGGTTACTTTAATATAAAACAAAGGCTTACAATGGTTGCAAGCCCTATCGTTTTGATTCACGAAAGTGATTGGAAAACTGGATTACTCTTCCAGTTCACCACAGAAGCGGTAGCCTTCTCCGTGGATCGTCGCAATGATTTCCGGAGTACCTGAAACCGACTCGAAATGCTTACGGATACGACGAATCGTAACATCAACAGTTCGGTCATGCGGTTTAAGCTCACGTCCAGTCATTTTCTTCAATAGATCAGCACGGGTTTGGATCTTGCCCGGGTTTTCGCAGAAATGCAGCAGTGCACGGAACTCCGAGCGTGGTAGTTTGTAGCTCTCTCCTGTTGGATTGATAAGAGATCGGCTGTTGATATCGAGCACCCAACCATTGAACTCATATTTTTCTACCAAGCGCTTTTCTTCTTGAACGGCATGGTTGTTCATAGAACGGCTAAGTAAATTACGAGCACGAATAGTTAATTCGCGAGGGTTGAAAGGTTTGGTAATGTAATCATCCGCACCAATCTCAAGGCCTAAAATCTTATCAACCTCATTGTCGCGGCCAGTTAGGAACATCAGGGCAATGTTCGCTTGCTCACGAAGTTCACGCGCTAGAAGAAGGCCATTCTTACCAGGTAGGTTAATGTCCATAATGACCAAATTAACGGCATTGTTTGACAATACCTGGTGCATCTCTTCACCGTCGCTGGCTTCAAAAACAGCATATCCCTCTGCTTCAAAAATACTCTTAAGAGTGTTACGAGTTACTTGCTCATCTTCTACGATAAGAATCTGCGGGGTTTGCATTGGCGGTACCTAAATTTGTGACAATATTATGCTAAGAGAATAAATTCTAGGCAAAAATATAGCATATGGGGGACAAGTTTTTGATAATTATTACGTGTCTTCAAAAACGTTACCCAGCTATCCGCCCTCCATGGAGTTTTGCCAACTTACCAGAATCCTCTGATAGGTCTATTCTGTAGGAGTGCCTTCTGATCTTTCTCGCCTTAAAAGGCAACAGACGTACAGCCCTAAAATATGAGGTAGATTTTATATTGTTAACAGCATGCTAACAATGGTCAAATGTTAATTTTATGCAGTTTATTGATTTGTATCAATTGAACAAATGTAACCATCGTTACGTGTTTGAGAGCAAAAATGAAGAAAAGTAAACGGCTTTCAACTCTACTTTATGGTGTTTTATCTGAGTTATTCCAAGTTGTTAAGTGTTTTGTGTTGTGAAGATAGAGTCGATTGGAAAAGGCATGGATTCACCCGATTTGAGTAGAACTTTCAAGGAGGCAGTATGAAAGATATCACCCCCGATATTTGTGACCAGTTCGAAGATCAGGTCACATTATTGGATTTGCCACTGCAAAACTTTGGTCAGCGATGTGCTTTCTGGGGAGAGATTATCACTGTTCGTTGTTATCACGACAACTCTAAAGTGAGAGAAGTTTTGCAGCAAAATGGACAGGGTAAAGTTCTGATCATCGATGGACATGGATCTTGTCACAAAGCATTGCTCGGTGATCAATTGGCGATGCTGGCGGTGAATAACGGCTGGGAGGGCATCATTGTCTACGGAGCCGTGCGTGACGTCGCCCAGATATCACAAATGGATATTGGCATTCAAGCGATGGGAAGCTGTCCGTTTAAAACACAAAAGCGGGGTATGGGGGAGGTTAATATTAGTTTGACGATGCATAACCAGATCGTTCAACCCAAGCATTATGTTTATGCAGACTGGAATGGCGTCTTAATTGCTAAGCAAGCGTTAAAGGTGACACTTTCAAGCTAAAATTTGATGTTTAAAAACGAAATCCAAGCCCAACTTCAATTCCTTGTTGCTGCTGTTGGTAATCCAGCCTTGCGTGAATATCTAAGTGTTCTGAGAGTTTTACTCGGCTAGATAATTCTGCGGCAAGGCTGTTTTCATCTTTTGGGTTTTCAATGGTTTCGCCGCTATATGTTCGTAAAGAACTATTAAGAGTAATACGTTCATTAAAGTGATAACGAACGCCACTTAGCAGCCCACTTTGGTTATTGGTTGATGAATTATTGAGACGTGCTCCGATGTAGAGATCAACAGAGTCGATCACTTCATAAGCGTAACCACTATCGATACTCCATACATCAAAATTATCGTTAAGCTGATTGTCTCCTGAAATAAAAAGCTTGTGTGGAGAAGCTGATGCTGACTGGGGTGATAAGGGGGGTAACACATTTGCAGTGCCAGCGAATGGAAGCATACCAAGTATTAACAAAGCCCATTTTTTCATCTTTACCATTCCTTGGTTGACTTGGATCCTTACTGCATTTTCAGGTGACTGATTTTATGTGGCAGGTTGAACTTATTTAGGGGTATTAAATATTAAAGCATAAAACGGCTCATTGAGTCGGTGATTCTGTTAGGTAGAGGCACAGTTTTTTGTTATTCATGTCAGAAATACGCCTAAGATCGTTTGGGATCCTTATATTTCCAAGAGATACCGATTCGTCGATAAACTTCAATTATTTGAGTTCATTTGGCTATAGACATTCAGAAAAGAGACATTTTTTGTTGACTCTGTGTTAGAAACTCGGTAAACGTAGATAAAACAAAGACAGAACAGTGCATAAGCAGACTCAAAAATGAACACTCATAATACCGCCCTAATGACGACCACCATTATTACCGACACAACCGATGTTGGGGCAGGCTGCTGAGCGAAAGAAATTCACAAAAAAGGCCTGTATCCCACAAGATACAGGCCTTTTTTTATGCTTTTAAGAATATAAAATTCAACAAATTTAAGAAGATATACCGGAGGAAGGGATGCGAGTATTAAAGTTTGGCGGTTCATCATTAGCGGATGCCGATCGCTTTTTAAGAGCGGCAGATATCATTGCGAATAACGCTCAACAAGAAGAAATTGCTGTGGTTCTATCGGCACCAGGTAAAACGACAAATAAGCTTGTTGCTGTGATTGAAAGTGCACTTCGCAGTGGCGATGCAGAATTGCAGATTAAAGAGTTAGAGGCCTCGTTCAACACATTGCTGAAAGATATTCAAAAAGTCATCCCAAATATAGACAGTTCAGCATTTGATGAGCAAGTTACCTCTTCACTGTCTCAATTGCGCCAGTTTGTTCATGGCATTAACCTGCTGGGTATGTGTCCAAACAATGTTAATGCTCGAATCATTAGCAAAGGCGAGCGTATCTCGATTCAGTTGATGAAGGCGGTACTGGAAGCAAAAAATCAGCGAGCGTACCTGATCGACCCTGTGAAATATTTGTTCGCTAAAGGCGACCATTTGGAAGCTATGGTTGATGTTGACGCATCAACGCACAACTTCTTGCAATCGCCTCTGCCTCAAGATCATGTCAGTATTATGCCGGGTTTTACCGCTGGTAATGAGAAAGGAGAATTGGTCACTCTTGGGCGTAATGGTTCGGATTATTCAGCAGCGGTGCTTGCCGCTTGCTTGCGTGCAGATTGTTGCGAAATTTGGACGGATGTGGATGGGGTTTATAACTGTGATCCTCGTTTAGTGGAAGATGCCCGTTTACTGAAGTCTTTGAGCTATCAGGAAGCGATGGAACTGTCGTATTTTGGCGCATCAGTTTTACATCCCAAAACGATAGCACCTATCGCTCAGTTCCATATACCTTGTTTGATCAAAAACAGTTTCAATCCACAAGGCGAAGGCACGTTAATCGGCCAAGATAATGGTGGAGATAACCTTGAGATCAAAGGGATCACTACGCTTAATAATTTAACAATGGTTAACGTATCGGGCCCTGGTATGAAAGGTATGGTTGGCATGGCAAGCCGAGTCTTTGGTGCGATGTCATCTGCAGGCGTTTCCATCGTTTTGATCACTCAGTCTTCTTCAGAGTACAGCATCAGCTTCTGTATCGAAGCTCAAGACAAAATAAAGGCGCAGCAGACCCTATCTGATGCATTCGAACTTGAGCTAAAAGACGGTCTTTTAGAACCCGTTGATTTTATCGATAACGTGTCTATCGTCACCTTAGTTGGCGATGGAATGCGGACCTCTCGTGGTGTGGCTTCACGCTTTTTCTCTTCGCTTGCTGAGGTGAATGTTAACATTGTTGCTATTGCACAGGGCTCATCGGAGCGCGCTATTTCAGCCGTAATCCCCGAAGATAAAATTTCAGAAGCCATCAAGGCATGTCACGAAAATTTATTCAACTCGAAGCATTTTCTTGATGTGTTTGTTGTCGGTGTCGGTGGTGTCGGTGGTGAATTGGTCGATCAAATTGAACGTCAGCAAGCCAAGTTGGCAGAGAAAGGCATCGTCATTCGAGTATGTGGCTTAGCCAACAGTAAAGGCCTACTCCTTGATAGTGAAGGTTTACCATTAGAACATTGGCGTGATCGTATGTCGGCCTCTACGGAAGAATTTAGCTTGGCTCGTTTGACTTCTTTGGTGCAACGTAACCATATTATCAACCCTGTTCTGGTCGATTGTACTTCAAGTGAAGCGATTGCGAGTCAATATGCAGACTTTCTTGCAGCAGGCTTCCATGTGGTTACTCCCAACAAAAAAGCAAATACAGCAAGCATGGCTTACTATCACCAACTTCGTGATGTTGCACGTAGTTCACGCCGTAAGTTGATGTATGAGACGACTGTGGGCGCAGGTTTACCGGTTATTGAAAACCTACAAAACCTTATTTCAGCAGGCGACGAACTGGAGCGCTTTAGTGGCATTCTTTCTGGCTCACTTTCTTATATCTTTGGTAAATTAGATGAAGGCATGAGTCTTAGTGAGGCGACAAATATTGCTAAGCAAAATGGCTTTACTGAGCCTGATCCTCGGGATGATCTTTCAGGTATGGATGTCGCACGTAAATTGCTTATCCTTGCCCGTGAATCGGGTATGTCGCTTGAACTAGAAGATGTGGTTGTTGAGGCTGCGCTACCACCAGGCTTTGATGCTTCAGGAAGTGTTGAGCAGTTCATGGCTCGTTTACCGGAAGCGGATGATTACTTTAAAGCACTCTCTACTCAAGCAGCAGAAGAGGGCAAAGTCCTGCGTTATGTCGGTGAAATCATGGATGGTAAATGTGCGGTACGTATGACTGCAGTGGATGAAAATGATCCCATGTTTAAGATAAAAGACGGTGAAAATGCCCTGGCATTCTACAGTCGTTACTACCAGCCAATTCCGTTGGTTCTTCGTGGATATGGTGCAGGTACAGAAGTAACGGCGGCTGGTGTTTTCTCTGATGTAATGCGAACTTTAGGTTGGAAACTAGGGGTATAAACGACAATGAGCGCAGGTGATATGGATGTGGTGGTTTATGCACCAGCATCAATTGGTAATGTAAGCGTTGGTTTTGATGTATTAGGAGCGGCAGTTTCTCCCATTGATGGCTCTTTATTGGGAGATAGGGTACGTGTGAAAGCAGGCAGTGAGTCTTTCCGGTTAAACACTGCAGGCAAATTTGTTGATAAGCTACCCAAGGAACCAAAAGAAAATATTGTCTATGATTGCTGGCTGGTGTTTGCACGTGAGCTGAAAAAAAAGGGTGTGGAACTCAAGCCGCTAGAAATGACACTAGAAAAAAACATGCCGATTGGTTCTGGCTTGGGCTCGAGTGCATGTTCTATCGTGGCTGCTCTTGATGCACTGAATCGCTTTCATGGACAAGTGTTAAGTGAAACGGAACTATTAGCACTAATGGGAGAGATGGAAGGTAAGATCTCTGGCGGTGTTCACTATGATAATGTGGCGCCTTGCTATCTCGGCGGTGTGCAATTAATCCTCGAAGAGTTGGGTGTGATAAGTCAAGAAGTCCCCGGCTTTGATGATTGGTACTGGGTGATGGCGTATCCAGGTATTAAGGTCTCAACCGCGGAGGCTCGTGAGATCCTTCCGGCACAATATCGTCGACAAGATATCATTGCGCATGGTCGTCACCTTGCAGGCTTTATTCATGCGTGTCATTCTGGCCAACCAGAGCTCGCTGCCAAAATGATTAAAGACGTGATCGCAGAACCTTATCGTGAGAAATTATTGCCAGGTTTTGCCGACGCTCGTCAATATGCCACCTCTGCAGGTGCCCTTGCTACTGGGATCTCTGGTAGTGGTCCGACGTTGTTTAGTATCTGTAAAGAAAAAGACGTTGCTGAGCGAGTGGCTCGCTGGTTAGAGCAGAATTATGTACAAAATGAACAAGGATTCGTCCATGTTTGTCGTCTAGATAAACAAGGATCAAAAGTAACAGGAAGTGAGCTATGAAGCTTTACAATATAAAAGAAAATGATGAACAAGTTTCCTTTGGCCAAGCCGTTCGCCAAGGGTTAGGTCGTAACCAAGGTCTATTTTTTCCTGCGGAATTACCTGTATTTGAAGATATTGATGCATTACTTGCAGAAGACTTTGTTTCTCGCAGTACCAAGATTTTGTCAGCATTGATTGGTGATGAGTTGGCACAAGAACAGGTGAATGCTCTCGTTGACGCCGCATTCCAATTTCCGGCTCCCATTCGTCCGGTGAAAGAAGGCATTTATGCACTAGAGCTATTCCACGGGCCAACCCTTGCGTTTAAAGACTTTGGTGGCCGCTTTATGGCGCAATCCCTTGCGGCTGTTTCGGACGGTGGCAAAATCACAATTCTGACAGCGACGTCTGGGGACACTGGTGCTGCTGTTGCTCATGCTTTTTACGGCATGGAAGACATCAATGTTGTGATTCTTTATCCAAAAGGCAAAATCAGTCCACTGCAAGAGAAGCTGTTCTGTACATTAGGCAAGAACATTCACACGGTGGCGATTAACGGTGACTTTGATGCTTGTCAGGCACTGGTTAAACAGGCTTTTGATGATGGCGCACTGCGTGAAGAGATCGGCCTAAACTCGGCCAACTCAATCAATATTAGCCGCTTAATGGCACAGATCTGCTACTACTTTGAAGCCGCCGCGCAAATGAGTAAACAACAACGTGAAAATTTAGTGGTTTCGGTTCCAAGTGGTAACTTTGGTAATTTAACCGCAGGCCTTCTGGCAAAAGCATTGGGCTTGCCCATTAAGCGCTTTATTGCTGCTACGAATGCTAATGACACTGTGCCACGTTACTTAGAAACCGGTCAATGGGAGCCAAAACCAACCGTCGCGACGACTTCTAATGCTATGGATGTCAGTCAGCCCAATAACTGGCCTCGAATCGAAGAGCTGTGTCGAGTGAAAGAGTGGGGCTTAGAGACGCTAGGTAAAGGTGCTGTTTCAGATCAGCAAAGTGCTCAGTCAGTGAAAGATTTGTATGCATTGGGCTATCTATGTGAACCACATGGTGCGATAGCATACCGTGTACTAGAAGAGCAATTGCAAGAGGGTGAAACAGGCTTATTCTTGTGTACAGCGCATCCGGCGAAATTCAAAGAAGTGGTGGATGATATTCTGCAAACGGACATCGAACTTCCAGCTCCACTTGCGAAACATGCTGCGATGGAATTGCTATCTGAAAATCTAGATGCAGATTTTCAAGCACTGAAATCAGTGTTACGTCGAGTGCAATAGCCATAGCCAGTTAACGGTGTGCGTTTATAGTTGCTTAACTGCCAGCTGGGTGGTTTAACTGTCCGCTGCGTGACTTAACTGCTCGCTGAATGAGACAGCAACAAACTTCGCTGATAAATGAAAGTTAAAGTGAAAATGAAAACGGGAGTCTCTACTTTTCTTTTTCATGTGAACCATGATAAAAAACGGCGCTTACACAGCGCCGTTTATGGTATTTAAGTCTCTGTTAAGGTGACTCAAATCATCTAACTTATAAAGACTCAGTAAAAGTACGAGCAATTACGTCACGTTGTTGCTCTGGAGTGAGCGAGTTAAAACGTACAGCGTAGCCAGAAACACGAATAGTCAACTGAGGGTAGTTTTCAGGGTGTGCAACAGCATCTTCTAGTGTTTCACGCTTAAGAACGTTGACGTTCAAGTGTTGTCCACCTTCAATACGAGGCGCTGTTTCAATGGCGACTTCGCGGCTTTCGTATTCACCTAGGTCACTGATAGTGATTACTTGCTCGTTTTCATAGCCTGTTGCTCCAGCTACACAACGCGCTTCGTTCTTTTCGTTGTCAATTAGCCAGATCGAGTTTAATAGATTGTCATTCGCTGCTTTTGTAATTTGAATACCTTGGATCATCACTCTCTCCTAGATCATCTAATGGTCGTTGTTGATGTTCATTTTGAACCGTTGCTGAGCGGCTTATTATATAGTCAATATCCCTAGTCTTTATGTTGATTTAGATCAAGCAATAACCAAACAGTATACTTTTGAACAGGAGAATTTATTGCTTCAAATCAAAAGACTGTCAAAGAGTCGCAAGGGTATGAACATTGTCCTAAATATATGCGTGTCGATATATGTTCGATAAAACGGTATATACCCAAGTGACCTCAAGATGCTTGATTCAGAGCGAGGTCACTGAGTCGAATTCAAGGAAGACAACGAAGCGGAATAGCAGGCTCTTTCTTATTTTTGTAAGAAGAACGGTTGTCTGACGCAAGAAGTCGGCTCAGTGACACGCTCCCAAAGGGCGAGCGGCCTTAACTCTCAGGCTTTGTTAACGATTCTCAATGTAGAACGACTATATCTTCGAATCGTTGCCTCGCCTGAAAGTTAAGGTCATCTCGCTGAACACAGCATCTTGAGGTTACTTGGGTATAATTGCGTCACTATTTACTGCACAAGCATCTTTGAGTGCGCTCTCTTTAATTACCCTGCAATCTTTATTCAACTCATGAAACGCCAAAATGAAAAACAAGTTTGGAAATAAATTTATTGGAGTCCATGTTTCCGCTGCTGGTGGTGTGGATCAAGCGCCACTTCGGGCTCATGCGATTGGTGCCAATGCTTTCGCTCTTTTTACAAAGAATCAGCGACAGTGGGTGGCAAAACCTTTAGAAGAGAAAATCATTAAAACTTTTAAAGAAAACTGCCATAGATTGGGGTTTTGTGCTGAGCATATTCTTCCTCATGATTCTTATTTGATCAACTTAGGCGCTCCGGATGAGGAAAAATTACAAAAGTCGCGTTTGGCGTTTATTGATGAAATGCAACGTTGTCATCAACTGGGCCTAAAGCTATTGAATTTTCATCCGGGCAGCCACTTAAAACAAATCTCTGAACAGCAATGTTTGACGACAATTGCACACTCAATAAATCTTGCTCATCAAGCGGTACCTGATGTGATTGCAGTGATTGAGAATACAGCTGGTCAAGGAAGTAATTTAGGTTGGAAGTTTGAACATCTGGCTGACATTATTGCTCAAGTTGAAGATAAAACTCGTGTTGGCGTATGTCTTGATACTTGCCATACTTTCAGTGCGGGCTACGACCTGCGTACGAAGGAAGATTGTGAACGGACGTTTGCAGAGTTTGATCATGTTGTAGGAATGAATTACCTCAAAGCAATGCATATTAATGACTCAAAAGTCGCGCTTGCAAGCCGAGTTGACCGCCATGAGTCACTAGGTAAAGGACAAATTGGTTGGGCATGCTTTGAATATATTGCTAAAGACCCCCGTTTCGATGGTATTCCTTTGATTTTAGAGACCATTGAACCTGAACTATGGCAACATGAAATCAATATGTTACGCAACTTTCATTTAGAAGCAGTCCCAGCATAAATGAAATAGAGCCGTTTCTTATACCCAAGCTTCTTGAGGTCACTTGGGTATATACTATTTTTTATACAGGATAACTTATGGCTCAATATCATTACTCCCCATCACTTTATCTAAGCCAAAGCGTGCGACGCTTCCCGATCCCCAACCGTCACATTTCTGGTCAGGGCCATTTTCGAACACCACAACGATATTAGAGTTTGCCTGAGCTCAGTGATGGAGGAGCGATAATAGTGAATCATCCTCTCTGTGGTTTTGACGCTGTTATTGGGGTGAATTGAAAATCGTTTTAGCGTGAAAGTGGGTCACTATCTTAAGGTAAGTTTTTGTTTGTTTGATTATTGATCGTTAGAATGAAGGCAAATCTTACTTTTAGGAATGCAGCATGCTTGAGTCCACAACTTGGCACGACGTGATTGGCCATGAAAAACAACAACCGTATTTTGTTGACACCATAAACTTCGTTGAAGCAGAGCGAAAAGCGGGTAAAGTGGTGTTCCCTCCAGCAAAAGATATCTTTAATGCTTTTCGGCTGACAGAATTTAACGATGTCAAAGTCGTGATCTTAGGACAAGATCCCTATCATGGGCCTGATCAGGCTCACGGCTTATGCTTCTCTGTACTTCCGGGGATAAAAACACCCCCTTCATTAGTAAATATGTACAAAGAGTTAGCACAAGATATTGAGGGTTTTCAGATTCCAGCTCATGGATTTTTACAACATTGGGCTGAGCAAGGAGTGCTATTGTTAAATACTGTGTTAACCGTTGAGCAAGGAAAAGCACACTCACATTCGAAAACGGGTTGGGAAACATTTACAGATCGTGTCATTGCAGCGATTAATCTGCATCAGCAAGGAGTTGTGTTCTTGTTATGGGGCGCACATGCTCAAAAGAAAGGTCAGTTTATTGATCGAACTCGGCATCATGTGTTGACGGCGCCACATCCTTCACCATTATCTGCCCATCGTGGCTTTTTTGGCTGTCAGCATTTTTCTCAGACTAATCAACTGCTGGCTCAACAAGGTAAAACCGAGATAAATTGGCACCTTCCAATGACGCCATAAATACTTCTATACCCAAGTGATATGCTCTCCAAAGGTCGTGTCGTTGAACACGGCATTTTGAAGTTACTTGGGTATATCGAGTCACACTGATTCTTACAGCTTGATATCTTCTAGAGTGATGTCATAGCAAGCATCGAGCTCTTGCAGTTCTTTGAGTAAACTACGTCGGTCGTTCATTGCTTCGATTTCTCGCCATTTACGTTTGACTGGTTTTGCCCGCACTTTTGGTGTTAATGGGATATCAAGATTGAAGATGTTGTCGAGTTGAAAGCCTTCCATAAGCCACCTATACCCTAATTTAGTTGAAGTCCTTTATCGCATGTTAAGTACCATACTCAGGAGAATCATAGCTATGATGTATTTCTCATTTGTGTCGGAAATATGACACTTTTATGCATATTATCCAATAGGTATCACGTTCTGTATGATGATGTTGAATTAAAAATAACCGAACGGGCTCACAAAAACGATTAAATGGTATTATCGACAATGTTAATGAGGTGGTGCGCTTTTTGCTGAGTTTTGAAGAGTGACCTTACCTGCCATGAATGAGCATGATAAGGGGCTAATCGTCGACTGAAAAAGTATCGATGACGTGAGGTGATCCCTTGTCATCACTCGGTTTGTTATTGATTTATGATTGAACACCTTGATAGTAATAATCACGAATAAATGTCTCAACCTAACAGGTGGTATGTTGCAAGAAGTACCACTTAATGTTGTTGTTCATGTTAACTTTTAGTGATGTTATAGTGAAAAACAACCCAAATATGCAGAATTTTGCATATTGATTTTTACTTGTCGAGGCTGCATTATCCGCCAGTCAAAAATACGCTGGTACGTAAGATGGATGCATGAAGCGACATTTACGATTCTAGATTGCCCTATAAACATTATTCATAAGCTAATACACTTTGACAGTTAGCAAGCAATCTAGTGGATGGCATGGAAGCAAAGACCAGCGCCAATCTTTGAGGAACACATGACAGACTTAATCAATTTGATGAACGACCTCCTTTGGGGCTCGATTCTGGTTTATCTCCTTGTAGGTGTAGGAATATATTTCACGGTACGTTTGGGTTTCATCCAGTTCCGTCATTTTGGCCACATGTTCTCGGTACTTAAAAACAGCCGTAAAGCAGACAAAGCTGGTATTTCTTCTTTTCAAGCACTTTGTACTAGTCTTGCTGCTCGCGTAGGAACAGGAAATATGGCTGGGGTTGCGGTTGCTTTGACTGCAGGCGGCCCTGGTGCTGTATTCTGGATGTGGTTGATCGCTATGCTTGGTATGGCTACCTCTTTTGCAGAAAGTACTCTTGCACAGTTATACAAAACCAAAGATGATGATGGCAACTACCGTGGTGGTCCAGCTTATTACATGGAAAAAGGATTAGGAATGCGCTGGATGGGCATCCTGTTCTCTATCTTCCTAATCATTGCTTTCGGGCTAGTATTTAACGCGGTACAAGCGAACTCTATTGCCAACGCGATGCATAATGCATTTGGTTGGGATTCACTTTATGTTGGTATTGCGGTTGTTGCATTGTCTTCTATTGTGATTTTTGGTGGCATTAAGCGTATTGCTAAAGTAGCAGAGTTGGTTGTACCAGTGATGGCTTTGGCTTATCTTGCTCTTGCTATGTTCATCATGCTGTCTAACCTAGAAAAGTTGCCAGATGTACTGATGCTTATCTTCAAGAGCGCGTTTGGTCTGCAAGAAGCGGCAGCGGGTGGTCTAGGCTATGCGATTGCACAAGCTATGATCAATGGTATCAAACGTGGTCTTTTCTCTAATGAAGCGGGTATGGGTTCTGCACCGAACGCAGCAGCTTCTGCTACGCCTTACCCACCGCATCCAGCATCGCAGGGTTACGTACAAATGCTTGGTGTTTTCATGGATACAATCGTTATTTGTTCTGCGACGGTTGCTATTATCCTGATGTCTGGTGAATACGTTGGGCAGGCTACAGAAGTGACGGGTATTGAATTGACTCAACGTGCATTAAGCTCTCAGGTTGGTGATTGGGGTGGTATTTTCGTTGCGATAGCCATCTTCTTCTTTGCATTTACCTCGATCATTGCCAATTATTCTTATGCTGAGACAAACCTTATTTTCTTAGAGCATAACCATAAAGCAGGTTTAGGCATTTTCCGTATTGTTGTTCTAGGTATGGTTATGTTCGGTGCACTTGCTTCTTTACCGGTTGTCTGGTCTCTTGCGGATGTCTCGATGGGCTTAATGGCGATAGTAAACTTAGTCGCGATTCTGTTATTGTCTGGTATCGTGATTAAACTGGCGAAAGACTACAATCGTCAGCTCAGTGAAGGTAAGGTACCAACTTTTGATGCCAATGATTTTCCTGAGTTGAAATCTCAGCTAGAAGAAGGCATTTGGGACAACACTAAAAAAGAACAGTAGTTGATTCAGATTCAATAGACTCTAGTCATCGTTGAAAGCTATCAACACAATTTAAAAAGCCATGCAGACAATGCATGGCTTTTTTTGTACTCTAATGGAAAATAAAATTAGGGAAGTGAAAGTCATGCTTATCGTAGTTTCTCCGGCAAAAACACTTGATTACGAAACACCGCTTGTGACTGAGAAGTTTACTCAGCCAGATCTAATCAATTATTCAAAAGCACTGATCAAAGTGTGTCGCGAATTGACGCCTGCCGATGTGGCCGCATTAATGAAAGTCAGTGATAAGATCGCTGACTTGAACGTAGGGCGCTTTCAGGAGTGGAGTGAGACTTTCACTACTGAAAACTCACGTCAAGCGATTCTGGCTTTTAAAGGTGATGTGTATACAGGTTTAGAAGCGGAAACCCTTTCTGATACTG
The DNA here is from genome assembly GCF_002849855.1 of Vibrio azureus. Lineage (NCBI taxonomy): Bacteria > Pseudomonadati > Pseudomonadota > Gammaproteobacteria > Vibrionales > Vibrionaceae > Vibrio > Vibrio azureus. The sequence goes on from NZ_CP018616.1 coordinate 492,084, forward strand.
ATTTTGACTATGCACAAGATCATCTGCGCATGTTGTCAGGCCTTTATGGTTTACTTAAACCGCTTGATCTTATGCAGCCTTACCGTCTTGAAATGGGTACAAAACTGGCCAACGACAAAGGCAGTAACCTGTATCAGTTTTGGGGTAATGTGATCACTGATAAACTTAATGAAGCGATTGCAGCTCAAGGTGACAATGTGTTGATTAATCTTGCTTCGAATGAATATTTTAAAGCGGTAAAAGTAAAGAATTTAGATGCGCAAGTGATCACACCGATCTTTAAAGATTGTAAAAACGGTCAGTACAAGGTTATCAGTTTTTATGCGAAAAAAGCACGTGGCATGATGGCACGCTACATCATAGAAAATCGTATTGAAAGTGTTGCAGACCTGACCAAATTTGATACGGCGGGTTACTATTTTGTAGAAGAAGAGTCTACTCCTACAGATTTAGTTTTCAAGCGTGAAGAGCAGAGCTGATGATTCGCCAAGCTGCATAAATCAAACTAAGCCGGGGTTATCTCCGGTTTTTATGCCGGTTAATTTGAAGATCGAGAAAAACTACCTATCTATCAGCTGTAATCAATTTATATAAAAAAGAGCCGCTCCAGCGGCTCTTTTGGTAGAAATCAGAGAAAGTTACTTTTTCTTAATCACTTTCTTTTTGGTCGTTTTCTTTTTGTCGTCTTTTTTCTTTTTCTTCTTAAACACTGGCTTTTTGTGTTTAGGACGCATTTCTTTGACAAACCTTTCTTTGATATCTTCTTTTACGTAGCGGGCAACACGATCGAGCATAGGTTGATCGTGTGCTTCTACAATTGAGATGGCATTGCCTTTTTTACCCGCACGTGCGGTACGGCCAATACGGTGAAGATAAACGTCAGCAGTACGTGGCATATCGTAGTTGATAACGTGGGAGACATTCGGTAAGTCGATGCCACGTGCAGCAACGTCTGTTGCAAGTAGAACATTAACGGTACCTTCACGAAAACGAGCAATGGCATTGTTACGACGGTCTTGCGGCATTTCGCCTTGAATCCAAGAACATGGGATCTGAGCACTTTCAAGTTGAGCTCGAAGCTCAGCTAAGCGCTCACGAGTCTTCAAAAAGACAATAGTACGTTCAGCTTGCTGAGTAATAATGTGTTTCAGTAGTTCAAGCTTATGCTCGGCGTTATCTGCTCGGTGATACCACTGTGCAATCTTTTTACGCTCACGTAATGGTGATTTTGCATCGATTTCCGCAGGCTCGTTGAGCAGGTCTGCTGTGAAGCCTTCTACCCCTTTGCCTTCTAAAGTGGCTGAGAAAAGTAATGTTTGCTTACGCCAACGACATTCAGATGAAAGGCGATCCACCGTTGGAGCAAAGCCCATGTCGAGCATGCGATCGGCTTCATCAAGAATTAGCCACTCAATGGCACGACAATCAAAGCGCTCTGCATCGATGTATTCACGGAGACGACCTGGCGTTGCGACGACGATATCTTGCGTGGTGGCAAGGATGTCAGCATGTTCTTGATACTGGACACCACCAGTAATGGTAAAAATATTCAGCTTGGTATTTTTGGCCAGTGCGCGTGCTTGATCTGCAATTTGCATCGCGAGTTCACGTGTTGGTGTTAAGATCAGAATTCTTGCAGGTCCAGGCTTTCTGCGTGGAAAATCTTGTAAATATTGTAGAGCAGGCAGAACGAAAGCGGCGGTCTTACCGGTTCCTGTTGGTGCGGATGCCAAAATATCACGCCCATCTAATGCTTGTGGAATTGCTTCCGCTTGAATTTTAGTAGGGCGTTCGTAGCCCATTTCTTCAATGGCTTCAAGTAGGTTTTGGTCTAGATCAAGTTCAGCAAAGGTTCTGATCACAATGAGTTCTCCACAAGCAAAGCTTGGTTAATAGGTTCGCAAAAGCAGCATAGAATATAAAATGGTTGAGCATTATAAAGTGATTGGTGATAAGGATCACATCTTATTTCACATCTTCAGATAAAACTCGTGGGTTAACTGGATAAAGTCTGCACTGTAGCCTGTCTCTGTTTGGATAATGAGTTGTGTATCGTGAGTGTCACAAGCGTGTTTGGTTAATTCAATTAATAAACGATGAACTGGCTTTTTGGTTGAAGGTTGCACGCGACAAAGGCGTGACAAATGCCATCCTTGAGCACGAGCCATGTCAATAAACTGGTTGCCTTCGGTTACAGGCAGGACAAAATTTGCTTTTCCATCATCTGATAAGAGCTGATAGCAACGATGGAGCAGGTGACTGTGAGGAAGCGTCTCAGTATGGCGAGCAATGGCACGTTGGATTCGTTGAGCGGATTGCCCGGTATTGAAGTAGGGTGGGTTACAAATGATTGTTGAGAAACGATGTTTGGGCTCAAAACTCAAGACATCCCTATGAAGAATCGTAATGCGCTCTGTCCAAAGTGAATGAGAGCAGTTTAATCTGGCAGCGTCAATGGCAATGGGTTCGATATCCAAAGCGGTGATGTGACTTTCTGGAAAGCGCTGTGCACACATTAAAGCCAGTAAACCTGTCCCTGTCCCAATATCGAGTATATGACTGTTATCGGCACACTGTACCCATGCACCAAGCATGACGCCATCGGTACTGACTGGCATACCGCTGTTTCCTGCTTGAATAGTAAATTGTTTAAAACTGAAGCTTTTGTTTTTATGCGCTGGTTTCTTCATGATTATTTTATATTTCACCGATAATGTAGTTCATTACTCTGATGTTAATTTATTGTGTGGATATTTGTGTTATTGGTTGCTAAATTGTATGTGGTTTTGGTTAGTATAAAGAACTAGACTGTTTTTTATTTGCAGTGAAATTCACTGCTTTGTTGTTCTGAATGTAAATTAATATGGTGTTTTTTTCTTAAAGGTTGCCAAATGATGAGCGTTTAGTCATTATTCGGCATTACTTATAGATTGAGCTACGTCGTATCCATTTACTTTTGGTATACAAAAAGTGGTCGATGCATACACAACATTCATTAAATTAGATAAAGGGTTATCTGTGAAGCAGACGTTAAAACTAACAGATATTATCGCAGTCGGCTTTATGCTGTTTGCGTTCTTTTTGGGAGCAGGCAATATCATTTTTCCGCCGCTAGCAGGTCAGCTAGCAGGAGAAAACTTGTTGCCTGCCATGTCAGGTTTCTTATTAACAGCGGTAGGTCTTCCTCTTATTACCATCGTTGCTATTGCTGTTGCTGGTGGAACGTGGGATCACTTAACTAAAGATTTACCTCAGAAAGTCTCAGTATTGATGGCAGCATTGATCTTCGTCATCATTGGCCCTGCATTTGCTGCGCCTCGTACTGCTCTTGTTGCCTATGAAACGGCTGTTAGCCCTTTCTTTTCTGGTGCTGACCAAGCCCACCTTACGGCATTTTCAATCTTGTTCTTTGTTGTTGCCATGCTGTTTGCTTGGTTCCAAGGGCGTATGATTGACCTTATTGGTAAGATCCTAACGCCTGTGTTGTGCATCAGTTTAATTTCTTTATCGATTGCTGTCTTGATCGACCCTCAGGGACAACTTATGCCTGCGCATGGTGAGTATCTAACGCAACCGTTGACTAAGGGTTTCCTTGAAGGTTACAACACCATGGATACCTTTGCATCTTTGATGTTTGGTATGCTCATGGTTGATGCACTTCGTAGCAAAGGTATTACAGAGCGTCGCGCAACGACAAAATACTTAATCTTAGCGGGTTGTATCGCTGCTGCTGGTCTCGCTTTTGTTTATATCTCACTCTTCTACCTTGGAGCAACGAGCTCAACGATTGCCGCAGGAGCGGATGGCGGAAGTGCCATTCTGAGCCTATATGTCCAAGCTTTGTTTGGTTCATACGGTCAAATCGTACTTTCTGTAATTGTATTATTGGCGTGTTTAACAACTGCGATTGGTTTAGTGTCGGCATGTTCAGACTTCTTTAGTTCTAAAACGTCTATCTCTTACAAACAATGGGTGATCATTAATGGTTCATTGTGCGCACTCGTCGCGAATGTAGGCCTTGCTCAACTGATTGCGCTTTCTGTACCAGTACTCTTTGCTCTTTATCCTGTTGCGATTGCATTAGTTGCGTTGACTTTCCTGCGTAGTAAATTGCCAAACCCTGAAATGGCATACCGCTGTGTACTATTGGTCTCTTTCTTATTCGCTCTGATTGATGCGGCTAAGGTTGCAGGCTTTAATATGTCTAAACTTGATATGATTCCGTTATCGAGTTATGGCATGGGCTGGGTGCTGCCTACGTTCGTTGCAATCATCGCTATGTTCTTTGTTGCTAAGCCATCTGAAGATAGGTTGAAGAAAGTTGACCCATCTGAAGTAAGGTTAAAGAAAAAGTGGACAAAGAATTCTAAAGTCGCTGAATAGTTGAATAATAGAAAAGCCCGAAGTGAAGACTTCGGGCTTTTTAGTGTTGGGTGGGGAGCTACTTGATGACCTTGCTATAGCGTGTCGTGGAACTCAACTAAGACCTGCTCACACCATTGCTCAATTCTTTCGTCACTCAGCTCATATTGAGAGTCTTCATCTAAAGCTAACCCTACGAACTGTTTACCGTCTTCAGTGAGCGCTTTAGATGCCTCAAATTGATAGCCTTGATTCGGCCAGTAGCCAATAAACTTAGCGCCTGTTATTTTCAGCTCATCATGCAAGAGGCCCATGGCATCTAAGTACCATTCGCCATAACCCTCTTGGTCACCAAGACCAAATAGTGCGACGACTTTGTTTTTTAACGGTGTGGTGGCGATATCTTGCCAAATCTCATTCCAATCTTCTTGAATCTCGCCAAAATCCCAAGTGGAAATGCCGAGTAGAAGCAGGTCGTAGTCCGCCATCAGCGATAAAGAAGTTTCCTTCACATTGTGAATATCGACGAGATCGGCGCCAATGATATTGCGAATTTTCTCGGCCGCCATTTCGGTATAGCAAGTGGTGGAGCCGTAAAAGAGTCCAATTTTCATTTATTCATCACTTTCATATTGCTGTTATGGTCGATTCTACCCATAAATTGGAGAAAGTTGCAGCGTATATATGAATTGGAGTGATTTTTTATGGTATTGCCTCGGTTGGTGCCTTAATCTCACACGATACGTGAAGCCAAGTGATGTTATCGATTAGAGACATGATTTGGGTCTGTTGAATAGTTAAACGGATAAGGAAAGATGTATGACTTCACAGCCTGTGGTCAATCAACAAGATTTAGCCATTATTGAACGGTTCTTAGATTCGGTGTGGATGGAGCGTGGCTTATCTGAAAATACCATGGCATCTTACCGAAACGACACCGTAAAATTACTTATTTGGATGGAAGAGAACAATTATCGACTCGACTTCATTAGCTTATCAGGTCTACAAGAATTTCAAAATTACCTGATGGATAATGATTATAAACAAACATCACGAGCGAGGATGATGTCGGCGATTCGAAGTCTTTTCCAATACTTACACCGTGAAAAAATGCGTGTAGACGATCCCAGTGCATTGCTCGTCAACCCTAAGTTACCCAAGCGATTACCCAAAGATATCTCAGAAGAGGATGTGGAAGCTTTGCTCAATGCGCCAGATCCAAATGATGCAATTGAACTGCGTGATAAAGCGATGTTGGAGCTGCTCTATGCGACAGGACTTCGTGTTACGGAATTGGTCAGTTTGACGATGGAAAACATCAGCTTGCGTCAAGGCGTGGTGAGGATTATTGGTAAAGGTGGCAAAGAGCGACTAGTACCTATGGGCGAGAATGCCATTGATTGGGTTGAACAATTTATGCAGCAGGGGCGACCAACACTGTTAGGTGAGACGACCTCAGACGTTGTTTTTCCTAGTAAGCGCGCCAGACAAATGACACGGCAAACATTTTGGCACCGTATTAAGTACTATGCTGTTATAGCGGGCATCGATACGGATAATCTGTCTCCACATGTTTTACGTCATGCTTTTGCGACGCATTTATTGAACTATGGGGCCGATCTAAGAGTCGTACAGATGTTGTTAGGACATAGTGACTTATCGACAACACAAATTTATACTCATGTAGCGACTGAGCGACTCAAGCAGATCCACAGTCAGCATCACCCAAGAGCATAATGATGACCGCTGCCTCAGTAGCCCATTTACAATAACAACTTATTTTAAGGTGAATTTAATGAGCGTATTACGCCGACTAACTTTAATGTCTTTACCGCTTCTCATTAGCGCCTGCGGTACTGAAGAAGAAAAAGTAACCACAGAAGCGCCTGTCCAGCAAGCGGCTTCTACACAGCAAGCTGCACCAGCGGCGAAACAAACGTCAGATCAATCTGAACTTAGAACCCAGCTTTCTAAGTTAGGTGTGTCTATCTTGAACATTCAGCCATCCGATATAGACGGATTAATGGAAGTTCAAACCAACGGTGGAGTGCTTTTTTCATCGCCAGACGGCAAACATTTTATCGCAGGTACACTTTACGCGCTGGATGAAAATGGTGGTTACAAAGATGTTCTTGCTGAGCGTCAAGCGCCGATTAATGCAGAAAAGATCGCTAAGTTTTCCGATTCTGTTATCGAATACAAAGCTGATAACGAGAAATACGTTATAACAGTTTTCACTGACATCACTTGTGGCTACTGTGTTCGTCTACACAACCAGATGCAAGGATACAATGATTTAGGTATCACAGTACGTTACATGGCTTATCCTCGTCAGGGTGCAACAGGTTCTGTTGCTGAGCAAATGGCAACTATCTGGTGTGCTGAAGATCCGAAATCTGCGATCCATAATGCTAAAGTTGATCGTAAATTCGACACGCCAAGTAAAGATCTTGAGCAATGTAAGCAGACGATTCAATCTCATTACCAACTGGGTCAAGAGCTAGGTATTTCTGGTACTCCAGCGATTTTCTTGCCAAGTGGTGAGTTGGTTGGCGGCTTCTTGCCACCAGCACAGTTGATCAAGCGCTTAGAACAAAAATAATCCTTTAAGGAGCAGAGCCAGTTTAATGACTGGCTCTCTTGCAATATGATAGAAATTCAACGACGCCCTGAAGCGGACCTCTCTCTTCTTCCTGACTCCATTTCTCCGCTTTTAAAACGTGTTTATATCAATCGTGGTATTCACGATATTAAGCAGCTCGAAACTTCCGCACGTGGTTTGCACTCTTACCAAAAACTTGGTGGTATTGAGCGAGCGGTAGAACTTTTGTTTCAGGCAATTAATCAACAGCAACGAATTATCGTGGTTGGCGATTTTGACGCTGATGGTGCAACGAGCTCAGCCTTATCGGTTTTAGCACTGCGTATGCTGGGCAGTCGTAATGTCGATTACCTTGTCCCCAATCGCTTTGAAGACGGTTACGGTCTGAGTCCTGAGGTGGTCGATCAAGCTTTAGAGCTCGGTGCTGAAATGATCATGACCGTTGATAATGGTGTGTCTTCTATCGAGGGTGTTCGCTACGCAAAAGACAACGGGATTACCGTCTTGGTCACTGACCATCACTTACCCGGTCAGGTTTTACCTGATGTGGATGCGATGGTAAATCCCAATTTAGACACTTGTGCTTTCCCTTCTAAAGCATTAGCAGGCGTTGGTGTGGCGTTTTATCTAATGATGGCTTTGTGCGTGCATATGCGTCAGCAAAATTGGTTTATACAGCAAAGGATGCAAGAGCCTAAACTAATGGAACTGATTGACCTTGTTGCGCTTGGTACTGTCGCAGATGTTGTGCCATTGGATGAAAATAACCGTATTTTGGTACACCAAGGATTACAGCGCATCCGAGCAGGTAAGGCTCGCCCGGGTATTCAAGCATTAATTGAAATCGCCAAGCGTGATGCACGTCGTTTGGTTGCCGCTGATTTTGGTTTTGCTCTTGGGCCGCGCATTAATGCCGCAGGTCGTCTCGATGATATGTCTTTTGGTGTTGAGTTGTTAATGTGCAATAACATCCATGCTGCGCGCCGTATGGCCAGTGAACTTGATGGCTTAAATCAAACTCGTAAAGAGATTGAAGAAGGAATGAAACAAGAAGCGATGGCTTTTTGTGAGCGTCTTCAGTTTGGCGAAAATAGTGAACTCCCATATGGTTTAGCCTTGTTTCAACGAGACTGGCATCAAGGGGTAATTGGCATTTTAGCGTCTCGGATTAAAGATAAGTTTCATCGTCCCGTAATTGCATTTGCGGATGGTGGGGGAGGAACGATTAAAGGCTCTTGCCGTTCTATTCCTGGTCTGCATATGCGTGATGCTTTGGATCTTATCGATACTCAGCACCCGGGCTTAATTATTAAGTTTGGTGGTCATGCAATGGCTGCGGGGTTGACGATTAACGAGCAAGATTTTGACCAGTTCAGTCGTTTGTTTGATCAAGTGGTGAAACAAGAGCTGGGAGAGCAAGCGCTGCAAGGTATTATTTTGTCGGATGGTGAGTTAAAACCAGAAGAGTTTTCTATGCATGTTGCAGAGCAGCTGAGAGCTGGTGGTCCTTTTGGTCAAGCGTTTCCTGAGCCGATCTTTGATGGTGAATTTAAAGTATTACACCAAAAGTTAGTTGGTGAGAAACATCTCAAGTTAATGCTAGAGCCCCTGCATAAAGGTCACCCAACGAATGTCATGATTGATGGTATTGCCTTCAATGTTGATTTACGTCGTTGGCCTGATGCGTCAGTGAAGACGGTGCGTCTTGCTTACAAATTAGATGTGAATGAATTCCGAGGTAACCAGTCATTACAGCTCATGATCGAACATATTGAAGCCAAATAGCCTCCGTATCACAGTCAGTGATGTGGGGTGTGATGTCGAGGAAGCGGCAATTGTCGAACGCTATTTTTGGTAAGAGCTAGAACGAACTACCTTCTACTGAAAAGGAATCTGGCTTCTTACCGAAATTTTCCTGTATCTCTATCACATTTTTCAGTAGAATTTCTCGGTTAAATTCTACTCTAAAGTGTTGAGCCAACATGTTTGAAATTAATCCAATAAAAAACCGTCTTCAGGACGTGTCTGAGCGCACGAATGTCCTGAGGGGGTATCTTTGACTATGACGCCAAAAAAGAGCGTCTAGAAGAAGTAAACGCAGAACTTGAACAACCGGATGTATGGAACGAACCTGAGCGTGCACAAGCGCTAGGTAAAGAGCGTGCATCACTAGAAGCCGTTGTTGAAACCATTGATCAACTTGAACAAGGCGTAGAAGATGTTGAAGGTCTTCTCGAACTCGCTGTTGAAGAAGAAGATCAAGAAACCTTTGACGAAATCGATCCTGAGCTTGTCGAGTTGGAAAATAAGCTAGAGCAGCTTGAATTCCGCCGTATGTTCTCTGGCGATCACGATAGCTCTGATTGTTACATTGACTTGCAAGCTGGCTCGGGTGGTACAGAAGCTCAAGACTGGACCAACATGCTGCTGCGTATGTATCTACGTTGGGCAGAAGCGAAAGGCTTCAAAACCGAAGTGATCGAAGTCTCTGAGGGCGAGGTTGCTGGCTTAAAAGGTGCAACGGTTAAGATTTCTGGTGAATATGCTTACGGCTGGTTGCGTACAGAAACTGGGGTTCATCGTCTTGTTCGTAAATCTCCATTTGATTCGGGCGGCCGTCGTCATACCTCATTTGCTTCTGCGTTTATCTACCCAGAGATTGATGAAAACATTGATATTGATATCAACCCTTCAGACTTACGTATTGACGTTTACCGAGCTTCAGGCGCAGGTGGTCAGCACGTAAACACGACGGAATCAGCAGTACGTATTACCCACGTTCCAACCAATACGGTCGTGCAATGTCAAAACGATCGTTCTCAGCACAAAAACAAAGATCAAGCAATGAAGCAGCTTAGAGCAAAGCTTTTTGAACTTGAACTGCAAAAACAAAATGCAGAGAAACAAGCCAATGAAGACGCTAAATCTGATATTGGTTGGGGCAGCCAGATTCGCTCTTACGTCTTAGATGATTCTCGAATCAAAGACCTCCGTACCGGCATTGAAAACCGCAACACGCAAGCGGTACTTGATGGCGATTTGGATAAATTTATTGAAGCTAGCCTTAAATCTGGGCTATAGCGCTTTTCACCGACAAAACAGGATACATCGAAAATGACTGATGCTGTTCAAAACGACACTGTACAAGAAGCCTCTTCACCTGAAGAAAACAAGCTAATTGCTGAACGCCGCGCAAAACTGGATGAAATCCGTAAGAGCTGCAAAGCTAACGGCCACCCAAATGATTTCCGCCGTGATGCACTAGCGGGCGATCTACAAAAAGAGTTCGGTGAAAAGACGAAAGAAGAGTTAGAAGAACTGAACCACACGGTTGCGATTGCAGGCCGTGTTATGGCAAAGCGTGGTCCATTTCTTGTGATTCAAGAAACGTCTGGCCGTATTCAAGCATACGCAGATAAAGCCGTGCAAAAAGTATTGAAAGAGCAATACCACGGTCTTGATATTGGCGATATCATTGGTGTGAAAGGTGCTTTGCATAAGTCAGGTAAAGGCGACCTTTATGTCAACATGGAGCAATATGAACTGTTAACCAAAGCGCTTCGTCCATTGCCAGAAAAATTCCACGGCCTTACTGATCAAGAGATGCGTTACCGTCAACGTTATATCGATCTGATTGTTAATGAAGACTCACGTAATGCATTTGTTGTACGTTCAAAAGTTATGTCTGCAATCCGTAACTTTATGACGAACAAGCAGTTTATGGAAGTTGAAACGCCAATGATGCATGTGATCCCTGGCGGTGCAAGTGCACGACCATTTATCACTCATCACAACGCGTTAGATATGCCAATGTACTTGCGTATAGCGCCTGAGCTTTACTTGAAGCGTCTTGTTGTTGGTGGCTTTGACCGAGTATTTGAAATTAACCGTAACTTCCGTAATGAAGGATTGTCGCCTCGTCATAACCCAGAATTTACGATGATGGAATTCTACATGGCGTATGCAGATTTCAATGATCTTATGGATTTGACGGAAGAAATGCTAAGTTCAGTGGCTCAAGAAGTACTAGGCTCTACGGCGATGCCTTATGGTGATGAAACGGTTGAGTTTGGTGGCACTTACACACGTATGAGCATGTTTGAAGCGATCAAACATTACAATCCAGAGCATACACAGATTCAAGCACTTACAGAAGAAGATTTACAGGACCGTGATCTTATGGTTTCGATTGCTAAGTCTGTTCATGTTGAAGTGGAAACATTCTGGACATGTGGTCAGTTGCTTGAGGAAATCTTTGGTGAAACCGCAGAGCCAAAACTGATCCAACCAACGTTCATTACGGGCTACCCTGCAGATATCTCACCATTAGCACGTCGCTCAGATGACAACCCATTCTTTACCGATCGCTTTGAGTTTTTCATTGGTGGTCGTGAAGTTGCTAATGGCTTCTCGGAACTGAATGATGCGGAAGACCAAGATGCACGCTTTAAAGCTCAAGTTGAAGCAAAAGAATCGGGTGATGATGAAGCAATGTTCTACGATGCGGATTACATTACAGCACTAGAGCATGGCCTTCCACCGACGGCTGGTCAAGGAATTGGTATTGACCGTTTAGTTATGTTGTTAACTAATACACATACTATTCGTGATGTTATTTTGTTCCCTGCGATGAGACCTCAAGCTTAATAACGGGCCCGTTGCTTTGCATCAAGAAAACCACCTGCGGGTGGTTTTTTTGTTAAAAAATCCCACGCTTCATAGCGTTGACCACTCTTAATGATGATATTGTAAAATTACTATTAGCTAAATTGTAATTTATTGAGTAGTCTTAATATTGAGACTGCGGAACAAGATTGATTTAGAGGAATGTACCAAGTAATCAAACTATTTCGTTGGAAGATTTGGTCATTAAGGGCAAACCTCCGCCTTTAACCAAATCATTGTGCTTCAAGCTGTTTTCTGGTTCGAGTGTCAGAAAGCATGCATAAGACGGTGAATTCGTTCGATAAGGGCGAACAATTTTCAATATTGAATAAGGGTTTGTGAATGGTAGAGCAGTTTAAGATGGATTCTAAACCTGGCGTGATTATCGTCATTGGAGGGACTTACGCATCATGGTTGTCTGTTTTAGAAAAAGCGGGTTGGCAATGCCACCAGGTCGGTGATTTACGTCAAGCTAATGCATTACTCGAAGAATTCAGCCCTTGTATTGGTATTGTTGATCTTAGTCATGATGAATTCAGCCTCAATGGGCTCGCGAGTTTAGTCAGCTCTCATAAATACGTACGTTGGCTTGCACTCATCAAAGAGCTACAACTTGGTAGTGATACAACGTGCCAATTTATTGTTAACTTTTGTATCGATTTTTTTACTGCTCCAATCCCTGATGCGCAACTGCTGAGTACCATTGGGCATCAGCTTGGTATGTTAAAACTTGAGAAAAAAGTTTGGCCAAGTTTAGGTAATCAAGGTGATATGGGATTGGCAGGAGAATCTGTGCCTATCAAGCAATTACGCGAACAAATCAAGCGTATTGGACCCACTGATGTAGGCGTATTTCTTCACGGTGAGAACGGTGTGGGCAAAGAGACCGTTGCCAGAGCCATTCATAAAGCGTCATCTCGAGCGCACCAGCCCTTTTTCTCTATCAGTTGCCGTACACTCAATGAACAACGTTTTCAGATGGAAGTCTTTGGCATCGGTTCTGAAGCAGAAAACGGCCCTTGTATTTTAGAGCAAGCGGAAGGAGGAACCGTGCTGTTTAATGATATCCTCATGATATCCAAACAGCAGCAGCAGAATCTTTTGAGGTTTTTACAAGAAAACAGCATTGAAACGCTTGATGGGATAAAAAGTAGTAATGTTCGTATATTGGTGACCAACACTTCGGATATCGAAAAAGCGTTATTAGAAGGGGATTTTAACGAGGAGCTTTATCATCATATCAGTGTTATGCGAATCAATGTCCCAAGTTTAAAAGACCGTCCAGATGACATCGGTCTACTGGCAAGTTCTTTCCTATATGATTTTTCTAAAGAATACCATTCGCAGGCCAAAAGTTTTTCTGAAGACGCGTTAAAAGCGATGATACGTTATACATGGCCTGGCAATGTGCGAGAGTTGCTCAATCAGGTGAGAAGAGCAGTGCTTCTGTGCGATGACGTAATGATTGAAGAACACCATTTGGATTTACCCAAATGTGAAGAGAGTAAGCGGAGCTTAAAGTTGATTCGCGAAAAGAGCGAGCGAGATGCATTAGTCCTTGTGTTAGAGTCACATAGTGGCCAAGTGTCTAATGCTGCAAGGGAGCTTGAGATATCACGAGCAACCATGTATCGGTTATTGAACAAACATGGTCTCATTGATGAATAGGTCATTTTTTCTTAAAAAGATAAATCACTTGGGTATACATAATAAAGCTCGATAGCTGAGCTATATTTCGGTTGAATGTTTTTAATTGTAAGTATTGGTTTGGTTTATTTTGGTGTATTTGTTCGTTTTTATTTAAAGTCAGAAAAAAGGTTTGATAATTGGTTACGATTAATTACAATTTAATTGTAACTTATTGAGTTATATTCATATTACAGATTAATTATTAGGAGGTACAGAATGAAATACGATGATGTTAATGTTTTATGCAGTACGGTATCTCTATCCATTACGTGTTTGATGCTTGATTTTAGCCAGCACAACTCACAAAACATAATTAATCCGTAACCTACCTTATTATTTACTGGGCTGCGGAAAGTAGCAGCTCGGTTATCGGCGTTTTTCCCTTATTCATGCTCTACTTTTCCAGTTCAAGAGATCTTTTTGATTTGGGGAACACAATGCGTCATTCAATTTATGTAAAGTTAGCAGCCATTTTATTACACGCAGACTTGAAACGTGAGACAAGACAGTGGCAGCGTCTCATGCGTCGTCAGGGTTATCATTTACCAGCACTCAATACTCATTTGTTGAAAGACATTGGGTTAGATTTTGAAGGTCGCTCAAACCGTGCTTATGTTCCAGATGCGGTTAAAACAGAGCGAAAAACGCGTCATCTTCGCAGAGTTTTATCATTGCGAATAATGACATAAATAAGGCCCAAATTGACATGTATACCCAAGCATATTGAGGTCACTTGGGTATATTCATATACATGATTAATTTGGGCATTAAGGCTGACTTAATCAAGTCAGCCTTATTTTCTTTCTTATCTCTGCTCTCTATTCTTTTCTTTCTTCTATCAGCCTTTGCCTTCCAAGTTGTAAATAACCAAACGTCGTGAGGTTACTTGGGGATATTACGGACAAGGATTCGAATAAAGAGTGCTGATCGCTTGAAGCTCACTTAATAGTTCCTCACTTAAGTGCAAGTCGATACTCTCAATATTTGACTTTAGCTGCTTTAGGTTAGTGGCTCCAATAATATTTGAAGCAACAAATGGGCGTTGATTCACAAAAGCTAAAGCCATCTGAGCAGGATCGACGGCGTACTTATGGGCTAAGTCTACGTAGGCTTGTGTGGCATTTAAGCCCTGTTGAGTGAAGTAACGAGCAAAACGTTCCCATTTAGTACAACGAGCACCTTCGGGCCTCATGCCATTGAGGTACTTACCACTTAAACACCCAAAAGCGAGAGGGGAATATGCGAGTAGCTGCACGCCTTCATGATGACTTATTTCTGAGAGTCCGATTTCAAAGCTGCGATTAAGTAAGTTGTATGGGTTTTGGATCGAAATAATTCTTGGTAAATCATGCTTGTCTGCGAGGTGTAATAATGACATCACACCCCAAGGGGTTTCATTCGAAACGCCAATATAGCGAACTTTCCCTGCCCTAACTAAATCGTTGAGAGCTTCTAGAGTTTCTATCAGGGTCACTTCTTCCTGAAGATCTGAGAAAGGGTAGTTCAATTGACCGAAACAATTGGTACTGCGCTGAGGCCAATGCAATTGATACAGATCGACATAGTCAGTTTGTAAACGTTTTAGACTATCGTCGATTGCAGTATGAATATGGCGGCGATTAAGACTCATATCTTCACGAATATAAGGGACGCTTCTAGGTCCAGAGACTTTCGTTGCGAGTACCACTTTTTCTCGTTTGGCGCTTTTTGATAACCAATGGCCAATATATTGTTCAGTGAGTCCTTGTGTGGTTTTGTTGGGTGGTACTGGGTACATTTCAGCGGTGTCGATAAAATTGACGCCGTGATCTAAAGCAAAATCAAGCTGCTGAAAAGCTTGCAGCTCAGTGTTTTGTTCTCCAAATGTCATAGTACCAAGGCAAATCTTACTGACCTCAAGGGAGGAGTGTGGCAGAGTTGT
This sequence comes from Vibrio azureus, assembly GCF_002849855.1. Lineage (NCBI taxonomy): Bacteria > Pseudomonadati > Pseudomonadota > Gammaproteobacteria > Vibrionales > Vibrionaceae > Vibrio > Vibrio azureus. The sequence continues at coordinate 507,323 of NZ_CP018616.1, forward strand.
ATATTGCATTTTACATCCTTGAAAGTGCGTTACCTTCAGAGCAGGCATGATGGCAAGTTATCGGCAGTGAGCGTCAAAGCCAACCTCTTTCATAGTTGAATCAGTATATCTACGAATCGTTGCTGCGAATGAGAGCCAATGTCAGGCTCAGTGAACACGGCATCTTGAGGTTGCTTGGGTATACAATATAGGTGTTTTTTCGCCATTACCGCAAATGATTTAAAATTAAAATTGGCGATAACTCGAAAGCTGCTAATAACGTGACTATAATTAAAAATCTTGTGATGGAGGTGCGATATGCAGAAGCATCAACTCGACATGTGGTTACATGGTCAACACAAAAGCTCATATAGGATACCAAAAGTTTTTGTTATCGGTTGTTCCGATGTCACCAATTATCTATTAGCAGTGGAATATAAACATCAACTTGAGCCAATTAAAGATGGTGATGGCCCGATGCATTTCGGTTCATTAGAATTGGTTAAGCAAGAATTGCTCAGGTTGGGTATCGATAAAGCTTATTTAAGGCTCCATAATGCTTATGATGAGTTTGGCAGTGAAGGATTGGCTTCTTATTGTGATATTGAAATGTCACTGGCCACACACTAACAAGCTCATCACGTGTATCTTGGATCAATGAATAAGTATTCTGTGATGTTTTTGCTCTAGCCGTTTATTATTCTTGCTTAGCAATATAATGCTTTCTCAAGATCTTTTCAGTAAACTGCGTTCTAAGGTAAAAGCCTCTAGGTAATGTCTTAATCGGTTTGCCATTGGCGTTATAGGCTTCGGTGAGGGCTCTTGAATTCGCCGCCTTTGGGCGTAGATGCAGTGCTTGACCATGCTTTGCAGAAATTTTTTCAAATTGCCCGAAGACGATCATTTCCATCAATTCTTCCCAATCATTTTTGAGGATCATGGACTCTTCATGATCGGGGGACCATATCAGTGGATTACCCACGCGTCTTTCCGCTAGTGGGATTTCGCGTTCTCCTTCCACAGGGATCCAAAGAACTCTAGAAAGCTTATTTCGAACGTGGCTGGTTTCCCAAGTGAGTCCCTGTACACCAACGAGAGGAGCAACAGAAACAAACGTTGTCTCAAGTGGCCTCCCAGTGTGGCTGATAGGAATACTTTTCAACTCTATACCAAGATGAAGAAAATCTTGCTGTGGTTTGCTGCCTGCTGGAGCACCTAAATGCCATTCAAGTAGTTGACCAACCCAACCTTTATCGCGCTTTAAGTTTTCGGGCACACACATATCTGCTTCTTCAGCGAGCTCTGCAAAAGTAATACCTGCCATATCTTGTGCGCGAGCCATTAATTCAGCTTCGGATTTTGGTTCTGATTTCATATCGTCGTTGCTTAAGATCTACAGTTCATATACTAACAAATTTCTATGCACTTCTCTGCTGATCTTTTAATCATATTGGTGATTAAAAGATCCATCCTCATGTTATCCACAGACAGATAAATCAATGTATACACTTTTCATTAAGCTGGATGAATAAACAGGTTTTTTAAAGTGTTTTTTACTTGATTTTATTGAGATGTACTAAAGTTATACTTGTTCTATGTGGATAAAGATAGAATCGTTCGATCTTTGACCGATCTGGTTTTGGTTAAAAGATCATCGAAAAAAATAAGATCATATTAACAGGTGTTTTTATTTTTTGTTTTTTAAAACAGTTACTTATTTTTTAATCCTTTGCTTTGAAATGATTTTTTATTCGGAGTGTTTTCTCTTAAGTTTCTGTTGATATCACTTTCTGCACAAAGTTATTCACAGAAAAGGTGAATAAATGTGGGCTATCTCTCACTGAGATGTTGATAAAACAATATGTGCTTAAAAGATATCCAAAATTGTTCTAAAGCTAATAAATCTTGCTTATATCACACCAGTAAGTTTGCTAGTAATGGGGATATGTGGAAAAATCATAGTAATAAAAAATTATTCATAGAGGTTAGCCAGTGATAGATGGCGATGGTTACCGACTTAACGTTGGTATTGTGATATGTAATAACCATGGTCAGGTCTTCTGGGCTAAGCGATACGGGCAACACTCATGGCAATTTCCACAAGGTGGGATTGACGATGGTGAGACTCCTGAACAAGCTATGTTTAGGGAGCTATATGAAGAAGTTGGTCTAACGAAAAAAGACGTTAAGATCATCGCAACCAGCCGTCATTGGTTGAGGTATAAGCTACCCAAACGATTAGTACGCTGGGACTCTAAGCCTGTTTGTATCGGCCAAAAACAGAAATGGTTTCTGCTGCGATTAGACTGTGATGAATCACATATCAATATGCAACGTGGAAAGTCACCTGAATTTGATGGTTGGCGTTGGGTGAGTTATTGGTACCCGGTTAGGCAAGTTGTGTCTTTTAAGCGTGATGTCTACCGACGTGCGATGAAAGAATTTGCATCAATGGCAATGCCTTTTCGAGAACGTAAAGCGAAAGGTAAACGAAAAAAGCAACGTAGATAGAGGATTAATATGCTCAGTCAGCTAAGGGAAGTCGTTGAGAAAGTCTCTAGGGTCGACGATTTACATCAAGCTCTCGATGTATTGGTGAAAGAGACTTGTACTGCCCTTTGCACTGAATGTTGCACTATTTACCTTGCTAATGAAGAGCAGCAACGCCTTGAGTTGATGGCAACTCAAGGGCTGAGTTTCAAAAACGATAGCATTCATATCAATTTCAATGAAGGTTTGGTGGGGTTGGTTAAGCGCAGTGCTGAGCCACTTAATCTGGCTGAAGCTTCTTCTCATCCTGACTTCAAGTTTTTTCCTCAACTGATGGAGCAGGTTTATCACGCTTTCCTTGCTACGCCTATTATTTATCGTAAACAAGTCTTAGGTGTTCTGGTTATTCAGCAAAAAGAGCCTCGTTTATTCAGTGAAATGGAAGAGTCTTTTTTGGTGACCTTGTCTGCACAGCTTGCTGTATTAATTGCCCATGCTCAAAGCTTAGGGCAGTGGCAACTAAGCTCTAAGCCGTCTGTGATTAAAGGAGCTCCTGCGTCAACAGGCGTGGCAATCGGTGAACTTTGGTTTGATGATTCACAGCCTAATTTGCATGAGGTGTTTCCCGCTTCAGCGCTCGATAAAGAAAGAGAGCACGAGCTATTGGCGATTGCAATTGAGCGAGCAGTGAATGACTTTCGTCGTATGCGCAAGAAGCTCGACAGTGAAATCAATAAAGAAGCGTTGGCTATTTTTGATCTCTTTACTCACTTACTTAATGATCCCATGTTACGCGGTGATCTAAAAAAACAGATCGAAAAAGGAGATCGCGCAGATTGGGCGTTACGCCAAGTTGTCGAAACCTACTCCAACCGTTTTGCTCGCATGTCGGATGTTTACCTACGGGAACGAGCTCAGGATATTAGAGAGCTGGGGCAAAGGTTACTTTACTTTTTACAAAACAGTGAACAAGAACAGGTTTCGATTGATCGGCCCGTGATCTTAGTGGTAAATGAGTTAAGCGCAACGTTATTAGCCTCGATTCCAAAGCAACATTTATTAGCCGTGATTTCATTAGAGGGAGCGGTAAACTCACATGCTGCAATCTTATCACGTGCTTTAGGAGTGCCTGCCGTCATGGGAGTGGGGCTTGATACTCGTGAGGTCAATGGAAAGCAGGGGATTGTGGATGGCTATACGGGTGAGATTCATCTTGAGCCCAATCGTCAGCTATTAAGGGCTTATCGTAGCTTGATCAGCGAAGAGTCTGAACTGTTCGCAATGGTGAACCAAGATCTTGAGTTACCCGCGATCACACAAGATCACTGCCATATTGAAATCATGCTAAATTCAGGGCTAAGTGCAGACAGCAATAGCGCCATTAATAGTGGTGTCGATGGGGTTGGATTGTATCGAACAGAAATTGCTTTTTTACTTCAGCATCACTTTCCTTCAGAAGATGAACAATACCAGCAGTATCGCACAATCCTTGAACACTATGCTGCGCAAGATGTGGTCATGCGTACATTAGATATTGGCGGTGATAAACCTTTACCTTATTTACCGATTGATGAAGATAATCCATTTTTAGGCTGGCGCGGGATTCGTTTTACGCTAGACCATCCTGATATTTTCTTGATCCAATTACGCGCGATGCTGAGAGCCAGTGCAGAACACGGTAATTTGAGTATTTTGCTGCCGATGATCTCGGGCATTAAAGAATTTGATGATGCTTTGCTGTTGATTCAACAAGCTTACAATGAAGTCATACTGATCGACGAGCGGATACCCATGCCGAAAATTGGCGTGATGATCGAAGTTCCATCTATGGTGTATCTGTTGCCTGCTATTGCACATCGTGTCGATTTTGTCTCTGTTGGAACCAATGACCTTACCCAATACTTACTCGCAGTCGACAGAAATAATGCACGTGTTGCTGATGTCTATGAATCGATGCACCCTGCTGTATTATTGGCCTTGAAGCAGATTCGCGAAGTCTGTCACCAATATCAAGTCCCGGTCTGTATTTGCGGAGAGTTAGCAGGGGACCCATTTGGTGCACTATTGTTATTAGGCCTTGGCTACACCCGTTTGAGTATGAACATGTCTAACGTTGCTAAGGTCAAATATTTAATTCGTAAAAGCCATCAGCAAGAATTAACCGAGCTGGCAGAGCAAGCTATGTCCTGTTCCTATGGATTGGAAATTCATCAAATGATGAATGACTTTTTTGTCCAGCAGGGCTTTGCAGGCTTCATTCGTGCGGGTAAAAAGTAACAGTGACCATCTCTCTTTTTTTCCTATTGCTGTTGTTGGGTGGATTTGTCGGAATTATGGCAGGCCTATTGGGCATCGGTGGTGGACTGATCATCGTTCCCGCTCTGTTATATCTGCTTCCTCTTATGGGGGTGAGCGTTGAGCTTAGCATGCACATGGCTTTAGCGACCTCATTAGCCAGTATTATCGTAACCTCGGGTTCATCTGCTTTTAATCATCTGACGCTTGGTAATGTCGATAAGTTCGTGGTCAAATGGCTGATTCCCGGTGTGGTATTCGGTGGTTTTTTGGGGGCGAATATCGCTGAATGGATTCCTACTCATTACTTACCCAAAATCTTCGGAATCATTGTTTTATTTCTTGGGTTCCAGATGCTCTATTCGATTAAAGCCATGCATACTAAGCCGATGCCAAGCCGCACAGTGACCACGTTATATGGTGCCGGAATTGGCGTTATTTCAAGCTTAGCAGGGATTGGTGGCGGTTCTTTATCGGTACCATTTTTGAACAAGCATGGTATAGAGATGCGAAAAGCTGTTGGCTCATCGTCCTTATGTGGCTTTATGATTGCTATTTCAGGAATGATTGGATTTGTCTTACATGGCGCTCAAGTCGAAGACTTACCCAGTTATAGCCTTGGCTATGTTTACTTACCTGCTTTATTGGCGATCGCTATGGCATCCATGGTGACAACTCGTGTTGGGGCTAAAATGGCGACTCATTTGCCAACAGCGACGCTCAAAAAGATATTTGCAGTATTTTTGATATTTGTTGCAGCAGCGATGCTGTTGTAAAGTGCACCCGTTAACTATTAATAAGAAGAGAATAATTTATGTCTCAGGGCTACTTTGAATTTCCCAATATTGATCCTGTTCTAGTCTCTATTGGCCCTATTTCTATCCGCTGGTATGGGTTGATGTACCTGATTGGATTTATGTTCGCGTTATGGCTAGCAAACCGTCGTGCAGATAAGCCTGGTAGTGGTTGGACTCGTGAGCAAATTTCTGATTTGTTATTTGCAGGTTTTCTTGGCGTTGTCATTGGTGGACGTGTTGGCTACGTTATTTTTTACAACTTTGATCTTTTCCTAGCCGACCCTCTTTATTTGTTCAAAGTATGGACAGGTGGCATGTCATTCCATGGCGGATTGCTTGGAGTCATTACGGCGATGTTCTGGTATGCGCATAGACATGGCCGCAGCTTTTTTGGTGTCGCCGATTTTGTTGCACCTTTAGTGCCCTTTGGTCTCGGTATGGGAAGAATGGGTAACTTTATGAACGGTGAATTATGGGGAAGAATGACCGATGTCCCTTGGGCAATTGTATTTCCAACGGGTGGTCCTGTCCCGCGTCATCCATCTCAACTGTATGAGATGCTTCTTGAAGGTGTTGTGTTGTTCTTTATTCTTAACTGGTTTATCAAAAAACCACGCCCATTAGGAGCTGTATCAGGGCTATTTTTGGCTGGATATGGTACATTCCGCTTCATCATTGAGTTTTTCCGTGAGCCAGATGCGCAACTTGGCTTGTATGGTGACTACATTTCAATGGGGCAGATCCTCTCGTCACCGATGATCATTTTGGGTATTTTGATGATGATTTGGGCTTACAAACGAGGCCTATATCAAGACAAAGTTCCAGCAGAAAAGAAGTAAGGAATTGGAGTGAAACAGTATTTAGATTTGTGTCAACGCATTGTTGACCAAGGCGTTTGGGTTGAAAATGAACGAACTGGTAAACGCTGCCTGACGGTAATTAACGCCGATCTAACTTATGATGTTGCGAATAACCAATTTCCATTAGTGACAACGCGTAAAAGCTTTTGGAAAGCTGCGGTTGCTGAGCTGCTGGGCTATATTCGTGGTTATGATAATGCCGAAGATTTTCGTCAACTTGGGACAAAAACTTGGGATGCGAATGCCAACCTCAATCAAGCATGGCTGAATAATAAGCACCGTAAAGGCGAAGATGATATGGGCCGAGTCTACGGTGTTCAAGGTCGTGCTTGGGCAAAGCCAGATGGCGGTCATGTCGATCAACTGCGTAAAATTGTCGATGACTTGACTCGTGGAGTGGATGATAGAGGTGAGATTCTCAATTTCTATAACCCTGGCGAGTTTCATATGGGATGCCTAAGGCCATGTATGTACAGTCATCACTTTTCTTTACTTGGGGATACATTGTATCTAAATAGTACTCAGCGTTCTTGTGATGTCCCACTTGGATTGAACTTTAATATGGTTCAAGTCTATGTGTTCTTGGCGATTATGGCTCAGATAACAGGTAAAAAAGCAGGTCAAGCCTATCATAAGCTGGTTAACGCGCACATTTACGAAGATCAGCTTGAGTTAATGCGTGATGTTCAGCTAAAGCGAGAGCCGTTACAAGCGCCGACTTTCCATATCAATCCAGATATTAAATCATTAGAAGATTTAGAAACCTGGGTTACGCTTGACGATTTTTGGGTAGAAGATTATCAACATCATGACCCGATCCGCTATCCGTTTTCGGTTTAATTAAACACGGTTGTTGAGTGTGAGATTGTTGATTGCGAGATCAAAAAAGCTGACCCTTTGGAGTCAGCTTTTTTATTATCAGATGGCGGCTGTTTTAGGCATTTGCTATTGAGTTACAGCCGCACTTTATAGTCGTATCTAGAGTTTAAACACTCAGTGCTAGGATAGTTCCAGGAAGAACTAAAAATACAGCGAGTAGATAACCTGCGACAACCGCTTTGTTTTTGATCGCCATATCTGAAAGGCACTCTGCACACTTAACTGGAATTTCTCGCAACAACGGAATACCAAAGATAAACAGTGTTGCTAGCACATTGAAGGTAAGGTGAACCAAAGCAATTTGTAGGGCAAAAACAGCAAACTCCCCTGATACTGCAGTGGCAGCAAGCAGTGCAGTAATACATGTACCGATATTGGCTCCCAATGTGAATGGGTAGATGTCACGGACTTTCAGGACACCAGAGCCTACAAGAGGTACCATCAAACTTGTGGTGGTAGAAGACGATTGAACTAAGACCGTCACCAGTGAGCCTGATACGATGCCGTGAATTGGACCACGACCAATTGCATTTTTCAAAATATCACGTGCTCTTCCTACCATCAGGCTTTTCATCAATTTACCCATGACAGTGATCGCAACAAAGATAGTACCGATACCCATAGCGATCAGAATAACACCGCCAATGTTGTCACCAAACGTAGACAGTGGCTCTTTGATTGCACTTACTACTGGTTTGGTTATTGGCTTAATGAAGTCAAAGCCTTTCATACTCATATCACCTGCGTTCAGTAAAGGTGATACTAACCAATGAGAGATCTTTTCTAGAATACCAAACATCATTTCGAGAGGTAGGAAGATCAGTACCGCAAGTAGATTAAAGAAGTCATGAATAGTTGCACTTGCGAATGCCCGCTTAAATTCTTCTTTACAACGGACATGACCAAGAGAAACGAGTGTATTGGTCAATGTTGTACCAATGTTTGCACCCATGACCATAGGAATCGCGGTTTCTACTGGAAGGCCGCCAGCCACAAGGCCAACAATAATAGAAGTGACGGTACTGGAAGATTGAATTAATGCAGTGGCCACTAAGCCAATCATTAAACCAGCAATAGGGTGTGAAGCAAATTCAAACAAGACTTTTGCTTGGTCGCCTGTTGCCCATTTGAAGCCGCTACCAATCATAGATACTGCTAAAAGAAGCAGGTACAGCATGAATGCCAAGTTAGCCCAGCGCACCCAGCGAGTCGTGCTCGCAATAGGTTGTGCTGTTGAAGTAGCTTGGTTCATCATAATTTTCTCCGTTGACCTTGAGTTTGTGTGTTTGGTCTGTAGTTGAAACTGTGAGCGATGTTAGTAAAGAAATATTTCATTAATATTACAGTCAGTGAGAGAGGCGTAACTTTTCTAGATTTTATGAAGTATTCCATGAGTTTGCATCTTTAAGTTGCTGATTATAATCATAAGTGTGGTGATTTGTAGCTTTTGGGTGAACAGCGAAAGAGAGACGTCACCTAGGTGTAAACTATGGCTTGTTTAATCTAGAACAAGGCTTCCTTTACCCTGCAAGTTGATGATGATTCTTCTTGGCTTATTTTTTATTAATTAATGGGTTAGAAGTAATATTCTGTAGAACCGAAACAGACATCGCTGGGGAAAGGCAAGTTCTTGGTGTCAAGATTTACTTTTGTTGGAGGCTTAATTAATTTTCTTGAGTTTACCTTTTTATATGACATTATGACGCTATAAACTTCGGAAAAAGTAGTCTTTAATTCTCATCTTGTAGGCTTTATCGAATATTTTGAGCCGTTTTTGAAGTGATTTGGCTATAAAAATATGCCCATAATTATCGACATTAGAGGAAATGAGATGTCCCATTTAAATTACAACCATCTTTATTACTTTTGGATGGTTTGCAAACAAGGCTCTGTCACCAAAGCCGCAGAAGCCCTTTTTTTAACTCCTCAAACTGTCACTGGGCAGATCAAAGCATTAGAAGACCGAATGAAGGGCAAACTCACTAAGCGCAATGGTCGTACGGTAGAACCAACGGAGTTAGGCCAATTAGTTTATAAATATGCGGATCGAATGTTTGGCTTAAGTTATGAAATGCTCGATGTGGTGAACTACAGCCAGCACTCGAATATTTTATTTGAAGTCGGGGTGGCGGATGCGCTTTCAAAGCGTCTTGTTAGCAAAGTATTGATGACAACTGTGCCATCAGACAATCGTATCCACCTGCGCTGTTACGAAGCGACACATGAACTGCTCTTAGAACGTTTATCTCAACATAAACTGGATATGATTTTATCCGATTGCCCCGTTGACTCTACTCAAAGTCCAGGGCTGTATAGTAAAAAGCTTGGTGAGAGTAGCATGAGTTTTTTTGCTTCTTCACCGATCGATAACGTGAGTTTTCCTGCCATTTTAGAGCAAAAGAAGCTTCTTTTACCTGCTGGTCGAACGGCAATGGGTCGAAAGGTGCTGCAATGGTTTGATCATCAAGGTTTGCAGCCAGATATTTTAGGTGAATTTGATGATGTTGCACTAATGAAAGCGTTTGCTCGTTATCATGATGATGTGATTTTTCTTGCACCGACGGTGTATATGTCGGAGATAGAAGATGAGCGAAACCTTCAGCTCATCAGTCATATTGATGACTTAAAAGAAGAGTATTACGTCATTTTTGCTGAACGGATGATACAGCATCCTGCTGTAAAGAGCGTATGTGATGCAAACTTTAGTCAAATGTTTGAATAAACAAGGTTTCGTTGGACTCGCAAATAGATTACTATCAATAAAATTATAACTCAAAACGATAGAATTTATATAATACAGCAACCTTGCCTAGGTTAGGTCAAGTGCGTTGTCGCTAGGAGTCCAGGAGATGAACTTACAAGAAATGGAGAAAAACGCCCCGAAAGCCGTGGTATTACTTAAAGCGATGGCTAATGAAAGGCGATTACAGATTCTTTGCATGCTGCATGACCAAGAGCTATCAGTCGGAGAATTATGTGTAAAATTAGAATTAAGCCAATCGGCTCTGTCACAACACTTGGCTTGGCTTCGTCGAGATCAGCTTGTTACAACACGAAAAGAAGCGCAAACTGTGTTCTATAGTTTGCAAAGTGCTAATGCGAAAGCATTGATTCAGCTACTGCATTCAATTTACTGTGTTGATGTCAACGAAGGTGTTGGTTATTCATAACAAGAGACAACACTTGTTGATACTAAAAAGCTGACAATAATGTCGGCTTTTTTGTTGTTTATTTTTGTGTTCGATGAACAGAAGATATAAAAAAACCGGCAGATGCCGGTTTTTTCTTCACTGTAAGATCAAATTTCTATTAAAGAGCTTTGATTTGTGCAGTGAAACGAGACTTGTGACGAGCTGCTTTATTCTTATGAATAAGGCCTTTAGTCGCCATGCGGTCTAGGATAGGTGTAACTGCAGCAAATGCAGCAGTTGCAGCTTCTTTGTCGCCTGCTTCGATAGCAGCAACAGTTTTCTTCATGTAAGTACGCATCATTGAGCGACGGCTAGCATTGTGCTGACGACGTTTCTCAGCTTGGATAGCGCGCTTCTTAGCAGATTTACTATTTGCCAAGGGTCTAACTCCCAAAAACTTAGTTCTGTGACAATTTAAGGGCGAGGAATATCCCTCATTTGCGCTTAAATGTCAAATGATTTGTGCAAAAACCAATCGTACCCAAAACAAATTTTGGCTAGAGAGGCTATCGCGGTTAAGATGGCGAGGATTCTAACAGCATTTTTAGACCATTGCTAATAATTATCCACTTAGATCGAGTTAGTAGATAGATTTTTAATGCCCATTTAGCGCTTTCAACGATTTATCGAAATCGGGTGAGCCATGTTTAGTGAGATTCTGAGGTAATAGTGAGTAAACGACTGCTCAAATCTGGCATGATCGTCAGTGCCATGACATTAATTTCACGCGTTCTAGGTTTAGTTCGTGATGTAGTAATCGCAAATTTGATGGGCGCAGGCGCGAGTGCCGATGTTTTCTTCTTTGCAAATAAAATCCCTAACTTTTTAAGGCGACTTTTTGCCGAGGGGGCCTTCTCACAAGCATTTGTGCCAGTATTGACTGAAAATCATGCTCAAGGAGATATGGACAAAACCCGAGAATTGATTGCGCGCACGGCGGGTACTTTAGGAGTGATTGTCTCTTTAGTTACACTGCTTGGAGTGATTGGATCGAGTGTAGTGACCGCATTATTTGGTTTTGGTTGGTTTTTAGATTGGCTTCATGGTGGCCCTTCTGCTGAAAAGTTTGAGCTTGCCAGTGTGATGCTTAAAATCACTTTCCCATATTTGTGGTTTATTACCTTTGTTGCACTTTCTGGCTCAATACTGAATACCTTGGGCAAATTTGCCGTCTCTTCTTTTACTCCTGTGTTTTTGAACGTGATGATCATTTTAGCCGCCTGGTTTATCGCCCCACAAATGCCTCAACCGGAGATTGGCTTATCCATTGGTGTTTTCTTAGGTGGCTTGGTGCAATTCCTATTCCAAATTCCTTTTCTTATTCGAGCTGGAGTGATGGTGAAACCTAAGTGGGGGTGGAGAGATCCAGGTGTTGTTAAAATACGAACGTTGATGATTCCCGCATTATTTGGGGTGTCGGTCAGTCAAATAAATTTATTGTTGGATACGTTTATTGCAAGTTTTTTACAATCGGGTTCGATCAGTTGGTTGTATTATTCAGACCGTTTGTTGGAGTTTCCATTAGGTTTATTTGGTATTGCTATTGCGACAGTCGTATTGCCCGCTTTATCGCGTAAGCATGTCGATGCACATAGTGAAGGCTTTGCGCATACGATGGATTGGGGGGTGCGCATGGTGACCTTACTTGGTATTCCTGCCATGCTAGGGTTGATGGTGTTGGCCAAACCTATGCTGATGGTCTTGTTCATGCGGGGTGAATTTTCACCTCAAGATGTTGAGCATGCATCACTTTCATTGCTGGCTTATGCGTCAGGTTTGCTATTCTTTATGTTGATTAAAGTGTTGGCTCCTGGTTATTACTCACGTCAAGATACGAAAACGCCTGTCAAATACGGCATTATTGCGATGTCAACCAACATGGTATTCAATGCGATTTTGGCTTATTTCTATGGCTATGTTGGATTAGCAATGGCAACGGCTTTGTCTGCATTTGTGAATATGGCACTGCTGTATCGTGGTTTGCACATTGCAGGTGTTTATCATATGACGAAACGTACCCTACTGTTTATCTTACGTTTGATGATTGCTGGGGCTGCGATGGTGGCTGTGATTGTCTGGCAGCTTGCCGACATGTCGGTGTGGTTGGATTGGGACTTTGCTCGCCGCGGTGGTACTCTTGGAATGTTGATTGCACTTGGTACGGCCGTTTACCTTGCTGTTGTCTTTTTACTCGGTGTAAGGCTAAAAGACCTAAAAGCTGGGACAGAATAGGGTAGATTAGTATATAATCTGCCAGTTAAACACAGTGCAAATCAAAACAACAGAGGCATAAGCAGTATCCGATGGAACTGATTAGAGGCATTCACAATATCAAGCCACGCCATCATGGCTGTGTGCTGACGATTGGTAACTTTGATGGCGTACATAAAGGACATCAACGAGTACTGCAGCAGTTGTCAGAGAAAGCTGAACAACTGGCTTTACCTTCGGTTGTGATGACGTTCGAGCCCCAACCAATGGAGTTGTTTGCTCGAGATAAAGCGCCAGCAAGGTTAGCACGTCTACGAGACAAATTCGTTCAGCTGAAACACTTTGGCCTTGACCGCTTGTTTTGCGCAGGCTTTAATCGCAGTTTTGCCAATTTAACAGCAGAGCAATTTATCTGTGACTTGTTGGTCAAGCGATTGGGTGTTAAGTTTCTTGTTGTTGGCGATGACTTTTGTTTTGGTAAAGGCCGAACCGGAAGCTTCGCTATGCTGGAGCAGGCTGGCCGAAAGTACGGCTTTGAAGTCGTCAGCACTCAAAGCGTATGCTGGCATGATAAAAGAATCAGTAGCACTGCCATCAGACAAGCACTTGCTCGTGGTGACTTGCGTGCGGCACAAAACATGTTGGGTCGTAACTATAGCATTAGCGGTCGTGTCTCTCACGGGAGAAAGCTGGGGCGAACCATTGGTTTCCCAACCGCGAATATCCCACTAAAACGATGTGTATCTCCTGTTTCTGGGGTCTATGTGGTGCAAGTGCATGGTGTCAGTGAACAACCGATTGGCGGCGTGGCTAATATTGGCCAGCGACCAACGGTAAATGGCATTCGTCAGCAACTTGAAGTGCATCTATTTGACTTCAAGGCTGACCTATATGGCAAACATTTAAACGTCGAACTTTTATATAAACTACGTAATGAAGAAAAGTTTGAATCGTTTGAATTATTGAAAAAACAAATTGAATTGGATGCTGAAGCAGCAAGGGTGTGGCTGCGTCAGCTTAAGCGTTGAACGGTTTATTCCACCGAACAACATAATGTCTAACTTTCGCCCAATATAACGGAATTAAGAATCGATGAGTGAGTATAAAGATACCCTGAATTTACCTGAAACAGGGTTTCCAATGCGCGGCAACTTGGCTAATCGTGAGCCAGAAATGCTAAAGCGTTGGTATAAAGAAGACCTTTACGGTGAGATCCGTAAAGCTAAAAAAGGCAAAAAGTCATTTGTATTACACGATGGCCCTCCTTATGCAAATGGTGATATTCACCTTGGTCACGCACTAAACAAGATTCTTAAAGACATTATTATTAAATCCAAAACACTTTCAGGTTTTGATGCACCTTACGTTCCTGGTTGGGACTGTCATGGTCTACCTATCGAGTTGATGGTAGAAAAGAAAGTAGGCAAACCAGGTCAAAAAGTGACGGCAGCAGAGTTTCGCGAGAAGTGTCGCGAATATGCAGCTGGTCAAGTTGAAGGCCAGAAAGAAAGCTTTAAGCGTCTGGGTGTTATGGGTGAATGGGATAAACCATATCGCACCATGGACTTTGCAACTGAAGCAAACATTGTTCGCGCTCTAGGCAAAATTGCTAGCAAAGGTCACCTATTGAAAGGGTTCAAACCTGTTCATTGGTGTACGGATTGTGGTTCTGCACTTGCAGAAGCAGAAGTCGAGTACAAAGACAAAGTTTCCCCTTCTATTGATGTTCGTTTTAAAGCCGCAGATGAAGCAGCACTGCTAGCTAAATTTGAGCTTACCGAAGGTCACGAAGGGGAAGGCGATGTTTCTATCGTTATTTGGACAACAACGCCATGGACATTGCCTGCAAACCGTGCGGTTTGTTTACGTGATGACCTTGAATATGTGCTTATCCAAGTGGAAGGTGATGAAGCTTCTGAAACAAAACCAGAGCGTATTATTGTCGCATCAGAGTTAGCCAAAGATGTAATGGACCGTGCTGGCATCGAGCATTTCCATAATCTAGGGTTTGCCAAAGGCAGTGAACTTGAGTTAACTCAATTCCAACATCCGTTCTACGACTTCACTGTTCCTGCAATCCTTGGTGACCATGTGACAACGGATTCTGGTACTGGTGTTGTTCATACTGCTCCTGGTCATGGTCAAGAAGACTTTGTGGTTGGTAAAAAATACGACCTAGAAGTGGCGAACCCAGTGGGTTCAAATGGTGTTTACTTACCGGATACTGAGCTATTTGCAGGCCAACATGTATTCAAGGCGAACGGTGCGGTTGTTGATGTTCTAAAAGAAAAAGGTGCGTTACTTCACCACCATGCTTACGAGCACAGCTACCCACACTGCTGGCGCCATAAAACCCCAATCATCTTCCGTGCAACACCTCAATGGTTTGTCTCTATGGATCAAGCAGGCCTACGTGCTAAAGCGCTAGAGTCGATCAAGAATGTTGAATGGATGCCTGAGTGGGGTCAAAGCCGTATTGAAGGGATGATCGAAGGTCGACCTGAGTGGTGTATTTCTCGTCAACGTACATGGGGTGTGCCTATCGCTCTATTTGTACACAAAGAAACGGCAGAGCTTCACCCAAATACGCTGGAGTTGATCGAAAAGGTTGCTCAGCTGGTTGAAGAAAAAGGCATTCAAGCATGGTGGGATGTCGATGCTGCTGAACTTCTTGGTGATGACGCTGCTCAATATGAGAAAGTGCTTGATACACTTGACGTTTGGTTTGATTCTGGTGTGACGCACTCTGCGGTTGTTGACGCTCGTGAAGAATTCAATGGTCACAGCGCTGATCTTTACCTCGAAGGTTCAGATCAACATCGTGGTTGGTTCCAGTCATCTCTGATCTCATCCGTTGCGATGAAAGACGAAGCACCATACAAGCAAGTATTGACCCACGGCTTTGTTGTTGATGGTAAAGGTCACAAAATGTCGAAATCGATTGGTAACGTTGTTTTACCAAAAGATGTGACGAACAAACTAGGTGCCGATATTCTGCGCTTGTGGGTTGCTTCTACAGACTACACAGGTGAAGTGGCAGTCTCGGATGAAATTCTAAAACGTTCAGCGGATGCTTACCGTCGTATTCGTAACACTGCGCGTTTCTTCCTAGCAAACTTAAATGGTTTTAACCCAGCCACTGACATTGTTCCTGCTGAAGAAATGGTGTCGTTGGACCGTTGGGCTGTTGGTCGTGCTCTAGAAGCGCAAGCAGATATCATTAAAGCTTATGAAGACTACAACATTCATGCGGTGACTCAACGTTTAATGCACTTCTGTTCTATCGAAATGGGATCATTCTACCTTGATGTAATCAAAGACCGTCAGTACACCGCGAAACGTGGTGGTCACGCTCAACGCAGTTGTCAGACGGCACTTTATTACATCGTAGAAGCTTTGGTTCGTTGGATGGCGCCAATTATGTCATTCACCGCCGATGAAATCTGGAATGAAATGCCAAGCTTGTTACCGTCTGGTGAGAAGCGTGAAAAATTCGTCTTTACTGGCGAGTGGTTTGACGGGCTATTCGGCCTTGCACAAGGTGAAGAACTGAACAACGAGTTTTGGGCAGAAATTCAAGCAGTGCGTGGTGCGGTGAATAAGCTACTCGAAGATGCTCGTAAAGAAAAAATCATCGGTGGTGCACTTCAAGCCGAAGTTACGCTATTTGCTGATGAAGCGTTGGTGGCAAAACTTAATCAGTTAGAAGATGAGTTGCGTTTTGTTCTATTGACTTCTGGTGCGCATGTTAAGCCATTGAGCGAGAAAACAGACCAAGCAAGTGCAACAGATATCGATGGTCTATGGGTTGAAGTTGCAGCAGCAGCGGGTGAGAAATGTGACCGTTGTTGGCACCATACCGCAGATGTTGGTAGTGTGGCTAACCACGAGAAAATTTGTGGCCGCTGTGCTTCTAACGTTGATGGTGAAGGCGAAGTACGTAAGTTTGCTTAATCCATTGTCTGACTCATTGAGTCGTAAGCGCAAGACGTATTATCTTTAATATCCCACAGCCCCAGTTTTCGCTGGGGCTGTTTGTAGGTGGAGTCATGACAGAGAAAACATTCACATTAAAACAATCAGGGGTTCGCTGGTTGTGGCTAGCGGTTTTAGTTTTTATTGCTGATATCGGCATCAAGTTCTTGGTAATGGATAAGATGGGGTATGGATGGGATCATCGCATCGAAATCCTGCCCTTTTTTAATCTTTTGTACGTGCATAACTATGGCGCTGCTTTTAGCTTCCTCAGTGATCAAGAAGGTTGGCAGCGTTGGTTATTCAGTGCGATCGCATTTGGTGTGACAGGTCTGTTAACTTACTGGATGAGTAAATTACCGGCGACAGAGAAGTGGAATAATATTGCTTATGCTCTAATTATTGGTGGTGCCGTTGGTAATGTGTTTGATCGCATCGTGCATGGTTTTGTGGTTGATTACTTAGATTTCTTCTGGGGTTCCTACCATTGGCCTGCTTTCAATTTGGCGGATTCAACCATTTGTATTGGTGCTGCAATGATCATCTTGGATGGTTTTCGCAAAAAAGGTGTAGAAAAGTAATCACCTCACAATAAAAATTTAAGCGTCGTGCGTTGATTCGTACGACGCTTTTTATTATTTTGTTGCGAGATTAATAAAATAACGAGTGTTCATTCAAGGATGAACGCTTAAGAACAAGGAAGCAATAACGTGAAACCGATTGATACTAACTCCACTGTAACGTTACATTTCTCTATCAAATTGAGCGATGGTTCGGTTGCCGATAGCACCCATAATATGGGTAAACCTGCTCAGTTTGTGATGGGGGATGGCAGCTTAAGTCCAAACTTCGAACAGTGCTTGTTAGGCTTGCAGGTTGATGAACAGAAAAGCATTGAACTGAAAGCAGAAGATGCTTTTGGCCAACCTAACCCAGATAACGTTCATCATATGGATCGTGCGAAGTTTGTGGGTGAAGCGGAGGTCGAAGTGGGAACGATCATGGCATTTACTGGGCCAGATGGTATGGACATTCCGGGTATTATTACCGAGATTGCTGGCGATTCAGTCACAGTAGACTTTAATCACCCTCTTGCAGGACAAGACGTGACTTTCGAAGTTGAGATTTTGTCAGTAGAATAGTTATTGAGAAAAAGATAATTCCAATGGGCAATAAAATGAAAATCTTGTTAGCTAACCCACGTGGCTTCTGTGCAGGTGTTGATCGTGCAATCAGCATTGTAGAGCGTGCACTAGAAATGTATCAGCCACCAATTTATGTGAGACATGAAGTGGTCCACAATCGTTATGTGGTTGAAGGTTTAAAACAGCGTGGTGCTATCTTCGTTGAGGAATTACATGAAGTTCCAGATAACAATATTGTGATTTTTTCTGCGCATGGTGTTTCTCAGGCGGTTCGACAAGAGGCTAAATCTCGTGATCTCACCGTATTTGATGCAACTTGTCCTTTAGTGACCAAAGTTCATATGGAAGTGGCTCGCGCGAGTCGACGTAATATGGAAGTGGTGCTTATTGGCCATGCAGGCCATCCTGAAGTGGAAGGTACTATGGGTCAGTACGCTAGTAAAACTGGGGGCATGTACCTTGTTGAAACACCGGCAGATGTTGTCAAACTTAAAGCCGTAGTAAAAGATCCTTCGGACTTACATTACGTGAGCCAAACGACGCTTTCTGTTGATGAAACCGCCGATGTCATCGAAGAGCTCAGACGTGTTTTTCCTGATATTCAAGGTCCTCGCAAAGACGATATCTGTTATGCGACTCAGAACCGTCAAGATGCGGTTCGTGAGTTGTCTGGTGACGTTGATGTGATGATTGTTGTAGGCTCTAAAAACTCTTCGAACTCTACTCGTCTTAAAGAGCTTGCAGAAAAATTAGGTACGCCAGGTTATTTGACTGATTGTCCTGAGGACATTCAGCCGGAGTGGTTTACTAATAAAGCGAAAGTGGGCGTGACTGCGGGAGCATCAGCCCCAGAAGAGTTGGTGAATCAAATTTTAGAGCGCATCAAATCACTGGTCGGAGCCGAAGCGGTCGATGAAGTGCTGGGTCGCGAAGAAAATATGTTTTTTGAAGTCCCTAAAGAGCTGCAAATTAAGCAAGTCGATTAAACTGGATTGAATGTTGAAAAAAGCGACCAATGTGTCGCTTTTTTGTTTCTTGTGTTTCTGCGTTGTGAGGGAGTCGATGATTTTGTCACGCGGGATGACTGGTGAGTATGCAACGTACTCGACTTAATGAGTAATCCCTATCATTTCTTTTAAAGTCTTTAAATAACGTCGACTTACTGGTATTTCAAACCCAGTTCGGGTGATGATCTCGGCCAGTCCATTTTCTAGTAATTTAATTTCGTGAATGGCTTGGATGTTGACAAGGTATTGGCGGTGACAACGAACGAGAGCCGTTCTTTCTTCGAGTGTTTTCAGGGTGAGCTGAGTGCTCACGGTTTGATTCTCTGAGTGGATATGAACACCACGAATATCACTGTAAGCACATTCAACGGCAGCGGTTGCAACCAGCACAATTCGGTTGTGGCCCATACATGGAATTTGTTTAAGGCTATCTGGGGCGATCTTGGCGATGGGTTGGACTAAAGTATGTTGCTGAATCGCTTTGTTCAATCGTGTCACTGTTTTGTGGAGGCGCTGAGGATCAACAGGTTTAAGTAAGTAATCAAAGGCATTATCTTCGAAAGCTTGAATCGCATATTGATCGTAAGCTGTGATAAATACCACATAAGGCATTGTTTCAGGATCAAGCATACTCAGGAGTTCAATTCCTGAGACTTGAGGCATTTGTATGTCAAGAAACACAACATCTGGTTTCAACTCATTGATCTTTTTTAGCCCCACAATGGCGTTAGAGGCTTCACCAATGACTTTAATTTGGCCCGTTTCGTTTAATAATTCAGTCAACTCCTCACGAGCAAACTGTTCATCATCAATGACAAGAGCGGTTAACATTTTACTTCACCTTTCCTAAGCGGTTTATCGTTAGGCGTGGCATAACCTAAGATACTGGGATGATAAAACTCATTTTAGTAAATTGATGCCTTTTATAAGCGATTTTTAGCGTTGAATCACTGCCAAATTGATGAGAAAGGCGTTTGGCAACGATTTCCATGCCTAAACCGGTATGATTTTCTACTGGAGGCTGATAGTAACCCGCATTATCTTCGACGGTGATCAGATAACCTTTTGGATGTGGCTGGCTGTATATTTTTACTTTGCCATTTTCAAGTAAGTGAGCGATACCATGCTTAATGGCGTTTTCAACTAAAGGCTGAAGCGTGAAGCTCGGTAGTCTGATATCGAGCAACTCAGGCTGAACATCAATCTCTACTTCTAAGCGATCTGTAAAGCGCGCTTTTTCAATTGATAGATAAGCGTTTACATGTGCAAGTTCTTCTTTGAGCGTCACAGTATCGATATTTTGTTTGAGGTTACTGCGAAAGAAATGTGATAAGTCCTGAATCAATTTACGTGCTTTATCAGGATCTCGGCGTGTAATGGCACTGATGGTATTGAGAGCATTAAAGAGAAAGTGTGGGTTAACTTGTGCATGCAGTAACTTAATTTCAGCTTGAGCTAACAGTGTTTGTTGCTGCTGATAGTCACCATATAAGATCTGGCTTGATAGCAGCTGAGCAATCCCCTCAGCCATCGACATATTAGCTGTTGAGAAGAGTTTACGTTTGGGCTCATAGAGTTTGATGGTACCAACCACGTCTTTACCAGCATGCAATGGAATGATTAGGGCAGAACCTAATTTACAATCAGGCGCTAGTGAACACTGATAGGTACGCTCGCTACCATCAAGGTAAATGATGTCATTTTTTTCCATTGAATCAAGCGTGCTTTGTGAAGAAATTGGGGTATTTGGCTTATGGTGATCATCACCGATCCCCACGAAAGCCAAAATCTTTTCTTGGTCAGTAATCGCAACGGCTCCAACTTTGGTTTCTTCATAGATGATACGGGCAATTTTCTCGGCGTTATCACTGTTAAATCCGTTGCTGAGTATACCTACTGAGCGGTCGGCAATACTCAGGGCTCTGCGAGAGAAAGCGGCAGAATATTTTTCAAAAATGGTTTTACGATCTTGTAGGATACTCATAAATAAAGAGGCCCCAACAGAGTTCGCTATGATCATGGGAGCGGCAATTGCTGAGACCAGTTCATAGGCTTGGTTAAATGGTTTCGCGACGGTGAGTAGGAGGATCATTTGAACTACTTCAGCTAAAAAAGTAATGCCAAACACGATGCTAGGTCTGAATAACATTGACGTTTTATTATTCTTGACAAAGTACAGGTGAAGTAATCCTCCAATCAAGCCTTCTGCTGTGGTTGAAATAGCACAAGCAATGTCGGTAAAGCCACCTAGTGTGTAACGATGGATACCACCAGTTAATCCAACCGCAAAACCTACGACAGGGCCACCAAAAAGTCCTCCCATTACCGCACCAATTGCTCGTGTATTAGCAATCGCATCATTGATTTGTAGACCAAAGTAGGTACCTAAAACACAAAAGCCGGAGAACAGTATGTAACAAAGAATACGATGGCTTAGACGTGAAGAAATGCTCAGAAGAGGGAGGATGAGCGGTGTCTTACTCAACATATAAGCTAAGACTAAGTAAACGCACATTTGTTGTAAAAGAGAGAGGATCAATTCCATGGTGAGCCTAAACCGAGAAGTAATAATCTTATTGTAACTGAGAAGAGAAATAAAAAAGAGCCTGCGCAGGGCAGGCTCTGAAGCTTATCTATCGTTGATAACGAATGCATCGATATCGGCGTATTTATGCGGACTCTGACGCGATGTTTGGTTTCTCTTCATCAGCAAGATTGCTTTCACCTTTGCCTTTCGACACTTTGATAACGTAAGCCGTGGCCGCTAAAGCGAATAGAATGCCAGCTATGGTTGAGATTTGCATCGGCAAACCAAAGCCCAGTGAGCTGTTGTTGAGAATGAAAGTCACACATACTGTCGTCATAAAAATGGCGGGTACAGTGGTAATCCAATGGAACTTGTTATGGCGAAGCAGGTAAGCTGATGCTGTCCAAAGCATCATGACTGCGGTTGTTTGGTTAGCGAAGCCAAAGTAGCGCCAGATGATGCCAAAGTCTACTTGAGTTAAGATACCGCCAAGCACGAATAACGGCATTGCCATAAGCAGACGGTTACGCAGCGTTTTTTGCTCCATGCCAAAGTATTCTGCAAGGATCAGACGGCTAGAACGAAATGCAGTATCTCCAGAAGTGATCGGTAAAATAACCACACCAAGGAAGGCAACAATACCGCCAAAGACCCCTAGGAGACCAAAAGAAGAACTATATACAACGTTACCAGGACCACCATTTTTCACCGCTTCTGAGAGTCCCTCTAGTGAACCAAAGAAAGATAGGGCAATAGCACACCAGATAAGAGCGATGATACCTTCACCAATCATTGCACCGTAAAAAACAAAGCGCCCATTTTTCTCATTCTCCATGCAACGCGCCATCAGAGGTGATTGAGTGGCATGGAAGCCTGAAATCGCACCACATGCGATGGTGATAAACAGGGCTGGCCACAATGGCATATCATTAGGATTCAAGTTAGTGAGCATATCTGCGAAAGCGAAGTCACCCATAACCTTGTGCTCGCTAGAGACAGCGATAGCGGTCATCAGACCGACAGACATAAAGATCAGAAGTGCGCCAAAGAGAGGGTAAAAGCGACCAATGATTTTATCGACCGGTACGATTGTCGCGATAATGTAGTACGCAAAGATCACGACAACCATGGTCGTCATATTGACGGATAAGCTGGTTTGTTCGTTGATAAGGTTGGTGATCATACCTGCAGGTGCAGAAACAAACACAACCCCTACAAGTAGCAATAAGACAATAGCAAAAATGTTCATAAAGTGTTTTGCGCCATTGCCTAGATAACGACCTGTTATTGTCGGGACTGATGCTCCGCCGTTACGAACCGAAAGCATACCTGAGAAGTAGTCATGTACTGCCCCTGCAAAGATACAGCCTAAAACAATCCAAAGCATGGCAGCTGGACCATAAAGCGCGCCCATGATTGGGCCAAAAATAGGGCCAACGCCAGCAATATTAAGCAGTTGAACGAGGTAAACACGTTTGGTTGACATTGGTACATAGTCAACGCCATCGGTTTTGGTGTGGGCTGGGGTTTGGCGATTCTCATTGATACCGAAAATCTTTTCAACGAAAGCGCCGTAGATAAAGTATCCGCCGATGAGGGCTGCGACACAGGTTAAAAACCACATCATAGCAGTTGTCCTTGGTTAAGTTGGATGGATAGTACATTTACTGATCATGGTATCACTAAATAAAACCTGCACATTCGCTGAGTGAATGAGTGGTCAAATAGGAAAATGAGTGGTCGATATTAAAGATAAGCGGTCTAGCTTATGTGACTGCGTTAAAAACGTTGGCACGTAAGAGATATCCAGAAAATCATGCTCTTTAGTGGTAAGCTTTTTAGACAAGAATCTAGTAATAAATCGGTAAGAAAAATGATAAAAAAGAAAATGTTAAGTTTGTTATTTATTTCACTATCAGGGTGTGTTTCAACCACGGAAGAGCTAGTAAAGGCGGGGGATTGGTATCAGGTTGGCTACCAAGACGGTGTCGTGGGACGTCCAGCGCGTACCGTTAAAGAGTTGAGTCGTCTTGGTCAAGTACAACAAGGAGACTATGACCAAGGCTATCTAAAAGGGGTAACGGAGTATTGTAATCCAGAGTTTGCTTATCAAATTGGGCTCTCTGGCCAATACTATGAAGGGGTGTGTGAGGGGACTCCTCAATCGCAGCAATTTCGTATGGAGTGGCAACGAGGCTGGGACAGTTATAACGATTAGCCGCGACATTATGCTCAGCAGTCAGCAAAATAAATGGTTGTACAAGCGTGGCAGGCATTCATCTTTATCCCAGCTTATTTTCGATACAAGACCCCAAGCGAGGCGAGGCGACTTGCCCCGGTAACATCGGGTAAATTGCTTGGGAGCCCATCCATATAACGCTGAGCCAACCAAGCGAATGCCATCGCTTCCATGTAGTCAGCGCTCACGCCTTGTGTATCAGTGGTCGAGACGTGCCATTTTGCTAGCAATGTAGCCAAACGTTCCATTAATAAAGGATTTTTAGCCCCACCGCCACACACTAACAATTGAGGCTTATCACCAAAAGCGAACTTTTCTACCTCATTGGCAATCGTCACAGCGGAGTATTCACAAAGTGTACGTTGGACATCTTGAGCCGAGATTGTGTGGTGAACCAATTGCTGATTTAACCAGTCGAGGTTGAAGTGCTCTCTTCCCGTACTCTTAGGTGCGGATAGAGTGAAGTAAGGATCTTGTAAAAGTTGCTGAAGTAATGTTGGGTGGACTTGGCCTGATAAGGCAAACAGAGCATCTTTATCAAAGCCTTGGCCAGTGTGCTTTTCACACCATGCATCCATCAACATATTACCCGGGCCAGTATCATAACCCGTGACCGCTTGTTGAGGGTGCAATACTGAGATATTGGCAATCCCACCCACATTAAGCACAACGGTTGTCGCGTCTTGCATAGCGAAGATATTGTTGTGAAAAGCGGGAACGAGTGGGGCACCTTGCCCACCTAAAGCGATGTCCTTACGACGGAAATCAGCGACGGTATCAATGCCTGTTTTCACGGCAATGATATTGGCATCGCCTAATTGTGTGCTGAATGGATAAGCCCCTGTCGGTTGGTGAAAGACCGTTTGACCATGATTTCCTATGGCTCGGATTTGATGTGCAGAATAGCCAGACTTATCCAATAAGGCTAACACCGCATCAGAAAATAGATGCCCTAGCTGGTGGTCAAGCTCGCCAATGCTTTTAAGGTCGGTTTTTTGCCCGGTACAAACCGATAAAATCGACTGTTTAAGGGAAGTAGGCATAGGGTAATCATGGTGTGCGAGTAAACGGACACGTTCGCCTTCTATTTCAACCAGTGCGACATCCACGCCATCCATGCTGGTACCAGACATAACACCAATATACAGTTTACTATGATTCACGGTTGATCTCGTTAATAATTCAATTCCTTTATTGTAAAGCAATTCTTAAGCGAATAACCTCATCGAAGACGAGATATTTAGCCGAGTTTAAGGAGAAATCATGGGACCGTTATGGGTTGATGTTGCAGGATACGAACTGACTGCAGAAGATAGAGAAATTTTGGCACATCCAACCGTAGGAGGCTTGATTTTATTTACTCGTAACTACCACGACAGTAAGCAACTTCAAGCGCTGACGACATCTATTCGTAAAGCCGCGAAGCGTCCGATTTTGATTGGTGTTGACCAAGAAGGCGGACGTGTTCAGCGTTTTCGTCAAGGCTTCTCACTTATCCCTGCCGCACAAGAATATGCCAAACATTCTAATGGCGAAGAGCTAGCGCGTATGGGGGGATGGCTAATGGCAGCAGAGCTTATCGCTCACGACATTGATCTGAGCTTTGCTCCTGTACTGGATAAAGGCCATCAGTGTAAAGCCATTGGTAATCGCTCTTTTGGTGACGATATGGAGACCATTTTGCGTCATAGCACAGCTTACATGCAGGGGATGAAGAGTATCGGTATGGCAACGACAGGTAAACACTTCCCTGGTCATGGTGGCGTGATTGCTGACTCTCATTTAGAAACCCCTTATGATGACCGAAGCGATCTCTTCGAACAAGACATGGCGATATTTAAAGCACACATTGATGCAGGGATTCTAGATGCGATGATGCCTGCTCATGTGATCTTCTCCCATTATGATGACCAGCCAGCAAGTGGTTCAGAATTCTGGCTAAAACAGGTTTTACGCCAGCAACTTGGCTTTAAGGGATTGATTTTCTCTGATGATTTAACCATGGAAGGGGCTGCGATCATGGGAGGGCCTGCTGAGCGTGGTGTGCAAGCATTAAAAGCGGGATGTGACATGCTGTTGGTTTGCAACCAGCGCGATGCGCAAGTCGAAGTGCTTGATCACTTGCCCATCACGTCTGTTCCTCTTGCCGATGCTTTATTGAAAAAGCAAAACTTTTCATTGAGCGAGCTAAAACGTTCTCAAGAATGGAAAGAGGCGACTGAAGCGATGAAGCGTTTGATTGGTTAGTCACTCCATAGCCAAGTGCCTTAAGGTGATTTGGTTATAAAAAATGCTTTGCTTGAGTTGGACGTAAACTGGTAAGAACATGCATCAAAAGCCGAAGTGCTCAGTACTTCGGCTTTTTATATTTATGTAAATTTAATTTTACACTTAATGTTTTTTATTTTGTACGGTTGTAAATCTTTTTTAGCCTGTTATCTTGTCAATAAAGCTGAGTTGTCCCACCAATGGAATAGTGGGTGTAAATTAAAGTATACAGGTTGAGTTATGCAAAGAAGTGAATTGAGCAACATTAACATTAGCGAAGAGCAAGTCCTTATTACGCCGGAGGAACTCAAAGCGAAACTTCCTCTGAGTGAAAAGGCTCGTCGTTTTATTCAAGAGTCCCGTCAAACCATCGCAGACATTATTCACAAGAAAGATCATCGTCTGTTAATCGTATGTGGGCCTTGCTCTATCCATGACGTTGAAGCGGCAAAGGATTACGCAAAACGTCTAAAAGCACTTTCAGAACAGCTCAGCGATCAACTGTATATTGTTATGCGTGTTTACTTTGAAAAACCTCGAACGACAGTGGGTTGGAAAGGTCTTATCAATGATCCACATCTAGATGGCAGCTTCGACATTGAACATGGTCTGCATGTCGGGCGTGAATTACTTGTTGAATTGGCTGAGATGGAAATTCCACTAGCGACAGAAGCTCTTGACCCAATTAGCCCACAATACTTAGCCGATACTTTTAGTTGGGCGGCGATTGGTGCTCGAACCACTGAATCACA
This sequence comes from Vibrio azureus, assembly GCF_002849855.1. Lineage (NCBI taxonomy): Bacteria > Pseudomonadati > Pseudomonadota > Gammaproteobacteria > Vibrionales > Vibrionaceae > Vibrio > Vibrio azureus. The sequence goes on from NZ_CP018616.1 coordinate 533,938, forward strand.
GACTCACCGTGAGATGGCCAGTGGATTATCAATGCCTATCGGCTTTAAAAATGGTACCGATGGTAACTTAGCAACCGCGATTAATGCTATGCAGGCTGCAGCATCAGGTCACCGTTTTATGGGAATTAACCGCGAAGGGCAGGTGGCACTATTGACCACGCAAGGAAACGCGAATGGTCATGTTATCTTACGTGGCGGTAAACAAACAAACTACGACTCTGTTTCGGTGACTGAATGTGAGCAGGAGATGGCACAATTTGGCTTAGAGGCTTCGTTGATGGTTGACTGTAGTCATGCGAACTCTCGTAAAGACTACCGTCGCCAACCATTAGTGGCAGAAGATGTGATCCATCAAATTCGTGAGGGTAATCAATCCATCATTGGTCTGATGATTGAAAGTCATATTAATGAAGGCAATCAGCCTTCTAGCCTTACTTTTGATGAGATGCAATATGGTGTTTCTATCACTGATGCCTGTATTAATTGGGCGTCAACTGAGGCACTATTACGTCATGCACACGAAGAGCTGGTGCCTTTCTTAGAAAATCGCCTTAAAGGCTAAAACGGAACTGATTTAAGGAACATCAATGGCAGTTGAACTTAACGCATTACGCGATCAAATTGATGCGGTCGACAAGCAAATGCTTGAGCTACTCGCTCAGCGTTTAGCCCTAGTAGAGAAAGTGGGTGAAGTAAAAAGCGAACACGGTTTGCCAATTTACGCCCCAGATCGTGAGGCTGCCATGCTGGCATCACGCCGAGCTGAAGCTGAAAAAATGGGGATTCCTCCACAGCTGATCGAAGACATTCTTCGTCGAACGATGCGTGAGTCTTATGCCAGCGAGAAAGATTCCGGTTTTAAGTGTTTGAACCCAGAATTGCGCTCAGTGGTTATTATTGGTGGTCATGGCCAGTTAGGAGGTTTATTTGGCCGTATGTTCACGCTATCGGGTTATGAAGTTAAAGTTCTGGGGAGCCAGGACTGGGATAGCGCAGATGAAATTTTAAAAGATGCTGGCTTAGTTGTTGTTACCGTTCCTATTCACCTTACCGAAGGTGTGATAGCAAAATTGGGTAATCTACCAACAGACTGTATTTTGTGTGACCTGACCTCTATCAAAGCCAAACCGTTGCAAGCGATGTTAGACGTTCACCAAGGTCCAGTTGTGGGTTTACATCCAATGTTTGGTCCCGATGTGGCAAGTTTAGCGAAACAGGTGATTGTTTACTGTGATGGTCGTGGGCAAGCGCAATATCAATGGTTATTGCAGCAGTTCGGTATTTGGGGGGCAAGCCTATGCCAAATCGATGCACAAGAGCACGATCATGGTATGACGTTGATCCAAGCATTGCGTCACTTCACTTCGTTTGCTTACGGAATGCACTTAAGTCAAGAGAACCCAAATATTGAGCAACTGTTGAAACTCAGCTCGCCGATTTATCGTTTAGAACTTGCCATGGTCGGGCGTTTATTTGGTCAGGATCCCAACCTCTACGGAGATATTATCCTGTCATCTCAAGAAAATATCGAAATGATTAAGCGATTCCACCAACGGTTTGGTCAAGCGCTTAGCATTCTTGATAGTCAAGATAAGGCTGTATTTGTCGAGAGTTTTGAACAAGTCAGTGATTGGTTTGGAGAGTACTCTCAGCAATTTATGAACGAGAGTCAGAACTTATTAAAGCAAGCCAATGATAACCTTCATCGAGGATAACATCGTCAAGTACCTTGAAGTCATTTGGTTACACAAGGTTATTAAGTTAGTTATACAAGATTATTTAGCTATACAAGGTCATTGGTTGTAAGGCACGCTGAATTAAACGGAAAGAGCCGCGTTTCGCGGCTCTTTTGTATGTATCCTAACTTGCTCGGGCAGAAGCTTTACCTGATCTTGCAGGGAGGAAAACTTTGAATTTACTGAGAGGTTGTTGTTGCTTTCTCTTTGTTTGCAGCGGTATGAATGCTGCGATCTGTGTAGGGTGACTGAGTTAAGTTAACTTGTAAACGAACGACGTTATCGACTAATTCGATTAATGGCCCCCACTTAACCATTTTTTCTTTTTCAAACGCAGAATTGAAATTTTCTGGTGTCCAGTCCATTAGGTATTTGGGATTCAAAGTTCGGTCTAAAAAGCGGATCTCATAGTGTAGATGAGGCCCGGTTGAATTACCGGTATTACCGCATTGAGCAATAACATCGCCTTTGCTAACAAATTGACCACTTTTAACGTTGAACTTATCTAAATGGGCGAAGGAACTCGAGAACCCAAATGAATGACTGAGAGTCAGGTAGTTACCATAGCCTCGATTACTTGAACGCACGGTTTCTACAACGCCATCGGCAGGCGCAACAATATCCTCACCTCTTGTACAGGTCAGATCGATCCCTGCATGAGTATGGCGCTGCCCTGATATTGGGTTGATACGACTGCCATAGGGGGATGAAATACGTTGATAAGCCATCGGACTGTCGTTAGGGATCAGTCGAAACATTGTTGCACGTACGGCAGAGTCGATTGCAGCAGCATCGATGCGCTCTTCCAACGCGGCATTATCTTGTTCCGTGTTTTCTTCACTCGCTAATCCAAGCACAGATTCAACATCATAGACACGCTTACCGAGCAGTTGAATTTGATCATTTTTTTCACTAAGGGACTGAGATAGGGAATGGTTGCTGTCTATTTGCTCCTGATAAAGCGCGGTAAGTTTGGCTTTTTCAGCTTCTAAAGTCTCAATAAGAGTCTGTTGCTGATGAGTTTGATTTTTAAAAAGATACCATGCCCCACCAATTGCAGCGGGTAAAGCGATAATAGTTGCACAAATGATGGCGAAGGAAGAACGGCCTAAATAAAACCGTTGATCGCCATCTTTGGTTGGAATCTGCATGATGATTTTTTTAGACATTTCGGTTCGTACTCAGGTAGGCAGTGATACATATAAACAACTGAAGAATCAAAGCAAAGGATTCTAGGCTTTCATCTGACAGTAACTGCATATAAGGCCGCTATGATAGCGGCCTTTGTACGAAATACAAGCAAAAGGTGTAATGAGTGACCCCTGTCACTCATTGAATCTCTATTTAAGTTTATTTAGAGACGCGCTTGTATTTAATGCGATGTGGTTCAGCGGCTTCAGGACCAAGCGTCTTCTTCAGCCATTCCATGTACTCGTTGTAGTTACCTTCGTAGAAGTTAACTTGGCCTTCATCGCGGTAGTCGATGATGTGTGTCGCAATACGGTCTAGGAACCAACGGTCGTGCGAGATAACCATGGCACAGCCTGGGAACTCTAGTAGTGCTTCTTCTAGTGCACGTAGCGTTTCAACGTCAAGGTCGTTGGTTGGCTCATCGAGTAGTAGTACGTTACCGCCAGCTTTAAGCAGCTTAGCAAGGTGTACACGGTTACGTTCACCACCAGACAGTTCACCAATGATCTTTTGTTGATCAGAACCCTTGAAGTTAAAGCGAGAACAGTAAGCACGTGCAGGGATTTCGAAGTTGTTGATCTTGATGATATCAGCGCCTTCAGAAATCTCTTGGAATACCGTGTTCTTGTCATTCATTGAGTCACGGAACTGCTCAACAGACGCCAGTTTTACTGTTTCACCCAGCTCAATCGTACCTGAATCTGGTTGCTCAGTGCCGCTCAACATTTTAAATAGAGTTGATTTACCAGCACCGTTGGCACCAATGATACCCACGATGGCACCCTTAGGCATACTGAACGAGAGATCATCGATAAGAACGCGACCGTCGAATGACTTAGTCAGGTTGTTCACTTCGATAACTTTATCACCTAGACGTTCACCTGGCGGGATGAACAGTTCGTTAGTTTCGTTACGTTTCTGGTGATCAGTGTTTTGTAGTTCTTCAAAGCGCGCCATACGTGCTTTAGATTTCGCCTGACGACCTTTAGGGTTTTTACGCACCCATTCAAGCTCTTTCTCAATGGTCTTTTGACGAGCGCTTTCTTGAGACGATTCTTGCTGGAGGCGAGCGTCTTTTTGTTCTAGCCAAGAGGTATAGTTACCTTCCCATGGAATACCTTCACCACGGTCAAGTTCTAGGATCCAACCCGCTGCGTTATCTAGGAAGTAACGGTCGTGGGTGATCGCAACGACCGTCCCAGTGTAATCAACCAAGAAGCGTTCTAACCAAGCAACAGATTCTGCATCCAAGTGGTTGGTTGGTTCGTCTAGCAGTAGCATGTCAGGTTTTTCTAGAAGTAGACGACAAATCGCCACACGACGTCGTTCACCACCTGATAGGTGAGCGATTTTTTGGTCCCACTCAGGTAGACGAAGTGCATCAGCTGCGCGTTCCAGAGCATTATCTAAGTTATGACCGTCTTTAGCTTGGATTAATGCTTCGAGCTCGCCCTGTTCTTTTGCTAATGCGTCGAAGTCTGCATCAGGTTCTGCGTATGCAGCATAGACCGCATCCAAACGCGTCAGAGCACCAGCAACATCAGCGACGGCTTCTTCGACAACTTCACGAACAGTTTTTGATTCGTCGAGAACAGGTTCTTGAGGCAAATATCCTACGTTAAGTCCTGGCTGTGGACGTGCTTCACCATCGATATCAGTATCGATTCCAGCCATGATACGTAGCAGTGTTGATTTACCCGCACCATTGAGACCTAAAACGCCAATTTTAGCACCGGGAAAGAAGCTGAGTGAGATGTCTTTAAGAATTTGACGCTTTGGTGGCACGATTTTGCTCACCCGCGACATGGTATATACGTATTCAGCCATTGCCGATCGTTCCTAAATTATCAGTCATTAAAATGGCTATTTTATACCAAGTGTTCCACTTTTGTTACTGAATTGAATAAGTTCACCATAACTTATCGCTACTTCTTTATAAATGATGGTATTACGTAATTTATTAAGCGCAAAAATAGTGGCCGACAACCGATAAAATAAAGGGATTTTTGCAAATAATGGTTATATATTAAGTGACTTAACAATGCGTGTTTATGCGATGCAAATAGATGCATATAATTGACTGGTCGACGGAATATCTCAGCTCTATACCCAAGTGACTTCAAAGTGCTGATATTAGTAGGCAGCTTCTAGATAGGGGGCGCTGAACATAGCCACGAGGTGACTTGGGTATATATCCGCGAAATTCAAGGGAAATGACCGACATGAAATATAATCTCTCCAATTTGGTCAGAAAGATATGCTGTACTGTTTTTTTGTGCACCGCGAGTGTGTCAGTGAGTGCGGGGCTTGACCTCGAGCAACAGCGTAAAGTTTATGAAACCGCTCAAGATTTGATCGATCAAAATGATGTTGAGGGTTATTTGAAATTGAAGGGCAGCATTGAGAGCTACCCACTTACCCCCTACGTAGACTACCGAGTGTTTTTAAAGCAACTCTCCGAAAAGTCCCCTCAGCAAGTTAGGGCATTTATTGATGAGTACAAGAGCTTTCCGTTCTCACGCCGTATTAGTGCTCCTTATCTTAGTCATTTGTATCGTCAAGAAGCGTGGCCACAGATTGTTGAATTTCAGAAAGTTGAACCAAGTGGTGAACGTTATCAGTGCATATTTTATGTTGCACAATTGCAGCAAGGTAAGCGTACAGCTGCTCTGAAAGGTGCGGAACACATGTGGCTTCGAGGTAAAAGTATTGCCGATGAATGTGACCCTTTATTTTCTGCTTGGGAAAAGGCGGGTAAACGTACTGATCAACTAATTTTACAACGAATGCTATTAGCGTTTGACGCCCGTAACGGCAGTCTTATTAATTATCTGCATAAATTACCAAAAACGGCTCAGGCAAAGCAGCAAGCTAAAGGGATGAAGGCTTTATTTGATAAGCCAGAGACTGTCGCTGAATTCGCCAAAAGGCAGCCTGCGAATGACTTTAATCGACAACAAGCAGAGTATGCGCTTAAAAAGTTGGCTCGGAAGGATGTTAAACTTGCCCAAAAAGCATACCAAACCGTGGTTAGTGCGCAAAAGTTTTCTCCTGAAGCTACGCAATCCTTAGCAGACTACATTGCATTTCGCTTAACTCGAACTCAATCACCATCACTGGCAAAGTGGCGTGACGCGAAAACAGAAACCAGTCATGATGTTCCCTTGATTGAGACTCGTATCCGCTTATCCATTCAGAACGGTGATTGGCAAGGGGTACAAAAATGGATTGCTGTATTAGATAAACAACAACAGAAATCGCTTAGGTGGCAATATTGGCTGGGGCGCAGTGAATTAGCCTTGGGTAACGAAGCATCCGGTAAACAGCGTTTAGCTAAATTAGTGGGCCAGCGTAACTTCTACAGCGTGGCTGCGGCAGAGGCACTTGGTAAGCCAGTGGTCTATTCGTCCAGTGCAACCAAGCTAGATAAGAAAGTTGTCTTGCCATACCAAAAGTCGCTGGATAGAGTTCAGGAATTGATCAAAACAGATAAAATTGCAGCAGCAAAAAGTGAATGGCGCCATTTGCTTAGCCGTGTCGATTCAAAAGAAAAGGCGATGCTGGCCGCGTATGCGGCATCAAAGCATTGGCACCATTTCACCGTCGTTGCGAGCATAGAAGCGAAAATGTGGGATAATATTCCGATTAGATTCCCAATAGCACATCGCTGGTGGTTTGATTTTTACGCTCAGAAACATAATATTAATCCTCTGACAATGATGGCACTAGCACGACAAGAGAGTGCGCTAGACTCTGAGGCCAATTCTCCGGTTGGTGCACGTGGCCTTATGCAGATTATGCCTAAAACAGCACAGTACACTGCCCGTAAATACAAATTGGATTATAAAGGCACGCGTGATCTCAATAATGTCAGTAAGAACATTGAAATTGGCAGCCATTATTTGCAGGGTCTAATGGAAGATTATGATAATAACCGTATCTTTGCACTTGCCGCCTATAATGCAGGGCCTGGCCGCGTAAAAACATGGCGTGAACGTACTCAAGGTAATGTGGATGCGTATGCATTTATTGAAGCGATTCCGTTTAAAGAAACACGAGGCTATGTACAGAATATTTTGATGTTTGAAACTTATTATCGTGACCTGCTTGGTGCTGATGGTACGTTTTTGAACCCCAATGAAAGAAGTAGCAAGTATTAAGTGAGGTAACTGGATGTCACATGAACCCGAGTATCAAGATTGGCAACAGGTTGTTGAATTGATTCGTACCAGTGTTGTGGATGAGCAATATGATATGTTGCTAACGATGCTGATGACTCCCGATGAGAGAGAGTCATTGATTGCACGTGTGAATATCCTTAATGAGCTTCTTAAAGGAGATTTGTCTCAGCGTCAAATTAGTCAGGCGCTAGGAGTCGGGATCGCGACCATCACTCGTGGTTCTAATGAGTTAAAATCGAAATCGGCTTCTGATAAAGAAAAGCTAAAACGGTTACTAGAACAGGGCGCCTCATAGCGATTAGGCATCACAGCAAACGTACTTGAATGATGAGAGTTAAAGCTGATCTGCGGTTTTAACTCTCATTTTTTGTGGTTTTTAAATTTATTATCTCTAACCTTCAATCTCTACGCTTCAACCTTAACTATTACGTCCCAAGGGCTTGTTTTGAGTTATAAACTTCGCTTTGAATGAGAAAGCCGTTTAAGAGTGTTTTTTAGTAGTGTTGCCCAGCAGGTTGCTTGGAAAATGGTTAGGATTAGTAAAAGGGATTAATGCCAAAATAAGTGCTTGGTGATAAACCGAGCTTCGTGTGAGCTGATTTTGGGTTAAAATACCGATGGCACCGCCTTTCTGTTTAATGTTGTCTGTACCGAAGACATCATCCATCACATCGCCAAGTTCATTTGCATAAGGAAGCTTTTCTAGAACCTCAGGTGGCAACATTAAGCTTGCTGAACGAGATTCACCTCGATGTGTATCTGATTCAATCACCATCCAAGCAAAGGTAACAGAGCCTTCAATTCCAGCTTCTAAGCCAACATAAAAGTTACCGTCAGTGATCTCCGTTTTAGCATTGGACACTCGATTAAGTGCCCCTCGGTGTGTTTCTTCATTTGACATGGGTTGATCAGCCACGCCACTTGGTACACTCACACCGACAAACTCAAACGTTTCGTGAGGGAAAGCCGATTGAAATGCGCTTCTCACCGCATGTATTTTTGCCGGGTTGAGAGAAGCAATAACCACTTTTTGGTTTGCCATGATCTTTTCGCTCGCTGATGTCTAATTGCTTAATTTTACTTGAGTCGGTTTTACATTTTCACTTGGATAACAACCCAGCACTTTCAGGTGTTTAGTGATTTTAGTGAGTGCTTGAAGTGATTGCTGCATCTCCGTTGAGTCAATATGCGCTTCTAAATCGACGTAGAACATTTCCTCCCAAGGGTTGCCCATGATTGGACGCGACTCAAGCTTGGTCATATTGATACCGTATTGTTGAAGCACCAAAAGAGTTTGTACTAAAGAGCCCGCTTCTTGAGACGTTGACATAATGAGCGTTGTTTTCGCTGGGATCTGCGTACAAACTTCAACTGGCTTACGTGCGACAACAATAAAACGTGTATGGTTTTCGGTCTGATTTGCGATATTGCCTTGAATTGCTTGAAGGCCATACAACTTACCACTGCATGCATTACCGATAGCAGCGACGTCATCGCGATTGAGCTGCTGTACTTTTTGCATTGCATCAGCAGTACTCACGCAGGACTCAAGTTTGACACCTTTGAACCGGCTGAGGAATTCACTGCATTGTTGATGAGGCTGTGGATGGGAATAAAGCGTTTTGATTTGTTCAAGGCGAATATCACTGGTAGCGACTAAACAGTGTTCGATCGGCTGAGTTAACTCTCCAACAATGTAGAGGGTTGTGTGTTGCAGTAAGTCGTAGACTTCATTGATGGAGCCTGAGCTGGTATTTTCGATCGGTAGGACACCATAGTCGGCGTGACCGGACTCTACCGTTTGGGTCACTTCCCTGAAATGTTCACAATTAAGTTCAATTAATTCAGTATTCTTTCTGCTGAAGTACTCACGACTTGCAAGGTGTGAATAGGAACCTTTAGAACCTAAGAAGGCAACGCGAGCAATGGGCTTGCGACTTTGCGTTGGATTGGCCAAATTTTGTAAGTAGCTTTGTTGCAGCAGAACCGAGTCTTCAATGATCGTGTGAAACAACTTGGTAATATATTGTGCATCCAGCTGATATTTATCCTTGCCATTATTGATCAGTTTAACGAGCAACTGCTGCTCTCGAGCGGCATCTCGAACAGGCTTTGCCGTTTTTACTTTGCTTTTGGCAACTTGGATACTGAGCTGGCGTCGCTCAGATAATAATTGGAGTAACTGGTCATCGAGTTCATTTAAACGTAAACGAATATCATCGAGTGAAATGAGTTGTTCAGTCATCAATGCTTTCCTTATGAAAAAGCCCCCCATTTGGGAGGCTTTCTGTTTGTTTTTGACTTTTTACAAACGAGTCGGCCTCTCCTGCTATGAGAAGATAAATAAGCCAAAAAGAAACAGGTGAATAATTTGCATTTATATTGCTTAATTTATGAATATCGGACCACAATAAGCAAGCGAAGGGAGAGCGTCAAGCAAAAAAATAGCGCCGATTGGCGCTATCAGTAAAGAATGTTTACTTTATTCTTCTTCTTCGACTAGCTCGTGTCGAGTAACACGACGTGATTCTTCAGATTTATGAGCCAGCTTGTTCAATTGTCTCGCTAATTTGTGTTCAACTTCATTGATTGCAATATACAGATCTTCGTGAGTAGCGGAGGCGACGAGTTGACCTTTAGGAACATTGAGGATCGCCTCAAATTTCATTTGTTTGTTAGGTTCTTCGCTGAATGTGGCTTGGCAGCTAATGATGTCGATCTGCCATTTTTCTAGTTTTTTAAACTTGCTCTCAATGTGCTCACGGATTGCAGAGGTAATTTCGATGTTCTTACCAGTGATGTTCATTGTCATAAGCCTTTCCTCTGTTACATTCCTCATGGATAGATTCAGGTTAGCGTGTTGAAGATATTTTTTTATGATCTGTGTCACATATATAATGCTGTATTTAAAGACAATAAATGAATGTGATCTTATTCAAGAAGCTTGGAAAATTATTTGGAAATTGCTTGTTATCAGATGTGAAATCATTAGATTTTTAAAGGTAGTGAACTGAAAAATAACTATGTTTCAGCGTTTTTCTGCGGCCCGTAACTTTCTTTGGTTGAAATATGACCACATCAGTGTTGTGACTCACCTCATACATATCATTCCTGTTTTAGGCTTTTTGAATATTGTTGACTCTCTTTTGATGCAAAAGTCATGCTTTGCTATTGCTGAGATACTCTCTCGGTTCCCTTTGAAATGAAAAAACGAAAAGCACAGAGAACTGAAATCATCTAATCAGAGATTTTGGAACAAAGACGAATGAGGAGTTAGTTAGGTGAAGGGGCCGCCATATTCTAAGCATATAGCGGCGATAATCATTGTGTTGATGAATTATTGTATAGGATTGAGCTTGATTAATTCTTGTGTTCTGGCAATCGCGTCATCAAGTTTAAGTTGTTGGTACGCTTCAAGCTGAATCAGTAGCGATTTTCTTGCCGCTTCAGTATCCGGAAAAGCTTTTTGTAATTCTTGGGCTCGATTTATGGCAGCGATCCAAGCTTCTCGACGCAAATAAAAATCCGCAGTTGCTAGGTCATAATTTGCCAGACGATTTTTTAATGCCGCTAAACGTTGTTTTGAATCTTCTGCATATGGACTATTTGGATAGCGTTCAAGAAGCTTCTTAAAGTCTTCAAATGCTCTCTTGACCGGCTCAGGGTCACGATCACTTCGATCTATACCAAAAAGGTCATGCATAAAGTTACGATCTTGTGCCATATTGGTTAACCCGCGCATATAGAGCACCCAATCCATTTTATCGTGAGTTGGGTTTAAACGCATAAAGCGAGAAATAGACGCAAGGGCGAGAGCAAGGTCGTCATTTTTGTAGTATGCATAAATCAAATCAAGTTGTACTTGCTCTGAGTAAGCACCAAATGGGTAACGAGAGTCTAGAGCCTCTAACTTTTCAATTGCGGAAAGCCAGTTACCACTTTGAAGAGACGTTTGAGCATCTGAGTAAAGTTCAGAAGGCGGTACATCAGGAACGATTTCTTTTTTGCTTGTACAACCAAACAGAAGGGATACCGCCAAAAGGCCTATTAAAGTCTGATGTTTCATATCAGGTGTCTGTTCCTTGAGTTTAAATATTTCTTAAGCTGCCGTTACTTTCTTTCCAGTAACAGATACAATGATGGTAATTGTCTATTTTTCCACAGTCGTGAGCATTAGTCTCACAGTTTTTAAAAAAGTTCGATATGGCTCAGCAGATTGTTTTAACCAATACCGTAAAAGATAGTCAACTTGGTCAACGTTTAGACCAAGCTATCGCAGAATTATTCGCTGACTTTTCTCGCTCGCGCCTCAAAGAGTGGTTGCTTGAAGGGAAAGTCCAGGTGAATGGGGAAGTGATCACCAAACCTCGCATTAAAGTTATGGGCGGAGAGGAGATCATCCTACAAGCCGAATTGGAAGATGAAGAGCGTTGGGAAGCACAAGACATCCCACTCGATATTGTCTACGAAGATGAAGACATTATTGTTATTAATAAACCTCGAGGTTTTGTGGTCCATCCGGGAGCAGGTACTCCAGATGGTACGGTTCTTAATGCATTATTGCATCATTACCCTGATATCGCAGAAGTTCCTCGTGCAGGCATTGTACATCGTCTTGATAAAGACACGACAGGCCTGATGGTCGTTGCAAAAACGGTCCCAGCTCAAACTCGATTAGTTCGTGCGTTACAAAAACGAAATATTACTCGTGAGTATGAAGCCATCGCTATCGGCAGAATGACCGCTGGCGGTAAAGTTGAGCAACCTATTGGTCGTCACTCAACCAAACGTACTCTAATGGCTGTCAGCCCAATGGGAAAACCTGCGGTCACGCATTATCGTGTAGCGGAACATTTCCGTGAACATACACGTATTCGTTTGCGCTTAGAAACCGGTAGGACTCACCAAATCCGTGTCCATATGTCTTATCTGCAACATCCACTTTTGGGTGATACGGCTTATGGTGGTCGCGCTCGCATTCCAACAGGTGCATCAGAAGAACTGACGGCGATGATTCGTGGCTTTGATCGTCAAGCGTTACATGCTGTTATGTTACGTTTTGAACACCCTGTTACAGGTGAAGAGCTAGAGTTCCATGCTCCAGTGCCTGACGATATGGTAGAGATGACAGAAATGCTGCGTAAGGACACTGAAGAATACGGTTTACCTGACGAGTTCTAAGATGAAAATGATCATTCCTAACTGGCCAGCTCCTAAACACGTTCGAGCGTTTGCTTCAACGAGAATAGGTGGTTTTTCGACCGAAGCCTATCATGGGTTAAACCTTGGCATGCATGTTGGGGATGATGCTTTACTCGTAGAGAAAAATCGTGATTGGTTGGCGCAACAAGCAAAAATGCCGAGTGCGCCAGTTTGGCTGAACCAAACTCATTCAACGGACGTCGTTCAAGTGAGCGCACCAACCCCACAAGTGCTGAATGCTGACGGAGTTTTTACTGCGACAAATCATGTAGTATGCAGCGCTATGACGGCAGACTGCTTGCCTGTACTTTTGACTAACACATCAGGCACGCAAGTTGCGGCGGTCCATGCAGGATGGCGAGGCTTAGCAAATGGTATCATCGAAAACGCTTTAGAATTGTTTTCTGGTGATGTTATGGCCTGGCTTGGTCCTGCGATTGGCGCTGAGGCATTTGAAGTCGGTGAAGATGTTTTACAAGCTTTTTCTGAATATGACCCAGAGGCTTTACAAGCATTTACTCCTCGTCAGGAAAAAGGGAAATGGTTAGCCGATATGTCATTATTAGCCTCTCAACGTTTGCAGAAAATGGGAGTTACCCAAGTCTATAATTCTGATTTATGTACCTTCCAGCAGCAAAATGATTTTTATTCCTATCGCCGCGATGGTGTAACAGGACGGCAAGCGACATTTATTTGGTTGGATATGAACAATTAAGCTTTATTGGGCTTTTAAATAGTTATCTATACTCGCTTTGTATTTCCTCTCCAGTGACTTAATTCCCCTTATTCCTTGAAATTTCCTAAGAGAGTATCCATCTTTCTAGCTATCTAAACATTTCTTTAGTTGATCTTAGGAAGAAAGATATGCGTCTTGACCGATTTACAAGCAAGTTCCAAATCGCTATTTCTGATGCCCAATCCTTGGCGTTGGGTCGCGATCATCAGTACATTGAACCTGTACACCTAATGGTGGCGTTGCTAGACCAAAACGGCAGCCCAATTAGACCGCTACTCACCATGCTCGATGTTGACGTCACTCAATTACGTTCTAAATTGAGCGAAATCTTAGACCGTTTGCCAAAAGTAAGTGGCATCGGTGGTGACGTGCAATTGTCTAGTTCAATGGGAACCTTGTTCAACCTGTGTGACAAGATTTCTCAAAAGCGTCAAGATTCTTATATTTCTTCTGAAGTTTTTCTACTTGCGGCTTTAGAGGATCACGGCCCTTTAGGTAAGTTACTCAAACAAATCGGTCTGACTGAACAGAAAGTGAGTCAGGCGATTGAAAAAGTGAGAGGAGGGCAAAAAGTCAATGATCCTAATGCAGAAGAATTACGTCAAGCGCTAGAAAAATTCACCATTGATCTGACAGAACGCGCAGAGCAAGGGAAATTAGACCCTGTTATTGGGCGTGACGATGAAATCCGTCGCACAATTCAAGTACTTCAAAGAAGAACAAAAAACAATCCAGTTATTATTGGTGAACCTGGAGTCGGGAAAACCGCAATCGTTGAAGGACTTGCCCAGCGTATTATCAATAATGAAGTGCCAGAAGGATTGAGAGGCCGACGTGTTTTATCTTTAGATATGGGGTCCTTGGTCGCTGGGGCAAAATATCGAGGTGAATTTGAAGAGCGTTTGAAGTCGGTTTTGAATGAGCTTGCCAAAGAAGAAGGTAATATCATTTTATTTATCGATGAACTTCACACAATGGTCGGTGCTGGTAAGGGCGAAGGCTCAATGGATGCGGGCAACATGCTAAAACCAGCATTAGCTCGTGGTGAACTTCATTGTGTAGGTGCGACAACTCTGGATGAATACCGACAGTATATTGAGAAAGATGCAGCATTGGAGCGTCGATTCCAAAAAGTCCTAGTCGATGAGCCAAGTGTGGAGGACACCATTGCGATTCTACGTGGGTTAAAAGAGCGCTATGAACTTCATCACCATGTTGAGATTACCGATCCTGCTATTGTTGCGGCGGCGAGTTTGTCACACCGTTATGTCTCCGACCGACAATTACCTGATAAAGCGATTGATTTAATTGATGAAGCGGCCTCCAGTATTCGTTTACAGATTGATTCTAAACCTGAATCACTCGATAAACTGGAGCGTAAGATCATTCAGCTTAAAATTGAACAACAAGCGCTGACGAATGAACAAGACGAAGCAAGTGAAAAACGTTTAAGTACTCTCAACGAAGAGTTATATGAAAAAGAGCGTGAATACGCTGAACTTGAAGAAGTCTGGAATGCAGAAAAAGCAGCTCTTTCAGGCACTCAACATATCAAAGCAGAGCTAGAACAAGCCCGGATGGATATGGAGTTTGCTCGTCGTGCTGGTGACTTGAGCAGGATGTCCGAATTGCAGTATGGACGTATCCCGGAACTGGAAAAACAATTGGACCTTGCAACACAAGCAGAAATGCAAGAGATGACGTTACTGAAAAATAAAGTAACGGATAACGAAATTGCTGAGGTTCTGTCTAAACAAACGGGAATACCTGTTTCAAAAATGCTGGAAGCAGAGAAAGAAAAGTTGCTGCGCATGGAAGAGGTGCTTCATAAGCGAGTGATTGGACAAAAAGAAGCGGTTGAAGTGGTTTCAAACGCAATACGAAGAAGTAGAGCTGGCCTCTCGGATCCCAACAAACCGATTGGCTCTTTCTTATTCTTAGGGCCAACTGGTGTAGGTAAAACCGAACTGTGTAAAACACTTGCGAGTTTTATGTTCGATAGTGAAGATGCTATGGTTCGTATCGACATGTCGGAGTTCATGGAGAAACACTCTGTTGCAAGGTTGGTTGGCGCCCCTCCAGGTTATGTTGGTTACGAAGAGGGCGGGTACTTAACGGAAGCGGTCCGACGTAAACCTTATTCAGTGATCTTGCTTGACGAAGTAGAGAAAGCACATCCAGATATTTTCAATATCTTACTTCAAGTGCTTGATGATGGTCGTCTGACTGATGGACAAGGTCGTACGGTCGATTTTCGTAATACTGTTGTTATCATGACGTCAAACTTAGGTTCGGCAAGAATTCAAGAAAACTTTGCAACTCTTGATTACATCGGTATCAAAAATGAGGTCATGGAGGTGGTGAGCAAACACTTCAGACCTGAGTTTTTGAATCGTGTTGATGAAAGTGTGGTTTTCCATCCTTTAGGTCAGGAACACATAAAATCTATTGCTTCTATACAGCTTCATCGTTTAGCAAAACGATTAGAAGAGAAGGGTTACCAACTAGAAGTGACAGATAAAGCCCTTGACCTCATTTCTCAAGTTGGTTTCGATCCGGTATATGGTGCTCGTCCACTAAAACGTGCAATTCAACAGAATGTTGAGAACCCATTAGCGAAATCAATCTTGGCTGGCCAAATCTTGCCAGACAAGAAAGTACAGTTGATTGTAAGCAATGACCAAATCATTGCTCACCAGTAATTGCATCAATGCACTGAAAAGTGAGATCAAGTTCAAGTTTTAGGGGGCGTTAGCCCCCTTTTTAATGCACTTTTATTAGGTTTTGATTGTTTTCTATACGAACGAACCAAAAAGATAAGTTTTTTTCAAAAATAGGCTTGTGTTCCTAAACGAACTCCCTATAATGCGCCTCCGTTGTCACGGGAAAGCAAACAAAGCGAAGCCGAAATGACAAGGTCAGTGAGTTCGAAAGTAACTCATAGAGAAATAACTTAAAAAAGTGTTTGACACGATAAGTTATCTCGCTAAAATGGCCGTCCACTTTGAAGAGAACTTCAGAGTGTGCTCTTTAAAAATAAGAACCTATCAATCTGTGTGGGCACTCGTTGATGATAATCCAATTAGAAACTTCTCTTAATGAGAGGCTTCAAATTCGATTTCAATGAACTGAGTGACCAATCAAGTCGAAAGACTTGGCACAGTCAATTTATTCAGTATTCATTGAGTCAAACAAAATCTTAAATTGAAGAGTTTGATCATGGCTCAGATTGAACGCTGGCGGCAGGCCTAACACATGCAAGTCGAGCGGAAACGAGTTGTCTGAACCTTCGGGGAACGATAACGGCGTCGAGCGGCGGACGGGTGAGTAATGCCTAGGAAATTGCCCTGATGTGGGGGATAACCATTGGAAACGATGGCTAATACCGCATAACGCCTACGGGCCAAAGAGGGGGACCTTCGGGCCTCTCGCGTCAGGATATGCCTAGGTGGGATTAGCTAGTTGGTGAGGTAAGGGCTCACCAAGGCGACGATCCCTAGCTGGTCTGAGAGGATGATCAGCCACACTGGAACTGAGACACGGTCCAGACTCCTACGGGAGGCAGCAGTGGGGAATATTGCACAATGGGCGCAAGCCTGATGCAGCCATGCCGCGTGTGTGAAGAAGGCCTTCGGGTTGTAAAGCACTTTCAGTCGTGAGGAAGGCAGTATCGTTAATAGCGGTATTGTTTGACGTTAGCGACAGAAGAAGCACCGGCTAACTCCGTGCCAGCAGCCGCGGTAATACGGAGGGTGCGAGCGTTAATCGGAATTACTGGGCGTAAAGCGCATGCAGGTGGTTTGTTAAGTCAGATGTGAAAGCCCGGGGCTCAACCTCGGAATAGCATTTGAAACTGGCAGACTAGAGTACTGTAGAGGGGGGTAGAATTTCAGGTGTAGCGGTGAAATGCGTAGAGATCTGAAGGAATACCGGTGGCGAAGGCGGCCCCCTGGACAGATACTGACACTCAGATGCGAAAGCGTGGGGAGCAAACAGGATTAGATACCCTGGTAGTCCACGCCGTAAACGATGTCTACTTGGAGGTTGTGGCCTTGAGCCGTGGCTTTCGGAGCTAACGCGTTAAGTAGACCGCCTGGGGAGTACGGTCGCAAGATTAAAACTCAAATGAATTGACGGGGGCCCGCACAAGCGGTGGAGCATGTGGTTTAATTCGATGCAACGCGAAGAACCTTACCTACTCTTGACATCCAGAGAACTTTTCAGAGATGAATTGGTGCCTTCGGGAACTCTGAGACAGGTGCTGCATGGCTGTCGTCAGCTCGTGTTGTGAAATGTTGGGTTAAGTCCCGCAACGAGCGCAACCCTTATCCTTGTTTGCCAGCGAGTAATGTCGGGAACTCCAGGGAGACTGCCGGTGATAAACCGGAGGAAGGTGGGGACGACGTCAAGTCATCATGGCCCTTACGAGTAGGGCTACACACGTGCTACAATGGCGCATACAGAGGGCAGCCAACTTGCGAAAGTGAGCGAATCCCAAAAAGTGCGTCGTAGTCCGGATTGGAGTCTGCAACTCGACTCCATGAAGTCGGAATCGCTAGTAATCGTGGATCAGAATGCCACGGTGAATACGTTCCCGGGCCTTGTACACACCGCCCGTCACACCATGGGAGTGGGCTGCAAAAGAAGTAGGTAGTTTAACCTTCGGGAGGACGCTTACCACTTTGTGGTTCATGACTGGGGTGAAGTCGTAACAAGGTAGCGCTAGGGGAACCTGGCGCTGGATCACCTCCTTATACGATGATTATTAAGACAAGTGTCCACACAGATTGATATGGTTTTATTTAGAGAGAGTTATGCCCTCGAGTCATAACTAAATATGGGGCTATAGCTCAGCTGGGAGAGCGCTTCGCTGGCAGCGAAGAGGTCATCGGTTCGATCCCGATTAGCTCCACCAAATATATTAAATAATTTTTTAATATACTCAGTGTCCCGTTCGTCTAGAGGCCTAGGACACCGCCCTTTCACGGCGGTAACAGGGGTTCGACTCCCCTACGGGATACCATCTTTAAGCGCATTTTTTTGAAAAATACGAGTGCTTTTAAAAATGGTTACTTTATCTTAAGTAATTCGCTCTTTAACAATTTGGAAAGCTGACAGATAACAATTTGATTGATTGTTATCTAATAAAAGTTCTCAAATCCTATGTCTTTTAAAGATGTAGGTACCAATACACATTCAAGTGTTCTTGGGTTTTACTTCGTTCTTAACGAATGAAGCAAAACATATTTGAGTCCGGCAAAATCGAACGCTATCTCGCTCATTCAAATAATGAGATAGCAAATTTTGGTTGTTTAAACAACAAGCTCAAGATTTCTTCTGAAACTCTTTGGGGTTGTATGGTTAAGTGACTAAGCGTACACGGTGGATGCCTTGGCAGTCAGAGGCGATGAAAGACGTAGTAACTTGCGATAAGCCCAGATTAGGTAGTAACAACCATTTGAGTCTGGGATTTCTGAATGGGGAAACCCACGTGCATAAGCACGTATCGTTATGTGAATACATAGCATAACGAGGCGAACCGGGGGAACTGAAACATCTAAGTACCCCGAGGAAAAGAAATCAACCGAGATTCCGAAAGTAGCGGCGAGCGAAATTGGACTAGCCCTTAAGCTTTTTATGCGTTAGACGAACGGTCTGGAAAGTCCGGCGATACAGGGTGATAGCCCCGTAGTTGACAACGCACATTCAGTGAAATCGAGTAGGGCGGGACACGTGATATCCTGTCTGAATATGGGGGGACCATCCTCCAAGGCTAAATACTACTGACTGACCGATAGTGAACCAGTACCGTGAGGGAAAGGCGAAAAGAACCCCTGTGAGGGGAGTGAAATAGAACCTGAAACCGTGTACGTACAAGCAGTAGGAGCCCACTTTGTTGGGTGACTGCGTACCTTTTGTATAATGGGTCAGCGACTTATATTCAGTGGCAAGGTTAACCATCTAGGGGAGCCGTAGGGAAACCGAGTCTTAACTGGGCGCTCAGTCTCTGGATATAGACCCGAAACCAGGTGATCTAGCCATGGGCAGGTTGAAGGTTGAGTAACATCAACTGGAGGACCGAACCGACTAATGTTGAAAAATTAGCGGATGACTTGTGGCTAGGGGTGAAAGGCCAATCAAACCTGGAGATAGCTGGTTCTCCCCGAAAGCTATTTAGGTAGCGCCTCGGACGAATACTACTGGGGGTAGAGCACTGTTAAGGCTAGGGGGTCATCCCGACTTACCAACCCTTTGCAAACTCCGAATACCAGTAAGTACTATCCGGGAGACACACGGCGGGTGCTAACGTCCGTCGTGGAGAGGGAAACAACCCAGACCGCCAGCTAAGGTCCCAAATTACTACTAAGTGGGAAACGATGTGGGAAGGCTCAGACAGCCAGGATGTTGGCTTAGAAGCAGCCATCATTTAAAGAAAGCGTAATAGCTCACTGGTCGAGTCGGCCTGCGCGGAAGATGTAACGGGGCTAAGTAGTAAACCGAAGCTGCGGCAATGCACTTTGTGCATTGGGTAGGGGAGCGTTCTGTAAGCCGTTGAAGGTGTGTTGTAAAGCATGCTGGAGGTATCAGAAGTGCGAATGCTGACATGAGTAACGATAAAGGGGGTGAAAAACCCCCTCGCCGGAAGACCAAGGGTTCCTGTCCAACGTTAATCGGGGCAGGGTAAGTCGACCCCTAAGGCGAGGCCGAAAGGCGTAGTCGATGGGAAACGGGTTAATATTCCCGTACTTCTTACAATTGCGATGGGGGGACGGAGAAGGCTAGGTGGGCCTGGCGACGGTTGTCCAGGTTCAAGTGCGTAGGCTGAAGAGTTAGGTAAATCCGGCTCTTCTTAAGGCTGAGACACGACGTCGAGCTACTACGGTAGTGAAGTCATTGATGCCATGCTTCCAGGAAAAGCCTCTAAGCTTCAGATTGTAAGGAATCGTACCCCAAACCGACACAGGTGGTCGGGTAGAGAATACCAAGGCGCTTGAGAGAACTCGGGTGAAGGAACTAGGCAAAATGGTACCGTAACTTCGGGAGAAGGTACGCTCTCGACGGTGAAGTCCCTCGCGGATGGAGCTATTGAGAGTCGCAGATACCAGGTGGCTGCAACTGTTTATTAAAAACACAGCACTGTGCAAAATCGTAAGATGACGTATACGGTGTGACGCCTGCCCGGTGCCGGAAGGTTAATTGATGGGGTTAGACTTCGGTCGAAGCTCTTGATCGAAGCCCCGGTAAACGGCGGCCGTAACTATAACGGTCCTAAGGTAGCGAAATTCCTTGTCGGGTAAGTTCCGACCTGCACGAATGGCGTAATGATGGCCACGCTGTCTCCACCCGAGACTCAGTGAAATTGAAATCGCTGTGAAGATGCAGTGTACCCGCGGCTAGACGGAAAGACCCCGTGAACCTTTACTACAGCTTGGCACTGAACATTGACCCTACATGTGTAGGATAGGTGGGAGGCTTTGAAACCAGCACGCCAGTGTTGGTGGAGCCGTCCTTGAAATACCACCCTTGTAGTGTTGATGTTCTAACGTCGACCCCTCATCGGGGTTGCGGACAGTGCCTGGTGGGTAGTTTGACTGGGGCGGTCTCCTCCCAAAGCGTAACGGAGGAGCACGAAGGTGGGCTAATCACGGTTGGACATCGTGAGGTTAGTGCAATGGCATAAGCCCGCTTGACTGCGAGAATGACAATTCGAGCAGGTGCGAAAGCAGGTCATAGTGATCCGGTGGTTCTGTATGGAAGGGCCATCGCTCAACGGATAAAAGGTACTCCGGGGATAACAGGCTGATACCGCCCAAGAGTTCATATCGACGGCGGTGTTTGGCACCTCGATGTCGGCTCATCACATCCTGGGGCTGAAGTCGGTCCCAAGGGTATGGCTGTTCGCCATTTAAAGTGGTACGCGAGCTGGGTTTAGAACGTCGTGAGACAGTTCGGTCCCTATCTGCCGTGGGCGTTGGAGAATTGAAAGGGGCTGCTCCTAGTACGAGAGGACCGGAGTGGACGAACCTCTGGTGTTCGGGTTGTGTCGCCAGACGCATTGCCCGGTAGCTAAGTTCGGGATCGATAACCGCTGAAAGCATCTAAGCGGGAAGCGAGCCTTGAGATGAGTTCTCCCTGATACATTAAGTATCCTAAAGGGTTGTCGGAGACTACGACGTTGATAGGTCAGGTGTGTAAGCGTTGTGAGGCGTTGAGCTAACTGATACTAATTGCCCGTGAGGCTTAACCATACAACACCCAAAGGGTTTTGATGGACTCAAAAAGAACATTGAATGTGTAAGAACTGAAACAGCTTTCCAGATTATTTAAATCCTGATAGCAGGATTTAAAACAGAATTTGCTTGGCGACCATAGCGATTTGGACCCACCTGATTTCCATCCCGAACTCAGAAGTGAAACGAATTAGCGCCGATGGTAGTGTGGGGCTTCCCCATGTGAGAGTAGGACATCGCCAGGCTTTTAATTTATTTTCACTTTTTATGAAAAAGTGAAGACAAACAGTTTAGATATTTGTTATGAACGACAAATATCGGATAGAGAGAAATCTTTATCACCGTGTGGAGCGGTAGTTCAGTTGGTTAGAATACCGGCCTGTCACGCCGGGGGTCGCGGGTTCGAGTCCCGTCCGCTCCGCCACTTATTTAGAGAGTCGTCTCAATAAAAACGAAACCACAGGGGTGTAGCTCCAATTGGCAGAGCAGCGGATTCCAAATCCGCGTGTTGGGAGTTCGAATCTCTCCACCCCTGCCACCTTATAAAGCCTCGACAGCAATGTCGGGGCTTTTTTCATACTAAGTCCAGTAAAGGGCTGTATCTGTTATCGTCTCGCAGAACTTTCCTAGAGTAAGTGATTCCCCCTTTCGTTCCTGATATGATCTTGGCTTGATTAAGTTAAAACCGGAAGTCATTTATGCCACACCTTCGTTTCCGAGCTGTAGAAAAACAAACAGTCCAAACGTTATCAGAAACACTTGTTGAAGCTTTGCAACCTTTAATGGAATGTCCACGCGAAGACTTTACTTTTGAATACATCGAGAGCACTTTTTTTGGTGAAGGGAAGCCAAGTCTAGCGTACCCTTTTGTCGAAGTTTTGTGGTTTGATCGCGGCCAGAAAACACAAGATGCAGCGGCCAAAATTATTACACAGCATGTCCGTGGGTTAGTGGGGAGCGATATCGATGTTGCTGTCATTTTCTCAGCACTTAACCCAAATGCTTACTATGATAACGGTGAGCATTACTAAGAGTGAGCAACTGATGAATTTGAGAGTATTAGTCTGGTTGAGCGTTCTATTTTCCTCCTCTGCTTTTGCTACGTCATGGGAGCAAGCCTCTGAGCCCACAATCAATTCCTCAGCCTCGATAGGTAGTTACGCAAATGGTTGTTTAGATGGTGCGCAAGCTTTACCCTTGCAAGGGGTGGGTTATCAGGTACTTCGTAGTCAAACTCGGCGATATTATGGCCACCCTAATGCAATTACATTTTTGCAGAAACTTGGAAAAAAAGCTCAGCAAGATCTCGATACTCACCTGCTGATTGGTGATATGTCATTGGCTCGTGGAGGGCGTTTTTCTTCCGGACATTCTAGCCATCAGACCGGTTTGGACATTGATATTTGGCTTAGATTAGCAGACGTTCCTTTGTCGGATAATGAGTTAAAGATACCGAAGCCCCTCAGTGTTGTTGATCTTAAAAACTATCGAATACTGGATAAAAACTGGGATCCTCGTCATTTTGAACTGATTCGCTATACCGCCTCCCAAGATGATGTGGCACGAATTTTTGTTCATCCAGTAATAAAGCAGCAGTTATGTACACAAGAAAGTTCTTCAAACAGAGATTGGCTGCGCAAAATACGCCCATGGTGGGGACACCATTATCATTTTCATATCCGGCTAAAATGTCCGGCATCGAGTTCTAACTGTATTGAACAAAGCCCTCCACCTTCAGGAGATGGGTGTGGGAAAGAACTTGAAAGCTGGCAGCCTAAGTTTGCATTAGCTCCTTCCAAAAACAATAAGAAGGCCTCTCCTAAGCCCAAGCCTAAGAAATTACCGCCAGAACAATGTTTAAAGATAATGCCAATAGAGTGATTTTTAGGACAAAGCTAAGCCTGACAGGTACTGGTTTTTGTGCAAAGTATGATTAGCAGATGAGACGATAGGTTAATAGCCCAGTTTTGACTGGGCTTTTTTTTATGCTAACCCCTGAATAATGACAAACTTTTCTAGCAGTTGCTCTTCTGTTTCGACATTATTGGGGTCTGTGATGATGCATTTGGTAATAGGGCACACAGACTGACAGGTCGGCTTTTCATAGTGGCCTTTACATTCCGTACATAAATCTGGATCAATCTCAAAAATGCTTTCACCCATGCTGATGGCTCCATTGGGACATTCTGGATCGCACATATCGCAGTTTATGCATTTATCGGTAATGAGAAGTGCCATATTTACTTACCTGTCGGATTTCGCGTATCTTGGCCTGTGTTTAGGTTTCGCATTAATAGCCCGTATTCTAGGTCCATATCTTGTGGGACTGGAATAAAGACAAAATGGCCGTTACCTTTTGCATCGTCAACGGACTGAGATTTACGGTTTTCCATAGTTTCTAAGGTGAAGACTACATTACCTTTTGGCGTCATAAGCTCGAGGCTATCCCCAACTAGGAACTTGTTTTTTACTTCTACTTCAGCAAGATCGCCACGACGTTTACCTGTGAACTCTCCAACAAACTGCTGAGAGTCTGATACCGAGTAGCCATAATCGTAATTCTGATAGCTGTCATGAGTATGACGGCGAAGGAAGCCTTCTGTGTAACCTCGGTGAGCAAGACTTTCTAGAGTGCCCATGAGGCTTTGGTCAAATGGCTTTCCTGCTACAGCGTCATCAATCGCTTTACGGTAGACTTGGGCTGTTCGAGCGCAATAGTAGAATGACTTTGTACGTCCTTCGATTTTCATTGAGTGGACGCCTATTTTTGTCAGCCTTTCTATATGTTGAACAGCACGAAGATCTTTAGAGTTCATGATGTAAGTACCATGCTCGTCTTCAAATGCTGCCATCTTCTCTTCTGGGCGATGGCTTTCTGAAAGTAGGACAACTTCGTCAGTGGGCTTACCGCGGCCAATGGTTGTTTCAGGGCGATCCTGTTGAACTTCAATCGCTTGAGCTTGTTTTGGATCAAACTGTTCAACAATTTGGCCAGCTTCGTCTTCCTTTCCTTTTTCTACATTGTATTCCCAACGGCAAGCGTTGGTACATGTACCTTGGTTAGGATCTCGCTTGTTCATGTAACCAGATAAGAGACAACGACCAGAGTAGGCCATGCACAGTGCACCATGAACAAAGACTTCTAGCTCTGTTTCAGGGCAATGTTCACGAATTTCTTCGATTTCTTCTAATGAGAGTTCACGAGAGACAATCACACGCTCAACACCATTTGCCGCCCAAAACTTCACAGTTGCCCAGTTGACTGCATTTGCCTGAACAGAGAGGTGAATTGGCACCTCTGGAAAAGTTTCTCTTACCATCATAATTAAGCCAGGGTCAGACATGATTAAAGCATCTGGCCCCATTTCTACAACAGGTTTCAGGTCACGAATAAATGTTTTTAGTTTTGAGTTGTGTGGTTGGATATTACAAACAACATACAGTTTTTTGCCTAAAGCATGAGCCTCGTCGATACCAATTTTTAAGTTCTCATGATTAAACTCGTTATTACGTACACGAAGGCTGTAACGAGGTTGGCCAGCATAGACGGCATCAGCGCCATAGGCGAATGCGTAACGCATATTTTTCAGGCTTCCCGCGGGAGACAGCAGCTCGGGGGTGAACTTTTTCTCTGTTGTCATTGCTCTATTCTCTTGTTGTCTGATCACAAATCAGGTCAGTTCCACCAAGTGGAAATGGGGCGCAAATTTTACGCCAAAATGTGACTTGTGACTAGGGGAATTATAGCTCAGAGAGAAAAACACCCTCAAAAAAAGTGAGGGTGTTATGATTAAGCTTTGTTCAGTAGCCTTTAAGCATTAGGATTTGGTAGGCCACCTAGAGACTCATATAAATTAGGCAGGAATGCACTGAATTCACCACACATGAGAGAAAAGTCTGCATCAAATCGTGCGGCTCTGTCTTCACGTGGAATATCATCATTTTGATCTTTTAATTCATCAGAGAACTTAAGACGTTTGATACCAGCGTCTTCTGTCATGATAAACTCGATGCGGTCTTGCCAGTTCAACGCCAGTTTTGTTACGACTTTGCCTGCTTCTATGTGATTACGAATTTCATCGGTTATTAACTCTTGCTTTTTACAGCGTATGATTCCGCCTTCCTCTAATAGAGACTTAAGTTCTGCTTCATCCATCATGGCAATACCTTGCGGAGTTTCCCCTGTCTTCACCCATTCAGTCAGGGTGGTTTCGATGGCGGTTTCTGGGATCGCTGGTATAACAGGAAGGCTGCCCATCGTTTTGCGCAGTAATGCTAATACATCCTCTGCTTTTTTGTAGCTGCTTGCATCGACAAGGATAAATCCTGTTTTTGGCATGATGAGCACATAAGTATGGCTACTGCGGCTAAATGCTCGAGGCAGTAGATCCATAACAATGTCGTCTTTGAGGTTGTCTTTTTCTTTCTTTTTTAGTGGACGACCTTCTTGCATTTCCATTGCTTCAATTTTTGCATTCAACGAATCTTTTATCACGGATGCTGGTAGCATCTTCTCTTCTTTTTTAGCGCAAATGAGAATATTGTTTTCGGACACGTGTGTCATCATGTCGCCGTTTTTACCCATCGCACTCACCCAACCAAATTTTTGTTTGTCTTGGCTTCCACAAGGGGTAAATTTAAACTCGCTAAGTTGAGTCTCAAGTTGGTCTGCATTGAAATTAACTTCACGGTTAACACGGTATACCAGACAGTTTTTAAACCACATAAATTTTCTCTAGGCTTGATGACAGGAGTTCAATGATATGGAATTTTTTTCCGAATGTCCCAAGAGAATTACTCACAAATAGAAAATGCACAAACATGACTCGATAAATACAGAGTGAGCAGTCAATGAGTGTTATGTGAAAATTTGTTTGCAATAGTCACAAAAGTGTCATAATTGCTGGTAATAATATTGGTGCATAAAGAGGCGTTAGGCCTGGTCATTTACTAGCAAAACTTAAAATAGGGTTATTCAATTATGTCTAGAAGGATTCTGGTTGTTGAAGATGAAGCGCCAATTCGTGAGATGCTGTGCTTCGTACTTGAACAAAAAGGTTATCAGGCTATCGAAGCCGAAGATTATGATGCTGCGGTAACGAAATTAGCAGAACCATTTCCAGATTTAGTCTTGCTAGATTGGATGCTACCAGGTGGAAGTGGCATTAACTTTATTAAACACATGAAGCGTGAGGACCTCACAAAAAATATTCCGGTTGTGATGCTCACAGCACGTGGTGAAGAAGAAGATAAAGTGAGAGGGCTGGAAGTCGGTGCCGATGATTATATTACTAAGCCTTTTTCTCCTAAAGAGCTAGTCGCCCGTTTGAAAGCTGTCATCCGCCGTGTTACCCCCACAGCTCTTGAAGATGTGATTGATGTTCAAGGGCTCAAGCTTGATCCTGTTTCTCACCGAGTCACAGCCAATGATCAAGCGGTGGATATGGGGCCAACAGAATTTAAAATGCTGCACTTTTTTATGACTCACCAAGAGCGTGTTTATAGTCGAGAGCAGTTACTCAATAACGTTTGGGGAACCAACGTGTATGTTGAGGATCGAACCGTGGATGTCCATATTCGTCGTTTGCGTAAAGCACTTGAGGGGAATGAGCATGATAAATTCATTCAAACTGTCCGAGGAGCAGGTTATCGCTTTTCAACAAAAGCATAGCTTGGACAGAGATTGCAGCATATCGTCTGGAGTCGTTTGTGGTTAAAAGATTAACGTGGAAAAGGCTAGCTTGGGAGCTGGCTTTTTTTTACATGCCCTGGGTTCTTATTGGTTGGGCGACTGGATATTTGTCTTGGATGCTATTGATTGCCACTGCGTTGCAGCTTGGCTGGCATTTACACAACCAAATGCGCTTATCAGCATGGCTGTGGGATGAAAGGCGTTTGACACCTCCATCTGGGCGTGGTCATTGGGAGGCACTTTTTAACGGCTTGTACCGTTTACAACAGCGCCAACGAAAAAAAGAAAAGAGTTAACCACTTTGATTCGACGTTTTCGCAATGGTGCGGAATCTCTGCCAGATGCTGTCGTAGTTTTTCGGGCGGAAGGGAATATTGTTTGGTGTAACAAATTGGCGCAATATTTATTAGGTTTTCACTGGCCTGAAGATGCAGGACAACCGATATCCAACCTCATTCGAACACCGGACTTTATTAAATTTCTCAATGACAAAGACTTTTCCGAGCCATTGGAAATGCGCTCGCCACTTAATGCTGAACGAATGTTGGAACTGCGAATTGTTCCCTACACCCAAGGAGAACATCTCATGGTTGTCCGCGATGTGACCCAATTGACTCAGCTTGAAGGGATGAGAAGAAACTTTTTTGCCAATGTTTCCCATGAACTACGAACGCCTATGACGGTTTTACAAGGCTATCTCGAAATGACAGAAGACCCAGATATGCTGGTTGGGCCGATGTGGTCTAAGGCACATGCTGTCATGATGGAGCAATTGAATCGTATGAACAGTTTGGTTAATCAACTTCTTACGTTGTCAAAAATTGAAGCTGCGCCAATTCATGAACTGGAAGAAGTCGTCAATGTCCCTAACATGCTGGCGATCCTAGAAAAGGAGGCGGTGAGCCTCAGTGGTGATGCGCACCACCAATTAACGTTTGAAATTGATAGAAATTTGTGTGTATTAGGAGATGAAGACCAACTTCGTAGCGCAATATCTAATCTGGTGTACAACGCTGTCAAATACACTCCCCCCGGAGCCAAGATCGAAGTTCGTTGGTATCAAAGTACCGAGGGTGCTTGTTTAGAAGTGGAAGATAGTGGTGATGGTATTGAGGCTCATCATATCCATCGCTTATCAGAGCGTTTTTATCGAGTGGACAAAGCTCGTTCACGAGATACTGGGGGAAGTGGTTTAGGTTTAGCAATCGTCAAACATGCTTTAAGCCATCACGATTCTCATTTGGATATTCACAGTGAGGTTGGGGTAGGCAGTCAATTTTCATTCATATTACCAAACCGCCTTGTGGTTAAATCATGAGCCCTGTTAGAGCGCTACTGGCCATCGCTTTGTTATGGCCTTGCTCGGCTTTAGCACAAGAAGAAAACCTTCCTGCGCCTTATCAACCGACGACGGGGGTGGCGGGTAATTTGTTGTCGGTTGGCTCAGATACATTAGCCGGCATGACAAGCCTTTGGGTGGAAAAGTTTGAATCTATCTATCCTAATATCAATGCCCAAATACAGGCTTCAGGTTCGTCCACGGCGCCTCCAGCATTAACAGAAAACACCGCTCAATTTGGCCCTATGAGTCGCGCTATGCGTATGCGTGAAGTTGAGGCATTTGAGAAGGTACATGGTTATAAGCCGACTGCCTTACGTGTCGCAATTGATGCTATTGGGATTTTTGTTCATCAAGACAACCCGATAAAAGGTTTAAATTTTCACCAAATTGATGCCATGTTTTCGGCCACATTACGTTGCGGTGAAAGCCAGTTTATTACCAATTGGCGTCAGTTGGGTATTGAGTCCGATTGGTCCGAGCGAAATTTACAATTATTTGGTCGTAATTCGGTTTCGGGGACCTATGGTTATTTTAAAAGTAATGCACTTTGTGGTGGTGACTTCAAAACTCGTGTGAATGAACAACCAGGTTCTGCTTCTGTTGTTCAGTCTGTTGCATCAACCATTAGTGGGGTGGGCTATTCTGGCATTGGATATCGAGTCGCTGGTGTACGATTGGTTCCGATTGCGAAGTCAGGGCAAGATTACGTCCGCCCAACACGCGAGAATATTCTTTCTGGTCGCTATCCTTTATCGCGTTATTTATATGTGTATGTTAATAAAGACCCTGATAAACCACTCAGTCCGATTGAGGCTGAGTTTATTCGTTTTATTTTTTCTGCTCAAGGACAAGCCTTAGTCGCTAAAGATGGGTACGTACCTATCACAGCGAGTTTTGCAGAGCAAGAATTACATAAAGTAGGCCTAGAACCACGCTAATACTAAGTTGTTATTTGAGGCTTACTTTGTAAGGTCTTGTATTCTTTTCAGGTGTTTAGTGTACTCTATAATATAATTGTCATTTAAATGACCTATTTTTAAGCACAGTTCAACAGGTAGATAGAGCAATGGCACAAGCCGAATTCTCCTTGCAAGAAAGAGACAAAAAGCGACAAGTAAAAGATCGTTTAGTTCGCTTTGCAGTCACGACAGGAGGAATGAGTGTATTAGCGGCGTTGGTATTAATTTTTATTTACCTTGCGATTGTGGTGGTTCCTTTATTCTCAGATGCAAAAATAGACACCAATCATGCTTCACGTGTGACGCTTGGTGGACAGCCTTTAGCGATTGGTATTGATGATTATGCCCAAATTGGCTTTGTATTGACGCCGTCAGGAGAAATACGCTTTCTTCCTATCGATAAACCTAATGCACCAGTACTCTATCAACAACAGATTGCGACTCATCCAGTGGCGTTTGCTCAATCATCAGGAGAAGCCGGATGGATGGGATTCGTTGATGCAAAGGGCAAAGCACACCTTTTTAAACCAGAGTTTAATGCGACTTTAAGAGAGAACGTTCGATTACCAGAAGTTGTTTTACTGCCCTCGAAGATCGATCTGACACTCACCGAACCGACTAATCCAGTTACAGAGTTTGCGTTTAGTGTTGCTCAGTCAGTACCAACGATAGTATGGCTGACAAAAAATGGTCAGTTACACGCTCGTTGGCAAGACGAGCATGTTTTGAATCGACCGCCCAAGACCATCAATTTTCTTTTTCCTTCTGGCTTGGATAACCCAGATCAAATCCTACTGACTCCAAATAGTGAGCTTTTATATTTACGTTACCGTTCTGAACTGGTCATTTTAACTAAGCAAGAACATCGGTTTTTAGTTCGGGAAGTGGTGGATTTAGTTCAAGGTGATACAGAGCGTTCGATTAAAACCATCGACTTGTTGGCTGGCGCCTATTCATTATTAGTCACCGATGATAAGGGGCAGGTATCACAATGGTTCGACACTCTACAGCAGAACAAGCGCACTTTAACTCATATTCGTGATTTCAAGCTCGCGTCTGAGCTCAAATATATCTTGCCAGATACTCATCGAAAGGGTTTTTTCAGTTTTTATACCAATGGTACGTTGCAAAGCCATTATACGACGAGTGAAAAATTAGCTCTGTTTCAGCGTGCTTATAAGCAAGCGCCCGTAATGGCGGCGATGTCGAATAATGAACGGTTCTTAATCACATGGTTGAATGATGAATTGAGCGTTGCTGTGATTGATAACCCTTATCCAGAGATATCCTTCTCTTCTTTGTGGAACAAAGTGTGGTATGAAGGTTACCCTGAAGCGGAATTTGTCTGGCAGTCGACTTCTGCTAGTGATGATTTTGAGGCAAAACTGAGCTTGGTGCCGATTGCATTTGGGACGATCAAAGCAGCATTATTTGCGATGTTATTTTCTATCCCTATTGCGGTGCTCGGTGCGATTTATACCGCTTACTTTATGTCTCCACAGATGCGCCGAGTCGTAAAACCTTCTATCGAATTAATGGAAGCGCTCCCAACGGTTATCATCGGTTTTTTAGCTGGGTTGTGGTTAGCTCCAATTATTGAGGACCACTTGATTGCGGTATTCGTCCTATTGATTCTGTTACCTATCAGCACTATGGCTGTTGGAGGTGTTTGGGCCTTAATGCCTGCTAAAGTCCGTCACTGCTTGCCTAATGGGTGGCATGCATTGATATTAATCCCATTCATCTTAATGGTTGCTGCTGGTGGAGTTTGGCTCTCTCCGTTGCTTGAGCATACTTTCTTTTCCGGTGATATACGCCTATTTTTGACCGAACATGGTATTGGGTTTGATCAACGTAATGCGCTTGTGGTTGGCCTCGCAATGGGGTTTGCTGTTATACCAACGATTTTTACCATTGCAGAGGACGCCATCTTTTCGGTGCCTAAACATTTGTCTGATGGTTCACTGGCATTAGGGGCAACGCCATGGCAAACATTAATTCATGTGGTACTTTTGACCGCAAGTCCAGGCATCTTCTCTGCTATTATGATGGGCTTTGGCCGAGCGGTGGGTGAAACCATGATCGTTTTAATGGCGACAGGTAATACACCGCTAATGGATTGGAACATATTAGAGGGCTTACGCAGCTTGTCCGCGACCATTGCCGTTGAGCTACCAGAGTCGGAGGTAGGCAGCACTCACTACCGTCTTTTATTTTTGTCCGCTTTGATTTTGTTTATCTTTACCTTTGCGGTCAATGCTCTGGCGGAATGGGTAAGACAAAGGTTGAGAGAGAAATATCGTGCTTTGTAGTGAATTTGTCATTAAGCGAGTATGCGCATGTTAAATTGGGTGCGTTCAGGAGCGCCTTGGATTTGGCTGACGGGAGGTGCAGTGAGTATCAGTTTACTGTCGATACTCGGCCTGCTGTTATTGATTGGCTGGAAAGGGCTTACTTACTTTTGGCCTGCTCCGCTCTATCAGTGGAATGTGACGGAGCTATCCTCTGTACAGAGTGAGGTGTTACCTAGAAATTCAATATTAATTGGACAGATTTACGAACGTAGCTTTGTCCCTAGAAGCTATTTACCGAAAGAAACGGCAAGTAAACTTGATGACGATGAGGAATTTGCAACCAGACTCAGCATAAAAATTGCCAATCGTGAGTTGTATCCTGCTGACTTTATATCCGTTTTAAGCTTCCAACTGGATGAACCTACCACGCCCGATGATTGGGCCGTGATCGAGCGCAGTAGCGGCGGGTATTTTTTTGGTAAACCGGTTGCTTTTCAATCTGGCCATCAGCGTTATACAAGTGATATGGCTAGTTTAATTAATGATAAACTGAAGCAAGCTGATCAATTGCGTGCTGATATTGCATGGTTAGTGAATCATCCAGTAAAAAAATTAGGCTGGCAGCTAGAGCAATTGAGGTTAAAGCAACGTAAACATGAGTTAAACGGAACATTGACTGCCGAACGTTTTGCAGGCTATGAACAACAAAAAATACAGATTGAGCAAGAGCTTGCTTCATTGAATGAGCAGTTAGAAAAACTGCGCCAAGAATTATCGAGTGATGTTTTGATTGTTACGGACATGACAGATAAGCAAGTTGAAATTCCCCTGGGCGACATTTTGGATTACTGGTACCCAAATCAAATGTCTTGGACGGAGAAAGCGGTTCACTGGTCAAAACAGGTATGGAAGTTTCTTTCAGAAGCGCCAAGAGAATCCAACTCTGAGGGGGGCGTTTTTCCTGCAATATTTGGTACGGTATTCATGGTTATTATCATGTCTATTATCGTCATGCCTCTCGGCGTGATTGCGGCAATTTACCTGCATGAATATGCCAAAAACAATGGCTTAACACGCATTATCCGTATTGCTGTTATCAACTTGGCAGGGGTTCCTTCAATTGTTTATGGTGTGTTTGGTCTAGGCTTTTTTGTTTATACCATAGGGGCTTCAGTCGATAACCTCTTTTATGCTGAGCAACTTCCTGCTCCGACATTTGGTACGCCGGGCTTATTATGGTCAGCTTTAACCTTGGCCTTACTGACGTTACCGGTGGTTATTGTGACAACAGAAGAAGGATTAACAAGAATTCCCACTTCGGTGAGGCATGCTTCATTGGCATTGGGGGCGACGCAATTTGAAACTCTTTGGCGGGTTATTTTACCAATGGCAACCCCTGCTATTATTACTGGGTTGATATTAGCGGTTGCTCGCGCTGCCGGTGAGGTGGCGCCACTGATGCTAGTTGGTGTGGTTAAGCTTGCTTCAAGTTTGCCTGTTGATGGGCAATTCCCCTATGTGCATTTAGAAAGAAAGTTCATGCATTTAGGCTTTCATATCTACGACGTTGGATTTCAAACTTCCAACATAGAAGCAGCACGCCCGTTGGTATACGCAACGTCGTTTTTGCTTGTGACTGTCATTGTGGGCCTAAACTTAACCGCCATCAGTATTCGCAATAATTTACGAGAAAAATACAGGACTTTAGGACAGGATTAAGCATGTTTAACTTTAATGACTCTTTGGGGTATGAACCGCCATTAGATGTTCATAATTTGACCGATGAACAAACGGCGATATCGATTGAGGCGCTTAATCTTTTCTATGGCTCGACTCAGGCATTACACGATGTATCCATGCGTATTCCTAAAGGACGAGTGACGGCATTTATTGGCCCGTCGGGGTGTGGAAAGTCGACACTCCTCCGCTGCATTAACCGAATGAACGATT
This sequence comes from Vibrio azureus, assembly GCF_002849855.1. Classification (NCBI taxonomy): domain Bacteria; kingdom Pseudomonadati; phylum Pseudomonadota; class Gammaproteobacteria; order Vibrionales; family Vibrionaceae; genus Vibrio; species Vibrio azureus. The sequence goes on from NZ_CP018616.1 coordinate 567,452, forward strand.
TAGTTGAAGGTTGCCGAGTCAGTGGAAAAGTCAATCTATATGGAAAGAATGTTTATGATCCTAATGTAGATGTTGCCACTTTACGTCGCCGCGTTGGAATGGTTTTCCAAAGGCCGAACCCTTTTCCAAAATCGATTTATGAAAACGTGGTTTATGGACTACGATTGCAGGGGGTTAAGAACAGCCGTATGTTGGATGATGCTGTCGAACGCTCTTTACGTGCGGCCGCACTTTGGGATGAAGTAAAAGATCGTTTGCATGAGAATGCATTTGGATTATCGGGTGGGCAGCAGCAGCGTTTAGTTATTGCTCGAGCCGTTGCGATTGAGCCAGAAGTTCTTTTACTGGATGAACCTACTTCTGCATTGGACCCAATATCAACTTTGACGATCGAAGAGCTTATTAATGAACTAAAAAAGCAATACACCGTGGTCATTGTTACTCATAACATGCAACAGGCAGCCCGCGTTAGCGATCATACTGCTTTTATTCATATGGGTGCGTTGGTTGAATATTCAGATGCAGATTCAATTTTCACTTCCCCGATGAAAAAGCAAACGGAAGATTACATTACTGGTCGTTACGGCTAAATGACATGTCGTTACAGAGGAAAACTATGCAATTTGGGCGTCATATATCGGGACAATTTAATGTTGAACTGGAATCCATTCGAACTCATGTGTTAACCATGGGAGGGTTGGTTGAGCAGCAGTTGTCTTTTGCTATTGAAGCATTACACAATGAAAATATTGAACTTGCTCATCAAGTCGTCGCAGATGATCATAAAGTCAATGCAATGGAAGTCTCTATCGATGAGGCTTGCACTCGGATTATTGCTAAGCGTCAGCCAACGGCAAAAGATTTACGTTTAATTATGGCGATCATCAAAACCATTACCGATTTGGAGCGCATTGGTGATGTTGCGGCTCGTATCGCTGATGTGGCTATTAGCAGTACTTCTTCAAAAGAGCGCAAATTCCAAGTATCGCTTGAGCCACTGTGCCGTCAGGCCATTCATATGTTACACCAAGTTCTCGATGCCTTCGCACGAATGGATGTTGAAGCAGCCGCAGCCGTTTATAAGTTGGATGATAAACTGGATGCCGAATATGAAGCCGTGATACGTCAATTAATGACTTATATGATGGAAGACCCGAAAAATATTCCTCATATCCTTCAGGTCATGTGGTCAGCCCGTGCGATTGAGCGTGTAGGTGACCGTTGCCAAAATATTTGTGAATACATTATCTACTTTGTTAAAGGTAAAGATGTCCGCCATTTGGGGGATCAAAGTATCGATGATTTTCTGAAATAAACACTGGTTAGCGCTAAGAATCATCGTTTCGCGTTATTGCTGATGATACTTGGGCGATACGATCACGGCTTGTTACCGGAATCGAGAAGTCATCCACGTCATCTGCGCCCATTTTACTTTGCTCAGCGATAAACGTCATTTTGCTTGGACGCTCGATTTTACCTGAAAGATGAATTTCTTTCACTTGAGAAGAACGAATTAGCGGTCCTACATTCTCTGCATTTATTCCAGCTCCAGCCATAACAGATATTCTACTGTTAGCCTGTTTGACCAAGGCTTTTATCTGAGCAACTCCTTGGTAAGCCGAGGGGGCTAAACCTGAAGTAAGGACTCGCTCACAACCTAATTGAATGATTTCCTCTAGAGCAGTTTGAGCGTTACAGCATTGGTCAAATGCTCGATGGAAAGTTACCCCAAGGCCGAGTTGTTGTGCCAGCTTGCATAACGTTCTGGTGAAGGGGGTATGTACGTGCCCATCTTGAGTTAATACACCGAAGACGACGCCATTTAAGCCAGCTTGTTTCGCAGCTTTAATATCGATGAGCATCGTTTCAATTTCTTGTTCAGAATAGAAAAAGTCACCTTGGCGTGGGCGGATCATGGCGTAGATAGGAACGGTAGACAGTTTACCTGCCTGTTGCATAAAGCCATAGCTTGGTGTTAAACCACCTAAAGCAAGAGATGAACAGAGTTCGATGCGAGTTGCCCCACCTTCAATGGCATTATGAAGAGATTCAATGTTATCGATACAAACTTCAAGTTGCATGAATAGTTTACCTAACGAGTTTAAAAGAAAGTCGATGAAAACGAAAAAAGTCCAGAGCAAGCTCTGGACTTAAAATTTGTATCTATGAATGCAAGCAGCAGGTTAAACCAAATGTTTGCATATTACCTTCCTCCCTTTTTAGAAAGAGAAAGATAGAGCAATTACTTGCTTAGGTCGTCTGCGTGCTCAGATAGGAACGCTGCAACACCTTTTGGAGATGCGTCCATACCTGCTTTACCTTCTTCCCATTGTGCAGGACATACTTCGCCGTGCTTCTGGTGGAAGTTAAGCGCATCAACCATGCGTAGCATTTCGTCGATGTTACGACCTAGAGGAAGATCGTTTACTACTTGGTGACGTACTAGACCGTCTTCGTCGATTAGGAAAGAACCACGGAAAGCAACGCCTGCTTCTGGGTGCTCAACATCGTACGCTTTACAGATTTCGTGCTTAACGTCAGCAACTAGAGGGTATTTAACTTGACCGATACCGCCATCTTCGATAGCAGTGTTACGCCATGCGTTGTGAGAGAACTGAGAATCGATAGAAACACCGATTACTTCAACACCTTTAGCTTGGAAATCAGCTAGACGGTTGTCGAATGCGATTAGCTCTGATGGGCAAACGAAAGTGAAGTCTAGTGGGTAGAAGAATACAACAGCTTTCTTACCTTTTGTGAATTCAGCAAAGTTGAAGTTATCAACGATTTCACCGTTACCTAGAACTGCTGCTGCAGTAAAGTCAGGGGCTTGACGACCTACTAGTACCATTTTTTTGCTCCTAAAAAGTATGGTTAGTTTCAAACCGGTTTGAGTTATTTCGGTTTGATCCGTGTTTGTACGAGACAAACTATATTACAAACTGTAGTATTGAAAAAAGCGAAATAAATAGATTAAGTTAATCGAAAAAAACGATAAACAACGACGTTATACGTTTACCTTGATAGCGACATTAGACGACAAAACATTATGAATAAATGGCCCAGCCTAAAACAGCTCCACTACTTGGTCACACTGCATGAAACTCGGCACTTTAGTGAAGCGGCGGAACGTTGCTTTGTTAGCCAATCAACCTTGAGTAAAGGAATACAAAACCTTGAAGAGCTGATTGGTTGCCCACTTTATGAAAAAAAAGATAAAAAGAGTCCGTTAGTTTTCACTCAAGCTGGTGAAATGGTCGTGCAGCATGGCAGAGAGCTACTGGCGAAAGGTCAGGACTTAGTGGAATTAGGCCGGATATGTCAAGGCGATGAAATGCAAGGTCAATTGAGAGTAGGCTGTATTCCGACTATTGCCCCTTTCTTATTGTGTGATTTGGTTCAAGAGATCAATGGGCGTTTCCCTCAATTAACCCTCTTGTTAAGAGAAGATACCACCAATAATTTGTTGCAAGCTTTGCGGCACGGTGAGCTAGATGTGTTGATTTTGGCTTTGCCGGTCGATATTGAAGGGATGGAAAGTTGTGTTGTGGGAGTGGACCCGTTCCGTATGGTTATCAGTGCCAATCAGGCCGACTCTATTTCTGTCCCTATTCGTTATGCTGACTTGCCTAATGAATCTGTGTACTTATTAGAAAAAGAGCATTGTTTAACCGAGCATGCTGTTTCTGCCTGTCAGCTGACAGATAGAGATAAAATTAACCCATTTACAGCGACCAGCCTGCATACCTTAGTTCAAATGGTGGCGAATGGCTTAGGGACCACATTTATCCCTCAAATGGCGATTGATCATGGACTGTTACATAATCAAAACTTGGTCGTGATCGATCCACCGGGACAACAAGCTTATCGTAACATCGGTTTAGTTTGGAGGCCGAATGCTGCACGCACTAAAACCTTTAATCAATTAGCAGAGTTACTTTCTGAACTGTTTTAGTGATGAGTTCGACTCAGTGACCTCGCTCTGAATCAAGCATCTTGAGGTCACGGGGTATATATTATCTTCTGTATGTGCTCTAGTGACATTGCACTATTGCTCTGAGTCACGAGTTCGAGGTCACTTAGATATATGCTACTTTTTCAACTATTCTTAGTACTTTATTCTGATAGTGAAGTTTAACTTGTGAAATTTTACAGGTTAAACTGAATGGTGTTTTCATAAAATTGTGAAATTTCACACTGTTAATTTTACTTGAATACGACTTAACTTCTCCCGCCTTGATATTTGGTATTGTTGTTCTTTTACTTGCCTTAGCCGATCAATATTATTTTTTACATTGTTTGTTTTTATATTTTTCTTGTGTTTTTTCTGTTGCTTTATTACGTAATTATTTTTCGATGTCTTTAAATAATCAATCACTTACTCTTATCGGCATAAAACTCCGAATTTCTATTTTACCTGCTTTCTCGCTTTCACTTCCTGAAGCATTGATATAGATTATTTAAGAGGTTTAAAAGAGTTACATATAAAAATAAGAACATTAAAATAAATGGGATATAGGCGTGAAACGCTTTGCTTTTAATAATTTATTTTTTGGTTTTTGATGTTCTTTATTTACAAATGTTAACTGTGGCTGATGGCGACTTATTAATTAATATCATTAAGGTAAATAATTATGCTGGCTCAGAAAAAACAAGAACAACTTTCAACAGACATTGATAAGAAAAGCTTCAAGGTTGTTGGTAAGCTGACAGAGGAACATCAGGTAATATGCTCTGAGCAAGCTCTGGCTTTCTTATCCGTTCTTTGTGAACAATACGCAAACCGTGTCGATGCCCTATTAGCGGTAAGAGAACAAACACAAGCTCGAATCGATGCCGGTGAATTACCCAACTTTTTATCAGAAACTCAAGATATCCGCGAAGGGAGCTGGAAGATCTTAGGGATTCCCGACGATCTAAAAGATCGCAGGGTGGAAATTACAGGCCCCACGGATCGTAAAATGGTCATCAATGCCTTGAATGCTAATGTAAAAGTATTTATGGCAGACTTCGAAGATTCCATGTCTCCCGCTTGGGAAAAGTTACTCGATGGGCAGTTGAATTTACGTGATGCCGTCAATGGCACAATCAGTTATACCAATCCAACTAATGGCAAACATTATCAATTAAGAGAAGATCCAGCGGTATTAATTTGTCGAGTCCGTGGTTTACACCTTAAAGAAAAGCATGTTGTTTTGAATGAGCAAGCTATTCCCGGCGCACTCTTTGACTTTGCACTTTATTTCTTCAATAACTATCAAGCTCTATTGAAGAAGAACAGCGGCCCTTATTTTTATCTGCCTAAATTGCAATCCTATCATGAAGCTCAATGGTGGAGTGAAGTGTTCCATTTTACTGAAGAGTATTTTGGTTTGGATACGGGGACTATTAAGGCAACAGTCTTGATTGAAACGTTACCTGCTGTATTTGAAATGGATGAAATATTGTTTTCATTAAAAGAGCATATTGTTGGCCTTAACTGCGGTCGTTGGGATTACATCTTTAGCTATATCAAAACATTGAAAAAATTTCCTGATCGTATATTGCCTGATCGTCAAGTCGTCACCATGGATACGCCATTTTTGAACGCTTATTCGCGTTTATTAATCAAAACGTGCCATCGACGCGGGGCGTTTGCGATGGGCGGGATGGCGGCGTTAATACCTGTAAAAGATCCTCAAAAAAATCAACAAGTACTCGATAAAATTCGAACCGACAAGCTATTGGAAGCTCAAAATGGCCATGATGGTACTTGGGTTGCACACCCCGGTTTGGCTGACACAGCGATGGAAGCTTTTAGCTCGGTCCTCGGCAAGCGAACCCATCAATTGGATGTTTATCGTTCTGAAGATAAGCCCATTACAGCAGAAAACCTGTTAGAACCTTGTGAAGGGCTGCGAACGGAACAAGGCATGCGACACAATATTCGAGTGGCATTGCAATATATCGAAGCGTGGATTTCCGGTAACGGTTGTGTGCCTATTTATGGATTGATGGAAGATGCTGCGACGGCTGAAATCTCACGAGCGTCAATATGGCAATGGATCCAACATGAAAAACACTTGGATAACGGCTTACTCGTTACGCGTTCACTGTTTGAGCAATATCTTAATCAAGAAATCGACGTGGTTAAGTATGAGATTGGTGAGTACCGTTATCAAATGGGAAGATTTACAGAAGCCGCACAACTGATGCTGCAACTGACGACCAGTGATGAACTGACCAATTTTTTAACCGTACCTGGGTATGACTATTTAACTGATTAATTAACCGAGTGACTTTACCACTCATTGTGTAACTGTAGATTGGGCCTTGTTTAAGCACAGTGCTGGCAGATTAAGAGTGTACTGCCTTTGAGAGTGGATGACTCATTCATATTTGAAAGTACATGAATAATAGAGGGATAGAATCATGATGAACTTAACTCGCCGCCAACAAATAGAAGCTTTAGAGAAAGATTGGGCTGAAAACCCACGCTGGCAAAATGTTAAACGCCCTTACACAGCGGCTGAAGTGGTCGAATTACGAGGTTCAATCGTACCCGCTAATACCATCGCTCAGCAAGGGGCAGATAAACTTTGGTCCTTGGTCAATGGCAGTGCTAAAAAAGGCTATGTAAATTGTTTAGGAGCGCTCACCGGTGGTCAAGCCGTTCAACAAGCGAAAGCGGGTATCGAAGCGGTGTATCTTTCCGGCTGGCAAGTTGCAGCGGATAACAACACCGCCTCGACGATGTACCCTGATCAATCTCTCTATCCAGTTGACTCGGTCCCTTCTGTTGTTAAACGTATTAATAATGCGTTTCGTCGTGCGGATCAGATCCAGTGGGCAGCGGGTAAAACACCCAATGAGGAAGGTGGGATTGATTACTTCTTACCGATTGTTGCGGATGCGGAAGCGGGCTTTGGTGGTGTTTTAAATGCTTATGAGTTGATGAAGTCAATGATTGAAGCAGGCGCTGCTGGAGTGCATTTTGAAGATCAACTGGCTTCGGTGAAAAAGTGTGGTCATATGGGCGGAAAAGTGTTGGTTCCCACGCAGGAGGCAGTGCAAAAATTAGTGGCTGCTCGCTTGGCTGCTGATGTTGCTGGAACAACAACATTGGTGATTGCTCGCACTGATGCCAATGCTGCAGATTTGTTGACATCGGACTGTGATCCTTATGACAAGGACTTTATTGATGGGGAGCGAACTGCTGAAGGTTTTTATCGAGTGCGTGCAGGAATAGAACAAGCAATATCACGTGGCTTAGCGTACGCCCCTTATGCAGATCTGATTTGGTGTGAGACGGCTAAACCATGTTTGGAAGAAGCGCGTCAATTTGCAGAGGCCATCCATGCGCAATATCCCGATCAATTACTCGCTTATAATTGCTCGCCTTCATTCAATTGGGAGAAAAATCTAGACCCGCAGACGATTGCTCAGTTTCAGCAGGAACTCGCCGACATGGGGTACAAATACCAATTTATTACTCTCGCTGGTATACATAATATGTGGTTTAACATGTTTGAACTAGCACATGCGTATGCACAGGGTGAAGGTATGCGTCATTACGTTGAAAAAGTTCAACGGCCGGAGTTTGAGGCGGCAGAAAAAGGCTATACATTTGTGGCACACCAGCAGGAAGTAGGAACGGGGTACTTTGATAAAATGACCAATACTATCCAAGGTGGGAATTCTTCAGTGACTGCACTGACAGGCTCAACAGAAGAAGACCAATTCTAGCCTAATACATGCTATACCTAAGTGTTCTCAAGGTGCTAGTTAATAGTACCTTGAGAACACTCGGGAGGCTTTTTCCGCGTAACGATCAGTCAGTGACCAGTCAGCGACGCTTAATCCATTTCAAATTCAGTGGTATCGGTCTCTTCTTGCAGCTCGAGTAAATTGATCGCGATCGAGACAAAATCCGTGTCTGTTATGATCCCAACCAAATGATCTTTACTGACAACAGGCAAACAGCCGACTTTATGCTTTTGCATATGCATCGCGCTTTCTTTGAGTCCAGCTTTGGGCTCGACAGTCATTAGGCTTGTGTGCATGATTTCGAAAAGTGGTGTGTCGAGCGTGTAAGAATGCTGAACGTTTACGGGAGATAGGCTAGATTCTTGAGCCGCTAAAATATCGCGCTGGGTGATTAAGCCTTGCAAGTGGTGGTGATTATCAATAATCGGAATATGGCGAATATCCAGGGTATCCATCATATCTTTCGCATCACGTAATGTGTGTGTTCGTGATAAGGTATGTGGATTACGAGTCATCATATCTTCAACTTTGATCATAAGAACCTCCAACAGTATGCTTTTGTGCTCAAAAAACGCTAAATATGAGCTCAATGAAATTGTCTTCGTATGTCTCGAATCAGTAACCCAACACTGACTGGAGGATTTGAAGCCATTTGGATATACCGAGTAATGATTACCTATAAGCAGAAAGGTGACTGCATTAAGGTCACTTGAGTATATTCAATATAGGAAATATTTGCTGGAAGAAATGCGATCTGGAGCTATTTTCAGCTCGAAAGCAGTAAGATTAGATCCAGATCAATTTCGTCGCTGTTTTGTCGGCATTTCCCCCTCCCGTCATGCTCGCTTTCTTTATTTTATCAATGATTCCTGTTGTAAATATCATATATAGGAATGTTTTGGTCACTGATGACTAGACCCACTGGCTTCTTTTTTTTACGTGAGACTCATTTGCAAGTTGGATAGAGCGCTTATTCGATGTTTAAAGCAAGGTTTATGGTCAATATTAAGGGGTATTTGCTTGCTATTGCAGCATGTCGACATATACTAGTCTGCTGCGAAAAACTCGCCGTCATTTGTGGCGTAACTTGAACAACAGATAAGACCCGTAACATGCAAGTATCAGATTTTCATTTCGACCTTCCAGATGAACTCATCGCTCGCTACCCTCAGCCAGAGCGAACGGCAAGCCGACTTTTACAAATGGATGGTAACACGGGTGAGCTTATAGATGGCACATTCACTGATGTTTTGAGTCAAGTTCAAGCTGGCGACTTAGTGGTGTTTAATAACACTCGAGTCATTCCTGCGCGAATGTTTGGTCGTAAAGCTTCTGGCGGTAAATTAGAAGTGCTGGTGGAGCGTATGCTCGATGATAAAAGCATTTTAGCCCATGTCCGCTGTTCTAAATCGCCAAAGCCAGGTTCAACAGTTTTACTGGGTGAGAATGATGAATATTCTGCAGAAATGGTTGCACGTCATGATGCTTTATTTGAGTTAAAGTTTGCGTCAGATAAAACGGTCCTAGAAATTTTGGAAGAGATTGGTCATATGCCATTGCCTCCATACATTGATCGTCCTGATGAAGACTCAGACAAAGAGCGTTATCAAACCGTGTATAACCAAAAACCAGGCGCTGTGGCAGCACCTACGGCGGGATTGCACTTTGATGACGAGCTGCTCGAAAACATCAAAGCGAAAGGTGCGGAATTTGCTTATGTGACACTGCATGTCGGTGCTGGTACATTTCAACCCGTAAAAGTCGATGACATCAATGACCATCATATGCATGCGGAGTATGTTGAAGTTCCGCAAGAGGTGGTGGATGCGATTCATGACACTAAAGCACGAGGAGGGCGTATTATTGCTGTCGGCACAACATCAGTACGTTCGCTAGAAAGTGCCGCTCAAGATGCGTTAAAAAATGGAACGGAGTTAGTCCCATTTTTTGGTGATACTGAAATCTTCATCTTTCCTGGTTACGAATACCAATTAGTGGATTGTTTGATCACCAACTTCCACCTGCCAGAATCAACACTTATCATGTTAGTGAGTGCATTTGCTGGGTATGACAATACCATGAATGCCTACCAGCATGCGGTGAAGAATAAATATCGCTTTTTCTCATACGGTGACTCAATGTTCATCAAGAAAAAGACAAGCTAGTACTGACTAGTTTTAATCGTTTACGAGTGCTAGCAGTAAGCTAGAAAATAACGCTATTGAGCTGTATTTTTCGCAAGGATAAGCGACCGCTCCTTAGGTAAGGTTTAAACCGAATAAATTGTCAGATTGTTTCTCTGACACCCGGAGGTAACGTGAAATTAAAGTTTGATCTCAAAAAGAAAGATGGTGTAGCACGTCGTGGTCAATTGACTTTTGAACGTGGCACAGTACAAACACCAGCATTTATGCCTGTTGGTACGTATGGCACAGTGAAAGGGATGACACCAGAAGAAGTGAAAGGAACAGGAGCAGAAATCCTGTTAGGGAACACTTTTCACCTTTGGCTACGCCCTGGTCAAGAAGTGATGAAATTGCATGGTGACCTGCATGATTTTATGAACTGGCAAGGCCCAATCCTGACTGATTCAGGCGGTTTCCAAGTATTTAGCCTAGGTAAAATGCGTACAATCACAGAGAAAGGTGTCCACTTTCGTAACCCGGTAAATGGCGACAAAATCTTTATGGACGCTGAAAAGTCGATGGAAATCCAAAAAGACTTAGGCTCTGATATCGTGATGATCTTTGATGAGTGTACGCCATACCCAGCCACTCATGATGAAGCTAAGAAATCGATGGAGATGTCGTTACGTTGGGCTCAACGTTCACGTGATCACTTTGATAAGTTAGAAAACCCGAACAATTTATTTGGTATTGTTCAAGGTGGCGTCTACGAAGATTTACGTGATGTTTCTGTCAAAGGCCTCACTGAAATTGGCTTTGACGGTTACGCAGTAGGTGGTCTTGCAGTTGGTGAGCCGAAAGAAGACATGCACCGTGTTCTTGAACATACTTGTCCACAATTGCCTGAAGATAAACCTCGTTACTTGATGGGTGTGGGCAAACCTGAAGACTTAGTGGAAGGTGTCCGTCGCGGTATTGATATGTTTGACTGCGTAATGCCAACCCGTAATGCTCGTAATGGCCACTTGTTTGTCACTGGTGGTGTGATCAAGATCCGTAATGCGAAACATAAAACAGACACGACACCGCTTGATCCGCACTGTGACTGTTACACTTGTCAGAACTACAGCAAAGCATACCTTCATCACCTAGAGCGTTGTAACGAAATTCTGGGTGCACGTTTGAATACAATCCATAACTTGCGTTACTACCAGCGCTTGATGGAAAGTATTCGTAACGCCATTGATGAAGACCGTTTCGATGAATTTGTTGCAGAGTTTTATGCTCGTCGTGATCGTGAAGTTCCGCCGCTAAGCAAAGCATAAAAATGAAAGCCTTTGGTCAATTACCAAAGGCTTTTGTGAATATAGTAGGTTAATACATACGGTTTTTTGGGATGAGTGATCGCTATTCATCATTCCCAAGCTTGAATCTTAGTGTATTAAGTTTAAATTGTTTTTTATCAATAAATCTAATGAGGATGTTTTAATGTTTATTTCTCAGGCTCACGCCGCAGCAGAAGTTGCACCCGCAGGCTCACCAGCAGGTGGTGGTTTTGAAATGTTGATCATGCTTGGCATGTTTGCAGTGATTTTTTACTTCATGATTTACCGACCGCAAGCAAAGCGAGTAAAAGAACACAAGAGCCTAATGTCTTCGATGGGCAAAGGTGATGAAGTGCTTACGAGTGGTGGTATTGTGGGTAAAATCACAAAAATTGCCGAAGATAATGATTTCATCTCAATTGAATTAAACAACAATAATGAAATTGTTATTAAGAAAGACTTTGTTACAGCTGTGCTTCCTAAGGGCACGCTGAAATCCCTATAAAACGGCTTAAGGATCCTCGCTGTGCTAAACCGTTATCCTTTGTGGAAGTATGTGATGGTATTTTTGGCCATCATCACCGCTGCGTTGTACGCGCTTCCAAATATCTACGGTGAAGATCCGGCTATTCAAGTTACAGGGGCGCGTGGCGCCTCTGTAGATATGTCAACGCTGGATGCTGTCACTCATGCTCTCGATGAAGAGCACCTCCCCTATAAATCCATTGCCCTAGAAGATGGATCGATTCTTGTCCGTTTCAATGACACAGACACTCAAATTAGTGCCCGTGATGTCATCGGTGAAGCGCTTGGCAAAGACAAGATTGTTGCCTTAAACCTTGCGCCATCAACACCTGATTGGTTAGAGGCCATCGGTGCTTCCCCACTTAAACTAGGCTTAGACCTCCGTGGTGGTGTTCACTTCTTAATGGAAGTGGATATGGATGCTGCTATGGAAAAATTGATTGGCCAACAAGAAGAAGCGTTCCGAAGTGAACTTCGTGAAGCCAAAATTCGTTACCGTGCGATTCGCCCTTCAGGTAAAGAAGGTGTTGAGGTCTTACTGCGCGACGAAGCTCAACTGAGTCAAGCTAAATCAATGCTGAAAAAGAACCACCCGGATATGAACTTCGTTGAGACGAATTCTAACGGGCGTTATGCGCTTATTGCGACATTCACAGAGCAGCGTCTACAAGAGATTCGTAACTACGCTGTAGAGCAAAATATTACTATTTTGCGTAATCGTGTGAATGAGCTGGGTGTTGCTGAACCATTGGTTCAACGCCAAGGTGCGAGTCGTATCGTTGTTGAACTGCCTGGTGTTCAGGACACAGCACGTGCAAAAGAAATCTTAGGCGCGACGGCGACATTGGAATTCCGCGAAGTGGATGATAAAGCTGACCTTGCAGCTGCGGCCAGTGGTCGAGCGCCAGCAGGTAGTGAAATCAAAATGGACCGCAATGGACGTCCTGTTGTGTTGAAAAAGCGTGTCATCCTTGGTGGTCAAAGTATCACAGATGCTAACTCAAGCGCAGACGAATACGGTCGACCACAGGTAAACATCTCACTAGACAGTGAAGGTGGAAACAAAATGTCAGCGTTCTCTAAGAAAAATATCGGTAAGTTAATGGCAACCGTATTTGCTGAGTACAAAGACAGTGGTCGTCGTACGCCAGATGGCAAAGTGATTCTTGATAAGCATGAAGAAGTGATCAACCAAGCAACGATTCAGTCTGCACTTGGGCGTAGTTTCCGTATCACAGGAATTGACTCTCCATCTGAAGCACACAACTTGGCCTTGTTACTTCGTGCCGGTGCACTTATTGCACCAATCTCAATCGTTGAAGAGCGTACTATTGGACCATCAATGGGACAGCAAAACATCGATATGGGTATCCAAGCATGTATCTGGGGTATGGTAGCCGTTATGCTCTTTACTCTAATGTACTACCGTGGTTTTGGTCTGATTGCTAACGTAGCACTGATGGCTAACTTAGTGCTGATTATCGGTGTGATGTCGATGATTCCAGGTGCAACCATGACCTTGCCTGGTATTGCAGGTATTGTCTTAACCGTTGGTATGGCCGTGGATGCAAACGTCCTAATATTTGAGCGAATTCGTGAAGAACTTCGTGAAGGACGCAGTCCACAGCAAGCTATCCATCAAGGTTATGCGAATGCATTTAGTACCATTGCCGATGCAAACATCACGACGCTGATTACGGCCATTATCCTATTTGCCGTAGGTACAGGTGCTGTCAAAGGCTTTGCGGTGACATTATCAATCGGTATCTTAACTTCTATGTTTACAGCCATTGTAGGGACGCGTTGTATCGTGAACCTTGTTTACGGTGGTAAACGTGTAAACAAACTGTCGATCTAAGGCTGGGAATTATTATGTTTCAAATTCTAAAAGCAGAAAAAACGATCGACTTTATGCGTTGGTCAAAGGCTGCCTTTGTTTTCTCTGTTGTCATGATTGCGGCTTCAATCTTCACTTTATCCACTAAATGGTTGAATTGGGGCTTAGATTTCACTGGCGGAACATTGATTGAAGTTGGTTTTGAGCAACCAGCAAACCTAGAAGAAATTCGTACGGCACTGGATAAACAAGGCTTTGGCGATGCTACCGTACAAAACTTTGGTAGTGCACGTGAAGTCATGGTTCGTCTTCGCCCACGTGACGACCTTTCTGGTGAAAAGCTTGGTAACCAAATCATTGCGGCAATCAAAGCTGGCACGGGTGAAAGCGTAGAAATGCGTCGTATTGAGTTTGTTGGCCCGAATGTGGGAGATGAACTTACAGAAGCGGGTGGTCTTGCGATACTGGCGTCGCTGGTTTGTATCCTGCTTTACGTATCAATGCGATTTGAATGGCGTTTAGCAGCAGGTGCAGTGCTGGCCTTGGCGCACGATATTATCATTACGTTAGGCGTCTTCTCGTTTCTACAAATTGAAGTGGACTTAACTATTGTCGCTGCGCTACTCACGGTCGTGGGTTACTCGCTCAACGATACCATCGTGGTATTTGACCGTATTCGTGAAAACTTCCGTAAGATGCGTAAAGAATCACCAGCAGAGATTATGGATGTTTCGATTACGCAAACTTTGAGTCGTACACTGATTACATCGGGAACCACTTTGTTTGTTGTGATTGCCTTGTTTGCTCAAGGCGGTGCAATGATTCATGGCTTTGCGACTGCATTACTACTTGGTATTACGGTAGGTACATACTCATCTATTTACGTTGCTTCAGCATTGGCCTTGAAACTAGGTATCCAGAGAGAGCACTTATTGCCACCTCAAGTTGAAAAAGAAGGTGCAGAATTTGATGAGATGCCTTAAGGCAAACCATCATTAAATATGGATAAAGCCCTCATGGTTGCCATGCAAGCATGAGGGCTTTTTTATACTCAGTCTATACCCATCATACTTGTCATCTACAGTGATACCATCCACAGCTCTCTTCCACCGCTATCATGACCATGTCTGCTCCAAATACTTTTTGGTATATAAGAAGGCTAGAAGAACATCTGCGGATAAAAAAAGCCCCACTCAAAAAGAGCAGGGCCATTCAAAAGTCATCAGCGTGACGGGCTTAAGTGACTTTAGAATCTTATTTTAGGATGGCGCTGTTACCATTTTCACGAACGTGCTTCAGTATTGACTTTACTCCACGAGCACTAGAAGCAACGATGTTGCCTGACTTCATGTAGTCAGTGCCGCCAGCAAAATCAGTTAGGATAGCACCAGCTTCACGAGCAATCAGCTCACCAGCAGCCATATCCCAAGGTTTTAAACCAAGTTCGAAGTAACCATCTACACGACCTGCGGCAACGTAACATAGGTCTAGTGCTGCTGAGCCGCTACGACGGAAATCAGAGCATTCAACGAACAATGCACTTAGGATCTTAAGGTAAGACTCTGAGTGTTGCTTTTGTTTGAACGGGAAACCTGTAGCAAGGATGCTACCATGTAGGTCTTTAAGTGGATTAACACGAATACGTGCGTTGTTTAGTTGAGCTCCTGCACCACGTTGTGCTGTGAATAGCTCATTTTGCATTGGGTCGTAAACACACGCTACTTCCGTTTTACCTTTCAGGCGAACGGCGATAGAAACTGAGAAATGTGGGTAACCTTTAACAAAGTTATTGGTGCCATCCAGTGGGTCGATGATCCATTGTACGTCTTTATCTTTACCGTCGATAAGACCCGCTTCTTCAGAAACGATGCAGTGTTCAGGATAAGACTGCTTAATCGTATCAATGATGATAGCTTCTGCTTCTTTGTCTACGTTAGTAACAAAGTCATTAGTGCCTTTCAGCGTAGACTCAACTTTATCTGTGTTTTCTAATGATTTAGCAATGTGATTGCCTGCTTTTCGCGCAGCGCGAATAGCAATGTTTAGCATAGGATGCATACGAATTTCCCAACGGATGTTAAAGAACAATTTAAAGCGGCGGCGAGTATACCAGAGTAAAGATAAAAATAAAGTGGTTATTTTTTGTCCTTGGCTTACCTAGCGGGAGAAACTGTTAACTGAACGATACACTGAGGGTTGGTTTAACACGATGCCCTTGCTTATCTCGTACTCATTATTGATAAGATTTGTCACTGTTTTTTAAACGAATAAATGATGAAATGAATGCTTGAACTCCCTAAGCCCTAGGGAGGTGGAAAAACTTATGATAGAATTCATTAGTTTTAAAACAGGTAGTAATCACAAATGTTGGATCAAGTAAAAATTGTCCTTGTCGGGACTTCCCACTCAGGCAATATTGGTTCTGCAGCTCGTGCTATGAAAGTGATGGGTTTAAGTCGACTTGTTCTGGTCGATCCACAATGTGAGATCGATGGACAAACCTACGCTTTAGCATCTGGAGCGGCAGATATCGCCGAGAATGCCAAGATTGTTAGCACGCTTGAAGAAGCCATTGAAGACTGCGGTCTTGTGGTTGGTTCAAGTGCTCGGTCTAGAACATTAAATTGGCCCATGCTTGAACCTCGTGAATGCGGAGAAAAGTTTGCGCTTGAAGGTCAAACGCATCCTGTTGCTTTGGTATTTGGCCGTGAAAGAACCGGACTGACCAATGAAGAGTTACAAAAATGCCATTACCATGTCAGCATTCCAGCTAACCCTGAGTACAGTTCGCTAAACTTAGCGATGGCAGTACAAACCTTGAGTTATGAAGTTCGTGTGGCCCATTTGGCTTTACAGCAAAGTCAGTATAAGCCACAGGTTGTAGAAGAGTATCCTCGGCATAAAGAGCTGGATATGTTCTTTGAACATCTTGAGAAGGTCATCGTCGAAACACAATTCATCAGCAAAGAGCAACCTGGTAAGGTAATGAATAAGTTAAGACGCCTATTTTCACGAGCTCGTCCAGAAGCCCAAGAAATCAATACTCTACGTGGAATATTAACGTCGATAGAAAAAAGCATTGAGAAATAATTGTCCATGGTTTTTGTAAGGATGAATACCTGACTAAATTAGTCAAATAAATACTTGACCAATTTAGTCAGGTATGGAAAAATTCCTATCATTACAAACCATGTGGATACGTTGTGGTATGAAACTTACATCCAAAGGACGATACGCGGTAACAGCAATGCTTGATGTAGCGCTGCATTCGCAACAAAACCCAGTACCTCTTGCAGACATCTCAGAGCGACAGGGTATCTCACTCTCTTACCTAGAGCAGTTATTTTCAAAATTACGCAAGGCAGGATTAGTGGCTAGCGTTCGTGGTCCTGGTGGTGGTTACCGCCTTGGCGCTGATGCTTACAGCATTGCTATTGGTATGGTGATTGCTGCCGTTGATGAATCTGTTGATGCAACCAAATGCCAAGGTAAAGGGGATTGTCAAGGTGGTACACGATGCCTAACACATGCCTTATGGCGTGACCTAAGTTCCCGTATTAGTGATTTCTTGAACAACATTACGCTCGGTGAGCTAATGCAAGACAATGAAGTATTAGAAATATCTGATCGTCAGGATATCGAACTGGCGATGACCCATGGGCTATCTAATAAAAATACAACCGCCGCGCCCATCGGTGTAAACGTCCGCTCATAAGCGGTCAGAATTTTACATTGGAGTAGAGAATGAAACTGCCGATTTATCTTGATTATTCCGCTACATGCCCAGTTGATCCTCGCGTTGCTGAAAAAATGGTTCAGTACATGACAATGGACGGGACATTTGGCAACCCAGCGTCACGCTCACACCGTTACGGCTGGCAGGCAGAAGAAGCGGTAGATACAGCTCGTGAGCAAATTGCAGATCTTCTTAATGCAGATCCACGTGAGATCGTATTTACATCTGGCGCAACTGAGTCTGATAACCTTGCAATCAAAGGTGCTGCACACTTTTATTCAAAAAAAGGTAAGCACGTTATTACTTGCAAAACTGAGCACAAAGCAGTACTTGACCCATGTCGTCAATTAGAGCGTGAAGGCTTTGAAGTCACTTACTTGGAGCCAGAATCAAATGGTCTGATTGACCTAGACAAACTGCAAGCGGCTATGCGTGAAGACACGGTACTGGTGTCAATTATGCACGTGAACAACGAAATCGGTGTGATTCAAGATATTGCAGCGATTGGTGAACTGTGTCGTGAGAGAAAAATTGTCTTCCACGTTGACGCTGCTCAATCAGCAGGTAGGCTGCCTATCGACGTTCAAACGATGAAGGTTGATCTGATCTCTATGTCAGCGCATAAAGCCTACGGCCCGAAAGGTATTGGTGCGCTGTATGTTCGCCGTAAGCCACGTATTCGCCTAGAAGCGCAAATGCACGGCGGTGGTCACGAGCGTGGTTTCCGTTCTGGTACACTTCCAACACATCAGATTGTTGGTATGGGTGAAGCATTCCGTATTGCTAAAGAAGACATGCAAAAAGATTACGCTCACGCCCTTGCGCTTCGTAACCGTCTTCTTGATGGTGTAAAAGACCTAGAAGCCGTCACAGTGAATGGCGACCTAGAACAGCGTGTACCACACAACCTGAACGTGAGTTTTGCATTCGTAGAAGGTGAATCTCTACTGATGTCACTTAAAGATCTAGCGGTTTCTTCTGGTAGTGCTTGTACATCAGCAAGCCTAGAGCCCTCTTATGTTCTGCGCGCTCTTGGTTTAGATGATGAGCTAGCGCATAGCTCGGTTCGTTTCTCATTCGGACGTTTTACAACAGAAGAAGAAATCGACTACGCAATTGAACAAATCCGTGCTGCGGTTACTAAGCTGCGCGACATGTCTCCTCTATGGGATATGTACAAAGAAGGGATTGATTTGAGCACTGTTGAGTGGGCTCACCATTAATCTCACGGACAGAACTAGAGGATTCGAGGTAAATTATCATGGCATATAGCGAAAAAGTAATTGATCACTACGAGAACCCACGCAACGTTGGTTCATTTGATAAAGAAGATCCAGCTGTTGGGAGCGGCATGGTTGGTGCTCCAGCATGTGGCGACGTAATGAAGCTTCAAATCAAAGTAACGCCTGATGGCATTATTGAAGATGCGAAATTCAAAACATACGGTTGTGGTAGTGCAATCGCGTCAAGCTCACTAGTTACTGAGTGGGTGAAAGGCAAGTCTATCGATGAAGCGGCAGCAATCAAAAACTCTGAGATTGCAGAAGAGCTTGAGCTACCTCCTGTTAAGGTTCACTGTTCAATCCTAGCAGAGGATGCGATCAAAGCTGCAGTTGCCGATTACAAGAAAAAACACCAATAATAAGTAATCCGTATATAATGGGAACCTAAAACGTTCCCATTCCAATCGTAATTTTTACAAACTAAGGTGCAGTATGGCCATCACAATGACAGAATCAGCGGCGAGTCGCGTAAAAGCATTCCTAGAAAACCGAGGCAAAGGTATTGGTTTACGTCTTGGGGTGAAAACGACAGGCTGTTCCGGCATGGCTTATGTCTTGGAGTTTGTTGATGATCTTAACGAAGAAGATGAAGTGTTCGACCTTTCTGGGGTAAAAATCATCATCGATAAGAAAAGCTTGGTTTACCTAGATGGTACTGAGCTAGATTACGTGAAAGAAGGGTTAAATGAAGGTTTTGAATTCAACAACCCAAATGCGAAAAGCGAATGTGGTTGTGGTGAAAGCTTCAACGTCTAATCGATAGTCCTCTGGGCAACCTAGGCCTCGAGGGCTTTACTGGAACCCATCTTAATGAATCACTTTGAATTATTTGGACTACCAAGTCAGTTTAAGCTGGATGGTGGTCTGCTTTCCTCTCAATTCCGAGAACTGCAAAAACGTTTCCACCCTGATAATTTTGCGACTGCTTCAGAGCGTGATCGTCTTATGGCGGTACAGCAAGCTGCTCAAATTAATGATGCTTACCAAGTACTCAAACAGCCAATCTCTCGTGCAGAATATCTGCTGGCTGAAAATGGGGTGGAAATCCGTGGCGAGCAGCAAACAATGCAAGACCCTATGTTTCTCATGGAACAAATGGAATTGCGTGAAGAATTAGAAGATATTGCTGACAGCTCTGATCCTGAATCGGCGCTTTTTGACTTCGATGCCAAAGTCAGCAAAATGTATAAACAACATTTGGCGATGGTCGAACAAGAGCTTGATCAAAGTCTTTGGGTTGAGGCCGCAGATCGTGTTCGTAAACTCAAATTTATTGCCAAGCTAAAGAACGAAATTGAACTGGTCGAAGAAAAGCTCCTCGGCTAGTTAGCGTGACAAGGATTCATCATGGCACTACTTCAAATTGCAGAACCGGGTCAAAGCTCGGCTCCTCATGAACATAAGCTCGCTGCTGGAATCGACTTAGGTACCACAAACTCTTTGGTGGCATCAGTTCGTAGTGGTGAAGCAACGACCCTTAAAGATGATCAAGGGCGTAGTATTTTACCTTCGGTTGTCAACTATGCGCAGTCAACAGTTCAGGTTGGTTATGCAGCACAAGCTATGGCTGAGCAGCAACCAGAACAAACGATCATCTCTGTAAAACGTTTAATTGGTCGTTCATTACAAGATATCCAAGCGCGTTATCCATCCTTACCATACCAATTTAAACGCAGTGATAATGGTTTACCTGTTTTAAAAACTGCACAAGGGGATAAAAACCCGATTGAAGTTTCGGCAGACATTCTCAAAGTCCTTGGTCAGCGAGCGCAAGAGACATTAGGTGGTGAACTGGCTGGTGTTGTGATTACGGTTCCTGCTTATTTTGATGATGCGCAGCGCGCTGGCACCAAAGATGCAGCAAAGTTAGCGGGACTGCATGTGCTTCGTTTACTTAATGAGCCAACAGCTGCAGCAATTGCTTATGGTTTAGATTCTGGCCAGGAAGGTGTTATTGCCGTCTATGACCTAGGTGGTGGCACGTTTGATATCTCGATTTTACGTTTATCAAAAGGTGTCTTTGAAGTATTAGCCACTGGCGGTGATTCTGCTCTTGGTGGTGATGACTTTGATCATCTTTTGGCGGAGTTCTTAATCGAGCAAGCGGGTTTGGAAGCACCACTGTCTGCTGAGCAAAACCGAGTACTGCTTAATATTGCTACTGCGACTAAAATCGCTTTCTCTGACAAAGATCTCGTTGATGTCGAGGTATTTGGATGGCATGGGCAAGTGAGCCGAGATCAATTTGAAGCGTTGATTCAGCCCTTGGTTAAGAAAACCTTAATGTCATGTCGCCGAGCCTTAAAAGATGCAGGCGTAGAACTTGAGGATGTTCAAGACGTAGTGATGGTTGGAGGCTCAACCCGAACACGACTTGTACGTGAGATGGTGGGTGATTTCTTTGGACGCTCTCCTCTTACAAGTATTAACCCAGATGAAGTTGTCGCCATTGGTGCCGGTATTCAAGCGGATATTCTCGCAGGCAATAAGCCAGACTCAGAAATGCTGCTACTTGATGTGATCCCTTTGTCGCTCGGTATTGAAACCATGGGTGGGTTAGTCGAAAAGATTATTCCTCGTAATACCACCATTCCTGTTGCACGTGCTCAAGAGTTCACCACCTTTAAAGATGGTCAAACCGCAATGAGTGTGCATGTCGTACAAGGTGAGCGTGAAATGGTTGATGACTGTCGTTCACTTGCTCGTTTCTCATTGAAAGGAATTCCTCCAATGGCGGCAGGTGCAGCGCATATACGCGTTACTTACCAAGTGGATGCGGATGGTCTTTTATCTGTGACTGCAATGGAGAAAAGTACAGGCGTTCAGTCAGAAATTCAGGTCAAACCGTCTTATGGTTTAAGTGATGATGAAGTAGCGAATATGCTCAGAGACTCAATGGCTTATGCTAAAGATGATATGCAAGCTCGTGCTTTGGCAGAACAAAGAGTAGAAGCGGATCGTGTTATCGAGGGTCTGATTGCAGCCATGCAAGCGGATGGTGATGAGTTATTATCAGAGTCAGAGAAGCAGACACTTCTTAGCGCGATTGAGGCATTGATTGAACTGCGTAATGGTGATGATGCGAATGCAATAGAGCAAGGCATAAAAGCAACGGATAAAGCGAGCCAAGATTTTGCGTCACGACGTATGGATAAATCAATACGAGCTGCCCTGTCCGGTCAGTCAGTGAATGATATATAAGAGATAATAAGTTATGCCGAAAATTATTGTATTACCCCATGAAGATTTATGCCCAGAGGGCGCGGTATTAGAAGCCAACACTGGCGACACAGTCCTAGATGTAGCATTAAAAAATGGCATTGGTATTGAGCACGCATGTGAGAAGTCTTGCGCTTGTACAACGTGTCACGTCATTATTCGTGAAGGTTTTGACTCACTTGAAGAAAGTGAAGAACTCGAAGATGACATGCTGGATAAAGCATGGGGATTAGAGCCTGAATCTCGCCTTGGTTGTCAGGCAAGAATTGCCGATGAAGACTTGGTTGTTGAGATCCCAAAATACACATTAAACCACGCATCAGAAGATCATTAATCTTCTCCTTACTTGGTTCTTAGCTCTGAGGTGTGAATGTCGACATCATGGCGGTATCGTATGATGTTTAACTACTGAGAGCTTCGAAAGTTAAGCTAGGAGTAAAAAAGGATAATATGGATGAAATGGACAGATTCTCGCGATATCGCGATTGAGCTTTGTGATAAGTTTCCAGATATTGACCCGAAAACGGTACGTTTTACCGATCTTCACCAATGGATCATGGAGTTGGATGAGTTTGACGATGAGGCAAACCATTGTAATGAAAAGATTCTAGAAGCGGTGATCTTGTGCTGGATGGACGAAATGGACTAACACAAAAGTAGGTGTTAGTGAGCTTGTTTGCATTGCACCTGTATGTCTTATTTAGTCGAAAAAACGAGCCTTTGCGCTCGTTTTTTTTTCCAGTTGACATTTTTACCCTACAAAATGCTAACATCTGTCTGTAAACAAATAAGTGGCGTAGGCAACGCCGTAATAAGACAAGGAGAAACCATGTCTACACAGATGTCTGTATTTTTAAGCCAAGAACCAGCAGCCCCACATTGGGGAGCGAATGCATTACTTTCTTTCTCTGAGAATGGAGTAACGATTCACTTATCTAACGGTGATGAACTTAACCTGATTCAATGTGCAGCGCGTCAACTTGATGGCCAAGGAATTCATTCCGTTTTACTTGCGGGCCCTAAGTGGGATCTTGAGAGCATTTGGGCTTTCCATCAAGGCTACCGTAACCCGAAAAAACACACCCATTTAGAGTGGGCTGCTTTAGCTGAACAAGATCAATCAGAACTTCAAGCACGTATTACTGCAAGCGAATTTACCCGAGATATCATTAACAAAACAGCAGAAGAAGTTGCGCCACGACAACTGGCGACCATGGCTGCTGAATTTATCAAATCCATTGCCCCAAAAGGGACGGTCTCTGCTCGAATCGTCAAAGATAAAGACTTGCTATCAGAAGGTTGGGAAGGCATTTATGCTGTTGGACGAGGCTCTGAGCGCACATCGGCCATGCTGCAATTAGATTTTAATCCAACCGGTGATGAAAATGCTCCTGTGTTTGCTTGTTTGATTGGTAAAGGGATTACGTTTGACTCTGGTGGTTACAGCCTGAAACCTTCCAATTTTATGACGGCAATGAAAGCCGATATGGGAGGAGCTGGAACGATCACTGGTGGTTTAGCTTTAGCCATTCTACGTGGCCTGAATAAACGCGTGAAACTGATCCTTTGTTGTGCAGAAAATATGGTGTCAGGGCGAGCTTTGAAGCTTGGTGATGTCATTACTTACAAGAATGGTAAGACGGTAGAAATCATGAATACGGATGCCGAAGGCCGTTTGGTTTTGGCTGATGGTTTGCTCTATGCTAGTGAACAGAAACCAGAGCTTATTATTGATTGCGCAACCCTAACAGGCGCAGCTAAAAATGCTTTAGGTAATGATTACCACGCATTGCTAAGCTTTGATCAGTCGCTTTCTCAACAAGCACTTATTGCCGCTAATCAAGAAAATGAAGGCCTTTGGGCGTTACCTCTTGCTGATTTCCATCGCAATATGCTGCCATCGAATTTTGCTGACCTTTCCAATGTGAGTTCTGGTGACTATTCACCAGGTGCAAGTACTGCCGCCGCATTTTTATCTTATTTCGTTGAAGATCATACACAAGGTTGGTTACACTTTGATTGTGCGGGCACATACCGTAAATCAGCATCAGATAAATGGGCAGCTGGTGCAACGGGTATGGGGATCCGAACTTTAGCCCGTTTCTTACAAGAACAAGCTGAAAAGTAACCCTGTGACTCGTAGGGACGCTCTGTTACAGATAACAGAGCGTGCTTAGTCAGACACTTGGGAAGGCCCATGCATGGCATGATTTCCTTGTGCTTGGCCCAGTGATATCCTGTTAATTAAGCTGCTTGAAGTCAATTGGGTACATTATTATTAAAAATGAAAAAGGAAACATTATGGCTCTAGAAAGAACATTTTCAATTATCAAACCTGATGCGGTAGAGCGTAACCTAATTGGTGAAATCTACCATCGTATTGAAAAAGCAGGTCTACGCATTGTAGCGGCTAAAATGGTCCATTTGACTGAAGAGCAGGCAAGTGGTTTTTATGCTGAACATGAGGGCAAACCTTTCTTCCCACCATTGAAAGAGTTCATGACTTCTGGACCAATTATGGTTCAAGTACTGGAAGGTGAAAATGCCATCGCACGTTACCGTGAGTTGATGGGAAAAACGAACCCAGAAGAAGCGGCATGTGGAACACTTCGTGCTGATTATGCGCTTAGCATGCGTCATAACTCTGTGCATGGTTCAGACAGCACTGAATCTGCTGCTCGTGAAATCGAGTTCTTCTTTCCTGCTTCTGAAGTTTTTTCACGTTAATTGATTGAACGACTGAGTCTCAAGCTCCGATTGAATCGGGGCTTTTTTTGTACGTGAAAAACAATATATCCCAGTGACACGCTTCCAAAGGTCATCTCGCTGAACACAGCATTCTGAGGTTACTTAGGTACAAATCGACAGTTATTTTTGTGATAAACGAAATAGAGCAGATTTTGTTTGATTTTTAACCAGTGGCATTTGAAGACCTTAGTAAACTCATGGGGTTCTGCCTCTTGTTGTTACTGCCTAAAGGCTGTACAATTCGCGCCCTTATTCTTGCTTCAGTCATTGAGAGGTAATATGAACACTGAAAAAATCAATCTACTCGACTTTGATCGCAAAGGCATGCGTCAATTTTTCGCAGAAGAGCTAGGCGAAAAGGCGTTTCGTGCCGATCAGGTTATGAAGTGGATCTATCATTTCGGTGTTGATGACTTCGAGAAGATGACCAATATCAACAAGAAGCTGCGTGAAAAACTGCAGCACAAGTGTGAAATCAAAGCACCGACAGTCGCAGAAGCTCAGCACTCTTCAGACGGCACAATCAAGTGGGCAATGAAGGTAGGTGACCAAGATGTAGAAACGGTTTATATCCCAGAAGATGACCGTGCAACCTTGTGTGTATCTTCTCAAGTCGGTTGTGCGTTGGAATGTAAGTTCTGCTCAACGGCTCAACAGGGCTTCAACCGTAACTTAAAAGTATCTGAAATCATTGGTCAGGTATGGCGTGCAGCGCGTGAAATCGGTTTACAGAAAGAAACGGGCCGTCGCCCAATCACTAACGTAGTGATGATGGGAATGGGCGAACCTCTCCTGAATATGAAAAACCTTATTCCAGCGCTAGAGATTATGCTGGATGATCTTGGTTTTGGCTTATCAAAGCGTCGAGTCACCGTATCGACATCTGGTGTTGTCTCTGGCCTTGATCAAATGACAGGTAAGATAGACGTAGCATTGGCCATTTCTCTTCACGCTCCTAACGATAAATTAAGAAGTGAGATCATGCCGATTAATGATCGTTGGGATATTCAAGATTTCTTGGCATCGGTACGTCGTTACATTGCTTCTTCTAATGCGAACAGAGGCAAAGTAACCGTGGAATATGTCCTGCTTGACCACGTTAATGATGACATGGATCATGCTCGTGAGCTGGCTGAGTTAATGAAAGATACACCATGTAAGATTAACTTGATTCCATTTAACCCGTATCCAGGTTCTCCTTATAAAAAACCGAGCAACTCTCGAATCGACCGCTTCCAGAAAACGCTGATGCAATACGACCATACAGTAACCATTCGTAAAACAAGAGGCGATGATATCGATGCGGCATGTGGTCAGTTAGTTGGTGATGTGATTGACAGAACCAAACGTACTGCCGCATTGAAGGCTTCCCGAGGGGCGCAAACTATCGATATTAAAGCGGTATAAATAACACCTTAGTAGCCAGAGTATTTACTCTGGCTATTTTTTTGTTCAGGGTCCATTTTTGTCTACTTCTATTAACTGGGGTTATCTTCACCGTAATAAGCGTTTGATGTGAAGGACAAAACACGAGATTTCAATAGGCGATAGGTGACTCAAAGAGTTTTAATCGCACTTTGTTTGTTAAATCTTGGACAAAAGCTTGAGCTATCTGTTAATTTGGGTGAAGATTTTTTGCCTTCTTCGTACATTCGCTTATCATGATGAGTGAAGTGTAAGTACGTTATTGACCCCTTAGTATTTTCTCCAATACACGTTGTGAGAAATCACAAAGTGAGCATTCCTATACTGAATACTAAGGATTTTTAAAAGATTATTTTGGTTAACATGGAGAGTCTGGCTATCTTTAAGCTAGGCTTGAAAATAAAAAAAGAAAATAAAGAACTGTGTTAGCCACCAAATGGATGTAATACCACCATTATGACAGAACAAGAAAATACTAATGAAGCTCCGTGTTCTTTGGAAGCGGGGACGTTACTGAAAAACCAGCGCGAGTCATTAGGTTTAACACAAAAAAGTGTTGCCGATAGGCTGAGGCTGAAACTTTCGGTGATTGATCAAATTGAGCGTAATTGCTTTGAAGGTCAATTAGCGAGTACTTTTACTCGTGGTTATATTCGCTCTTATGCCAAACTTGTTGGCCTTGATGAAGAGAAAGTTCTAGAAGCATTAGAGGAAACACCCAGCTCGTGTGAGCAGTCACAAGCGCAACAGATGCAGAGCTTTTCTCGTAAGACGAAACATGAAAAACACAACAGTCGAATTATGTGGCTAACGTGGATTATTGCTCTCGTTCTTATTGGTATTTCTGGTGCATGGTGGTGGCAGAGTCAACAGCAAAATACGGAGGTTTTAGTGAGCGATGAACTTGTTGTCGAGCCCATAGCGGACAACAAAGTAATCGACGATATGGATGCCAACGAGCTTATCGCCAGTGCTCCAAGTGAATTGGTACAGAACACCGCAATGACTCGCCAGGCTGAAACACTCGATGCTGCAGTGACGACCACACTTGATGCGGTGACAACGAATGGGGCTGGTGTAGATGAAGCCGCAACTGACTCAGATAAAATTGTATCTGAGGCAGACAAAGCGATAGAGCCTCAACAGCCTAAGGCAGAAAACGAGCCGGATACCATCGTTGAGCGAAGCGTTGCCCAGAGCCCAGCCCAAAACAAAGTGACTGCAGATGGCATGGTATTACTTACCATGGCCTTTGATTCTGATTGCTGGGTTCAAATTAAAGATGCCAGTGGCAAAACATTGGTCAGTGGCACGCGTAAATCGGGCCAAAATATTGAGCTTTCCGGAAAAGCACCATTTAAAGTGATATTAGGTGCCCCAGAAGGCGTAACAATGACATTTGCAAGTGAACCTGTCGACCTTTCTAGGTATACTTCAGGTAAAGTCGCTAGATTCAGTTTACCGTTATAAATATTATGCAACACGAATCCCCAATTATTCGTCGTAAATCGACGCGCATCTACGTGGGTGATGTACCCATTGGTGATGGTGCACCTATTGCTGTGCAATCAATGACAAATACTCGCACGACTGATGTTGAGGCAACAGTCGCGCAAATTCGAGCATTAGAAAATGTAGGCGCAGACATCGTTCGTGTTTCCGTGCCTACAATGGACGCTGCGGAAGCTTTTAAGCTAATTAAACAACAAGTGTCTGTCCCATTGGTAGCAGACATTCATTTTGATTATCGTATAGCTCTCAAAGTCGCTGAGTACGGCGTTGACTGTTTACGTATTAATCCAGGTAACATTGGCAATGAAGCACGTATTCGTTCAGTTGTCGATTGTGCGCGTGATAAAAACATCCCTATCCGTATTGGTGTCAATGGCGGTTCTTTAGAAAAAGATTTGCAGATGAAATACGGTGAACCAACGCCAGAGGCTCTGGTTGAATCAGCGATGCGTCATGTGGATCATCTAGATCGTCTTAATTTTGACCAATTCAAGGTCAGTGTGAAAGCGTCTGATGTGTTTCTAGCGGTGGATTCATATCGCTTATTAGCCAAACAAATTGATCAGCCTTTACACCTTGGTATTACAGAAGCGGGCGGTGCTCGTGCGGGTTCTGTTAAATCAGCGGTTGGCTTAGGTATGCTGTTGGCTGAAGGCATTGGTGATACATTACGAATTTCTCTAGCGGCTGATCCGGTTGAAGAAATCAAAGTAGGCTTTGATATTTTAAAATCCCTGAGAATACGTTCTCGTGGGATTAACTTCATTGCTTGCCCAAGCTGTTCTCGTCAAGAATTTGATGTTATTGGTACCGTTAACGCGCTAGAGCAGCGTTTGGAGGATATCATTACACCAATGGATGTCTCCATCATCGGCTGTGTTGTTAATGGTCCTGGTGAAGCCGAAGTATCTCATTTAGGATTGGCTGGCAGCAACAAGAAAAGTGCTTTCTATGAAGACGGTAAACGTCAAAAAGAGCGCTTTGATAATGATGATCTTGTCAATCAGCTAGAAGCAAAAATTCGAGCAAAAGCTTCCATTATGGACAGCGATAATCATATTGATGTAAAAATAGAAGATTAATCTCAACGAGAATTTACGGTAAGTATTGTGGTAAAAACAATTCAAGCAATTCAAGCAATTCGAGGCATGAACGACTGCCTCCCAACTCAATCGCCGCTGTGGCAGAAACTTGAAAACGCAGTAAAAAGTACTGTGAGCGCATACGGCTACAACGAAGTGCGCATGCCAATTGTTGAAGAAACAAACCTCTTCAGCCGTGCGGTTGGTGAAGAGACAGATGTCGTTTCAAAAGAAATGTACACCTTTGATGATCGTAACGGAGACAGCCTAACACTTCGCCCTGAAGGTACGGCGGGCTGTGTACGTGCATGTATTCAAAACAGCCTAATTAACCGTGACGAACAACGTCTATGGTACATGGGACCTATGTTCCGTCATGAGCGACCACAAAAAGGTCGTTATCGTCAGTTCCATCAATGTGGTGTTGAGGTCTTCGGTCTTAATGGTCCGGATGTTGATGCCGAACTGATCATGATGACAGCTCGTTTATGGCGTGAATTAGGTATTGATAAACACGTTCGCCTAGAGCTGAACTCGATTGGTTCATTGGAAGCTCGCGCTCACTACCGCACTGCCCTAATTGCATTTTTAGAGCAGCACATCGACATCTTAGATGAAGATTGTAAGCGTCGTATGCATACAAACCCGCTGCGTGTTCTAGATACTAAGAACCCTGACGTCCAAGCGATCTTAGGCGATGCCCCACGTTTGTCAGATTACTTAGATGACGAATCTAAACAGCATTTTGCCGGACTTTGTGAACTTCTTGACGCTGCTGGTATCGAATACACCATAAACGAACGTTTGGTTCGTGGTTTAGATTACTACAACCGCACTGTGTTCGAATGGATGACGGAAAGCCTAGGTGCCCAAGGTACCGTTTGTGGTGGTGGTCGCTATGATGGTCTAGTTGAGCAACTTGGTGGTAAACCAACCCCAGCTGTTGGCTTTGCTATGGGGCTTGAGCGTCTGGTCTTGATGCTTGAAGCTTTAGAATTAACCGATGTTCGTCGCAATGTTGACGTATACGTAGTGACCGCTGGTGAAGGTACAATGGTTGCTGGAATGAAGCTTGCGGAACGGATTCGTGAGTCAATACCTGACGTACGAGTGATGAATCACTTTGGCGGTGGTAATTTCAAAAAGCAGTTTAAACGAGCGGATAAAGTCGGTGCTGTGATTGCCTTAGTATTAGGTGAAAATGAAATAACAGATAGCACGGTTGTATTGAAAGACCTTGTGGGTGGTACACAAGAAACTTATCGTCAGGAAGAAGTGGCAAATAAAATTGCTGAACTGCTGTAAGTTTTTCATCAACGAGACATATAACATCAACGAAAAATAACGGCTTAATTTGTTGTACAAGGTCTTACACAGGAAGGCCTTTAAACAAAGAGCAATAGTGATAGCGGTGCTGTCATTGATACGCTTTAAGAGGACATAAAGTGGAAGTTTACCAAACTGAAGAAGAACAAGTTGAAAAGATCAAAGAGTGGTTCAAAGAATATGGAACGACTGTCACCATTGCTGCTGTTGTTGCCTTTGGTGGTCTTTTTGGTTGGCGTTATTACCAAGATTCAGTGACTCAAGCAAGTGAAGCGGCTTCTCAAAGCTACGCTGCTGCAATGTCGACACTGCAAGAGAAAGGGGTTGAAGCCCAAGCTGATATTGAGACTTTCATTGCTTCAAATGAAGTAAAAGAATACTCGGTGCTTGCGGCACTTCAATTGGCGAAGGCACAAGTCGAAGCAAACGAGCTAAACTCTGCTCTTGAACAATTAAAATGGGCTCAAAGCAGCACTCAAGAAGCGTCAATTCTTGCACTCGTTAATTACCGTATTGCACGTATCGAAACAGAGCTCGGTAACTTTGCAGCGGCTAATGCAGCATTGGATAACGTTTTGGATACGGCTTGGTCTGGTCGCATTGCTGAATTACGTGGTGATATTGCACTTCGTCAAGGTGATAAAGATGCAGCTTACACAGCATATACTGAAGCACAGCAAGCAAAAGATGCTAACCCAGCATTGAAAATGAAACTGGACGACTTGGCGAAATAAGGACCGTATTGGATGAAAAAAGCCTTTAAAAGAGCCTTGTTGGGAGCGGTAAGTGTCGCGATATTGGCGGGTTGTGCAAGCGAAGAAGACACCATCATTATGGCACCACTGCCTCAGGTTGAGAGTCAATTTGTCCCTAGTACGCAATGGTCTACTTCTGCCGATGGGGTAGGACACTATTTTTCTAAGTTATCTCCAACTGTCGTTGATGATACCTTGTTTATCGCAAGTCGTGACGGTTTGGTGAAAGCGTTGGATTCAGAAACCGGCAAACCTAAATGGCAAGCCGATTTAGACGAAAATGATATTGCTCGACTGTCAGGTGGTGTGACTGCTGCCTATGGAAACCTATATATTGGTTCTGAAAATGGCGATGTGATTGCCTTGGACCAAGAATCTGGAGAAGTTATCTGGCGGGTTAAAGTCAGTGGTGAAGTGCTCGCAAAACCGATTTCTGACTCAGGGCTGATCATTGTTAATACCAGCCAAGGTATTCTTGTCGCTCTAGATGAGAGTTCAGGTAAGGAACGCTGGGCGCTCAGTACGGAAGTGCCGAACTTAACTTTACGTGGTGATAGCACTCCTGTTGCGATTGGTGGTGGCGTGTTCTGGGGGACCGCTAATGGTCGTTTGGCTGCTGCGATCGTAGAGCGTGGTCAGTTGATTTGGCAACAGCCGGTTGGAACACCAAAGGGCGCAACTGAAATCGATCGATTGGTTGATGTTGACTCATCGCCTTTGATTTTGGGCGGCACCCTCTTCACGGTTGGCTATAATGGACAGTTAATTGCAATTGATCTGCGTTCGGCTAATCCAATTTGGAAACGAAATTATTCATCTGCAAATGACTTGGCTACAGATGGTCAACGCATTTTTGTCATCACAGAGAAAGATCATATTGCAGCCGTTGATGCACGAAGTGGTACAGAGCTTTGGCAAAACGCTAAGCTGGAAAACCGCCAGCTGACGGCTCCTGTAGTGATTGACCGTTTCCTTGTCGTCGGTGACAGTTTAGGTTATTTACATTGGATAGATCGCGCGACAGGTGAGTTTGTGGCTCAACAATTTGTCAATGACAGTGGTTTTGCTGTTGGACCAGTTGCCTTGTCTGACGGCTATGTGATTACTACTCGTAATGGTGATGTAAAGAAACTGAGCATCAACGAATAATATCGTGATATAATTCACATTCGGCTCCTGGCTGGTGACAGTTTAGGGGCCGTTTTGTTGTTGGAAATTATATTTATTAACCGTTATTCCTGACGTGGTTATAGGTAAAAAGCTGGTTTAATTTGGCATTAGACAAGTCGTTACCTATAACTACAGAAGAAAGATTATTGTAGAGGTTGTTATGGTACCTGTTGTTGCCCTTGTTGGGCGTCCGAACGTAGGTAAATCTACGCTATTTAACCGATTGACTCGCACTCGTGATGCGCTAGTTGCGGATTTCCCAGGCCTAACGCGAGACCGTAAATATGGCCAAGCTCGCCTTGGTGAAGAGCATGAATTCATTGTTATTGATACCGGTGGTATTGATGGCACAGAAGAAGGTGTAGAAACCAAAATGGCAGAGCAGTCATTGGCCGCAATCGATGAGGCTGATGTGGTTTTGTTTTTGGTTGATGGCCGTGCTGGTTTAACGCCTGCCGATCAAGCGATTGCTGCTCACTTGAGAAAAATTGAAAAGCCGGCAATGCTGGTGGTAAACAAAATTGATGGTATTGATGTTGATGCTGCTTGTGCTGACTTTTGGCAGCTAGGCGTCGATGATATGTACCACATTGCAGCAGCGCACGGACGTGGTGTTACTGCTTTGCTTGAGCGTGCTTTAGCGCCCTTCTTTGAAGACCTGTTGGCGAATGAAGCACCTGATGGTGAAGTGGAAGACCTCACTGAGTTTGAAGACGAGGAACTTGCTGCAGAGGAATATTCAGAAGAAGATGCTGAAGCAGAGTTGCAGCGTTTGCAAGATCAACCGATTAAGCTGGCAATTATAGGTCGTCCGAACGTGGGTAAATCCACATTAACCAACCGTATTCTTGGTGAAGAGCGTGTGGTTGTGTATGACATGCCTGGAACAACGCGTGACTCCATTTATATTCCAATGGAACGTGATGGACGCGAATATGTTCTAATTGATACTGCTGGTGTTCGTCGCCGTGGACGTATTAACGAGACAGTAGAGAAGTTCTCGGTAGTCAAAACACTTAAAGCGGTAGAAGATGCGAACGTGGTATTACTTGTTATCGATGCGCGTGAAAACATCTCAGATCAAGACTTGAGCCTACTTGGTTTTGCATTAAATGCAGGTCGTTCTATTGTTCTTGCTGTCAACAAATGGGATGGATTGGATAACGACGTCAAAGAAAGTGTTAAGAAAGAGCTCGACCGTCGTCTAGGTTTCGTTGATTTTGCTCGTATTCACTTTATCTCTGCCCTTCATGGTACAGGAGTTGGTCACTTATTCGAATCGATTCAAGAGGCTTATAAGTCGGCAACAACACGTGTCGGTACCTCTGTTCTGACGCGTATTATGAAGATGGCTACAGATGATCACCAACCACCAATGGTTCGTGGTCGTCGTATCAAACTGAAGTATGCTCATGCGGGTGGTTACAACCCACCAATTGTCGTGATTCACGGTAACATGGTTCGTGACCTTCCGGACTCTTACAAACGCTACCTAATGAACTACTTCCGTAAGTCTTTGGAAATTATGGGTACGCCTATCCGTATTAACTTCCAGAACAGTGATAACCCGTATGAGAATCGCACGAATAAACTGACGCTATCTCAAGAGCGTAAACGTAAGCGTATGATGTCAGCGGTGAAAAATCGCAATAAATAACCATTCTTTTTTCTATACCCAAGTCTTCGGCTTGGGTATTTTTTTGTCTTGAGTTTATGAAAAATATGTCAATTACAGCAACTAAGATTCGTTTTTGTCATCAAATGTGGCAGTTAGAAACCACAGTACAACAAGTTCAATCAACAACAGATATGACCTACGTTATTACTGAAACGACGCCATTTCACCCTGTCAGTCATATTTGGCCAGATCACCCAGCGGATAGGGGCTCATTGATGATCAACGGCAAAAAGTTAGATGTTATTGATTGCCAAGTGGGGGCGATAGAGCTGGCGAGTGGGGCATTGCATGTCGGTCAAGCGATACCAGTCAAACGTGATACACAAGGCTGGGTCTTTGTCGTCGTGCACGTATTGTCATGGACAGAGGCTGTAGTCGTCGGTGATGTGGTTTCATTGCAAGTGGATAAAGAGTTTCAACTATCGTTAAGCCGCGGTCACAGTGCAGGGCACATCGCTTATTTGGCTCTGAATAAGGTGTTGGCACAGAACTACTGGCGCAAAGATGCCGATCGTAAGGACCCACATGGCAATTATGATTTTAATAGCTATGCCCAAGAAACCAGTTTTGTTACACCAGATAAATGTTTAGATACCTATCGTTTGGGTAAAACGTTACGTAAACGAGGCTTGAATAGCGCAGAAGTTGTCAATGATTTGGAAAGTATCGAAAATCAGGTGAATCTACTGCTAAAAGGTTGGATACAGAGAAAAGTTCCAGTATCTATCCAGTGTCATGGCGAAGCATTAACGGATTCTCGCTACTGGGAATGTGATTTAGGGGAAGAGAGTACGGCTGTTATTCCTTGCGGTGGAACGCACATTACGCATTTAAACGAAATCGAGTCGGTCAAGGTGCGTTTATTGATGCAAGACACACAGACAATTGAAATGCATACCCATGTAGTTCCGCAAAGATAATGGATTTTATTTTTATTAAATCCTGTTTGAGTTTTATTTTAATACAATTTTAGTTTTTTATTCTTTTTAAAATTGAAATGCAGAACATGTAACTTATGCTTTCGGTATGTGGTTATATAAATATTCTTTTTAGGGGTGATCGCTGATCATTGAGGTAATATCCGAAGATCGGCTTAATGATCTTTTATATATTAGACGATCTTTAATGACGAAGAGATGTGATGCAGATCAAGGTTGAGCCATCGAAAGTGGTTGATACTCGTTAAGAAATTACGATGGAAAGGATAAGATCATGGCATCAGACATTTGTCCCATTTGTACTAACGAATTGGTCTGGAAAGGTCATTATCGTTGTAGTTTATGCGAGTTAGATTATAAAAAAGTCGCTTTTTGCCCAGACTGCGATGCAGAACTGGAGAAGCTTCAAGCTTGTGGTGCTGCCAGCTATTTTTGTCATCACTGTAATGAACTTAAATCGAAATCACGTGTTCGATTTCAATTGCAGAAAATACGCCAATAAAACTTGTTCAAAAACAAGATATCAGATTTATCTAGATATCTATTTCCCTAGTTTTTATTAAGCTGTGTTAGCCCAAAACAGGCTGGCTTAGGTAAACTATAGTGGTGGATTATTGTACGGTAGAATGCAGTTCGCCATCAGATAAGCGAGTGACTAACACATCCCCAGACTTCACATCGGAGGTTTGAGTGACAACGTTTCCTTGCTGAGTCTGAGTGATTGAATAACCACGTTTGAGGGTGGCTAGAGGGCTCACAGTATCGAGCTTTTCTGCTGCTATTGCCAGTTGATGGCGAGTCGTCAGTAATTGACGTTGCATAGCATCAACCAGTTTTTGTTCTGTATGAGCAAGTTTTGCTTGTTGCTCAGCTAAGCGAGTGACAGGAGAAACTAGTGCTAAACGGTGTTGTTTTCGTTCTAATTTTTGCTGTTGAGAGGTAATCAAGCGCTGGATAGCACGCTGTAGACGTACATCGAGTTCATCCAGTTGTTGCGTTTGGCGTTGCAGTTGGTGGTTAGGGTGCTGGCGCTCAAGACGATGCATTTGTTGTTGTGTTTTCTGCTTCAATCCTGACAGATAGTGACGCATTGCACTGGCCAGCTTATGCGAACGCGTCATTAAGGCTTGATCTTTATGGCTATTGTCTCTGCTGACGAGTTCTGCTGCGGCTGAAGGTGTCGGTGCTCGCATATCTGCAACGAAATCGGCAATGGTAACGTCGACCTCGTGGCCCACAGCACTGATGATCGGAATACTACTCGCAGCAATAGTACGAGCAAGAATTTCGTTATTAAAGCACCATAGATCTTCTAAAGAACCACCACCTCTTCCGACAATGAGGACATCGCATTCATTGCGGCTGTTAGCACGGCCAATGGCTTGAGCAATTTGAATGGCAGCTTCCTCACCTTGCACCATGGTTGGATAAACCACGACAGGCAGTGAGGGATCTCGGCGTTTTAATACATCTAGAATGTCGAAGAGAGCAGCCCCGGTTTTCGAGGTGATCACGCCAACTTGTCTTGGGTGTTCCGGTAGGGGCTTTTTGTTGGTTTGAGCAAACAAGCCTTCGCCAGCCAAGGTCATTTTTAGTGCTTCGAACTCTTGCTGTAGGCGGCCATCACCCTCAGGCTGCATACTCTCAATGATTAACTGATAATCACCACGTGGTTCATACAGAGAGAGACGAGCTTTGACTAAAACTTGATTACCGTTGACGGGCTTAAAAGTGACTCGGCGATTGTTACCACGAAACATGGCGCATTTTACTTGAGCACGTGAGTCTTTGAGTGTCAGATACCAGTGGCCAGAGACAGGCGCAGAAAAGTTAGATATTTCACCGACCAGCCAAATAATTCCCATTTCGTTTTCGAGTAAAAGACGTACTTCGGCATTAAGACGAGAAACAGTGAAGATGTTTTTATTGCTTTGGGTGAGCACAGCTAATCTCGTGGACGTGAGTATGGAAATTAGCGGCAATATAATACATAGCAAGGGGGTAAATGCAAGAAAAAAATTAAAAAAAATCTAGCAAAGTCGTCAGCATAAACGTATACTCCCTCCGCAATATCTAATCCAAATGTAGCTAACAAACAAAAAAAGTTACCCTCATTATGCGAAACGATGAGATTGGATTTTTCTTTTTACTCCTCTAATTGTGAGATATTGCAAATGCTAAGAATTGCCAAAGAAGCGCTGACATTCGATGACGTACTACTCGTGCCAGCTCACTCCACTGTTCTCCCTAATACCGCTGATCTTCGCACTCAGCTAACGAAAAATATTCGTTTGAACATCCCTATGATTTCTGCCTCGATGGATACTGTAACGGAAGCTCGTTTGGCCATCGCGCTCGCGCAGGAAGGTGGCATTGGCTTTATCCACAAGAACATGTCTATTGAGCAGCAAGCCGCTGAAGTTCGTAAAGTTAAGAAATTTGAGTCTGGTGTTGTGACGGATCCTATTACCGTTCACCCAGATGCAACCATTGCTGATGTCGTTGAATTGACTGAAAAACATGGATTTGCTGGTTTCCCAGTCGTGGCTGAGAACAATGAATTGGTTGGTATCATTACGGGTCGAGATGTGCGTTTTGTGACTGATCTTGCGAAGAAAGTGTCTTCTGTGATGACTGCAAAAGAAAGTCTTGCTGCGGTTAATGAAGGGGCAACTCGCGAAGAAGTTCAAGAGAAAATGCACGAAGCGCGCGTTGAGAAAGTATTGGTGGTAAACGATGAGTTCCAACTAACCGGTATGATCACTGCGAAAGACTTCCACAAAGCAGAACGTAAACCAAACGCATGTAAAGATGAGCGCGGTCGTCTACGTGTTGGCGCAGCCGTTGGTGCAGGTGCTGGTAACGAAGAACGTGTTGCCGCTTTGGTTGAAGCTGGCGTTGACGTTCTGCTAATTGACTCTTCTCACGGTCACTCTGAAGGTGTACTAAACCGCATCCGCGAAACTCGCGCTGCTTACCCAGATCTAGACATCATCGGCGGTAACGTTGCGACAGGAGCGGGGGCTAAAGCACTTATCGAAGCGGGTGTTAGCGCAGTGAAAGTGGGTATCGGCCCTGGTTCAATCTGTACTACTCGTATCGTAACGGGCGTTGGTGTTCCTCAAGTAACAGCAATCGCAGACGCAGCAGAAGTGGCGAACTCATTCGGCATTCCAGTTATCGCTGACGGCGGTATCCGTTTCTCTGGTGATATCTGTAAAGCCATTGTTGCCGGCGCATCATGTGTGATGGTGGGTTCGATGTTCGCAGGGACAGAAGAAGCGCCTGGTGAAGTCATTCTGTACAACGGTCGTTCTTACAAAGCCTACCGTGGTATGGGTTCTCTTGGTGCTATGTCTCAAGGTTCATCTGACCGTTACTTCCAGTCTGACAACGCAGCAGACAAGTTAGTACCAGAAGGTATCGAAGGTCGTATTGCATACAAAGGTCGCTTAAAAGAGATCGTACACCAGCAGATGGGTGGTCTTCGTTCAAGTATGGGCCTGACTGGCTCTGCAACGATTGAAGACATGCGTACCAAAGCTGAATTTGTCCGTATCTCTGGAGCGGGAATGAAAGAATCTCATGTGCACGACGTTCAAATTACCAAGGAAGCACCTAACTACCGTCTAGGTTAATCTGACCAGTAAATTCGCTTATCAAGCCGATGCTGTTAAGCGAGATACTGTTATAAAAACAATTATCTAGACCGGGAAGTAAGTTCTACTTTTCCTAAAGCATAAATAAGAGGTGAGCCTATCACCTCCATTTTTACAACTAGCTTATAAGACTGCTCAAAATGACTAAAAATATTCATGACCAACGTATTCTGATCTTGGACTTCGGCTCTCAGTACACTCAGCTAGTAGCACGCCGTGTACGTGAAATCGGTGTTTACTGTGAACTGTGGAGCTGGGAC
Organism: Vibrio azureus; assembly: GCF_002849855.1. Taxonomy (NCBI): domain Bacteria; kingdom Pseudomonadati; phylum Pseudomonadota; class Gammaproteobacteria; order Vibrionales; family Vibrionaceae; genus Vibrio; species Vibrio azureus. The sequence continues at coordinate 605,802 of NZ_CP018616.1, forward strand.
GTTGAAGAAGCGGATATTCGTGAATTCAATCCAGACGGTATCATCCTATCTGGTGGCCCAGAAAGCGTAACGGAAGACAATTCTCCACGCGCTCCTCAATACGTATTTGACTCTGGTGTGCCAGTGCTTGGTGTGTGTTACGGCATGCAAACCATGGCTGAGCAGCTAGGGGGTAAAGTAGCGGGTTCGACAGAACGTGAATTTGGCTACGCACAAGTTAAAGTGTCTGGTGAATCTGCACTATTTAAAGATCTTGAGCTGACTCAAGATGTGTGGATGAGCCACGGTGACAAAGTGGTAGAAATTCCTGCAGACTTCGTAAAAGTTGGTGAGACAGATACATGTCCATACGCTGCGATGGCGAACGAAGAGAAGAAATACTACGGTGTTCAGTTCCACCCAGAAGTAACGCACACGAAAGGCGGCCTACAAATGCTAGAGAACTTCGTTCTTGGCGTATGTGGTTGTGAGCGTCTATGGACTTCTGAATCTATCATCGAAGACGCGGTTGCTCGTATTAAAGAGCAAGTGGGTGACGACGAAGTTATCCTAGGTCTATCTGGCGGTGTTGATTCATCGGTAGTCGCTATGTTGGTTCACCGTGCAATCGGCGACAAGCTAACGTGTGTATTTGTAGATAACGGTTTGCTTCGCCTAAACGAAGGTCAACAAGTTATGGATATGTTTGGCGACAAGTTCGGCCTGAACATCATCAAAGTTGACGCAGAAGAACGTTTCCTAAATGCACTAGAAGGCAAAGCGGATCCAGAAGATAAGCGTAAGACAATCGGCCACGTGTTTGTAGACGTATTCGATGAAGAGTCTAAGAAGCTGAAAAACGCGAAATGGCTAGCTCAAGGTACGATTTACCCAGACGTTATCGAATCTGCTGCATCTAAGACGGGTAAAGCGCACGTAATCAAATCACACCACAATGTGGGCGGTCTTCCAGATGATATGGAAATGGGGCTTGTTGAGCCACTACGTGAGCTGTTCAAAGATGAAGTTCGTAAAATCGGTCTAGAGCTTGGTCTTCCGTACAACATGCTTTACCGCCACCCATTCCCAGGTCCAGGTCTAGGTGTTCGTGTTCTTGGTGAAATCAAGAAAGAGTACTGTGACTTGCTACGTCGTGCAGACGCTATCTTCATTGAAGAACTACACGCTGCAGACCTATACAACAAAGTATCTCAAGCGTTCACGGTATTCCTACCTGTTCGTTCTGTTGGTGTCATGGGCGATGGTCGTAAGTACGATTGGGTTGTATCTTTACGTGCGGTAGAAACGATCGACTTTATGACTGCGCATTGGGCACATCTACCATACGACTTCTTAGGTAAGGTTTCTAACCGAATCATTAACGAAGTTGACGGTATTTCTCGCGTGGTTTACGACATCTCTGGCAAGCCACCAGCGACAATCGAATGGGAATAATACCCTGTTAGTCATATCAAAATAACAACCAGCCTTCGGGCTGGTTTTTTTGACGAAGCGAGGGGGCAACTCTCGAATAAATACTGAAGCTGCCGTTCAAACTCAATCATCAAAAGTATTATTTTGTGACGATTATTAAGTATTGGAAATTTTAAATGTAGGGTCTCTCGCAGAATATATGCAGGGTCACATTCTACATTCCGTATATCGTTCACTATAAGTCTGGTAAACCACTTTATTTTGTATTGTTAAATACGGAGACCAGACATGTTCGCATTCAAGCATTTGTCCTTAGCGCTAAGCTGTATTTTTATGGCACAAGCTCACGCCAGTATGAATATCCAACCTGATCCAGATAACCCAAATGGTTATGTCGTTGCTCGTGCTGACATACAAGCTATGGAGCAAAGTAAAACCGCTGATCCTATGTATGCGATTTGGTCTCAGGCATTAGAGACACGTTCCAATACCATCGTAGAAGCCATTTTGCCTGGCGCTGCAAGTAACCCAGAAAACGTCAAGCGTGTTGAACGTGTGTTTCCTGAAAGTGAATGGGATTTCTTAACTCAAATGGCCGCGCCAGAATATACCTATACTCGTTTCTTACGTGCGATTGGTAAATTCCCAGCCTTTTGCGGAGAGTACACAGATGGTCGTAATTCAGATGCGATTTGTAAAAAGTCAATTGTGACGGCTTTCGCACACTTTGCTCAAGAAACAGGTGGGCATATCGCAGTCGATAACGTTTCGGATAACCCACAAGGGCTAGAAGAATGGCAACAAGCTTTGGTGCATGTGCGAGAAATGGGTTGGTCTGAAGGTCAGGAGGGTTATACAACTGGCTGTGGTCAGAACGATTGGCAAAACAAACGTTGGCCTTGTGAGCCGGGGCAAGGCTATTTTGGCCGAGGCGCAAAACAGCTTTCTTACCACTTTAACTACGGTGCTTTTTCCGAAGTGATGTTTGATGGAGATGCGTCGGTATTATTAAAGAACCCTGGTTTAGTGGCCGATTCTTGGTTAAACCTTGCTTCAGCTATCTGGTTTTTCTTAACCCCACAAGCTCCCAAACCTGCCATGTTGCATGTTATCGACCGAACTTGGGTTCCATCACAGCGTGAAATTGACGCAGGTATTGGCTATGGCTTTGGCACCACCATCAACGTAATAAACGGTGGTATTGAATGTGGTGAGCAAAATAAAGACAAAGGCCAGCCAGTCAACCGCATTCGTTATTGGGAAGGGCTATCCGCTCATTATCAAATCCCAGTTGAAGCAGATGAAGTTAATACGTGCTGGCAACAGACTCCTTATGGAAGCTTGAACCTGAATGGTGCAACAGACGTGCTTTACACTAACTGGGATGGTAACTGGAAGTATTACGCAGATCGCCCAGGTGGCCATTCTTTCGAATGTGAGCTGGTTGGGTTTCAAACGGCTTACTCTGCTTTGGTTGGTGGAGATTATGAAAAGTGTGTGACTAACTTCTATCAATCTCATGCTGGTTGGCCTGAGGTACGAGTTGTTGAGGAATTAGGTCCGGTTGACCCTGTTGATCCACCAGTCGATGGCATTGCTGCTTGGGATGCGGGTAAAATTTATAATGATGGAGATAAAGTGTCATATCAAGGTGCGATCTATCAGGCTAAATGGTGGACGCAAGGGGATGATCCTAGTCTAGGTGGGCCATGGCAGTTAGTTTCAGAAGCACCTGTTGTGCAGCCTCCTGTTCAAGAACCAACACCACCTGTTTCTGGCACATTTATTGAGTGGGTACCAGGTCAAAGCCAAGTTGCCGATGGTGAGAAAGTGATTTATCAAAATAAATGTTTTATCGCAAAGAACGGCCCGGGAGTATGGGACACACCAACTGCGAGCAACTGGTTCTGGGATGAAATCTCTTGTCAGTAGTTAACATTCTATTTAAATCGTAAGTTGATGAGATAAGGCTCTGTTTTATGCAGAGTCTTTTTTTTGCTTGTTTAGTGAAATCTAAGTTTTCGAAAACGGCTTTTTGATTTTGTGATGGGGTCGATTAAAATTCGCGCGCAATTTTTATCAACTTTTTTTGAAAACAGGTACGAGATATGTCTACTAAACTGGCTAACCCAGCGCCTTTAGGTCTAATGGGTTTCGGTATGACCACGATTCTGCTTAATATCCATAATGCAGGATTCTTCCCACTTGACTCAATGATTCTTGCAATGGGTATTTTTTATGGTGGTCTTAGCCAAGTGATTGTTGGCATTATGTGCTTTAAGCGCGGCGATACATTTGGTACTACAGCCTTCACTTCATACGGCCTATTCTGGCTTACATTGGTTGGCCTTCTTGTGATGCCTCATATGGGATTCCCTGCAAGCCCAGCAAACTTCTTGGCGTGGTACTTATTGTTATGGGGTGTATTTACTGGTTTCATGTTTATTGGCTCACTTTGCTACCCAGTGGCAAAACAAGTGGTATTCGCGACGCTAACGATTCTCTTCTTCTTGCTTGCAGCTCGTGACTTCACTGGTAGCGCGCTTATCGGCACTATCGCTGGTTTTGAAGGTATCTTCTGTGGTGCAAGCGCGATTTACTTCGCAATGGCGCAAGTACTTAATAACGAGTACGGCCGTACGATTTTACCTATCGGTGAAAAGAAATAACACCTCGTTAAAATCAGAACAGCATGAAAAAGGGTTAGCATTGGCTAACCCTTTTTTGTTCATCTTTTTGTTTGCTTTTGAGTAAGAGGATTTAAATTAATAGACTCTTATTGGTGAACTGTCTACCGAGGCTTTTTACAGTCGGTATTGAGTTAATTCATCGGTGGAGTTAAACCTGGTGATTTAGTTCCATCTTGCTCGACAGCATATCGCTTGTTAACCGTTGTCTTCTCTGAGAGCGATTCTTCTGCCTTGTTCAGTTTACATTGTTCTTCCCAGTAGGTTGCTCCCTTTATTCCAAGCGCAACCGGGTCAAAGATATAATTCTTAACCCCACGTTTTTGTTGCTGTTCATAATCTTTTAATGCAATGAGAGCGGGTTTGGCCATGAAAAAGATGATTAAGATACCAACGACATTGAGCCAGGCCATTAAGCCTGCCCCTAAATCGCCCATTGCCCATGCTAGCTCTGCTGTTTTGACCGTGCCATAGAAGACTGCAGACAGGGTCATTAACTTTAAGATAAACATGAAGCCATTGGCTTTGAGATTTCGTCGTAAGTAGGCCAAATTGGTTTCTGCAATGTAGTAATAAGCCAAAATAGAAGTGAAGGCAAAGAAGAACAAGGCAATGGCAATAAACATTTTACCGACGCCAGGCAGGGCGGTTTCGATGGCAATTTGCGTGAACCGAGGTCCATTTGCACTGATATCTGCGGGTAGATTTTGCACTAAAAAAGCGCCTTCAACAGCTCCTTGGACGTTGTAAGCTCCTGTGATAAGAATCATAAAAGCAGTCGCTGAACACACGAGTAATGTGTCAATATAAATTGAAAATGCTTGTACTAAGCCTTGTTGTGCAGGGTGAGCTACATTGGCCGCTGCTGCTGCATGGGGGCCTGTCCCTTGTCCTGCTTCGTTAGAATAGATACCCCGTTTTACTCCCCAGCCAATTGCTGCTCCCGCTCCAGCCATAGGGGTGAAAGCATCATTAAGGATCAAATGAATGATCCGAGGAATTTCTCCGATATTGAGTAAAATGATCACAAAGGCAGAGATAATATAAGCTAATGCCATAAACGGCACGACAACCTGAGTGAAGTTAGCAATGCGCTTAACACCGCCAAAAATAATGAAAGACAGCAAAATACACAGAAGTGTCCCCGTCAGTATTTTGGCAAAGCTAAAAGTACCGATCGCGGTTTCAACCATTTCCCCTGAACCAAAAGCCGCTTCTACCGCGTTGCCGATGCTATTGGCTTGAACGCTGGGCAGCAATACTCCGCAAGCAATGGTGGTAGCGATAGCGAATATCCATGCATACCACTTTTGTCCCATCGCTTTTTCTAAATAATACGCCGGACCTCCCCGGAATTCGCCGTTATCATTTTCTTTGTATATTTGTGCCAGTGTGGACTCGGCATAGGCTGTAGCGGCACCTAAAAAGGCCACTGTCCACATCCAGAATATGGCGCCTGGGCCACCAAATCCAATTGCAGCTGCAACACCAGCAATATTTCCGGTGCCAACACGACCAGACAAAGAGACGGCGAGGGCTTGAAAAGATGAAATCCCTTCTTGAGAGCTCTTACCTGAAAGTAACAGATGCCACATTTCAAAGAAATGGCGAAGTTGGACAAAACGGGTGGTCACGGAGTAAAAAAGGCCAGCGCCGAGGCATAAATAAATAAGAACTGGGCTCCAGATAAAGCCATTTAAATAGTCAACGATTGACTGCATTATCACTTCCTTGTTGTGAACGTTTCTGATTGTAGTTCAAGCAACACATTAATTGGTTTGTGATGGTAATGTTAATTTTTTTGGTGTTGTTGTTTTTTTTGTGTGACATTTAGCACAACATTAGAGGTATTTTGCTGGTGGGTTTAATGTCTTTATCTAATTGATTAAATTGTCTATTTGTTGGCTATTGGGCGGAATGTCCGTTTATAGGTCTTGAAAAAGAAAGGCATCTCAGCCACTAAGAAAACAGCGGCCGAGATGTAAACTAAGGCTATCTTTGATAAACGACCTGACCTCGGCTGATGGTTGTTTCAACCTTAAGATCTTTTAAGTTTGAGGGTGATATTTTAAGTGGATTTTTATCCAATATAATCAAATCAGCATTCTTTCCTGTCGTTAAACTGCCTTTACTCTCTTCTTCAAAATGCTGATAAGCTGGCCATATTGTCATAGCTTGAAGTGCGGTATAAACGTCTACTCTTTGATCGGGGCCGAGTATTTTATTGCTGCGAGTGGTTCTATTTACTGTGGCATCAAGCACTCTGAACGCGTTAGGTAAAGCAACCGGGGCGTCATGATGGGTACTGAACATCAGTCCTGCATTTTTCACTGCTTGAGTTGGAGAAATGAAAGCCGCTCTCGGTTGGCCTAAAACAGATTCCGCATGCCAATCTCCCCAATAGAAAGTATGCATAGGAAACAGTGAAGGGAAAATACCGAGTTGACCAAGACGTGTGATTTGATCGTGACGTAATGTTTGCCCGTGGATTAAAACGGGTCTGCGGTCTTGTTGACCTAGCTTTTTGTTAGCATGTTCAACCGACCTGATTAACTGATCAATGGCCGCATCACCGTTGGCATGAACGAGTACTTGCCAATCGTGGCTAAAAGCCGTTTCCACGTATTGATATGCTTGTTGATCTTCAAAAGTCGAATAACCGGCATAATCGTCGTTGTGGCCATGGGGAGGATGAAAATAAGGTTGGGTCAGCCATGCGGTTTTACCTTGTGGTGAACCATCAAAGTTAAGTTTTACCCCCCCGATACGAAAATGTTTATTGTAATCATTTGAATGGTATGGAGAGTCCATGAAGTGACTGCTTGAGACCATATCAGGGTAGGCAACGACATCAATCAACAAACGATCATTTTCAGACGCTCTTTTTATCGCCTGATAACTTTCAATGGTGGCTCGCCCTTCTTGCGCCGTTGTGTAACCAAAGCGGGTATACATCGTTTGTGCCGCTTCCAGCATTTTATCTTGCAACTCACTATCAATTATTGTTGCTAAGTGGAAAAGTACCGCAAAGTGGGCGTTTTCCTCCAAAATACCATTTGGTTCTTGGCTGCCTTCTTTACGACGAATGATGCCACCAGGAGGATTTGGTGAATCAGCGTTGATACCAGAAATCTCGAGTGCTTTGCTGTTAGCGACACTCAAATGTCCAGAAGTGTGGATAATAAGTACAGGACGTTCAGTACTGACTTTATCGAGATCCTCTTTCGTAGGATAGCGATCAAGTTGTGCATCATCGTAACCAAAACCTAAAATCCAACCGGTTTTATCGATAAATAACCGTTGTGTCTCGTTGCCATTGGCTGATTTGAGGATGTGTATCACTTTTTCGACATTGTTGGCTCCACCATCGGGAGGTGGCAATAGATTAGCAACCATTGCTTGGAGCCCGACCCCATAAAGGTGGCTATGCGGATCGACAAAGCCGGGCAATAATGTTTTCCCTTCTAAATCGGTGAGTAGGGTATTTTCTGTTTGATAAGTCATCGCCTCTTCATGAGTGCCCACGTAGAGGATCTTTTCTCCCTTTGTTACAATCGCTTGAGCATATTGAGGCTGTTCTGTCGTCATCGTGAGAATATCGCCGCCAAAATAAATATGATCAGCGCTGATGTGATTTTGGCCTTGTTCTGTTGCACAGTGAACGGATGATGAGATAAACATTCCACTGAGTAGCAGTTTGAACAGAGAGGCATGACTCGATAGTGATTGCATAAATTGCTCCCAAAAAACAAATAGGGCAACAATGTAATCCATCTCCCGGCAGGTGCATTAGTTTAGAGATCTAAGTTTTGGCGACGTTTGTGTGAGCTTAGTTACAGTTTTTAATTAAAGCTGGTTAAGTTAAGGTGTTGATAAATAAATTATAATCAAGTTTCTGGAAGCCTGTCGGAGCAAGAGAGAAATGTATGTGTTGATGATTTTTATGGATAACTTCGGTGTTGAGTTAAGCCATCTTGTCTCCTCCCTATTTTGTCATTAAACAAGGAGGAGAGCGCCGATAGCCGTGTACGTAGTGGTCGTCTCTTAGCGATACTTTCTTACTACTTTGCCTCTGTCACCGTTTGACGTGAAGAATGTTTAACAAACACAGCAATGATCGCGGAAATCATTAAGGCATAACAGTAATAAGAGTGACTAATCACTTCCAAAGGTGACAGCTTAAATACAGACCCTAATAACAGCACTTGTGCACCGTAAGGAAGTAGCCCTTGCACCACACAAGAAAATATATCTAAGAGGCTTGCGGCACGACGAGGTGTGACGTTGTTGTCTTGCGCTAATTCTCTGGCGACCTGACCAGAAACAACAATCGCAACCGTGTTATTCGCGGTACAGACATTGACCATTGAAACTAGCCCAGCGATACCTAATTCGCTTGCTTGAGTGTTTGCTGTACCGGAATGATGAGCACCAAAACGAAGAATAACACGGCTGACTAATTGAGTTAAAAAGGCTAAGCCACCTTGACGTCGCATCAATTCACTTAATCCGCCAATCAGCATTGACAGTAAGAAGATCTCTTGCATGTTGCCAAAGCCAGTATAGATATCTTGAGCGAAATCAGTCATGCCATAATGAGGGGTGTAAAAAAGGCTAATGACACCAGCGAGAAAAATACCACTGGTGAGTACCACAAAGACATTGAGGCCGGAAAGTGCAAGAACTAATATTGTTATATAAGGAAGGACTTTAACCCATTCAATAGCTTCCGTACTAGGTGGTTGAGCTGCATTACTATAAAAAGAGAACACAATAATTGAAATCAGTGCGGCTGGTAAGGCAATAAAGATATTCTCTTTAAATTTATCTCTCATTGCACAGCCTTGAGAGCGTGTCGCAGCGATTGTAGTATCAGAAATGATCGACAGATTATCACCAAACATGGCCCCACTTAAGACCACGCCAGCTGTGATAGGAAGGTTCATTTCTGCTGACTCCGCAATGCCTAACGCCACAGGAGCAACAGCGGCAATGGTGCCCATCGAGGTACCCATTGAGGTAGCGATAAAGGCAGAAATAAAAAAATACCAGGCAAGATAAGACTGGTTGGAATCGCTGATAAGCCCAAGTTTACCGTCGCGTCCACCCCTCCTGATGCTTTTGTCACTGCAGCAAATGCCCCAGCTAACAAATAGATCATGCACATTGCAATGATATCAGGATGGCCGACACCACGCATAAAGTGCTCAATCGTTTGATTTAGTCGATCTTTACTTAACAGCATTGCCAAAAGTACTGCAGGTAGAGCGGCTATTGGTGATGGCACTTGATAAAACGCAAAATCTACACCTTGTGCAGATAGGTAAGTACCGATACCAATGAATAGACATAAAAAAAGCAGCAAAGGAAGCAGTGCAGTGGCAGATGGGACAACCGCAGATTGAGAGTTTTTAGAACCGGACATGTAAACAACAGCATAATCGAAAATAAGGTGTGCAGACTAATCGGACGAAAAGCCATTGTCAATGTCTAGACGTCTAAATGGCTATTATTTTTTGTTGCATATCTTAAGTGCACACCTTATCGGCCTACATTGAACAGTATAAAATGCCTTCAACTACCAGAGTTGGCTTGCTTATGTTTCAGTAAGAACAAAATAAGCAATGCAAAAAGTAATGCTGCACAAGTCCAAACAGTATAGCGGTGGTGATTATAGAACTGACTAAATACGTTAAGGTGCTCAAAAGCAAAGTGCGTTAATAGGCTGAAGACACACACCCAAATAGTTGTCGCGATGGCATTACCAATTAAAAATTCTTTACGTGGCATTTTAGCAACACCACAGGCAAGTGGCATAAACTGCTTCATTCCTTCAATAAAGCGACTGATAATCAGACAAGCTGGGCCGTACTTTTTTATGATGTGTTGAAGTTTTTGCATTTTGGGACCGGATATATCACCTTTTTTATCTAGCCAACTTTCAAAGTGATACCCAATCAGGTAACCGCATGTGTTACCAAAGAAGCAACTGAACCACGAAACCACAATAACGACGCTCAAGTCCATTACATGATCTGAAGAAAGTATTGACGCCGCTATCATTAGTGATTGGCCCGGCATGGGAATACCAATACCTTCAAGGGCAATACTCACAATCAAAGCAAGGTAGCCGTATTGTTCCAGTAACGGCTTCATTGCTATAAGTAACTCATGAATGTGCTCCAATGATGCATCTCCAAATCTAACGCAAATGATTTAACTTAGCACAAAACTTTGGTAACTGGAGACGTACTCTCATATTTATACGCAAGTGACCTCAAGGTTTATTTAGGGGGAGGGCTTTATAGGTGTGCCTCAGTCTTTGAGGGTTGTTTAAATACACATTTCCTAGCATAAAATTTAGAGAGTATTTTTGAAATTTCAAGGTCGATTTTTCGCTAGATTTTTCCAAACATTGTGAGGGATAAGGAAGAAATATCCTTACCCTGAGTATTTTAAATTTCATCAACTAAAATTTTCTCGACTCGGTAAGTTAGCTACTGTTCATAACAGTGACAGCCTAATAAAGGAGACATTCATATGTTTAAAGGCATTATTCAAGGTTGTGGTGTAATTAAATCAATATCAAAAAGCCAAGATGGTCAAAGGCATGGTATTGTATTTCCTGAAGGAATGATTCAATCTATTGAGAAAGATACTGTCATGTTGGTCAATGGCGTCTCTTTGACCGTGGTACGTATTGCAGGAGATGTTGTTTACTTTGATCTGGATCTTGACCGCGCCCTAGGAGCCACAACATTGGGTGATTTAAAAGAAGGAGATCAAGTTAACCTTGAGATTCACCCTGAATTTGGTGAAATCATTGGTCGTGGAGCGTTAACCGGAAACATTCAGGGTACAGCACTTGTCACACAAGTCGAAGAGAATGATAATGGTTTTTCTGTATCCATTGACATCCCTCAAACTCTAAGCGATAACCTAGCAGTGAAAGGTGACATTGGTATTGATGGTGTTTCATCTTGTATCCAAGATAAATCAGACAATGTTATCACTCTCCATTACCCTCGCGATCTATTACCAAACACAAACTTTGCGATGTTAACGAAAGGCGCAAAAGTGAATGTTGAAACGTTGAGCGAGTGGTAGTCACTCAATTTTATCGCAGAGCATTCGCTGTATTTTATACCCAAGTATACTGAGCTTACTTGGGTATCGTTACTTTCGAAGGCTTACGTTGTATGTGACTATAGCCTCAAACTATTTACGTCTCTTATTCTCTTCTTGGTTTGTCACTATAACCTAGGTGGCTTAGAAGTTGATTTGTCTGTTCAATAATGATTGGATTATCTTCATTATCGGCAAGAGCAGCTTGTACAACTTGACTCACAACGAGACGTTGAAGAGTAAACTTCACTTCTTCTCCCTCTGTGGTTAAATATGTTTCATTCAGCGATTGTAGGCCGATGTTGATGACCTTTTGTTGGTGATCAATATGATTCTGAGTCGTTTCTTCCTGATCTAGTACATTAATGGTGTATTGATACCTCTCTTTCTCCATCCATGTTCCAACTGAACGATTACCCGTTTGTTTACTCAGCATTTCCATAATGTTAAAGATACGAAAGGTGGTGTCGCAAACCCTCATCGAGCTGTCTTTACAAACCAGAGAAGGTTCACCTTTAGCAAAAATGGCACCATTAGGGGAGTCTATAATTTTAAATAGACTTAAATTATATAAGCTTGGAATATAGCCTTCTAGATGAAAGCCCTCATCACATTGAGAGGACCATTCCTCAAATTGTTGTTGTGATATTTCGATGTAATCAAACCCTGACTTTGGTGTGCCATTCCAAGAAATAGAATTGTGAAAATTAGTGTTAAGCGAAGCGCTTTGGTTTTCTAGCGGTTGGAATTTATACTTACTTGGGTTGACACAAATAGGTTCTACATTGCGGTTTGGATAAATATGATGCTTAGTATTTGATGGATTAGCGTTTACATTAAACGAGAAAATAAGCGGTGACGTTGTCAGTAATAAAGTTAAAATTTTTCTTTTCACAGTAAGCCTCAAGTACAAATAAAATTATGGCCTAGCCTAATATTATTAAACTAATATAAGAGAAATCTAGGTTATGTTTATATGAATGATTTCCGACACCAAATAATAAAGAGGTAAGGATTTATTGTATATAAGAGGAGATGGATTTTTATGTGTTCTGACTCGGCCTTTGATGCATAAATATTAATCATTTTATTTTTAATCAGCTATATCGTTAACAAAGTCTCAGAGTCTAGGCCACTAGCTAAGAATCAAGCTTCTTAAGGCTAATAGAGTATAAATTCAGAGTTAATCTCATTGAAGACAGTATCTTGAGATTACTAAATATAAAGTCCACTCAATATGAGTTAAAAAAATAAATGCATTAAGTCATTGATTATTAATTATTTTTTCTTATTTTTTTGATCTTTACCTATCAATAGGTAGAAAAAATTGTTGACGTCATTCATCAAGGATCATAAAGTAACAACCACAGACAGGGAGTGAGAACGCAAACACTCCTTTTTTAGAAAATTAATAACTATCTACTAGAAGGTAGAGTAAGGATTCAATATGTTTAATACTTCTTCAATTGCACTTATCGTTGGCGGCTCTTCTGGTATGGGTAAAGCTACCGCTGAACGCCTTCTTAACGGCGGTGTACCAGTGATGATTCTGTCTCATGACGCACAAAACCTGGCTGAAGCGAAACAAGACCTTGAAGCAAAAACTAACGGCCAAGTTGAGACTGCTCAAGTTGACCTTTACGACCCAGCTGCAGTGCAAAGCTTTATTGAACAATTGAATGCAGAACAACGCCACATTGGTTACTTGGTTAACGCGGCTGGCTTCTTCAAGCCTGTTGATTTCCTTGAGCATTCAGAGCGTGACTACGACCTACAACTTGATATGAACCGTGCTTTCTTCTTTATCACTCAAGCAGTAGCGAAGAACATGAAACAACACGGTGGCGGTGCTATCGTCAACATCGGCTCTATGTGGGCACACCAAGCGATTAAAGCAACGCCTTCATCTGCTTACTCAATGCAAAAAGCAGGTTTGCATGCTCTAACTAAAAACCTAGCGATTGAACTGGGCGAGCACGGCGTACGAGTGAATGCAGTTGCTCCTGCTGTTGTGATGTCAACGATTTACAAATCTTTCATCGCAGAAGAAGAAATTGAATCAACACTGAAAGGCTTCAATGAATTCCACCCAATTGGCCGCATTGGTTCAACAGAAGATGTTGCAAACGCGATTGAGTACTTACTGTCAGACAAAGCGTCTTGGACAACAGGTACGGTACTGAATGTTGACGGCGGTGTAATGGCAGGTCGTAACCAGTAATCACAACGTGTGTGGCTTCCTCCAAAAGGGTGGGGAAGCCGCGATAAAAGCGAAATAGATAAATAACAAAAATAAAGCGACTGATGCAGATTCAAACGAATAAGCAATCATATTAGGCATCAGCGTCATCATAAAAATTTAAAGGAAAATCTCATGGCAAACGCACCCCTAAATGGCATCAAACTTAATGACCTTGCAGCTTACACAGAAATCGTTACCAATGAACCGGCACAAGCTATTTCAGAATACGGCATTGTTGCAGAATGGAAAGGTGGCGTACACAGCGAAATTCGTACGCTCAATCAAAAAGTTGGCGGTAAAGAAATCGTGAAAGATTTTCGCTTCCAAGTCGGCGAGCCAGAAGAGCTACTGGGTAACAACGCTTACCCAACACCACAAGATTACCTACTAGGTGGTATGGCAGGTTGTATGATGGTTGGTTTTGTTGCTGGAGCAAGTGCACGTGGTATCAAACTTGACTCTGTAAACCTAACGATCAAGGGCAATCTTGACCTACGTGGTTTCCTAGACGTAAGCGAAGAAGCACCAGTAGGCTTTGATGAAATCCAGTTCCACTTTGACGTGAAAGGCGATGCGACTCAAGCTGAATTTGATGAAGTGATTGCTAGCGTACAAAAACTGTCACCAAACTACCGCACCATTGCTGATGCAGTAAAAGTAACGGCGATGAAAGCCTAATATCAATGTTTGTCGCTTGTCGTTGATAGAGAAAGAGCGATTTATATGCAACAAGAGCTTATAAGCGATAGCATCGATAAATAAATGTCATTTGATGATTAAATGACAAAAACAAACCAATCTTATCTAAGCCTGCGATTCATGCAGGCTTTGTTGTATATCCAAGTGACTAAGGTCGCTCGACCTTTGGGAGTGTGTCACTGAGCTGGCTTCTTGCGTCAGACAACCGTTCTTCTTACAAAAATAAGCAAGAGCCTGCTATTCCTATTTTATTCCGCTTCGTTGTCTTCCTTGAATTTGGCTCAGTGATCTCGCTCTGAATCAAGCATCTTGAGGTCACTGGATATAACATTTTCACTCACTGATTTAACTGCTTCAGGTTTAGATGATCGGCAGATGATTATCTCTGGTTCAGGCTCAAAATAGCCGCCACTCTATAATGCCAGCACTCCAAAGTTTCTTGATAAAAGCTTAATAGAACTTAATACACGCAGTTTAAATAGATACACTTTCAAGCTGCTTTATCTCAGTTAGATAACCAAGTGAAGTATTGTTTACCTCGACAATTGGCTTCAAATTAATGGATTTGAAAGTTAAGGTCGCTCGACCTTTGGGAGTGTGTCACTGAGCTGGCTTCTTGCGTCAGACAACCGTTCTTCTTACAAAAATAAGAAAGAGCCTGCTATTCCGCTTCGTCGTCTTCCTTGAATTCGGCTCAGTGACCTCGCTCTGAATCAAGCATCTTGAAGTCACTTGGGTATAAAGTCATAATTTAGCCAGAATACAGTGTAGAAAAATAGGGATGGCACACTATTTTAATCGTTAGCTGTTTAAAAGTTATGGGTTTGAACGTGGGTTTTACAAAATGATTGCTTTACAGAAGCTGGAGAGAGGTAATAAAGAAATGAAGGTTTATGATTAAGCTTGGAGATATAAAAAAGCCTTCCAAATAGGAAGGCTTAACATTAATCATCATTGTTAAAACTATTGGCGTTTATTTTGCGCCAACAACTTCAAAATCATCGACACGTAATTTTGCTGTGCCATCTTGACCAACTACCCATATTTCTTTAGTCATGATGCCATATGCTTTGTTCATTTCCCAAGAGCCAGATAGAACGGCAGCATTTGAGCTGATCACTTCAATCTTTGTATCAAAGTATTTAACATCTTTATAGCCGTTAGAAATGATGTAGTCCCAAAGCCCTTCTGCAGCAGTTTGGCCAATGTAAATACCAAATGGAATAGATGTCGTTACGGCATCTTGTTCGTAGAAGCTTGCTGCTTTTTTGGCGTCACCACTGTTAAACGCATCTCTCCAACCTTTACTCGCTTTTGTTACTGCTGTAAGAACGTTTTGCTTTTGTTCTTCAGTAATCACTATACCAGCTGGTGCTTTGTACATTTCTGTAACAGCAGCAGGAAGAATTGGCTGTGGCTTTGCTTCTTCATTAGCTATTACTGATGACGATAATGTGCTTAAACCTAGTGTTGCAATAAGTGAAAGGGCAGTAATTTTATTAAGTTTCATGATAATCCTATTCATTCTTCTGATTTGATGGAAGTAGTTTAGGTGAATTTATTAAGCTTAAAAACAAGATAAAAAGAAAATATAGTTACGAAAAACAGAACAAATGGTCAGTGAGAGTTTTTGTTATTTTATGTGTTTATTTGCATATGTTTATTTTATGTATGATTATTGTTTCTAATTTGTTTCACTTTTTGTATTGGTGTGAGAGGAATACATGAAAAATACAGTTGCTTTACTTGGTCTCTTATCGATCCCTTTCGGTAGTATTTATGCGAATGAACACCCTGTAGTAGAGTTTGCCGATCCAGATATGTACATGGATTCATTTTCTCCAACTGAACATCATATACAAAGGCAAAAGACACTAAATGTTCGTTGTTGGTATCGCTTGGATCATTCGACTGAATACGTCTCTACTGATTGGGAGTGGGCAATGAATCCTGATGGTAGCTATTTCACAATTGAAGGTTATTGGCGCAGTAATATTGCATTGAAAAACATGTTTTATACCGAAACGTCACAAGCGCTTATTGCCCAACGCTGTGAAGATACCCTAGATTTAGCCAATGAGAATGCCAATATCTCATTTTTTGCCTCTAAGCCATATTGGTCATACAACTACACCATTTGGACAAATGATTCTATTTTAGCCTCAGATAAAATCAATAAAATCATCTCTTTTGGTGATAGCTTGTCTGATACGGGGAATGTTTTCCATGCTTCTAATAAGGCTTTCCCTAATCAAAATAGTTGGTATTTAGGGCGTTTTTCGAATGGGTTAGTTTGGACTGAGTATTTGGCAAAAGCAAAAGACTTGCCAGTTTATAATTGGGCTGTTGGAGGTGCAGGAGGTGAGAATGCCTACGTATTCTTAACTGGTATTGTTGAGCAGGTCGCATCCTATCTCGCTTACATGAAAAAAGCGGAGAATTACCAAGCGAAGAGCACTTTATTTACTCTACTGTTCGGCGTGAACGATTTCATGAAATATGAGCGAAGTGCGTCGGATGTGAAGTCAGATTTTGCAGAAGCGATGATTAAGCTTACTGATGCAGGCGCTGAGAACTTTTTATTATTGACTTTACCTGATGTGACATTAGCACCGAAGTTTCATAATGCAAGCCAAGAACAAATAGAAGAAGTTCGAGCTAACATCTTAGAGATGAATGCTTTTATTCAACTTCAGGCCGACTACTATAGAGAGCAAGGAGTGAGTGTAACGGTTTATGACTCTTTTGCTTTATTTGAAAGTCTTGTGACTAGGCCTGAGCAACATGGTTTTGTCGATGCGGCAGAATCTTGTCAATATTACTATGAAGCATCTTTCTCTCATTACCTTTATCAACACGATTTACGCGATGAATGTATCTATTCAGGATCAGATAAGTATGTTTTTTGGGATATGTTGCACCCAACCACGGCAGTACATCGATATGTTGCGGAGCAAATTCTTACAAATACTGAGCTAGATAGAAATCACCCGTTTTAGAGGTTATGGGCTATAGAATATTGAGGAGAATACCGAGAAAGAATATCGGGACAGGCAAGATAAGGGTGTTCTAATACGCGACTCTTCAGAAAAAGCAACGAACAGGGGCTATCAGCAGAGTAGCTAAGATGTCTGTCCTGATAAAACTTGCTGCATGGATTAGGGAGGTTTCTTTTCGGGATGGGTAAGAAAAGGTTTTGAGGAGAGTTGACGCAGTCGGACTGGCCGTCTGCGTCAATTTTACTCTTATAGAGTAACTACGTTTGCAGCTTGAAGACCTTTTTGGCCTTGCTCTACTTCAAAAGATACTTTTTGACCTTCAGCTAGAGTCTTGAAACCTTCAGAAGCAATTGCACGGAAGTGAACGAATACGTCAGCGCCGCCGTTGTCTTGAGTTAGGAAACCAAAACCTTTAGTTTCGTTGAACCATTTTACAGTACCAGTTGCTTTGTTAGACATGTTGTGTCCCTTATATAAAAGTTGATTGTATAAATTCGATGCGCTGGAAGTTTGAATTATTTAATGTATCTATGAAGCTGAGGGAAACACTAAGGATAACAACTAGGGAATTCTGAGGGCTTTACTTTAACAACTTGACGTTTCATTTAATAACTCTGGACAACAGAGCAGCGATATTATGGCTCTGTAGTGATCAGAAGTAAAGAGTTATTTCGTGTAAAAAGCCAAGCTTAAAGGCCGGTCAGTAGTACTTTTAGATCCGGCTGGGACATATCAAGCTCACTCCCGTCATTCTTTGCCGATTAAAGTAATGGAGTGCGTTACTAATTGAGCCCTCTGTACCGACCAAGCCCCCTTTTTCCATATGACGACATGCTGTGAGCCAATGAGAATGGTCTAACCCTAATCTTTGTAGAATCGAGGGGAGACGAGCGTCTTGATAGCCTTGTTTATCACTTCTTATTTGTCTTGCTGTCCAATCGACTAATTCCAGATAATCCAAGAGTTGAAATGGAAGTCCTTGAGGTGGGTCTTGTTTAGATTTTCCGGTAAATGGAAAGAGTAAAGATGAAGGTTGTCCATCGTGAAGCGCCTCGATTCTGGCTTTAATCGAGGTAAACTCAGATTCCTCTGGTGTGTTTGCTAAATTTGCACGAACAGGGTTTAAATCGACGTAGGCCATCGCCGCAGCGAGCGCTTTTTCATCCAGTAATGCTTGGCTTTTAAATCTTCCTTCCCAAAAGTGGCCTTTACACTCGTCTTCTTGATTCGCTTTAGAGGCAATATACTGATTGAGTAACTTCATAAACCAACTGATGCTGGTCAGCCGTGTTCGCCATTGCTCAATCATTTCTTTACAGCAAGCCAACTCAGGCTCAGACAAGGTATCACCGGAGAGAAACCGACGGATTAGTTCGGGTGCGCGATGCAAACTTAACCACCGAGATGCGACTTGATGTAAAGAGAGTGTGTCGGCGTGAGTGGAATTAACGTGTAAGACCACATGATAGTGATTACTCATGATGGCATAAGCACAAACATCAATACAAAAGACCTGAGCTAATTGAAGTAAGCGCTTTTCGATCCAGCCACGTCGGTGTTCAAAACAGGTATTCGTCTGCTGATCATAGCCACACAAAAAAGAGCGGCGAACGCAACGAGAAATGCAGTGATAATAAGGGGTGGCTTCAATATTAATCAGTGTTGAACGAGCAACTGTCATGGTTTATCTGTATTGGGCATGGATAAATAAACAGTAGTCTAAGGAGGTAATGATTACTCTGTGATTATAATTATTTTGAGAAGTGAGACACACTTTTTATTGTAATCTATGTTGGTTTTTCATTCTAACCGTGTCTGTCCCATTATCCTCCATGCCTGTCCCGCTATCCTTATGCTAACCATGCCTGTCCCATTATCCTCTTTTATCCTTGCCTGTCCCGCTATCCTCACCGCTATCCTAATCCTCGTATCCCGCTCTCCCCTTCTTTCAGTACAAAAAACGAATCTAAGTTTAAATTCAGTCAATGTTAGCCGCTTATACTATTTAAAAATCAGCAATATAACATTGGTAATGGAATGAGAAATTGTAAATGGATTACGACAAGTCTTTTGGCTACTTATGCAAATGTATCTATGGCTTCAGGAGTTTCGGTGGAATGCTTCGATGCGCCGATTGGTTCAAATGTAACTAAAGGCTCAGAAACTTATTTGGTTGTGGATAATGTGCTCATTCGGGATGAAACCATACAAGAGCAATTTAAAAATGGTGACATTCGCCTTTGTACCACTCATGTAACAGATATGAGTTTTATTTTCGCGAAAGAGAAAAACATGAATGCAGATATCACCGATTGGGATACATCCAATGTGACGAATATGATGTCTATGTTCTTATACGCTGATGACTTCAATCAAGATATTCGTCACTGGGATACATCAAACGTTGTCAATATGAGCTTTATGTTTTGGTATGCCAGGGCATTTAATCAAGACATTAATCAGTGGAATACGGCGAATGTACAAAACTTCCAGCATATGTTTGCGGGCTCTTCATTTAGCCAGGATCTATCCAGTTGGGACACTTCACGTGCAGAAAATATGAGTGGGATGTTTGAAAGATCTCAATTTAATTCTGATATAGCCAGTTGGGATACATCAAATGTTAAAGATATGAGAGCGATGTTTTCTGAAGCGACTCAATTTAACCAAGATATCAGCCAGTGGGATACCTCAAATGTGACGGATATGGGCTATATGTTTGGGAGCGCGATAGCATTTAATCAAGATATTGGAAACTGGGATACGGCGAAGGTTCAAAGAATGGATAATATGTTTCAATTTGCTCGAAGTTTCAATCAAGATATCAGCAACTGGGATACGAGCAGTGTGATTGATTTGAGCTATATGTTTTATTATGCAGAATTATTTAGTAGTGACATGGAGCAGTGGGATACCTCAAATGTGACGAATATGACGTCAATGTTTGTTTACGCTACCAGTTTTGATGGAGATATTTCCAGTTGGGACACATCAAAAGTTAAAGATATGAGTTACATGTTCAGCGCTGCGAAAGCCTTCAATAAAAATATCAGTCAATGGAACACATCAAACGTCAGTACTATGCGTTCAATGTTCGGAGGGGCAACTCAGTTCTCTCAGAACTTGATTGGCTGGAACATTGATAATATCAAAGAAGAATATGCATATGATGGTTTTAATGAAGCAAGTGCCTTAACCGCAGAGCAATTACCGCAATTTTTAAATTAAAAACTCTTCTTCATTGCTTTTCATTTACTCCATCAGTAGGTTAAATCCGATTGATGGAGTCTACCCAAGTATCTTGCGATCATTTCGGTATATGCCATCATGCCTTTAGTTACAAATGATAAATTTTATACTTTAGCCATGCTGGTATTTCTCGTAGATAAGAGTAAATATCCCTAGGCTCCCAATAATCTGCTGAGTAGCCATAAACCGTTAAAAAGCCAGACTGTTTCAAAGAGAGTTTAGCTCTAGAGATATGGTAGCGCTGTGATATTGCGACCACTGGTGTTGTAATATCAAATTGTTCGAGTAAATTTTGGCTTGTTAAATGGGTATTATTCCCCTGGTTATCGGTCATAATATGCTCAGGTTTGACATCATGAGAGAGTAAATAGTTTTTCATCACAAGTGCTTCATCAAAACCTTCTTTGCCGATCCCACCACTAACAAACAAGCGCTTCACTTTTTGATCATGATACAAAGTAAGTGCAGCATCTAAGCGTGAGACGAGCCGTGCTGATGGCTTACCATTGAGCTCTACCTTATTGCCATATATAACCCCAACTTCAGCGATAAAAGGTTGTGGTTCTTTTGCATCAAGATAAAGTGCAGACACGAGTAAAGAAACGCTGACTAAACATCCCAAAAAGAATCGAAAAAACATTCCGGCTCTGTTTCTCTTAGGCTTTTCTTTATTCTCATATATCAATTTTATGGCCCTATTAATGTGTGAGTTAATAATTAACTATAAACATAAAGATAATTTATCATGATTATTTAGAATGAGCGATTTTAAATTTTTAGTGAAGATAAAAGTATTTATTTTTACCTTGATTCCAAGGTTTTAGTGTTTATTGCTATATAACTATATAAAAAGATACATATTAGTGTACACACTGTGCAACTGTTTGTGTGGTGGTTTATTTTATGTATAATGCCGACATTAATATACTTTCATTATGGTGTAGAGCTCATCCTATTACTTAAAGGCAGGACGATGAAAAGCAATGTTGAGCAGCTTGATATATTAAGAGATAACATTCTTTATGGCTTAGCGAAAAACAAGGAAACAAAAGCATCGCTAAGTAGAAAAACTGGCGTTACACGAACTACGATCTATAAAATATTGGATGGGAAAGTCGCTAGAGTTCAAACTTCCACAGTGGAACGTATTGCAAATTTTTTTGGGGCGACGTGCCATATCATTCAAAATGAATCTCTGGAGGAATATCTTAATCAGGAGCCCGTCACATCAATGTATGGCAATAAAAACCCTATTGCTGTACCCATCTTAAATGAAAAGGATTTTATACATAAGAACGAACGTTACATTAGTGATATGGTGACCGATTGCTCGCTTACCTATTATTTCTCTGATGGCAGTAATATCGCTGCAGTTAGAGTAGGTCAGAATCTTTCTAAGTTCTTTACCGAAGGAAATTTATTGATCATTGATCGCTCGAACCGGCCAGAAGACAGCTTAGATAAACTGATTCTTCGGCAAGGTACATTAATATCTATACCGCCAAACTCCCCCCTGTTAAAAGATGACATTCTCTTTGGAGTGATTCTTGAGGAACGCTTTAATGTTTAATAATAAATATAAGTTAATTGGCTTCAATACTGCCTCAGATGTTAGGGCAAGTATCATGATTAAAGGCACGGGAAAAATGATTTCCATGCCAGCAAAAGAGTTGCTGACCAGTGAGGTTGCTGATGATCTAAACCGTCAAGAGTTGGTTGAAGTCTGCAAAAAGGTGTACTCTAAATCTGGCTTCGATGGTGCCTATGAACTTAAAGATAAATATGAAGGATATTGGTTAGCCTATTCCTTCTTAGTGTTATGCCTGTGTTCTATTTTTACTCTTTCAAATATTATGGGCATTAAGCCTGTGGAAATATTTAATACGGGTTTGATTGTTCCTGCCGCTATTTTTCTTTATCCTATTTCTTTTGTCTTTGTTGATATATTGAATGAATTTTTTGGATTAAAGCTTGCTAGAAAAGCGATTATCTGCTCAACAATAGTAAACTCAGGGATATTATTACTTCTCTATACATCTACACAGGTTCCTAGTATAGAAGAGTGGGGGGCTATGGATGAGAAATATACCGTTCTTGTTCAAAGTATGACGTCAGTATTTTTGGCCTCATTAAGCTCATACTTTATTTCAGAAAATATAAATGCGTATATACTCAATAAACTTAAAGTCGCAACACAATCTCGTTGGCTTGCTGTTAGGATTGTGGCCAGTACAAGTATTGCATCGGTAATGGATAGCGCAATATTCATTATACTCGCATTCTACAAAGTATTACCTAATGATGTTTTAATCATTATGTTTGTAAGCCAAGTGTCTATAAAAATTATATATGCATTGGTAAGTGTCGTACCCATATATTTTGCAAGAAAACTATTCTCTCATGTAGTAAAACCAAAGGAATCAAAGGACAATGACAACTTATAATAAGAACCTTGGAAAAAAAACTGAGTATGTATCACATTATGCCCCTGAATTATTAGATCCTATTCCAAGACAAAGAGGAAGGGATGAGATCAAAGAAATACAGATGGCATCGCATGCGGGGTTTGATTTATGGACTGCTTTTGAAGTCTCTTGGTTAAACATGAAAGGCAAGCCTGTGGTGGCCATTGCTGAGTTTATTTTTCCTCACACTTCAGCCAATCTCATTGAGTCAAAATCTTTTAAATTGTATTTAAACAGTTTTAACCAAACTCGACTTGAATCTGCAGATGTTGTGATGGAGAAAATGGTACACGATCTGAGTCAAGCAGCAGGTGCGGAGGTCAGCGTCTCTTTCTCAGACGTAGCGACTCCACAAGAGTTAACCGTTAGCCGTGACTTCGATTGTATTGATCACTTAGACATCACAGTCGATGATTTTAGCTATGACGAAGATGCTTTATTAGGTAGCACAACGGATGAACAGGTAACTGAGTCACTGTGCTCACACCTTTTGAAATCTAACTGCCTCGTGACAAATCAGCCTGACTGGGGCAGCGTATACATTCGTTATACTGGAGCGAAAATAGATCAGGAGCGTCTCTTAAAATACCTGATTTCATTCCGAGAACATAATGAGTTTCACGAGCAATGTGTCGAGCGTATCTACTCAGACATCAAGCGTTGTTGCGCGCCTGAAAAGTTGACCGTTTTTGCAAGATACACCAGACGTGGTGGTCTTGATATCAACCCTTACCGCAGTGATTTTGAAGCTGAAATTTGTTCTGGTAGGAATCCAAGACAATAGGGTTCTGAACAACTCGATTGGAACATGGGGCACTGTTTGAGTGCCTCATTTGATTTGTACTTATAATTTAACCTGTCTGTCCCGTTATTTTTTGCGTTAGCTGTGGGCTTCCAGCTTAAGAAACAAACATGCCTGTCCCGATAATTTCCCCACTGATTTCTTGCCATTAATTTCTTCTGGCTTCCTGCTAGATTGATATGTCTGTCCTAATAGGATCGTTCTTCTAGTTTTCTTTCATTTTTAATAATTATGTCTAAAACAGAAAGTTTGACGACTTTCATCAATAGTTTGCTCTTGTAGGTTGATAGATAATCTATCCATTTTAAATTTAACTCTGTAAGTGACTAAAATGACAACGACAACCTTTAATGAGTTACTGTCAAATGTTGCTCGACATCTCGGTTTAGAGTCATTACAAACGGATGATTCAGGCATATGCGAGCTTTTAATTAATGAAGAAACTCTTCTTATATTGAGAAAGGATGAAGCTAATAATAGCCTGCAGTTACTCTCTCAAGTAACCGCAACGGCAGGAGCTGAAGATAAAAGTATTGCTAGCAAGATCTTCTTTAGCCATAGTGGCGAGTCTCTACAGGGGAACGGTCCAGAGCTCGCTTGGAATGATGATGTCGGGCTGATTGCCTATAAATCTCTCTGCTAGAGCAATACTGATGCACAGAAAGTCTGCGAGCAAATTGGCTTAATTATAGAGTGGCTCTCGCAACTATCAGATTCAGACGTTAAACAAAGTCAGGAAAGCTCTATTCATTCTCAGCGTTGGGTGTAAGAAATATATGAAGATATCAGCAGCACAATCTAGAGGAATGACCGAAGTTCAGGCCCATGAGCATCTGAGGAAAAATGCGAATAAGTCGATAGGAGAGCTCACGGTCAATGGTAAAAAATATCGAGTTACTGATAATGAAGTACTTCGTGAGAATCCGAGTCAAGGAGCCGCTCGTTTTCGTGAAGGTATTGCGAAAATTTTTAATAGACAGTCACCTCGACGTTCTATTGCTCTGGCTTTAACAGCAACATTAAAAACTGCTAAACAGCAGATCCCACAGCAAGCTTCGCAAAATAAGACAGTGCCTTTGTCTAATATTTTTGGTGCGAAACCAGAGACATCCTTGCCATTAGGTTGGAAGGGTGAACCTCCTCTTGGTGCGCCAAATTTAGAAGGGATGAAAGCGGTGGAAACCGATAAATTTGCTGAAGGTGAAAGTCATATCAGCATCATGCAAACCCAAGATGGCCAAAGACTGGTTGCCAAAATTGAACGTTCTGTTGCCGAAGGGCACTTGCTACAAGAACTTGAAGCCTACCAGCATATTTATGAAACTGTTGGAAAACACCCTAATCTTGGTAATGTTCATGGTATGGCTATTGTGCCTTACGGTAGTAGAAAAGAAGAAGCCCTGTTGATGGATGAGGTGGATGGACGAAGAGGTTCTGAGACATTCAGGATCTTGGCAAACAACCTTAAAAAAGGGAAGATTTCTAGTGAAGAATATTGGGGAACGATAAAGTTTATTGCCCTCAGGCTTTTAGATGTGACTGCTCATCTTAGCAAAGCTGGTATTAGCCACAATGATATCAAGCCTGACAATATTGTGTTTGATAAGAAAACAGGAGAACCCATCGTTATCGATTTAGGGTTGCACTCTCGATTTGGTGAGGAAGTTAAAGGTTTTACCGATTCATTCAAAGCTCCAGAGCTTCAGGCTTTCAGTACTTCTGCATCAGAAAAAAGCGATGTGTTTTTGGTTGCATCTACTTTGCTACATGGTATTGAAGGGTTTGAATTTGGCTCTGAACGTAAGCCTAATCAAGGGCTAAGCTTGATGTCTTCGGTGCCACGCCAAGTCGATAAAGAAGGGAATGTGACTCATCAAGCGGGTTTTGCTGGTGTCGAAACTGCCTACACTCGATTTTTCGACACTGTCCTGGATTCGAACCCGCAGCTTAGAGCGGATGCTACTTCAGCCAAACAGCATGAGTTTTTGACAGATGGTATTATTGATGAGAACGTTGCCAAACAAGTTTTGACGGATTCCTTGGCTGAGGAAACGGTACTTACATCTAATAGAGAGTCTCCAGTGAAGGAAAAAGCGCTTCAAGATGCCTACCACAACTTAAGGGAGCATCTGACTGCCAGTAGTACAAATAACCTTCGGCAAGGTTATGCTTTTAATGACTTAGTTACAACCTTGACGCTATTGAATAAAGCGGAATCTCAAGGACTCTCGAGCTCCGATAAATTTCGTTCACTGGATAATCTGATGACTAAAACGAATAAAGTCATGGTTGATTACGTGAAACGAAACTTGGCGAATGATGGCACTAACTCTGGTGAATTATCCATAAAGTTTCAAGACGGCATCGAAGGTAAAAGTACGCAATCATTTTTAGCTAATATTGAGAGAGGTCTTGAGGCGCCAAGTTCTTTTGCTGATATTCGCTCATTAGAAAGAGAGCAACAGTTGGTCGAGACTATGTTTACTGTTCTGTTATCATCGACTGAAAAAGACAAAACACCAATTAGAGCAGAAATTTACTCTTTACTTAATCATCTTGCTGAAGTGAAAAAGGCACTTTCATCACGAGTTGATACCCTGAAAGCAGAGCAAGCTAATGCAGCAAGCAGTGTTGTGTCTTTACTGGATAGCTCACAGGAATGGTTTACACAAGCAAAGCAAACATTAGAGAATTTCGACAAAGTAACACCTCGTGTTAAGTTTGGAACTAATGAGAGCGTGCAAGCCCATCAGCAGATGATTTCTGCTCATGCAACGATGGCGTTACAAGAAGTATCTCAGTCTATCGGTAAAATTAAACAGTTTGCTCATGATGCAAGGCCGTTGCTCGTCGCTTTGGGAGAGCGTCCGCTTGTTGATCACAGCCTGACTTTTCAGCGAGAGAGGCTACGAGAGGCTGCAACTGTCGCAGAACGATTGAGTCGTTTAGAGTTTGAATGGGTCTAAAAACCACATCAAAGTGACGGCTGTTTAATCGTCTTATTTGCCTCCAATGGCTGTTTTTTGTTATTGGAGGCACATGCACCCACCCTTTACATGAACAATTAACCTGTCTGTCCCGTTAGTTTTTTTAGCTGTGAGCCTCCAGCTTAAGAAACAAACATGCCTGTCCCGATAATTTCTTTTGCTCATTTCCTTTGTTCGGGAGAAAAAGTTACCATACCGTGACTTTATCAAGGAGAGATACCAGCATGAATCATTACTGCGAATTTGTTGATGCGGGCATAAAATACCAACCTCATATTTTTCAACTTCCTCTCGATTACCAAGATCCTGCAAAAGGGCACATCGACGTTTTTGCACGCTCTTTAACCTCAACAGAAAAAGGGGCGTGTGAGCGACCTTGGCTGGTGTACTTTCAAGGTGGGCCTGGCTTTCCTTCACCTAGACAAAATGGCCACAACAGCTGGATAAAACGTGCGCTACAAAATTACCGAGTGTTGTTGTTGGATCAAAGAGGGACAGGCAACAGTACTGTCATCTCACATCAAACACTCGCGCACCTCTCACCTCAAGAGCAAGCGGAATACTTAAGCCATTTTCGAGCTGATAATATTGTGCGCGATGCAGAACAAATTCGTCAGCATTTTTCCGTAGAGAAATGGGCAATTCTTGGTCAAAGTTTTGGTGGTTTTTGTTCGTTAACGTACTTATCACTTTTTCCCGATAGTTTGCTATGCAGTTACATTACCGGTGGTGTGCCGCCGATCAGTGGTCATCCGGATCGAGTCTATGAGGCCACCTTCAAAAGAGTCATCGAAAAGAATCAGGCTTTTTTTAAGCAATTTCCTCAAGCTCAGCAACTTTGCCAAAACATTGCTGATCATTTACTCGAAACAGAAGAATATTTGCCAAACGGGCAGCGCTTCACCGTTGAGCAATTTCAGCAGTTGGGCATCAACTTTGGTATGAGTGACAGCTTTTTACCGACGTATTACGCTCTTGAAAATGCCCTTATTAACGTAAACGGCAAACCTCAATTACGCTATGAATTTCTCAACCAAATGCTTATGGAGCAGAGTTTTCAAACTCATCCTATTTATGCCATTTTACATGAGTCAATTTATTGTCAGGGGCAAGCTTCTCATTGGAGTGCTCAGCGTGTACGAGAAACATTGCCAATGTTCCAGTATCAAAAGAATCAGCCTTTTTATTTTACTGGGGAGATGGTGTTTCCATGGATGTTTGAGCAATATGCGAATCTCATTCCTCTAAAACCCGCTGCTGAATTAATCGCACAAAAGCAAGATTGGACTTCGCTTTATGATGCCGAAACCTTAAGTAACAACAAAGTGCCAATCAGCTGCGCCGTGTACGCCGATGATATGTTTGTCGAAATGGACCTTACGCGCCAAACATTAGCTGCGATCCCGAATTCAGCAGCCTGGATAACTAATGAATATGAGCATAATGGCCTGCGAGCTGACGGAGAAAAGATTTTAGATAAGCTGATCACCATGGGTGAGCAGCTAGCCGCCACTTTAGAATAAAAGGCCACTCAAAAGCAGGACAGGCGCAAATAGAACAAAAGTAATCATGAAAAGGGTTACTGAGTTAATGTGTCTGTCCCGATAACATTCCTTTCCGATAACATTGCTAGTCCCGATAGGCTTACAAAAGCTCTCTAGCCATGGAACGTGCTCGGCTACTGGCAAGGAGCGGCTCCATTTTTCCTTTGGCCGTCTTACTAATGGTTTGCATAAGCTGAAAGCTCGGCGTTGTGATTCCAGACTGCTCCAGTTGTTCGATCATTAACAGCCAGAGTTTTGCTGTGACCTCGGCATCGGCGAGAGCGCGGTGAAATACACCATCATTGTCGATGTTTTTGTAGCGAACAAGCTCGCCTAGCTTATGCGAAGGGGCATCTTGAATCAGTCGCCTTGCAACCAGCAGAGAACAGGCAAACTCACCGGAATAATTACCATGGATTCGTTCAAGCTCTGCATCTAAAAATCGTTTATCAAACGAAGCGTTGTGCGCGATAAGATTTTCGCCAGCAATGAATTCACTGAATGAAGCCATCACCTCTTCGCAGCTCGGAGCTGTGCGCAACATGTGATTGCTAATGCCAGTGTAGTGTTCAATGAAAGAGCTGACTCTAAAACCGGGATTCATTAACTGCTGAAAACTATCGACAACCTTGCCATCAACCAGTTTGACCGCGCCAATCTCAATGGCACGATCGCCCATATTCGGTGAGAGCCCCGTAGTTTCAAAGTCGAGGACGACAACGGAGTTAGCTTGAGTCATGAATATTTCCAATGTAACAGTAAGACGAAATAGCCATTAAGCGTGACCGTTCGAAGCGCTTTTTGCAAGAAAAGTTAAGGCGTCTGTCCCGTTAGTGTATTATTTAATCTATATGCTGATTAAGAAAATCAAGTAACTCTTCAGGGTAATGGTTGAAGTACCCATAACCATCAAAACGCTTTCCACTTCCAAAGGGCTTGGCCTCATTTGGACCTACCCAAATAAGCGTTTTAGTAGTCGGGCAAGCCTCGTAGATAAGTTGAACATCATTGATGCCAGTTGTTTTATCAAGGGTATATTGGTCGTCTTTTACTTGGCAGAATAACATTGGCACTCTTACCTGACTGATATGCTCCAGTACGTTGGAGTAACCAAAGCCAACTTTATTAAATTGAGCTTTTTCGACTTGATCGACCAAATCAATATGTAATTTCTTATGAATGAAACGGTAGGTCATGTTGTAAGAGAGCGTTGGTTGAATCGCAACATGGCACTTTACATTTCCCCAAAAAATGGCATCGGGAGATTTGTCCCACGCGGTAATGGCTGCATTGGCTCCCATGCATTGGGAAATAAGCGCGATTGCATTCGTTTTGAGTAAATCATGTGTTGAAACGTACTCCAATGACCCGAGTAGATCTTGCCACTCTGTGACGCCAGCACCAACAGGTACTTCATGACCTATCATAGTTTTGCCTATTCCACCATCGCTGTCACCTTGGCCTCTGTGGTCGTACATTAAAATACTAAATCCCGCGTCATAGAGATGTTTGGCCATAGGTAAAAACTCAACAGGCACACCGTCGAGCCCTTTAACTGCTCCATAACGTGTGCAGGTGAGTGGGTGATTGATGATGGCAAGCTTACTTGAATTGGTTCGAATGATTTCCCATCCGCTTAAACGGACACCATCTTGAGTATGAATATCGATATCTTGATAGGGCATGCCATAATCCTTTGGCGTCTTGGGATTCCCTAGTCGTGCAGGGGCAATGCGTTCATTAACAATCACTTTCGTTAACAGCTTCGGGAGAAAAGGTAAGTGAGAAACTAGTCCTTTAGGAGCGCGTGTCAGGTTAGGGTGACAGGTATCGTTCGACATTGTCTTTAGTCCATATTGTTCAAACTGATTAAGCAACCAGTATAGTATGTTACTATCCACAGCGCGTTTTTCTGCTTTTTTCGAAGAGAGATGAGATAAGTCAATCTCAACTCCATCAGTTCAAACTTTATTTTCTTTATGGGATGGGCGGTACGATTATTCAGTGACTTGAGGTGGATATATGCGCCACTCTACCTCTGGCATCTCAGACAGTGATGCTTGAATTTCTCGCTCGACTTCTGTCCAAGGTAAGCCACCTAAGCCACTGCCAAGCGCGGGTAAGGCGACCGAGGTTAACTCCAATCGTTTTACTTCTTTTATTAGATCCGCTAAACCGTCTTTGATGTATTCAATTTTAGATTTTCCTCTCCAGTGAGCTTTGGTTGGAAAGTTGATGATGTAGAAGGGAGCACTGATTGATTGAGTGGCAACCGTTAGCATTTTACCTGTTGTGAGCTCTTTACTATCACAGGCTGATTTATAGGCTTTAAAATTGTCTGGAAACACGTTTTTAAATTGCAAGGCCAGTCCTTTTCCCATCACTCCGACAGTATTGACGGGGTTAATAATGGCATCAGCTTGGTTGTGTAAGATATTTCCGTTAGTGTATGAAATCATTGTGTTTTACTCAGGACATGAAGAAGGTCCATTCTGACGTGTTGACTCCAATCTGTCGAATACAATTCCACTGACCACCATTTAAGTTAGCTGCCTTGAAACTAAAGCCGCCATCTCATCAGGGGTGTCCTTAAAACGTTTATGTGTCTGTTTTGTTAGTTTCTTTCTTTATACTCGATTTAGTACCCAAAAATATCTTGGATACGAGTATAGGGTAATTCATTGGGTACTAAAAACGTGAGCAGGTATGAGACGCGATGAGACAGGAGAAGACAGAAAATAAATGTAACTAATTGAAATGTATTTTTTTTAGATACAAAAAGGGCCAACTCTTTCCAAACGTTGGTGGAGCTGGCGGGAGTATCCTTTAAACCTAATTAAAACAGCTACTTAGCTTGTGATTTGGTTGCATATGTTTAGCTCTTAGTACCGAACTGTAGCACCGACACTAATGCTTAATCAAGTGATTGGTTTAAAGGATATTCCTTACTAGGAGTTGATTGGATATATGATCTAGTTAATTGATAAAGGGTATATTACGTCTTTAGGTTAAGTCACATTTCCTTGCTTGTGGTCACAAATTCCATTTCTTTCAGCTACTTACTTTGTAGTACAATCAGGCTCATATGAAGGTGGTGTATCTACATGAGCTATCATATGGCTTTCTATTTCTTAACATAACATTATGATTTTTTTGGTGTTTAAATGAACGATATTATGACGATGGGTTTGATTGGTGTTGCTGTGTTAGCTGTTCTAGGTTTAGGTATTCGTGTTGTATTTAAGATTAAATCTGGCAAAAGCGTTAAGAACAATCTGAAACATGTAGACATTGGTGGCGACTTTGTTGGTCGTGATAAGAAGTGATAAATGACTCTGTTTAATCGACTAAAAAACGTTTTTATTAAAGGTGATTATGCGGGGAGGGACATGATAAAGAATGTCCTCCCTAAGCCTACTCAACTTGACCATTTATCAAAAGCTTATAAAGATGAGGTCACTGGTGAACAACTGACCTTTGAGTTTATTGATGAGTTGCAACACTACAAGACCAAAAAGAAGAAGCGCAGAGATCTAACCCAGAAGCTTTCAGATGCAGGCCTTTCAGAGTTCATTGAAGATGCAGAAGAGTTAAAAGAGTTGATTACCAAACTCATTTTGAAGTATCAGCATTACAACTCAGCACAAAAAATAATCACTTATCTTCTTGCAGATGTTGAGTCTATCTTTAATACAGAGATTAAGCCGAAGCTACACCCTAGTATTTCAATTCCTGAAGTAAAAGTTCTCTTGAGAACGTGTATTGAAATAGAAATCTCTGAAAAGTTAGGGGAAAATGTTTTAGAGATATACCATAGGCAGATTAATGGTATGGTATTTTATTTGACTGGTAACTGTCATCTGGAGTGGGATGAATGTTAGTTTATAACAAGTCTATAGACGTAAATCATACAGTCTTAAGGCTATCTGCTTTATCGATGGAGTTAGATGGCAAAGAGGTAGAAAAGGATAGACTGAGAATTCTTGATTTTATCTTGGCACACCCTGTTCATATATCAAAAATGAAGCTTGGTCGAGATATGGTCAAAGAACGAAACGTGTTTAAGTCATTTACTAATAATTATCAAAATTATAGTGATAATAACCTTTTTGAGATTATGAAACCTGTTCAGGATATGGCAATTTGTTATTTAGAAACTCTAGGTGTTATTAGTTTTGTAAAAGAAAATAACAGACTGGAACTAAACTATGATAGAGTTTCTCCAGAGATAAAGAGTATTCTTTCTGAAGAAGTTAATAGTATTTCTTCACAAGCAGTTTCTTTTATTAAAGATTATCTTATAGATATGGACTTAGTCGGTGATAATGGTTTGAAGTCAGCAAGTAACTTAATGGGGTGTAAATATGATGCTATATAATCCATCATTAAGAGTTTCAAGGCTTATTGCTATTAAAAATAGTAGCTATGTTTATGATGAAGACTTTCATCTTGGAATTAATGTTCTTAGCGGATGTAATGGTGGAGGGAAGACATCAATTATCCAATTATTAGTGTTTGTGATGGGGTATGAAGTAACTAGTTGGAAAGAAGAAGCTGGTGCATGCGATACAGTATATGTAGGGCTTAAGGTAAATGGCATTGACATTACAATAAAAAGAGATATTAATGGTAAAGAAAAACAGCCAATGTGGCTTTGTTTTATGCCCATCTCTGATGCTCTAAATACTGGGATTGAAAACTGGAAAAAGCACTCATATTCGTCTCAATATGGTAGTATTAGTTTTTCCCAAAAGTTGTTTGATCTCCTTAATATTCCTGAAGCTAAGGCAGATGCTAATAACAATAATGTTACCATACACCAAGTGCTAAGGCTTATTTATGGCGACCAATCTAACGCTTCTGGGAATATTTTTAATATTGAGCCATTTGACTCTGCATTTAAGAGGGAGTCTATAGGTAACTACCTATTAGGTTTGTACGATAATGACCTTTATGCTTATAAAATTGAACTTATTGAAGAGGATAAGAGGCTCACTAAGTTAGTCTCAGAGATTGCAGCTATACACTCGGTTGTTGGTAAAACGTCATTTTCGAGAGAGTATAGCTCTATTGAAGATGAAAAGCAGGACTATTTACGACAGATCGTCGAGTTAAATCAGGAAGTAATTAATAGTAAGTTAGAGTCTTTTGGTGAATATAAGGACGAGAAGTCAACTTCGGAAAAAATTGCTATTAACAATATTAAATTGAAAACAAGTCTTTATGAGTGTGAAAGCGAAATAAGAACACTTCAATATGATATTGAAGATTCCGGTCAGTTTATCTCAGAGCTAAAAGACAAGAAACTAGCTATTAAAGATGCGATTGTTGTTAATAAGTCAATATCGAACTTCTCATTCCAAGTATGTCCTTGTTGTCAATCTAAGCTGAACTCAGCAAAAGAAAATAGTTGTGGATTATGTGGTTCAGAAACTAATGACAAAGGCGAAGCAAACGAAAATTTATTGCGCATGTCAAGCGAAATAGACCTGCAACTTGCAGAGTCTAATCGAATAATAGAACGTAAAAATAAAAAACTAATCACTCTTGAAGGAAAGAGAAAAGACTTAAGAACACAGTTGAGAAAAAGTATTTCTGAAAGCTCATCGGTCATAACATCTATAAATAATAAAAATGAGTCAAAAATTTTTGGTTGTTACCAGAAAATTGGTTATCTAGAAGAGAAAATTGAGAATCTAGATAAAATTGCTGAGTTATTAAGTTCCATAGCAGAACTTACTGACGAAAGAGATAGAACTCAAGAATCAGTCAACGATCTAAAAGATAAAATAGCTAGAAAAGAAAATATATATAGATTAAGGGAGCCTGAAGTTAGAGAATGTATTTCTAAGAATCTTATCTCAGTTCTTAAGAAAGATATTGGTTCAGAGGATGAGTTTGCTTCCGCTAAAACTATAGATTTTGATTTTGCCTCCAATAGTATCTCAGTTAATGGCAAATCTTCTTTTTCTGAAAGTGGTATGGTTTATTTATATAACTCATTTAGGCTCGCATTATTGATGACATCCTTGGAGAAAACATACCTACGTATTCCTAGGTTTTTGATTCTTGATGGTATTGAGAATGGTGGTATGGAAGATAGTCGTTCTAAAAACTTTCAAAAAGCTATTCATGATCTTCTTTCTGACTCTCAAGTTGAGTTTCAAATTATTTTTGCGACCAAGAGTATTGAGGGAGCGCTAGATAATGACGATTATATTGTAGGAACGACATTTACCAGAAATAGTAAGAGTTTGAATTTTAAAAAATCGTCGTAAATTCATGCGCAAGTCTATATATGTAGGCTTAATCATCAGTAAATAGCGCAACATAGTCAATTAGATGTAGGTTGCGCTTTACTCCTTTCAGGTCTCGATATGCCCATTCTTTTTTAGCTATGCGTATTGGACGACCGGCGTCTAACGTCTGCTGCTCTATTTGTTTAGAGGAGTGTTCAACATGCACAAATTCAAATCTTCCAAATGGAGTAGAGTACCAACCAGAAGCTCCAGTTGTTGCAAGGATCATCATCATTGGAATCTGCGATA
Source organism: Vibrio azureus (assembly GCF_002849855.1). Lineage (NCBI taxonomy): Bacteria > Pseudomonadati > Pseudomonadota > Gammaproteobacteria > Vibrionales > Vibrionaceae > Vibrio > Vibrio azureus. The sequence goes on from NZ_CP018616.1 coordinate 640,562, forward strand.
TAACACCCCACCTAGATAGGAAGTTAATGTGCCTGTCCCGTTAGTTTTTTTAGCTGTTTGTAATTTTGGTCAACGCTTTAGCGTTGTAACCAGTAAGTACCCCGGGCATGCCTGGGGGTATCTACTTTCCATGTGCCAAGGCTTTTTAAGTACAAAAACTCCTGTTTCCTATTATAGTGAGCTGGTGGAATCTATGTGTTAGACTGTTTTTAACTGCCCAGTCGCTGAGAGGCTACCTCTTCTGTATGTCTGCTCCACCAGCACATCATTGATCTGCGTCGTTCTAGATAATCAGTACAGTTGTAGGCACTTCGAACCTGATTGTCGTCCATGTGCGCTAGAGCTGCTTCAATTAAATCTGAATCAAAACCTTGTTCATTGAGTGTTGTATTAGCCAGCGAGCGTAGGCTGTGGCTAACCAAATATCCAGCAAACCCCTTTCGTTTCAATGTCACATTGGCCGTTACATGGATTTTTCGGCTCGCGGCCTCAAAGGAAAATAAACGCTTCATGATCGCTGACTGGCTTCATTAATTCCAGTAGAGCTAACATCTTTTCTGTTCGTGGGATACCGTGCTTTCTGCGTTCTTCATTGGTTAGGCAGGGTCAATCCATCGTACGTAAAAAATGCAGATACAAAAAGGGCCAACTCTTTCGAGTTGGCCCTTTCCAAACGTTTGGTGGAGCTGGCGGGAGTTGAACCCGCGTCCGAAAACCTTTCATCATTGGTACTACATGCTTAGTCGATCTTTACATTCACCACCCACCTGCGAACCGACACGCTAATGAATGACTATCCTGAATTATAATTCGTCGTTCATCTCTCAGGCGGGAGAATCCGGACTAGCGCGTTTGGGTTTGATCTCTCGTTGGTCCCCGTCTTACGTGCGGAAGCTAGGGCGAGAGAGCTCTGAGCAGGTTATTAAGCTGCTAGTGCGAAGTTTTCGTCGTTTGCGACTATTTTTTTGCGGCTTTTTACGTGGCCAACCGCCCCACGGCATGCACCTCAGACTTCTGAATTCCCGTCGAATCCTAAATCAGCCCCAGAGGTAGTGAACGAATAGTAACAGAAAACCCTTGGCTGTCCAGTACTATACGTTTAAGTGGTTAATTTTAACGCAGTGCGCTTTTCATTACACGCGCTTTTTCACGTGCCCAATCTTTTTCTTTTAGATCAGTACGTTTGTCGTGAAGCTTTTTACCTTTCGCCACACCGATTTTGATTTTAACCCAAGAGCGAGACCAGTATAAAGAAAGCGCGGTTAGCGTCATCCCTTCACGGTTAATACGACCTAATAGGTTGTCCAGCTCACGGCGGCTCATTAACAGTTTTCTAACACGGGTAGGGTTCGCTACCACATGGGTTGATGCTTGATTAAGAGGAGTGATGGTCATGCCACTCACAAAGGCTTCACCGTCACGCATGAAAACGTAACTTTCAGCAATGTTGGCTTTACCTTGGCGAAGGGCTTTCACTTCCCATCCCTGGAGCTCCATGCCTGCTTCTATTTCATCTTCAATGAAATACTCATGGCGAGCTTTTTTGTTGAGCGCGATAGTGTTACTACCCGCTTTTTGTTTTGATTTTTTCTTTACCATAATGGCACCATTATACGGGTTGGATATCGGATAGGAAATCCTTTTATTTACGCTACGAGCAAATAAAAGTAAAATGAGGATCACAGAGTTTAGATGATTTGGTATCGGTAGGAGAATTTATGAAGCAAATCAGCCGTTCTGCTTTGGTGTCTTTTAGTGCGGAACAAATGTTCGATCTGGTCAATGATGTGAGTAAATACCATGAGTTTCTACCTGGTTGTTCTGGCTCGCGTGTCATTGAATCTTCGAGCAATGCTATGGTTGCTTCTGTCGACGTATCGAAAGCCGGCATCAGTAAAACGTTTACTACCTCAAATTCGTTAGTCGAGAACGAAGCGATCATGATGAACTTGGTCGATGGCCCATTTAAAGCGCTCAAAGGTGGGTGGTTCTTTACTTCTTTAGACGAAAATGCCTGCAAAGTTGAGCTCAAACTGGAATTTGAATTTTCCAGCAAGATGATTGAGATGGCTTTTGGCAAGATCTTTAACGAGCTGACCAATAATATGGTCAATGCTTTCACTCAACGTGCAAAACAGGTATACCCGCTTTATGAGTATTGAGTCTGATATGATCCACGTTGAAGTGGTGTACGCGCTTCCTCAAGAGCAGCGTGTATTCAACTTGGTGGTGAATAATAAAGCCACGGTTGAAGAGATTGTGCGGCAGTCTGGGGTGCTGGAGTTGTACCCTGAGATCGATTTAAAAAAGAATAAGGTTGGGGTGTATAGCCGCAACGTGCGTTTGAATGCTACCGTTCGTGATAAAGATAGAATTGAAATCTATCGTCCGCTGCTGGCAGACCCGAAAGAGATTCGGCGCAAACGGGTAGAACAAGCCAAACAAGAGGCCGAGGCGAGTAAGAAGTCCGGCAACTAATCAATCAGCGAACGCTATAAACTCTGTTGACGCAGAGCTTTGAGCGAAAAAGAATACAAAAAAACCTCCACGACTGGAGGTTTTTTTATCGGTGTGAGTTCATCTTTATGCGATGATATCAGCGACGTTTTACTGAATTTTATCGTAAAACTGAGCGCTCTTTGGGAAATCGCCGGAGATGTCTTCCAAAGTCCCTTTATCGTTAAATTTAACGATTAAGTCTTTTTGTTCTGTTTTCTCGTGGCCCGGTGTATGAGAGTAAATGTAATACCAAGTGTTTGGGAAGCCATTTTCTATCAACATTGGAGAGCCAAGAACAAAGCGCACTTGGGTTTTGTTCATGCCAAATCTAAGCTTATCAACCGCAGACTGTTCGACATAGTTGCCTTGGTTGATGTCAATGCGATAAACCAGCTTTTCTACAACCGAGCATCCAGTCAGCAATGTCATTGCTAATGGTACGGCAACGAACCACTTCTTTAATTGCATAATCGTTTCTTAGTAACCTTTAAAATTCTTTGCCGATAATAAACAAGCTAGACGCAGATGTAAAAAGCTATGCGTCGTATGGTAGGCAATCAGACAACGAATTTTGAGTTGAGTTGCATTTATTCACGATATTTTGCTCAATTCGAGCCGATTTCCTACCCGTGAGGTAGGGTAGCCGTTCCGCTTTTATGATTATTTTATTTTATTTTTTATTTGGGTATATTGAGACGGCACCCTAGTTCAAATGGTTACTGCGGTAATTGGTTGTTCACGCCGTAGCTGATTGATGCGTGAGGCCGCGACGTATTTACGCCGCGACTAACAGCTCTTTGGCATTGGCCAGAGTGGAATCGGTGATTTGGCTGCCACCTAGCAAGCGAGCCAGTTCAGCGATACGCTGTTGCTGATCCAAGCAATGCATTTGAGTTTCGGTTTGGCCGTTTTTGCTGTGTTTGGCAACGAACATTTGCTGGTGGCCACAACCTGCGACTTGCGGTAAGTGGGTGACACACATCACTTGGGTTGACTCGCCCAGTTTACGTAGCATTTTGCCAACAACGGCGGCTGTTGGACCACTGATACCCACGTCGACTTCATCGAAGATCAAACTTGGCGTATCGACTTTTTGTGCGGTGATCACCTGTATCGCAAGAGATATACGTGATAGTTCACCCCCAGAAGCCACTTTGGCGATCGGTTGTAGAGGTTGACCCGGGTTGGTTGATACCAAAAAGCACACGTTATCCATTCCAAGTGGTGAGGGGTGCTTACTGTCGTTTTGCACTTGGATGCTGAACTGGGCTTTTTCCATGCTCAATTCATGCATGCTTTGGGTGATCAACTTATTGAGTTCCTTGGCATAGCGACTGCGAGATTTGTACAACTTTTCTGCTTGAGTCAGAAAACGTTGATATTGCTCTGCGACTTCTTGTTCTAGCTCGTCTAATTTTTCATCTGAGCAATCGAGCGCTTCAATTTGAGCAAGCAAATCTTGGTGGTGTTGATACAGTTCTTCTGGTGCCACATGATGCTTGCGCGCTATGGACATGATTTTAGAAAAACGTGCTTCCACATAAGCCATTCTGCCTGGGTCAACCTCTATGCCGTCGAGGTAGCTACGCAGTTCGTTGTTGGTTTCTTCTAACTGGATCATCGCTTCTGCCAACATGTTCGGCAGTTCAGCCAGTTTGCTGTCCAGCTCTGCAAGTTGGATTAAGGAGTGATTGGCTGATTGCAAAATACCAAGCGCATTGACTTCTTCACCTTCGTAAATAAGCTCGATGGCTTGCTGGCAGGTAGCAGCAAGTTCGCCACTGTTGGACAATCGTTTGTGCTCTTGATCGAGCTCTGCAAATTCTTCTTCATTTAGAGATAACTCATTCAATTCTTTAATTTGGTATTCAAGCAACTGCTTTTGAGCCTGATTCTGTTGGCTGTTTTCTTTCAGTTGTTTGAGGTTATTGTCGGCCTGACGCCAACGTTGATAGGCACTACGCGTACTTTTTAACAAGTTAAAGTGACCTGCGTATTGGTCAAGCATTGCCATTTGGTGCTCGCTCTTCATTAACTGGTGGTGAGCGTGCTGGCCATGAATGTTGATTAAGGTTTGCCCAAGCGACTTAAGTTGTGACAGCGGTACCGGGCTGCCATTAATGTAAGCTCTTGAACGACCTTCTTTGGTGATGATGCGGCGTAAAATGCATTCGCTGCCGTCAAGTAAGTCGTTATCTTCTAACCAGCGTGTTGCGTGCAGGTTGTTTTCAAGCAAGAACGCGGCACTGACCTCGGTTTTTTCTTCACCTTGACGCACCATACCGACATCAGAGCGCCCGCCTAGGCAAAGTCCTAATGCATCAATCGCGATGGATTTACCTGCGCCAGTTTCACCGGTAATGGTTGTCATGCCTTTTGCAAGGTCGAGTTGTAGAGACTTAACAATTGCGAAATTATTAACACTCAGATGAGCCAGCATCTTCATTCACCTGTATAACTAAACAATACTGTATAAGAAAACAGTATATACTGTTTCTTTATACAGTAAAGTGATCCAGGTATTTTTTTCATTCAAGTGATGAGGTTTTATACAGATAGCAAGATCTAAGTTGATAAATAACAAGTAAAAAAGGAGAGGCCAGAGAGGTATGAGATAAAAACAGTGGACCGAAAAATCAGTCCACTGCTCGCTTGGGGAAGCGTAATTTGAGGAACCTTACATTAAGGTGGGCAATGTTTCATTCAATCCATTCTTTTGGGCGAAATGAGGCTTACCGTTTATAGAGCCCTCTATTTATAGAACCCTCCTTTAATGAAACTCATCGTTAAGGACGGGTTGGATCGATTTCGAGTGGTTCTAATGTGACGACGGCATTGCCGCCTGCAGCCGGATGGTCAACATAGCTGCTGTCTTGCATGATGGTATAAAACACATCGACGAAATCATCATCATTGGTTAGGGCACCATCTGGCAAAGCTTGAATGATTTTGGTCGTGATCTGAGGAATGATGGCATAACCTTGTACCTCTGGATCTGGAATGGATTTTAAGACTTCCTCGGCGACTTGCATTAATAACACCGCCAGCTCTGCATAGTTGGTGCCGTCATCTTGCTCCATTAATACAATGTCTGCCGCGCCCCAGCGGTAACGTGACCAGTGAACCACGACTTGGTCTGGGAAATAATCCGTTTTGTCATAATCAAGGTAAGGCATTTCAACCAAATCAAGGGTAGGGGTGTCGCGACTTGGGTTCACGCCATTGACCAACGCAAACACTTCAGCGCGGCCAGAAATCCACGGTTCTTGATCGTATTCTAGGCGAATCTTTTTCAATTGAGTGGTTTGAATGGGTGCCGTGGCCAGTTTTTGATCCGGTGTTAACGCCGATGGAGAGTGTACGGATTGCTTTTCGTCTTGCTTGTGTTTTTTAAACAGTTCTTTGCTTCTTTGCTCAATTTTAGCGCGCATAACATTCAGGCCGGCTTTGAGCTCAGTGTCGCTGTTACTGTCGATCACAAATACCGGAACTTCTGGTGCTTGATAGACATTAAGCTGATGCACATTGCCATACACATCAAACGCTTCAATGTACTGCCATTGAGAATCATCACCACTGGGCTCATAAGCAAACAGCGGCTCTACGTTCGTATCTTGCCAAGCATTAAGACTGTTTTTATTCGCTAAGCGCACTTCAAGTAATTCGCTGGCTTCATTTTCAATTCCTTTCCATTGACGAATTTTTTCATCGGCTTGGACCATTTGCTGAGTAAAAGCGAGCTGAGATTGATGATCTAAGAATACGCTCAGTGGCGCTTGGGGATTTTCTTCATCAATAGTGGCGTGGAGCAGTGGAGCCAGTTGCTCGTAGTGTTGGCTGAGTGTACGAGCAAGGATACGTTTTTGATCCGAGATCCGTTCGGCCTTGATGAGTGAAGGATTCAACGATACGTGCTGATCATTGTGTTTTGCCTGTGCTGTTGATAAGCCAAGAAGCGATGTGCTGATGGCGGACAGAATAATTATTTTTTTCATTTTGTGTCCTTACTTTGATGTTGTGTTTTTATGTAGTGCATCCGCTCTACTAAATTCCATGTTAGCAACTTATTAGTTGATAGTTTTGTATTCAAGTGAAATGGATTAACTTTTGTTCTCTAGATCATAAAAATTACAGTTATAACGACTAAAATTGTGATGTTTATCAATATTTATGTGAAATTTTCGTTAATTATATGTTTTGTGGATGAATTTATTATCAAGAGGTAGAAGGGGTTTTAGGGAATTTTCTTTTAATCAGTAACTTAATTTATTTTTAAGAAATGAGGTTTGCATCTCTTTGTGATATCGACTAATGATAATTACCTTAACGTAAAGGTTATGGTGATTATTGGCTAAATGTGATCTTTTATTCACTTGGGTTGTTACTGATTAAAATCCTTCTAAGAGCGTTAAAAAAGCAGTTAAAGAAGCGTGCACAAGGTCAGAGTTACAGGGCGTGGTTACTCAGGGAAATCAAAAAAATAGCTTGTTCGAACCGCAGACGCGTATTTTAGGGACTTAACACGCTTGATGAAAAAGGCACAGGTTGATTAACGAGACAGGCAGACGTTTTCTCAGTACCGATTGGAAAAACCAGTACTGAGCAGGCTCTATGAGGTGCAATAAGGGCTAAAACAGCTTACTTGACCAGCCCAGTTTATTACGTAAAACATGGTAGTAGCTGTAATCTTTCGGGTGGATCAGCTTTAAAACATTAGGGCTTTGGTAAATATGGATTTCATCTCCGGGAGAAACTGGCAGAGATACTTGACCGTCGCAACTGACTTCTTGCGTACCACGATTTTCTGGTGAAACGATCAGTTTAATACGTCTTTTACTGTCTACCACCAGTGGTCGACTGGACAATGTATGAGGGAACATCGGCACCAAACTGATGGCATTCAGGCTTGGTGAAAGTATTGGACCGCCGCCTGAAAGAGAATAGGCCGTTGAGCCAGTCGGTGTTGAGACGATCAAGCCGTCGGCACGTAATGAAAAGGCAAAACTGTCATCGATGTAGACCTCAAACTCTATCATGTGCGCAATTTGACCTGGGTGTAAAACGGCTTCATTCAGAGCGGCATTATGACTTTTTATTTGCCCATGGCGATGCACTTCGGCTTCAAGTAAAAAGCGCTCTTCCTCAATATATTCACCATTGAGTACCGCTTTTAAGGCGTTTTTAAAATCGTCAGGGTTAAGGTCGGTCAAAAAACCAAGGTTGCCACGGTTAACGCCGATCACTGAAATATCAAAGCGGGATAAAATCCTTGCGGCACCCAGCATATTGCCATCTCCGCCTACAACGATAGCCAGATCGGCGCTTTTACCAATTTTGACTAAATTGGCAAATTTATCTTTTGGAATATCGTCTAAAATAGCAGCGAGACGCTCGTCAAACACCACTTGGTAACCTTCCGAGGTTAGCCATTGGTAGAGCTCTCTATGGGTTTGAATGGCTTGTTGATCACGAGGTTTGCCAATAATCGCGATCACATCACATGGGTTTTTCATAGCTTTTCCGCACTAAAGAGGCTTGAATCAGGAATCTTCATCCCCATAATAATGGCAAGTGACCTAAATATGCGAATTTTTATGTGCTTGAAGTATGAATAACTTGAGGCACATTCCGTTGAATTTTGGAGATATCATGAGCAACGAAGAACAAAAAGTAACAGAAGCAGAGCTTGACCAGATCATCGAAGAGGCTGAAAAAGTTGAAGCTGCAGCAGCACAAGCTGAAGTGGAACTAGAAGAAATGGGTGATGAGGCGGACGCTAAGATTGCTCAACTCGAAGCGGCATTACTTACTAGTGAAGCAAAAGTAAAAGAGCAGCAAGATGACGTGCTACGTGCTAAAGCTGAAGTTGAAAACATGCGTCGTCGTACTGAGCAAGAAATCGATAAAGCTCGTAAATACGCATTGAACAAATTCGCTGAGGAGCTGCTTCCGGTTATTGATAACCTAGAGCGTGCGATTCAAGCTGCGGATGCAGAAAACGAAATTGTTAAGCCAATCCTTGAAGGTGTTGAGCTAACGCACAAGACATTTGTTGATGTTGTGGCGAAGTTTGGTTTAAAAGAGATCAACCCTGAAGGTGAAGTGTTCAACCCTGAATTCCACCAAGCAATGTCGATTCAAGAAAGCCCAGATCACGAATCAAATACCGTTATGTTTGTAATGCAAAAAGGTTACGAGCTAAATGGCCGTGTCCTTCGTCCAGCGATGGTTATGGTTGCTAAGTAACGTGATTCACGTTCTCAAGGGCTGAGCACGCCGAAGTGAAATCAAGGGCTTTTGAGCATTGCTTTCACATTGGATAACTTGAGCGCTAATCTAACGCCTGCCAATTTATTTGTCAGGCGTTGCTTTTTATTCTTTATCTTTTCTTTCTGATTCTTTATTCCTGACACCTTGTCTGTTATCCCGATTTTTATTTATTATTTCGTATCACTTTTCGTCTCAATGACCTTTATTGGCCCTGTTAACTGCTAGTGCCGTTAACGGCGAATTGGCCCTGAACTTGTCGGTTATCGCGATTTTAATGAATAAAGTTTCGTAAAAAAAATCGATTTTTTTTATTTGTTCCCTTGAAAAGTATTTTGATGCCCTTATCTATTGTGCATAAGAGAAGCAAACAACATATTTTTGTTTGTGAGCTAGGGTTGAAACCCAGTTCAGTGTCCCCACATTAGGGGATAGAGTTAAACGAAAAAGAATTTATTTGGAGATAGCCTGATGGGTAAAATCATTGGTATTGACTTAGGTACGACCAACTCATGTGTTGCAGTTTTAGATGGCGACAAGCCACGTGTTATTGAAAACGCAGAGGGTGAGCGCACCACGGCATCTGTTATTGCTTACACTGATGGTGAGACGCTAGTAGGCCAACCGGCTAAGCGTCAAGCAGTTACTAACCCTACTAACACGCTATTTGCAATCAAGCGCCTGATCGGTCGTCGTTTTGAAGACGAAGAAGTTCAGCGTGACATCGAAATCATGCCTTACAAAATTGTAAAAGCTGACAACGGTGACGCTTGGGTTGAAGCACAAGGCCAAAAAATGGCGGCTCCTCAAGTTTCTGCTGAAATCTTGAAGAAAATGAAGAAAACAGCGGAAGATTTCCTAGGTGAAGAAGTAACGGGTGCTGTTATCACTGTTCCTGCTTACTTCAACGATGCACAACGTCAAGCGACGAAAGACGCGGGTCGTATCGCTGGTCTAGAAGTAAAACGTATCATCAACGAACCAACGGCAGCAGCACTAGCTTACGGCCTAGACAAGTCAGGCGGTGATCGCACTATCGCAGTATACGACCTTGGTGGTGGTACATTCGATATCTCTATCATCGAAATCGATGAAGTTGAAGGCGAGAAAACATTCGAAGTTCTAGCAACTAACGGTGACACTCACCTTGGTGGTGAAGACTTTGACAACCGTCTAATCAACTACCTAGTAGACGAGTTCAACAAAGAGCAAGGTGTTAACCTTAAGAACGATCCACTAGCAATGCAGCGTGTTAAAGAAGCAGCAGAAAAAGCGAAAATCGAGCTTTCTTCTACTTCTCAAACTGACGTAAACCTACCTTACGTTACTGCTGACGCAACAGGTCCTAAGCACATGAACATCAAAGTGACACGTGCGAAACTGGAATCTCTAGTTGAAGACCTAGTACAACGTTCTCTTGAGCCACTAAAAGTTGCTCTAGCGGATTCTGACCTATCTGTTAACGACATCACTGACGTTATCCTAGTAGGTGGTCAAACTCGTATGCCTATGGTTCAAGCAAAAGTTGCTGAGTTCTTCGGTAAAGAAGCTCGCCGTGACGTGAACCCAGATGAAGCAGTCGCAATGGGTGCTGCAGTTCAAGGTGGTGTACTTGCTGGTGACGTTAAAGACGTTCTTCTTCTAGACGTAACACCTCTATCTTTCGGTATCGAAACGATGGGCGGTGTAATGACTAAGCTAATCGAGAAAAACACAACTATCCCAACAAAAGCGGATCAAGTGTTCTCTACAGCGGAAGACAACCAAAGTGCAGTAACGATTCACGTTCTTCAAGGTGAGCGTAAGCAAGCGACTTACAACAAGTCTCTTGGTCAATTCAACCTTGAAGGTATTCAGCCTGCACCACGCGGCATGCCTCAAATCGAAGTGACTTTCGACCTTGATGCGGACGGTATCTTGAACGTATCTGCGAAAGATAAAGCGACAGGTAAAGAGCAGAAGATCACTATCCAAGCATCTGGTGGTCTAAGCGACGAAGAAATCGAGAAAATGGTTCAAGAAGCAGAAGCAAACAAAGAAGCGGACAAAAAGTTCGAAGAGTTAGCAACTGCTCGTAACCAAGCTGACCAAATGATTCACGGTACTCGTAAGCAAATTGAAGAAGCGGGTGAAGCGCTTCCAGCTGACGAGAAAGAGAAGATTGAAGCAGCGATTTCTGAGCTAGAAACTGCACGTAAAGGCGAAGACAAAGAAGCGATTGACACGAAAGTTCAAGCGTTAATGGCTGCGGCTCAAAAACTAATGGAAATTGCTCAACAGCAAGCTCAAGCTCAGCAAGCACAAGGTGCTGACGCAGGTGCACAGCCATCTCAAGATGACGATGTTGTTGATGCTGAGTTCGAAGAAGTTAAAGACGACAAGAAATAAGACTTCTTAACTGGGTGGCTGAATCAGTCGCCTAGCGTTGATAAAACTTTGTGTGCGGGCGTTTGGGGAAACTCTTACGCCCGCCTGTTTGTCAAGATTGTCTTTCTAGCTAAAGGTTCTTTGGTGTCTTTAGCTAGATTGATATCAACACCAAGCGGCAATTTGAGTCGTTTGCAGTAAATAAATTGGTGACGAAGAACATGTCAAAACGTGATTTTTACGAAGTATTAGGCGTCGGCCGTGATGCCTCTGAGCGCGATATTAAAAAGGCTTACAAACGCCTTGCAATGAAATTCCACCCGGACCGTAATCAGGGTGATGAATCAGCGGCAGAAAAGTTTAAAGAAGTAAAAGAAGCGTACGAGATCTTGACTGAACCGCAAAAGAAAGCGGCTTATGATCAATATGGACACGCTGCTTTTGAACAAGGCGGTGGTGGTTTCGGCGGCGGCTTTGGTGGCGGTGCTGGTGACTTTGGCGACATCTTTGGTGATGTCTTTGGCGATATCTTTGGTGGTGGTCGTCGTGGCGGTGGTCAGCAACGTGCACAGCGTGGCGCAGACCTTCGTTACAACATGGAACTGACTCTAGAAGAAGCGGTTCGTGGTGTCTCTAAAGAGATTGAAGTTCCTACACTGGCTCACTGTGATGTTTGTGATGGCAGCGGTGCGAAGAAAGGCTCTTCGGCAGAAACGTGTGGTACGTGTCATGGTCATGGCCAAGTACAAATGCGTCAAGGCTTCTTTGCTGTTCAACAGACCTGTCCTACCTGTCATGGTAAAGGCAAGATCATCAAAGACCCATGTAATGCTTGTCATGGTCAAGGCCGTAAACAGAAGAACAAGACACTCAACGTCAAGATCCCTGCAGGTGTTGATACTGGCGATCGTATTCGCTTATCTGGCGAAGGCGAAGCGGGAGAAATGGGCGCACCAGCAGGTGACCTATATGTTCAAGTTCATGTTAAAGAGCACCACATCTTTGAGCGTGATGGCAACAACTTATACTGTGAAGTTCCAGTGAGCTTTGCAATGGCGGCATTGGGTGGTGAAGTTGAAGTACCAACGCTTAATGGCCGTGTCAGCCTGAAAGTACCAGCAGAAACGCAAACTGGCCGTATGTTCCGTATGCGTGGTAAAGGAGTTCAAGGCGTACGCGGTGGCGGTACTGGTGATCTGATTGTTAAACTGGTTGTTGAAACACCGGTTCACTTAAGTGCGCGTCAAAAAGAGCTACTGAAAGAATTCGATGAGTCTTGCGGTGGTGATGCAGCGACGAAGCATAAGCCAAAATCTGAAGGTTTCTTCAACGGTGTGAAGAAGTTCTTCGATGATCTAACCAGCTAAGTTCTGGCAAGACCTGTCGATAAAAAACTATTGTCATTAAAAAAAACCTGCTGCGGCAGGTTTTTTTATGGGTTCTATATCCAAGTAACCTCGTTCTGAATAAAATCTTTTGACGTTATTTGGTCTATCTATTTCTTTTCCATTTTGCCCCATATTGTGACTATTTCCAGCATGTACTGGGCGATTGGTGATTGGTTGAAGTCAAAATTAAGACGCTATTGCCTTCGGGAAAACATGGGTCTTTATCTTGATTTAGGGCCGATTTGGCGGTTGCTGTTATGGTGTAGGCCACACTGGCAGAGCTGACAATCGAAAAAGCAAAGCGGTCAGGATCAGATTCACAAATTAGGCAACCCTCTGCCGAAACAAGGTGACTCCATTGATAGCCGTTGTTGTAAGTGGTTTCAAGTGATAACTGAATTCGAGCCAGATCACTGAGTGCGACAATTCTATGTGCGCGCAGAATACGCTCTTGATAGCTTGGGTAGGCGATAACGCTGATCAGTGCAATGATGGCCAGTACCATTAATAGTTCGATGAGTGTCATCCCATGTCGTCGTTTGTTGTAGACGTTACACTCATTAATTCGAATCATGACGAGTCGTTTCCCCTTCTCTTTTACGTCTATTTTTCTTCGGTGTTAGCATCTGTGCAAGGTCAATTGATGCACTATTGCTGCTTACATGAGAATTTGGGAAATGCCTCGCGGGTTTACACTACTAGAGATGCTTATCATGATCACCGTATGTGGGATCTTATTAAATACGGCGATTCCTTCTTTTCAGCGATGGTTTGAAAGCCATAAAATGCAGCGTTTGGCCAATCAATTGCATCATTTTATGATCCACAGTAAATCTCAGGCTGTGCTGCGTAGAGAAAGGTTATGGGCGCATACTTTTACCTCTGAGCAAGACTCGACACAGGGTGAGTGGCGAATCGACCTGACGAATAGCAGCACACCAGAGGCGGGAAGGGTATTGTCTTCTTTTTCCGGTCAGGCTTTTACAGGGATTGCGGTTTCTTTTCATTATGTTTCCGATCAAATCAGTTTTGGTGATGTCCACGGTAGGCCTTCTTCAGGCAATATTCGCTTTTACCCGACGGGCTCTCCTGAGAAAGCGTTAAAAGTCATTTCTCACACTCTCTCTGGCCGGGTGCGCATTTGCAGTGATCATCCGACCCAACAGCATTTTGGCTACCCCTTATGCCTATAGCTAATACAACAGCAAAGGCGCTCAAAGGAGCAAGTTTGATTGAGTTTATGATCGCGGCACTATTAGGTGGGCTAGCTTTGTCGGCGATCAGTGCGTTGTACATCAGTGCGAACAAAAGTGCATTGATGCGCGCAAAGGACCTGATGCTGTTGCAGAATACGGCCAGTGTGATGCAAGCGTTCAAAAATGATCTGCAGCGTGGAGGGTTTAATGGTGAGTTAGGGCACTCTGTTACGTTATCGGGAGCAAACCACAGCATTTACACCTTGATCGATGAACAGCGCATCTTGGTGGCTTATGCTTATTATGATGAGATGAGCGGCAATGAGCCCATATATCGAAATGTTGTCTATGAACGCAGAGCTGAGCAACCTGAATCATTGTTTATTTGCCAAAAAGACATGAACCGAGTCTGGCATATCGAGGAGGTGACGCAGCTAAGTGGTTCACGAAGCTGCTTTCAGGCATTTGACTCTAGCCAAATTGAGCTCGATAAATTTACCGTGTCTACTCAGCTTCTACGCGGTGAACAAGCAAGCAGTCTTTTGGTTAACATTACTCTATCCACTCATTTGGCGGGCTTTGAAGACAAGCACACCTCACAATCTTTCACTATCAAGCAAAGGAACTGGCAATAATGAAGCGTCAGAGTGGGGCTGTGATCTTGGTGACGGTCAGTGCGTTATTGATTGCTATGCTGATGATGCTGATGGGAGCGTATCGATCGCTTTGGTATCAGATTAAGCGTGCCAATAATGAAATCCAATCGAGGCAAGCGCATTGGATTGCAGAGGGAGGCTTAGAATGTGCTTATTTTCAAGTTATAGAAGGAGTCGTGGCCTTGCCTGTTTCGTCTGCTGTTTCTGTATCGGGCTGCAAGGCTCAGGTAACGATAGAAAAGCGCGATGATGAGCAATATCGCGTGGTTTCTACGTATGACAACATTACGCTAAATAAGACGATAGCTCAGGTGAACTCTGTGCTCAATGCGATGATAAAAACCAGTGCCGCGGTGGAACTGACCGGGTCAATGCATGTGATTCCGTACGCGCAAGGCGATCCTTTGAGTAGCCAGTGTACATCGATTATTTCTGGTGGAGCGGTGCAGTATATTGCTAGCCCATCGGGTACTGATGAGCACTTTTTCACCGTTGATAGCACGGAGAGTGCTCATGCAACAGGGCCATTTGGCGCTGCAAACTTTGTTTGCCAGCCTACGCATAAATCCAACCTTTACGATTCGCTTAGGGCTCCATCTCTCGCGGGGCTTGGTCCATACAAAGGAGCGGATATTGAGGAAAATGTCCTTGGAATATCTGCTTTTAGGGACTTATTTGGCATGACATATAACGCGGCCAATGCGGCAAAACTGAAAAGTGATATTGCTCATGATCCTCAAGGTGCGGTGTTTGATGGTTCGAATGTTGACTACAGTCCACAAGGGTGGGTACATCATTGCCATACTCAACTCCATGACGCGTATTTAGCAGGTAAACGGCGATTCTGGGTGGAAGGCAATTGTGCTATAGAGGGGAATATTTTCGGTTCTTATTCCCAACCTGTAGACAATGCCGTGCAACTGATCATTCATCGAGGCTTACTGTACAGCAAAGGACTGAGTATTTTTGATGGCTTGATTTATCAATATCTGCCTTCTGAGTCTGATTTTGATGTGCTCGAAAAATGGCGCGATTTACATCAATCGCGTGCGCAAATTGGCGTCACTCCGTTAAGTTTTCAGGCCCATGATGTGGATGAGCGATTTGAACAATACAGTTGGTTACTTGATAGTGCCTTGTACTTAGATGGCGCAATTGGCGTCGACGCATTAGGTAGAACCATTAAGCTCAATGGCTCTTTGATTCCTGCTTATAATCAACAGAAAAGCCAAAAGCACACCGCCCGCTTAGAGTGGCTTGGTGGATCTTGGCATGATTAGATCTTCACGAGGATTCAGTTTGATTGAAGTACTGGTCAGCTTGCTTTTGGTCAGTATTGGCGGATTAGGATTACTCAAACTGCAAGTATTTATTGAGCGTCAGTCGGATTACGCCTTGCATAGTATCGAAGCGTTGCGACTGGCAGAAAATCAACTAGAGTGGTTTCGCACTCGCGGTGCTTCAGATGCATTATCAACGGTATCGAGTGCTCAATTTTCAACGATTACATCGGGCTCTTACACGGCAGGCAATTATACTCTGAGTTGGCAAGCAACAGCAGAGGAAGGATCGAGTTCACTTAAATCGGTGGTTATGACCGCGACTTGGCAAAACCGTTTAGAGCAGACACAATCGGTCGAGTTGCATACTATGCTGTCACGCTTCAATGAATTTGAGAATTAGCATTGATTGGTTTTTTATGAACTACACTGCATTGTGAATGTTATAGATGGGTTTTTATGTTGTTACCCAATGTTGGGTTTTATTGTTCTTTTTGTTTATTGTTGTGGTGTTTTTGGAAAATATGTATCTAGATATTTATTCTTAGCTAGAACTCTGTGCTTTCATAATCGACATTTAATAGAATGATGAACTATAAGGCCGTATAAATTACGATGAGCCATGGATTAATCATTATTCGATGGAGTTACCATGAGTAGCCAAACTATCAAGACACCGCCGCCGCGTAAATCAGGTGGCATCGACCGTTTTCTTAACTTTATTGAGCGAGTCGGTAATAAAATTCCTGATCCTGCTATTTTATTCTTTTGGGCGTTGATCATCACTTGGGGTGCATCTGCGCTGTTATCTAATGTTTCTTTTGATTTACCTAACCCACGAACAGGGGAAGCGTTAACCGTTACCAACCTTCTCACTGGTGAAGCATTAGCCAGCTTTTTAGCCAATATGGTGACAACCTTTACAAGTTTTGCACCATTAGGGATTGTGTTAGTCGCTATGCTAGGTGTGGGGGTGGCTGACTCTTCAGGCTTTATTACTACTGGCCTTAAGAAGATGCTGAATTTTACTCCAGCAAAACTGTTAACCCCAATGCTGATCCTTGTGGCGATTGTTTCTCATACTGCAGCGGATGCGGGTTATGTGTTGGTGATACCATTGGGCGGTATTATTTTCCATGCCGCAGGTCGTCATCCTTTAGCAGGTATTGCTGCTGCTTTTGCAGGGGTATCTGGCGGCTTCTCAGCTAACTTTATTCCATCTGGAATTGATCCTTTATTAGCTGGCTTTACCCAAACCGCTGCTCAAGTACTCGATCCTGACTACATCGTTAACCCTCTGGCGAACATTTTCTTTACCGGTTTATCGTCAGTAATTATTGTGGCGATTGGTTGGTATGTGACAGAGAAAATCATTGAACCTCGTTTGGCGCATACTCCAGTGGATGAAGATGCAGAAAAAGCGCCGGATCTGGGGTCTTTCACAGAACTTGAATCTAAAGCCTTCCGCTATGCGGGTTGGGCGATGTTGGCTGGTATTGCGCTATTGATCGCTGCGGTATGGCCAGAGAACTCAGCTTTGCGCTCTCCAAATGGTGAGATCACGGCGTTTTCTGCTCCGATCATGAAATCAATTGTGCCATTGATATTTATCCTGTTCATTATTCCCGGCTATGTTTACGGCCGAGTGGCAGGGACGTTTAAAACCAGTAACGATATTATCAAAGCAATGTCTGACACCATGGCTACCATGGGGGCTTACATCGTGATGTCGTTCTTCTGTGCTCAGTTCTTGTCTGCTTTCGCTCAATCTAACATTGGTACCATGCTTGCCTTGTATGGAGCGGAAGGATTAAAAGCGATGAACTTACCAGGTGAAGCAACCATTATTGGTATGATTCTATTGACGGCTTCGGTTAACCTTTTGATTGGTTCTGCTTCTGCGAAGTGGGCGTTAATTGGTCCAATTCTTGTGCCTATGCTGATGGCAGTGGGGATTTCTCCAGAGCTATCACAAGCGGCTTACCGTGTGGGTGATTCGGTTTCGAATATTATTTCACCATTGATGGTGTTCTTCCCGCTGGTGGTGGTGTACTGCCAACGTTATGTGAAATCAACGGGCATTGGTACTTTGGCTTCTCTCATGATGCCGTTCTCCATCGCGATGTTGATTGGTTGGTCTGTGTTCCTTGTGGTGTACTGGATGTTAGGTATTCCATTGGGTATTCAAGCGCCTTATACCTATACGATGTAGGTTTTTAGGTCCTAGGTCCTAGGTCCTAGGTCCTAGGTCCTAGGTTTTTAGGTCCTAGGTTTTTAGGTCCTAGGGTTCTAGTTCCTAGGTTCTAGTTCCTAGGTTCTAGTTCCTAGGGTCCTAGGTCCTAGGTCCTAGGTCCTAGGTCCTAGGTCCTAGGTCCTAGGTCCTAGGTCCTAGGTTTTTAGGTCCTAGTTCCTAGGGTTTTAGTTCCTAGGGTTCTAGTTCCTAGGTTCTAGTTCCTAGGTTCTAGTTCCTAGGGTTTTAGTTCCTAGGGTTCTAGTTCCTAGTTCCTAGGGTTTTAGTTCCTAGGGTTCTAGTTCCTAGTTCCTAGGTCCTAGGTCCTAGCTCCTAGGGTCCTAGTTCCTAGGGTTCTAGTTCCTAGGGTTTTAGTTCCTAGGGTTTTAGTTCCTAGGGTCCTAGTTCCTAGGGTCCTAGTTCCTAGGGTCCTAGTTCCTAGGGTCCTAGTTCCTAGGGTTCTAGTTTCTAGGGTCCTAGTTCCTAGGGTCCTAGGCCCTAAACCCCTTATATTTGTTTTTTGTAATCCTTTTCCTTCCTCGCCGCTCAGGTTAAAATTCCGCTTACTCACTCAATGGCTTTATCCCACGTATCGGAGTTTTCTTTGTCAGACCATCAATTCACTTCTCAAGACGAACAATTTATGCGCCGTGCCATGGCTCTTGCTGAGCAAGCCGAGGCGGAAGGTGAAGTGCCTGTTGGGGCTGTACTGGTCAAAGATGGCAACATTATCGCCGAAGGGTGGAACCGCTCTATTTGTGCCCATGATGCAACGGCTCATGCTGAAATCCAGACCTTGCGCAAAGCCGGCGAGACACTGGAAAATTACCGATTATTAGAGACCACTTTATACGTTACCTTAGAGCCATGCCCAATGTGTGCAGGGGCGTTATTGCACAGTCGAGTGAAGCGCGTTGTCTATGGCGCTCCTGATCTCAAAGCTGGCGCTGCGGGTACGGTACTGAACTTATTTGAAAGTCAGGCCGCGTATCACTATGCCACAGTGGAGAGCGGTTTGTTAGAAGCGGAATGCCGGGCTCAGCTACAAGCGTTTTTTAAACGTCGACGCAAAGAGATTAAAGCTAAGAAGCAGGCAGAAAAAGCCTTGGTTGAGCACCAAGCCTTGCAGAGTAAGCAGGCTTCTGAACGTGTGAAAAATGCGCAAGCGAAACAGGCAACTCAGCGCAAAAAATAACTCAGCGAAAAAAGTAACCATACGACTCAGTAATATTGAGCTTGCTCGCGCTGGCTTTAGCAAGCTCAATATCGATGACTGACACGGTGGTCAATGTTATTAGTGGTCAATGTTATTGGTGAACAATGTCATCGGTCAGTCTATTTGCTATCACTGCTCGCTGGAGGAGCAATGGGTGATTTGGGGTCTTTGTGTTCAGCGTCGTCTAATTGTTTTTTGGCTGACTCGCTTGCACTGATTGCTGTGTTCGTTTCTAACTCAACCTTGATTTCTGACCCATCTTCCAACAGAGTTTGGTTGTCAGTGGCTAGATTTTCTTCTGCCTCCAATGGCGGAATCACTTGAAGCTCCGTGCTCTCTTCTTCAATGTCAGTGCGTTGGCTGACTCGTCCGGAGATCGACTGGTAATAACGGCGGATATTTTCAACGTAGTTACGCGCTTCATCCCCACGCGCATAGCCATAACGTGTTTGGCTGTAATAGCGTTTCTGACGAAGGAGTGGCAAGCGTTCTTTGACGTCAGCCCAAGCATTAGGATCGCCTCCTTGAGACTTCGTCAAGCGTCTGGCATCCATCATGTGCCCATAGCCAATATTGTACGAAGCCAGAGCAAACCAAATTTTTTCATGTTGATTAATCGAGTCAGGGACACGAGCCACGATGCGGCGCAGGTACTCAACGCCACCACGAATCGCTTGTTCTGGATCCAATCGATCGGTCACCCCAACGCTTTTGGCTGTGGGTAGGGTTAGCATCATCATACCGCGCACACCTGTCGGTGATTTTGCTTTTGGATCCCAATGAGACTCTTGGTAAGCCAGAGCCGCAATTAAACGCCAATCGAATTCTTCACTGTATTTTTGGAACAGTGGGGACCACTTAGGTAACTTGTTATCTAGCGCGCGAATGAAAGCACGTGTATCGACATAATCAAAGCTTTCAATGTGGCCAATGTATTTTTCTTCCAGTGTCGCAAGTTCTCCCGATTGCTGAATGCCACCGAAAAATTCGATCAGCATAGCGTACAAGCTTTCATCCTCGGAGCGGCGGGTAAACCAAGAAACGGGTTGGTCTTCTGTGAGTTCAAAAGCTAGAGCTAAATCGGGGTAGAGACGCTGAGCAAGCGACAATTCTACGGAATCTGCAACGGTGAAACGCAGATCGCCGTTCGCTACATCTTTGAGTAAATCACGATTATCTGCATCACTGACAATCTCATATTTCAGCTCAGGAAAATCTTTTTGTAATCCGCTTAAAGTGGGCACAAATTGAGATTGTTCAACAATTTGAAACACGGCTTGCTCGGCGGGGGCTTTACCTTCGTCGACTTTTTTATTATGCGCATTTAGGTTGTCGATCAGCTGTTTGATGTCCCTTGGGCGACGTTGGCCTTTTTTATATACCACTTGTTGGCTGACGTAATAATAGGCAGGAGCAGGACGGAAGCGTTTTACTGCCTGAGATGTTTGATTAAGACCTGTTGCAATAATATCAATTTCGCCTTTGTTCAATGCAGGGAAAAGATCGGCCTGACGAAAAGCGGGTTTGATCTCTAGCTTAACCCCGAGCTGTTTAGCAAATTGACGTGCAAGTTCATAGTCCAAACCGGCAAGACCATCTGGGCCAATATAATATGACAACTGGTTGTTTAACGTCCCCACACGCAGAACGCCGCGAGCTTGAATTCGTTCCAACTCACTTTTGGGTTCAGATTCGATCTGACAAGCGGAGAGAAGCAATACGCTTAGAAACAGTAGGGCACTTCGCTTGAATCGGTGTAATGGGCTTTTTTGCATTGATTTGGTCTATCTCAAAAATATCTGACTGCCTTTATATCAAAGCACACAAGACGGGCAAAGTGAATCAAACTGAGATTATGTCAGTTTGTGTGAATTATCATCATTTGAGTGATAAATTCAAATTCGATAAAAAAAGACGCAAACGGTTGCTTTTGGTGTTACATCACAAAAACAATTGCTATATAATGCGCTCGCAACCAGAGGTTGAATCGGTATAACTTCGAATTTTTCTAATTTAAATGTTTGAGTTTATTCCAATTTTACCTTAATCAATTGCATAAGAGACCTAAGCTCATGAGAATTTTGCGTGGCTCCCCAGCTCTGTCCGAGTTTCGTGTTAACAAACTATTGGAACTTTGTCGTGAACAAGACCTACCTGTAACCGACATTTATGCCGAGTTTATGCACTTTGCCGATCTGAAATCTGATCTTGATGCCCAGCAGTTAGAAAAACTGGAAAAGCTGCTGACTTACGGTCCTACTATCGAAGAGCATGAACCTCAAGGAACTCTTCTGCTTGTTACGCCTCGCCCTGGCACTATTTCCCCTTGGTCTTCTAAATCTACCGATATCGCAATTAACTGTGGCTTAGATAAGATTAAGCGCCTTGAACGTGGTACGGCTTTCTATATTACAACTTCTACCCCATTGTCTAACGCTCAACTTGAGACTCTAAAAACGCTCGTTCATGATCGTATGATGGAAGTGGTGTTTACCGACCTAGAATCGGCTGCGGCTTTATTTACTGTTGCTGAGCCTGCACCAGTGGCACACGTTGATATCTTAGCTGGTGGTCGTCTTGCGCTTGAAGAAGCAAACGTTTCCCTTGGTTTAGCGTTAGCTGAAGATGAAATTGATTACCTAGTGGAAAGCTTTACCAAACTGGGCCGTAACCCTAATGATATTGAATTGATGATGTTTGCACAGGCGAACTCTGAGCACTGTCGTCATAAAATTTTTAATGCCGATTGGACCATTGATGGGGTTGATCAACCTAAGTCTTTGTTCAAGATGATCAAGAATACGTTTGAAACCACACCAGATCATGTGTTGTCTGCTTATAAAGATAACGCGGCAGTGATGACGGGTTCAAAAGTTGGTCGTTTCTTCCCAGATCCAAAAACACGTCAGTATCACTACCATCACGAAGATGCTCATATCTTGATGAAGGTAGAAACGCACAACCACCCAACCGCGATTTCTCCGTGGCCAGGTGCTTCAACAGGCTCTGGTGGTGAGATTCGTGATGAAGGCGCAACAGGTATAGGCGGTAAACCTAAAGCAGGTCTGGTTGGCTTTACGACCTCTAACTTGCGTATTCCAGGTTTTGAACAGCCATGGGAATCCGACTTTGGTAAGCCAGGCCGTATCGTTAATGCTCTCGACATTATGCTAGAAGGTCCGCTTGGTGGGGCGGCTTTCAACAACGAATTTGGTCGCCCGAATCTTTTGGGTTACTTCCGTACTTACGAAGAAAAAGTGACGTCTCACGCAGGTGAAGAAGTGCGTGGTTACCATAAGCCAATTATGATCGCTGGTGGTATGGGTAACATCCGTGATGAGCACGTACAGAAAAAAGAGATCCCTGTTGGTGCAAGCTTAATTGTCCTTGGTGGCCCAGCGATGAACATCGGCCTTGGCGGTGGTGCTGCTTCTTCAATGGCATCGGGTCAGTCAGCGGAAGATCTCGACTTCGCTTCTGTACAACGTGAGAACCCAGAAATGGAGCGTCGCTGTCAGGAAGTCATCGACCGTTGTTGGCAATTGGGTGAAGAGAACCCGATTGCGTTTATTCACGATGTCGGTGCGGGTGGTATTTCGAATGCCCTACCTGAGCTTGTCGATGATGGTGAGCGTGGTGGTAAGTTCCAGTTGCGTGATGTACCGAATGATGAGCCGGGTATGAGCCCACTAGAAATTTGGTGTAATGAATCGCAAGAGCGTTACGTTTTGGCTGTTGCTCCAGAAAATATGGCGGCGTTTGAAGCGATCTGTAAACGTGAACGCGCACCGTATGCGGTCGTTGGTGTTGCCACTGAAGAACGTCATCTTACGCTAGAAGATGCACATTTTGACAACACTCCAATCGATATGCCAATGGATATCCTACTTGGCAAGCCACCAAAGATGCACCGCGAAGCGACAACGCTGAAAGTGGAGAGCCCAGCGATTGTTCGTGATGGTATCGAACTGAACCAAGCGGTTGATCGCGTTCTTCGCCTTCCAGCTGTAGCAGAAAAAACCTTCCTCATCACCATTGGTGACCGCTCTGTCACAGGTTTAGTGGCGCGTGATCAGATGGTTGGTCCATGGCAGGTGCCCGTCGCTAACTGTGCGGTTACTGCTGCGAGTTATGATACTTACCACGGCGAAGCGATGTCGATGGGTGAACGTACACCGGTTGCGCTGCTTGATTTTGGGGCTTCTGCACGTCTTGCTGTGGGCGAATCACTGACCAATATTGCTGCGACAGACATTGGTGACATTAAGCATATTAAATTGTCAGCAAACTGGATGTCTCCAGCGGGCCATCCTGGTGAAGATGCGGGCCTTTATGAAGCGGTTAAAGCGGTCGGTGAAGAGTTGTGTCCTGCACTTGGCTTAACGATTCCTGTTGGCAAAGATTCAATGTCAATGAAGACTAAATGGGAAGAAAACGGTGAGAGCAAAGAGGTGACGTCACCTTTGTCACTGGTGATCACCGCTTTTGCTCGCGTTGAAGATGTGCGCAAGACAGTGACCCCTCAATTGCGTTGCGATAAAGGTGAAACGTCTTTGGTGCTTATTGACCTTGGTAATGGCAAGAACCGCCTTGGTGCGACTGCGCTGGCTCAAGTTTACAAGCAATTAGGTGATAAACCAGCTGATGTGGATAACGCTGAGCAACTAAAAGGTTTCTTCGAGGCGATGCAATCTTTGGTACTCAATGACAAATTGGTGGCTTACCACGATAAAGGGGATGGTGGTCTGTTCGTCACACTAGCAGAAATGGCTTTCGCTGGTCATTGTGGTGTGCAAGCCAATATTGCAGATCTTATTGCTTCAGAACATGGCAACGATGCGCTTGCCGCTTTATTTAACGAAGAACTGGGTGCGGTTGTTCAAGTTAAAAACGATGACTTAGATGCGGTGTTATCTACACTGGCTGCAAATGGTCTTGAGGCATGCTCGCATGTCATTGGTCGCGTGGAACAATCAGACCGTTTTGTGATTACGTCTGGTGAGGAAGTGCTTCTGGAGCGTTCTCGTACTGAGCTACGTACTATTTGGGCAGAAACGACGCACAAGATGCAAGGTCTACGTGATAACCCAGCTTGTGCTGACCAAGAGTTTGAAGCGAAGAAAGACGATACCGATCCGGGTCTGAACGTGAAGCTAAGCTTCGATGTAAATGAAGACATCGCAGCGCCTTACATCGCTGGTTCTATGGTAAATACTGGCGCTAAGCCTAAGATGGCAATTCTGCGTGAGCAGGGTGTTAACTCTCACGTTGAGATGGCAGCAGCCTTTGACCGTGCTGGTTTTGAAGCAACTGATATTCACATGAGCGATATCCTTACTGGTCAAGCGGTTCTTGATGAGTACCACGGACTTGTTGCTTGTGGCGGTTTCTCTTACGGGGACGTATTGGGTGCCGGTGAAGGTTGGGCGAAGTCGATCCTCTTCAATGCACAAGCTCGTGAGCAGTTCCAAAGCTTCTTCAATCGTGACAATACCTTCTCTTTAGGGGTATGTAATGGTTGTCAGATGCTATCGAACCTAAAAGAACTGATTCCTGGCGCAGACTTATGGCCACGTTTTGTGCGTAATGAATCGGAGCGTTTTGAAGCGCGTTTCAGTCTTGTTGAAGTTCAGAAGTCGGATTCCGTCTTCTTCGACGGTATGGCGGGTTCTCGTATGCCAATCGCGGTGTCTCACGGTGAAGGCCGTGTCGAAGTTCGTGACACTGACCACTTAGCGGCGCTTGAAGCTTCTGGAACGGTTGCTGTTCGTTACGTTGATAACCACGGTAATCCAACTCAGCAGTACCCGAATAACCCGAACGGTTCGCCAAATGCGATTACAGGCCTGACAACTCAAGATGGTCGCGTGACGATCATGATGCCACACCCTGAGCGAGTATTCCGCACAGTGGCTAACTCATGGGCACCAGAAGGTTGGGGGGAAAATGGCGCTTGGATGCGTATGTTCCAAAACGCACGTAAGAACATCGGTTAATTGTTAGGGGATAGGTCCTAGGACCCTAAAACCGAGGATCTAGGTCCTAGGACCTAGATTCGCGCGTTGTTTGTTTTGTGGACTGGATTAGAGCTTAGGGATGTGGCTTGAATACGGAATACAGAGCGCTTCGCTTAGGAAGAAGGCCCTAGGACCCTAAAACCTAGGATCTAGGACCCTAGGACCTAGGACCTAGATTCGCGCGCGTTGTTTGTTTTGTGGACTGGATTAGAGCTTAGGGATGTGGCTTGAATACGGAATACAGAGCGCTTCGCTTAGAGGGAAGGTCCTAGGATCTAGGACCCTAGGACCCTAGGACCTAGATTCGTGCGCGCTGTTTGTTTTGTGGACCGGATTAGAGTTTAGGGATGTGGCTTGAATACAGAGCGCTTCGCTTAGGGGAAGGCCCTAAAACCTAGGACCCTAGGATCCTAGGCCTTAGGACCTAGATTCGCGCGCGCTGTTTGTTTTGTGGACTGGATTAGAGCTTGGGGATGTGGCTTGAATACGGAATACAGAGCGCTTCGCTTAGAGGGAAGGTCCTAAAACCTAGGATCTAGGACCCTAGGACCTAGATTCGCGCGCGCTGTTTGCTTTGTGGACTGGATTAGAGCTTGGGGATGTGGCTGGATACGGAATACAGAGCGCTTCGCTTAGGAAGAAGGCCCTAGGACCCTAAAACCTAGGATCTAGGACCCTAGGAACTAGGACCTAAATAAAAAACTTGCAGCGTTTCGATTACTTTTGTGCTCTAATACCGCGCTTAACAAGGGATGGTCTTGAGCAACTCAGCATCGATGGAGTGAATCACGTTGACCGAATCCCTAATACAAGGTCAGCAGGCCCTAAATCCCTTAGGAATAAAGAACATGTCTAAAAATCCAAAATTTGCTATTCGAGTCACTGAAAAACGTAATGGTTGGAGCGCTGAGATCACTCGCCAAGTGACGTCACGTAAAACGGTCGTTTCAAAGCGTGAAACGGGTTTTGAGAGTGAAGAGAAAGCACAAGCTTGGGCTGAAAAAGAACTGGCGGGTTTCATTGAAAACCAAGTTGTTCGTAACGAACGTAAAGCAGTTCAACGTCAAGAGCGTGAAGCAGAGCAACTAGCGGCGAAATTACGTAAACAAGTGGAACGTAAAGCTCGCGAAGCAGAAGCGGATGACGAGTAATCGAGGTCTTGCTCGGAGTTAGCGAGCAGTAATGACGAAAGGCAGCAAGGGGTTCCTTAAGCTGCCTTTTTTGTATCTATACCTTTGTATCTCTTGCCAACGATTCGCGGCAAACGTGAGCTCGAAAATGAGTTCAAAAGATCATTTGCTAATAAGTCTGTTTCTCTTTAGAAACTGAATTACGGAGTGACTTCGAGAGGGATTTGGCCCGTTGTGACCTGCTCAATATCCAGCTCAGTCAGCTCTTCGATGTAACTTTCTACCGTTTGTTCGACCATTTCATCATCTTGTTTGAAGTAAGCAAGGTGAAAAATAGCATCCCCTTCATTGACGAGTGGTAACGTTTGTTGGCCAATCACAATACCACCTTTGGGGGCAAGCAGCTCAACTTCATCATGACCGAGTGGAGAGCTGATGTAAGCGAGAGTTTCGCCTTCTTCAACTTTATCACCCAGGTTTACCACAGTTCGTAAAATGCCGTTACCGGGTGCACGAACCCAACTGGTCGATTTTGCGATGATCGGTGTTGGTAGTTTTTTACGGCTGGCGCGAAGCATGCCA
This sequence comes from Vibrio azureus, assembly GCF_002849855.1. Lineage (NCBI taxonomy): Bacteria > Pseudomonadati > Pseudomonadota > Gammaproteobacteria > Vibrionales > Vibrionaceae > Vibrio > Vibrio azureus. The sequence goes on from NZ_CP018616.1 coordinate 667,390, forward strand.
ATCGCTTGCATCACACGTTGAACGCCTAATACCCCTGCGCTAATTGAGAGTGGATCAAAACGCAAAGCTTCACCCGCTTCGTAGGTAAGGACAGGGATATCACATTTTTCTGCCTCACTGCGCAGCGAGCCATCCCGCAGGGCGGAATCGACAATCACAGGGGTCGCAAAGGCTTTGGCAATACGTAACGTTTCTGGATTGCTTAAGTTAGCGCGAATCTGTGGCAAGTTGGTACGGTGAATTGCGCCAGTATGTAAATCTAGAATGTAGTCACAGCGTTTAGCTATATTATTGAAGAAGCCATGCGCCATGCGAGAAGCTAAAGCACCTTTCTCACTACCAGGAAAACAGCGGTTAAGATCGCGACGATCGGGTAGGTAGCGAGACTTATGAATAAAACCAAAAACGTTAACGATAGGTACAGCAATCACTGTCCCTTTGAGTTTTTTAGGGTCTAAAAGGTTGATCATTTGGCGTACGACTTCAACACCATTGAGCTCATCACCATGGATGGCTGCATTGATCATTAATACCGGACCTGCTTGCTCTCCATGAATCACTTCTACAGGAATAGAAAGTGGTGAATGGGTGTAAAGTTGTGCTGCTTCAAACTCGGTTTCTAAACGCTGTCCTGGTTGGATTTGATGTCCGAGTAACTCAAACACTTTGCTTTTTTTACTTCTGGCCATAACACATCTCTGTTAAATAAAATCGTTCAATTTAAGTACCAACAATGTAGCAATAGCCATTCAATCGGACTAATCATTCTTCTTACTGTGACGAACAATATTTTTTATCGAGCTGGTCAATTTTTGGCCAATGATGGCTAGTTTGTAGCAAGAATGGGGTTGTTTTTGTAATAAATAAATAGAATTTCTCAGTTTTGATGGTGAATGCATATATAGCATGAATGGTTGCCGATTTTTATTAAAAACAACGTTTTTTATTTTTTAGATTTTGACTTTTAACTCTGGTTTATATTGAGTAAGATGCGCCGAATTTTTGACCCTAGGTTATGCAAATGAGAGGCTCTAATGAATAAGGTAATGGCTAAAGTTGGCGTGTTGACTGCTGCAACGGTTGCACTGTCTGGCTGCGTTGGTAGTAATGCTGTCACAGGTTATGTGATGCAAGTGAACCTAAAAGCGGTAGATAATCGTTACGCTCGTGGTGGACTTAACATGCTGATGGCACCTATCTATGGTGTCGCTATTGCAGCTGATTACATCGTGTTTAACTCTCTTGAGTTCTGGACGGGGAAAAACCCAATCAATGGTAAACCTCATATCTTTGATACCAAGATGGATACTTACCTTGATATTAACCACAAGTTGGATAAATCTCTGACCACGGCTCCAGTTGGCCCTATTACAAATAACCGTATTATTGAAAAAGGCCAGATGCATCAGATTGATGAAAGCACGGTGATGATGGACATTACTTACAACAATGGCGATAAAGCGACATTGATGGGTGTGCGTGAAGGTGAATTTGTGACTTATTACATTGATGGTGAAGTGGTTGCACAAACATCGATAGATGAGTTAATGGCTTATAGCCAAAACCGAGTATAAATTCTGACTCAAACAAGAAAGGGGCACAGACAGTGCCCCTTGTGTTTTAGCGTTCGTTTTAGCTTTCTCGCCATTAGGCTATTTTGCTAATTAGGCTTTTTCAGGGATAGCTTCTAGTAGAGCAACCATTTGATCCCAGAAAAGTTGAACAGTATCAATTTTCACTTTTTCATCTGGTGAATGAGGGAATTTAATGGTTGGTCCAAAAGAGACCATATCCATATTTGGGTAAGGTTCTTTAAATAAGCCACATTCAAGGCCCGCATGGATCACCATAATGTTTGGCTTGTGGCCGTAAATGCCTTCATACATATCACGGAAGATCGCCATGATCTCTGAATCCGCATCAGGTTTCCAGCCCGGATAAGCACCAGAAAACTCAATGCTTGCACCTGCTAGCTCTGCTACTGAATGAAGCATGCTTTCTACTTGACTACGGCCAGAATCAATCAATGAACGAACAAGGCACAGGACTGTGACTTTGTTTTCTTCCGTGGTAATCACACCTACATTGAGCGATGTTTCAACCACGCCTTCTATTTCGTCACTCATGCGCATCACACCATTTGGACAAGCATTGAGTGCGGCAATGAAGCGTTGTTGATCGGCTACTGCAAACACCTTCGCATCGGTAGTCATTGCTTCGTTGAAGGTGACAATGTTGGTTTCTACTTTACCAAGTTCTGCCGTTAAAAGTGCTGTGTAGTTTTGGAACAGCTCGGCTAATTTAGCTTGATTTTCTTGTGGAAGAGCAACAGTAACAAATGCTTCACGCGGTATAGCATTACGCAGGCTACCACCACGGAATTCGATAAGACGCAGATCTAATTCTTGGGCATGTCCAGCTAAGAAACGACCAATCAGCTTATTTGCGTTTCCACGGCCCGTATGGATGTCACATCCTGAGTGACCGCCTTTTAAACCTTTTAGAGTGAGTTGACGAGTAACAAAACCTGCAGGAAGTGAATCGCGAGTAATATCGAATGTCATTTCACCATCGATACCACCAGCACAACCCATGTAGACTTCACCTTCTTGCTCGGAATCGGTATTCAGAAGTATGTCGCCTTCTAACCAGCCTGGTTCCAGACCAAATGCACCTGTCATACCCGCTTCTTCGTCAATCGTTAGCAAGACTTCAATTGGGCCGTGTTTGATGTCATTAGAAGCAAGTACAGCAAGACAAGATGCCATACCCATGCCGTTGTCGGCACCTAACGTGGTTCCTTTTGCTGTTACCCATTCACCATCGATGTAAGGTTGAATTGGGTCTTTGGTAAAATCGTGATCCGTATCTTCATTTTTTTGCGGCACCATATCGATGTGCGCTTGAAGTACAACGCCTTTTTTATTTTCCATGCCTGGCGTTGCTGGTTTTTTAATGAATACGTTGCCCGTAGGGTCACGTCGTACATCAAAACCTTGTTCCGTTGCCCAGTTAACGATGTACTGTGCAAGCGCTTCTTCATGCTTTGATGGGTGAGGAATAGAACAGATTTTATCGAAGAACTGCCAAAGGGGAGTTGGGGATAACGCACTGATCTCAGAATGGAATTCAGACACAGAAGACTCCTTTTTATGTGTTTTGCCAAATGCAATCCCTAGTCATTATGGGGATATCAGCATTAAATGCGGCGAATTTTACGCTTTAGATGACATCCAGCATACCATTAGTTGGTCTTGGCGAGTAGTCGTTGCTCTAAGCGAATAGCTTTGTCAAAAAGTGATTGTCAACTAAATGAGCTTAATGTCAATAATGGTAATTTATAGTGAAACAAGAAATGTCAATTAAGATCTGGTTGCATATGGCTTGTGTAGTTTTATTACAGCTATGAGGGTGGGGTTAGTCAGTTTTTGATTTATTTTTGTGATTTAAGTCACTTTATCTTGTAAATAAATTTCCTAATGTTATATTGATAACACACTTTATGATGATGAAATGATTAAAGTAACAAATGCTCAAAGGATGAGTCCGTTTATCGCCTCCAAGGAACCGAGAAATCAACCCAATTAACACAATGAATTGATTTAAAGGTGATGTTTATGAAAGGTTTACCAAGTGCAATGTTCTGGAATTACGATTCAATTTTTACCAGTAACTTTGCTTACCCAACAAGCTTTGGTTACTAATTGAAGTCAAAGCATGTGACTTGAACAGATTGTTCACCCCATAAATTGGAATTTCTAATCAGTTTCTACTGCTAGTCAGTTTCTGCTGAAATAATTCGCCGCCACTCATCGTTGAGTGGCGTTTTTTTATCTATCTTATTCTTAATACTGCTATCTTTTTCAACATTTCTATCTTTCCTCAATGCTCTAATTTTTATACTCATACTCTATTTCCATGTTGTCTGACGTAAGATTTTAGCTTGGTGAAGCGCCTGAAAAAGACGTTTCGTTGAGTTCAGCATCTGAGGTGATTTGGGGATATCCCCCCTTAATTATCTTGCTAAAGTCGTGATATTGCAGATGTTTAGAAAGAATAATAAGGCAGTTTATTAAAGCTCTCTTTTGTACAGGAACTGATAGCATAATAGGCTGTTTTGGGTTTGAAAGTTTAAAACATTGATTGTTTTTCACTCATGGGGCTATGTTGGTGTTTTTGTTATTAGTTGTTGTTAATTAAAGGGATTTTTATTTATATCTTTTCTTTTTTCTTGTTTGTCAATCTTATTTGAGGAAAAAATCTAGCTTAGATAAAAATTCTATCTGGAATTTGTGATTTGATAACTTTATAATTGCGGCCAATCGATTACGCAACCGTTTAATTTTTACCTTTTACAGGATTCGAACATGCTCGAAAGGCTTTTTAAACTTAGTGAGAATGGCACCAATGTGCGCACTGAGATCATCGCAGGTATTACTACCTTCCTAACTATGGCTTACATTATTTTTGTAAACCCAGCCATCCTTGCTGACACGGGTATGGATCGCGGTGCCGTTTTTGTTGCGACCTGTCTTGCTGCGGCTATTGGCTGTTTTATCATGGGGCTCGTCGCTAATTACCCAATTGCTCAAGCGCCGGGTATGGGGTTGAATGCTTTCTTTACCTATTCGGTTGTATTAGGCATGGGCTATACATGGCAAGTTGCATTGGCGGCTGTTTTTGTGTCTGGTGTCCTATTTATCTTTCTGAGTGTGTTCAAAATTCGTGAGTGGATCATTAATTCGATCCCACTTTCTTTGCGTACTGGTATCACAGCAGGTATCGGCCTATTTCTTGCCTTTATTGCTCTTAAAAATGCTGGCGTGGTTGTCGATAACCCAGCGACCCTAGTTTCAATGGGCAATATCACTTCACTGCAATCTGTCCTTGCTGCGCTGGGCTTTTTCTTGACGATTGCTTTAGTTCATCGCGGTGTGAAAGGGGCGGTGATGATCGCTATCCTAGCGGTGACGATTCTGGCGCTTATTTTTGGTGACGTACAGTGGGCTGGAGTGATGTCAATGCCGCCAAGCATTGCGCCAACTTTCATGCAATTAGACTTTTCTGGTCTCTTTGAAGTGGGGATGATTTCGGTTGTATTTGCTTTCTTATTCGTCGATTTATTTGATACTGCAGGTACGTTGGTTGGCGTCTCACAAAAAGCAGGCCTGACGGATGAGAAAGGCAATATTCCTCGTTTGAATAAAGCACTTCTTGCTGACTCAACGGCAACTTCTGTCGGTGCAGTACTAGGGACGTCAAACACCACTTCTTATATCGAAAGCGTTTCTGGTGTGGCTGCTGGTGGTCGAACGGGTCTTACTGCGGTTGTTGTTGGCGTTCTCTTCTTACTGGCGCTACTGTTTTCTCCTCTTGCGGGTATGATTCCAGCTTATGCGACATCAGGTGCATTATTCTACGTTGCTATTTTGATGTTATCGGGCCTCGTTTCTGTCGATTGGCGTGATCTCACTGAAGCGGCTCCAGTGGTCGTCACTTGTTTGGTCATGCCACTGACTTTCTCGATTGCAGAAGGTATCTCTTTAGGCTTTATCGCTTATGCTGCGATTAAACTGTTAAGTGGTAAAGGGCGTGATGTTTCGCTAAGTGTTTGGCTAATGGCCGCTATCTTTATTATTAAGTACATCTTTGGTTAATTTGAAATTAATAATCGATGTGAGTGAAGGCTTACATCGGTTTTGTTTTTTGGATTTGTGTGATTTATCCAGCAATTTAGCTTCTTTTATTTGATGGCTATGTAACTGTGAGAGGCAAAGTGCTTGAACTTTGATATCAACCAGCAGTTTCGGTACAATCGCTGGCTAAGCAGCTCTAAATTCCAGTCTCCTCAATGAGTAACAAAATGGTCCACTGCGTATTTGCATGGTCATTTTGGTGTGAGGAGGTGAATACTTGAAATTATTAGGTTATTAAAATGAGTCAGAAATTCATTATCACTTGGGACGCGATGCAGACTTACTGCCGTGAATTGGCTGAAAAACAAATGCCAGCTGAGCAATGGAAAGGCATTTGGGCTGTGAGCCGAGGTGGTCTAGTTCCTGGAGCGATATTAGCACGTGAACTTGGCATTCGTTACGTCGATACTATCTGTATCTCTAGCTACGACCATGATCACCAGCGTGATATGAGCGTATTAAAAGCACCAGAAGGTGATGGTGAAGGTTACTTGATCATTGAAGACCTTGTTGATAGCGGCGACACGGCGCGTAAATTGCGTGAGATGTACCCGAAAGCAAAACTTATCGCGGTATGTGCTAAACCATCGGGTAAAGAGCTTCTGGATGACTACGTGGTCGATATTGCTCAAGAAACATGGATTGAGCAACCTTGGGACATGTCGATTCAGTATGTCGAGCCAGTAAATCGCAAGCGAAAATAAGTTTGCACAAAAAATCTTGAGAAATACCCCGTTATCGGGGTATTTTTTTTATTATTATTATCGCTATTGCTACTTGCCTGGAATCCTCCTTATGTCAGAAGACACCAGTAAAAACCTTTCCGAAACTTTGTTTGTCAAACACAAGCAAGCGAAAGAGACGTCAGCGTTGACCCGATATATGCCAACCAGCCAAAAGCTCTTGGATGAAAGAGGCGAGTTTGAACAAGGCGCTTGGTATCGCCACTTAAGGCGTCTTCAATGGGTATGGCAAGGAATATGTCCGATTGAAATGGACGAGGTACTGTCAAAAATTTCTTCTTCGCAGAACTCTCGTACTCAGGATAATTGGTTAGATACTGTGATGGGCTATCACAGTGGTAATTGGGCCTTTGAGTGGATAAAGCTCGGCATGGAGCATCAACGCAGAGCGCAAGACATGGCAGCAGAACAAGCGGCAGATGAGCTGTTTAATGCTTCTTTATGTTTTAGTATTGCTGGTTATCCTCACCTTAAAGGTGACAATCTTGCTCACCAAGCGCAATTGTTAGCGAACAAGGCCTATGTGCAAGGCTCAGAAAAGACGCGGTATACGATTAAACAAATTGAAGTGCCTTTTCAAAAGCATAAGATTATCGTGAATTTACATTTGCCTCGTACCGATAAGCAATTACCGGTGGTGATGGTGAGTGGTGGGCTAGATAGCTTACAAACCGATATGTGGCGTTTGTTTCGAAACCACCTTGCTCCGAAAGACATCGCAATGCTTACGATAGATATGCCTTCGGTAGGTCACAGTAATCATTGGCCACTGACGGAAGATTCTAGCTGTTTGCATCAGGCCATTTTGCATGAATTGTTTTCTTTGCCGTGGGTGGATCACCATCGAGTCGGTCTGCTTGGTTTTCGCTTTGGTGGTAATGCGATGATCCGCCTTTCATTTTTGGAACAAGATAAAATTAAAGCGTGTGTGGCGCTTGGCGCTCCGGTTCACGATATCTTCTCCTCGCCTAAAAAATTACAAGAAATGCCCAAAATGTACTTGGATTTGCTCGCTTCGCGTTTAGGTAAAGGGCCTGTTGATATTCGTAGCTTAGCTGGGCAAATGATGGCTTGGTCGCTAAAAGTACAAGGTTTTCTAACCAGCCGTAAAACAAAAGTGCCTATCTTAGCGCTGAGTTTAGAAGGAGATCCTGTATCGCCATTGAGTGATAACAAGCTGGTTGCGCTTTTTAGCCAATATGGTCAGGCAAAGAAAATTTGTTCCAAAACAATTACAAAAGGTTATGAGCAATCCCTCGATTTGGCGATAAAGTGGTTGGAGGACGAATTATTAAGATGACAAACGGTTTAATCTAGTCAAGACTTATAAAGGGCATGTGGAAGTGCACACATACGCTCAACACCATCTCGCTGAACAGGCATAGTGTTGTTGCTTGTATGGATTATAAGTCTTGGGTCGATGGCGATTTCGTTGCCATATTACCTCTGCAGCACTCAACATTTAGGCTCATTATTAGATATGATGAGCCAATCCCATCCCTTTAATGCACTTTAATAGAAAAATAATTATTACCTTTGATAACGAATTAGACTTGCTATAGAAATGGAGATTCTTATGCCTGCGACAACTCAGGGACCGACTCATTTTCGTCTTATGTCAAAACTAAAAGCGGTGGGGCCGTATTTACGTGAACCTCAGTCGCAAGAAGGCCATTATTACTTCGATTGTTTATCCGTTTGTGTCGATGACAAGAAATCACCAGAAAAACGGGAGTTCTGGGGATGGTGGATGGATCTTGAGGCCCGTGAAGAAGGTGGCTTTACTGCCAAATATCATATCGGGAAATACAACAAAGATGGTGTTTGGATGCCAGACCCGTTACCAGAAAACGTTATTAACGAAGTCTACGGGACACAAAGTACCTTCCATAAAAAACTGATCGATACACTTGAAAAGCACTTCAAACTTACTGTGGACTATCATACAGAGTCGTTTGAGTTCGCTTAATGAACTAGGCTTGGTACAACCTCAGATACAAAAAAGGTACGTTTTTCGTGCCTTTTCTGCTTGTTAAATCCCCGTTTGATTGATAAAACATCCAATCTATTATTTGTTTTTCATATCAGAAGACACCATGACAATGAATCAACAGAATTCAAGCATTGCGCAATCACAGACTGTGGTTGTGAAATTGGGTACAAGTGTGCTTACCGGTGGCACGTTGGCGTTAGATCGAGCACATATGGTCGAGTTAGCCCGTCAATGTGCAGAGCTAAAAAAACAAGGTCATCGAGTGGTAATGGTTTCCTCAGGTGCCATTGCTGCAGGCCGAGAACACCTTGGTTACCCCGCATTGCCCAATGCCATGGCGAGCAAGCAATTGTTGGCGGCTGTTGGGCAGAGTCGCTTGATTCAAACATGGGAGTCGCTGTTTGATATCTATGGCATCAAAATCGGTCAAATGCTGCTGACCCGAGCTGACCTTGACGATCGTGAGCGCTTTCTCAATGCTCGAGACACCATTAATGCACTGGTTGAAAACGATATCATTCCAATCGTCAATGAAAACGATGCGGTGGCGACAACAGAGATTAAAGTCGGTGACAATGATAATTTATCCGCATTAGTTGGAATCTTATGTGGGGCGAATAAGTTACTGCTGTTAACGGACCAAAAAGGCCTTTTTACCGCTGACCCTCGTAAAGACCCTAACGCTGAATTGATCAAAGAAGTCAAAACCATTGATGACACGTTACGCAAAATCGCGGGTGGCAGTGGAACAACGTTAGGAACTGGCGGGATGGCGACTAAGCTGCAAGCCGCAGACATCGCTCGTCGTGCTGGTATTGAAGTTATCATCGCCGCAGGCAGTGCCCCGAACGTTATTTTCGATTCTTTGAGTACTGAGCCACAAGGTACGCGATTCTTACCCTGTGAAGAAGCGTTAGAAAACCGTAAACGTTGGATTTTGGCAGGCCCTGCAGCAGCGGGCGATATTGTTATCGATGAGGGTGCGGTTAAAGCGGTGGTTGGCAAGGGCAGTAGTCTACTGGCAAAAGGAGTGCTGCAAGTGAGAGGCGATTTCTCTCGCGGAGAAGTGGCACGAGTAACCAATCTCGCTGGACAATTAGTCGCCCGTGGTATTAGCGCTTATTCCAGTACCGACCTTGCCAGCATTGCGGGTAAACACAGTAAAGATATTATTACTATTTTGGGCCATGACTACGGTTCAGAAGTGATTCATCGTGATGACCTTGTCGTCATTCAAGAATAATCATCGAGGGAAGTAAAGTGGATTTAACCAATATGGGAAAAGCGGCAAAAGAAGCGGCTTTTCAACTTGCGACTGCATCAACAGCTCAAAAGAATCAAGCACTGGCTGTTATTGCTGATGAATTGGAAGCTAATGTTGATGTTATTTTGGCAGCGAATGCAAAAGACATCGAACTTGCTCGTGAGGCAGGGCTGACGGAAGCTTTGATCGATCGCCTATTGCTTAACGAAGAGCGTTTGGCTGGTATTGCTAATGATGTGCGTAATGTGATTAGCCTCAATGATCCAGTTGGCAGCGAGATAGACAGCAAAGTCCTAGAAAATGGGATGTCTTTGTCTCGTCGTCGTGTTCCTCTCGGGGTGGTCGGTGTGATTTACGAAGCACGCCCTAATGTGACCATTGATATTGCCGCTTTGTGTCTAAAAACAGGCAATGCCAGCATTCTACGTGGCGGTAAAGAGACATTTTTCTCCAATATGGAGCTGGTTAAAGTGATTCAATCGGCGCTGGCGAAAGCAAATCTGCCAGCCGCATCGGTACAATATATAGAAAAACCAGAGCGTGAGTGGGTATCTCAACTATTAAAGTTGGATGAGTACGTTGATATGATCATTCCACGTGGTGGAGCGGGTTTACATAAAATGTGCCAAGAAAATAGCACTATCCCTGTGATCATCGGGGGGTTTGGTATCAGTCATATTTTCATTGATGAATCGGCGGATCTTGAACGAGCACTGGATGTTGTCGAAAACGCTAAAGTGCAACGTCCATCGGCTTGTAACGCACTGGATACTCTTTTGGTTCATGAAGAAGTCGCGGCCCCTTTCTTATCGATGCTGGTGGATCGTTTGCAAGATAAAGTCACTTTTGTGGCAGAGCCTAACGCAAAAAAATGGATGGATACTTGTCAAATTCGTGATGCGGAAGAGGGCGACTTTGATACGGAATGGCTCAGTTATACACTCGGTGTGAAAATCGTGCCTGATGTCAAAACAGCGATTGAGCATATGCGAGTGCATAATGCCAGCCACTCCGATGCCATCATGACTAACAGCTTGGTAAATGCTGAATTATTTATTAACTCTGTGGGTTCTGCTGCGGTGTATGTGAATGCTTCGACACGCTTTACCGATGGCGCCCAATTTGGTTTAGGTGCTGAAGTCGCAGTGTCTACGCAAAAACTTCATGCCCGTGGACCAATGGGACTTGAAGAACTGACCAGTTATAAATGGGTTGGAAAAGCAGACTATTTGATCCGTTCATAATATTGGGTTGGGTGATCTCAACACCTTTTTGGACCCGCGAGATAACAGCCCATTAATTGCTGAAAAATACACCACTAAAGTCAGCGATCAATCAAATTAACCTGAAAGGGGCAGAGATGTCCCTTTTTGTTTTCTCTCACATTACAATTCCGCTACACTAGTCTCTGCTTTTGAACTGAATCCAATTGCACTTTATTTGGAGGTGATATGCATTGTCCTTTTTGTTCAGAGAACGATACAAAAGTGATTGATTCTCGATTAGTCGCAGACGGACATCAGGTGCGTCGCCGACGTCAATGTCTTGCATGTAACGAACGTTTTACTACGTTTGAAACGGCTGAGCTGGTGATGCCGAAGGTGATTAAATCCAATGGTAATCGTGAGCCGTTTAATGAAGATAAAATGGTTGGCGGTGTTCAGCGTGCCCTAGAAAAACGTCCAGTCAGCGCAGATGCGATTGAATTGGCGATCAGTATGATTAAATCGAAACTGCGTGCAACAGGTGAACGTGAAGTATCCAGTGAAATGATTGGCAACCTTGTCATGGAACAACTGAGAGATTTGGACAAAGTGGCTTATATCCGCTTTGCTTCGGTCTATCGCAGTTTTGAAGATATACGTGAATTTGGCGAAGAAATTGCACGCCTTGAAGATTGATTAGCCTAAGATAAGTAGATTATGTCGCAAAATACGTCAGCCGTTGAGTTTACTCCTTTTGATATCAAGATGATGTCTCGTGCTCTGAAATTGGCACAACGTGGTATCTATACGACGGCACCCAATCCAAATGTGGGTTGCGTTATTGTTCGTGATGGCAAGATGGTTGGGGAAGGGTATCACCACCGTGCGGGTGAGCCCCATGCTGAAGTCCATGCACTCCGCATGGCCGGTGAGCTTGCAGAAGGCGCGACGGCTTATGTGACTCTCGAACCTTGTTCACATTACGGTAGAACCCCTCCTTGTGCGGAAGGCTTGATCAAAGCGAACGTTTCCCGAGTTGTGTGTGCGATGCAAGACCCTAACCCCCAAGTGGCGGGAAGAGGGATTCAAATGCTCAAAGAGGCCGGTATAGAGGTACAAGTCGGCTTGCTTGAAGGAGAAGCGTTGGCACTGAATCGTGGGTTTATTAAATTCATGAAAACAGGCATGCCATTTGTTCAATTGAAGATGGCGGCGAGTTTGGATGGTCAGAGTGCCTTACAAAACGGTCAAAGTCAGTGGATAACGTCTCCTATGGCTCGACAAGATGTTCAGCGCTACCGAGCGATGAGTGGGGCTATCTTGTCGACAAGCAAAACTGTCGTCGCAGATGATGCTTCACTTAATATTCGTTGGCAAGAGCTCCCAGCTAGTGTGCAAACTTGCTACCAGCAGAATGACGTTAGGCAGCCGCCGCGAGTGATCTTAGACCGACAAGGTCAGCTGCATCAGGATTTAGCGCTCTTTAAGACCGATGGTAAACGCATTATTGTTAGCCAAAAGGGCGAGGTTATTCCTCAACTGAATGAAGATGGACGCCTTGACTTAAATAAAACGCTTTTTACCCTAGCAAACCAGCATTCGTTACACCATTTATGGGTGGAAGCTGGGCCAACCCTCGCAAGTTCACTGATTCAAGCTAACCTTGTTGATGAGTTAGTGATCTACTTGGCACCCAAAATCATGGGCAGTGATGGCAGAGGCTTGCTTGGAGCACTGGGTTTGACCCATATGTCACAAGTGATTGACTTAGAAATTACGGATGTCAGGCAAGTTGGCAAAGATATCCGTATTACTGCTAGCTTAAAACACAACGAGAACGAAAAAGAAGCATTATGTTCACAGGAATTATAGAAGCCGTTGGCACGTTAGCGGCTGTTACCCCAAAGGGGCAAGATGTTACGGTTACGGTAGAAGTCGGCAAACTGGATATGTCCGATGTTAAGCTAGGTGACAGTATCGCCACTAATGGTGTTTGTTTAACTGTTGTAGAATTCGGTGATCATTATTACCGCGCGGATCTGTCACTAGAGACTCTCAACAAAACCGGATTTGCAGACTACCAAGTCGGCGATAAAGTTAATCTTGAGAAAGCGATGTTGCCGACAACGCGTTTTGGTGGGCATATTGTCTCAGGTCACGTCGATGGTGTTGGAACGATCGTTGAACGCAACCACGTTGGGCGAGCGATTGAGTTGTGGCTAGAAATGCCTGAAAACTTGAGTAAATACGTGGCAGAAAAAGGCTCGATAACCGTCGATGGCATCAGTTTAACGGTCAATGATCTGCGTAAAAACGGATTTAAACTGACGATCGTACCGCACACCAGTGAAGAGACGACGATCGACCAATTTCAGGTTGGGCGTCGAGTAAATTTAGAAGTAGATGTGCTCGCGCGTTATATGGAGCGTTTGCTACTCGGGCAGCAAGAAGCGTCACCGCAGTCCAAAATTACAATGGATTTTTTACAAAAAAACGGCTTTGCTTAAGCCGCTTTTTCTGTTGTTTACCATTTGCTGACCCCCATGGTTGATCACAAATGGCTTAAAGATGATGTCTGTATTTAAATAGTTGAAGAACGGAAGTAAACACTATGCCAATTAGTACGCCAAAAGAGATTATTGATGATATTCGCGCAGGTAAAATGGTTATCCTCATGGACGATGAAGATCGTGAAAATGAAGGCGATTTGATCATGGCTGCTGAGCACATTACCCCAGAATCAATCAACTTTATGGCGAAATATGGCCGAGGTTTAATCTGCCTGACCATGACTCAAGCTCGGTGCGCGCGATTAGGTTTACCGCCAATGGTGCAAGATAATAATGCCCAATACACGACGAACTTTACGGTTTCGATTGAGGCTGCCGAAGGTGTCACTACTGGGATCTCTGCAGCCGATAGAGCACATACTATTCAAGTCGCGGTTGCTGCAGAGGCAACGTCGTCTGATTTGGTTCAACCGGGACATATTTTTCCCTTGGCTGCGCAAGAAGGTGGAGTACTGACTCGCGCAGGACATACTGAAGCTGGATGTGATTTAGCCCGTTTGGCTGGTTTAGAACCCGCCTCTGTTATTGTTGAAATCCTTAATGATGATGGCACGATGGCGCGCCGTCCAGATCTCGAGGTTTTTGCCGAGCAACATGGCTTAAAACTGGGTACTATTGCCGACTTAATTGAATATCGTAACCATACTGAAACCACTATTGAGCGTGTTGCGCAATGTAAAATGCCAACAGAATATGGTGAGTTTACCCTTGTCACATATAAAGACACCATTGATAACCAAGTTCATTACGCTATGTGCCGAGGTGAATTAAAAGATCAAGCGCCTTTGGTTCGAGTCCACTTACAAGATGTATTTACCGATGTCTTGCGCGGTGAAAGGGATACTGAATGCCACTGGACGCTGAATAAAGCCATGCAACGTATTAGCCAAGAAGGCGGCGTTCTTGTGGTACTGAGCTACGAAGAGTCAACGGAACACTTGCTTCATCGCGTCAAAATGTTTGAAGCACAGGACAATAGTAAAGCGCCTAAGCCTGCTAGGCGATATGGCACGAGCCGTCGTGTTGGGGTTGGCTCACAAATCTTGGCAGATTTAGGTATTCGAGATATGCGTTTATTATCCTCGACAAACAAGAAGTACCATGCTCTTGGGGGATTTGGCCTCCATGTGGTTGAGTATGTGTGTGAATAGCTTCAACTCTTTTGGGTCTTAAAGAGTCATGATTCATCAAGATGAGTGAATAGAGAACTAATTTCCATAGATATTGCTCACAACATTGTGCTAGAATCCGTCGGTTCTCACTTGATGAACAATTTTCACTTAAAAATATAGTCAAAGGAAAGCTTATGAAAGTGATCGAGGGTAGCTTACCAGCGCCAAATGCAAAAATTGCTATCGTGATTTCTCGCTTCAACAGTTTTATTAACGAAAGTCTTCTTTCTGGTGCGATCGATACACTAAAGCGTCACGGACAAGTTAGCGAAGACAATATTACCGTTGTTCGTTGTCCTGGTGCGGTAGAGCTGCCTCTAGTGGCTCAGCGTGTTGCAAAAACCGGTAAATTCGATGCTATCGTTTCTCTTGGTTCTGTAATTCGTGGCGGCACGCCTCATTTTGACTATGTTTGTAGTGAGTGTAACAAAGGTCTTGCACAAGTTTCTCTGGAATACAGTCTTCCAGTAGCATTCGGTGTACTGACTGTTGATACGATCGATCAAGCGATTGAACGCGCAGGAACCAAGGCTGGTAATAAAGGTGCAGAGGCTGCACTAAGCGCACTTGAAATGATTAATGTACTATCTGAAATTGATTCCTAATGGGGGCCAGCGTGAAACCAGCCGCACGTCGTAATGCACGTCAATTCGCTCTACAAGCGATCTATTCATGGCAAATAACGAAAGAAAATGTTGCCGCGATCGAAGAACAGTTTTTATCTGGCGATAAATACGATGAAGAAGAACTTCATGCATCAGAGCCAGCACTTTCTGCTCCTGAAACTGACGTCGCTTATTTCCGTGAACTACTGAGCGGTGTCGTACTTAGCCACATGGAGTTAGACAGCAAGATTCGTCCATATGTGTCTCGCCCAATGCAAGACCTAGATATGATGGAACTGGCTTTGCTTCGTCTTGCTATGTATGAAATGACTCGTCGTGAAGATGTTCCTTTTAAAGTTGTGATCAACGAAGCGATTGAGCTTGCTAAAGTATTTGCAGCAGAAGACAGTCACAAATTTGTGAACGGTGTTCTGGATAAAGCGGCACCTCACGTTCGTAAGAGATAACGATTTCTTCCTTAAAAAGGTCAGCAATTGCTGACCTTTTTTGTACAAATACATGAATAAAATATGTCAGGTGAATTCAACTTAATCGAAAAATATTTTGTTGCTCAACAAGCTCAGCGTAAAGATGTGCTGTTGGCGGCTGGCGATGATTGCGCCTTAGTCAAAGCGCCAGCGAACGTTCACATTGCAGTCAGTACCGATACTTTGGTGGCTGGCACTCATTTCCTTACTCATGCAGATCCTGCTTGGGTCGCACATAAAGCACTTGCGTCGAACATCAGTGATTTGGCCGCGATGGGAGCGACGCCTGCTTGGGTGAGTCTTGCCCTGACCATGCCAGAGCCAGATGAAGCTTGGTTGGCACCTTTCTGTAAGTCATTTTTCAGTTTAGCCGATTACTTCGGCATTCAGTTGATTGGTGGCGACACGACGAAAGGTCCTTTAAGTCTCACATTGACGGTACAAGGTTTTGTGCCAGAGAAAGGCGCATTAACCCGGTTTGGGGCACAAGTTGGTGATTGGGTTTATGTTACAGGTAACCTTGGCGATGCAAAGGCTGGGTTAGATGTTATTTTAAATCAGGCTTACCGTACTCGTCCCGCAGCCATTGAGTTGGAACAAAGGCATTATCTGAGTACCCCTCGTATTTTAGCTGGTCAAGCCTTGCTCGGGCTCGCTTCTTCAGCCATTGATATTTCTGATGGTTTAATTTCAGATATTAAACATATCTTGAAGCAGTCCGATGTTGGCGTCAGCTTGGACGTTTCTCAGTTACCCATCTCAGCAGAGTTGGCTCAGTTTCTCGATAACAAAGTCAGCGCCCAGCACTACGCTCTAACCAGTGGCGAAGAGTATGAATTGTGCTTTACTGTTCCAGAGCATAATCGTGGGTCTTTACAAAGTGCTTTGGCACATATTGGTTGTAAAGTGACCTGCATTGGGCAAATTCGTCCTAGAGGCATCTTTGAATTGCATGACAATCAGCAACAACTGGATTGGGAGTTAAGCGGTTTTGATCATTTTACATGATGGTTTGAGCGCACTTGATGTAGTGATATGGCTATAAATCAAGCTCCCTCAGTCACTTGGACACATAACAAACACGAATAATACAACGTCAGTATAGGTTGGCAAAATGACGAATCCTCTTTCTTTGATCCGTTTAAAAAATCCATGGCACTTACTCGCTACTGGTTTTGGTAGCGGCTTATCCCCAATCGTCCCTGGTACGATGGGGACACTTGCTTCTGTTCCTTTCTTTTTATTGCTTGCGCAGCTCCCTCTGTCTGCCTATCTCATTGTGGTCGTCATCTCATGTATTGTCGGGATTAAAATTTGTCAGGTTACTTCCGATGATATGGGGGTTCATGATCATGGCTCAATTGTTTGGGATGAGTTTGCTGGCTTTTGGCTTACGATGACTGTGATGCCTGCTCTGAATATTCCAATCACGGAATGGCAGTGGATTGTGGCAGGTTTTGTCTGGTTTCGTTTTTTCGATATGGTCAAACCCTGGCCGATCAGTTGGCTAGATAAGCGGGTCGACGGTGGCTTAGGGATCATGATCGATGACATCGTGGCCGGGATTATGGCAGCAATTGCGCTGCTGTTAACCGCAAATTACGCCGGTTGGATAGTCTTGGGATAAAAGAGGTATCCAAGCTTTTTGAAGGTACTTGGGTATCTCATGATATTGCTTAGGATGATTAAGATTAAAAGGGGGCAAAGCTTGCCCCCTTTTTGATCGTTGTCGTCGTTACTCAAGATAATTAGGTACTTGGGTATGCTGCTTATTTCGCAAGATAAGCGTTGATTGATGCTTCGATCCCTTTGGCATCTAGACCTAAATCTTGATGTAATTCGGCCTGTGTACCTTGAGGAATAAAGCGGTCAGGTAAACCAAGGTGCAGAACGGGTTTTATGATCTTCTCTTGCATCATAAATTCACTGACCCCAGCACCAGCACCACCAGCAATGGCGTTTTCTTCTAGTGTCACGATGACATCATGCTTGGCGGCTAATTCGCGAATCAGAGTTTCGTCGATTGGTTTCACAAAACGCATGTCAGCGACCGTGGCATTGAGCTGTTCAGCGGCTTCTAATGCGTTACCTAAGAAGGTACCAAAGTTTAGAATAGCCACTTTTTCACCTTCACGAACAATACGTCCTTTGCCTATTTCAAGAGCGGTGAATTGTTCATCGATAGAGCAGCTTATATTGCTGCTACCACGTGGGTAACGAACGGCACTCGGTCCAGTGTGCATGTGACCCGTGTAGAGCATTTGGCGACATTCGTTCTCATCACTTGGAGTCATGATCACCATATTAGGGATGCAACGCATAAAGCTTAAGTCAAAAGCCCCTTGGTGAGTCTGACCGTCAGCACCGACCAAACCAGCACGGTCAATGGCAAACATAACGGGAAGATCCATAATCGCAACATCATGGATGAGCTGATCGTAACCACGCTGTAAGAAAGTGGAGTAGATCGCCACAATAGGGCGGTCTCCTGCAATTGCCATTCCTGTTGCGAGTGTGACCGCATGTTGCTCGGCGATTGCGACATCAAAGTATTGGTCTGGATACTCTTTAGAGAAGCGTACCATGCCTGAGCCTTCACGCATCGCGGGGGTGATTGCCATCAACTGCGGATCTTGAGCGGCCATATCACATAAGAAGTCACCAAACACTTGCGAAAATGTTGGCTTATTGGCTTTGCTGGTTGGTAAGCTATGATGGTTTGGATCGAACTTTGGTACCCCGTGGTAGCCAATTGGATCTTTTTCGGCAGGTTCATAGCCTTTGCCTTTTTTCGTCATGATATGCAGGAATTGAGGCCCTTTTAATTCACGCATATTTTTTAACGTTTTAACCAGCTCATTGATATTATGGCCATCGATTGGACCAATATAATTAAAGCCCAACTCTTCAAACAGCGTGCCCGGCACAACCATGCCTTTTAAGTGCTCTTCTGTTCGGCGAACCAGCTCTTTAACAGGAGGAACGCCTGACAGTACTTTTTTACCTCCTTCACGGATCGAGGTATACAAACTGCCAGACAGCACTTTGGCGAGATGGTTATTCAAAGCGCCCACGTTTTCAGAGATCGACATTTCGTTGTCATTGAGAATGACCAGCATATCAGTATGAACATCACCTGCGTGATTCATGGCCTCAAAAGCCATACCTGCAGTGATCGCGCCATCACCAATAACACTGACCACTTTTCGACCTTGACCTTCTTTTTGGGCACTGATCGCTAAGCCTAAGCCTGCGCTGATCGACGTCGATGAGTGGCCAACAGAGAGGGTGTCGTACTCACTTTCCTCGCGCCAAGGAAATGGATGAAGTCCACCTTTTTGACGTATAGTGGAAAGCTGCTCACGCCGACCCGTTAAGATTTTATGTGGGTAAGCTTGATGGCCTACATCCCAAATGAGCTTATCAACGGGTGTGTTATAAACATAATGCAGGGCAACAGTAAGCTCAACAGTGCCTAAACCTGACGCTAAGTGTCCGCTCGATTGGCTAACGGAGTTCAGCAAGTAAGTGCGAAGCTCCTGACACAGTGTCGGTAGGGTTTCTTTCGGAAGTAGACGCAGCTCTTCCGGTGTATTCGCTAACGCCAGTGTTGGGTACTTTGAAATATCAAGAGTCATATATATGCGCGCTTTTTGTGTTAGTTTTTGCGCTCGATGACATATCGGGCGAAATCTTCGAGTGACTGAGTATTGTAAGGTATTGCTTGCAATGCTTGAAGTGCTTCTTGAAGCAGAGTGTGAGCTTTTGCTACAGCACCGTCTAAACCAAGCAAAGATGGATAAGTACTTTTGTTTAACTCTTGGTCTGAACCCTGAGGTTTTCCTAAGGTTTCAGTGTCACTAATAATATCAAGAATATCGTCTTGTACCTGAAATGCCAGTCCAATTGCACGAGAGTATCGTTCAAGGTGAGGCAAAACTTCCAAACCTTTTGTGCCAGCCGCTAGGGCTCCCAGAGTTAATGCACAGGTAATCAGTGCTCCGGTTTTATTACGATGAATTTCTTCTAGTGCTTCAAGAGAGACGGCACAATTCTCAGCACCAAGGTCAAGCGCTTGACCTAAACACATACCATGAGCGCCGGAGGCTTTGGCAAGTGCTTGAACCATTTTGATCCTTTGGCTCTCTGCCTCTGAACTTAGCGGCCCCTCGGCAAGAATGGTAAAGGCCAGTGTTTGCAAGGCATCACCAGTCAAAATAGCGGTGGCTTCATCAAATTTAATATGACAGGTGGCTTGTCCACGACGCAGTTCGTCGTTGTCCATTGCCGGGAGGTCATCATGAATCAGTGAATAAGCATGGATACATTCAATAGCAGATGCTGGAGTATCCAGATCTTCAGGTCGACAGCCAAGCATTTCACCTGTCATGTACACCAAAAATGGTCTGACTCGTTTGCCGCCAAGTAGCAGGCCGTATTTCATGGCTTGGATAAGAGGCTGCTCGTGATGAGGCAATTGCTCCAGCCACTGATTTAATTGCTGGTTATTTCGTTGTTGATAAAACGCCAGTGCTTGTTGCATTTCGTTGCTCATTACCGATGATTATTCTGACTCAGAAGTGAAGTCACTCAAAGGTGCTTCATCGTCTTCACTAAGAAGAATGCGAACACGTTGCTCTGCATCACTCAGTTTGACTTGCCCAGCTCGAGCGAGTGAGATGCCGCGTTCAAATTTACGGAGAGCGTCATCGAGTGCAAGATCGCCGCTCTCAAGTTGATCAACCAAGCCATCTAGCTCTTCAATGGTTGCTTCGAAGGTCATATTTTCAGGTTTTTTGGTCGCCATCTCTGTTCTGTCTTTATCCAGCCGAATCGTAGAATGGACGAAAGTTACCTTAGCCTACTAACTTGGTCAAATTTAACCTTATATAATTGTCACAAAATTCGTGTTTAGATAGCCTGTAGTGATAATTAAAGCGTATTGTTGAGGGCAAAATGATCTTTTGTGATGTCTTCAGTAAGATTTTTCTAAAAAAACGCGGTGAGTTGTCGATACAACTAATAGTTCGCCGAATTAGGCAAGATTTAACGATAAACAACATGAGGAGTGCTTTGTGGATTTAGCAACCCTAATAGGCCTGATAGGTGGTTTCGCCTTCGTTATTATGGCGATGGTGCTGGGGGGAGACATTGGCATCTTTGTCGACGTGACCTCGATTCTTATCGTAGTGGGTGGTTCGACGTTTGTTGTTTTAATGAAATTTACGGTAGGTCAATTTTTAAGGGCAGCCAAAATCGCAGGCAAGGCGTTCATGTTTAAAGCGGACGAACCTGAAGATTTGATCGCGAAAGTTGTAGAAATGGCTGACGCCGCTCGTAAAGGTGGTTTCTTAGCACTAGAGGAAATGACCATTACCAACAGCTTTATGCAAAAAGGCATCGACTTGTTGGTTGATGGACATGATGCTGATGTGGTTCGAGCGGCATTGCAAAAAGACATTGCGTTGACCTCTGAACGTCACACGCAAGGTACAGGGGTATTTCGCGCCTTCGGTGATGTTGCGCCTGCGATGGGAATGATCGGTACGTTGATCGGCCTAGTTGCTATGCTTGCCAACATGGACGATCCTAAGGCGATCGGACCGGCAATGGCGGTTGCACTTTTAACCACGCTTTACGGAGCAATCTTGTCCAATATGGTGTTTTTTCCTATTGCTGACAAACTGTCACTACGTCGAGATCAAGAAACATTAAACCGACGTTTGATTATGGATGGTGTGTTGGCAATTCAAGATGGACAAAACCCACGCGTTATTGATGGCTACTTGAAGAACTACTTGAATGAGGGTAAACGCGCCCTTGAGATAGATGAGTAACCAGGAGAGTACCTGATGGATGAAGATAACCAATGTGATTGTCCACCTCCTGGGCTGCCTTTATGGATGGGGACTTTTGCTGACTTGATGTCGCTATTGATGTGCTTTTTTGTACTGTTACTTTCGTTCTCAGAAATGGACGTACTGAAATTCAAGCAGATCGCGGGGTCGATGAAATTTGCTTTTGGTGTGCAAAATCAACTTGAAGTTCAGGACATCCCTAAAGGCACCAGTATTATTGCGCAAGAGTTTAGGCCGGGTCGCCCCGAGCCGACGCCGATTGAAGTGATCATGCAGCAAACAATGGATATTACTCAGCAAACGCTGGAGTTCCATGATGGAGAATCGGATCGTGCAGGTGGTACAATGCGTGACCAAGGTGAGTTAAATGGTGGGCAATCCGCTGAGACGTCGACGCAAAGTAACCAGTCTGCACAAGCTGAAAGTCAGCAACAACAGTCTGAGCAATCGGCAGAGATGGAAACCTTGATGGAAAGCATCAAGAAAGCTCTGGAGCGTGAAATCGACCAAGGGGCGATCGAAGTTGAAAATCTTGGTCAACAGATTGTGATCCGCATGCGTGAGAAAGGCGCTTTCCCTGAAGAATCTGCTTTCTTGCAGCCTAAGTTCCGTCCTTTGGTACGTCAGATTGCCGAACTGGTGAAAGATGTCCCTGGTATTATCCGTGTATCTGGGCATACCGACAGTAAACCGCTGGATTCTGAGTTGTACCGTTCAAACTGGGACCTTTCTTCTCAGCGGGCTGTTTCAGTAGCTCAAGAGATGGAAAAGGTGAAAGGCTTTTCACATCAACGTTTACGAGTTCGTGGGATGGCCGATACCGAGCCGTTAGCACCGAACGACTCTGCAGCGAATCGAGCACGTAACCGCCGCGTAGAAATCAGTATTATGCAGGGTGAACCTCTCTATAGTGATGAAGTTCCTGTGTTACCTGAGAGCTAAGGAAGCTCGCTTTGAATCGAGCCTCTTGAGATCATTTGGGTATATACTTAAGCGAGCGTTTGCTCGCTTTTTGTTATTTGAAATAGATAACTTCGCTGGGTTTAGCTTGATATCCTGCTTGAATCAGTCGCTTGCACCACATGGATATTATCAATAGTGATTATTGACTGAGAGCTTTAGAACGAGGGTCAATGCATTGCTACGGACCGTGGCAACTGTGGTTGAACCTAGCATATCGAGGTTATTTGGGTATATAATCTTGCGCCTTTGAAGTGAGCTCGGACCTCCAAGGTCAAATTAGGCCAATTTTCGGTCTATACCTAATGGTAGGGCCTCACTCGTTGTTGATTGCGAAACTAACCTGCGAACTAGACTATGAAATTTATTGTAAAGCCCCATCCAGAAATTTTTGTAAAAAGTGAATCTGTGCGTAAGCGCTTCACAAAGATTTTAGAGTGTAACATTCGTAACATTGTTAAGAGTCGCACGCAATCTGTTGCGGTATTTAACCGTCGCGATCATATTGAAGTGACTTCTGAAAGTGATGCTTTTCATGACGAAGTGTTAGAGATTCTCACTCATACACCCGGTATTCATCATGTTTTGGAGGTTCAGCAATCGGAATTTACTGACCTGCATGATATTTTCGAACAAGTGTTAGAACTTAACCGTTCTGCAATCGAAAACAAAACATTTGTTGTACGTGCAAAGCGTCGTGGCAAGCATGAGTTTACTTCACTTGAACTTGAGCGTTACGTTGGTGGCGGCCTAAATCAAGCGGTTGAAAGTGCAAGTGTAAAACTCAAGAACCCAGACGTCTCGATTAACTTTGAAGTGACGAATGACAAGCTAAATCAAGTACTCTCGCGTCATAAAGGTTTGGGTGGATTTCCTCTCGGAACACAAGAAGATGTCTTAAGCTTGATTTCTGGTGGCTTTGACTCTGGTGTTTCAAGCTACTTGCACATTAAGCGTGGTTCAAAAGTCCATTACTGTTTCTTTAACTTAGGTGGTCCAGCGCATGAAATTGGCGTGAAGCAGGTTTCCCACTACCTATGGAATAAGTACGGCTCTTCTGCCAAAGTCCGTTTCATCTCTATTGACTTTGAACCTGTCGTTGCTGAAATCCTAGAAAAAGTGGATGACGGCCAAATGGGTGTGATCCTGAAACGTATGTTTATGCGTGCGGCGGGTATGGTTGCTCAGAAAATGAAAATCGAAGCGCTGGTTACTGGTGAAGCGCTGGGACAGGTATCGAGTCAAACGCTGACCAACTTACGCCATATCGATAATGTGACAGACACATTGATTCTGCGTCCACTTATTAACTGGGATAAAGAAGATATTATTAATCTGGCTCGTGATATAGGCACCGAAGACTTCGCTAAAACCATGCCAGAGTATTGTGGGGTTATCTCTAAGAAACCGACCGTAAAAGCAGTGAAAGCAAAACTGGAAGCGGAAGAGGAAAAGTTCGATTTCTCCGTTCTTGAGCAAGTTGTACAACAAGCACGAGTGATGGATATTCGTGATATCGCTAAAGAGTCATTGCAAGCCGCTCCCGAAGTCGAGCAAGTTCAGGCTGTCGAGCAACATGCAATCGTATTGGATATTCGTAGCCCAGAAGAGGAAGATGATAATCCACTCACGATTGATGAAGTGGAAGTGAAGCATATTCCGTTTTACAAGCTAGGCACTCAGTTTGGTGATTTGGACCAAACCAAAACTTACCTATTGTATTGTGATCGTGGTGTGATGAGCCGTTTGCAAGCACTGTACCTACAAGAGCAAGGCTTTAGCAACGTCAAGGTATACCGTCCATAGAGCTTCCCTAAATGGTGAGACTAATAGAGAAAAAAGCGCAAATTGAGCACTCGATTTGCGCTTTTTTATTAAGTGATGGATTTTTACCCAAGTGACTTCGCTTTGAGTCAGGCATTTTGTCAGTCACTTGGGTAGATAGCCATGTAGGGTGAATCAAACACCTTGAAGTCAATTGGGTATGTGGTACTTTGGACTCGTCGAGCTTGTGAAGTCATTCTCTTAGGTGAAGAAAAATTGTGTGCTTAGATGACAAAACCTTTTTGAGCAGGAAGAGCAGATAAAAAAACACCGCCTAATGAGGCGGTGTAAGATTTGACAGACAGGTCAAAATAAATACAGGAAGTACATTGTTCTGAATCATAGTAATGAGACAGAACGGTTGGTAGAGGATCTACCTTACTCGAAATACGAGTTTGCAAACACAACATCGCAACTCGAAACCGATTGATTTAAAGAAAAATCAAGCTTGTTCGGCTCGGGCTGCGTAGAGAAATATAGAATTTATCTGGCTGTTCGGCAACGGACATTTTATAATGTTTCAGATAAAAAAAACTAATGATATTTGAGGTTCCATAATGTCTCGCAGATTGCCTCCATTAAACTCACTTCGAGTATTTGAAGCCGCTGCTCGCCATCTCAGTTTTACTCGAGCGGCCGAAGAATTATTTGTGACTCAAGCGGCAGTGAGTCATCAGATTAAAGCCTTAGAAGAGTTCTTATCCTTGAAGCTTTTTCGTCGCCGAAATCGCTCTTTGTTGTTGACTGAAGAAGGGCAAAGTTATTTCCTAGATATTAAAGATATTTTTACTTCGATTGCAGAAGCGACTGATAAAGTGCTGGAGCGCTCTGAAAAAGGGGCGTTAACGATCAGTTTGCCTCCGAGTTTTGCTATTCAGTGGTTAGTGCCAAGGTTAGCTGACTTTAATGCCCAAGAGCCTGATATTGATGTGCGTATCAAAGCGGTCGATATGCACGAGGGCTCTTTGACCGATGATGTTGATGTTGCTATCTATTATGGGCGAGGAAATTGGCCGGGCTTACGAGCGGATAAATTATATCAAGAGTTTTTGATCCCACTTTGTTCACCTGCGCTACTTTTGGGTAACAAATCATTAGAATCTCTAAGTGATCTTAAGCAACATACTTTGCTGCATGATACTTCTCGTAAAGACTGGAAACAGTTTGCAAAGCAGTATCATCTCGATGGAATCAATGTGAATCATGGCCCCATTTTTAGCCACTCTATGATGGTATTACAAGCCGCTGTGCACGGCCAAGGTATTGCTTTGGGTAATAACGTACTTGCTAAGCCGGAAATTGAAGCAGGACGGTTGATTGCACCATTTGACGAAGTACTTCTGTCGAAAAACTCGTTTTATGTTGTGTGTCATGAACAGCAAGCCGATATGGGACGTATTGCGACCTTCAGAGACTGGATGTTAGCTGCAGCAAGAAAAGAACAAGAGGAAGTATTGGATGAGCCAATGGCTGATTGATGGACCGCAAGACGGGCCATTATTTATTTTTGCTCATGGTGCGGGTGCTGGTATGGATCACGACTTTATGAGCTCTGTGGCCCTAGGTCTGGCGAAACAAGGCATTCAAGTGGTGAGGTTTAACTTTCCTTATATGGTGAAGCGTGCCGAGGATGGCAAGAAACGCCCACCAGATCGCGCTCCTAAGCTTCTTGCTGCTTATGAAGAAGTGATCACTCACTTTGCTTCACAGCCTATTGTGATTGGTGGTAAATCAATGGGTGGACGTATGTCGAGTTTGTTGGCCGGCCATCCTTTGGTTGCTGGGATTGCATGTCTTGGGTTTCCATTTCATCCGCCCGGTAAACCCGAAAATTACAAAGGGGCTCATTTAGCAAACCTTGAAAAGCCAACGCTGATTTTGCAAGGAGAGCGAGATACGTTTGGTAAACGTGAAGAGTTTGATGAATTTGTGCTTTCAGAGCATGTTGATGCGCACTTTTTACCTGATGGTGATCATGGCTTTAAACCAAGAAAGCGCTCAGGTTATACCGAAGCCGATAATATCGCCACGGCGGTAGAATTACTCGCAGAGTTTATTAAGAAGGTGAGTGATGAAAAGTAAGTGGTTACTCTCGTTTATGGGTTTATCTGGTCTTATCTCTGTAATGCTAGGTGCTTTTGCTGCCCATGGCCTGAAAGCGACATTATCCCCATCTTTGTTGAGCGCCTTTGAAACGGGTGTTCAATATCAGTTCATCCATACCTTGATGATCGGTTTGACTGCGATACTGTTGCTACTCAATTTAGGCGTCAAAGCGCAAAAATATTTTTTCCTAGCAGCAATATGCTTTATCATCGGCATCTTTTGTTTTAGCGGCAGTCTATACGCGCTGGCGCTGACAGGCATTAAGTGGTTTGGTCCCATTACTCCTTTCGGAGGTTTGACGTTTATGATCGGCTGGTGTTTGTTCTTTTATGCTGCGTTTACAATCAAAGAGGTCTCCAAGTGAAACAACTAATGCTCTATTGCCGCTCTGGCTTTGAGAAAGAGTGTGCCGGTGAAATTCAAGACAAAGCCACACAACTGGAAGTATATGGTTTCCCACGTGTGAAGAAAAACTCTGGTTATGTTGTCTTTGAATGTTACCAAGATGGAGATGCAGACAAGCTGGTCAAAGGACTAGACTTCAGTGCACTTATTTTTGCACGCCAGATGTTTGCCATTGCTGCTGAGTTTGAAGCACTACCTAGTGAAGACCGAATCAGTCCAATTCTGGCGGAATTAGCGGATATCGAAGCTTTCCCGCGTTGTGGTGATTTGCGTATTGAAACGCCGGATACCAATGAAGCGAAAGAGCTGCTTAAGTTCTGCCGAAAATTTACAGTACCCATGCGTCAGGCACTGCGAGGCAAAGGTCTGATGTGGGATAAAGACAATGCTAAAAAGCCTGTGCTGCACATGTGTTTTGTTGCACCTGGCCACTGTTATGTCGGTTATTCCTACCCAGGCAATAATTCTCAGTTCTTTATGGGGATTCCACGCCTTAAATTCCCAGCAGATGCACCAAGTCGTTCCACCTTGAAGTTAGAAGAAGCCTTCCATGTTTTTATTCCTCGTGATGAATGGGATGAGCGTCTTGCTCCTGGTATGTGGGGGGTTGATCTTGGGGCTTGCCCAGGTGGTTGGACTTACCAGCTAGTGAAACGTTCGATGTTCGTTCATTGTGTCGACAACGGTATGATGGCGGACAGCTTAATGGAAACGGGTCAGATTAAACACCACATGGTTGATGGTTTTAAGTTTGAACCGGACAGAAAGAACGTCACTTGGATTGTGTGTGATATGGTTGAAAAGCCAGCACGCGTTGCCCACCTGATGGGAGAGTGGCTGTTAAAAGGTTGGGCGAAAGAAGCGATATTTAATCTGAAACTGCCAATGAAAGGGCGTTATGACGAAGTGCTTCAAGATCTTGAAAATCTTAAAATGTTTTTAATTGAGAACAAGGTTAAGTTCAAGTTACAAGCCAAGCATTTGTATCATGATCGTGAGGAAATTACGATTCATATTCAGTGTTTATCTCATATCTCGCCGCACTAATGATTGTCGTCCTTTTGTATAAGGCGTCAACATTTGAGAGCCACGGCTCTTGACTGAAAAAGCATCGTGTTTAGCGATGCTTTTTTCGTGGTACCTCACTTTATTTTAGCTATCAATCAGTTCCTATTCGATTGGTTTGTCTGATCTGGCTTGTGGAGTCGGCCACATTTCAGACCAGAGTGCGGATTCCATCTGTTGCTCGATCGTATCTGGCGTTTTTGAAAAAAAATCTAAGCCCGTCTGATTTTCTACTTCATCAATGGTGACAATAAAATGGCTCAGCTCTTCTGCTGATACGTTGCGGTGAGGGACAATGAAAGCGATGGCATCATTAAAGTACGGGTCGAGTATCACCTTATAAAAAGCACCGGGAACCACAACGCCTCGGCCTATCTTCTCTTCCTGATCTTGGTATATTGGACCAGTGACTACGTACAGTTCTTGATATTCATTAGCAAGATCTCTGACATGCTTTTCTAGTGCTCGCCAGCCAACTCGATTAAAACCTGCTAATTGCGGTGAAATATTACTTAGTAAAAAGCTTTGCAACATCGATTGACGACTGAAATCCATCGTTGCTGATGGTGCAAGGTGACCTCTGTCATAACCGGAGCCAGCATAATCACTGAGGGTTGAACGTGTTTCTTTTGGGAGCTCAGAGTCCGATTTAAAAGCATTAGTTCTTTTATAATTGAGGTTCACGCTCTCTGCGGTGATGTGGTAGGCCACCCAATCAGCGTTTTTGGTTTGGTAATTATAACCCGCTGCATAACCTTCCCGACATAGGACTTGGTCGCTGAATTGAGATGGCTGGCCGCGTTCAAGATGCTGGCCACACCCAAAGGCTAAGTAGGGAAAAATGAGTAAGATAAAACAGAACAATCGTCGAGTTAGCATGAGTTTTCCTCCATGGTTGTGGAGGGCTCAAGATAAAGAAATGAATCTCTCAGACTGTGAGTCGGGTTTTAAATAAGCAAGTTATATATAAAACATTAAGAGATTTTGATTTATTTTGTGAAAGTGGTGTTGAGTTGTGACTGGTCACTGATAAGGCAAGAGTGATATAAAATGAGTTACAGAATACAGAATACAGAATAAAAGTAGTTTCAATTAATGATAACAGTCGCGTGAAACAGTCACATGAAACTACTTTTGCCTCGTTTATCCCCTTTGAGTAGAGGCTACTTTCGCCTTTAACTGACGCTCACTCATCCTCCAAAACAGGAGGCTGTTTGGGTATTCGGTTCCAAAAAAGATGGCGAGCAAGGTTGGACTGGTTATTAACCTTGGTTGTATCGTATATCTTGCAGGTTGAAGCCAAGTTCTATGTCGCATTTGAGCGCTGATACTTTTTTACACAACCGCGCGAGTTCGATGTGCTGATCAAGCTTTTTACGATATTTACTGGCTAAGGCTTCACTTGCGTAGGCTTGCTCAATATCGGTAAATTGAGTCAAGATTTCTTTGGCTGCTTTTGGCCCTACTCCTGGTACACCTGACACTTGACTCGAGCTTATTCCTGCTAATCCCCAGTAGTCTGCAAGTTGAGAAGGCTTGACGCCAAATTCTTGTTCAATAAAAGGTTCATCAAGCCAACGGTGCTGAAAATAGTCTCTAATTTGTAGGGTTGGTGAGAGTAACTGGCAATAGCCTTTATCAGTGGAAACAATGGTCACTTTTTGTTGATGACTGGCGACCTTTGTCGCTAAGGTCGCGACTAAGTCATCGGCTTCATCGCCCTCAGAGAGCAACGAATCAATCCCTTGTTCCCACCAAGCTTGTTGGATGGCGTCTAATCCTTGCATTAAAGGCTCGGGCATTGGCTTACGGTTTTGTTTGTATTCGGGAAGGATCTCCGCACGCCACCCACGATCTTGCTCATGGTGATCAAAGACCGCGATAATATGTGTCGGCTTTGCCTCGGTTAGAATTCGAGTTAGGGTCCGTTTTGTTGTCGTGATGGTTCTTGCTATATCGTTGGGGTCAGGCTGAGCAGAATGAACACGACGAATCAGGTTTAACGCATCAATAATAACAAGGTGAATGGACATAGTCGCTTAGTCAATAATTAAAAGGGGGCGTAATCCCCCTAGTGTAACGAAAGCTGAGTGATACTCAAGTGACTTCAAGCTATTGATTGAACTCGTACCTTGAAGTGACCTGAGGTGGTATATCAGCGAGGCAACTATTGATGAGCGATCCGGTAACAGGGAACATAAGCCGTGTTGCCTGGTAATTTCATTCGGTGTTGGTTGACAAAATCTTTGAGCAGTTTGTCGAGCTTTTTCATTAACACAGGGTCACCATTAATGGTAAAGGGTCCATGACGCTCGATTTCACGAATGCCTTCCGCCTTTACATTACCCGCGACAATGCCTGAAAATGCGCGGCGAAGGTTAGCGGCTAATACTTGAGGTTGTTGATTTAAGTTCAGGTCAAGGCTTGCCATCGCTTCATGAGTTGGCTCAAAAGGGAGCTGGAATTCAGGTTCAATTTTTAGTGACCAGTTAAAGCTGTATGCATCTCCCTTATCTTTACGGTGTTGACGTACTTCCTCCATTGATTTCTTCATGATTCGAGCCACTTCTGCCGGATCATTGATCACAATTTGATAATGCTTTTGTCCTTCTTCGCCCAGAGTATCGGCAATAAAAGTATCGATAGAGCGAAAATAAGCTTCACTCTCTTTTGGTCCCGTTAAGATGATCGGGAGCGGTTGATCTGCGTTCTCAGGGTGCATCATGATCCCTAAAATATACAGCAGTTCTTCTGCCGTACCGGGACCGCCAGGAAAGATGATGATCCCATGGCCCATTCTGACAAAGGCTTCAAGACGCTTTTCAATATCCGGCATGATAACGAGCTCGTTGACGATAGGGTTGGGGGGCTCGGCGGCGATAATTGAGGGCTCCGTTAACCCAAGGTATCTTTGTTGTGTATAACGTTGTTTAGCATGACCGATAGCTGCGCCTTTCATCGGGCCTTCCATTGCTCCTGGTCCACATCCAGTACATATATTGAGCTCACGTAGCCCTAGCTCATTGCCGACTTCTCGAGTGTACTGATACTCCGTGGCATTGATCGAATGGCCACCCCAGCATACAACAAGGTTAGGATCGATGCCTGGCGTCAGTGCTCTTGCGTTACGTAATATACCGAAGACGAGGTTGGTAATATGGACAGCGTTGGTTAGATTGAATCGCTGGTTATCCGCTAAGTGCATGTTCACATAAACAATATCACGTAGCACTGAGAAAAGGTGTTCTTGAATACCTTTAATGATGGCGCCATCGACAAAGGCATGCTCTGGTGGGTTCGCCAGTTCCAGTTTAATCCCTCGTTCGCGACGGACAACATTAACATCAAAAGATTGGTATTTGTCTAACAGCTCTTTGGAATTGTCAGTGTGGCTACCAGAATTAAGCACAGCCAATGTACAGTTGCGGTATAGTTGATAAATATCGCTGGATGCCTTTTTTTTGAGACGTTCAACTTCCAACTGAGAGAGCAAATCCATGCTGCCTGCGGGGCTTATATGGGTAATCATATGGCCTCCTTGTTTATGATTTTTAGAGTTAAATTTTAATGATATAAAGAAAAAGTGAGTGTGATTAGCTGATGAAAGTGACGGAAAGTAGATGGTTATAAATGATACTTAGTGATGTACTTTGAATGGAAGTCGGCTAATTTACTCAGGCTTTTTAACCTTATGTTTTAAAAGTTTAGCAGACAATTTCAAAATCAGTAGGTTAAGGTGTTTATTTATTTTAAGTAAGTCAATGGCTTGAAGTGTTGAAACACCATGGTATTAATATGTCCGTGCCAACAAGCAATATATTCATGCAAACAAACAGCCTAGCCGTACTCCACTGCTGTTTAATTTGGGTGAAGTTATTCGTGAGTAAGTCGCGTGATTTGTTTGCTTTCCTCAAGCTGGCTGGTTAGGCGCTCTAAGACTTTTTCTGGGGTATCGCTGTTGTTAAACGTTGTGGTAACCGCAGTCAACGTTATCATGATATCTTGTTCACGAAATCGAAAAGGGAGTTGACGGATCTCTTGTTGGATATTGGTCACAATCGATAAGTTGCGGTCTTCTGTTTCATCGATCATGAGCAGCATAAACTCTTCTCCATTAAATCGAGCGAGAACGTTTTTTTCTTTGACGTGCTTATGCATGGTTCTGGCAATAATCTTCAGTGCTTTATCGCCCGCTTTTAGGCCGTAGTGCTTATTAATGGCAGCGAATTTATCTATGTCAAATAGCGTTAGGTGTAGATGGCATTGGGAACGGACCCAGCGTTGATATTCTGACTCTAAACGTTGAATGAACGCGGATCTATTGAGCATTTTAGTCAGAGGATCGTAAAGTGTGCGCTGGGTTTGCGCCTCTAAAGCACGATGAAAGTTTTGTGTCGTTTCTAAAACGATTTCGGTCTGGTGTTTGTGATATTGCAAGCGCTCTTGTAGTTTGCGTTCTCGGCTTTCTAACCTTTCTAAACGTTGGCTAAGGGATGCCAAATTGGTTAGAAGTGGCGTCATTTGAACTTGCAATTCATCCAAGTTTTGCGAGTGCTCTAATGCTTGCTGACTTTGATTAATCAAATGTCTCATCTCGTTATTGATGCCCTGACGATGCTCAAATGTGTTCAAATAGAGTGCTTCATTGTGTATCGCAGTATTTAAACTACTCGAAATTGATAGGGTCAACTTTTGCAAAAACTGTTGGCTGAGATGTCGTTCATTTCTGGTCGCTTCGACAACCAGTTTTAAGGTCTTCAAGGTCAGTTCTAATAGAGTTTCGCTATTTACTCCCAGTAAAAGTTGGCTTCGAATGTCTAAAAGTTGTGGGCCAAACTCACCATCAAAATCCAGTTCAGTAATGGTATGTTGCAGTGCATCAATTAAGTCGTTTAAATCATTATGTGCTGTAAATAGAGAGTGGTTTTCACTACCACTACCACTATCAACGGTTTCTGTATGTATTTTTAGCGCCTGATCATAGAGTGCAATAAGTTTGAGAGCATGTTCTTGAATCGGGTAAGCTTTGTCTGATGATGCACTCAGGATAGCTCGAATATTATGACTGAGCTCTGGAGCCGACCCCGTCTTTTTTAGTAGTGAATTTGCGCTGTGTTGGAGCTTTTCGTTGAATAAACGGCGCTGCCTTTCAATACCCTGTTTATGATGTTTAAGCTGGCTCTCTAAAACAGTTAAATGTGGCAACAATAGGCTGATGTCGGTTTGATTCTCAAGTCCTTGCTGTATTTTGGTGAGATAAAATGAAGCTTGAGGTGGAAACTCATCAGAGGTCGTTTCAAGTACCGTTATCACTGAAATGACCAAACGTTTAAGGATATGTTGTTCACGCTGAAATTTGAGCGATGCGTCCCTATGGGTCAACTTGAGCTGTTCTAATTGGCAACTCAAGTGACGAAGTTGTGATTGAAGGTCTGATTCCAAGATGCCCATGAGGATAGATCATAAACGAGTGTCTGAACGGAATCTAAGATAATAACAAAAAACGTTTTATCGTCATCATGCATCTTCGATAAGTAATGGGAAATTAATCACTTTTTAATATATCTTTGATGTCGTCCTCATTCTGATAAGAAGAATGAATTTTTATAAGCCCCTGATTGATGGCATGTCGACATGCAGTCCTGATATCTCCGCCGACAAAGCTTGCAGCAGGTGCATTGTCTATTGCTTTTAGAAATATCCAGTGGCTTCTGCGGTCTTTCAAACTTACTTCTCTAGCAAGGTAAGTGGCCATGAGTAATAAATCGAGCAACTCTTCATCATTAATCGCAGTGTAGGCACGAGGTAAGAACGGGTAATCGCTGATCCCCATACGAATGGTATTATTGACTTGATGTTGTGCTGCAAACTCGTCTATCCAAAATTGAAACTTCTCAAATGTTGCCTTGGCAGAAGCGTCTCTATCGGCATTAGGTTCAATGTACAAAAGGTTCGCATCTGAGAAGTGATAGATACGAGCGGGTTGCTTGATTCGCTCGGCTAAAAATTCACCAAATGCACGTTCTAGCTCTAGACCTGCGGTATAACCATGATCAACATACATGCTGCGTAAAAAAGGCAGGTCCATCATAACAAAACGCAAGCGGTCATTGAGTGGCTCATGAATGAGTTCCCCCATTTGCCATTGCTGAAAAATATCGCTAGAGCGCTTTAATGAGTGAGAAAGTTTGGCATTCAGCATACGTAAATTACGTAGGCGAGAACGAGAATGAGTGAATAAATCACTACGTAGCTTTTCTATGGTTTTTGCATGGCGTTGAAGCAAAACACTTCGGCGCATGGTAAGCAAGAGCATCACTAAGACGATAAGGAAAAGAACAAATGCAATGTTTTGAAATTTACGATACTCAGACTCTACCTCAAGTAACTGTTCTGACTGACTATTATAGTGAATACTTTGTTCGGCAAACTCTTTTTGCTGACGGAAAGCATCCTCGCTGATCTGGTTTAGTCTTTTTTGCTCTAGACGGACGAGGTCGGTGTATTCTTTTAGTGCTTCGAGTGCCAATGAATATTTACCCGCTTGCTCATAACCTAAGGCGAGAAGGCGATAGGATTGCTGTCTAACGAAATCGCTTTCTTCTGAGTCTTGGTTATCAAGTTTCAAGGCCTGCTGCGCAAAACGAATCACGTCTTTGCTGTTATTTTGGTGATAAGCTAATCCAGACTGCAGGAGAGCGGCTTTGGCATCCAACTCTGAGGCGTCAGTACGTGCCATGAGATCGGTAGCTCGATCAAGGTATTGTTCTGCCAGGGCGTAGTTGTAAAGTTGTAAGTAAGTTGCGGCTAGGCTTAAACGAATCTTAATCGCTTTAGTAATATCCTTACTGGTATGTTCATGATCCAAAACATTAAAGTAATGCACTAAGGCAAGGTTGAATTTACCTTGGTAGAAATAGATATCTCCCATTTGCTCAAGTACTTCGGCTAAAAGAGGGGAACTGGGGTAGCTGTCATAAAAATCTGCTGCCTGAGAGAGAGAAATGAGTGCTTTGTCATAAACTTGTCGCCCTTGGAATAGGCGGGCAA
Source organism: Vibrio azureus (assembly GCF_002849855.1). NCBI lineage: Bacteria > Pseudomonadati > Pseudomonadota > Gammaproteobacteria > Vibrionales > Vibrionaceae > Vibrio > Vibrio azureus. The sequence goes on from NZ_CP018616.1 coordinate 702,394, forward strand.
GGAGATGATTGACTTTAGCTAAGCGAGTGCTGCTGTCATGTTCTATCGACTGCCAATACGCGTACAATAATTCTGCCAGTGCGCGATTGTACATTTTATTATCAAGGTAAAATTCCCCTAAGATGGTGTAGTAATCAATCTGCTCGGCGTCTGATGATTCATTCGCCAACATGACTTTGGCTTGCTCATATAACGTCTCTGCTTGCGGGATATCACCGCTTTTACTGGCAAGAAGTGCTCTTTGCATCAGTAATCGATAGCGTATTTTACTGATGTGTTTTGAAGAAGGGCTGAGAATATTGAACTGCTCTTCGATACTATTGAGCGTTTTTTCGGCGCGCGGATAGTCATGTCCAGATAGCGCAATAATGAGGTTTCGCTCAAGTTGAATATCTATATTGGTGTAGGGCAGTTGGTACTCGTTAGCCAGCTTTTCGGCTTCATCAAGGTGGTTGATGGCGCGGCGAACATTACCCATCTGATAACTGGCTTGGGCGATCACTCGATGTGCATCTATTGTGCTGCGTGGGGTGCGAGTACGGTGATCCGATTCATCACGTGATATTGACGAAGGGCTGCTGTCTGCATGTTCAGTCATTTCTCGCTGTAGTAAATAATTTTGCGCGGCTTGTTTTGCTTGTTCAGGATCGACTTCAGTGAGTTTTTGAGCTTCATTAAGTAGCACTGAAGACAAAATCGTTGCGTAACTTGGGCTAGCGAGTAGCAGGCAAAATAAGCCGAGGAACGATAAGAGACGCGAACGGTTGCAAAACATCTTTGGATTTCCTTTGAGTGGTATTGTGATGCAGTTATTTGATTGAATTGTAGATAAAAACGCCCGCTGTTCCAATGGTTCATTGGGCGTTTGACTGATTATTGACGTGCAAGACGGTGATTATGTAGAGGTTTGTCTTGATATGAAGAGCGATAAGGGTTGATATCTAAGCCGCCGCGTCTTGTATAGCGAGCAAAGACCGTTAGTTTTTCTGGCTGACAATACTTCATTAGATCGGAAAAGATGCGTTCAACGCACTGTTCGTGAAACTCGTTATGTTCACGGAACGACACCAAATAGCGCAATAATTTTTCTCGATTTATCTTGTTGCCTTGATAACGAATTTCGACGCTGCCCCAGTCTGGCTGGTTAGTGATCAAACAGTTAGACTTCAATAAGTGACTATGCAGCACTTCTTCAACTTGTTCTGATTCGGCTGCATTGTCTAAGAGCTCTGGGTTAAACTGATAATCACTGATTTCGATGTCTTGGTTATCAATACACTCTCCATCCATGGTGACAATCGGTTGATCAGTGTAGTGAGTGACTGGAAAAACGTTGACCAGCACTTGCTCACCTGCGCAGGCGGATAGATCTTGAGTTAAACGCTGAGTGATTTCTTCCCAACTCGCAAAGCGGGTTTGGTTATAGCTGTTTAAATACAGCTTGAATGATTTGGATTCGATCAAATTGGTACTGGTCGCGGGAATGTAGACTTCACCCAGAGCAACTTGAGGCAACCCTTTGCTGTTCAACCACGAAAGCTCGTAAAGCGTCCAGATATCATAGCCAACAAAAGGTAAGCTATCACCCAAATTTAGGTCATCTCGATTTAGGCTACGCGGAACGGGTTGAAGAAGCGAAGGATCAAATTGGCTGGCATATTCCGTCTTTTTACCCAAGGTTAGGCCAGCAAGCTCTTTAGCATCCGAATATTTGCTCATACTATTAATATCGTTTTGGATTAGAATAGTGAGAATTTTACTTAATCTGCTGATTAATTGCTATCTGGCAGAGAATGATTAGGAGACATCATGACTCAAACCGTGATTGAGGCATTACAGAGCTTTAGCCAGTCTTATCAACAAGCTTGGTATGAAAAAAATAACGAATTACCGAGCAGTGAAATACTTGCTGATATGGTATCGCCTTGCGTTGAAGAAAAGCGTGGTGAGATTGTGTTGTGGAAACCTTATTTACGTGAAGCTGCGGCAAATTTTTCTAATGTTGAACACGCGATTGAGTTGTCGCTTCACGATGACATTAAAGCCTTCTACGGTAGCCAATACAGTGCAGATATGAACGCCAAATGGCAAAGTAATGAGCTGACGTTACTGCAAGTGTGGAGTGATGAGGACTTTACTTGTTTGCAAGAAAACATTCTTGGTCATTTAGTCACTCAAAGACGCAGGAAGTTGAAGCCAACGGTATTCATTGCGACGACAGAAGCTGAGTTGGATGTGATCTCTATTTGTAACTTGACGGGCAATGTTATCTTGGAACGTTTAGGAACCAGCAAACGAGATGTTCTTGCCAATAATATTGTCGACTTTCTTAGTCAACTTGAAGTGGCGGTATAACATGTACGTTTTAGAGCTGCAGTTTGAATGTTTTGACAATACCACTGTGAGTGCGGTTGATAGGGCGATCAACGGCTTAATGGATGCCTTACGCTATAACGGACAGGTCTTAGGGCGTGAATTTCCGATAGTGATGGGAGAAGGGGAGTTTTTTGTCCGAGTCGTTTGTCCAGAACAAGACAGTTTGCACCCACGTTACCATTCTGATTTTGTCAAAGTGTGTATGAATCGATTATCGGAAGCTTCTCTGTTAGCGCCGAAAATGCGTTTATTGGGGCGAGACTTAAATTCTGAGCAAGCCGCAGAGGAGACGCCCCCGAGCTGGCAAGTACTCTATACAACTTATGTGCATACCTGTTCACCACTACGTAGCGGTGATACTTTACTGCCGATCCCTTTATATCGAAATTCCGCAACATTGAATGGTGATCATAAAGCGGTTGTGAAGTGGCAAACAGAATGGCAAGCCTGTGATGAAATTCAGATGGCTGGTGGATGTCGTGCTGAACATGCCGCATTACATGAAATCTGTGATGTGGACAGTGTGTTGTTTCGACGTGGGTGGGACCTTAGAGGACGAATCGAGTACCTTACTCACATCCCTACCTATTACTACCAATATCGAGTCGGTGGTGAGTCTTTAGCGACAGAAAAAGCGCGCCCATGCCCTAAATGTGGTGGAGAGTGGTTATTGGATGAACCTTTACATGATGTCTTTTATTTTAAATGTGATGATTGCAGAATTGTCTCAAATATTTCTTGGGATCACTTAAAATAGAGAAATGCCTCTTGAGGTCACTTGAGTATATACCCAAGTGGCCTCAGTAACAGGTTACCTAAGGTCGTTTTACTAAACGGATTTGCTTGAAGCGAGTTGGGGATAACAGCGACAATAATTTGATAAACAAGAGACTTAAACAAAACGCTAAGAAAAAGAAAACAGCAGATAAGATCGCTGCGGAAATATAGCTCTCTCGGTGTGCATCCGAGCCATAAAAAATGACCGCATGTGGGTAGTTTAAAAATTGGTACTCCCCATTACTATCAAAAAAAGCGTCATAATATGAGTAAACCTGCCGCTGATGATCATTAAATTGATAGCCCTTATCTTTCATCGTGTGATAATAATGGGATATTTCTTTAGCATGAGAAATATCATTTGGTTTTACACTTAAATCATCAATTAAAGAGAAGGAAAGAAACAATAAACTGAGGACTAAAAAAGGGATAATAAGCAGTATTAATTTACATTTATGTTTGTTGTTTTCTATAAAGCTATTTTGCCAATCCTCTTTTTTTTGGGAGACGGTAGACTTTATCGAATTACCTTTTATATTCCATTTTATCATTGTAACTTCCTGATAAATTTATTCTTATATTAGTAGTAATACCCAACATTAGGCTCCCAAAGGCGAGCATCTGAGGGTATTTGGGTATAGATTCGGGTATATATCTAAGAATCGTGAGGTTATTTAGTCAGAAACTATCATCACTTCAGTTTTCTATTGATATTGTTATATTAAGCAAGATTTATTCCAACTTAATATCCTTTAAAATTAACACATTAAGGTTACCTTTCTATTTTTAATGCGATTAACTGTTTTTTTTTGCCATTTTTTGTGAGTTATTGCGATTTGTTGCATTGAGTGTTTGAGTATAAAAAAAGGCCGATGCATAAATGCCTCGGCCTTGGGTGGTATTTATCAGGTGTCGATATGCCAATCGACGCTTTAGAGCAAGTATTGGCTTACCAGCCTTTTACCACACCACCTTTAAAAATATCTTTTGCAGCTTGGTACACATCTTCAGTTTGGTACGCTTTAACAAAATTTTGTACGTTAGTGGACTGTACGTTGTCTTCACGTGCAACAATCAGATTTACATATGGCGACTCTTTATCTTCTACGAAAACACCATCACGTTCCGGGGTTAAATTAATAGAACTGGCGTAGGTGGTATTGATGATTGCAAGGTCTACGTCATCAAGAGAGCGAGGCAACTGAGCTGCATCCAATTCAACCACAGTGATATTTTTTGGGTTGCCTACGATGTCACGAACCGTCGCAAGTAGGCCTGCGCCCTCGCGTAATTCAATTAACCCTTGTTGCTCTAGTAATAAAAGAGAACGTCCAAGGTTAGTTGGGTCATTAGGTACCGCGATGCGGGCGTTGTCCTTAATTTCCTCCACAGATTTGACTTGCTTGGAGTAGCCAGCAATTGGGTAAACAAAGGAATTACCTGCCGTGACCAGTTTGTAGCCTCGATCAGTGACTTGTTTTTCGAGGTATGGCTTATGTTGGAAGGCGTTAGCATCAATGGAGCCATCATCTAAAGCTGCGTTTGGCGTTACATAATCAGTAAAGGTCACCAGTTCAACATCCAAACCGTATTTTTGTTTGGCGACATTTTTGGCCACTTCAGCAACTTGTGCTTCAGCCCCAGCCATTACCCCTACTTTGATCGTGTTGCTGTCTGCTGGTTTGTCACCACAACCCGCTAGGAAAAGGGCTGAAGTCACGGTCGCCGCTGCGAAAAATTGTTTCAGGCTAAAACTCATAAATATCTCCTTATAATTTTAAATCTTAAATGCTTATCTGTGATCGACACGGCGGACAATAGCGTCACCGATAGACTGAATGATTTGTACCAAAAGAATTAACATCACCACAGTAACAGTCATAATGACAGTATCATAACGGTGGAAGCCATAGCGAATAGCAACGTCGCCCAAACCACCGCCGCCTACAGTCCCTGCCATTGCTGAATAACTGACTAAGGTGACTAAAGTAATGGTCACTGAGTTAACAATAGTCGGTAAGGCTTCAGGAAGCAGCACTTTAGTAATGATTTGTTTTGGTGTGGCTCCCATAGATTGCGCAGCTTCAACGAGACCGGCAGGCACTTCCAATAACGCACTCTCAATCAAGCGCGCAACGAAAGGGACCGCGCCAATGGTTAGAGGGACAATGGCAGCGGTTGTGCCGATAAAAGTCCCCACAAGAAGTTTGGTGACAGGGATTATGGCAACCATTAAAACCAGAAAAGGAATGGAGCGACCCACATTGACTACAGCACCAAGCAGACGGTTGATTCGAGTATTTTCCAGTAACCCGCCTTTTTTCGTCGTATGGAGAATCACGCCGAGTGGGATCCCGATAGCGAAACCAACCAAGCCTGCGATGGCGACCATGTAGATCGTTTCCCAAGTTGCATTAAGAAGAAGTTGACCATTGAGCTCAAGCCAATCAATGAATGTATTAAAGGACATAGCCAAGCACCTCTACTTTTACGTTATGTTCACGTAAGAAATCAATCGCCGCATTATCGTCGGCTTCGCTACCAAAGAGTTCAGCGACCATCATGCCAAACTTTACTCCGCCAGCGTAGTCTAAATCAGAGCTTAAAATACTCACATCGATATTGAATTTTCGGGCAATTTGAGTCATCAAAGGTGCATCAACAGTCGCGCCGTTAAACTCTAAACGTACCAAAGGATAACTGCCTTCTGTACGCACTGCTTGTAAGCGCATTTGATAATCTTCCGGGATGGAAAGGTCTAATGTTGATCGAATGAAGTCATGGGCTAACTCGGTTTTAGGGTGAGCAAAGATCTCACCAACAGAGCCTTTTTCAACCAATTCTCCGCCACCAATGATGGCCACTTGGTGACAAATACTTTTTACCACTTCCATTTCATGAGTAATCAACAAAATGGTAATTTCTAGCTTGCGGTTAATTTCTTTTAATAACTCAAGAATGGATTGAGTTGTTGCAGGATCGAGTGCACTGGTCGCTTCATCACACAGTAATACTTTTGGATCTGAGGCCAACGCGCGGGCAATAGCAACCCGTTGTTTTTGACCTCCACTGAGGTTGCTTGGGTAACTTTCATGCTTATCTGCTAGACCCACTAGGCTCAGGAGCTCGGTAACCTTGCTGCTGATATCAGACTTTGCGACGCCAGCGAGCTCGAGTGGAAGGGCTACGTTATCAAATACATTACGCGATGAGAGCAAATTGAAATGCTGAAAGATCATGCCGATATCACGTCGAGCTTCACTTAATTGCTTTTTGCTAAGTGTGGTTAAATCAACACCGTCAATGACTATAGCGCCTGAAGAGGGGGCTTCCAGCATGTTGACACAGCGAATAAGAGTACTTTTTCCGGCCCCTGATGAACCGATGACTCCAAAAATGGTCCCTTTTGTAATTGTTAAATGAATGTCCTTAAGAGCAACAATTTCCTTGTTACCTTGGTAGAACACCTTGTTTACATTTTTGATTTCTATCATGCTTCAACCTACACCCAGAGACTAAATCTCAATTCTGTTTTGATGCTATGGCGTCCTGTTATTTAAGTCAATAGATATTTTTACGTCTAGACGTCTAAATGGTTATTTGTTGTATTTTTATTATGTCGGTTTCTCTGAGCTCACTCTTTGTCTCCGACGGGCTTGTTGCAAAACCTCACAACCCGTCAGACTTTAACTATGATTCACCATTGAGCAATGCGTTATGGCTAAGTCTGAATTCAAATAGCGACATTTCACCCCTGAACTGATCTTATGGTGTGTGCGGTGGTATGGCACTACCGCGATGAGCCACGCAAACCTCAGTGATATGCTGGCCGAACGCGGTGTATTCGTGAATCGCTCCACGATTTATCGTTGGTTTATCCACTATGGGCCTATCCTACATAAGAAGTTGCGTAGTTATCAATTCACTCGTATCGATTCTTCCTGGCAGCATCAAAAAGCTTATTGAAGCCACCGGTGGCTTCAAGGTCCGAAAGCGGGCTTGGTCAACGATTCAAGGTTTTGAGGGGATAAGGTTTTTGCAACAAGCCCAAGTTGAGAGTGCAGGAGAGCCGCCATTTAAGTTATGACATTATGAACACTGCCATTTAAGTGATGACAACTGTGTTTTTCAAGCCGTTTAAGGCTATGACCTATAGGTATACCCTAATGACATACTTAAAGTACGGCAAATAACCGTACCTTTATTGACGTGTATGAAATTTTAATTCAAAATAACTACGTACGGTTATTTACCGTACTTTTAATGAGACACAAGTATGTCTCTATTTATCGATATGGAGGTTCATACTGGAAACAGCATGAATGGTTAAATATGGTCGCACTAAAAAAAGAGCGAGTTGAGTTTCGGCTTTCTCCTACTGAAAAAGAGCTCTTGGAAGAAGCTGCGTTGCTATCGAATACCACGGTGAGTAAGTTTGTTTCTGAGTCTGCCACTGATAAGGCTCAGCAAATTATTGAGCAGCATAAAAGACTTCAGATTGAATCCGATCAGTGGGAAGAAGTGATGGACTCGTTAGAGAATCCGCCTGAGCCTACTGAGCTCATGCAAGAAATCATAGATATGTCGATGGAGGACACTTGGACGGTAAAAACCAACAAGTAAGTATTGAGCGCTTCGATCCTGACAACGAATACGATGTCACTGAGTTTGATTGTGGCATGGATGAGTTCAATACTTTTCTCCATAAGAACATGCATAAAGAATTTGAACGTAGAGTATCCATACCCTACTTATGCCTACTCGATGCAGAGGAGCCAAACTCTCCACCTAAAGTCGTCGGTTATTTTACTTTAGCCAGTAGCTCATTTGATAGAAAACACTTACCGAGCAGTGAACGACGTAAAGTGATCTATCGTTCAGTCTCTTGTATCTTACTGAGCAAGATTGCGGTGGATAAATCCATGAGTGGTCAAGGCTTAGGAAAGTGGCTACTCGGTAAAGCGATTAAGCAAGCATTTCTATCGTCTCGAGACGTAGGTGTGTACGCTCTATTTCTTCAGTCTGTAGAGGGTAAAGAAGAGTTTTACATCAAAGCTGGGCTAATTCGGTCAAAAGCAGACCCTAGCATGTTTATCTATCCACTAAAGCAGTACGAACAAGCATTTAAGAAAATTGTTTTAAGTAAAAAACGATAGTGAAAAATAGACGCTCAACATTCTTTTATTGAGCGTCTATAAAACGGTGTTGCCCCAAAGCTGGCCAGCATGATTAGCTGGCCATATGGCATGAGGGGAGATTTGCCCTCATAAAAGTAATGATGTAAACACCGTTAACGATTCTCTGTAGTGAATCAGTATGTTCATGTTGAATGCTATCGTTTCCCTAATGACTTTACATTTCTAGGGGCTGTTACGACGCCACTATACATTGCGGGGCATTATTATCCTCAGTCACCTTTTATTTAGGTCAACCTTGCACTCCTAAATTGGGATAGGCTCTTTTATTAATAGTGTTTAGAACACTCAATGTCCATGTTGGGAATGATTGCCCCCGGAGATAAAGTTAGCAAAAAATCAACGCATTTAACAATGTCGTCGGTTTGTATTTTGTCCGTGTCTGCTATATCAGGGAAGTCACTAGTCATATCTGTATTTACGAATGATGGGTTAATATTAGTCACGGATACATTACTTGAAAGTAGTTCAAGTCTTAATGATTCAGAGAGTCCTAAGAGTGCATGTTTTGACGCACTATATGCACCTATCCCAGGAAATGCCCTTCTGGCCGTGTTGCTAATTATATTAAAAATATAACCGCGTTTATTTTTCTGCATGATTTTACTAATCGTTTGAGTAAGCAAAAATGGAGAAAAGAAGTTTACTTTTGTCATATTGATTACGTCTTGATAACTAGAGTCGAGAGTGCCCGAAGAAAACACGCCTGCATTATTTATTAGGATCTCGATATTTTTCTGATCCGATAAATCACTACAAAGTTCTCTAACAGACTTTTCGTCTGAGAAATCGCAAGCTTTGATTTCTAGAAGGCATTCAGAATTAAACTTACTCCACTCTTCCAACAACCGACTCGCTTGTAAATCGTTGCGGGTAACCGCTATAACATGGTGAGTTCCCTTAAATAAGAAAGACTCCGCAATTGCTTTTCCTATACCTCGAGAAGCACCGGTAACTACTATTGTATTTTCCATATGTTAGGCACCGTAGCTGAATCTTCTTAACCACTCATCATGTTCGGGGTAAAGGCTGAGCAGGTCATGATAGGGTGCCAGAACACGGTCGAACTGTTCCCAGCCAGGTAGGACAACTTCACTAACTAGTCCATAATTGTAGCCTTGTTTAAGCTCACTGGACTTCCAAACACCTCCAGGTGCGACTAATTGAAGCTTATGTCCACTTTCTAAATCTGGACCTAAGATATGTTCTTCTATTGACCCGTCAGGATGAATAAACCTGTATGTTAGTGGTCCGCCAGAATGATAGAAGTGCAAAATAGGTGACAGGTTTTTATGGAAAAATCCTATCGGGCTATTTTCAGTCAACATATAATAAATGCTAGTAGCAAATCGTCGCACTCCACCATTATTCTCTCTCTCTGTTTGAACAGTATCTTGACTTTTATAGGTTTGTCTAAAATACCCACCTTCCTCATGTGGAAATAAATTCAACTGTTTAATTAGCTTGTCTACTTCTTCGTTTTCTAGCATGCTATTATCCTTTATATCAATTAAGGCTTTCCCACCCATCGAATGATGGTTGAAATTTCATCAAATCTAATGTGGGAGAAATATATAATCTGATTGTTATAAATGTCATGGAGTATGTTTCGAGCTATTGTCAAATGTGGTGTATGGAGATCACGCAGTAGCCTGTTGGTGATTCTCCATTTCTTTCACTCCATCGATGAAGCGAACATCTTTCACTACATCTGCGAGGAGTTTAAAACCTCGTAGGCGACGCCACTTCGTCTCAGCACTTAGCATTAACTTGTAAGCCATCATCAACGTGGTTTTTCTGTTTCCACAGTTCTTTGTCTTGTTAGTGCGTAAACGAACTGTAGCGAACATCGATTCTATTGGGTTCGTTGTCCTGATATGAACCCAGTGCTCTGCTGGGTAGTCGTAAAACGCCAGCATTTCAGCTTTATCTTTCACCAAGCAGTCGGTTGCCTTTGGATACTTAGCTTCAAAGCGTTTCTGGAAGGTTGAGAAGGCCTGATAAGCGTCATCTCTTGTTTCTGCCATCCAAATATCTTGCAGCGCTTCCTTCATTCGTGGCTGTACGCTTTTGGGCACCTTGTTCAGCACATTTGCTGTCTTATGTACCCAACAACGTTGCTGGTCAGCCTGCGGCCAGCATTTAGCCACGGCTTTCCAGAAGCCAAGTGCGCCATCTCCGATGGCAAGCTTAGGTGCTAACTTTAATCCCTGTGCTCGTAACTGCTCTATGAGCTCCGTCCAACTGGCTTCAGACTCTCGGTGACCATCCAGAACGCCAAGAACCTCTTTACGACCAGTGTCATCCACGCCGATGATGACGAGTAAGCAGAGCTTATCGTCCGTCCTAACGTGACAGTAAACACCATCAGCCCAGACGTAAACATAGCGACGCTTACCGAGGTCACGCTTACGCCACTGTTCGTATTCTGTAGACCACTGCTCCTTGAGACGACAAACGCTGCTGGCTGAGAGTCCTTTCGCATCCTTACCAAGCTGGGCTAGTAACTGTTGAAGCTCAGCTTCAACCGCTTGTGCAATCAAATCTCTAGCCCCTTGACGTATCAGTTGCTGTAAGTGGGTCTTGTGGTGTATTCAGTGAAACAACAGTATTATCAGTCATGCGGTGTACCTTTCTGTTAATTGTTCTGGCGAGAACTACATCAACAGATTACACCGCAACTTCCTTTCTCTTCCATACACCAGAAATCAGCGTAGCTCAGTATGTATCATCTAACAACTTCACACATGTAAATATCACTTTCAATATATGTATTGTGACTGACGTCTTATTTAATGAAGTGCTAATAAACAAACAATATAACTAGCTTATAATCTTGGCATATTAAATGGAGGTATTTGTAAAGTGAAAAGCATATTAGACTCAAATGAAGACAACTTCGCACAGACATTAAAGCTCAATAATTCATCAGATTTTATGAATAGCGAAGGCTATCATTTTCTGAAGAAAGCCACCGAACCCTTTGTAAAAAATACTAAAAATCTTGTAAATGTAATTATGGTGGCACCCTCATATGACAGTGATATCCCAATGGTGGAGACATTAAATAGTCAGTTCAAAATTGCTGCCCTAATTCCAAAGAATTCAACAATCATTAGGAGAAGTTACATAATAAAAAAATACAAGGATATAGGTATAAAAGTAGCCTCTCATATCAACAAGAATAAGTTAAAGGATTCGAAGGAAGCTATCAATTTCATAAACAAAGTAATTCCTTTAGGAGAGAAGTTTATCATCATGGACCATGGAGGGTACTTCTCACATAGTGCTGAAATAATATGCAAGGAATTTCCAGACGATCAATTTCTTGGATTCACCGAATATACAGATAACGGACATAAAAAGTACACTAAACAAGACGGTATCACTCGGCCTATTATTTCCACGGCGCATTCCTATTTAAAAGAGCCTTCAGATAGAGAAGCTGGAGAGTCTGTAACACATGTACTTGATCACGTACTAAGAGATTGCTTTGGACTGAAAGCAAAGAGCGTAAGCCAACTTTCTATTGGGGTTGTCGGTTTCGGGCGACTAGGTAAAGGGGTCGCTGAGCAACTCAGAAGGAGAGGAGTTAGTAATATCAGAGTTGCAGACAAGAGTTATCGACAGCTCATTAATGCTCCAAGCCTAGGCTTTCATATTTCCTCGATAGAAGAAATATGTAAGGCTTGTAACGTGATAATATCTGCAACAGGATCGGCTGCACTTAAACCTTCACACTACTCGTTGATGAAAAATAATACATTAATAACTACGGTTACCTCCCCTGACGATGAGTTGAAAATAGACGATATCATAAGAGATAAAGTTATAGTTGATGAAAAAGATAGAGATTTAGTCACATCATACACAGTAAAAAGCACTGGAAAAAAAATTCATTTACTTCTAAACGGGGAGTCAGCCAATACGCTATTAAAGTCTGGCATAGGAGATCCGAGCATTTTTCTTCCCATAGCAGCTCAACTAGTTGCAAATTTGATCCTGGTAAACCAGAGGGACAGATTAGGATTATTGATACAATCTATAGATGAAAGTTATGAAGAAGAAATAGCAAAATGTTGGAATAACTGCTTCTATGGTTAAAATACCGTTGTACATTTAATAAAATTATTTAGAGTAACTTGACTCTTTCCCTGCGTCTGCGATGTACTCTTATAAATAGGTGGGCTTGTTGCAAAAATTGAAGATGTTTCTGAGGTACCCATCTGAGTCTGAGGGCTCCCCACAACTAGCATAGAAGAATCATGTAGATAGCGTGAAAAAGTAGGCAGATTCATTTTGTTCGGCGATCATAGCATCAATTGAAAAGATATGACTCGACGAGCCCCATGAACCTATCCACCATCCTGAATACTTTTTTCTTAATGTCAGCGTTCTCCGCTATCAAAGATAAGAGACGTATCACAGCCGTTCTTGACTGTATCAATGCACTTAACGAAAAAGACACATTAACCTTGACCGGGCTTGGTCGAGGGATGAAAAATACCAAAACTAAGGTAAAGCACTGTATTAAGGGGCTTGTTGCAAAAATTGAAGATGTTTCTGAGGTGCCTAATTGAGCACCTCTTTTCATGTGTAGATTCCGAAGATATTGAAGAGTTCATTGAGGAAGGCGGATCTCTCCTGCACCCTCAGCTTCGGCTCGTCACGACGTAACCAAAAATCAAACTGGCCTTTATTCAACATCCTTATCCCCTCAAAACCTTGAATCGTTGACCAAGCCCGCTTTCGAACCTTGAAGCCGCCGGTGGCTTCGATAAGCTTTTTGATGGGAGCATGGTCAGATTCAATGCCATTGTTGAGATATTTCACTTGTCGATGTTCTACATCTTGCCGTAAGCGGCCTTCACGCTTGAGACGATCAATGGCGTTCCCATAAGACGAATGTTTGTCAGTATTCAATGCGTTGGGATGAAAGGAGGCTTTATAGCGACGTAGGCAGCGTTTGAGAAATTGATAAGCGGCCTCTTTATTACGCTTATGAGAAAAGAAAAAATCCACCGTTTCCCCCCGTTTATTGATGGCTCGATAGAGATAATGCCATTTGCCTTTCACCCTGACGTAGGTTTCATCAAGCTGCCAGGAAGAATCGATGCGAGTGAATTGATAACGGCGCAACTTCTTATGTAGGATAGGCCCATAGTGGATAAACCAACGATAAATCGTGGAGCGATTCACAAATACACCGCGTTCGGCCAACATATCACTGAGGTTTGCGTAGCTCATCGCGGTAGTGCCATACCACCGCACACACCATAAGATAAGTTCAGGGGTGAAATGTCGCCATTTGAATTCAGACTTGGCCATAACGCATTGCTCAGTGATGAATCATAGTTAAAGTCTGGCGGGTTGTGAGGTTTTTGCAACAAGCCCCCTATAGTGCTTTTAGCCTCTATTGTGGTGGCCGTGGGGAGTAACTACTCGTACGCGGAAAAAATTGTAGAAGATGGCCGGATAAGTGTTAATCCCACCCCCAAAACTCCAGAAAGAAGTACGAAGTCAATGGTGCTAACTTTGGCGATGGTGGACTTTGATAAAACAACGGGGATGATAAATCGATATTCTGCATCGTATCCTAGTATCATTATTCCTAAAGTATTGGATGGTGTAACAGTTAAAGAAATAGGGGAGGGGGCGTTTAGATATAACAATCTCACCAGCGTGACCATCCCTGATTCGGTGACCACCATTGGGAAGAAGGCGTTTGGTGACAACAATCTCACCAGCGTGACTATTCCCGATTCGGTGACCACCATTGAGGTGGAGGCGTTTTATAGCAACAATCTCACCAGCGTGACGATTCCTGATTCGGTGACCACCATTGGGGAGGGGGCGTTTGCATTCAACGAACTCACCAGCGTGACCATTCCTGATTCAGTGACCACCATTGGGGAGGGGGCGTTTGATGATAGTGTGAAAATTAAACGAAATTAATACGTTTTTGGGTGTTGCCACATTATTAAGTGGTAATGCCTGAATGTGTAGGATATTACGTGTCCACATCAAATTTAATTTGGATGTGGTGGCCTACAGGGGCTTGTTGCAAAAATTGAAGATGTGTCTGAGGTACTCATATGGGTGCCTCTTTTCATGCGTAAATTCCAAAGATATTGAAGAGTTCATTGAGGAAGGCGGAGCTCTCCTGCACCCTCAGTTTCGGCTCATCACGACGTAATCAAAAATCAAACTGGCCCTTATTCAACATCTGTATCCTCTCAAGTTGGGGTCCCTTGGTGCAATCGATGCTGTAGATTTTGAGTAATAGATAATGCAAAAAAAAACTGAAGAGTATTTAACCTCCATTGGTTGGAGTAGTGAACGTATGGTTGAATTACCAGAAGAGTATTCAGCCTATTCAATCAATGACAATATCAAAAGCATATTAAGAAATATATATGGACTCACTCTAATTAGTAAGACTGGTCAGAAGAGGATTTTACGTCTAACGAGTAGGAATTTTGATTGCTCAAAAAGAGATGTTCAGGAAATGATTGAGGATTATAAACTCCCTTTAGATTTATACCCAATTGGCTCGCTATCTGAATTAGGAGGTTACCTATATTTAGATAAAAATGGGGACTTTTATTACTTAGATGGAGAAATATGCTTTTTAGGTTCAAATTTAGATGAGTTTCTTGAAACGATGGTTTTCTATGAGAGGGACATGATCGGGATTGACGAGCCTGAACCTTGTTGTTGTGTCAACTATCCAGAAGAAATTAAGAGCCAATTAACACCCTCGCAAAGGTTAACGTATTACAATTCGAAAACGCCGGCCCCCTGGTTGTATGACATCGAATTAGGTCTTATTCCGCTGTAAATCGCTTTTTTAAAAGGTAAGGTTATATCTGGGGTGTTCTTATGAGCACCTCATTTTTAGAGTGTTCTGATTTAGTCAAACCGGACACTTCAATAAAGGAATATAATCCTACTATTGAGGTCACAGTACCTAAAGTACCAGATAATAAAAAAACACTATAACCACATATGCCGAAAGTGATGAGTGCTTTCGGTATAATCTTTACATAACTTATTAATAAGGTAATTGGCTATGTATATGCCACTGGAAAATCTCCCAATTCTTACCGAAGAATATATGACCCAAAAAAAGCAAGAGGCCTTTGACTCTAGTCCATTATATGAGTTTACCTTAATAAAAGAAAAGCCTAATAGATATGCTGCGATTGTTATTTGGTTCTTCTTATCTAGTATCGTGGTTTGGTTTGCTATACATGACCCTTTGGTCATTGATGTCTTTTATATGCTCTCCGCTATATTAATTATAAGTATCGCATGTATGCAAAGCTACTACGCTGATAACCCTAAAACAGAACAAAAAGTTACTTTGAATGAAAAAGGATTTATTGTAACTGAAATGTCCTTACTGCCAGATTTTTACTACAAAAGCTTACGCTATTCGGGTTACTTAGGCATAGCTATCGCTGTGGTTGGTACAATTATAGCGGGCCCCCTTATTTTAGCCGGAGCAGGAGCAGGTATATTCGCCGCGTTTAAAATGTATAAAGTAAAAAATGTCCCTAATGTCCAAGTTTGCCCTTTTAATTCAGATATACAATACGAGGTCTATCCTGTTTCAGCGGTTAGGTATAAACATAACTTAAAAGAACTGCGATTTTCGCCGAATATTGTTATGGAAGGAGAACGGCCCCAATTATTTAGAAGAAACCGTAATTTTTACTCCATAGACTTTGCTATCAATGAAGAAGTTAAATATAGATTTTTTCAGCAACTTGAAAAAATCGTCAATGTTGTTGAAGTGGAAGAATTTCGTACCCCAGAGGCCTCTTAGGATTTTCCATCGTGGAGTTCGGTGTGTCTGAGGTGCCTATCTTAGCACCTCTTTTCATGCGTAAATTCCAAAGATATTGAAGAGTTCATTGAGGAAGACGGATCTCTCCTGCATCCTCAGTTCTGGCTCGTCACGACGTAACCAAAAATTAAACTGGCCCTTATTCAACATCCGTATCCTCTCAAGTTGGGGTCCCTTGGTGCAATCGATGCTGTAGATTTGGAGAAATAGATAATGCAAAAAAAAACTGAAGAGTATTTAACCTCCATTGGTTGGAGTAGTGAACGTATGGTTGAATTACCAGAAGAGTATTCAGCTTATTCAATGAGTGATATCATCAAGAATATTTTAAGGAATATATTTGGCCTCACTTTAAATTTTGGCAATTACAAAAGGCCTTTGCTTCTGACCAGCCAAGATATTGATATTGCGCAAGAAACTATTTTGGAAACTATTGAAGATGTCATGCTTCCTTTTGAACTATATCCAATTGGTACAATGTCTGAGGTTGATGGCTATCTCTTTTTAGATAAATATGGAAATTTTTATCACTCTGATAGAGCAATTTCTTTTCTAGGTTCAAATATAGATGAGTTTATTGAAACGATAGTTTATAACGAAAGAAAATGGGTCATGATTGAGTGTCCAGAGCCTTGTCTGTGTGTTAACTACCCAGAAGGAATTGAGAGTAAATTAACATCCTCGCAAAGGTTAACTTATTTTAATGCGACAACACCGGCCCCCTGGTTGTATGACATCGAATTAGGTCTTATTCCGTTGTAAATCGCTTTTGTTAACAAGTAATGTTATATCTGGGGTGTTCTTATGAGCACCTCATTTTTATTCTCTGGTTAATAATGTTTCCAGAGCCTGTGTTTCTACACTACAGGGGGTTGAATTTGTTTAAGTTTTCCAGGCTTTGTTTCCGTACTCAACCCACCAATAGAGATAGTAAATTTTTATTTCATCTGTTAATATTTTTTTATAAAATACAGCCTTCAGGATTGTTTAGTTGAAATATGAAAATAAACTGGCTATTGGTATCGATTTAGGTACAACCAATAGTGCTATATCTGTCTTTCGTAATGGTTTAGCAGAATTAATCCCCAACGTTTACCGTCAATATCTAACCCCATCAGTGATAAGCATTACTGAAGAACAATCGATTTTGGTCGGTGAGCCAGCTCAAAATCGCTTGATTACTTATCCTGCGGATACCGCTGCTACCTTTAAACGCTATTTAGGGACTGATAAAAAATACTCTTTGGCGGGGCAGGATTTTAGCCCCACCGAACTTTGTTCTATTATTCTCAAATCCTTAAAAGAAGACGCAGAAACTTATCTTCAGCAACCTATCCAAGATGTAGTAATTTCTGTACCTGCTTATTTTAACGACCATCAACGTAAAGAAGTCCGTTACAGTGCTGAACTGGCAGGACTTAATGCTGTCCGTTTAATAAATGAGCCTACTGCTGCCAGTTTGGCCCATGGAATAGATGGTAGTCACAATAATAAGAGGTATCTTATTTTTGACCTTGGTGGGGGGACTTTTGATATTACAATTGTAGAGCAAGCCGATACTTTCATCGAAGTACACGCCTCCACAGGGGACAACTTCCTTGGCGGTGAGGACTTTACAGCGGCTTTAGTTCAGGCTGTTTACAGTAAACTGGAACGGTCTGGTACCGATATTACTCCGGCGGAGCATGCTATCATTGTTGCCGCTTGCGAACGTGGCAAGAAACAGCGTTATAATCAGTTAGAAGTGCAACTGTCATCTCCTTTTTCACGCTCATTTAGCTTTAGAAATGATGAGCTGGAAAAAATTTGGCAACCCGTGTTGGCTAGAATTGCTAAACCTATTAAACAAGCCCTTAAAGATGCTCGCATAAGTAGCGATGAAATTGATGAAGTTATTTTTGTCGGAGGGGCTACTCGGCTAAAAGATATTCACCAAATGGCAATCAGGCTGTTTGGTCGATTTGTCAAACAAACGGTTGACCCAGATCTGGTCGTGGCTATGGGGGCTGCGGTTCAGGCTGCTTGCCGCTTACGAGATAAGTCCATTGAAGAAGTTATTTTAACGGATGTTTGTCCTTACAGCCTTGGAATTGCAATAGTCAGTGAAAGCGACTCTGGGATTTTTAGTCCGATTATAGAAAGAAACACGATAATCCCATGTTCTCGTATAGAGCGTTATTATACTACTCATGATGAACAAAAACACATTCGTATTTCCGTTTTTCAGGGTGAATCTTTTTGGGTGGCTCATAATATTCTCATCGATAGCTTCAACATTGAGGTGCCTCCCAGAACCGCTGGCTCTGAAGCTGTGGATGTTCGTTTTAGTTATGATATCAATGGTTTACTAGAAATCAATGTTACTGTAGTTTCTACAGGAAAAACTACCAATAAAGTTATTGTCCAGCACCCTGACGGAATCACTGATGCTGAGAAATTGCAGAGTTTGGAGAAACTCAGCAATTTAAAAACCCATCCTAGGGATCAGTTAGAAAATATTGCGTTTAATGAAAAACTTAATAGCTTATACGAACAGGCTTTAGGTGAGCAAAGAGCCTACCTAAACCCTCTGATTTTAGCTTTTAATAAGGCGCTCTGCAGTCAAGATAATTCGTATATCAATAAAATTCGAAAACAGATTGAAATTTCTTTGTCAGAAAACCTTAATTAAGAGGACTGAGATTATTATGCAAGACTATTACCAATATGACGCTAGCTTCCCTCACTGCCGATGGTGGATGACACTTACAATACCGCTATCTATGTACTTTCAAGAATCCAGATCCAGACACCTTGATTTTAATCAGATAATAGTAAAAGGTATTAATAAAGAAGACTGTCTTTCAACTATTGAAGCTTGGTGGGGGATCACAGACCGTACTAGCTGGATTGAAATGATCATAAAACTTATCAAGGGTAAAGTGCATGGGGATGAATTACTCCAAGAATTGGAGCTTATTCATTTTATTTATCCGAGCCAATGGCAAGAATATATGAACGATATTGACAATAAGCAAGGGCTGGTCGATTGTCAATTTGCTGAGGTCGTTTATCACCACTGTGGTATAGGTGGGATCCGAGCGTGGGATTTTGCCCGTGCAGTTCATCTTATTCGGTATGCTTACACTTGTAACCTAATTACCGAATCAGAAACCTGTTTTTTGCTCAATCAAAACGCTAATCAAGCTCAGTATCATTTCAAAAGTTGGCGACAATACTCGATAAGTTGTAATCTAGGTCGGAGTTATTGGAAATTTACTCATACTGAAGCTGATAGTGCGGGTTTCTCAGATGCTTGCCAAAACCTACTTAATCGAGGAATTGGCTATGAGTATGAAAATTTCTGCCAAGATCTAAAGGCACATCAGTGCTATTTTGATACCCTCGATTGGCAGACCCCATTGCCACAACTGGCAATGCCTACTTCTTTATCTGTTTTTTTTAACGAGGAGGGTATTGTATGACCATTTGGCGCACTTTAAAACTTTCACCGACTAAAGACGTAAAAGCGATAAAAGCAGCTTACCGCCAACAGTTAAAAGTTGTTCATCCAGAAGAAAACCCTGAATCTTTTCAAGCTCTTCGAGAAGCTTACGAGACTGCACTATCTTTGGCAAATCAGTATGATGTTGAAACTAATAATGCATCAGTTACCTCTGAGTTCTACTCTTCTGCCACTAATGTTGAACAAGATCCGCTCATTTTGGAGTTAGAAGCTCTCTTGGGTGATTCCCTTATTCGCTTTAATCTAACCCATTGGGAACTTTGGACAAAAAAATATCATATGGTCTCATTGACCCGACAAGAATGCATTTACGATCAAGCACTTGGTATTATGCAGCTTTGCAGGGATTGGATGGTAGGGGAGGTATATGAATTACTTTGGCGTACTTTTGAATGGGAAAGTCTCCTTCAACATCCTAATACCGAGGAGCTAGGATATGAGCTATATTTTTTAACTCAACAGCATTGCTTGCTGGCCCCAGAGGTTTTAGGTTCAATGCCAGATGCCCAACAAATAACAGTGCAACAGCAATTAGTACCATTAAGTCGGGCACTGAACTTGCGTGATATCCATTCACTAAGACAGCTTCTACAACAGCCTCTTCCTAAAATTGAATGTGAAATTTATTATTTCAATATCTTGAGACTGTACAGTAGCATAGGAGAGTGCCCAGATGCTGTACTCCGTAATCTTTTGGATTATTTCCTAACATCAGATCAATGCTATACCCCCCAACTCTGGCAAAAGCTACACCAATTATGTCAGTTGAAATGCTGGAAACCCGATATCGATGCTTGTATAGATCAACTACTAATAATGCATGAATATACTTATGTTGCTGAATCTGTTATGCAGTCCAGTTTAGTATCTGATCCACGTTTGGCATTGGCAATGGCACTGATTGTGCAGAATTTGCAACCCAAACCTAATGCGTTGTGGCGTTTTTACTGGCAGCTCAGGCCAGTTGATCATGACATAGAATTACAAATGTTGTACCAACACTTGCTTGGTAATCCATTGCTTACCCTGAGAGAGATAGATGAAAAACTACTTTCTCCAGAAAATTTCGATGAATTTCTGGTCGTTCTGTGTGTGGTTGAAAAGCTTGGGAGCGTAGCGCAAATTGGTCAGATACTCAGTTTACTTGAACAAGAAGACTTCTCTGATGAATTGCAGCACCCGGACTGGCAGCGTTGGCTTGTTATGATCCGCAATCAATTAAACCAATTGCTCGAATATCTAAAACAATGTCCGCCTATTATTGATATTTTGGAACAAAAATCTCAACTACGACCGACTGAGGAAATGATCAACGCACTAAATCAAGAGCAGTGGTACGAATTAGTAAGGCGTTACCCTAATATACCCTATGAATGGCAAAAGGCTCTACAACGCTCTAAAATATTACCTGAAGGGGAGCAACCATTGGCTGAAATCGGGGCTTTATTGCGTAAAGAAAGTCTATATTTGTCATACCTGTTTTATCTTCGCCAACCCAACAAAAATGTAAGTAGCACCAGAGAGATAGCCGAGATACAATTTGAATTTGGGCAGGCAAACAATTCTCCTAGAAATTATTTTAACCAATGGTATTTGGTGGCTGCTGAGCATGGGCATGCAAAGGCGCAATTTAATCTAGGTTTATGTTATGAGCATGGCAACGGTGTCGAACAAGACCCCGCACAAGCCGCAGTGTGGTACACCCGAGCCGCTGAGCAAGGTGACGCAGAGGCGCAATATAATCTAGGACTGTGTTATTATAATGGCGTCGGTGTCAAGCAAGACCTCGCACAAGCCATGGTGTGTTGGGCCCAAGCGGCTGAGCAAGGTCATTCAGGTGCTCAATCCAATCTGGGTTTTTGTTATGAAAATGGTTATGGCGTTGAAGAAAATCCAGCACAGGCGGTGGAGTGGTACACCCAAGCGGCTGAGCAAGGTCATTTGGATGCGCAATTCAATCTGGGTGTTTGTTATGACAATGGCTATGGCGTTGAAGAAAATCGAACGCAGGCGGTGGAGTGGTACACCCGAGCCGCGGATCAAGGTCATTTGGATGCGCAATTCAATCTGGGTGTTTGTTATCATACTGGCTATGGCGTTGAAGAAAATCGAACGCAGGCGGCGGAGTGGTACACCCGAGCCGCGGATCAAGGTCATTTGGATGCGCAATATAATTTAGGTTTATGTTATGGCAATGGCGACAGTGCCCAGTCGAAGCATACAAAACTCGTCGGTGCTGAAAAGCTTTATAACCTACTCGTACGGTTCTGTCGCAAACTTAGATCCATTTGGCCCTCCGCCACATGAAACGCAACACCCCACCTACTATGCAGCATTTAGGTGCTGCATAAATATATGGGCTTGTTGCAAAAATTAAAGATGTGTCTGAGGTGCTTATCTGAGCACCTCTCTTCATTCGTAGATTCCAAAGATATTGAAGAGTTTATTGAGGAAGGCGGAGCTCTCCTGCATCCTCAGTTTCGGATCATCACGACGTAACCAATAATCAAGCTGGCCTTTATTCAACATCCTTTGTTGCAATAAGCATATGAGGAATTATGAAGCAAATTATGAGGGTATCTAACAATGTTTGATGAAATCGGAAAGATTAACTGGGCCGAGTTAAAACAAGCTAATGGCTATTCAGGCCATATCCCAGAAGCAATTAAGGGTCTTATTTCAGACGATAAGCTAGATCAGGAAGCTTCTTATTGGAAGCTTGATAACCACGTTGTGTTGCAAGGTGACTTGTATCAGGCTGCTTTTTATGTAGTCCCATTTTTGTTAGAAATCTTAGCTTCTAAAGTTAAAAACGGTCGAGCTTATACCTATGATTTACTCTTTGAAATAGCTAATGGATTCGCACTTGAAGAAACACCATGTGTTTATAATGGAGACACTCTACCTTTGACCGAAGCTTGTAAGAGTGCAGTTGTCGGTGGAGTAGATCTATATTTGAATGAAGTGTCTAATATCTCGTCAACTTGTAGGGAAAACTCACTAGAACTACTTGTTTCGCTCGGTGAGCGAGCAGAGTATATTCTAATTAATCTACAGAAGATTGAAGGTGAGGAAACTGATTCATATTTTCGTAGCAAGTTAAAAGAAGCCATAGTTGAAATTAGTGGTTAGTTTTAAAAAATTAGCTTGTCGTAAAATTTAAAGATCATCTAGGGGGGGCAAAGGTTAATTATTCTACTTTTGAAGCCTCTATTTTATATACAAGTGAGTTGTCTGTTTGATTTTCTCGTGACTAAAGTCACATTTTTATCTGGTTATTATTGGTTAGAATAAAGTGGAATTTTGGCGCTTTTATGCATTTCTCCTAAAAATAATGCCACTTTGGATTCTATATCTAATGTTTTAGGTTTCTTAATTACATTTTATTAGTTTCTCATTCTGTTTATATCACTTTAAACATTATTTTTTGTTGTTATTATTATCTAAACCCACTTTGTGGGGACGATTATTAATTACCAAGTCGTTAAATTTAAGTCTAATCAGCTTAAGTTATCACCGTGACCTTTTTATTTAATGATTTGGTCACGGAGATCTCTCATGAATTCTAATGTTCGCTTTATTCCTAGCTCAAAACTATCAAAAGCGGAGTTACCTTTTGTTCTTACTCCTGATGAGTGCATAGACATATTTTCGCGTGTGCGAAACCCCAATGATATCCTGAAAAGTTTACCAAACGAGCTTTCGCAGAGGATCTCGTTGTCTGCAAAAAAATCCACTTCCGGATTGTTAAAATCTATGGAAGCCGAATTGGTTAAAGTCGACTGGATCGCAGTCTCTAATTCCCCACGCAGAGGGGCACTCAGTGATGCTCAAATCAATCGCTACCCAAAGTTAAAAACGTACATTCAATCGGTGATTTACACTGGCAAAACCAAGGTTAATAAAGCAAGTTATCAACCCGTAACTGATGATGTCGTTCTACCAAAAGATTATATTTACGTACCTTCCGATCCGATACCTGAGAACAAAATTGTTGTTGAAGTAGCGGGGCAAAGTCCTGCGAGTAATGCGGCTTTCTATCTCAGCAAAAGCAATGACTTATCAGCAAAAATTACTCAAGCCAAACCTGACAAGAAGGTGAGCCACCGTAGCTTGGTTAAATTTGAGCAACTGGAATCGGTCCCTCGTGATTTGTATCTACATATAAAGATGCAAGGTCATCCTAATCCACTGAGTTTACGTTTGGCAGAAGGTATTATGCCAGTAAGTAAAGAGACTGAGATGGCTGAATGGGATAATGTACTGGTTCCCGTTCGTCCACTTGCTTATCTTAACGAGGAAAAATCAAAATCTAAATCGGCTGAGCTTAAAGCTGGATATCTGTATATATTCTGGAAAGGTAAGTTGTGGCGTGAGCTATTCATCACCGATAAAAGTTATTATCAGGACATTGACGTCGAATACTTTCGCCACCTTGAGCAACAAGAAAAGAATAAACAGAATCCTCAACCTATTACTCGTTATCCTGAAGGTTTTGATCAGCAGCATGTATTGCTCCCTTATAAAATCAAAGGAGAGCTGCAACAAGGTGAGAATGGCCTTAAGTTGCTATTCCGCCCACAGGCATTAACCTTTGCTCAAATTGAAAAGTTTGAGCAAGATAGTGCGAAGCTGGATAAAGAGAGTACTGCTCTTGATGACATCAATACCTATTCCGTGGAGCAGTCTTTTTCAGATAAAAACCATATTTTAGGTGTTTCATCCGCTCAAATACATGAAGTTTCTGAGAAGGATATGCCTTGGCTTTCAGATAATGCTGTCGTGGTTGACAGTTTAAAAGACACCAATATCGCTGTAGCTTATGTTGATGGCCACAATTCTGGGCTAAGGGTAGAGCTAAAAACGCTTGGGAAGTACCCTATTCCAGAAGCGGATTTTTTAATCCAATTTGAAGACGGCACTTCACAACAAGAGCGCTTAGACGAAGAGGGATTTCATTTCTTCGAAAGTATTCCTGAAGGTGAATTCACGATCACTTACAGTGATTATGATGATGTCTATGTTAAATCTGTTGCTGCTCATATCTGCGATGCCATTAAACACCGTAATAAAAGTAAAACCTTCCGTTTATTAAGTCAATCAACGGAAGCCATTCCAATGATTGTTGAAGCCTACGATAAGTACTTCAACAACAATCAAGGAAACGGACTGGTTAAAGACATTCTCCATCTTTTCACCAGACCAAACATTCGCGTTGCAGTCATTGGATTATTAGTTGCCGGGGGTGTCGATGTTGGAGGTGGTGAGACTTATTATCCTCCTGAGGCTACCCAAAATACGATACTAGCAATACAGGCTCAGCCTGCACTCAGCACTGTCATTAAAGACAGCGTTCTTAAGCTTAAGTTGAATCGGCAGCGGGCGATTGTTGAATCGACAAAAGCTTATTCTGAGTACAAATGGTTTATTGCACACAGTCAACAAGCCATTAAGGATGAAGGTGCTCCGCCTTTAGCTTATCTCGGAAAAGATATTGATATTGAATTTAAACCAGAATTCTATGGCCAACACATTATTATGTGTCGCCATCAATATCATTCTGGAGATGGCAGCACTAGACCTGCGGAATATTATAGCTACCCAATAAACGTAGGTAATGCGCATTCTATTCTCGCTCCCGATCTTGAAAAAGCAAAAGATGTAATTCAGCAACCTGAAACATCTCTTATTGCTGATCAGCGTTACATCGATACTCTCAAACAAATTGCCGATAATACCGAAATGGATGAAGAGGCAACGGAAAAGCATGAAGAAGAACTTGAGAAATTAGAGACTAATGCGGAGAGGTTGCGAGATCTACTTGAAGATTCTGCTGGCAAAACTCGTTATCCGATCAAAGCCGTTGCCATCTCCACAGACACACATGCTAAACAGCCTTTAAAAGCGTTTTTGTACCAAAAGCGTATTAAAGACAATTGGTTCAGTGATGATGAACATGTGTGGGGATTAGTTGATTGGACTTATTGTGGGCAGACGGCTTTTTGCGGAGAGTACGAAGGTACAGGTCGCAATGCTGAAGAAGCAATTTCAAACGCATTAAAAGATTGGGAATCGAACAGCCAAATTGCCGAAAGTCATATCAGCTATGAAGTTGATATTATCGATAACAATCAAGCTATCAATCTAAAAGGTGATTTAAAAACCAGCGGTGGATCCAGTTTAGATACGGCTATCGAGTGGTCTAGCAATATTGCGCTTGGTGCCACAGCAGTGACACTTATATTCGCACCAGTACCAGGCTCAAGAGTAGCCAGTGCCGCGATATGGGCCAGTATTGCAACGAGTACAACGGCAAGTGCCCTGAGTATTTATCAGCGTTATGATAAAGGGTTTAGTAACGTAAGAGATGATGGTTTAGATACGCTTGCGATAGTAGGAAATATCTTTGGTGCCGGGTGGCTACGCCAAAGCTCACTGAATTTCTCTGGAACGAATCAAGGGCTGAAAGCAGGTAAATATCTACTTTACGGGCAAGTTGCTGCTGACGGTGCCAGTGCCATTGCCAATGGGGTTGTTTTAACTACTGAGGCGATGGATCAAATTGATGCTATCAAAGTCAACAGCTCTTTAACCCCAAGTGAGAAAACGCGTCAAATAGCAGAGCTTATTCGTTCGCTGTCATTAGCGGCTGGATTGACGGTTTTAAACGTAAAGGGTAACAAGGATGATTTAGCGAAGTTAAAAGCGGGTAAACCAGATACCTCTGTAGAGCCTCCTTCTTATGAGCTTAAAGGGCAATCAAGCAATAAAGCTCATCAGAGTGTGGTGGAGCCTGAAAGAACGGATTATAAGGTCTACGAAAAAGATACTGATGGCACAGTTAGGCCTACAACTCAACGTCTTGATCCGGACTTGCTGGAAAGAATAGAGATTGCCAAAAAGCATGCTTATGAATATGCTAAAGAAATTGATCAAAATTGGATTGGAGGAAAAGGTGAAAAAGGGCTTCAGCCTGCCCAAGGGGCAAAAAAACCCAAGATGGTGTCTGTAATAGTTACCAAAGATAGGCAAATTTTTAAAGCTTACAATACCAGAAGGGGTAACCCGCATTTTGAACCTCATCCTCTCGTTCATGTAGACGATCGAGTTAAGAATGCTTACGACAATTTAGACGAAGAGTTAAAAAAGAGGCCAACTCATGGAATGTGTGCAGAGGTTTATACTACGCATAAGACGCTATCTGCTGAAGCAGATTTGGATGGCGCAGTCAGTGTGGCTGTGCATCTGGATGACTTTACGTTTAGAGATGCCTGTGAATCATGTTTCCCAGCAATAAAATCCTTCGGTATATTCGACGGTATAAAAATGGAGTAATAAATAATGCAACAAAAAACTAAAGAATATCTCACCTCCATGGGTTGGAGTAGTGAACGTATGGTTGAGCTACCTGAAGAATATGCAGCGTATTCAATCAATGATAATGCCAAAAGCATATTAAGAAATATATATGGACTCACTCTAATTAGTAAGACTGGTCAGAAGAGGATTTTACGTCTAACGAGTAGGAATTTTGATTGCTCAAAAAGAGATGTTCAGGAAATGATTGAGGATTATAAACTCCCTTTAGATTTATACCCAATTGGCTCGTTATCTGAATTAGGAAGTTATTTATATATAGATAAACATGGGGGGTTTTATTACTTAGATGGACAACTAATATTTTTGGGTTCAAATTTAGATGAGTTTATTGAAACGATGGTTTTCAATGAGAGGGATATGATCGGGATTGACGAGCCTGATCCTTGCTATTGTTTCAACTATCCAGAGGGCGTTGAAAGCAAATTAACCCCCTCGCAAAGGTTAACGTATTACAATTCGACAACACCGGCCCCCTGGTTATATGACATCGAATTAGGTCTTATTCCGCTGTAAATCGCTTTTTTAAAAAGTAAAGTTATATCTGGGGTGTTCTTATGAGCACCTCATTTTTATTCTCTGGTTAATAATGTTTCCAGAGCCTGTGTCTCTACACTACACATCGACCTATGTCTTGATGAGTATCGTCACAGCCTAAACAGGACATTTTCGCTTTGTTATAACACTGTCGGTGCGCATTAATATAATTATGTTAAATAAATTCGTTGAGCGGGGCTTGTTGCAAAAACCTCGCAGTCAGCCAGATTTTAACTATGATTCATCACTGAGCAATGCGTTATGGCCAAGTCTGAATTCAAATGGCGACATTTCACCCCTGAACTGATCTTATGGTGTGTGCGGTGGTATGGCACTACCGCGATGAGCCACGCAAACCTCAGTGATATGCTGGCCGAACGCGGTGTATTCGTGAATCGCTCCACGATTTATCGTTGGTTTATCCACTATGAGCCTATCCTACATAAGAAGTTACGCCGTTGTCAGTTCACTCGTATCGATTCTTCCTGACAACTTGATGAAACTTACGTCAGGGTGAAAGGCAAATGGCATTATCTCTATCGAGCCATCAATAAACGTGGGGAAACGGTGTATTTCTTCTTTTCTCATAAGCGTAATAAAGAGGCCGCTTATCAATTTCTCAAACGCTGCTTACGTCGCTACAAACCCTCCTTTCATCCCAACGCATTGAATACTGACAAACATTCGTCTTATGGGAACACCATTGATCGTCTCAAGGGGCTTGTTGCAACAAGCCCAAACATGGAGTTTCCATGTCTGGCCTATAATATTATTTACTATTCACTTTTGGTTGAATAGCATTCACATTTAGCGCTTCCGTATTGCTATGTAAAACAAACGCTAGACCCAATGTTATAAGAAAGAAAACAAAGCTAGATGCTAAACTTTTGAACGTTTCTTTAAGGTTTGTAAAACCGTAACTGATCCCTTTTAAAATAAGAACCATTGATATAGAACAAGAGATACATATAGAAAAGAACAATAAATAACCTAAAAATGTCATTATACTCATTTAATCACACACCCATCGTGAACAATCGGATCCATAAGTTTTGATACCTTCAGTTGAAAATTGAAGATACCCAAGTGGCACTTCTTCCCATATCGCCACCGACAGGGCTTTTTGCAAAAATTGTCTGGTACGTTTTGGAGTTGATCTTGTAAGTTCCAGTTCTCAGGCTTCTCCTTCGAATAAAACCAAGGGCTTCCTTTTTCTAGCCATTTTTTCCTGTAATTATTGGCACTATTAAAAGTTCGGTCTTCGTATCCAAATTCAATTTCACAACAATCGCCTTCAATATCTTTGGAATTTACGCATAAAAAGAGGTGCTCAATTAGGCACTTCAAAAACATCTTCAATTTTTGCAACAAGCCCCCTCAGAGGGGTGTTTCCGCTTTTACATTAACCCCACATCCCTAAGACGGCAGCAACTGCCCAAAAAATTGAAATCCCAACTAATGATAAAACCACCACAATTAACAGAATTATTTTAGATAATTTCTCCTTAAAGACAATTACTTCATTATATATAAGAAAAATATATACATATATTGGAGCAAGAGCAATGAATACTATAGAACCAAAAAGGCCAATACTATTCACAACATCAGCAACCAAAAGTAAAAATAAACCAATTATACTATCCATATCCTCACTATCATCTGAATCTATTAATTACATTTGAGTTAACAGGCCCCAAAATCAAATTATCAGGTTTATTGTTAATCCCACCGAATAGTCCACTCCCACCCCCAACAGTTTTGATGGGCTTGTTGCAACAAGCCCAATTCAATTCCACAACAATCGCATTTAATATGCAAATTTTAGAGGTTTATATTTCAATTTATCAGCTAAGCTAGGCCAATTGTTACTTATATATTTTTTGGCATCATACTGATTATTAATGACGTTTACATTATATGTTGAACCTCCAAAAGGCTTTACAGTACGAACAACCTTAAGTTGTCCAGTATTGATAACCTCTCCTGCATTAACTTCAAAATAAGCTACGCCGACTTGTTTGCCATTATTCGTCCAATATCCTGCTGGACAATACTCTGCCTCTGGTTCTTCGTATACACAACGTACGACAACATATCTTCCTGGTTTAAGAAGGTAGGCATGAAGGTCGTGTGGTTCTTCACCGCTAATACCTGGAATGATAGCTCCGGGGTATGTTGCAAACTCCCACTCAGAACTTAAAACAAGTTCACGGTGGCTTTTATTACCATCAATCTGGTTAAAAGCCACTAACATAGTTCCACTGGTATCACCAAATAACCTATGAGCCTCTGCTTTTGCATCAATCAAAACAATTGCCTTATCTTTAGGGAATGGTACAGAAATTTTATCGCTGCCTGCTTGGCGGTATACCTGACTACTACAGCCTGAAATAATTGTTAATAGTGCAATAAAGCATAATTTATACATAAATCTCTTTTCCTTTATTTAATTAAATATACGTGCTTGTTGTAAAAAGTTCACAACCCGCCATTCTAAATTAAATCTTTAATAGATTTGAAATAAGGTGACCAAATGGACACATCAGAGGGATGTTTTCGATTTTACATTAACCCCATATCCCTAAGATGACACTACCGCGAGGATATCTGGACTAAATAGTACAGTAGCCCCAGTAATTAACCTCACTGCTATTTGTCTTTTTTGAATAGTTTATTTTTTAACCAAACCACAGGCAGGAATATAAGAAACCATAGTTTTTTTCCGAAAGCGAGTAAGAGAGCTCCAATAGCTAATCCACCTTTGCCTGCAACCTTTCCTGTGATCAATTTGTACATCAAAGCACCAGCTCCAAAGGCTGCAACCGTATCAGTCTCTGGAACAAAGTCTTTATAGGTATGGCCTTTTTCATACTCTAGCTGTTCTAGAATCGGCGCTAAATTATCTTCCGCTGATATAAATTGCTCTTGAGATCCTACCCAAGTGATTTGACTATAACCTTCTCTAGATAATTTCAATGCTCTTGCATTAACTATTTTCTCATTCTCACTAGTGTGCGCCCTTATAGCATAATACATCGTTGCTTCTTTCTTGTTTAATGTTGGTTTCTCTGCCCATCCATCAATAAAGAGAAGCGCACCTTTCCTATGCTTATTATCATCCTCTGTACTATCGATAAGCTCTTGAAGTAAATCATTGCTATCAATACTTTCTTCCCAATCATCCATTTTTATAAAGCCAGGTCTGCTTTCTGTTATAATAAACCTGCTTAAATCTTGGTTAAAAAGAACTGCATTTGGAGAGCTAGGAACTCCATTAATTTCTTCTTCTAAAATTGCTGCGTCATCACCTCTAACCAAAGACTGCCCAGTCTTAACTAGGATCGTTGCGTCTTGATTTGGTACGTCATATGTACCTTCATATTCCCAGTTAAGGTTATCGAGTGGATTGGCAAATACCGAGCTTGCGATTAGCACTAATCCAATGGCCATGTATTTCATTTTTTTCAATGTTATTACCTTAAAATTATTTTTTAGATGATGAAGACGGTGGAAAGAAGGTAGTTTTTACCGCTCTCAGTCTCCCGATTACTGTAAATCGTAACGGGTTTGTCTGCGAACCTTGCAGCAAATAGTACACTTGCATACGTTTCGTAATTCGAGTCAGATTCATTTAAATAGGCCCAAGTATTTTCATTTCCACAAAGAGGCTTATTTCCTTTTATAGTAACTCTAAAGCCGTAATTTTCACCATTGTTTAGCAGCGTAGGAAAAAATAAGAACACAAGTCACAAGTAAGTAACGCATATTTATTTCCTTATGGATTATTTTTAGTTGTTCTTTAATAGGGTTAAAATCCTATTATTTTATTAGAAATAGAAATGTATTTAAACTGCTCTACTATATATTAAAATATAACATTAATTAACTTTTAAATATAAAAATAATTATATTATTTAAAGGTACATTTATTAAAATAAAAGCAATTTTTCTTTATATTAATTATAGAACCATTTTTCTCTGATTTGACACGCCGACCTTTTAATCATTGCAAACATGATTAGTAGATTTCGACCTATGTCATTAGGATATACTTCTAGATCATAGTCTTAAACGGCTTGAAAAACACAGTTGTCATCACTTAAATGGCAGTGTTCATAATGTCATAACTTAAATGGCGGCTCTCCTGCACTCTCAACTTAGGCTCATCACGACGTAACCAAAAATCAAACTGGCCTTTATTCAACATCCTTATCCCCTCAAAACCTTGAATCGTTGACCAAGCCCTCTCAGACAACTTTCTCCTTGTAAAAGTTAAGAAGGAGTCCGCTATGACGCTTCGTTGCTTCTCTGAATTCGACTCGTAACATCATTCTGAATTAAGTATATGGAGTCACTTGGATATAATCAGATCGTGCTGAAGTGAATAAGGTATGTAATAATCTATTCAAACCGAGCTAATAGAGAATACATTTTGGCAAAACCTGCTGTTTTTATCGATCGTGATGGGGTGATCAATGTCGATCACGGTTATGTACATGATGAACATGATTTTGAGTATATCGAAGGCGTGTTTGAAGCGGCAAAAGCGTTGAAAGATCTTGGGTATTTACTTGTTCTAGTGACTAACCAGTCTGGTATCGCTCGTGGCAAGTTCAGTGAAGAGCGTTTTTTATCTTTGACTCAATGGATGGACTGGAACTTTGTAGACAACGGCGTAGAGCTTGATGGGATTTATTACTGCCCACATCATCCCGAACATGGCATTGGTGAATACAAGCAAGATTGCGATTGCCGTAAGCCAAAGCCTGGAATGTTTATCACTGCCCGTGATTTCTTGAAAATTGATATGGCTAAATCAGTGATGATTGGTGATAAAGCCGAAGATATGATGGCTGCTGAGGCCGCGGGAGTGGGTACTAAAATCTTGGTACGCACGGGTAAGCCAATTACCTCTCAAGGTGAACAGCTTGCCAGTGTGGTGCTGGACAGTATCGCGGACGTGCCGAACTATCTCGCTCAATGATATTTTTGAGACACTATACCCAGCACCTTGAATTGGCTGGGCATAAGTGTCTCTGACTCAAGCATCCTGAGGTCACTTGGGTATAGTTAGCTTTAAGCTGAACTGAACGCTTGTTACTTGCTTAACTCATACGCCATAAGTAACCGAATAGCGGTTAGGCTTATGGTTCATGGCCAGAACAAGGTTGAGGGCCAAGGCACCTAAAATTGATAATGCAATCGCTTCAGGTGTCACGAAGAAGCAAGAAGCAAACAAAATACAGGCATCGATAGTCATCTGAGTTTTGCCAACAGAGATTCCGAACTTGTCTTGAATGAAAAGGCATAACACATTGAAGCCGCCCAAACTTGAGCGGTGACGAAATAGAATCAACATCCCCAATCCCATTAATAAGCCACCCGCTAACGCACAGTAGACATTATTAATTGACTCTAAGGAGATCAGTAACGAGAAATGATCAGTCATTACCGATACTAATGCCCCTGATATCGCACTGTTGAACGCAAAACGACGACCAAACCTTTTCCACGCAAGTAGGTAAAAAGGGCAATTGACCAAAAAGTACAGCAAACCAAAGCTAAAAGGGGTAAATTGGCTGATAAGCAAAGCCAATCCAGTTGTTCCACCAGTGAGAAGATCTGCAGACTGGAGAAAAAAGACACCTTGAGCAACTAAAAAAGTGCCGGTTAAAATTGCTATCCAGTCTTCTTTGCGTGAATGTATTTCCATGTATTTTCTATCAGGGTCGGTAATAAATCGGGCGGGCATAGTAGTAAAAAGATGATCTTTTCGGTAGTAAAAGGGTAGAATTTACAGCATATCGCTGTAATTTTAGCTTTACACAGTGTAAAGCAAATAATTGACACAATCGTTTTTACTCGCGACCAGTCTTTGGTGATGATTTATTTTAAATGGCGCAATGAAAAAACTGCATGAGAAAATAGTAAATTTCTCTTTATGACCAAGATCAAATTATGTAGAATGCGCGCCATTAGAGTGACGAAAACGTTTGCGTTGGTCGTTATTTGGTTTTTTTGTAACTTTCAGTATTAATCTGAGTCAGGAGATACAGATGCTTAAGCGTGATATGAACATTGCAGATTACGATGCGGAACTGTTCGCAGCCATTCAGGAAGAGACTCTTCGTCAAGAAGAACATATTGAGCTCATCGCCTCTGAAAACTACACAAGCCCACGTGTGATGGAAGCACAAGGCTCTCAGCTAACGAATAAATACGCAGAGGGTTACCCAGGTAAGCGTTACTATGGTGGTTGTGAGTATGTAGATAAAGCGGAATCACTGGCTATTGATCGTGCATGCCAACTATTTGGTTGTGAATATGCTAACGTTCAACCTCACTCAGGTTCACAAGCTAACAGTGCAGTTTACATGGCGCTATTGAATCCAGGTGATACGGTTCTCGGTATGAGCCTTGCACATGGTGGTCACCTAACGCACGGTTCTCCAGTTAACTTTTCTGGTAAACATTACAACATCATTCCTTACGGTATCGATGAAGCGGGCCAAATTAACTACGACGAGATGGAGCAACTTGCTCTTGAACACAAACCTAAGATGATCATCGGTGGTTTTTCAGCATACTCGCAAATCGTAGACTGGAAAAAAATGCGTGAAATCGCGGATAAAGTTGGCGCTTACTTATTCGTCGATATGGCTCACGTTGCTGGTTTGATCGCAGCGGGAGAGTACCCAACACCAGTACCGCATGCACATGTTGTCACAACAACAACACATAAAACGCTAGCAGGCCCTCGTGGTGGTCTGATCCTGTCTAATGCAGGTGAAGATATGTACAAGAAGTTGAACTCAGCAGTATTCCCTGGTGGTCAAGGCGGTCCTCTAATGCACGTTATCGCTGGTAAAGCGGTTGCGTTCAAAGAAGCAATGGAACCTGAATTCAAAGCTTACCAAGCTCGCGTTGTAAAAAATGCCAAAGCAATGGTAGGTCAATTCCAAGAGCGTGGTTACAAGGTGGTGTCTAACGGTACTGAAAACCACTTATTCCTTGTTGACCTAATCGACAAAGATATTACGGGTAAAGACGCGGATGCAGCTCTTGGTGCAGCAAATATCACAGTCAACAAGAACTCTGTTCCTAACGATCCACGCAGTCCATTTGTGACGTCTGGTATCCGTATCGGTACCCCTGCGATCACTCGTCGTGGTTTTACCGAGGAAGATTCAAAAGACTTAGCTAACTGGATGTGTGATGTGCTAGATAACCTCGGCAATGAGGAAGTGATCGAAGCGACTAAGCAGAAAGTACTAGAAATCTGTAAGCGTCTGCCAGTTTACGCCTAGTTCTCTGTGTAAATTCGCTTGCTTGCAACAGGCTGACTCGTTTTATTTCTGCGATTCAGTCTGATAATTTGATTGAAGAAAGGTCCTCACTTGAGGACCTTTTTGTTTTTCTAGAATGAGGAACCTATTGTTAATGCTATTACTAATAGCG
Source organism: Vibrio azureus (assembly GCF_002849855.1). NCBI lineage: Bacteria > Pseudomonadati > Pseudomonadota > Gammaproteobacteria > Vibrionales > Vibrionaceae > Vibrio > Vibrio azureus. The sequence continues at coordinate 737,474 of NZ_CP018616.1, forward strand.
CGCTGAAATGAGATTTCTGATATCGCTTAAGCTCTTTGGAATGACGCACTTTGGTTTCTGAGAAATAGGTTATCATGTGGAGGCTTGGGAGAATTTGAGTGGAAAACGAAAGAGGTTATTAGACTCTGAAGATACTTTGAATTTACTCAAGAGCCCAACTTCGTCATTCCCTACAAGCGAGGAACGAGCGGGATAGGGAATCTCTTGTTGTCACTGTTGCTTTATACCCAAGTGACTTCAAGATGTTTGATTCAGAGCGAGGTCACTGAGTCGAATTCAAGGAAGACAACGAAGCGGAATAGCAGGCTCTTTCTCATTTTTGTAAGAAGAACGGTTGTCTGACGCAAGAAGTCGGCTCAGTGACACGCTCCCAAAGGGCGAGCGGCCTTAACTCTCAGACTTTGTTAACGATTCTCAATGTAGAGCCACTATATCTTCGAATCGTTGCCGCGCCTGAGAGTTAAGGTCATCTCGCTGAACGCAGCATCTTGAGGTTACTTGGGTATATATTGCTTAGGCTTTTCGGAATGAGGCATTTTTAGTTCTGAGAAACCGGCTTATTGTCCGAATGATGGTGTTTTATGTCCGACGGAAACAAGAAAGGTTAGCACTGTGCCAACCTTTCCTTATCAAAACAAGCGAGTGCTTATTTAATTTCGATACCTTGAGCCTGCATGTCGGCATGGTATGAAGAGCGAACGAATGGACCACACGCTGCATGGGTGAAGCCAAGCTCTAGTGCAATTTCTTTGAGTTCATCAAACTCAGAAGGTGGTACATAACGTTCTACCGGTAGGTGGTGACGGCTTGGTGCTAAGTACTGACCTAGAGTGAGCATTGTCACACCATGAGCACGAAGATCTTTCAGCACTTCAACAATTTCTTCTTTTGTTTCACCAAGCCCCATCATTAGACCTGACTTAGTTGGAACGTTTGGATGCTGTTCTTTGAACTTTTGTAGCAGTTGCAGTGACCACTTGTAGTTTGCACCTGGGCGAGCCTTACGATACAGACGAGGTGCTGTTTCTAGGTTGTGGTTGAATACATCTGGTGGATTGTCTTTCATGAGTTCAAGCGCCACATCCATACGACCACGGAAGTCAGGGACCAGAGTCTCAATCTTGATGTTTGGATTCAGCTCGCGAATTTCTCGGTTACAATTGGCGAAGTGTTCAGCGCCGCCATCACGTAAGTCATCTCGGTCTACTGACGTGATAACCACGTACTTGAGTTTCATATCTGCAATTGTTTTAGCCAGCTTTTTAGGCTCTTCGGCTTCAACAGGCAGTGGTCGGCCATGGGCAACGTCACAGAAAGGGCAACGACGTGTACAGATAGCACCTAAGATCATGAAAGTGGCAGTGCCGTGGTTAAAGCATTCCGCTAGGTTAGGGCATGACGCTTCTTCACAGACTGAGTGAAGGTTATTTTTACGCATTGCCGCTTTAATATCTTGAATGCGTTGGCTATCGGCAGGAAGCTTGATTTTCATCCAATCAGGCTTGCGTAGCACTTCTTTCTGCTCTGTTGGCATGTTCTTTACTGGAATCAATGCCATCTTGTCGGCGTCACGATATTTAACGCCTTTTTCCATCTGGATTGGTTTGCTCATGCTTTATTACCTTGAGAAGGTGCTTCTGTGCTAAATTCTACTTGCTTATAATCAAGCAAAGTAACGAGTTCTTGTATTAGTTGTTCTTCTACGAGGTGGAGGTTGTCAGGTCCACCGACTTGGCTTATCTGCACCATTTCCATGCCTTCATAGCCACAAGGATTGATACGCAGAAATGGCGCTAAATCCATATTGACGTTTAATGCAAGACCATGAAAAGAGCAACCTTTACGAATACGTAGGCCAAGAGAGCATATTTTTTTGCCATCAACATAAACACCTGGTGCATCGGGACGAGCTGCAGAGTCGATATCATATGCTTTTAGTGTATTGATCACGATGTTCTCAATATGAGTCACGAGATCGCGCACACCGAAGTTTTTACGGCGCAGGTTGATCAAAAAGTATGCGACCAACTGGCCAGGACCATGGTAGGTAACTTGCCCACCGCGATCACTTTGTACAACAGGAATATCCCCAGTATTTAGAAGGTGTTCAGCTTTACCTGCTTGACCCTGAGTAAAAACGGGGTTGTGTTCTACTAACCATACTTCATCTAGAGTGTCTTCTGTACGTTGATCAGTAAACTCATGCATCGCCTTCCATACTGGCTCATAATCTTGGCGTCCAAGTCGTTTAACAACAAGTTGGTGTTGCATGGAAATTCCTGTCACTAATAAATAAAGTGATTGGATTATAAACCGGATGTCCTTGATGCTCTACAGTTGAGCAACAGATTTTTAACGGAAAAGTGAAATAGGTTAAATTATCTTACTGATAAATAAAAAGAAAGCAGCCGAAGCTGCTTTCAAAAAAATTTTAACCTATCAAAAAATTACAGAACCATACGAACGATGTCGATTTCACCTAACTCTTTGTAAAGTGTCTCAACTTGCTCAATAGAGGTCGCTGTGATGTTAATGGATAGTGAATGGTAGTTACCTTTGGCGCTTGGTTTGATTGTTGGGCTGTAGTTGCCCGGAGCATGGCGCTGGATAACTTCTAGAACAAGCTCTGGAAGTTCAGGTTTAGCATGACCCATGACCTTGTATGTAAATGAACAAGGAAACTCAAGCAGGTCTTTCAATTTTGCATCTGAGTTGATGGTTAGCATATCGTTAACTCCAGTAAGAATATGATGTAATCCGGCATAGTACCGCCAAATAAGTGTGAACTCAAGACTCAAAAGCCGCCCAGAATCGGCGGCTTTTGTAGGATGAGTTGGAGTTCGAGTCTAAATATTAAAAGAAGCTCTTAAACAACAACACGATGTAATCCCACATACGGCTGAACAAGCTGCCTTCTTCGACCGTTTCAAGAGCTAAAAGAGGGTACTCTGCAATATCTTTGCCGTCTACTTGATAGTATAGCTTACCAACAACATCACCCTTACTGATCGGTGCTTCGAGTTCTTTTTCAAGAATAAAGCTTGCCTCTAAGTTCTTCGCTTCGCCTCGTGGCAAGGTGACAAAAGTATCTTGGTCAAGACCTAATGCTACAGTGTCTTTGTTACCTTTCCAGATTTTTTCTTCTACGAAGGTTTCGCCGGCTTTATGTGGCGCAACCGTTTCAAAGAAGCGGAAGCCATAGCTCAATAGCTTTTTACTTTCTGACTTACGCGCATTCGCATCTTTTGTTCCCATTACGACAGCAACAAGACGCATTTTTCCTTCGGTAGCAGAGCTGACTAGGCTATAGCCTGCATTGCTTGTGTGACCGGTTTTGATCCCGTCAACGTTCATGCTTTTATCCCAAAGAAGACCGTTACGGTTGTATTGGGTAATGCCGTTGTAGGTGAACTTTTTATCGGAATAGATACGATACTCGTCAGGCACATCACGAATTAAGGCTTTGCCAAGCAGCGCCATATCGTAAGGTGTTGAGTAAAGGTTCGGGTTATCTAGGCCATGAACATTAGCAAAGTGGGTGTTTTCCATGCCAATGGTGTTCGCCCAAGCATTCATCAAATCAACAAATGCATCTTCAGAGCCCGCGATGTGTTCAGCCATAGCGACACAGGCATCGTTACCTGACTGAATGATGATGCCACGGTTAAGATCTTTTACTTTTACCGTTGTGCCAACTTCAATAAACATTTTTGAAGAGTCTGGGAAGTTTTTTGCCCAAGCATTTTGACTGATGGTGACGTCATCATCTTCTGAAATATTGCCACGTGCAAGCTCTTGGCCGATGACGTAGCTGGTCATCATTTTAGTGAGGCTAGCTGGAGATAACTTAGTGTTCATCTCTTTTTCAGCTAGGACTTTACCAGAGTTGTAATCCATTAACACGAAGCCTTTTGCCGCAATTTGAGGGGCATCTGGAACAACGCTTGGTGAAGAAAGAGCAGGTTGAGCGAAGGTTGCAGAAAGGGCAACCGAAGTCATGAGAGTCGCTCTCAAAAGAGTATTTTTAGTCATGGTCATTTAAATTTTTTGGGTTAACTGGCGATATCTTAACAGAATCCAAAGCGATATAAGAGAGTGGAAGCTGAATAGATACTCGCGATACTTAGTTTATTTGTCAAGTTTGTGTTTTTTTATAAACGCTGTTGAGTAACCAAGTGACTTGACTTTGTCCAATATTGATTGAGTTAAAGAATAGTCATTAAATGGCCCCAACATTAAACGATGTTTTGTACTTGTGCTTTCTAAGAACGCATCTGTTGATAATTGTTGACCAATTTTTTCCGCTAAAGTTCGAGTGCGTTCTTTGTCCGTTGAAGACGCAACTTGTACTACATACTTAGGGTGAGCTTCTAGCGCGGCTTCATCTGTCGGCCTTTCAACTGTGATCACTTCAATTTCGACATTGGCAGTGCCCGTTTTGATTACATCTATCTTAGAGGCGGCGGCATAGCTGAGATCAATGATGCGTCCTGGATGAAACGGGCCACGGTCGTTAACACGGACAATGGTTGATTTGCCATTATCTGTGTTGGTGACTTTGACGAAGCTTGGCAGTGGAAGAGTTTTGTGAGCCGCTGTCATGGAGTACATGTCGTAAATTTCACCATTTGAGGTGAGATGACCCTGAAACTTTTTGCCATACCAAGAGGCTCGCCCAGTTTGTTTGAACCCTGCCACATCTTGGATGATTTTATAATCTTGGCCACGGAGGTGGTAGTCACGATTTCCACCTAGGCTATAAGGTTCATATTGAGGATGCGCATCTTCAATATGCTCGACAGATAGAGGGTTTGTTGGAGCGACATCATTTTCAAGTTCATATCGCCCTTGTGGCTCTTTTTTATTAGGTGTCGAACACCCGGCTAAAATCAGCGTACAAAAAATTAATGAATATAATGATTGTTTTTGCATGGTCTAGGTCGCCTTAGAGAATGCCTTGCGGTGCGTATGAATTGACATGAGAATGCCAAACCCTGCCATAAGAGTAACCATTGAGGTACCTCCGTAGCTGATCAGCGGTAAAGGAACGCCAACGACGGGTAGGATACCACTTACCATACCAATATTTACAAAAATATAAACAAAGAAGCTTAATACAATACTACCTGCCATCATTCGGCCAAACGCCGTTTGTGCTTGGCTTGCGAGGTAAAGGCCTCGGCCAATAATGAATAAATAAATACTCAGAAGCCCGAGAAAGCCAATCATTCCCCATTCTTCTGCAATCACAGCAAAGATAAAATCAGTGTGTCGTTCTGGGAGAAATTCTAGCTGTGATTGAGTGCCTTGCAACCAACCTTTTCCAGATATTCCTCCAGAGCCAATCGCAATTTTACTCTGAATAATATGGTAGCCAGCTCCAAGAGGATCGGACTCAGGATTAAATAACGTTCGAACGCGAACCTTTTGGTATTCTCGCATTAAGAAGAACCATAAGATTGGGATAAAGCCACCCAATGCTAACGCTGCTGCAATGATAATTTTCCAACTGATGCCGGCTAAGAAAATAACAAAGATACCGGAGGCAGCGATCAGGATAGAAGTACCTAAATCAGGCTGCTTCGCAATAAGAATTGTCGGCAAACAGACAAGGATAAGTGCCACAATTAAGGTTCTAAAAGTTGGCGGAAGAGGTTGACGGCCGATGTATCTGGCTACCATTAAAGGGACGGCTAACTTAAGCAGCTCTGAAGGTTGGAATCGGACAAAACCTAAATTTAGCCACCGCTGTGCGCCTTTCGAGGCTTCTCCAAAAAAGAGAACGCCAAGAAGTAAGACGATACCAGCGATGAACATCAAGGGAGCCACACCTTCATAGCTTCTTGGAGACAGTTGGGCCAGCACAATCATGACTAAAAGTGATAGCCCCATACGTGCAGCCTGTCTATCCATCATTGCAAGGTTCTGGCCACTTGCACTGTACATGATGACAAGACCAAACCCCATTAAAGCTAGGATGCCAAGTAGAAGTGGCAAATCAATATGAAAGCGTTCAAAGAGCGAGCGGTTTTTACCCGTTGATGGGTCCATTTTCATTCTTGTGTTACCTCTTGTTGCTCATCTTTTGGTTCTGTTGTGACTGCATCTGATTGGTCGCCAAGGAGAACGTGGTCGAAAATCTTCCTCACGACGGGAGCGCCGTTACTGGAACCGCCACCCGCGTTTTCAAGCACGACCGTGACAATCAGTTCTGGATCATCGAAGGGGGCAAAGCCAGTGTAAAGAGCGTGGTCACGTAAATGCTCAGCGACTTCGTCTGCCTTGTACTCTTCATCTTCACCTAAACCAAAAACTTGTGCGGTGCCCGATTTACCTCCAGTTTGGTAAGGGCTATCAGTGAAAGCTCGTCGTGCGGTACCTTTTGTTCCATGGTTTACTAAGCGCATGCCTTCTTTAGCGAGTTGCCAGTACTGCTCATGGACATTTTCAATGGGTGGATAGGTGACATACTCAGACGACGTTTGCTGTTCAAACTTCTCACCATTGTTGATGGTGGCTTTAAGTAAGTGCGGTGCGGTGACGGCGCCTTGATTGATCAAGACCGATGTCGCTTTAGCTATTTGCATCGGAGTAGCAGTCCAATAACCTTGGCCAATACCTACCGGGATAGTATCGCCTTTATACCAAGGTGTTTTGTGGCGTGCCATTTTCCAGTCTCGGGTTGGCATGTTGGCCATACTTTCTTCATAAATATCAATGCCCGTGTAATCGCCAAAGCCGAACATTTTCATCCAATTAGAAATGCGATCTATGCCCATATCATAGGCAATTTGGTAGAAAAAAGTATCGACGGACTCTTCGATAGATTTAACGATGTCGACTTTACCATGTCCCCAACGAAGCCAGTCTCTGAATGGGCGTGTATCCGAGTTTGGGATCCGCCAGTAGCCTGGATCATTACGGGTTGTGTTTGGGGTGACAACCCCTTCTTGTAAAGCAGCGACGGCCATAAAAGGTTTAATGGTCGAAGCGGGTGGATAAATGCCTAATGTGGTTCGATTGACGAGAGGGCGATTTTTATCATTCAGCAGTTTACTGTAAGCTTTGCCTGAAATGCCGTGTACAAAAGCGTTGGGATCATAGCTTGGGCTAGACACCATGGCGAGCACACCATTATCTTTCGGGTCCAGCACTACCGCACTGCCACGGCGTCCATCGAGCAATTCATGCAGGTACAATTGCAACTTGATATCGAGGTTTAAAACAATGTCTTTTCCAGCAACAGGAGGGACATATTTGAGTACGCGGATGACACGCCCACGGCTGTTTACTTCAACTTCTTGATAACCAGCGGTGCCATGTAAAAGATCTTCGTAGTATTTTTCAATGCCCAATTTGCCAATATCACGGGTGGCTTTATAGTTGGCATCTTTGTCTTCTCTAATTAAACGTTGTAGATCTCGGTCGTTAATACGTGACACATAACCAATAACGTGGGTGAGAACGTCACTGTATGGATAATAGCGTTTCAGTGTGGCGTTGATTTCAGCTCCTGGAAAACGGTATTGGTTTACTGAGAAAGTAGCAACTTGATCTTCATTGAGTTGAGTTAGAAGGGGCACCGATTTAAAACGTCTTGTCCGTTTACGCTCACGGTGAAAACGTTCGATTTGCTCTGGAGTAATATCAAGAAGCGCCTGCAGTTCCTGAATGGTTTCATCCATATCTTCAACCTTCTCTGGAGTCAGCTCTAAGTTGAAAACTGGGCGATTCTCTGCCAGTAGCACACCATTACGGTCGTATATCAGGCCACGGTTGGGAGCGATGGGAACCACTTTGATGCGGTTGTCATTTGATCGGGTTTTGTAGTCATCAAATTGGTTGATTTGAATGTGGTACATATTGGCAACCAATAGGCCTAATGCAATGACAATCGCTAAAAAGGCAACGATAGCACGTCTGGAAAACAGGCGTGCTTCGGCTTGGTAATCTCGAATTTGACTGCGGCGTTTACGAATCATGAACGCTTATCTCTACAGATAAATGGCGATTACTCGCGGTGGTAAGGGTGGTTAGCGGTAATGCTCCACGCTCGGTATAAACTTTCTGCCATAACAATACGCACCAGTGGATGGGGTAGTGTGAGAGCTGAGAGCGACCAGCTTTGATCGGCTGCAGCTTTACAAGCAGGGGCAAGCCCTTCAGGACCACCGATCAAGATGGAGACATCCCTAGCGTCTAGTTTCCAAGATTCGAGCTGTTCAGCAAGCTGCGGGGTGTCCCACTTCTTACCAGGAATATCTAGGGTAACGATGCGGTTACCTTTTGGTACCGCTGCTAACATAGCCTCGCCTTCTTTTTGCAAAATACGGGCAATGTCAGCATTCTTTCCTCGTTTTCCAGCTGTTATTTCAATCAGTTCCAGTGGCATGTCATGAGGGAAGCGACGACGGTATTCTTGGAATCCTTCTTCGACCCATTTAGGCATTTTTGTTCCGACAGCAATTAATTGAATCTTCAAGGAATTAACCCCAGAGTTTTTCTAGTTGATAGAGAGAGCGGTGTTCTTCTTGCATCACATGTAGCATGGCATCACCCATATCAAGCACAACCCATTCACCTTCATTTTCGCCTTCCATACCCAGCGGTTCTAGCCCAGCTTTTTTGACTTCAGAAGCCACATGGTCGGCAATAGATGAAACGTGGCGTTTAGAAGTACCAGTACAAATGATCATATAATCGGTGATGCTGGACTTGCCTTCTACATTCAGCACAGTAATTTTTTCAGCTTTCATGTCATCGGCTTTATCAGCCAAAAAATCTTTTAGTTCTTCGCGAAGCACTCGGGTTTTCCTCGATGTGTATAATCTATGAGTTTCTTGATTGAGTTTAGTAAAAATGAGGCATGAACTATAGCATGCTTTATCTTTTATCTGCCCAGCTTAATCTCAGGTGAGCAGCTTTCTAGGCTTAATTGGTGGATCGTTGGCCAGACTGATTGCTCATACTGAGTCTTGGCCTGAATTTCGGCTTGAGTCAGCAGAGATAATAATGCGTAGATTCTTTGTTGGGAAAGGCGAGTCAGAGCTGCGTTATATAAAGGGCGCTTATTTTGCCATACCCGGTGCTTTTCAAATAGCTGACTCATGCTCATTTGAGTTAAATCTTGGTGCATGTTGAGCAACTGACTGAGCTCTTTTTGGATACTGCGGATCAAAATAATACTTTCAACCCCTTCAGCTTCCAATTGGCGGAGAATACGCTGTGCTCGATTGGCCTTTCCTGCTAACAGCGCATCGATCCAATGGAAAGTGGTGAAATGATTATTTCGACTAAGGGCTTCTTCGAGTCGTACAACGGTCAGCTCGCCATCAGGGTAGAGTAGAGCAAGCTTTTCTAAGCTCTGTGACAAAGCGAATAAGTTGCCTTCATGCCATTGTGCCAGCATTTGTAACGATTGTTGATCAGCCTTTAAGCCTAATGTTCTGCAACGTGCTTGAACAAACATGGGTAAGCGCTGAAGATCCGGTGTAAGGCAACTCACCCAATCTCCTTTATTGCTCAGCGTTTTGAACCATTTCGCATTTTCTTGTGCTTTGGTCAGCTTACTGCCAATGAGCACTAACATGATGTCATCATGTAGCATTTCATATAAGGAAACTAGCTCTTTACTCACCGTTGCATTGACCCCACTTTCGGGTAATTCTAGCTCGATCAACTGGCGGCTTGAGAAAAGGCTTAGAGCGTGAAAACAATCATGAACTTGGTTCCAATCTAAGCTGGCATCAACGACAAAACGGTGTCTCTCTTCAAAACCTTGTTGGCGAGCCATGGCTTGAATCGCCTCACGGCTTTCTTGAATGAGTAGAGGCTCGTTACCAAAGATCAGGTAAACCTGCTTAACGTGTTTGGTGAGATGATCTGCCAGCTTATCTGCAAAAATTCGCATAATGATTATTGTGCAGCAGGTTGAGAGTCAGAAATCAGTTTACCATGCTCATAATCAGCACCAATACGACCTAATTGACGCATCATTTGTTGGGCCGCTTGTTTGCGCATTTCCTCTTCAATGACTTCACGCTCTACGGATTTTGCAAGTGCAGCAAGAGGGTTATCAAGGTAATTGCGGCTTACCGTGGTGGTAAAGTGTTGCACGCCTAAGCCGGGTAATGTGACTTGATATTTCACTATATAAGTCAGCTCTTTTTCTGCCGCGCTGCTGTTAGGGTAAAGAGATAATGTACGTTCACTCATATTAGAGCTCGTTAAATGCAGTTTTGGTATGTTGCTTGAGGCTGGAAGAAGCGTGACTTTGTTGAGTTTAAGTTGTGCAAGTACATTGCGTGTTAAGGCACTGTATTGGTCATAGCTTGAAAAGGAGATTTCATGGAGCTGTTCTGGGACATCATAATCCCCTCGAAGGTGAAAGCCACAGGCAGAGAGCAGTCCAGCTAATGCCAAGATTACGAAGCGTTGAAACAAAGAGAAAGAGCGCATTGATTGTTTTCATCCTAAATTGATGGGGGATTTACCTTAAAACGATTTACCTTAAGCCACGAAAGAGCATGACTTAAATGGACTAAGGTAAAAAGTTAACACCTAATGAGACCAACCTGAATAAGCGTCATAGGCGCTTAATCAGGTTGGTATTCGTATTAATTAGTTCGCTACGATGTTCAGCAGTTTACCTGGTACGTAAATGACTTTACGGACAGTTAGGCCATCTGTGAATTTAGTAACGTTTTCATCGTTTAGACCAAGCTCTTCAACTTGTTCTTTGCTTGCGTCTGCTGCAACCGTTAGCTTCGCACGTAGTTTACCGTTTACTTGAACAACGATAGTCTTCTCGTCTTCAACCAGCGCTTTTTCGTCAAACGTTGGCCATACGGCGTTATCGATGTCTGCCTCACCTAGCGCAGCCCATAGCTCGTATGAGATGTGCGGAGTGATTGGGTAAAGCATAGCAACGACAGCTTTTAATGCTTCATCAAGAATAGCGCGATCTTGTGCCGATTCTTGAGGTGCTTTCGCTAGCTTGTTCATCAGTTCCATGATCGCTGCGATTGCGGTGTTGAAGGTTTGGCGACGAGCGATATCGTCAGTCACTTTTGCGATCGTTTTGTGAACATCACGACGCAGAGCTTTTTGAGAAGAATTAAGGTCATTAGGGAATACAGAGCCATCTTCTAAAATAGCGGCATCAGGTTTCTTCATGGATATTGCCACAGCACCTTTCGCTGTGTGCTCGTTCACGAGTTTCCAAACACGTTTTAGGAAGCGGTTAGCCCCTTCTACGCCAGACTCTTGCCATTCCAATGTCATGTCTGCAGGAGACGCGAACATCATGAAGAGACGTACTGTGTCTGCGCCGTATTTGTCGACCATCTCTTGAGGGTCAATACCGTTGTTTTTCGACTTAGACATTTTGATCATGCCTGAGTGCTTAACGTCACGACCTTCGTTGTCTTTCGCCGAAGTGATGCGGCCTTTGCCATCACGCTCAACAGCAACGTCTGTTGGTGCAACCCACTCTTTACCGCCTTTTTCGTTCTCGAAGTAGAACGCGTCCGCTAGTACCATACCTTGACACAGTAGTTGCTTGAACGGTTCGTCAGACGTGACGTAGCCTGCATCACGGAGCAGTTTGTGGAAGAAGCGAGAGTACAGTAGGTGCATACAAGCGTGCTCGATACCACCGATGTACTGGTCTACTGGTAGCCAGTAGTTTGCTTTTTCTGGATCTAAGATGTCGTCAGCTTGTGGTGAGCAGTAACGCGCGTAGTACCAAGAAGATTCCATGAACGTATCGAATGTATCCGTCTCACGTAGAGCTGGTTCACCGTTGAAAGTGGTCTTCGCCCATTCTTTGTCTGCTTTGATTGGGCTCGTCACGCCATCCATGACCACGTCTTCTGGAAGAATAACAGGCAGTTGGTCAGCGGGCACTGGGTGAACTTCACCGTCTTCAGTGGTCACCATTGGGATTGGTGTGCCCCAGTAACGTTGACGAGATACACCCCAGTCACGTAGACGGAAGTTAATTGTCTTAGTGCCTTTTCCTTCAGCTTCTAGCTTCGCAGCAATTGCGTCGAATGCTTCTTGGAAAGCAAGACCATCGAACTCACCAGAGTCGAACAGCACACCTTTCTCTGTGTATGCCGCTTCTGATACGTCAAGTTCGCTACCGTCAGCAGGTTTAATAACAGGCACAATGTCTAGGCCATATTTCGTTGCGAACTCGTAGTCACGTTGGTCGTGTGCAGGAACCGCCATTACCGCACCTGTACCGTAGTCCATAAGCACGAAGTTTGCTACGTAAATAGGAACTTCACGGCCGTTCAATGGGTGAATTGCAGTAAGGCCTGTTGCCATACCTTTCTTCTCCATTGTCGCAAGCTCAGCTTCTGCTACTTTGGTGTTCTTACACTCTTCGATGAATGCTGCAAGTTCTGGGCTGTTCTCGGCTGCGATAGCTGCGAGAGGGTGACCTGCTGCGATACCAACGTAAGTGACACCCATTAGTGTGTCTGGACGAGTTGTGTAAACTTCTAGGTCTTGTTGACCTTTCACTTCACTGTCTTTTAAGGCAAATCGCAGTTCAACACCTTCAGAACGACCGATCCAGTTGCGCTGCATGGTTTTCACCATTTCTGGCCAACCTTCAAGCTTGTCTAGATCGTCAAGCAGTTCTTGAGCGTATTCTGTGATCTTGATGAACCACTGAGGAATTTCTTTTTGCTCTACAGGCGTGTCACAACGCCAGCAGCAGCCATCTTCAACCTGCTCGTTTGCAAGAACAGTTTGGTCGTTTGGACACCAGTTAACAGAAGACGTCTTCTTGTAAACCAGACCTTTCTCGTAAAGCTTAGTGAAGAACTCTTGTTCCCAACGGTAGTACTCAGGTGTACATGTTGCGAATTCACGGCTCCAATCGTAACCAAAGCCAAGAAGCTTAAGTTGGTTCTTCATGTATTCGATGTTTTCGTAAGTCCAAGGGGCAGGGGCGGTATTGTTTTTAACCGCAGCATTTTCAGCTGGAAGGCCAAACGCATCCCAGCCGATCGGTTGCATGACGTTTTTGCCTTGCAGGCGTTGGAAACGAGATACGACGTCACCGATGGTGTAGTTACGTACGTGACCCATATGCAGTCGACCACTTGGGTATGGGAACATCGATAGGCAGTAGAATTTATCTTTATTTGGGTCTTCACTTACAACAAAGGTCTTGTTGTCATCCCAGTGCTTTTGAACTCTTTGTTCAATGTCTTGTGGATTGTATTGTTCTTGCATCGGTGGTATCCGTTTATCTTGGAATTTGTGAGTTCGGTTAGAACAGACTTAAATAGATCGTCATAGAATACCTAAAGCGAGTGAGCACAACAATAGCCAATCGATACCGAGACACTCTTTCGTCACGGTGATGTAGGAAAGATGGAGGTCAGTAATGCCAAAACGTAAAACCGATTATGAGGAAGTCTTGGAGAATGTCATTGAAACTTTGAAGCACAGCCCTGAAGAAGTGAACAAAGTTTTTGAGACATCAGGCAAGGTGGTCGAAGCTGCAAATGATATGACTAAAGATGAACTTGCACTCATTTCAGCCTATGTAAAAGCCGATTTAAAAGAATTTGCTGATAGCTATGAAGAGAGCAAAAAGGGCTCTTTCTACCATACGATTACCAACTCGATATGGCACGGTTTGCTCGAAATTACCGATAGAACTCAGGTTGAATGGGTAGAATTTTTTGATGATCTCAAACATCAGGGGTTGTATGAGGCGGGCGAAGTGATTGGCCTTGGTGTGTTAATTTGTGATAAATGCGGCCATAAAACCACCTACAACCATCCTACGGTTATTATTCCTTGCATCAAGTGCAACCACACCAGCTTTAGCCGCCAGGCACTCCAACCTTAAACTTGTTGGTCTTTTAATTTCCACAAGTGCTTATATCCAAGTATCTTGAGGTTACTTGGGTATAACTTTGAGTCAGAAACAGTAGAGAAATGGCGATTCTCTACTGTTTTATCTCAATCCCTGTGACTTTGTTATGGCCGGGAAGATTAACCTTTTGAGCCGATTTGATTACCCGGCGCAAGTGGCTTGCATTTGGTTTCGGCTGCTGAGGTGATTTCTGCACCAAGCTAACAGTAAACTGAACGTTACCCAGAAGTATAAAGGCCAACTGCCGACAGCATGATAAGGCGTTTGCCCCCTGGTTGGAGTCAGCTCAGCTCTTAACACTGCGGTTTCAAACTGAGGAATTTGTTCGATGATTTTACCTTTGTGATCGGTCACTGCCGTCACGCCATTGTTAGTTGAACGAATCAGTGGCTTGCCTAATTCTAGCGCTCGCATGCGTGCAATTTCCATGTGTTGTAATGGCCCAATAGAGTGGCCGAACCAAGCATCATTAGAGAGTGTCAGGATAAAATCGGTCTCCGATGTGACGTTTTGCCGCACTTGCTCGCTAAATATGATTTCATAACATAATGCTGGAGCAGTATGTCTTTCATTTGCCACGATGTTGTCTTGCACAAAGCCTCCTCGGCTGAATGATGACATTGGCAGGTTAAAAAATGGCGCGAGTGGGCGTAAAAAGTCTTCTAACGGGACAAATTCACCAAAAGGTAATAGGTGATTTTTATGGTAACGCTGATTCATATCAAAACGGTAGTCACCATAAGGGTTTGCTCCGAGTGATAAGATGCTGTTGTAAAATTGCCCATCTGTATCTTGGTTAACTACGCCAGTAATGATGGCACTGTTGTTTTGTTTGGCCGCTTTATCGATGTTGGCAAGAAATGACGGTACTTCGATTTCAAATGCTGGAATAGCAGCCTCTGGCCAGACTATGATATCGGCATCCCAATTCTCTCGGGTTAAGTCCGTGTACTTCATTATGGTTGGCCAACGCTCACTTGGGCGCCATTTTAAATTTTGGTCGACATTACCTTGGATAAGCGCGACTTTGGTTGTGTCTTGAACTCTTGGCGTAACCCAATCATGCTGACGAATGCCGTAACCTGAGCTGATGATAACCGCGGGGATCAGAAGCATTAACCATTGCTTATGAAGCCAAGCATAAGCAAGAGCTCCCGCACTAATTAGCATCATTAAGGTGATTAATTCTACGCCTCCTATCGGCGCAAAACTGGCCAACGGTGCATCGATTTGGCTATAACCGAGCCATAACCACGGAAACCCTGTCATCACCCAGCCACGTAGCCAGTCTGTGACTAACCATAAAGCAGGAGCGGCAAGTAAAGTGCTTGTTAGGCTAAGCTGAGCGAAAAAGCGGTTTTTTAACCAGGCAAATAACCCGGTATAGATAGCTAAATAGGCGATCAACAAGGCCATAAGAAATAGATTGGCGATAAGAGGCATTCCGCCAAAGCCAGAGATACTGACGTAAACCCAACTGATGCCGGTAGAGAATTGGCCAACTCCCCAAGCATAGCCAATCCACATTGCTCGTTTAGGAGATTGGTTGCCAAGCAGGATAAGCAAGAGTGCAGGGCTAATAATGGCTAATGGCCAAAGTTGATAAGGAGCAAAAGCTAGGGTAGTGGAAGCGCCAACAAAAGCGGCCACTAAGGGCCGCTTGAGGCGATGAAAAACTTGATTCATCATTATACTTTATGAAATTCCCGTAGTTAGGGGAGCGCGTTACTCTTGAGCAGCTTCAATCAGTGTTTCCGTATCTGGAATGGTGACTTGAAGCTGAATGACTCGACGACTATCGGCTGCAGTTACTTTAAAACTGTAAGCTTCGATTTCAACGATTTCACCACGAGTTGGAAGGTGGCCAAACGCAGTCATGACCATACCACCTACAGTATCGACTTCTTCATCGCTGAATTGGGTACCGAAGGTTTCGTTAAACTCTTCAATGGTTGTCAAAGCTCTGACAGCAAAGGTATGTTTGCTGAGCTTACGGATATCCGTTTCTTCATCATCGTCGAACTCATCTTCAATGTCCCCAACAATTTCTTCAAGGATATCTTCGATAGTGACAAGACCAGAAACGCCACCGAACTCATCAACAACAATTGCCATGTGATAACGCTCTTCACGGAACTCTTTGAGTAAGCGGTCGACGCGTTTACTCTCTGGTACCACAACAGCAGGGCGTATTACGGCCTCTATATCAAATGGGCTACTGCCTGAACCTAGGTATTTAAGTAAGTCCTTCGCTAACAGAATGCCTTCCACATGGTCTTTATCTTCGCTAATTACAGGGTAGCGAGAGTGCTGAGCATCCGTAATGAGAGCGATCAAAGTATCAAGATCGTCAGTACGCTCAACCGTCACCATTTGCGAACGCGGGATCATAATGTCACGCACACGCATCTCGGAAATCTCCATGACACCTTCAAGCATATCTCGGGTATCGTGGTCGATCAGGTCATTGACTTCAGAATCGCGAATAACATCCACGAGCTCTTGGCGATCTTTTGGCTCGCCTTGAAATAGTTGACCTAGACGTTCAAAGAAGGACTTTCTACTCGGACCTTCCGCCTTTTCTTTCTTATCTTCATTAGAAGAAGGAGAATTATCTTCGTTCATTTTTTCTCAATTAAGTAATGCTATCAGATGTGTGATAGCTCACGTCGAAAGGCGATAAATTGGAACCTCGTCGCCTTTACCTGTCGAGCAGCAAAGGGCTACTCTTTTTCAGCTAAATATGGGTCTTGATATCCCATACCTTGCATGATTTCTGTTTCGATGGACTCCATCTCTTCAGCTTCGTCATCCTCGATATGATCATAACCTAGCAGATGCAAGCTGCCATGTACAACCATATGAGCCCAATGTGCTAACAAAGGCTTATTCTGCTCTAATGCCTCTTTTTCAACCACTTGGCGGCAAATGATCAAGTCACCCAGTAAGTCCATTTCCATGCCCGGTGGCACTTCAAATGGAAAAGACAGCACGTTAGTTGGTTTGTCTTTACCACGATATTCGTAGTTTAGTTCGTGGCTCTCTTTTTCATCAACAATGCGAATGGTTAACTCAGCTTGAGGTTGAAAAAGAGGAATGGTTTTATCTAACCAATGCTGAAAATCTTGCTCTGAAGGTAAGCCTTCTTGGTTTTCGACTGCCAGTTGCAAATCAAGTTCAATTGCCATGGTTACGTTATTCCTTAGTCGCGGCGACTTGTGAGTTTAGCTCCGCTTTTGCCGCTTCGAGTAATTTGGCATCACGCTCTTCGCGGCGACGTTTCTCGAACTCTTTGCGCTCTTTTTGGTCTTGTGCTTCCCACTTTTCGTAGGCATTGACGATTCTGGCGACAACTGGATGACGAACAACATCGTCTGCTTGGAAAAAGTTAAAGCTGATGTCATCGACTTCGCTGAGCACTTCGATTGCGTGACGAAGGCCAGATTTTGCCCCACGTGGTAAGTCAATCTGAGTGACGTCACCGGTAATCACTGCGCGCGAGTTAAAACCAATACGGGTCAAGAACATCTTCATTTGCTCTACCGTAGTGTTTTGGCTTTCGTCTAGGATGATGAAGGCGTCGTTCAAAGTACGACCACGCATGTAAGCAAGAGGTGCAACCTCTATCACGTTACGTTCAATCAGCTTTTCTACGCGCTCAAAACCCAACATTTCAAATAAAGCGTCATACAGAGGACGTAAATAAGGATCAACTTTCTGGCTTAAGTCTCCAGGCAGGAAGCCTAGCTTTTCACCCGCTTCAACCGCAGGGCGAGTTAATAGAATACGACGGATCTCTTGACGTTCTAATGCATCTACAGCAGCTGCTACGGCTAGGTAAGTTTTACCTGTTCCCGCAGGACCAATGCCGAAGGTGATATCATGGGTGACCATATTGACCAAGTACTGAGCTTGATTGGGGGTACGTGGCTTAATCACGCCTTTTTTCGTCTTAACGAAAACTTCTTTTCCATGCGCGAGGTCAGAGTTGGTATTTTGTTCTAAAACGCCAGATTCTTTAATCGCTAAGTGAATTTGCTCTGGTTCGATATCGGGTGTTTCGCCACGAACAGGGGCAGTATCAACATAGAGGGACTTAAGAATATCAAGTGCAGCGGCTGCAGTATGTGGTTTACCGACAATGGTAAAAAGATCGCTACGATGGTTTATCTCAACGCCTAGTCTGCGTTCTAAATGCTTGATATTGTCATCGAATGGGCCGCACAAACTTGCAAGTCGGCGGTTGTCGGAAGGTTCTAGATTGATTTCTAGCGTTACGATTTTATTGCTCAATGTTGCCTCTCATTATTTGCCATGATGGGTGAGCCTGATAACGACCAGGCTCACATGGCTTTTTAAGAGCTTATGGCGTAAAAGTAGCTACACCTAGCTCATCTTCGCGACGTGTTTTCGCCATCATTTGCGTTGGTGAAATCACACTACGAAGGTCCATATCTTTTTCTGTACGTACTAATTCACCGCGAAGTGAGTTAGCAAATACATCGGTAATTTTAACGTCAACAAACTGACCGATAAGTTCTGCGTTGCCTTCAAAGTTTACAACACGGTTGTTCTCTGTACGAGCACGAAGTTCCATCAGGTTCTTCTTCGATGGGCCCTCAACCAGTACACGCTGCTCTGTACCTAGCATAAGGCGTGAATAACGCATTGCTTGGCCATTAATGGTGTGCTGTAGCTCGTATAGACGTTCTTTTTTCACTTGCTCAGATAGATCACACGGGTAATCTGCTGCAGGAGTGCCCGGACGAGGAGAGAAGATAAAGCTAAAGCTCATATCAAAATCAACGTCTTTGATCAGTTTCATTGTATCTTGGAAGTCTTTGTCTGTTTCTCCAGGGAAACCGACAATGAAATCTGAACTGATTTGAATGTCAGGGCGAGCTTTACGTAGCTTACGAATGATGGATTTGTATTCAATGCCTGTATGAGGACGTTTCATCATGGTAAGGATACGGTCACTGCCGCTTTGTACTGGCAAGTGAAGGAAGCTCACGAGTTCAGGCGTATCTTCATATACAGCGATGATGTCATCAGTGAATTCTAGAGGATGGCTGGTTGTGAAACGAATACGATCAATACCATCAATAGATGCCACAAGACGCAGTAATTCAGCAAATGAACAAATCTCACCATCATGCATTGGACCACGGTAAGCATTGACGTTTTGGCCAAGCAGGTTTACTTCACGAACACCTTGCTCAGCAAGCTGTGCTATTTCGTAAAGCACATCATCCATTGGACGGCTGACTTCTTCACCACGAGTGTATGGAACGACACAATAAGTACAGTACTTAGAACAGCCTTCCATAATAGAAACAAAAGCGGTTGCTCCTTCAGCTTTAGGCTCAGGTAAGCGGTCGAATTTCTCGATTTCTGGGAATGAGATATCCATTACAGGAGCGTCATCTGACTGAGATTGCTTGATCATCTCAGGTAGACGGTGAAGTGTTTGTGGGCCAAAAATAACATCCACATATGGTGCGCGTTCACGGATGTGATCACCTTCTTGGGTCGCTACACAGCCGCCCACACCAATAACAACGCCAGATTTTTTATCTTTTAGTGTTTTCCAACGACCAAGCTGGTGGAACACTTTTTCTTGTGCTTTTTCGCGGATCGAACAGGTGTTAAGTAGAAGAACGTCTGCTTCCTCTGGCTCTTCAGTTAGCTCGTAGCCATTTGCAGCATTAAGCAGGTCGGCCATTTTAGATGAATCGTATTCGTTCATCTGGCAGCCCCAGGTTTTAATTAGCAGTTTCTTACTCATCTCACTTCGCTCGTTGTGTTGTTCTTAAATTTAGAGAGCCATTGCTCAAATTATAGCCGCCTTTATAGCGGTAAGCCGCGTATTGTACTGCTTTAAAAAGCACCTGACTAGTGATCTGATGAATTCTCTGTAACCCCCGATAAAATCTCGCTTTTGCTTGGGTATAGACAGCTAGGTTTTTTGTGAAACTATTTTGTAAAAATGGCCGCGGAACGTACAATTAAAAACGCCAATTAATCAATATGATGAAAGAACAAAAAATGAACAAGTATGACATTGCCGTAATCGGTGGCGGTATGGTCGGAGCTGCCGTGGCTGTAGGGTTTGCCAAGCAAGGTAGAAGCGTTGTAGTCGTAGAGGGCGCAGAGCCGATAGCTTTTGATGTTTGCCAACCACTGGATATTCGGGTGTCTGCAATTTCCCACCAATCGGTGAAATTGCTTGATTCATTAGGCGCCTGGTCTGAAATTGAAAAAATGCGTGTATGTCCTTACCGTCGCTTGGAAACGTGGGAACATCCTGAGTGTCGGACTCGCTTCCACTCCGATGAGTTATCACTCGCACAACTCGGCTATATTGTTGAAAATCGGCTAATTCAGTTGGGTCTTTGGCAGACCTTTACTCAGCACGATAATTTGACGGTTATGTGCCCAGACCGTTTACAAGATATCGAGTTTTCAGATGTTCATATTGTTACGTTGGAAAGTGGTGAGCAATTTGAAGCAAGCTGGATTATTGGTGCCGATGGGGCGAATTCTAAAGTTCGTCAGTTGGCTGATATTGGTGTGACGGCTTGGGATTATCGTCAACATTGTATGTTAATCAATGTCAAGACCGAACAAGCACAGCAAGATATTACTTGGCAACAATTTACACCGGCAGGTCCTCGTTCATTTTTACCTTTATGCTCTTTATCTCAAGATGGTCAAGAAATCGGGCAAGGATCTCTCGTTTGGTATGATGCACCAAAACGCATTAAACAGTTGTGTGCAATGACGAAATCACAATTGAGAGAAGAAATCCTACGTCATTTCCCAACTGAGCTGGGTGATATCGAAGTATTGCAGTCGGGTTCATTTCCATTGACACGTCGTCATGCACAACGTTATTCGAACAAGCAATGTGTTCTTGTCGGTGATTCGGCTCATACAATTAACCCACTTGCGGGACAGGGTGTAAACCTAGGCTTCAAAGATGTTGAAGCATTATTAGCCATCACCGATAAACAACAAGTGCTCAGTGATGCTTTGTTAGCTCAGTATGAGCGTGCTCGTCGCTCTGATAACTTGCTTATGCAAACAGGTATGGATATTTTCTACAAAGGTTTTAGCAATGATTTAGGTCCTTTGAAATTTGCCCGCAATGCTGCGTTAAAGTTGGCAGAAAATGCAGGCCCACTCAAAGCACAAGTCTTAAAGTACGCATTGGGTATGTAAACTTAATGGGTTGAAGCAGAAATAAGAAAGCGAGCCATGTGCTCGTTTTTTATTCGTTCCTCTATTGCCGTACTAGAAGCTTTATTAACGTCATTACCTAGAACGCAATTCAGGTTATCCCAACAGAGTGTTCAAGATGATACTTGCAGATAAAGAAAAACCCAGCATTTTCATGCTGGGTTTTCAGATGATGGTGCGGTCGGAGAGACTTGAACTCTCACACCTTGCGGCGCCAGAACCTAAATCTGGTGCGTCTACCAATTCCGCCACGACCGCGTTTTAATTACTAAGGCGATTGGTATAACCTTAATAACGATCCTTTGACAAGGATAATAATGGCAGGGCTACCTGGATTCGAACCAGGGAATGGCGGCATCAAAAGCCGCTGCCTTACCGCTTGGCGATAGCCCTACAAGATTGTTTAAGATGTCAATCACATCAAACATGGTGCGGAAGGAGAGACTTGAACTCTCACACCTTGCGGCGCCAGAACCTAAATCTGGTGCGTCTACCAATTCCGCCACTTCCGCGATGTTTCGTAGTTATTCAGACAATTGGTGAGTCTAAACAACGTTGTTTAATGGTGGCTACGACGGGATTCGAACCTGTGACCCCATCATTATGAGTGATGTGCTCTAACCAGCTGAGCTACGTAGCCATCAATGATACTTTTTATCAAGAATGGTGCGGAAGGAGAGACTTGAACTCTCACACCTTGCGGCGCCAGAACCTAAATCTGGTGCGTCTACCAATTCCGCCACTTCCGCAACTTGATATAAACTAACGATGTAATTGGTAAAACATCATTAGTTGTTCCTATGTTTCAAGGAAAGTAATGGCAGGGCTACCTGGATTCGAACCAGGGAATGGCGGCATCAAAAGCCGCTGCCTTACCGCTTGGCGATAGCCCTACAGGTTTCAGTCTTTCAACTGAATGCTTCCTAAAGAAAGTATGGTGCGGTCGGAGAGACTTGAACTCTCACACCTTGCGGCGCCAGAACCTAAATCTGGTGCGTCTACCAATTCCGCCACGACCGCGTTTTAATTACTAAGGCGATTGGTATAGCCTTAATAACGATCCTTTGACAAGGATAATAATGGCAGGGCTACCTGGATTCGAACCAGGGAATGGCGGCATCAAAAGCCGCTGCCTTACCGCTTGGCGATAGCCCTACAAGATTGTTTAAGATGTCAATCACATCAAACATGGTGCGGAAGGAGAGACTTGAACTCTCACACCTTGCGGCGCCAGAACCTAAATCTGGTGCGTCTACCAATTCCGCCACTTCCGCGATGTTTCGTAGTTATTCAGACAATTGGTGAGTCTAAACAACGTTGTTTAATGGTGGCTACGACGGGATTCGAACCTGTGACCCCATCATTATGAGTGATGTGCTCTAACCAGCTGAGCTACGTAGCCATCTTTTGAGCGAGACAATATAAACGTTCAAGCTCCGACTGACAACCCTTTTTTGTTTCAGGGATGGCAGTTTTAAGTAATGGCAGGGCTACCTGGATTCGAACCAGGGAATGGCGGCATCAAAAGCCGCTGCCTTACCGCTTGGCGATAGCCCTACAAGATTGTTTAAGATGTCAATCACATCTAAATATGGTGCGGAAGGAGAGACTTGAACTCTCACACCTTGCGGCGCCAGAACCTAAATCTGGTGCGTCTACCAATTCCGCCACTTCCGCACAATTCCTAACAGCTCTTTGAAAGAACGTTTAGGAATGGTGGCTACGACGGGATTCGAACCTGTGACCCCATCATTATGAGTGATGTGCTCTAACCAGCTGAGCTACGTAGCCAAGACCATATTTTCACGCCCATCAACATGTTGCCTTGTTGCTGGGAACGGCGCGCATTATGCGAAGTTGAGTTAATTCCGTCAATAGTTTTTTTCAATAAATCCTGTAAAACGCTTTGTTCGCTTTCTTTTTAAACAAAGAGGTGTGTTTATGATCTAAAACTTGTACGAATTTACCGTTGTTTTCGAAAGATAATTGACTCAAATTTGTTAAGAATAAAAAAAAGCCAGTATCGTTACTGGCTTTTAATTCATTCGTTTATTTAAACGTTGAAGCGGAAATGAACCACATCGCCATCTTTAACAATGTAGTCTTTACCTTCTAGACGCCATTTACCTGCATCTTTAGCACCACTTTCACCATTGAATTCGATGAAATCATTGTAACCAACGACTTCAGCACGGATGAAACCTTTTTCAAAGTCAGTATGGATTTTACCCGCTGCTTTAGGAGCCGTTGATCCCACTGGAATTGTCCATGCGCGCACTTCTTTGACACCTGCAGTGAAGTAGGTATGTAGGTTAAGAAGCTCATAACCTGCACGGATCACTCGGTTTAGGCCTGGTTCTTCAATGCCGAGGTCGGCAAGAAACTCTTCACGTTCATCATCTTCAAGTTCGGCCATTTCTGATTCAATCGCGGCACAAACAGGTACGACTACGTTATTCTCTTTTGCTGCAAATTCACGAACTGCATCAAGGTATGGGTTATCTTCAAAACCGTCTTCGTTAACATTAGCAATGTACATGGTTGGCTTAAGCGTCAAGAAGTTTAGGTAACCGATAGCGGCAAGTTCTTCTTTTGAAAGTTCAACAGTACGCGCCATGCCACCTTCGGTTAGGATCGGCAACAGTTTCTCAAGAACCGTTAGCTCAAATTTTGCGTCTTTGTCGCCACCTTTCGCTTTTTTAGCATTGCGTTGAATCGCACGCTCACAAGCATCAAGGTCAGCCATAGCAAGTTCAAGGTTGATCACTTCGATATCTTCGATAGGAGAGACTTTACCTGCTACGTGAACAATGTTGTCATTTTCAAAACAACGTACAACGTGGCCGATCGCGTCAGTTTCGCGAATGTTTGCTAGGAATTTGTTACCTAAGCCTTCGCCGCGAGATGCACCTGCAACAAGACCCGCAATGTCAACAAACTCCATTGTTGTTGGCAAAATTTTCTGTGGGTTTACGATTTTCGCCAATGCATCTAGACGTAGGTCCGGTACTGGAACAACACCAGTGTTCGGTTCAATTGTACAGAACGGGAAGTTTGCTGCTTCAATACCCGCTTTAGTGAGTGCGTTAAACAGAGTTGATTTACCAACGTTTGGTAGGCCAACGATGCCACATTTAAAACCCATGATAGTAACCTTATTCAGCTTTGAACGTGTGGAGGCGATTTTGTGCTTTTGCTAGGCCATCCTTGATAAGGATATCTAGGCAGCGAACGGATTCATCCGTGGTTGCATCTAGTTGCTCCTGCTCTTTTGCAGGTGCCTTGCCTAGGACAAAACCAGCCACTTTATCTTTGTGTCCCGGATGGCCTATGCCAATACGGAGACGATAAAAATCTTTGTTATTACCCAATTTGCTTATGGTATCACGCAAGCCATTGTGGCCTCCGTGTCCGCCACCTTTTTTAAATTTGGCGACACCTGGTGGTAAGTCTAGCTCGTCATGAGCAACCATGATCTCTTCGGGTTTGATCTGATAAAACTTGGCTAGGGCAGCGATGGCTTTACCTGATAGATTCATGAAGGTGGTAGGAATAAGCAAACGGAGATCCTGGCCATTGACCATGATGCGCCCAGTGAGACCAAAGAACTTGGGTTCGTTCTTTAAAGTCACGTTATGGACGCGTGCAAGTTCTTCTACAACCCATGCTCCAGCATTATGGCGAGTTTTTGCATACTCAGGCCCTGGGTTAGCAAGACCAACGAGAAGTTTGATTGGTTGACTCAAGGTTAGGATCTCTCTGGAATCTCAAAAAACGCAATATAATAACACAGAAAACTTACGATGGGCGACTTATACCCAAGTAACCTCAAGATGCTTGATTCAGAGCGAGGCCACTGGGTTAAATCCAAGAAAGACAACGAAGCGGAAGAGTGAACTCTTTCCAAGTCGCTACAGATGTTGTTCGTCCTAATTGTCAGAAATTTAAGACAAAAAAACACCCCAGAAGGGGTGCTTAGCAATATTTTTGTGTCTTACTTGTTCAAGGATTAGTTGAACATTGCTGAAATAGATTCTTCGTTACTAATACGACGAATGGCTTCAGCCAGCATACGAGATAGGCTTAGTGTGGTCACTTTACCTGTCGCTGCCATTTCTTTAGACAGAGAGATAGAGTCAGTGACGATCACTTGATCTAGCACTGAGCTTTTGATGTTCTCTGCGGCATTGCCTGAGAAAACAGCATGAGTTGCATAAGCAAATACACGTTTAGCTCCACGCTCTTTTAGCGCTTCAGCTGCTTTACAAAGTGTCCCACCTGTGTCGATCATATCATCAACGATCACACAGTCACGTCCTTCTACATCACCGATTAGGTTCATTACTTCAGAAACGTTAGCACGTGGACGACGCTTATCAACGATAGCGATATCGATATCACCGAGTGCTTTTGCTGTTGCACGAGCGCGAACAACGCCACCTAGATCAGGTGATACAACAACTGGGTTTTCTAGACCACGAGATTGCATGTCTTCTAGTAGCACTGGTGTACCGAAGATATTGTCCACAGGAACATCAAAGAAACCTTGGATTTGTTCGGCATGCAGGTCGATGGTAAGAACGCGGTCAACGCCAACGTTAGATAGGAAATCAGCAACAACTTTTGCTGTAATTGGCACACGAGCAGAACGTACACGACGATCTTGGCGTGCGTAGCCGAAGTAAGGAATAACGGCAGTAATACGGCCTGCTGAAGCGCGGCGCATTGCATCAATCATAACAACCAATTCCATTAGGTTGTCGTTAGTCGGTGCACAAGTAGATTGAATGATGAAAACATCGCTACCACGAACATTCTCATTGATTTGCACTGCTACTTCGCCGTCAGAAAAGCGAGAAACAGATGCATCACCAAGAGAGATGTAAAGACGATCAGCAATACGTTGGGCTAGTTCAGGTGTTGCGTTACCAGCAAATAGCTTCATATCAGGCACGGTGGAAACCTCAGGGTTGCGTCCAGTTTTAATTAGGTCGGTATGAGGCTGATTGGTATTCAGCCAAAGTCTCTTTTAATGGCGAAACATTACACCCTCGAGCGACAAAGGCGGAGACATTGTCAGAGAGTTGATGGAGGATCGCTTCTGCTTCGGCTTTGCTCGCAAACTCGGCAAAAACACAAGATCCTGTTCCCGTCAATCTTGACGGCGCGTATTGTAGCAGCCAAGAAAGTTGCTTATCAACCTCTGGATAAAGCATTCGAACAATTTTTTCGCAATCGTTTACGTTTGTTGCATTTAGTAACGTTTCTAGGCTTCGCTTCGGTGTGTTTCTGGTTAAGTCTGGGTGAGAAAATATGTCTGCAGTTGCAATTGAAACGTTCGGCCTTACGACTAAATACCATTTTTCTTCTGGCTCTGCTGGGCTCAGTATTTCACCGACACCTTCGGCAAATGCGGCAAAACCACGCACAAAAACGGGCACATCTGCTCCTAATCTTAGGCCAATTTCAGCCAGTTGGTCGTCACTTAAATTGAGTTGCCATAAGTAATTCAGTGCGACTAACGTTGTCGCCGCATTAGAAGAACCGCCGCCAATACCCCCACCCATGGGTAAAATTTTATTTATTTTAATGTCAGCACCGTAAGGGCAGTTTGCATAACGTTGAAGCGCTGTTGCTGCTTTCCATATCAGATTATTTTCCAGAGGAACGCCTTCTATATTGGGAGAAAGTGTGATTTGACCTGATTGGTTCGTTTGGATAGATAAATCATCACCATGATCGACAAATTGAAATAACGTCTGCAGCTCATGATAGCCATTATCTGCTTGGCCATTAATGTAAAGGAAGAGGTTCAGCTTGGCAGGTGATGGCCATTGGGTAAGTTGGTTAATCATGAACGGATATTCCATTTATTGATTTCGATTTTAATCGTGGTGTCGGAAGAACTCAGCTTGAGCTTAGTTGGTAAAGGAATGATCTGCTGATGCCAGTTTATATCCGCATAACGTTGGTAGAAAATGTCCCATTCATTCCCATTTACTGTCTTGTCTAATTGTAACAAAGTGTGGGCAGGAGAGAGTTGATAGGAATCTGCCATTGTAGGAAGACCTAACAGCCAATCCGGCATTTGTTCGACGGGAATATGCAAGCCAGTAAGTCGATAAATCAATTGATTGGCGTCTTTTGCTGTTAGAACCTGATCATCCATGGTCTCTATTGTTGTGCCTTGTGCTGTTGTCGTCATCTTTAATGCAGTCTGACCAAGGCCAAAAGTTAGGGTGAGCTGGCTGAGAGAGGGAGAGTGTTTCCAAAAGAAACTGAGGCTTTGTCTTTGTTCTGGGCTGATGTAAGCCAACCTGCCTGTGACTTGATAGTGATCAATATTTTGCAGTTCTTGTTGATGTTTTTGCCACTCAACGTTGGTGACGCTTTCTGGAAGTGAGCTACAACCAGAGAGCAACACGCTGGCAAAGAACAAAATAAAAAAAGTACGTAAGGTCATAAGTGATGGTTTATTAGTCATTTGTCCCAATAATTAGCCCTCACTATAGCACTGAAAAGTCGAATCAAGGAAAACAAATCCGGGTTACCCTTTCAATACATGCGTGCTTAAAGTAAAATTCTGAACCTATTTTATAACTGTTATCAGAGATACCACATTAGATGTCCTTGCTCGCTATTGGAATTAATCACAATACCGCGTCTATCGACTTGCGAGAAAAAGTGGCTTTCGGTCCTGATAAATTGGGCCGAGCACTTGAGCAACTCAGAGACCATGAAGCGGTCAATGGCAGTGTGATTGTGTCGACTTGTAATCGAACCGAATTGTACTGCGATGTTAAGCAAGGAGCGCGAAACAAGCTTATTGATTGGTTGTCTCACTTTCATCAAGTGGAACAAGAAGAGCTTAAGCCCAGCCTTTATTTTTATGAAGAGCAGGCCGCGATAAAACATTTAATGAGAGTCTCGTGTGGTCTAGATTCATTAGTGCTTGGTGAACCCCAGATACTAGGTCAGGTAAAACAAGCGTTCTCAGACGCTCGCGACAGTCAATCTGTTGATGCTTCGATCGATAAGTTGTTCCAAAAAACCTTTTCTGTGGCTAAGCGAGTACGAACAGAAACGGACATTGGTGGTAATGCTGTCTCGGTTGCCTATGCCGCATGTACATTAGCGAAGCATATTTTTGAATCTCTCTCTGAATCGACGGTATTGATGGTTGGTGCCGGGGAGACCATTGATTTAGTGGCTAAGCACTTGGCGTCCAATGGCTGCCAGAAAATGATTGTTGCTAACCGAACACGTGAACGTGCTTTAGGATTAGCAGAGCAGTTTGGTGCAGAGGTCATCAGCCTCAATGAAATCCCAGACCACTTAGCTAGAGCAGATATTGTGATTAGCTCAACAGCCAGTCCATTACCTATTATTGGTAAAGGCATGGTGGAAAGTGCACTCAAAAAACGCCGCTTTCAGCCAATGCTGCTGGTGGATATTGCTGTGCCTAGGGATGTCGAAGCACAAGTTGGCGATCTCAGTGGCGCTTATTTGTACTCGGTCGATGATTTACAGTCCATCATTGATAGTAACCTCGCCCAACGAAAAGTTGAGGCGATTCAGGCTGAAGCGATCGTCAGTGAAGAAAGTGCGGCCTTTATGACTTGGATGCGTTCGCTGCAGGCCGTTGATAGCATCCGTGATTATCGCAAATCAGCTAACGAAATTCGTGAGGAGTTACTGAGTAAAAGCCTTCAATCTTTGGCGGCAGGAGCAGAACCTGAAAAAGTACTGCTCGAGCTCAGTAATAAGCTCACAAACAAACTGATTCATGCTCCAACTCGTGCACTGCAAAGTGCTGCAGAGCAGGGTGAACCAGCAAAATTAACGGTCATTCGTCAAACACTTGGCTTGGATGACCTATAACTCACGCTTTATTAAGAAAACGATATTATGAAAGCCTCTATTCTAACTAAGCTAGAAACGCTAGTTGAACGTTACGAAGAAGTTCAACATCTTCTTGGCGATCCTGATGTTATTGGTGATCAGGACAAATTCCGTGCTCTATCAAAAGAGTACTCTCAGCTCGAAGAAGTGACTCAATGCTTCCAAGCGTATCAACAAGCGCAGGAGGATCTTGTCGCTGCTGAAGAAATGGCGAACGAAGACGACGAAGAAATGCGTGAAATGGCGCAGGAAGAAATCAAAGAAGCAAAAGAGTCAATAGAGCGTCTCACTGACGAGCTACAAATTCTTCTTCTTCCAAAAGATCCAAATGATGACCGTAACTGTTTCCTAGAAATCCGAGCGGGTGCAGGTGGTGATGAAGCGGGTATTTTTGCTGGTGACTTATTCCGCATGTACAGCAAGTACGCAGAGAAGCGCGGCTGGCGTATTGAGGTGATGTCTTCAAACGAAGCTGAGCATGGTGGCTACAAAGAGATGATCGCGAAAGTGAGCGGTGACGGAGCATACGGTGTGCTGAAGTTTGAATCAGGCGGTCACCGTGTTCAACGTGTACCTGCAACGGAATCTCAAGGCCGAGTTCATACCTCTGCATGTACTGTCGCAGTCATGGCTGAGATCCCAGAAGCCGATCTACCTGAAATCAAAGCAGCCGATCTAAAGATTGATACATTCCGTGCCTCTGGTGCTGGTGGTCAGCACGTTAACACCACCGATTCTGCTATCCGTATTACTCACTTACCAACAGGTACTGTTGTTGAGTGTCAGGATGAACGTTCACAGCATAAGAATAAAGCTAAAGCGATGGCCGTGCTTGCTGCTCGTATTGTTCAAGCAGAAGAAGAACGTCGTGCAGCTGAAGTCTCAGATACACGTCGTAACCTACTCGGCTCAGGTGATCGTAGTGACCGTATTCGTACTTACAATTACCCACAAGGTCGTGTTTCTGATCACCGAATTAACCTAACTCTCTATCGTTTAAACGAAGTGATGGAAGGGGACCTACAAAGTTTGATTGATCCTGTTGTTCAAGAGCATCAAGCGGACCAACTTGCGGCGCTTGCAGAGAACAACTGATCGTGAGCCCTGTTCAATCGATTGAGCAAGCCTTGAAAAGTGCGACGGCAATGCTTGCAGAGGGTGACCCAACGTCACCTTCTCTTGATGCTGCTGTCCTGCTATGTCACGTGCTTGATAAACCACGTTCCTACCTTATGACTTGGCCCGAAAAAGCCCTTACGCTTAGTCAACAGACGCAATTTGAAGCGCTGTTGGCGAGGCGCTTATCCGGAGAGCCGGTTGCTTATATCATAGGTGAAAGAGAATTTTGGTCTTTACCGCTTAAAGTTGCGCCATCGACCTTAATCCCAAGACCAGATACGGAACGTTTGGTCGAAGTTGCCCTAGATATTACCCAACAGCAAACAGGGCCCATCCTTGACCTCGGTACAGGGACTGGGGCTATTGCGCTTGCTTTAGCATCAGAGCTTCCGGCGCGACAAGTACTGGGAATTGATCTAAAGCACGAAGCCAAAGAGCTCGCGGAGTATAACGCTACCAGGCTGAACATTAAAAATGTGACGTTTGCTCAAGGAAGCTGGTTTGATTCTATTCCTAGTGGACAAAAGTTTGCTCTAATCGTTTCTAACCCACCGTATATTGATGAGGCCGATCCTCACCTGTCACAGGGGGATGTTCGTTTCGAGCCGAAATCAGCTTTGGTTGCGGATGAGAATGGACTTGCGGATATTCGCCATATTAGCAATATTGCCCGTCAATATTTGGAAACTGAAGGGTGGCTTGCCTTTGAGCATGGCTATGATCAAGGACCTGCCGTTCGACAGATTTTGAGTCAATTTGGGTACGACCAAGTTGTTACCGAAAAAGATTATGGCGGTAATGACCGAGTGACTTTTGGATGTTACCAACCTAATATACCCAAGTGATTTCAAGGTGCTCTGAATCAAGCATCTTAAGGTCATATAGGCATAGTAATCACGGATAAAGAGAACAGAAATGTACACTGCTCTGAAGCATATTCACTTAGTGACCATCGCACTGAGTGCGACACTATTATCATTACGATTCATTCTAATGATGATGGACTCCCCGAAGCGTAATCATAAGTTTTTAAAAGTCTTTCCACATATCGTTGACACAGCGTTACTGCTTACTGGTATTGGCTTGATCATGGTGACTGGCTTTATGCCATTTACCGAAAGCGCCTCTTGGCTAACCAATAAACTGACGTGTGTTTTGGCCTACATTGCACTTGGATTCTTCGCCCTCAAATTAGCGAAAAATAAGCTACTCAAAACGTTCGCTTTCTTTGGTGCGTTAGGATGGCTAGTCATGGCGGCTAATATCGCTGTATCAAAAAGTCCACACTTATTCGGGTAAGCGTATGTTGGAGTTTGTTGACGAACATTTTGACAATATGGCTTTGGTTGAAGGCGCACTAGAACTTAATCTTTCTATCAACCCTGAGACAGATGTTTCTTGGGCGAAACAAGAATTAGAGCGCTTATTCAAAGAAGCTGAGTTTGCATTAGTAAATGAACAGCATGAAGAGCAACGTTTTGAGGCTTTCTTGCGATTGTTTTTCCATCAGTGGGGCTTTAAAGGAGATGAGCAGCAGTATTTTCTCTCTGATAATGGCTTTATTGATAAAGTGTTGCAGCGTCGTAAGGGTATCCCGGTCAGTCTAGGGGCGGTGCTGCTTTACTTAGGTTGTCGTCTTGGCTTTCCGATAAAAGGGATTATGTTTCCGACTCAATTCTTACTCAAGATGGATTGGCCACACCGCTCACCAGACTATATTAATCCATTTAATGGTGAGTATGTGGGGGAGAAAACTTTGCAAGCTTGGTTGATTGGTCAACAAGGCCCTCTTGCTACATTGAAACCCGAACATTTTGAAGAAGCGGATAATCCTGCCATCATCGGTCGCTGGCTTGCCTTGATTAAAAGTGCCATGCTCAGAGAAGAGCGTTACTCCTTAGCACTGCGTTGCAGTAATCTTGCGCTGACTTTTGTGCCAGATGATCCTTATGAAATTCGCGATCGAGGCTTTATCTTTCAGCAACTGGAATGCCATCAAGTTGCGGCATCTGATTTTCAATATTTCGTTGATCAATGCCCAGATGATCCATCGTCAGAATTACTTCAGACGCAAATCAATTCAATGAATGAAAAACAAGTGACGCTCCACTAAACTTTACGGGTATGCCCATTGGCGTACTGTAAGAAATAGACAAAGAGAAGCAAAATGGAACAGAAAATCGTTAACGTTGGTGACATTCAGGTTGCAAACGACAAGCCCTTCACGTTATTTGCTGGCATGAATGTACTTGAGTCTCGTGATCTTGCTATGCAGATCTGTGAGTACTACGTCAAAGTCACTGAGAAATTGGGCATCCCTTATGTCTTTAAGGCATCGTTTGATAAAGCAAACCGTAGCTCAATTCATTCTTACCGTGGTCCTGGCTTAGATGAAGGGTTGAAGATCTTTCAAGAGTTGAAAGACACGTTTGGCGTCAAAATCATCACTGATGTTCATAACGAACAACAAGCTCAGCCCGTTGCTGATGTGGTCGATGTGATCCAATTACCAGCCTTCTTAGCGCGTCAAACGGACCTTGTAGAAGCAATGGCCAAAACTAATGCTGTGATTAATGTGAAAAAGCCACAGTTCATGAGTCCAAACCAAGTGGGTAACATAGTTGACAAGTTTGCAGAATGTGGCAATGAGAAGATCATTTTGTGTGAACGTGGCTCATGTCATGGCTATGATAACTTAGTTGTAGATATGCTTGGCTTTGGCGTGATGAAGAAGGCATCTAATGGCAGCCCTGTCATTTTTGATGTGACGCACTCTCTACAAATGCGAGACCCATCTGGTGCGGCATCTGGTGGTCGACGTGAGCAAACGGTAGAATTGGCAAAAGCAGGACTGGCTACAGGCATCGCGGGCCTCTTTATTGAAGCTCACCCTAATCCAGATCAAGCTCGTTGTGATGGCCCATCAGCATTACCACTAGATAAACTGGAGCCGTTCTTGGCGCAAATGAAGTCGCTAGATGAATTAATTAAGAGTTTTGCGACGATTGATATTCAATAAAACTTGCTCTGTCATCAAGTGACTTTTAAGGGTCTCTGGATCAAGACTCTTGAGGTGATTTGGGTAGAGACTCTGAATGTTTAAACTTCAAGTTATCTAACCACAATGGTTGATGTATCATCAGCCGTTGTGGTTTATTTTTCTCTTTCTCTTTCTCTTTCTCTTTCTCGCTATTCTCTATTTTTTACAGCGTTTAGCTTGCCCACTCAATTGACTTATCTTTGCTGATTGTGACAAACGCAATCGTTAACCTTGACGTTTTTACCTTGTTAGTGTCTTGAATTGCTAGGTTGTGCATACATTCTGTTTATGTAGGTTTGGTAAAAGCACACCTTGCAAATATGCAATTAGAGCTGAAATGTTGTGGACAAAATCATCACTAGTGATCCAGTTATCATAAATATGAGAGTAAAATGTTAGTAAGACACTTTTCAATTAGACTGTAGTCAATTTAGCGCCATGGTGAGTTAAGAATGGAATATCCTCATTCAATAACCTGTCGCCGACTTTAAAGGAAATGAAAGGTAAAACAATGAAGCAACGCCTAATGACTAAAACCGCTTTAAGTGCTGCACTTCTGGCTACTCTAGTTGGATGTAGTACACAGTCAGAACATCAATGGGATCAAGACAAGACCTATAAGCTTACTGTGCTGCACACTAACGATCACCATGGTCGTTTCTGGCAGAATAAATACGGTGAGTATGGTATGGCCGCTCGTAAAACATTGATCGATGAGTTACGTGCTGACATTGAAGCAGAAGGCGGCAGTGTTTTACTTCTTTCCGGTGGCGATATTAATACAGGCGTACCAGAGTCGGATCTCCAAGATGCAGAACCCGATTTTAAAGGCATGAAAAAAATCGGTTACGATGCAATGGCATTAGGTAACCATGAGTTTGATAATCCACTTGAGGTATTATTTAAGCAGCGTGATTGGGCGCAATTCCCAATGCTTTCGGCCAATATTTACGATAAAGAAACCGGTAAGCGTTTGTTCCAACCTTACGCGATGTTTAACAAGCAAGGCATTAAAATTGCTGTTATCGGTTTAACAACAGAAGACACAGCCAAGTTAGGTAATCCTGAATACATTGGTAAACTGGATTTCCGCGATCCAAAAGCAGAAGCGAAAGCGGTGATTGCTGAGCTGAAAGAAACAGAAAAACCGGATCTAATTTTTGCTGTGACGCATATGGGACACTACGAAAATGGTAACCGTGGTTTGAATGCTCCGGGTGACGTTGCATTGGCTCGTTACCTTGATGAAGGCGATCTCGATATGATCGTTGGTGGCCACTCTCAAGAGCCTGTTTGTATGGAAGGCCCTAACGTTATCAATAAACGATTCAAGCCTGGCGATGAGTGCAAGCCTGATCAACAAAATGGCACTTACATTGTTCAAGCTCACGAATGGGGCAAGTATGTAGGCCGAGCAGATTATGAGTTTCGCAATGGTGAGCTTTCAATGGTGAGCTACAACCTCATTCCTGTGAACCTTAAGAAGAAGATAAAAGTCAACGGTGAGTCTCAACGTGTACTGATTCAAGATGAAATTGCTCAAGATGAAGCGATGCTTGAATTCCTTCGCCCATTCCAAGAAAAAGGTCAAGGTAAGCTTAATGTTAAGATTGCTGAATCAAACGGTAAGCTTGAAGGGGACCGTAACGTTGTGCGCTTCCAGCAAACAAACTTGGGTCGCTTGATCGCTACAGCACATCAAGAGCGTGCAAAAGCTGACTTTGCCATCATGAACTCAGGCGGTGTACGCGATTCGATTGAAGGCGGTGATATTACCTACAAAGACGTACTGAAAGTGCAGCCGTTTGGCAATATTGTTTCTTATGTTGATATGTCAGGTAAAGAAGTTCTAGATTACTTAAATCAAGTGGCGACGAAGCCTGTTGACTCTGGGGCTTACGCACAATTTTCAGGGATTTCAATGACCGTAGCTAATGGTAAAGTTTCTGATGTGAAAATTGCCGGCCAGCCGCTGGATCTTACTCAGCAATACCGCTTTACAGTACCAAGCTACAACGCATCTGGTGGTGATGGTTACCCTATCGTGACTTCTCACCCAGGCTACGTGAATACTGGTTTTGTTGATGCTGAAGTATTGAAAGAATATCTACAAGCAAATAGCCCAATCGATGTGAATCAATTCAAAGCTAAGGGTGAGATCGTTTACAAGTAAAAATTGATTGACTCCATCTAGCTCATCGCTTTAACGTAAAACGCTGTTCCCACTTGGGGCAGCGTTTTTTGTATATTCAACATATTGAGTTATACCCAAGTGACCTCAAGATGCTTGATTCAGAGCGAATTCACTGAGCTGAATTCAAGGAAGACAACGAAGCGGAATAGTATTCTATTTCCAAGTTTTCTGACGCAAGAAATCGGCTCAGTGACTCGCTCCCAAAGGGCGAGTGACCTTAACTCTCAGACTTTGTTAACGATTCTCAATGTAGAGCCACTATATTTTCGAATCGTTGCCGCGCCTGAGAGCTAAGGTCATCTCGCTGAACGCAGCATCTTGAGGTCACTTGGGTATAATTAATAAGGAAGGACTCAATGACACCAGCGATTATTCTAGCTAAAAAGAAAAAAGTACCGCATACCATTCATCAATATGAACACGATCCTAGAGCAGAAAGTTATGGACTAGAGGCAGCCGAAGTATTGGGGCAAGACCCTAGCAAAGTGTTTAAAACATTGTTGTTTTGCCTAAATGGTGAGCCAAAAAATTTAGCGGTTGCGATCATTCCCGTTGCACAAAAGCTCAACTTAAAGTTGGCGGCAAAAGCAGCCAATGGGAAAAAAGCGGATATGGCCGATCCTGAGATCGCACAAAAAGTGACGGGTTATGTTGTGGGTGGCATCAGCCCTTTAGGACAGAAGAAAAAACTGCCTACATTGTTACACGAAAGTGCCCAAGATCTAGAAACGATATGTGTTAGTGCAGGAAAACGTGGCTTAGAAATCGAACTTTCTCCGGCGGATCTTCTCAGCTTAACACAGGGAAGATTCGCGCCATTGTGTGCTTAAATAAGTCAATGAATAAATAAAAGGACGTACCAAGACGCCCTTATTGCTTATTATATTTATTAATATGTCTCTTTATTGCTTTATTTTTTTAAGCTCAGTGTGCCACTAGAACGTTTTTTCGGCTGTGTCGCATTTGGATTGATATAGTGCTTTTTCGCTTTTTTCTGCTCTGGAGCCACTTGCGTATTATCATGACTAGGCTGACGGCGTTTTTGTTGCCCTTTTTTCGAGTTTGGGGCATGACGAAACTCATCGGCATTATTACCACGGTAAGTGCGTGGCTTTTGATTGCGGCGAGCAGTGGATGTTTGGTTTTCTTCACGGCTATCAAATAACTTAGCGTCAGTCGCTCTTCGAATATGGCGTCCTTTAGCATCTGCTGTTGAGGCCTCTTCTGTGCCCACTGAGCCCTCACACATTGTAAGCATCTCATTAACTTCATCATCGGTCAGGTAACGCCATTTGCCGTTCGGGATACCATCGAGTGAAATGTTCATGATGCGAACGCGGCGTAACTTAAACACTTCATAGCCCAATGCTTCACACATTCGACGAATTTGGCGGTTTAAGCCTTGAGTCAAGGTAATACGAAAAGAAAACTTAGTCTCTTTGGTGACTTTACATGGCAGTGTTACCGTATCAAGGATTTTGACGCCACTCGACATTTGTTTAAGAAAATCGCCTGTGATGGGTTTATCCACGCGTACTACGTATTCTTTTTCATGATTGTTGCCGGCACGCAAGATTTTATTAACGATATCTCCATCATTGGTCAGAAAGATGAGTCCATCAGAGGGTTTATCGAGACGCCCAATTGGGAAAATACGTTTCTTATGGCCGATAAAATCGACAATGTTGCCAGGAATGTCGCGTTCTGTTGTACAAGTAATTCCCGTCGGTTTATTCAAAGCAATGTAGATCGGTTTTTCTTTTGCCGCAACAGGTTTGCCATCAACACGGACATCATCACCGAATAGAACTTTCGTGCCCATCTCGGGTTGCTTTCCGTTGATAGTAACTCGGCCTTGTTCGATAAGGCGATCAGCTTCGCGGCGTGAGCAAAAGCCAGTTTCACTGATAAATTTATTTAAGCGTTTTGCGTTATCTTGTGACATGTTGTTCTCCTAACGTTTCACAACGGCGGTTAAAAAAGCTTGGCCCTATTTGTCGTGCTCTTCAATGACTTTAGGCTAAGAAAATAAGGTTGGCGATTCTATCATCTATCTTTCAGTGAGCTCAAGGAATACCCAAGTATCTTGAAGGAACTTAGGTAGACCCAAATAGATGGCAGGGTATCAATAAAGCTGCTGACTCATTGAAAAGCGTTAACCTAGGCGCTTTTGATGGCGCTCTCTTGTTTCTAACTTTTTTTCAGCACTTTTGCGCAACAGAACATAAACAGCGCCAGTGCCACCATGGAAACGTTGTGCACTGTGTACGCATTGAACTTCACGTATCTGTTGCAGCCAACTACTGACAAAACTTTTCATCAACGCGGGTGGGTTAGAGCGTTCGCCTCGACCATGGACAATCACCACGGTACGGATATCCCATTCGATGCATTGCTTGAGAAATTTAACCACTTCGTGGCGCGCTTCTTTGAGTGTCTTTCGATGTAAATCTAAGCGTGCTTGAATCGGGTATTTACCGAGACGCAGCTTACGATAGACACCGTCTTGAACGCCATCACGTTTGAACTCAATAAAATCATCGGGCTGAAGCATCGTGGTATGTTCTATCGATAGCTGCTCAGGATCTTCTTCTGCCAGCCAAATAGCGGCTTCTTGCCTTGCACGTTGAGCGTCGGTAATGTGATGGCTTTTTATGTGTTCCGCCGTGTCATGACTGATTGGCTTCACATCGCCCATCATCTTTTGGAATAGCTCGAAATCATCATCATGGGACATGGTGTTCACCCATTAAAGAGTCAGGAAATAAAAGCAATTATACCCAACTCATCTCGGGTTGCTAAGTGATAAAGGAGAGAGATTTAAACCATCGCAATGACGGCTGAAACCAATTTATCGATGCCTCTTTTCGCTTCCACCATGTTGGACGCTAGCATATAAGCTGGTGTAGAAACCACTTTATGCTCTTCGTCAATGACAATGTCTTCAACAGTGCAGTCAACATGTTGTCCATCTAATTCATTGATGATATTAGCCGTATCTAAATCATTGCCAATGGTGCAGTGGACGCCATGATAAAGTTTAGGCAGTAGGACGGGGGCGATACACATGTATCCAACGGGTTTCTTTGCTGCGGCAAATGAGCTCAAAACCTTTTCAATCTCAGGGTCGATAACAAAATTTTTGCCATCACTCGCGATGCTAGAGAAGTTTTTTGCTACGCCAAAACCACCAGGCACAAGAAGCGCAGAAAAATCATTTACATCGATTTCGTTTAGCGATTTGATGTTTCCTCTCACAATACGAGCCGACTCTTCTAGGATATTGCGCTCAGTTCCTTCAACTTCACCAGAATGATGGTTAACAGTATGGTTTTGTGGTTTATCTAAAGAAAAACATGTGTAATCGTACCCTTGCTCTTCAAGTGCTAGCAGTGTTAAAACGGCCTCATTAACTTCCGCACCATCGAAGACACCGCAGCCGGAGAGTATTACTGCAACATTCATTGTTCATTTCCTTATTACTTTGATTAAATAGGCTTTAGATATAACATACTGATTTTTAAGTTTAAATGCCGTTAATCTTTTGATAGGTATGTTTTTAATGTAAAGGCTGAGAAGGGTGTTGTCTTCTTTACAGTGAAATGTAGGAAAAGACAAAAAACGGAGTGGGTAAGGCGCCCACTCCGGTGCAAAATAATGATGCTAATTAGTGAGGTCTAATGAGGAGATTTGTCGTGCATTATCTTGTAAATGAAAAAAACACTGTAAAACAACATTAGGCCAATGGCACCAAAGATGACAATCATTGATGATAGCCCTACTGCGTTACCAAAAAGAAGATCTAGCCAAAAATCCATGTTTTTCTCCAAGACGTTTCCGACATGGACCAAACTAAAGCTTAGTTAGGCGGGGTATCATGATCTGGATCAATGATGTTGTGAAGGTTAAATATTTGTATTTTATTATGAGTTCTTGGTCGCATTTTGTTGTTGTATGTTCATAAAATCATCAAAAGGTTTAAGAGGGGTATTTTTTTTCTAAAAAGGACTTGCGTCTGTGTTGGGAATCCGTATTATACACCTCCGTTGATTCGGCACATTGTCGTGTTAACCTTCTCGGTGAATAGCGCAGCTTGGTAGCGCATCTGGTTTGGGACCAGAGGGTCGGGGGTTCGAATCCCTCTTCACCGACCACATTAAGAAAGCCTGCTTACATAGCAGGCTTTCGTCGTTTTGGAGCTTAGTAAAGTCACGTTTGGTAACCATAGATGGGGTTCGCCTGATGTTAGAATATGGCTCTTCACCGACCACATTAAGAAAGCCTGCTTACATAGCAGGCTTTCGTCGTTTTGGAGCTTAGTAAAGTCACGTTTGGTAACCATAGATGGGGTTCGCCTGATGTTAGAATATGGCTCTTCACCGACCACATTAAGAGAGCCTGCTTACACAGCAGGCTTTCGTCGTTTTGGGAATTAGTAAAGTCACGTTTGGTGACCATAGATGGGGTTCGCCTGATGTTAGAATATGGCTCTTCACCGACCACATTAAGAAAGCCTGCTTACGTAGCAGGCTTTCGTCGTTTTAGGGCTTGGCAAAGTAGCGTTTAACGGCCATAGATGGGGTTCGCCTGATGTTAGAATATGGCTCTTCACCGACCACATTAAGAAAGCCTGCTTACATAGCAGGCTTTCGTCGTTTTGGAGCTTAGTAAAGTCACGTTTGGTAACCATAGATGGGGTTCGCCTGATGTTAGAATATGGCTCTTCACCGACCACATTAAGAGAGCCTGCTTACACAGCAGGCTTTCGTCGTTTTGGGAATTAGTAAAGTCACGTTTGGTGACCATAGATGGGGTTCGCCTGATGTTAGAATATGGCTCTTCACCGACCACATTTAGAAAGCCTGCTTATACAGCAGGCTTTCGTCGTTTTGGGGCTTAGTAAAGTCACGTTTGATGACCATAGATGGGGTTCGCCTGATGTTAGAATATGGCTCTTCACCGACCACATTAAGAAAGCCTGCTTACACAGCAGGCTTTCGTCGTTTTGGGGCCTAGTAAAGTCACGTTTGATGACCATAGATGGGGTTCGCCTGATGTTAGAATATGGCTCTTCACCGACCACATTAAGAAAGCCTGCTTATATAGCAGGCTTTCGTCGTTTTGGGGCTTAGTAAAGTCACGTTTGATGACCATAGATGGGGTTCGCCTGATGTTAGAATATGGCTCTTCACCGACCACATTAAGAGAGCCTGCTTATATAGCAGGCTTTCGTCGTTTTGGGGCTTAGTAAAGTCACGTTTGATGACCATAGATGGGGTTCGCCTGATGTTAGAATATGGCTCTTCACCGACCACATTAAGAAAGCCTGCTTACACAGCAGGCTTTCGTCGTTTTGGGGTTGAGTAAAGTCGCGTTTGTAAGCTCAATCTTTGTTATGTATCACATACAGTAGGAACCGTTTCACCTAGGGGCTGAACGTGAAAGCCTCGTTGCTTAAGTAAATCAATAAGGTTGTCTTTGCCAATTAAATGTAGGCTGCCCACGACCAAGGTATAGTGGCCATCTTTTTTGGAAAATATTTGCCCTGAATCGATTTTGTTTGCCCAGTCTCGATTGCGTGCGTAAAGGAAAGCATCATTAAACTCATCGCTGCTCTCTTGATGTTGGGTGATATTCTCGATGGTCTTTAAATCGCCATTCTTCCAGCTGTTTATTAAGCATTTCACTAAGTTTTGTCCATTTCTAAAGTCCTCCATTGAGGCAAGTAATAGCTCTTTGCCTCCATCATGTTGGTTAGCAATAAGATCTAACTGGAATTGGACTGTTTCTAAAGGAAGGAGCGGGACATCATTTTGCTCAGCAAGCTTGATTAAATGCATGTCGATGCCATGTTCAGATTGATAGCCCAGCTTATTCACTAGCAATACCTCAATGGTTAGTGCCGCAGACCAAGGTGGGGAATCAAGCAAATTTTCCTCGTTTAGGCCAAATTCGCTTGCAATGGCTTTAAGGTGTGCACGTTGCTTTTTATCTAAAACCTGTCGAGCCAATAATCGTGGTTGTGGGGGAGTAATATTGTTTGCATCTCTTATATCGGCTTCTACGATGAGACCATCACTGTTTTTCAGGAAAGTAGTGACGGCAGTAGGGAGCGGATACATACTCCGGTCACCCACATGAATCGAGCCGATGATCATCAGTTCAGTTTGGCCCTTTTTAGCAAGCCAATGCTGGGGTTGTGCATACGCCTGTATAGTAATTAGGCATAGTATGAAAAAAGACATGAAGTTTGAAATTCGTAGCATATCTATCTGAGCCTCTGGAAGTTCATCATTTATCTATATACCCAAGCATCTTGAGGTTACTTGGGTATAACATACCTCGTCAAAATCGTCATTTTAAAAAGTATGAGAAAGTTTTGGCAAAGTAGAACTGGGATCTGATTCACGAAAGTGTGCATCACTTGAGATATGATAAAACTCAGTGCACATTTTCACGTGATCTAAATCTTATAAAACCCTTATAAATGGTGTCCTTTATGTGATTTTTGTCACAATAAACTCGTCAAAAAAATATTTCCGATTTTAACGTTGTTTTTAAATTTTTGTTTTTATTGGTTTTTGTTTCCTGTCTTGTTAGTGGAATTTGAAGTGGGTCACTCCTTATTTTTAATAATTTTACGGCTAGAATTAATGGGTTGTATTGTAGGGGCAATTGTTAAGCGCATCGCGTTTTCGATGCGTATTTTTCATCCAGTTGCGGTTACACCCCTGACTTTTTAGGAAAAGTAAAATGTTTAAACCTAGTTTGATTGCTGTTTCTATTCTTGCGACATTAGCAGGTTGCACTTCACTACAAAACTCACAGCAGCAAGTAGTCGATACTCTTGCCGATAACCTTGATATTCAATACGAAGTGGTGACGAATCACGGCGCTAATGAAGGCCTTGCTTGTCAAGATATGGGCGCTGAATGGGCATCGTGTAATAAAGTAAACATGACCCTTGTCAACCAAGGTGAGGCAGTTGACTCAAAAGATTGGGCGATTTACTTCCATAGTATCCGTCTTATTCTGGACGTAGATAATGAGCAGTTCAAAGTTTCTCGCGTAACGGGTGACCTACATAAGTTAGAACCGACAGACAAATTTGATGGTTTTGCCGCAGGGGAAGAGATGGTACTTCCTTTGGTTGCTGAATACTGGCAATTATTCGAAACTGATTTCATGCCTGGTGCTTTCATTGCCGCACCAGATGCAGAACCAAAGATGATTGCTTCTTTAAATACTGAAGATGTTGCATCATTTGTTAAAGGCCTAGAAGGTAACAACCTAAAACGCACTCCAGATGACAATAATGTTTTTGCTAATGCGGTATCTCGTTTTGAGAAAAACCAAGATTTAGAGAAGCAAGATGTTTCAACGACTTTACTGCCAACACCAATATTTGTTGAAGCAGGGAAAGGCAAGATGAATATTGCGTCAGGTCTTGCATTACCTAAAGATGCGTTCGATGCTGCTCAATTTGCCGCTCTTGAAGATCGCGCAGAAGTGATTGGTGTAGACGTAAAAGGTGATGTACCTGTCAGCGTTCAAATTTCGCCAGCAAGCTTTAAAGGCGATATGGCCAAATCTGGTGCTTACGAAATGATCATTAAAGACAATGGCGTTTCGATCAAAGCCTTTGACCAAGCGGGTGCTTTCTATGCTGTACAATCCATCTTTGGTTTAGTCGATACCAACAATATAGACACATTGCCACAACTGACAATCAAGGACGCACCTCGTTTTGATTACCGTGGTGTCATGGTCGATGTGGCGCGTAACTTCCACTCAAAAGAGGCAATGCTTGCTACGTTAGACCAAATGGCAGCGTACAAAATGAATAAACTTCATCTGCATCTGACTGATGATGAAGGTTGGCGTTTAGAAATCCCTGGCCTTCCAGAGCTGACAGACATCGGTGCTAAGCGTTGTTTTGATACTGAAGAGAAAAGCTGTTTATTACCTCAACTAGGTTCTGGCGCCACAACAGATAACTTTGGCTCTGGTCACTTTAGCAGAGAAGATTACGTCGATATCGTTAAGTACGCTAAAGCACGTAACATCGAAATCATTCCTGAAATTGACATGCCAGCTCACGCTCGAGCGGCCGTGGTATCAATGGAAGCGCGTTACGACCGCTTGATGGCAGAAGGCAAAGAAACAGAAGCAAATGAATACCGTCTGATGGATCCAGAAGATACATCAAACGTAACGACTGTTCAGTTCTACGACAAGCAAAGCTTTATTAACCCATGTATGGAGTCATCAGCTCGTTTCGTAGATAAAGTTATCTCAGAAGTGGCTGCCATGCATAAAGAAGCGGGCGCTCCTCTATCGACTTGGCACTTTGGTGGCGATGAAGCGAAAAATATCAAGTTAGGCGCTGGTTTCCAAGATATCAATGCTGCAGAAAAAGCAGACTGGAAAGGTACCATTGATTTGTCTAAGCAAGACAAGCCATTTGCACAGTCTCCACAATGTCAGACTTTGATAGACGATGGAACAGTAAGTGACTTTGCTCACCTACCAAGCCATTTCGCAGAAGAAGTGTCTAAGATTGTGGCAGAGAAAGGCATTCCAAACTTCCAAGCATGGCAAGACGGCTTGAAGTACAGTGAAGGTGAAAAAGCATTTGCGACAGATAAGACGCGTGTAAACTTCTGGGATGTACTTTACTGGGGTGGAACTTCATCAGTATACGATTGGGCTAAGAAAGGTTATGAAGTGATCATTTCTAACCCAGACTACGTGTACATGGACATGCCATATGAAGTTGACCCGAAAGAACGTGGTTACTACTGGGCAACACGTGCTACTGATACGCGTAAGATGTTCGGCTTTGCACCAGAAAACATGCCGCAAAACGCTGAGACATCTGTAGACCGTGATGGCAATGGTTTTACCGGTAAAGGTGAAATCGAAGCGAAACCTTTCTATGGTTTATCAGCACAGCTTTGGTCTGAAACAGTACGTAATGACGAGCAATATGAATATATGGTCTTCCCTCGCGTACTCGCCGCTGCTGAGCGTGCATGGCACCGTGCAGATTGGGAAAACGACTACAAAGTTGGGGTTGAGTACTCGCAAAACTCTAATCTAGTCAACAAAGCAGCACTAAACCAAGATTACAACCGCTTTGCAAACGTGCTTGGCCAACGTGAACTGGCTAAACTTGAAAAGTCGGGCATTGACTACCGTTTACCAGTCCCGGGTGCGAAAGTTGAAAACGGCAAACTGGCGATGAACGTTCAATTCCCAGGTGCGACGCTTCAGTACTCTCTAGACGGTAAAAATTGGCTGACTTATTCAGACAATGCTCGTCCAAATGTACAGGGTAAAGTGTTTATCCGCTCGGTCTCATCTTCTGGTGAGAAAGTAAGTCGCGTGACCAGCGTGAAATAATCGTGTGAGTGCTTTTATCGATAAGCTCTGATATTAAACCCCCTCCTATTGTGTGAGGGGGTTTTGTTTTTTTGCTTTCTTAATTATAGTTTTCTGAGAATTATTGATTGCCTTCGTGAACTCTAAACTCGAAGGTTTGACCTGCTTCATTAAAGGCATAGACCACATAGCGAT
Organism: Vibrio azureus; assembly: GCF_002849855.1. NCBI lineage: Bacteria > Pseudomonadati > Pseudomonadota > Gammaproteobacteria > Vibrionales > Vibrionaceae > Vibrio > Vibrio azureus. Next base: position 782,453 of record NZ_CP018616.1, read on the forward strand.
CTTTTTTATCACCGTGTTCCATACCCGGAGAACCGATTGGCATACCGGGTACCGTTAGGCCTTTTGCCCCTTTAGGCGGATTATCTAAAAAAGCTTTAATGTCTTCAGCTGGAACATGGCCTTCAAACACATAACCATCGATTTCAGCCGTGTGACAAGAGTATAAATTTTGATTGTTTAACCCTAATCGGCTTTTGACAGCGTTCATGTTGTCGTGCAACTTTTCCGTGACTTTGAAACCATTGGCTTCCATGTATTTACTCCAATCACCACAACAGCCACAATATGGGGATTTGTGGTTAACGACATCAATAGTGAAGGCATTTACTGACATCGACATCAGTGCAGTGAAACAAAATGTTTTGAACTTCATAAGATCCTCGAACAATCAATAGGTTTTAACTTACTCGAAATCGTCGCAGCCTGTTGGCATTACTGACCACCGTAATGGATGATAAGGCCATTGCCGCGCCTGCTACGACTGGACTAAGTAAAAAGCCAAAAAATGGATACAGTATACCAGCTGCAATCGGAATGCCTAAAGCATTATAAATAAAGGCGCCAAGCAAATTTTCTTTCATATTTCTGAGTGTTGCTCTCGAGAGTTGAATCGAATGTACCGCTGCCATTGGAGAAGTATTTAAGATCGTCATTTGGGCGCTTTCAATAGCGACGTCGCTCCCACTGCCCATTGCGATTCCGAGATCGGCGATGGCAAGGGCTGGGGCATCATTAATTCCATCGCCTATCATTGCAACGACATGCCCTTTTGCTTGCAATGATTGAACATGTTTTGCTTTCTCATCAGGTAACACCTGCGCGACAATATTATCCACGCCAAGCTCTTGCCCGATTGCGTGTGCGACGTGTTGGTTATCACCCGTGAGCATCACAGTAAGGATGCCTTGTTCTTGCAAAGCGCTGATCGCCTGCTTTGCGTCTGGCCTGATTGGATCGGCAATGGCGATAAGACCAATAAGCTGGTTATCTAAGGCGACAGCAACGGGTGTCCAAGCGTTGTGCGCGCAGTCGTCAATCACTTGATTCATTGGTGTAAGATCAATTGCTTGAGTTTGCATAAATTGCAGCGAACCAATATGAAGATGCTGTGATTGGTAAGTGGCTTGAATGCCCTGGCCTCGTAGGTTTTCGAAAGACTCCAACTGAATATTAGGGGTATTTTGGTTTTGAGCATAATCGCATATGGCTTTGGCTAGCGGATGCTCTGATTGACGCTCTGCAGCATAAGCGAGAGATAAAAGGCTTTCTTTACTGGTGTTATGAACAAAGACGTCTTGAACATTTGGTTTGCCTTGTGTCAGAGTGCCGGTTTTATCAAACACAACCACATCCGCTTTACTAGCGAGTTGGAGTGCATCCGCGTCTTTTATCAGAATGCCAAGTTCAGCGGCCTTACCAATACCAACAGTGACCGATAACGGGGTCGCTAAGCCCAGTGCACAAGGGCAGGCAATGATAAGTACCGTGGTGGCGACGACCAGCATGTAACTCGCTTTGGGCTCTGGTCCGACAAAATACCAAATTAGAGCGGAAAAAATCGCGATGCCGACCACAACAGGCACAAACACCGCTGAGATCTGATCCGCCAATTTGGCAATGGCAGGTTTGCTGCTCTGAGCGCTTCTAACCATACGAATAATGCGAGCTAGCATGGTGTCTGCTCCAACGCCTGTTGCTTCAATGATCAGGCTACCATCCGTATTCATGGTGCCAGCGGAGACGGGATCCCCGAGTTTTTTTAATACTGGAATGGGCTCGCCCGTGAGCATGGATTCATCCAGATACGATTCTCCCTGCATGACTCTGCCATCAACGGGGATTTTTTCTCCGGGCTTAATGCGTAATGTCATGCCAAGGGTGATTTTGTCTACATCGATCACTTGATCGCCTTGAGAGGAGACCAACGTTGCCTGTTGAGGTTGGAGGTTAATCAGTGCTTGCAATGAACGCGTCGTATTGGCTTTTGCTTTGGCTTCGATAAAGTGACCCAGTGAGATTAATCCGATGATCATTGCACTGGCTTCAAAGTAAACGTGGCGCGAAGGCTCAGGAAACCATTGAGGGAAGAGCACCACAAGCATTGAATAAAACCAAGCCGTACCTGTCCCTAATGCGACAAGCGTATCCATGGTGGCTCGTTTATGGGTGGCAGCTAGCCATGCGTTTGCAAAGAAAAAGCGACCTGCAGTAGCCAGCAAAAGTAAACAGAGCAAACCAATCAGCCCCCAAGCTATTTGGTCATTGACGTTTTTCACCATCATATTGCCTCCCAAAATACCCCACAGCATGAGAGGGGCTCCAACGAGGAGACCTGCAAGCGCATCCTTTTTAAAACGTTGTTGCTGGATTTTTTGCTGTTGTATTTGCTTCTCTTGTTGAGTTGCAGCATCTTGAAGTACTTCAGCGTGATAGCCCGCTTGGCTAACAGCAGCAATGAGAGATTTTTCTAGTCTTTCATCGTCTTGACTCACTTCGACCAGAGCACTTTGTTCTGCTAGGTTCACTTGTGCTTTTTCAACGTTAGTGACACTGAGTAATGCACTTTCCACGGAGGAAACACAACTGGCACAGGTCATCCCTTGAATTAATAAATGCAATTGAACGTTGTTATTGGTTGAGACAACGTTTTCTGAGGAGTCCGACATTGACGCAGAAGTGGGGGTTGAGGCAGAAGAAATGCAACTTGAAGAGGCGGGTTCCTCTGTTGATACACTGGTAGGGTGCGCTAACCCAGAACTGAGTGATAATGAATCTTCTGACTCAGGCGCCTGAGTCAGCGTGGCGTGGTAGCCAAGCGAGCTGACGAGTTCGATCACCTGTTGAGCGGATAATAAGGTGGTAATGTTAAGTTGTGAGGTCGATAACCGAAAGTCGATGATGCCTTGTTGTGTGTTAAGTAGCGACGTTAGTTTGCGGACGCAGTGTTGGCAACTGAGGCCACTTAATTGAAATTGATAGTGGTAGCCTGCTTGATAACCCAGAGATGAAATGGTTTGGGCAATGTCCAATAAGGTGGCATCGGTTTTGAGTTCAAGCCGGGTCGGTGAGGCATCGATTATCTCGATCGTGTGTTTGGAGCGCAGTGTCTTTTCAAGCTTTTTCACACATCCCATGCAGCTAAGGCCGGACATGGGCACAACGAATTGATGCATAATTTATCCTCAGTAAAGTTGATGGATCGACTTTAAACCTTCCCTCTAGGGGAAGGTCAAGTGTCTTATTCGTGATGCTTAACCAATATACCCAAGTAACCTCGCTCTGAATCAAGCATCTTGAAGTCACTTGGGTATAGACTGAATGAGCATAGCTTGATTTGATGACATCGAGGTATTTTGCTGTCAAAGCGATTGTAGTATTAACTTACGATGTTAGAATGACGCCAATTTTATCCTGAACATTACCGCGAGAGCTCTCTCGTTACTCATTACCCTAAGGAACTCACATGACGGTTAAAACTCGTTTTGCTCCTAGCCCAACTGGCTACCTACATGTTGGTGGTGCAAGAACTGCACTTTACTCTTGGCTATATGCTAAAAACCAAGGTGGTGAATTCGTTCTACGTATCGAAGATACTGACCTTGAGCGTAACTCTCAGGAAGCCGTTGATGCGATCCTAGAAGGAATGAAATGGTTAGGTTTAGAGTGGAATGAAGGCCCTTATTACCAGACCCAACGTTTTGAACGCTACAACGAGATGGTTGAGAAACTGTTGGCAGAAGACAAAGCTTACAAATGTTACGCGTCTAAAGAGCTATTAGATGAAGTGCGTGCAGAGCAAGAAGCCAACAAAGAAATGCCGCGTTATGATGCGAATCATCCAAAAATTAAAGCGGCTAACGAAGCGGCACAAGAGGGTGACCCATGTGTGATTCGTTTCCGTAACCCAAAAGAAGGCAGCGTTGTATTTGATGACCAAATTCGTGGTCGTATCGAAATTAGCAACACACAAATGGATGATTTAATCATTCGCCGTACTGACGGCTCGCCAACGTACAACTTCTGTGTTGTGGTTGATGACTGGGATATGGGTATTACGCATGTTGTGCGTGGTGAAGACCACATCAATAACACCCCACGTCAGATCAACATCTACGAAGCGTTAGGCGCTCCAGTCCCTACGTTTGCTCACTGTGCAATGATCCTAGGTGATGATGGTGCAAAACTATCTAAACGCCACGGTGCAGTGTCGGTAATGCAATACCGCGATATGGGTTACCTGCCAGCAGCATTAAATAACTACTTAGTTCGTCTTGGTTGGTCTCATGGTGACCAAGAGATTTTCTCTGAGCAAGAGATGATCGACCTGTTCAGCCTAAATGCAGTATCGAAGTCTGCATCAGCATTCAACACCGATAAGCTACAGTGGTTGAACAACCATTATATCAAGAGCTCAGATCCAGCGTATGTTGCGGAACATCTTCAATGGCACTTAGAGCAGCAGCAGCTAGACGTTACAAGTGGTCCTGCTATTACAGAAGTGATTAAGCTGGTGGGTGAACGTTGTAATACGCTGGTTGAACTGGCTGAGCAAATTCGTTACTTCTACGAAGATTTTGCAGAGTTTGAAGCAGGCGCAGCGAAAAAACACTTGCGTGGTGTCGCAAAAGAGCCTCTAGAACTTGCGCTTGCTAAAGCAGAAGCACTCACAGAGTGGACGACCGAAAACATTAAATCCGGTGTGATTGCTGCTGTTTGTGAAGAGCTAGATATTGGTATGGGCAAAATCGGCATGCCATTACGCGTAGCGGTAACTGGTGGCGGTCAGTCTCCTTCTGTTGATGCCGTGATGGAACTGATTGGTAAAGAGCGTTGTATTGCTCGTATCAAGATGGCGCTTGAATTTATCGCTGAGCGTGAAGCTAACGCCTAACTGCTGTTAGATTTAAAGCGAACAGTATAGAAAACCGCAAGACTGGCCTCGTTAGTCTTGCGGTTTTTTTGCATGTTACTTGAGGTCAATACTCTGTAGGCGTCCCATAAAACTCAATAGCTCTAGATTGTCTTTATGTGCTTCGAGTAATGCTTTTTTCGTTTGCATGTAAGCAGCCAACTTACCGTACTTATTGATTGAGCGTACGATCGTCTTGTATTTGTACTCTCCATGCTCGTCAAACTCACGCCATTTAGCGATATAACAAGCATCTCGATTTTCCGGATTCTCCAACGTTGGGTTTGGCTTATGGACGATCTTCGGTTCAACACTATGTGGAAGGCGAGTCATTAGAAACGGGTCTTTCAATAGTCTAGGCCAAAACTTACCCCACATATCTTTGCCCAATTCGTTGCGAAGCTGAATGGCTTTCTTGAGCCCTTTTTCTTCACCGATACGGACATATCCGACAGAGCGGTGCAATACCGTATCGTCAGGAGTATGGATATGAATTTTAAATGCCGTTTTTCCCTTCGAGATAAAACGATGGCCAGTGTTTGTGATTAAATTGCTCTTAGACATAGGTTTTGTTAACAATTTTGTCATTTTGTGATGGTAAGTAAAACTCATCCATAATTAAAGTATAAAACTTCAATTTGTATACCTAAGAATGTCGAAATGTTGTGTTGTGCTGTGCTGTTTTCTTTACTCCTATCTTTAAGTGACGGTAACGAGCTTGATCCAGAGTGGCCTCATTGATTGAATTCCGAATATATCCAAGTGACCCTAACTCTCAGACTTTGTTAACGATTCTCAATGTAGAGCCACTATATCTTCGAATCGTTGCCGCGCCTGAGAGCTAAGGCGATCTCGCTGAACGTAGTATCTTGAGGTTACTTGGGTATATATAATTTTTTATTTATGTATTTTTTTGGGGATAATCTCCATTATGGATCTTCATTAGGTGATATTAATTTATCTTTATCTTTATCTTTATCTTTATCTAAATTAGTGATTGGGTTATTACTATCCGCTTGATTGCATTTATTTAATTTTAATTGGCTAAATTTGAGAAGTGATCCAAGATAGTTTTAATTGTTGATTTGTTTTTTTATTTAAAGTTATGTGATTATGTTTCACATCAAGACTAGTTATTCAACCTTAAGTAATTTTACTTTAAGAAGTAAATGGATTTTCATTTTTATGACGTTTTGATTTTTATTTATATATTAAAATTAATTGTTTAACTGAGAGAAATTGAAATTGAAATTGAAATATATTGTACTTGCGTCTTTAATCGCAAACGTTGCACACGCATCTGAAAATAATATTGACAAAGATACTAAAACCAGTTGGGGCACAGTACAACAAATTGAATGTGTGAAGATTGAACAGCCGGTCAACAGAGACCTTTTGGTATACTTCAACCAATCTGTTCATGACTGGAGATCTTCAGACTCTAAACTTGACGTCGTCGTTATTCCAAGTGGTGAGACCGGTGAGTTCTGTAGTGGGAAATTTAGGGATGAACTCGACGGTATTGGCGATGTTAATACGAGTTGGACAATTAAAGATATGTCGTCTGATGAACATAAGACAGTTGCTAGTTTTAAAACTCACAGTTATTTTGATGGCAAAGGTGATTATAATGATTGGGATATCGACGAGAGAGGTCTTTGTGCTTCAGAAGAAACTGAGAATGATTATGACGCTGGCGGCGTATATTTAGAAAATAATAATCAGAAAACATGTGGATTCATCGAGGGTGTTCCAGACGAAAAAACCATGAAAGCGGTATTTGTTCCTGATTTATCAAATCTAGATAATGGAGGTGACCATGGTTACCCTCATTACAGTGCACGTGAAGTTATGGATGGAGAGTCAGACTGGCAACTAGATCAAGTTATTTACGCTGAAACAACTGATATGCTCTACATATGTAAGGCTGAAGAACTGTGTAACCAACTTCCTAGTCTATATTCTCCGGGTGCTGGTGGGTATTGGTATAAAGCTTGGGATAGATATAATGAACCTAAGTAACCTCAAGAAAACTTGAGTATATGGGGTGGCCGTTTGGTCACCCCTTTTTGTTTACTAGCAATTATCAATGAGAGTTAAATGACGAAAAGTTTACTTATTCCAGTTCAAGGGCACTTTTTGTTTGATTTAAGTCGTAAACTGACAGCATGGTTTGAATTTCTATTTTTTAGAATACTATTTCTATATTTATAGTCGGAGTAAAAACGTGTTACTTTTAACTCTAGCAGCTTTGAAATGTAATTATTTATAAAATAATTGATGAAATTCATAGAGAATAATAGGACTTCATCCTTAGTTTCCTCATAAATGGATTTAATATCTGTTATTTTATTTTTTGTATTATAACTAATGATTATACTACAATCATCAAATCATCAAATCATCAAATCATCAAATCATCAAATCATCAAATCATCAAATCATCAAATCATCAAATCATCAAATCATCAAATGATATTATAACATCGATAAATTCCATTCCCCTCAAGAATATGATTGATGTTCTTCTGAATTTCATCTATTTCAATTACATCGTCAGCCTGTGTAGTATCCTTACCATTAATAAAGGAAGGGGATAATAATAAGTCTCCTCGGCTTAGCCCTGTGACTTCTGTATGAAGAGCAACTTTAGGAGAGCTGGATATCCAAGCAGACTTTCCTGATCTTAGAACTAGTGCAATTGCAATGCTTGCAAAGTTATTTAGGTGATGAAGTTTTTGTACATCTTGTTTTACTTTATGTCTATTTTTTATGGATAAAATATTCCAATATCTATTCATCTTTTGAAACTCTTGCTCTTGTACTATCTAATTATATACCCAAGCGGCCTCAAGGTCCTTGATTTAGAGTGTTGATAATTGGCTACATAGATAACTTTATAGATATGGAGAGATGGCACTTCAACTTGCTGGTTGTTACTGAATAAGATTTATTTGTGCGGATTTTTCTCAAAAGTACAATTTTCAATCTACACTGATTTTGCAAAATCAAATGATAGGGAATTGTGATGAAATCTGTCGATAAATCAAACAATAAGGGGATAAGCATTTTTGCGTTAGCAATGCTTAATATCGTTGCTGTTGTCAGCCTGAGGGGATTGCCCGCAGAAGCGGAGTATGGATTAAGCTCCATCTTCTACTACATCTTTGCGGCGATTGTTTTTCTAGTGCCAGTTTCTCTTGTCGCCGCTGAGCTTGCAACCGGGTGGTCTGAAAAAGGAGGCGTTTTTCGTTGGGTTGGTGAGGCTTTTGGACCTCGATTAGCCTTCTTGGCGGTATTCTTATTGTGGATTGAAGTGACGGTTTGGTTTCCAACGGTCTTGACCTTTGGTGCGGTATCATTGGCTTATATCGGACCAGACCAGAGCTGGGATCAAGCACTGTCGGAGAACAAATTTTTTGTCTTAGCGATTGTATTAGCCATTTATTGGTTTGCAACCTTCGTCGGCTTAAAAGGGACAGAAGCTTTTGCCAAAGTGGCAAAATGGGGGGGCTTAATTGGCACGATTATCCCTGGGGTTGTTCTTATCATTCTTGGCTTTTCTTACCTTCTTTCTGGTAACACTCCTCAAGTTGAGCTGGGTTGGGATGAATTGATCCCTGATTTTTCAAACTTTAATAACGTGGTTCTTGCCGCCAGTATCTTTCTGTTTTATGCAGGGATGGAAATGAATGCCATCCATGTTAAAGAGGTCAAAAATCCCGGCAGAAATTATCCGATTGCGATTGGTATTTCCTCTATTGGGACCGTTGCGATCTTTGTATTAGGGACCCTGGCGATTGCATTTGTGGTTCCTCAAAAAGACATCAGTCTTACCCAAGGCCTCTTAGTGGCCTATAAACAAATGTTTGTTTGGGCAGGTATTGGCTGGGCATCCCCAATCATTGCGGTGTGTTTAGCGTTTGGTGTACTTGCTGGTGTTGTGAGTTGGGTAGCGGGGCCATCAAGTGCATTATTAGTGGTGGCAAAAGGGGGTTACTTACCAAGGTTTTGGCAACATACCAATAGCAAGGGAATGGCAACACATATCATGCTGGCTCAGGCAGTGATCGTCACCTTCCTTTCCGTGATATTTGTGGTGTTACCGTCGGTTCAAGCGGCCTATCAAATCTTAAGTCAATTGACCGTTATCCTTTATCTCATCATGTATCTATTGATGTTTTCTGCTGCGATTTATTTGCGTTACAGCCAACCTAATCGACCACGTACCTATAAAATTCCTGGCGGTCACCTTGGGATGTGGTTTGTGGGTGGATTAGGTTTTGTTGGTGCGTTAACAGCCTTCTTATTCTCCTTTATTCCTCCTGCTCAAGTTGCGGTCGGTAGTCCAACCTTGTTTGTCTCAATTTTGGTTGTTCTTGCTGTAATTTTTGTTGCGATTCCGTTTTTAATCTTCCGAGCGCGCAAACCTTACTGGAAGGATCCTCAAGAGACGGATTTTGCGCCATTTACTTGGGAGCTAGAAAATACGCATCCTGGTGTGATTAATCACTCTGATGTGCATGTCCATCAATTGGCAGACAGTAAAGCGTAGTGGGGGCGACGATGAATCAGACATTACACAATGTGATGGAAAATGCTTTTGAGCAGTATAAAGCTGTCGATGATGGGGACAATGCCTCCTATATTCCTTGTTTGGCTCAAGTTCCGGCAGAGTTAGCTGGGTTATGTTTTGTGTCGGTGAGCGGAGAAGTTATTTCGTTTGGTGATGCCGATTATAAGTTTGCAATAGAATCGATTTCTAAAATCATCACCCTAGCTTTGGCTCTGAATCAACATGGAAGCGAAGATCTGCGAGAGAAAATAGGAGCAGATGCAACCGGATTACCTTTTAACTCAGTGATGGCATTAGAACTTCATAATGGTAAGCCATTGAGCCCTCTGGTGAATGCGGGAGCGATGGCAACGGTGAGCATGATTAACGCCTCTGATAGCGAAGACCGATGGCATCAAATTCTTACGATGCAATCGATGATGGCGGGGAGTGATATTGAATTATCTACGCAGGTAAATCAGTCTGAGCAGGAGACGAATACACATAACAAAGCGATTGCTTTACTGTTGCAAGCCTCGCAGTGTATGTATTCCGATCCACTAGAAGCTTGTGATGTGTATACCCGACAATGTTCAACCCTGTTTAACTGTATTGAACTGGCCACAGTGGGCGCATGCTTGGCGAACGGTGGGGTTAACCCTGTTACCACCGAGAAAGTCATTAAACACAACCTTGTTGCCGGGGTTTTATCTCAAATGATGACCGAGGGTTTATACGAGCAAAGTGGAGATTGGGGCTTTGAAGTCGGATTGCCGAGTAAAAGCGGTGTCGGTGGTGGGTTAGTCTCTGTCATCCCAAATGTCGGTGCACTTGCGGCGTTTTCCCCACCACTGGATGCGGCAGGTAACAGTGTAAGAGGGCAATTAATGATCAAATCTATTGCCAATCAAATGGGGTGGAATGTGTTTAATACTGTTGTTGCACAGTAATAAAAACGCTCTACTCATTTTATGATGAGTCACCCTTATGCCTTGGTTTCTGAGCCATTATACTTTGGAAATCAAGGCTATTTCTATCGATTGATATCAGTGTTTCGGTGAACAATTTGCCTAAATGTAAGCAATGTGTCTGTTGGATAAGTCATGTCTGGAAAACCTATGGGTATGTTATTGCATCCCTGATGGTTTTACTTAATAGCTTGCTCATTTTTGAAGCGGTTTTCGGTAATAATAAACCTTTCGACGTTATCTATCTTGTCAACAATATTTCGACAGTTGATTTCGAAGCTGTCAAAAATCTGCCTTGGTTTTTATTGGGTGTATTTCAGTTACTCAATTGTATTGGCTTGTTCTTTAAAGCCCGAGTTGCTTGGGGAATGAGTTGCATCTTGCTGGTGGTCTATTTGGTGTTTACTGCCCAATATTTCCCCAGTTTACATGTCAATTTTTACCTAGGTTTAGCGACCTTAGCGTTTATGGTTATCTTCCGTAAGAGCTTTCATCACAGCAGCGCTACGGCAGGCAGCATTGTCGCTTTTATCAGTATTATTATTCTGATCATTTATTCGACCTATGGCAGTTTATATTTTGGTGAGGGCTTTAAACCTAAAATCGACACAATGACCACCGCATTTTATTTTTCTCTAGTGACGATGACTACGGTGGGTTACGGCGACATTCTGCCTGTTAGTGATTCTGCTCGGTTGTTTTGTATTTCTATGATCACGGCGGGGATTGCGGTGTTTGCTACAGCACTGAGTAACGTTTTTGGGCCGTTGATTAACAAGAGCTTTGGGCGCTTAATTGAAGGAGATAAAAAAACAGTGGAACGAAAAGATCACTTTATTATTTGTGGAACCTCTGCCATGGCAATGAATACCGTCCTTCGTCTAAGGGAGCGGGGTTTACCAATTACGATTATAACTATCCGTCCTAATGATGAATTTCAGCAGATCGAGCAGAGTTTGGAAGGAAAATATGACATTATTTCGGGTGATAGCTGTGATACATCAGTGCTCAAAAAGGCGGGGCTTGAAAATTGTAAGGCGATACTCGCTTTAACAGATGCGGATGCGGATAATGCGTTTATTGTTTTGTCTGCGAAAGAAATCAACGCCAAGGCAAAAACGGTTGTGATCGTTAATGACAGCAAAAACATGAACAAGATAAAAAGAGTACAGCCAGATGTCTTACTCTCACCACAGTTACTTGGTAGTGAAGTGCTAGCTCGACTACTCAATGGAGAGAGCATGGATAATAACGATCTGATTTCGATGTTCCTTGATTCTGGTAAGTCTTGAGTATCGGGTCTCGAGCTTGCTCAGCACTGGGGAATTTCTTGTTCCAGTGGATGTTTTGCTTTAGTGGGTGTTTTTTTTGATAATGTTTTGAGTTGAATGGGGTTTTGTTTCGGAAGGAAGATGGGTGAGCAGACTGATTTTGCTTCACCCAATAATATGGCGCCCTCAGTAGGATTCGAACCTACGACCTGTCCCTTAGGAGGGGACTGCGCTATCCAGCTGTGCCATGAGGGCATGTCTCTATAGTATAAAAACCATCTATTAATACAAGAGTTTAACGATATTATTTTATAATCTTGTTCATGACATCACCAATTTGAACACTTGATGCAAGGCTAGGTTGATCGATGGTTAACTCTGCTTCATTCTCGTATAAGCGAGAGACGGTTAAAGTGATATCACTTTGTGAGACTTTATTACGCGGTAGACCACTTTGATCAATGAACGATGCCGTGTGCCATAATTGCAATTGGTCTCCTTCTTTCACGCCGTGTAAGCGGCCAAGATTCATGGTGACCTTGTTACCAAAGACCGCGACGATTTCTGGAAGGGTCACTTTACAGGATAGCTCTGATTCAAGGTCCAGCATGATGTTACGACTCACTCTGAGTAACATTTCGCCATAGGTTGATGCCCAAAATCGAGCACTGCGCGTATCGACTTGGCTGGTTTTAGCAAAAGGCCATTTGGCCACTTCGCGGTAGTTTTTATCAAAGAGCTCGTGGCCGGTTTTACCGTCATAGACTTTCATCTCAAGTGCGAATTGACGGTTGATGACATCCTTTTTTATCAGTTTAGCGTCTACAGTAGCGGTTAAATCCGTAATCTGACCACCAATGATATACTGGGCATTGTTGTCTTGTGCAATCATCGTCGTTCGTTCTGGATATTGCTTACTGATTGAGTAATCGGTCGTGCCCACGGAGACAAAACTGCGAGAAGTCTCGTCGATTTGACGGTTTAATACACGGCTAAAATCATCACCCAGCTTATAAATTTGCCCCATAACAGCTTGTTGAGGGGCGGCAATATCGATATTGCCGATCAGCATGGTTTTTTTGTACTGGTTGACGTGGCAACCTGTTGCCGACGGATAAATATCCACGCGGATCTTGACGATCATTTTGCCGCCGCGTTTGCGTTGCGAGTCTACTACGATGTAGCGTACTTCATGATCAGTAAACTGATATTCTTTTCGTTTCTCTTCTAAAAAAGGCATCAAATTACTGATGCTGCCAATGTCCGCCCCTGAGAAATTGACGGCCTTGAATAGGGCATCCTCTAATGCATGTAGCCTTGCTGCCTTGTCTGAAGCCACAATCGTTGCCTCTCCTTTGACTTCATACCAAGAAGCCATGGTTTTTAAAGGTAGCATGAATATAAAAATGCTTGATATCAGAGCAGAAAATACTTTTTTCATCATTTGTAACCATTTGGGTATAAATATTGCTTTACCAATACCAGTAAAGTTTGGTGAGCTTTTGCTTATTGCATAGATAATAAGAAAAGCAAGGACTGTTCCAAGATGACATAATCCATGCAATCTTGTGAGAAGAGCCACACCTCTGATTATCTGGAGAATCAAACCGTGAAAAGATGGCTTGTTGCTGTATCGATGATAGCGCTATTATCGGCGTGTGCCTACTCACCGATATATAATGGTAAAGAACCTTATGCTGGAAGTGAGTTTATGTTAATGGATAGCCCACGCCATACCATGGACTTTTTTATTGAAAGCATGACGGAAGAATTGATGGTATCTAATGTGGCTGTTTCCTCACGCACGCCGCTTGCCATTACCTCTTTTGTTGACTTACAAAACTTTGATGCGACAAACTGGCTAGGTAACTCTGTCGGAGAGGGATTTATTCATCAGTTCCAGCGTCGTGGTTTTAAAGTAGTGGATTTTAAAACTACAGGTTCAATTCAAGTGACGCAGCAAGGTGATTTTGCATTGAGTCGTGATTGGCAAGAGTTGGCCAGAGAACAAGAAATTCAATACGTATTGACGGGGACCATGTTACGCCAAGAAGGCGGCGTCCTGATCAATGCAAGGATTGTTGGTATGCAAAGTCGCATCGTTGTGGCAACGGCGCAAGGTTTTTTGCCAGCGGATCGTATTGGCCGTGATATCGATACATTAAATAGCATTCGCACCCAAGATGGCGTGCTTATCCGTTCTGATCCAACGATTCGTCAACCTTATACAGTCATCCTTCGTCCCTAGGAAATAAGCATGAAGAAATTATTATTTTGTATCGCAACGTTCATTTTAGTCGGCTGTCAGCCTTTACAGCAGATGCGCCAAGATGAAATTCTGGTTGCTGTGGGTTACGCCAGTGTAAGTGAGCAAGCGGGACGCACGTTAGAGGATAAACGTGTAAGAGCGATGCGTGCTTCTAAAATTGATGCTTATCGTGAGCTTGCTGAACAAGTGTATGGTATGCGTATCAGTGGACGAGCGGAACTTGAAGATCAGCGTCTGGGTGTTGAGAATACTCGAGGTGAGGTTGATGGTGTCATCCGTGGTGCGGAAGTGGTACGCAGCTATTTGGTTGAAGATAGCTATGTGACCGAGCTTCGCTTAGATATCCGTAAAATGGATAAGCTGCGTGATTATGGTGAAGTTCAGCAAGTACCTGAAAAGCGCCAGCAAACGATGTTCTAACTTTACCTAAGCCATTTACTTAAGCCAGTGTGCCCAAAGTAAGTAGGCTTAAGAACAACGATTCTCAGCAGAGCGACTGGTTGAACATAATCAGTCGTTTTTGTTTGTACCTTTCTATTCACCTCTATTTTTACTTCTCCCTTCACCGCTTTTTTATTTTGATCTTTTATCTGATGATCTTGGGTTCTATCAGTCGCTGAGCATCTGAGGCTACTTGGGTACAGATATAAAAGTGCTTTTAGGTTACTCAGGTAGAAAAAGCGAATGAGTGAGTGGGAGGAGAAGAGGGTAACGCGCTAGGCTTTAATATTTGTTCCTAACGTAGATATGGTATGGGTTTTACCGCCAGCGTTGTAGGTCATGCCGACTTTTCCATGGGAGTGCTGAAGCATATTGTTCAGTTTGTTAAAGCTGGATTGAGCACGGTTAAGTGACTCACCATTAATTTGGTTGATATTCTGGCATTCAAGAATAATCGATTGAATTTGTGTGACCAACTGACTTAAATCTTCATCTTCAGTGAGCTGCTTGAGATGCGGGTGAGAGGCGATGCGTTGATCGGTATTTCCAAGTTGCTCAATAAGTCGCATTTTTTCTTGTGCGATTTTCTCTATCTCGATAGAGGCACGAGCACTGATCGCCTGCGTTTCTTGACGCAGTACGGCAGAAAGTGCTTTCGCATTTTCGAGTTGGAAGTTCACAAGATCAATGAGAGCAGCCATAGGTTACATTAGCTCAGTGTGTTTTTACTTTGAAATTCGCTTTCAAACTTAATCATATTGTCAGCCAACTTATCTGGGTCAACCTTGTATGAGCCGTTTGCAATGGCAGCTTTAATCGCGGCGACTTTCGCTTGATCAAAAGCGGGCGCGGCCGACATATCTTGCTGCAGTTTACTTACCGCTTTACCTTGTTGACTCAAAGAGACAGAGTCTTGTTGAACATGCGACGTTTTTGGCTCGCTTGTGTCACTTGCTCTTGGCTCACTACGTGCAGGAGTACGACTGTTTGTCGTCATGGCTTGTCCTGAACGTATGTTGTCTATTCCTGCCATATTATTACCTTAAATTGAAGATTGTAATCCTAGTATCAAGGCTATCGACCGCTCAAAAAATAACTTTAGTGTTTTTTTTGTTTCTTTCGCTTCTACTGGCTGGAGGTCAAGTTTAGCTCTACATTTTAGAATGTGATGGTTATTTCTGCAATGTTTGTCACAGTTCCTTCTATTATACGTTGTGATTTATCATTTTTCACCCTTACTTGCTCACCACTTGAACCGTCTTGCAGTGCTGTGCCTTGCGTGGTGATGGTCATTCCACCTTTTGTGGCCTTAATCGTCACTTTTTCATTACGACAAACTACGCAGACATCATTACGTTCAACGACGTCTCCTAAACGCACGTTACGCTTTAATTTCGCTCCTATTACTTGGGTATCCTTACTGAAGCCATCTTTGCGGAATCGCTGCAGTTCAATCATGGACATCTCGACATCGGAGGACTGAATTATATCTCCTCTTGCCAATTGACGTGTTGCGACGAGCATGGGAACAGAGGCTGAGATCCGAACCGGTACGTAGACTTTCCAATTATCCGCTGGACATTCCACTAGTACATTGATATTACTTCTTGTACTACTGGTCGAAGAGGCTGAGGTCACCAACCCTTCAGGGCAATCTGTCGCTTTTATTCGCGAGTCAATGTCGGCGGCATTGACAGATAAGCTGCCCCCAAGAGGTTGTTCGACAGTGCTAAGAATGTGTTGTTCTGCTGCCATTTTTATCTCATTAAGTTGATTTTCTGAGGCCGAATGAACAAAAAAGCTAAATAAAGTGATAAAAATGCCGATAACGCTGACATGCTTTGTAAAAAATGGCCTACTTTTGGTTGTGGGCCGCAGAGTGAAGTCAAAGTGATAAAGCGCCATATTCTTTCCTTGGTGTTATGCCTATACATAGTAGGGTATCATTTAAAAGCAAAAAGTTTGAGATGGAGATGACGATATGACTGGGGTTCTTGACTCGGTTAACCAACGAACGCAACTCGTTGGACAAAACCGATTGGAATTACTCACTTTTCGGTTGATGGGGCGACAGCGCTACGGCATTAACGTGTTTAAAGTAAAAGAAGTACTACAATGCCCAAAGCTGACTAGGATGCCTAATTTACATCCATTGGTAAAAGGAGTTGCCCATATTCGTGGCCATACCGTCTCAGTGATTGATTTGAGTTTAGCCATTGGTGGACGTTCTACAACGGATCTCGACAAATGTTTTGTTGTGATTGCAGAATTTAACCGTTCCATACAGGCGTTTTTGGTTTCTTCTGTTGAACGAATCATTAACATGCATTGGGAAGCGATATTGCCACCACCAGAAGGTGCGGGTAAAGCACACTACTTAACTGCTGTGACCAACATCGATAATGAGCTGGTTGAAATCTTAGATGTTGAAAAGATTTTAGCTGAGATTGCACCTGTCGATGAAACGATGGATAAGACCATTGCAGAAGACATTGCGGTTGCAGAATTAGAGCAGCCAATTGTTCGCCGTATTCTTATAGCCGATGATTCAACGGTAGCAAGAAAACAGGTCGAACGTGCCATTACCTCAATTGGCTTTGAAGTGATTTCAGTCAAAGACGGTAAAGAAGCGTACAGTAAACTGCTGGAAATGGCCGAAACAGGTAGCATTTACGATCAAATCTCTTTGGTTATATCGGATATCGAAATGCCGGAAATGGACGGTTATACTTTAACCGCTGAAATTAGAAGAAATCCCGCTTTGAAAGATCTTTATGTTATCCTTCACTCTTCGTTGAGTGGCGTATTTAACCAAGCAATGGTTGAACGCGTTGGTGCGAACAGTTTTATTGCTAAATTTAGCCCAGATGAACTGGGTAACGCAGTAAAATCTGCTTTAACGCAAGAATCGGTTTCAAAGGAATAGTCCGTTTCAAGGCAATAACCCGTTTCGACGTAATAATCGGCTTTAATTCGCAGGCTTTAATGCAACAGAAACCAAAGTCGATTATTTACGGCAGCATAACACCTGTATTAACATTGCATCTGCATTAACCTTATAAAGAGACGTAAATGACTGCTATTACCATTAGTGATCAAGAATACCGCGAGTTTAGTCGTTTTTTAGAGTCACAATGTGGCATCGTATTAGGCGATAGTAAGCAATATTTGGTACGCAGCAGACTGAGCCCTCTAGTGAACAAGTTTGATCTCTCATCGCTATCCGAGCTATTACGAGACGTGGTAACTGGACGTAATCGTGAACTAAGGGTTGCCGCTGTTGATGCGATGACAACGAACGAAACACTATGGTTTAGAGATACTTATCCATTCACTGTCTTAGCCGATAAGTTATTGCCTGAGATGGCGGCAAATAAACGACCAATAAAAATTTGGTCAGCGGCAAGCTCATCAGGGCAAGAGCCATACTCGATGGCCATGACCATTTTGGAGACGCAGCAGCGTAAGCCAGGTCTACTGCCTAGTGTATCGATTACGGCAACAGATATTTCCTCGACCATGCTAGATATGTGTCGTGCGGGAGTTTACGATAACTTAGCGTTAGGCCGCGGCCTTTCTGCAGAACGCCGACGTATGTTCTTTGAAGATGCGGGTGACGGGCGCATGAAAGTGCGAGATAACGTTAAGCGCTTGGTGAATTTCCGACCGCAAAACTTAATGGATAGCTATTCGCTTATCGGCAAGTTTGACATTATTTTCTGCCGTAATGTGTTGATTTACTTTTCACCTGAGATGAAGTCAAAAGTACTGAATCAAATGGCGAACAGCTTAAATCCGGGTGGTTACTTACTCTTAGGCGCATCTGAGTCCTTAACCGGATTAACGGATCGTTTTGAAATGGTACGTTGCAATCCTGGTATCATTTATAAACTCAAGTAATTTAAAAGCTTAAGTACTTTATAAACGTAAGTACTTTACAAACGTAAGCAGCAAACACTTTAGTTTACTCATCTTCTGCAATACAGCCTGTATACCCAAGTAGCCTCATGATACTTGGGTATATACCCAAGTAACCTCAAGATACTGTGTTCAGCGAGATGACCTTAACTCTCAGGCGCGGCAACGATTCGAAAATATAGTGTCTCTACATTGAGAGTCGTTAACAAAGTCTGAGAGTTAAGGTCGCTCGCCCTTTGGGAGCGTGTCACTGAGCCGACTTCTTGCGTCAAACAACTTGGAAAGAGCCGGCTATTCCGCTTCGTTGTCTTCCTTGAATTCGACTCAGTGACCTCGCTCTGAATCAAGCATCTTGAAGTCACTTGGGTATATGTTTTATTTCTGTTCATTACTTTCCTTTTTTCTCTTTTTCGCGATACCTATCTCTATCTCTTATTGGCGATGTTCATTTATCTTTAGTGATCGCCACCAATTAATCCCCATTATCATCTGACTGGACTTATCCTTAAATCACATCAATACGCTTGTCCTTTAGGAATAAATAGGACTGAGTCTATTTATTGGCCTATATATTGCATTTTTATCGGGCGGCAAGACAGCGTTCTCTATTTTTGGCATGCTAATTGCTTTTGTTGAAGTATGACAAACGGTCGGTTCTGAACGTAGAGGCACACATGGCTATATCTTTTGACAATGCACTAGGCATTCACCAGTACACGGTGGGAGTACGTGAGCGTAATGCGGAAGTGATTTCCACGAATATTGCGCAAGCAAACACGCCTGGCTACAAGTCGAGAGGTTTAGACTTTGCAAAGGAATTACAGGCGGCAACTTCTGGGGCAAGCGTTGGTCTTAGCCGCACAGATGGTCGGCATATTTCTGCCACTGCAACGCTGATGGGGGATAAGCTTTATCGACTCCCAACACAGCCTGATACCGGCGATGGCAACACGGTTGATTTGGATTTAGAGCGTAACTTATTTATGCAAAATCAAATCAGACACCAAGCATCACTGGACTTTTTAGGTAGCAAGTTCAAGAACTTAACCAAAGCAATTAAAGGGGATTAATTTAGATGAGCTTATTTAATGTTTTCAATGTGACAGGTTCCGCAATGAGCGCTGAATCAGTTCGTCTGAATACCACTTCAAGTAACTTGGCCAATGCCGATAGTGTCAGTAGCTCAGCGAAAGATACTTATAAAGCTCGTCATGCCGTCTTTGGTGCGGAACTTAGCAATGCTATGCGCCGTGGCGGAGAGACGGTTCCGGTAAAAGTTCTTGGCATTGTCGAAAGTGATAAACCGCTGAATGCGGAATATAACCCAGATCATCCACTTGCGAATGACGAAGGCTACATTTACAAGCCTAATGTTAACGTGATGGAAGAAATGGCCAATATGATATCAGCAACTCGTGCCTATCAAACCAACGTACAGGTTGCCGATTCAAGTAAACAAATGCTGCTGCGTACACTGCAGATGGGTCAATAAGGATTAGGGGGTAGCATATGGCCGGAATCAACAACGTTGGTCAAAGCGGCTTGTCCTATGTTGACCAGCTTAAAAGCCTGCAAGAGAACAAAAAAGCGGAAGAGAGCACCGGTAAGCAAGATCTTAAGCAAGAAGATTTTCTTTCTCTGCTCACTAAGCAACTTTCTCAGCAAGATCCTTTTAAGCCGGTCAGTAATGATCAAATGATTGCTCAGATGGCATCGTTTGCGACCGTAGATGGCATTGGAAAAATGAACTCTCAATTTGAGAACCTCAACTCTTCCATGACATCGAACCAAGCATTGCAGGCTTCCTCTTTAGTAGGTCGAGATGTGTTGGTACCAGGTGCGGCGGGAGTTAAACAAGACAATGCTGAAATGGCAGCGATGGTCAAGTTGACTCAGCCAATGGATGACTTATTTGTTCGAATTGAAAACCAAGCAGGTCAGTTGATTCGTACTTTTGAAGTCGGAGCGAAGCCAGCGGGTGATAGCCGCGTGCTTTGGGATGGTAAGGATGACAACGGCAATCCTATGCCAGCGGGTAGGTATAATGTAAAAGCATCCGGCTTAGTTGATGGTGAATCGCAAGAATTCCCTGTTTCTACTTATGCCAATGTGAACAGTGTTCTACTCGGAAAAGGTGACGGAAACGTATTACTTAATTTGGCGGGATTTGAATCGCCAGTACGGCTTGCTGAAGTATTGGAAGTCGGTAAAGCATAACCAATAGCAAGTCTGGAGACTTTTTAAATGACATATGTATCTTTAAGCGGCTTGTCCTCCGCTCAACTGGATTTAAACACGACAAGTAACAATATTGCGAACGCCAATACGTACGGCTTTAAAGAGTCTCGCGCGGAATTTGCTGATGTATACTCAAATTCTTTATTTACGAATGCCAAAACGACCCCTGGTGGTGGTGCGCAAGCCAGTCAAGTTGCGCAGCAATTCCATGAAGGTTCAAGTATTTATACGAATAACCCAATGGATCTACGTGTTTCTGGTACTGGCTTTTTTGCTGTTGCTAAAGATCGTTTGGCACCTCAGCAAAATGAAATGACGCGTAATGGTGCGTTTCATTTAAATAAAGATAATTACATGGTGACCGCGAATGACGAGTTTTTGCTTGGTTATCAAGTGAACCCTGAAACGGGTGATGTTTCTTCTTATGAAGCTCAGCCTATCAATATTCCTGCTGAGTTTGGTAAACCTAAGCAAAGCGCTAATATTGAAATCGGGGTGAACTTACCGGCTAATGGCGATTTGAAAGATCCGACGCAGTTTGATTTCTCTGATCCAGACACCTATAACCGTTCTACATCTTCTACGATTTACGACTCGATGGGTCAATCGTATAAGCTATCGACGTACTATTTGAAAGATCAGACTCAACCGAACACTTGGAATACGTATTATACCGTGACCGATAAAGATGGTGAAAAACCACTGAACATTGCCAACGGTGATGCTTCGACGCCTTCTGGACATGTTGGTCACACCATGAAGTTTAATAATGATGGTACATTGGCGAGTCTTAACAATGGCCAGCCTATCACATCGGTACCACTTGGCGATCCTGCAACCAACCCGAATCCTGTTGACCTAAATGGTGCAGACCCAATGCAGACATTGAATGTTAACCTAAATTCGGCGACGCAATTTGCTGCCCCGTTTGAGTTAACAAAATTTGATGAAGATGGTGCAACGACTGGTTTCTTGACCAAAGTAGACTTTGACGAAAATGGTAGCGTTCTGGGCACTTACTCTAATGGCGAAAACGTGACACTTGGTCGTGTTGCCTTAGTTCGCGTTGCCAATGAACAAGGGTTGGATAAGAAAGGCGGCACCCAATGGGATTCGACTCAATTCTCCGGTGATAAAATCTGGGGTGAATCGAATAAAGGGTCATTCGGAACCATCGATAATGGCATGCTAGAGCAGTCTAATATCGATATGACACAAGAACTGGTGGATTTGATTTCTGCGCAGCGTAACTTCCAAGCCAACTCTCGTGCCTTAGAAGTGCATAACCAGCTACAACAGAACATCCTACAGATTCGTTAATCGTTCTGAATCGAGTATCTTGAAACCACTTAGGTCCATTACCCAAGTGGTTCAAGACTTTCACGGCTTTGTGGGTAAAATCGCTTATATAGCCCACTTTGCACAAGCTCGTTCTGAGGTGGCACCCATTGCCGTTGTGTTTGCCGTATTTGCCGCTTTGGCTCTCAATGTTTGCCTCTCATACGGCGTTTTCTCCCGCTTCTGCTCTATCTGTTAACTAGCACAAAATAAACCACTGTTATTAATGGATTTTATTTTTGGCATCTTTTTTGCTTTTATTCCGGGGTACAGAGAACTTTTGGAGTAATTTATGGACCGCGCACTGTTTCTCGCCATGAGTGGCGCTAAGCAAAATATGCAAGCTTTGCAATTGCGATCAAACAACTTGGCTAACGTTAGCACTACGGGGTTCCGAGCTGATTTGGCTCAAGCACGCTCAATGCAAGCTTATGGCGACGGTTTGCCATCTCGTGTGTTTAGTATGACAGAACGCCCGGGACATAATTTTGCTCAAGGCAGTGTGATTACGACTGGCCGTGACCTCGATATCACCATTGAAGGCAGCGGTTGGATTGCTGTGATGGATCAAACGGGTAAAGAGGGTTTGACGCGCAATGGTAACTTGAAAGTCGACCAAAATGGCTTGCTGACTAATGCCAGTGGTCATGTCATCTTGGGTGAAAATGATGCTCCCATTACTTTGCCTCTTCCTGTCTCTAAAATTGAAATTGGTCGCGATGGTACCCTCTCTGTACTGCCTCAAGGTGCCCCGGCAGAAGATTTAGAAGTTGTTGATCGTATTAAATTGGTCAGCACGAGCGACAATGCCATTTTTAAAGATACAAATGGTTTATTTCGCCATAAAACACCAAACCAGCCCTACGAAGCTGATGCCGCGATTCGTATTCAAACCGGAGTAGTTGAAGGCAGTAACGTCAACGCAGTCGGTGAAATGACCGCCCTCATTGATCTGCAACGCCAGTTTGAAATGCAGGTGAAAATGATGAGCACCGCTGAAGAAATGGACAAGTCCGCAGATTCACTGCTTCGTATGAGTTAATAGAGTTAGAGGTTTACATGCATCCAGCATTATGGGTAAGTAAAACAGGTCTTGATGCCCAGCAGACCAATATTGCAACGATTTCGAACAACTTAGCTAACGCCTCTACGGTGGGCTTCAAAAAAAGCCGTGCCGTATTTGAGGATTTGTTCTATCAGAACGTGAATCAACCTGGTGGCCAGTCATCGCAAAATACCGAATTACCGAGCGGTCTGATGCTTGGTTCTGGTTCTAAAGTTGTCGCAACTCAGAAAGTTCACACTCATGGCAATGCACAGACGACGTCTAACGCGTTAGATATGATGGTAGAGGGTGACGGTTTTTTCCAAGTAACGTTGCCTGACGGTAATATCGGCTACACCCGTAATGGCCAATTTACCCTTGATGGAGAGGGGACGCTTGTGACGTCTGGTTCTGGTTATGCAGTTGAACCGGAAATTGTGATTCCTGAAGATGCGATCTCTATTACTGTCGGCACAGACGGTGAAGTGTCGGTAAGAGTTCGTGGCCAACAAAATAACCAAGTGGTAGGACAGCTTACCAT
This sequence comes from Vibrio azureus, assembly GCF_002849855.1. NCBI lineage: Bacteria > Pseudomonadati > Pseudomonadota > Gammaproteobacteria > Vibrionales > Vibrionaceae > Vibrio > Vibrio azureus. The sequence goes on from NZ_CP018616.1 coordinate 805,946, forward strand.
CACTGACTTTGTAAACCCAGGCGGCCTTGAGCCAATTGGACAGAACCTTTACTTGCCAACGGGTGCCAGCGGTGATCCGCAAGAAGGCGTACCGGGCTTAGATGGTCTGGGTGAAATCCGTCAATCCATGTTAGAAGCATCTAATGTTAACGTAACGGAAGAACTGGTTAACATGATTGAGGCACAACGCGTATACGAGATGAACTCAAAGGTGATCTCGGCCGTTGATAAGATGATGAGCTTTGTTAATCAACAGCTTTAATAGGCAGTGATAGGGTATTCAGAATGATGATTCAACGTTTAAGCTTAATAATATTAGCGATTGCTCTGTCTGGTTGTTCCATGGTCGGTGGCAAACATAAAGGTGAATCTGACCAAGGCACAACATCTGTTGATGCGGTAGAAGGCGACAAATCTAAGGAAGGTGGTAATGCTATCACAGATGTGTTCCGTGGCCGAAAGGACCCTGTAGCTGATGATCCTGCATGGGCACCCATTCACCCAAGCCAAAAAACGGAACACTATGCCGCTGCAACCGGTTCATTATTCAGTGCTGAACACATTACGGATCTTTATGATGACTCTAAACCTCGTGGCGTCGGGGATATCATTACCGTTACTCTAGATGAAACCACCAGTGCAACGAAAAGTGCCAATGCGGATTTGTCCAAAACCAATGATTCCACTATGGAACCGATTATGGTGGGCGGTCAAGAAATGAAAGTGGGTAAATACAACTTTTCTTATGACTTAAACAATAAAAATACGTTTGCCGGAGATTCCTCAGCAAAACAAAGTAACAGCATCAGCGGCTATATCACCGTTGAAGTGGTTGAAGTCTTAGCGAATGGTAATTTGGTGATTCGCGGTGAGAAGTGGATGACCTTGAACACTGGTGATGAATACATTCGTTTGAGTGGCACCATTCGACCGGATGACATTAACTTTGATAATACCATTGCGTCAAATCGAGTTTCTAACGCCAGAATTCAATATTCAGGCACAGGAATGGCTCAAGATACGCAGCAACCTGGATTCTTGGCACGATTCTTCAATGTAGCTCTGTAGGCACCGTGAAATATCGGTAAATTGACGTTGAGAGATAAAGCCAGAATGAAAAAAACCTTATTACTACTGATCAGTGTTGCGCTACTTGTAACAACAGCCCAAGCCGCACGAATCAAAGACGTTGCACAGGTTGCGGGCGTTCGTAGCAACCAACTTGTCGGTTATGGTTTAGTTTCTGGCTTGCCGGGGACGGGGGAGTCAAACCCGTTCACTGAGCAAAGCTTTGCGGCAATGCTACAAAATTTCGGCATTCAAATGCCGCCTGGCACCAAGCCAAAGATTAAAAATGTTGCCGCTGTTATGGTGACTGCGGAACTGCCTGCTTTCGCTAAGCAAGGTCAACAAATTGACGTCAATGTTTCCTCTATCGGAAGTGCAAAGAGCCTGCGTGGTGGTACTTTGCTGCAAACTTTCCTTAAAGGTTTAGATGGCCAAGTATATGCAGTCGCTCAGGGTAACCTTGTGGTGAGTGGTTTCAGTGCGGAAGGGGCTGATGGTTCTAAACTGGTGGGGAACAATCCAACCGTTGGTTTGATCTCAAGTGGCGCCACCGTCGAGCGCGAAATTCCTAATCCTTTCGGCCGTGGTGACTTCATTACCTTTAACTTGCTTGATTCCGATTTCACCACAGCGCAGCGTATGGCGGATGCGGTCAATAACTTCCTTGGCCCACAAATGGCCAGCGCAGTGGATGCCACCTCGGTGCGTGTCCGTGCCCCACGTGATGTCAGCCAGCGAGTCGCATTTCTGTCGGCGATCGAAAATCTAGAGTTTGATCCTGCTGATGGCGCAGCAAAAATTATTGTTAACTCTCGCACAGGGACAATTGTGGTCGGCAAGCATGTGCGTTTGAAACCCGCAGCAGTCACTCACGGTGGTATGACAGTGGCGATCAAAGAAAAACTCAATGTTAGTCAACCTAATAGCTTCTCAGGCGGTCAAACCGTAGTCGTGCCAGACTCTGATATCGAAGTTAACGAAGAAAATGGCAAGATGTTTAAATTTGAACCTGGCACAACACTGGATGATCTGGTGCGCGCGGTCAATGAAGTCGGCGCAGCTCCCTCGGATCTGATGGCGATTTTGCAAGCCTTGAAACAGGCGGGTGCAATTGAAGGTCAATTGATCATCATTTGATCGCTGGGGGAAGACATGATTAATAATTCAAATGACGTCGGTTTTATTCACGACATCAGCTCACTCGATACGCTGCGTCAAAAAGCGCTTCATGAAGGCAAAGAAGGCGAGCAAAAGGCATTGCATGCGGCAGCCAAACAGTTCGAATCTATCTTTACTTCGATGATGCTAAAATCGATGCGTGAGGCAAATGAAGGTTTTGAGTCTAACTTTTTAAATAGCCAAAACGAAAAGTTTTATCGCCAAATGCTGGATGAGCAAATGGTCAGTCAACTTAGTTCATCGGGCTCGATGGGCCTTGCCGATATGATTGTCGCGCAATTAACCGTTGGTCAGGACCAAGGTAGCGATCAATCGGAAGTGGTAATCAGAGAGGCTGCGAGCAGTGCGGCAGACTATCGCCGTGTTGATCCTGTTAAGGCGCGTGAAATTGAACAACGTCTCATCGAATCCGGACAGTTAAAGCGCTCAAATGAACCATCGATGGCCGATGACGTGGCCAACGCATCTAACATACCGGCAGCAATAGGTAAGTCGGCAACATTTGATACACCAGAATCCTTTGTCGCTTCTTTAAAACCTTACGCGACTCGTGCGGCAAAAGCATTGGGCGTGGAACCCTCGTTACTGATTGCTCAAGCGGCGCTAGAAACGGGCTGGGGGCAAAAAGTAGTTAAGAACGCGCGCGGTAGTACCAATAACCTGTTTAACATCAAAGCAGACAGAAGTTGGCAGGGAGATAAGATCTCGACTCAAACGCTTGAGTTTTATGATCAGATACCTGTGAAAGAAACGGCGGCATTCCGTTCTTACTCAAACTACCAAGACAGCTTTAACGATTATGTCCAATTCTTGAATGACAACCCTCGTTATCAGACCGCATTGCAAAATCACGGCAGTTCAGAAGCCTTTATTCGCGGTATCCACAAAGCCGGATACGCGACCGATCCACACTATGCAGATAAAGTGCTGCAAGTGAAGCACAAAATCGAAAACATGTAGTCTCAAGCGAATCAGCGTTTGGCTTTTCTTTTCGTTATCCCCAAGTGACTTTAGTGGCTTGCAGTACGCAAGCCATTACGTTTTCGTTCTGTTTACCTTTACCTTTTGCCCTTGCTTTATTTGCCTTTGATTGAGTGATGAATCATAAAGATTTTTTCTTGGCATACTAATTGCTAAATAAAACACGGGTCATCGACTAGGTTCGATATTTTTTGTTTTTTTGGAGGCATTTATGGCGTCAGATCTCTTGAACGTAGGGGCACAAAGTGTGCTTACTGCTCAGAGACAGTTGAATACAACAGGTCATAACATTTCTAATGCGAATACTGAGGGTTATAGCCGTCAGTCTGTCATCCAAGGAACAAATGATCCGCGTCAATTTGGCGGTTCGACCTACGGCATGGGCGTGCATGTGGAAAATGTTCGCCGCTCTTGGGATCAATTTGCCGTTAAAGAGCTCAATCTGTCGACAACGAATTACGCAAACAAGCTCGATGATGAAAAGAACCTTGATCTACTCTCAAGCATGCTTGCGTCGATCTCTTCGAAAAAAATTCCAGAAAACATGAACGAATGGTTTGATGCCGTTAAAACGATGGCCGATACGCCCAACGATATGGGGGCGCGTCAAGTGGTATTGGAAAAGTCTAAAGTGCTAGCTGATACCCTTAATGGCTTCCATGAAACCGTTCGTCAGCAAGCCGATGAGACTAATAAAGCGCTTGATATGGGCATAGGGCGAGTTAACCAGCTTGCCGTTGAAATTCGCGATATTCACCGTTTAATGATGCGCACGCCCGGTCCACATAACGATTTGATGGACAAGCATGAAAAGTTAATCAAAGAGCTTTCCGAGTACACCAAAGTCACAGTGACGCCTCGCAAAAATGCCGAGGGATTCAATGTGCATATCGGTAACGGGCATACCTTGGTATCCGGTACTGAGGCCAGTCAATTAAAGATGATTGATGGCTTTCCTGATGTGCATCAACGCCGTCTTGCCATGGTGGAAGGTGGCGGTATTAAAGCCATTAAATCCGATGATATTAATGGCAAGATCGGCGCATTACTTAAAATGCGTGATGAACATATCCCGCAGATTATGGATGAACTCGGTCGAGTATCCGTTGGCTTTTCGGAACAAGTGAATCACTTACAAACACAAGGCTTGGATCATAACGGTGCGGTTGGTAAGGCCTTATTTACAGATATCAATACTGAGCGACTGGCAACATCGCGTGTTGTTGCAGGGCCGCAATCTAATGTCGATATGGCGGTCTATATCGAGGACATTAGTACGCTAAAGGGCGGTGAATATGCCGTTCGCTATGAATCAGATGGCTACCACGTGACCAAACCAAATGGCGAAAGCGTAAAATTGAATACTGATGCTAACAACGCCTTTTATTTGGATGGTATGCGCGTCGAAGTGCGCAACCCTCCAGCGATTGGAGAGCAAATCTTACTGCGTCCGACTCGAAGCAGTGCCGCGCAAATTCGAGTGGAAACCACCGATCCGAAAGCCATAGCGGCACAAAGCTACGAAGCGTCCACCACTTCCGCTCAGGGTAAAGCCAAGTTTGAGATCCTTGCGGCAGGTGATTTACGTGAGTTTGAAGTCGTGGTGTCACCAACTGGGGATCAATTCGCGGTCACAGATACCAAAGGCAACATTTTGGTTGCTCCGCAGCCTTATCCACCGTCTGGTCCTGTTTCCGTTACATTACCTGTGGGCCATCCTGACTATCAAAGTGGTGCAGCTACCGTTTTTGAGCTTGGCTCAGGAGCGTTTGCCAACGATAAATTTACTGCGAACTTAGTGCCGTCTGAAGGCGGGAACGGTAACTTGCGTAAAATGCAAAACATCCAGACGGAAAAGACCATGAATGGTCAAGAATCGACAGTGATGAGCTTGTATTTTAATCTAAACACCGACGTCGGTTTAAAGACTTCTACAGCAGCACGACAAGCGGACGTTGCCCAGTTAGAAAATGAGTCTGCCCATGAACGTGTGGCTTCTGTTTCAGGAGTAAACCTGGATGAAGAAGCGGCGAACATGATGAAGTTTCAGCAGGCGTACATGGCTTCTTCACGGGTAATGCAAGCGGCTAATGACACCTTTAACACTATTTTGCAGTTGCGATAAAGGGGATCAAGATGCTTACTCGTATTGCCAGTTTCCACCATTATCAATCTGTACAGAATGACTTGCGCCGCCAAGAGAATCAAATTCATCATAACCAAGAGCAATTGGCGTCCGGCAAGCAATTGACCAAACCGAGTGACGATCCTTTAGCGACGCACTACTTACAGAGTATTGGTCAGCAAGAAGAACAACTGAATGAGTACCTTGATGCCATCGTGCTCGTTCGCAACCGTATTGAGAATCAAGAGGTCGTGACTTCAGATGCTGAAGAACTGATTGATGAATCAAAGCGGATCACCATGGAAATGATTAATGGTGCTTTTTCACCAGAAGATCGAGCGGCCAAAAAACGTGAGCTACAAGAAGTGGCAAATAATTTGTTTTCTCTGGTCAACAGTCAGGATGAGTCCGGTAACTATGTTTTCGCCGGGACGAAACCAAAGAACCAACCGTTTTTTCAAGACTACGATGGCTCAGTGGTTTATCGAGGTGATGACTATCAGCGTAAAATGAAAATCTCAAGCAATATTGAAATGGCAATCAATACTCCGGGCAATCATTTATTCACTATCATCCCGAATCCTCTGGGTGATTTTGAGCCACAATATCAGCTTAAAGATGGCTCTGAATTATTGCTGGAGCAAGCCACAACCAGCGTTGCCAATAATGATGTGTTTAAAGTCACCTTTGTGGATATGAACAATGGTACTTTTGCTTATCAACTGGAAAAGAATGGCAGCGTGGTTAAGGTGGATGACTATTCGCCGGTGAACGGGATTCAGTACGCGGGTGTCGATATTCAACTGAAAGGTAAAGTGACAGCTGGGGACAGCATCACCCTTGAACCTAGAGAAACCTTCAGCGTCTTTGATTCTTTGAAAGAGGCTATGGCTTGGTCTGAAGGATCGGTTTCTGATGCCTCTGCCACTGCAAAACTGCACCAGATGACAGAAGAGTTCCAAGCGGCGTTTATTCACATGAACAAAGCTCGTACCGATATCGGTGCTAAGCTCAGTACGCTTGATCTTCAAGAACAAAATCATCAAGACTTTAATCTATCTTTGACCAAAGCAAAAAGTAATTTTGAAGATTTGGATTACTCGAAAGCCGTGATTGAATTCAGCGAGAATTCACGAGCCCTTCAAGCGTCACAGCAAGCCTTTGGCAAGACGAAAGATCTGACTTTGTTTAATTACCTTTAAGGTGTGCTACCCAAGTAACCTCAAGGGGCTTGGGTATCGAGACGGCTGACTTCATTTATGTGCTATGCCTTAAATGAAATAACCCAGTCCCCACCTTAAACAAGCGGCTCGCTTTGGAGAAACATGAGCAATACGGCATGTTTTTACCGAAAGCGGCAAAAGTTGACACCGTTAGCTCAAAAGAACGGCATGGTTGAGTTCTTAAGCGAAGGGGTGTAAGCCTTTTATTTTCAATAATAGGCAAGTGATTGACGTATAATGATTTTTATTAATTATTTAAGTTGGCACATAATTTGTATTGATATTCACATATTGTGATTGAAATACGCTCAGACTTGCCGCTTGGCAATGAGGGTCAATGTTTACGGTCAGTGCTTTTCCAAATGAGTAAAGCTGGCCGCTTCGCGAACCAAAGCGAACTCAACAGGAGAGCAAAATGGCTGTAACAGTAAATACCAACGTTGCTGCGATGACTTCGCAGCGTTATCTAAATAAAGCATCAAATGAGCTGAATACCTCGATGGAGCGTTTGTCATCAGGTAGCAAGATCAACAGTGCAAAAGACGATGCGGCGGGCTTACAAATCTCGAACCGTCTCACTGCTCAATCTCGCGGCCTAGATGTTGCGATGCGTAACGCTAATGATGGTATTTCTATTGCCCAAACCGCTGAGGGCGCAATGGATGAAGCGACGGCAGTGATGCAACGTATGCGTGACTTGGCGATTCAATCGTCAAACGGCAGTAACACCGATGCAGAACGCCAAGCGATCAATGAAGAGTCAACCGCGTTGATTGATGAAATCAACCGAATTGCGGAGACGACGTCATTTGGTGGTCGACGCCTTCTTAACGGTTCATTTGGTGATGCAGCTTTCCAAATTGGTGCGAGCTCTGGTGAAGCGATGATCATGGCTCTGACCAGTATCCGTGCAGATGACGGCCGCATGGGTGGCACAACACTGACGGCCAACAACAGTAAAGACATCAACTGGCAAGTACCATCCGCCAGTACAGATCTTAAGATTACGCTGCCAGGCATGGATCAAGATGCAAGCGGTAATCCTATCGATCTTGATATTAGCATTTCAGCTAAAGCGGGTGATGATATTGAAGAGCTGGCGACTTACATCAATGGTCAATCCGATCTTATTAATGCTTCTGTGAGCGAAGACGGTAAGTTACAGATTTTTGTCGCAAACCCTAATGTTCAAGGGGCAATGTCAGTATCTGGTAGTCTTGCAACCGAGCTAGGTTTAGCGGGCCCTGGTACGTCAACGGTAGTTCAAGACATTGATATGACGACAGTACAAGGCTCTCAGAATGCGATTTCTATCCTAGATTCTGCTTTACAATATGTGGATTCACAGCGTGCGGATTTAGGCGCGAAGCAAAACCGTTTAAATCATAGCATCAACAACTTGGCTAACATCCAAGAAAACGTAGATGCATCAAACAGTCGAATTAAAGATACGGACTTTGCGAAGGAAACAACGCAGATGACCAAATCTCAAATTTTGCAACAGGCAGGGACTTCGATTCTTGCTCAAGCAAAACAGTTGCCGAACTCTGCAATGCAATTATTGCAGTAGTGACGAAGCTGATACTCAATGCATTCAGACGTGAGTGTGAGTATTGGTTTTTGGCAAAGCAACATTACATATAATAAAGATGTCAGGCTCTCTCATCTCTCACCTGCCGAGCATTTTTTAATGTAACGTTGCACCCGGTATGCCGGATATGTGTTCATTTCTCTTGATCTCACATTGGCTCTGGCGTCCAACCTAGCCCCAGTTCTCTCAAAGGAAAAGGGGCTTTTTCTTACCTATTTTTCTACGAATATTCCCTATAGAGCACACGGCAAGTATGAGTGCACCACAGAAAATGCACTTTTCTCCCCACCTTTGACGTTTTTGATCTCGTTTTTTCGCAACTTTTATTCAGTACAATTAAGTTATCTAGGAAAGGTAGCAACCTGCAGCGAGCCTTTTAGGAGTCAAAGGTTAGGGGCTATTTGAAGCGGCTAGAAACCTTTGAGTATTTGCTAATTAAACCTCCCATTGGTATGCTGTTCTGTATTTTGGTTGTTAGCTTTCGTCGGTAAGGTTTGGTGTAAAGAATGGAAAATAAAAAGAGAGAGATTCAACAAACATCCATAGATATTGGTCTAACCGCTATTGATGCCATACCATATGTTGGTGGTGTAATTACACGAACTATTGACCGTAAGATGAGCCGATTTGAGATTGCGCGAATTGAGCAATTAACTCTGGGTATATCTAAGCGTGTAGATGATCTTGAAGTGAAAATATCTCAAGTGCACAAAAATCATGACTTTAATGAGTTTATATTTGATCTATCTGCACAAGTTAGACTCGCCAATGGTCACAATCTGATAAATGCATATTCTGGAATTGCAGCACATGCTATCGAAACTCAGCATATACAAGATTGTATTTTCGCTCAAAAAGTTTTATCTGGTTTCACTGAGCACCACTTACACGTGTTAAGTTTTATGAGTACTAATAGTTATGACAATGCTGAAGCTATAAAAGTTACTAATGAGAAAAATGAAAAAACTTTGTGTTTAGCCTACGTGGAAACACCGATTTTTTCATTCACAGAAGATGAACCTAAAATGTCAGTGTCTGATGGCAATTACGAGGGTAATGTGCAAGTAATTGATGCAACAGTGATACCCTATCCAAAACCAATTCTTGTAAAGATTGCTAACGATCTAAAAACTATGGGGTTAGCATCATGTCCTGCATATCATCAGTTTATTAACGATCCCAATAGTAATTTGTACCTGACTCTTACAGATATTGGTAAGTGGTTTCTAGAAATCTCAGACTATGAAAGCTAACTGCTTAAAATTGGTTTGTAACACGTGGCATATTTACCATTGGTTTTAGTGATTGGCAGCTTTGGTATTGAGTTGTTCATACTTTGAAGATGTGTTGTGCATCATGAGGAAGATATGAAATTGGACAAAGAATTTATTGAATTACAAAGGCTTTTTTCTCAGAAAGATATGCTGACAGAGGTAAAGCAGTACTCGAAGAGTGGTGCTATGGAAGCTCTTCTTATTAGAAAGGAAAAAATGAAGCTGAAAATTTATCAAGAAAAAGGACACCATTACCCACATATCCATATTGATTACGGTAAGCAGAATCACGTAGCTAGCTACTCAATTGAAACAGGTCAAAGGTTGGAAGGCAATCTACCTAAAAGTTTCGATAGGGTAGTTACTTCTTGGCTTGAACGTAATCGTTCGAAGGTGCTTGAGGTTTGGGCTGCTTTACAACTTGGTGAACCCCATGAACATTTAATTGCAGAGTTGTCAGGAGATGCTTAGCATTAAAATTTAAGCACAACTTCCTTAAGATCACAGCTCACGGTGGCTTTTCCATATCTGGCACAGAAACCATGAGTGGCACAGATGGTTTCTATCTCATTTTTCACAACTTCCTTTCAGGAAAGAGTAACCTATTGATAGTATTGATTTTAAGTTACAAAAGAGCTTTATGCAGGGCAAAAAATGAACCTAAAATACCCAGAGACTGATATAGATTTCAACCCTGACCCATCTTTTTTTATTGGTGCATTTGATATTTATGATCAGGAAGAGACACTCGGCGAATATTTAAATCAATTTGACCCCAATGACACCGAACAGCTCTGTTTTATACTTGAAAAAGAGTTCTTTTCAGTAAGTCTTGATCTTACTGTGGAGCATCATGATGTTCTTATGAGAATGCTGGCAAGTGCTTTGAAAGATGTAGACCACGACTTCTCAGCCTATATTTATATAGAGGACGATGAGTACTTCTTTTTGCCTTTTGCTTGGGAGATTAAAAGTCCGCGTCGGTTCTTTGAAGTAATATACTTAAAAGCTTATATGAACTGGTCCGATCAACTCATGGCAGAGGGGCTTGAAGTCACGAAGCCGGAAGAGCTATTTTAATAAAACCTATACCCAAGTGACCTCAAGATGCTTTGGTATGGAATTGAATGTAGGATGAGGAAAAAATAAATGATATTTCAGTACAGGGATGGAATATACAGCTTAGCAAGAATAACAGGGCCTACTCATAACTTATTACGTATTAAGTTAGCGGATGAAAATGTGGGTAAGGTGGCAGTAACGGCATTAAGTGAAGAACCACCTATAAACATAACGTTAGACGAAGTGCATAGACAAGTGACGGAGGGAATTGAATATATCAAGGCAAATCGTCAATCAGGTTTTTATGTTTCTGAAGTACAGTATGTTCCATCTGACACATTTTCCCCTACTGTTTATCGCAACCTGATCATAGAAATAGCGAAACGGATAGAAAAAATAGCGTTGAGTGACTCTAGCCAAAGTCATATAACGTAAGAGTTATATAACGTAAATTAATATGGCGAAAAGTAATATAGCGGATATTTCTGTCACCGATATTAATATCGAGCGGTATGAGTCTGTTTATGAGATGGATTCTTTTGATTTTTCAATGTAAACCAAATTTTCTTTCGACCGTTATTTTTCATAATAACTCCTCGAGAACGACACCACTTTGGCCATTCGATATTCTTTGCAGTAAGTGATTGATTAATGTCTTTTGACTAACCAATGTGTTTTTATCATGATTTGATTTTTTACTCGATAAATCAATCTTATTTGATGTTTTATTGGACATATTTAGCCCCCTAGTTGTAATTAAAATTAAGGTGCACTGAACATAGGTATAACTTTAGGATAGAGAATTAAGGGAGATTACAGAGAGAAACTGGCTAGGGATGACGCTGGAAAACTGACTTTAATATTTTTATCTTTAAATCACTCTTTGTCAGAGCAGAATTCACTATACCGCATCTTTTGATAAAAGAAAGCTTTATTTTTACTCGATTGGTCAATGTATGTTTCTGATCATCTCGATTGAAGGCTCGTCAGTGTTCGTGCATCATGGCTGATATCGATGGCTTAAGCCGCTTTGAGCCGACTCGCTCTTAAGCCAACCGTTTGACAATCATCCGCTCAGCTTGGAAAGACAAACATGACCACTTCACCGATTAAGACTGCCGTCATTGGCTATGGATTCTCAGCAAAAACCTTTCATATTCCTTTTGTTACATATTTGAATGAATTTGAACTTGTGGCAATCAGTACGAGCAAACAAGAGGTGAAAGATGACTGGCCTGAAATCAGACATTTTGAGCAAGCTGATGATTTATTGACTCAGTCTGATGCTGAGCTGGTGATCATTACTGCGCCAAATGATGTTCATTTCAAGTTGGCTAAATTGGCATTGGAGAATGGAAAGCATGTGATCATCGAGAAACCTTTTGTCACAAAGAGCGATGAGGGTGAAGAGCTTATCGCCTTAGCCAAGGAACAAGGGCTGCTGTTAAGTGTTTATCATAATCGACGATGGGATGGTGATTTCTTGACGGTTCAAAAAATGCTTAATGAACAACGCTTAGGTGAGCTAAAGTATTTCGAGTCTCATTTTGATCGTTTTCGCCCTGAGGTTCGCCAGCGTTGGAAGGAGCAAGCCGCAGATGGGGGCGGTCTTTTATTTGATTTGGGCTCTCATCTTCTTGATCAAGCCATAACTTTGTTTGGGCTACCAGAAGCCATTAGTGCGGATTGCAAAATCATGCGCCAAGGGTCTAATAATGTTGATTATTTCCATTTGATTTTACATTATCCAGATCATCTCGCCGTTTTACATGGTGATATGCTCAGTGCGGGCCCAAACAAACGTTTGACGATTAATGGTACTGCCGGTAGTTATATAAAATATGGTATTGATCCTCAAGAAGAGCGTCTCATTGCCGGTGCGATTCCATCAACGAATGATTGGTCAGAAGAAGAGCCTTCCCAATATGGCCACTTTTACGATGCCAACCATTGCCAGCCGATTAAAACAGAAAGAGGTTGCTATCAGGAGTACTTTTGTCAGGTAGCTTCAGCCATTCATACGGGATCAGATTGCCCAGTTACTGCTGAAGAGGCGTTACTGAATATTAAGTTGATCAATCTTGCTATGGAAAGCAGTGATTTGGGTAAGAAGCTATTTATTAAAGACTTGTAGGGTATAACAAAACAGATAGCTGCCCTTCAGGAAAAATACTTCTTTGCTAAAAATAAGCAAGAAACTTCTGAGAAGGGCATGATATTTAAGTTTTTATGCCAATTTAAAGCAAGATAATACCAGTGATCTCTAAACCCTCTAGGGCTGCTGCGCCAAACTCAGAAGCACTCATTCCTGCCTCGTAAGCGCTACTGATAGATTCAGACGCCACTTCATTAATATCGCCAATATGAGAACTCCAACCGACACCTGCTAAGCTCGTTGTGTTGTAAATAAACGGAAGGCTATCGACCACGGAGGCTTTAAAGCCACGATCAATAACAAACCTCGCAATAAACTCACTGATACCCATTTCTCCCTCGTTGCCAAATTCGAACTCAGTGGCACTGTGGAGAATTTCGACGGACTCGTGTCCTGCGATTTCAGCAGTTGACCCCTCTGCGCCAATATTGACACTGATGCTGCCGATTTTTTCATGTATCCCAGGAATGGCATCCACTTCTCTCAATAAGTAAGAGTCCAACTGCTTAGCAAAATTTGCGGCGGCAGTTTGGCTATCAAACTTAATGACCGTTTTTTCTGCAACGTCAGCACTTTGATTGATGGTTTTAACAAGTGTCGTGCCTCCTGTCTCTATCGAGGCTTGGTTTGCGGGCTGTCCGGTGCTAGCTTCAATGAAGCCCATCTCAGACATGATATCAAGTTCAGTCGTGGAGACTTCTTGTTGGTAATAGGCTTGTGCGTACCCCTCTGTCGGTACCGCGAGATAGTCATGAATGGCTTGTGGCGCTCCGTTGCTTTTCATGAGGCTGTGTAGGTCATTAAACGCGGAGGACAACGATTGTGTTACCGTTTTAGGCCCAATGGTTGTTGAGCTGAAGCCTAGGAATTCGAATGGGTTGCCAATCCTGCCTTTCTTAGCAAGATAGACTATGGTAGCCCCGAGACCTGATACGACAGCCCCAGTTGAAGCTATGGCCGCTAGATGTCCATGGCCAAGGTCTTTATCTGTAGTTATATCATCATAAACCATGACATTAGACAGGATGGCAGGGGAAGTTTGGGTGCCTTGAGAAGTATAAGCGTTGTTGAAAAAAGACAATGTTGTTTGGTGACTGTTAGCAATAAACTGGACCTCTACTTTTTCCCAACTTCTCCCATCTGTTGTATTGTCAAATGGCCTGCCTACGGTTCCTTGTTGACCATTCACCCAGAACTCTTTCGCAATCAGTGGATGCTGTTTGACAACGGAAACTTGTTCGTCTGCGACTTCAATCTGCAGATGAACAGGCTGATAGGTGTAAACCATTTCACTGTAATTGATAAAATCGCCCGTGAAGTCGAAGCTGAGTGTATAACTTTGGCCGGGAACCGTTGCGAGTGTGGTTTGAATTGCGGCTGACTGATTTGGCTTGCCAACAATGAGTGAGAAGCTACCTGAAGGGCCTTTTATGCTGTCGAGTTGGGTAGGGGTGTTACGAATATTAAGTGGGTAAGTACAACGGCTATTTTGTTGTAACAAACACCAATTTTCAATGTCGTTAAGCGTTGGAGTAAAGCGAGGATTGAGTACTTTCTGATGTTGTAAATAATAGAGAATGGCTTCTCCTACTTCTTGTTTTATGGCTGTTTCTCTGGCTCTCAATAGATCGTAGTTGGGAAGAGGTGCATCGATTATTGATGTGCCTTGGATATACCTATTGGCAATATTGTTAAGTGAGGAGCGTGCAACATAATTTAATAATGAATTAAACCGCTGTGACGCTTCTCCTGATAATTGTTGGTCTGCTTTAAACAGGTGTTTATGGGAATTATTGAGTTGAGGAGAGCTGTTTAATTGAGAATCGTGGTCTAGTTGAGAATAGGTGTTTAGTGGAGAAGAAGTGCTGGCGTATAGTGATGGGCTTGCAGTAATGATAGAAATAATGAGTGTAGCTAGCGATATTTTTTTCATGATGGCATTCTTATATTTTTATTAAATTAGTAACCCACAGCTATCGTGTGGATTAATTCGGCAGGAGTATAGACCGTAAGAGTTGTATTCATCAAGTGAATAAGTAGAGTATTAGTACTAAGTTGGGTAAATGTGTTTTTTGTTTAGTCAGTGATTCGGTATGGGTAGAGACATCGCTTCTTTCCATTACCTTGAATAGAAATACCTTGAACTTTCATATCAATTAAAATGGCTTAAGTAATAAATAATTAATTATCAATAAGTTGTTGATTTTATATTTTTATTTGTTTAACATGCGCTCTCTTCATCAATATCAACTAACCGAAAAGGAGTAAAAATCATGACAATTAAATTCTTATCCTTTGCAGGTCTTACCCGATAAGTAGCACAAAGCTATCTAATCTATTTCAAGGTTTTGGCTTTCTAGTAAAGCTACGCCCGGTCGATTGACCTGCCAATACGTTTTACGTTTTAAATCCTATTTTAAGGAATTGGTATTATGGGCAAATCCGTCCAAAAAATTGCTGACAACGTCAATCTGATCGCTTCTAAAGAGACGTGGATCGAAGGCTTAGCGGTTCAACAGCTTATAACAACATCAGAACTAACAGGAATGAAGCAAGTGGCAGGCATGCCAGACTTGCACCCGGGAAGAGGCTATCCCATTGGGGCGGCGTTTTTTACGACCAAGACCATTTATCCAGCACTAGTCGGCAATGATATTGGTTGCGGGATGTCGCTCTGGCAAACGTCGATAAAAACCACCAAAGTGAACTTGGATAAAATGGTCAAGAAGTTTGAGCATATCGAGCAGCCACTCAATGACAGCTGGAATGATATTGTTCAAGCGAGAAAAACAGAAAAAAACATCACAACTCAAGCTTATGACCATGCTTTAGGCACTATTGGGGGCGGTAATCATTTTGCAGAGTTTCAGGCTATTGAGGATGTCTATCACCCTGAGGCGCTAAACGAGCTGGGCTTAAATACAAAGCAGTTATTGTTATTGGTTCACTCCGGCTCAAGAGGCTTGGGACAATCAATTTTGACCGAGCATATTAACTCACATAATCACAACGGGATTGAAATCAGTTCGGCTGACCACCCTCATTCCGACTTTGCTCATTATATGGAACAGCATGATGAGGCTGTGCGTTGGGCCGAGCTTAATCGCGAGCTTATTGCCCTAAGGTTTCTTGAGGCAGTTCGGACTGATGGTCAGTGCGTGCTAGATGTTAATCACAATCTAGTTTCACCGAAAACAATCAATAATGAATCGGGCTGGTTACATAGAAAAGGAGCCACACCGAGTGATAAAGGATATGTTGTTATTCCGGGATCACGTGGTGACTACAGTTATTTAGTTAAGCCAATGAGTGATTGCGACCAAGCGATGCAGATGAGCCTCTATTCATTGCCACATGGAGCGGGCAGAAAATGGAAACGTGGTGAGTGCCACGGCAGGTTAGGCCACAAATATAAGCGCGAAGACCTTTACCGCACCGCTTTGGGGAGTCGAGTGGTATGTGGCAATAAGGAACTGCTTTACGATGAAGCGCCTCAAGCTTATAAAAAATGTCAAACAGTGATCAACGATATGGTCACGGCAGGTTTGATAACGGTCGTTGCTAAATTACGCCCTGTATTAACCTTCAAAACTAACGGAGATTGTTCATCATGATATTGCTGCAATTATCATCAGGGCAAGGTCCTCTCGAATGCTGTAAAGCGGTTGGCTTAGCATTAAAATGCATTGAAAAACAGTGCCAGCAACAAGCGATTGAATTAACCATCGTGGATACTATCCCAGCAGAAAAAAAAGGATGTTTTAAGTCTTTATTATTGAAGCTTGAATCAAGCCATGAGGGGAGAGCCAAATTGCTTGCTTCATCGTGGCAAGGTGCGATGTTATGGGTCTGTCAAAGCCACTTTAGACCGAAGCATAAGCGTAAAAACTGGTTTTTTGGTGGGCGGATGTTTGAGCTTAATGAAGCCAAGTTTGGGGCGGGTGTGACCTATCAAACTTGCCGCGCATCGGGCGCTGGAGGGCAGCATGTTAATACGACCAACTCTGCGATCAGGGCAGTGCATAATGAAACGGGAATGTCAGTACGTGTTGAGAGTGAGCGAAGTCAGCATGCCAATAAACGGCTGGCGAAAGCGTTACTCTTTCAAAAACTAGACATGCTTGAGCAAGAAAAAGCGACCTCTCAAGACAAAGCTCGTTGGCAACAACACTGGGAGCTTGAAAGAGGTAATCCAGTAAGAACATTTAAAGGCGATAAATTTGTTGCTGCCGATACTTTTTGAGTACTGGCATGAGAAAAATAAATATTAGGGTATAGAGGATCTCGTTATGTAATTCCATCTCGGCACAGTCAATAGAAGCCTCATGATATAAGAGGAATGAACTGTGCCTATTTCACCAAAAAAGATAATTATCCCTTTTTGGCTATATAACCAAGTAACCTCGCTCTGAATCAAGCATCTTGAGGTCACTTGGGTATCAATCCTATGGAGAAATATAATGAGAATAAAATATCCTCGTACCCCTCATTTACCTTGGTCGCCAGGTGCGACGCCTGATGATATACACCAAAGTCACCTGCAAAACTTTATTGGTAAGCAGATTGTCGTAACAGAAAAAATGGATGGTGAAAATACCACATTTTATCATGACTATATTCATGCGAGATCCATTGATAGTCGTTTTCATGTTTCAAGAGCTTGGGTAAAAGCATTGCAAGCAGAGATTGGTTATTTGATCCCCAAAGGATGGCGTATTTGTGGAGAAAACCTATACGCGAAACATGCTATCGCTTATGAAAATTTGCCGAGCTACTTTATGGCGTTTTCAGTTTGGAATGGCGACAATGAGTGTTTGAGCTGGCAAGAGAGCAAGCCGTTTTTTGCTCAGCTTGGCTTACATACGCCAAAGGAGCTTTACTGTGGTCCTTGGTGTGAAGACACGCTCAAAAGCATTAAACTGGATACCCACCACCAAGAAGGTTATGTGGTTAGGCTAGCTGACCGCTTCCATTTCGATGAGTTTGCTCAATCAGTCGGTAAGTGGGTGAGAAAAAATCACGTAGTGACGGATCAACATTGGATGCATGCTGAAGTTGTCCCTAATGGAGTGAAAGCGCTCAGTAAGGAGGTGGGGTGAAGCCTTTACCACAGTGGTTAGACAGCCTTGCGGGCAATCATACACCTGACTTTGATGAATGTGTTGCTTATCTTGCCGATTATTTTCCGTTACTCAATGAGTTTGCTGATACAGAGCAAGATAACATTTGGCATGCGGAAGGTGATGTGGCCATTCATACCAATATGGTTTTAACCGAGCTTTATTCCTTACTGTCATCACAGGCGAGTCATATCCAAGGAGAGCTTAGGCAAGGGTTGGTGTTATCCGCACTGCTCCATGATATTGCTAAACCGTTGACCACTCGTCGAAAAGAGATTTTGGGCAGGGAGCGTGTTATTGCGACAGGGCACGAAGAGGCGGGTGCGAACTATTTAGCACTACGATTAATGGCATTACCGCTGAGTCATCGTGTCATTTCAATGATCATGGGCTTGGTTGGTTTTCATCAAATGCCCAAACGTTTAGTCATAAAAAATGCGGATTTCAGCGAGTATTTTAAACTCTCACTTAATGCAGATTTAGAACTGCTGTATTGGCTTGAAGTGGCCGATCTGAAAGGACGTATTTGTGATGACTTCGCAGGCCAGCTTGATCTTTTGGAACAGTTTAAGATGTTTGCGCAGGAATATCGATTATGGCAAAACAGCCATCCACAAAGACTGGCATTGAGTAAGATTCAAGTTAAAGACTCACCTTCCGAGCAGGCTTTTATCGATGGCTACGCGATTAAGCAATGGTCACAAGGTGACATTCACTCAGCTGAAGAAGCCGTGACGAAAAACTACTTATCCTGCCAACATTACAGCCATTTTTATGTGATGTGTGGCTTGAGTGGCAGTGGCAAAACCTCTTGGATTGCTAACAATCTAAAAGGCTTTGAAGTGATTTCTCTTGATCAAATAAGAGCGGAATTAAATGGTAAACGTGAGTGCCAAAAAAAACGAGGGCAAGTCCTACAACTGGCTAAATTGCGTTTAAAAAGAGCCTTAGCTGCAAAGCGAAATGTTGTGTGGGACGCCACCAATATTAGAAAGGATTTCAGGAGCGTCTTGTGTGATTTGGGTGATAACTACAATGCCTTGGTGACCATTGTGGCTTTTCAACAAAAACTAAGCCGCATTTACAAGAATAACAACAAGCGCCGACATGCTGTCAGTTACGAAGTGCTTGAAGCTCAACAGAAAAAACTGGAATGGCCATGGCGGTCTGAAGCCCATCGAATGTTAGTCATCGGAGAAAAAGGCCAAGAGCTGCTTAGGCAAGGAACATTTCTTTAAGCCGCGCTGAATATCCAACGACTCTATCTATACCCAAGAGACCTCGCTCTGAACCAAACACTTTGAAGCTACTTGGGTATACGAGCCGTTGTTGCGACTGAAATCTAAGGTCACCTTGTAGCACAGAGCGCCTGAGGTGGCTTTTTGCTGATTATTTTTCCACTCTCAGACAAGCTAATAGGTAAGTTAAATCCCATTAACCTTCATAATATCAGACGGTTAATTTTGCTTTGGTAAAGCTGTGTTATCGCTGCCATTTGTCTAAATGATAGATGGCTCGAAGCTTTTCTTGTTCAACAATGAAGTAGCCAGTTTATTCAAGTGGTGAATGCATTGGTGTGTATCATTAATATTCATTCTATTGGCAGGCTCGACTGGCGTGAGGAGCAGCGGACTCCAAGGCTGTATGTTTGAGCTGGATTGCCATTCCAATTTGACGTTTATTTAGAGGTCATCAATGAATATTGTTGATATATGTAATGATATTAAGTCATCGGGCGGTGACATTGTTAAGTGGGCGCTTTCCGATCTAAAAATGCTCTTTTCCATGACAGAAAAGCAGCAACAAGATCTTAAAGTGACGCTGATTAAAGAGAGTTTTGAATACCATTACGCGAACAATGCGTTCTATAAAGCGCAATGTGATGAAAAAGGGATTGATCCTTCTCAGATTAAGAGCTTTGCTGATCTGATTAAGATTCCAGTGATCCCTGTCAATAGTTTCAAATCCGCTGATAGCCATAGATTGCTGACTAAGTCATTGATAGAAGTTGAGCATGAGATGCGTTCAACTGGTACCAGTGGTGTACCCAGCGTTGCTCGTCGCTGCAGTGATACGATGGATAATGCGGTGATTGGGATTTATAGCATTTACCGTGAAATGTTTGCTCTATCCAAGGGTGCTGCGCTGTGTATTTGCCCTTCGACAGAAGAAATCCCTGAAATGGGGATGATTAAAGCGTTTAACTTTCTGACGGGTTTGTTCGATACCCATCGATTTATGATCAAAGAAGAGCGCTTTTCTCCTGAAGATTCTTTGGCTCAACTTAAAGAGTGGGAAGGGACATTTACACGACACTTGATCGGCCCCCCTTTCTTGATTCATCGTCTAGTTGCTTACCTTCGTGCCACAAATACGCGCCTCAAACTTGATAAAGACAGCATGGTGATTACTTTGGGTGGCTGGAAGCGTTTTACTGGGCAAATGATCTCGCGTAAAGAGTTTGACCAAGAAGTGGAGGAGTATTTAGGGATTCCTCAGCAAAACGTGCGCGATATGTATGGTCTTGTTGAAGCCAATGTTTTGGTGGTTGAAGATCAATTCAACCAAAAAATAGTCCCGCCTTATGTGCACTTTTCGGTGCGTGATCCAAACGACTTGAGTAAAGAAGTCGCAGACGGTGAAATTGGCCAATTGGTAATTCTTGACCCATTAGCCAAAGCGACCCCTGGAATGTTACTGACAGAAGATCTTGTTTACCTACGCAAAGACGAGCTGCAAGGAAACAGAAGAGCGCAACGTATGCAATATGTTATGCGTTCTCCTGCTGCCAAAGAGTTTGGCTGCTGTGCAGTGAACTTAGAGAGCAAGATGGCTGAAGATGAACAGCAAGCATGCCCTGTTGCTCAGTAAGATAGCTTAAATCGTTTTAGTCGCCTTCAGTCGTTTTAGTTATAAAGTGAGCGAGGATTTTCAGTGTTTAATTCTATTATCGTGCAACATTTCAGTGACCCGTCACATCAAGGTGAATTAGTCGATGCAGTCGCATCACTCAAGCTGGGTAATCCGGTATGTGGAGACAAAATTGATATCGGGCTTGGTATCGGCTCAAATCGTGTGATTGAAAAAGCGAGGTTTCGTGCTTGGGGATGTGCAACTTCTGTGGCAATGGCCAATATATTTTGTGACTTTATTGAAGGCAAAGACCTCGAAGAAGTCAACGCAATGGATGAGCAAAATATCGGGCAACTGTTGGGGGAGTTAGAGCCTTCCCAACGGCATTGCTTAGATATGTTGAGAGAACTCTTTCAGCAATTGAAAAGGGTGGAGGCTTGATGAAAGGGTATTTCGACTATAATGCGACAACCCCGATCTCTGATGGTGTGCAACAGGCAACCATTGATGCACTGGCGCATTTTGGTAATCCTTCAGGACGCTATCGTTTTAGTCAAGAAAGTAAGCGTATTGTCTCAGACACTCGATTGACGTTTGCAAGATTTCTTAGCTGCGAGGAGGAGGAGATCTTCTTCACCTCCGGTGGGACAGAAAGTAATAATTTGGCTATCCGTGGAGTGTTGGATCAAAGTGAGCGGCAGAATCTCAGTGGCCAGCACGTAATATGTTCGGCGATCGAACATTCATCGGTTATAGAACTACTGAATTGGTACCACAGTCGTTTGGGATTAGCGGTCACCTTTGTTCAACCTAATCGAGAAGGTCGGATACAAGTTGAAGATATTCAACGTGCGATAAGGCCTTCTACTTGCTTAATTACAGTGATGGCCATCAATAATGAAATAGGGACGATTCAGCCTATTGAAGACATTGCGGTGATCGCGAATGCTCATTCGATTCACTTTCATGTTGATGCTGTTCAAGCGGTTGGAAAAATCCCCCTTAATCTTGAGCGGGTAGGGGCGCATACGGTTGCTTTCTCTGGTCATAAGTTTTATGCACCTAAAGGTATTGGTGGATTGTATTGCAAAAAGTCTTCAGTACTTTCTCCGTTATTTGTTGGTGGTGGTCAAGAAAAGGGGTTGCGTGGGGGCACTGAAAATACGCTGGGTATTGCGGCTCTTCACGTGGCGGCTAACGAGTGTGCCAAAGATATGCAAAGCCAATTATTACGTTTTGCCTCGCTTCGCAGCCTTGCTATTACTTTGCTTCAACAGCATGACATTACTTTTCAATGCAACGGCTCTGACAATGCTCAACATCAAGCGCCATGGACTTTAAATATCAGTATCCAAGGGATTCGTGGCGAAGCTCTCGCTGCTCGTTTAGACATTTGCCATGGCATTGCGGTCTCTTTAGGTTCTGCCTGCAGTAATAATAAACAACAAAATCGTTCACATGTCCTCAAATCCATGGGCTTGTCGAATCAGGATATTGATAGCGCCATCCGAATCAGTTTCGGTAAGCAGACTCTCGAAGAGGATATTCATCAACTTGTTGACGCGATTGCAAAAGAAGTCGGCTTTCTAAACCGTCTTTCGCAAGTCACTGTGGAGGATGAGATAAGTGCATATTGATAAAGCTGAAACCATCATTGACTGTCTGTCAGCCTATAGTCAGTCGATTGGCGAGCAGCCTGCTTACACGTTTTTACCCCGTGGAAAAGGAAACGCCCAACCGATTAGCTATCAAGGCTTGCAGCGAAATAGCATGTTGGTCGCACAGGATCTGATTCAACGAAAATGTCATAGGCAGCGCGCCATTTTGTTATACCCCGCAGGACTTGATTTTCTCTATGGTTTGTATGGGTGTTTTTATGCAGGCGTGATTGCTGTGCCATGCAATCTATCGCGTGGTAGTCACCATTTAAAACGGCTTAACGACATCATAGATGATGCTCAAGCGGCGGTCATTTTAACGACTTCAGAGCTAAAATCATCGATGGAATGTCAATTGGGTCGTGATGACATTGAGTGGCTTGCTTTTGATTTTGAGCAAACAGAGCTGAACAAAGACATTCGTTATCCAGCGATCAACAAGCATGACATTGCCTTTATTCAATATACTTCTGGATCAACATCGAAACCGAAAGGTGTCATGGTCTCCCACCATAATCTGTTGCAAAACATCATTGCGATTAGAGAAACCTTTGGCACATTTGAACATATTCGTATTGGTGGTTGGCTTCCTCAATTTCATGATATGGGGTTGATAGGTAATATTTTACATACGGTCGGTTTGGGTGGGCATTATATTTTTATGCCGCCATTGTCATTTATTCAGCGCCCCATTCGGTGGCTTGAACTGATGGCGGAGTATCAATGTGATTTATCGACCGCGCCTAATTTTGCCTATGACTTATGCGTCGAGAGAATAAAAAAAGAACAGTTGCAGGGGCTAAATTTGAGCTCGTGGAAGTGGGCTGGTAATGGCGCTGAAACCGTTCACCCTGAAACCATCGACGAATTTTGTGCACTGCTTGAGCCTAGCGGTTTTCGTCGTGCTGCGATGACCCCTTGTTATGGTATGGCAGAAACAACGCTGATGGTTACGGCTTCTGGAAAAGATGACTCACCACTCACTCTGAACATTGATCCTGAGGCGATGGCAAAAGGTCAATTAGTTGAACAAACGTCATCTTCTTATCAAATAGCGGGTTGTGGATTCGTTGCCCCTAATCATGAGGTTCTGATTGTTGATCCGGATACCTGTCAGCCTTTGCGTGCGGGCCAAGTTGGCGAAATATGGGTCAGTGGGCCCAGTGTCGCAGTAGGATATTGGAATAAACCTGAAAAAACAGAGCATGACTTTGGCGCAACAACGCAGTGTGGCAAAGGGCCTTATTTAAGGACGGGAGATTTAGGGCTGATAAAAGATAAGCAGCTGGTGGTCTCTGGCCGCCTCAAAGACCTGTTTATTATTCGAGGCAGAAATATATACCCTCAAGATATGGAAAGGTATTTGGCCAACTATTCAGACTGCTTTCGGTTAAATAAAACCGCGGCGTTTTCCATTGGCCAGGAAGTTGTCCTGTTGCAAGAAGTGGAAAAGTCGGCGATGAAGCTTCCTTCACTTAAAGAACTGAAAATGCAAGCGATGGCTCAGATGGTACAAGAGTTCGATGTGACGATTAAAGAGTTAATTTTAATCAAAGCTAATACGATACCGATGACTTCAAGTGGCAAAGTACAAAGAGCACTGTGCAGTCAAAAATACTTGGAAGCTGAATTTACAGACGTGTGTTAACAAAAGGATTGACGACATGCAATTAATTACACAAAGCAAAATGGAAGCGTGGTTGCTTGAATATTTAATGCCCACTTTTCATCAAAACAACTTATCACCCAATGTGAATACATCGTTTGATGCTTTAGGGCTCGATTCGATGACGCGTGTGCAGTTGGTGACGGCATTGGAAGACGAACTCGGTGTCGAGTTAGACCCTGTTTTAGGTTTTGAGTATCCGACGATCGCTTCATTGTGTAAACAGGTTGAGTCAATGCAGGAGGCATGATGAGTACGGTACCTTCAATACAAAACCCAGAGACTAAGATCGAAGCCTGCATTATTGTGGGTGCTGGTCAGGCAGGGCTGTCACTCGCTTACCAACTGAAGCAGAAAAAGATCACGCCTTTAATTATCGATAAAGAAGATCGCGTTGGTGATGTTTGGCGTCGCCGACCTGATGGTATGTTGCTGTTTACTTCTCGTCAGTTTTGTCAGCTTCCGGGTCTTGCGTTGGAGGGGGAACCATCAGGATACCCAGACAAGGAGGAGATTGCTGATTACTTTGAGCACTATTCAAAAACATTAAAACTTCGTGTTGTTAACGGGGTTGAAGTGACAAGTGTGAGAAGAGAAAAGCAAATCTATGAAGTGACTTGTAGTAACGGCAAGGTATATCAGGCATTGAGTTTGGTGAATGCAACAGGAGCAAACCAGAAAACCATTATACCGGATTTATCACAGCACACCTCACCAGATGTTTTACAACTGACGGCAAGTGATTATAGAAATGTAAGTAGCTTGCAAGGCAATAAGAATGTTGCGGTGATCGGGGATGGGGCCAGTGGTAGGCAAATCGCAGCGCAACTGGCAGAGCAACATTTAGATGTGACGCTGTTTTGTGGCTCTAAGCGTGCTTTGGTGCCGAATCGAATTCTAGGCAAAGACCTGTTTTGGTGGCTACATCACCTTGGTTTTTTATACGCCGATGCAGGAAGTTTGATTGGCAAGATTCTCAAAAAGAGGAACCCGATTCCGGTTAAAAGCCTCAATGATCGACAGCTCAAGAAAATGGGCGTCAGGATCACCAGCAAACTCCGCTCAGCACACAAGAACATTGTGAGTGACCAACAAGGCGAGAACGTCAGTATCGATGCGATTATTTGGTGTGTGGGCTATCGCGAAGTGACTGATTGGCTTCCGTTGGAAGGCGCGCGAGACAAACATGGTTTTTGCTGTGAATCCGGAATACATAAAGGTGGGTATACCGCCTTACCTGGGATGTTTTTGATCGGCCGCAAATGGCTCAGTAGTCGCTCTTCAGAACTGTTAGCGGGTATGCCCAAAGATAGCCTGCGTGTGGCAAACTTTATTGAGCGTTATTTACAACAGCATCCTGCTCTGAGCCGCTTAGAGCTTAGCGCTGAATATCCAGTGCAAGAGGTCATGGTATGAACAACGGCTTAGATTGGCTCACTCGAAAGTCTAGCGTCGGTCCGATTGCCGCCCTTTGTGTCATGCTTGTTTTGCTTGGAATAAGCGGGCTCACTCGTTTAGATATGGAAAGCGATTATCGAATCTTCTTTGAGGAAAGTAACCCTGAGCTACTGACTTATGAACGATTTCAAAGCCAATATCAAAGCAGTGAAAATGTATTGCTGGTTTTAGTTCCTCGTTCCCCTCAAGGCCATGTGTTGAGTGAACAAGGCTGGCAACTGCAGCAGTGGTTAACCGCTCAATCTTGGCAATTGCCTTTTGTCACCCGTGTAGACAGTCTTCCGGATTACCCCAGAACTCAAGTTGATGGAGACGATCTGTTTGTAGAGGAACTTCTGTCGCCTTCACAGAAGGTTACCGAGGTGAATTTAAAGCAAATTAATCAATATGCCACCAGTGAGATCCAACTTTTAAATCAACTGATTGATCAAAAGGGGCAATTTGCAGGATTAAATTTAACGGTGCGTTTCCTTGGGGTCGATACCAAGGGGGAAACTCAACAATTAGCAGCTGCTGTCAGAGAAATGATTGCTCTTGCAGAAGAAACGTGGCCAGACTTTGAGATTTACAGCTCAGGAATGGTGATGTTGAACAACGCTTTTTTTGAGGCGGCACAAGGTGATTTTAAAACGCTGATACCGATTATGTTATTAGGTATCTCAGTGATTGCTAGCCTTTTATTACGCAGTTGGTTAGCTTTAGCGTGTCTCAATGGCGTGATGCTTTTATCAATCGCTGCTGCTTTGGGAACATCGGCTTATTTAGGAATGGCGTTATCTGCTCCTACGGTTTCAGTACCAATTATACTGGCTACGATTGTGATTGCGTCTGGAGTGCATTTATTTTCAGCGTTAAATAGTGCGGCTGGTAATACGGTTGAGCGGTTAAAGTATGCATTAAATAAGACAGTTAAGCCGATTACCTTGACCAATATGACGACAATTCTCGGCTTTCTCTCAATGAACTTTAGTGAGTCCCCGCCTTTTAGAGACCTTGGCAATATGGTGGCGATTGGCGTATTTGCTTGTTGGCTGTTGACGCTCACTTTGGTTCCTTTCATTTGGCTCTGTTTTTCGAAACAAAATACTCAAGTAAGAAGCCAACCAGTGATACCGGGCTTAGATGGGTTATCGCGTGTTGTTTATCGGACTCGACGGCGGATACTGATGGTGGGTTTGCCGTTATGTCTTGTTGTGTCGGGCTATGCTCTTAACAATGTACCAAACGATAATTTTGTCGAATATTTTGATGAATCTGTTCAATTTCGCCAGCAAACTGATTTTATCAATCAGAATTTAACGGGGATTTATAGTCTCGAATTCTCAGCAGAAACGCAGCAAAGTAACGGCGTATTACAGCCTAAGTTACTCTTGGTACTAGACGATTTTACTCAATGGTTACGAAAGCAACCGGAAGTCACCTCCGCTGTTAGCATTACTGAGGTGCTCAAAGATATTAATCAAAATATGCATGCAGGAGATGACGCATTTTATCGTTTACCCACAAGCCAAGAAGAAGCCGCTCAATATTTCTTACTTTATGAAATGTCATTGCCGAGTGGTCACTCACTGAGTGATCGAGTGAATATGAACAAATCATCTGCACGAATTACGGCTCGACTGACCAATCTAGATAGTATCGGCATGAAAAGATTTGAGCAGCGTGCCCTTGAATATTGGCATGGTGCAGCGCAAGGTCTTGAAGTAAAGCTTCTCCACTCTTCTCCGACGTTGATGTTCTCGCACATTGGCGTAACGAACACAAACAGCCTGATTTTAGGGGCTTTGGTTGCCTTAGTCATGGTGTCGATATTACTCGCGATTGCGTTTCGTTCGGTGCCATTGGGCCTATTCAGCATGATTCCTAATCTGTTACCCGTTACTTTGGCTTTTGGGATTTGGGGTATGTTGGTCGGGGAGGTATCGATGGGGTTAGCTGGTGTAAGTTCGATGGTGATCGGCATTGTTGTCGATGATACCGTCCACTTTCTTCATCATTATCGTCATCACCGCCAACGGTACGATGTGGAGGAAGCCATTCGTCGCACAATATCCATTGTTGGTCCTGCGATGATTGTCAGTTCACTTGTCCTTATCGCAGGTTTTATGACTTTGACTTTATCCAGCTTTGAAAAGAATGCTGCGATGGGGCTATTAACCTCGATAACCATTGGTCTTGCGGTATTGGCTGATCTCATTTTATTACCTGCGATGCTCGCTGTGACCGATAAATATTGGCATAAAAAGCCGGTGACAGACGAAAAAATTCAAGGAGTTGGTTATGAATCATAATAGGTGTGTTATTGCTTTTTTAACTTTAGTTGGATGGCTGGCTTTGCCACTCATGTCGTTAGCTGCCCCTAGTGCGTTAGATATTGTCAGTCAGGCTGAAGCGAATCGAGATGGCTTTAACGATATGAGAGCTTCGGTGTCGATGGTGCTTCGGAATGGGGCGGGTGATGAATCCAATCGATTGATGCGTATTGATACGATTGAGCAAGAGAATGATGGTGATAAAGTCTTAATTACCTTTCTTGCCCCAGGAGATATTAAAGGCACCAGCTTGCTCAACTTTACTCATAAAGTAGACGACGATGAGCGCTGGCTCTATCTGCCGGTGTTGAAAAGGACTAAACGGATCGCATCAAAAAATAAATCAGGGCCATTTATGGGCAGTGAATTTTCCTATGAAGATTTATCCTCGCCAGAAATAGAGAAATATGACTACGTATTTTTGCGAGAAGAGATGATAAATGGTCATGACAGCTTTGTGATTGAGCGTTTGCCTAAAGATCCGCATACAGGCTACACCCGACAAGAAGTTTGGTATGACAAAGCCGCCCTAAGAATTCTTCAAGTTCGTTTCTATGACAGAAAGAATACATTACTTAAAACGCAGTCAAATACAGGATTTGAACTTTATAAACAGGAGTTTTGGTACCCCTCTAAGGTGGCGATGATTAATCACCAGACCAAGCAAGAAACAGAGTTACATTATCAAGATATTAGGGTTGACCAAGGTTTAGATGTGGTGAATTTTCATCCCACTCGGCTAAAGCGTGTGAGGTAAGGCGTCGATGAACACCTCAGGTTTGATGTTGTTTCTGCTGGGTATGTTTGGTGTGTCTTTTTCTGCGGTTGCCCAAGTCGATAAAACAATTTTTGTTGAGCCGTCTATCCGATTTTTTGACACCTCTAATCAGCCAAGCCTGCGTGATAAATATGCCAGTGTCACACTAGATTCTGAATGGTTTGGTTTGTTGAGCGAGTCAGAGTGGGTGGTTCAACCTTTGGTGACGTATTTGCCAAATGACAGTGACCACTTACATGCCGATTTTCGGCAGGCGCTGTGGAGGTATTATGGCGAAGAGGTCTCGTTGACCGTTGGCTTCCAGCAGTTTTTTCAAGGCACACTGGAAGCGGCGAACCCGGTCAATGAAATCAACCAGTGGGACTTAATTACTGGCTTAGAAAAAAAAGATCGATTAGGTCAGCCAGCGGTAACTTTGGGTTTCTACGTTGGAGACGGTGAGCTCTTACTCTCGGCCTTAACAGGGTTTCGGCAACGTGCTATACAGCAAAAAAACACTCGACCAAGGTTTGATTTTAACCTTGATCAAGAGGCCATTTTTGAATCATCTAAGGAGCAATATCGGATCGACTTGGCGGCAAGATGGTATGGTGTGATTGGCGATGTGGATTTAGGTTTGAGTGCATTCTCTGGAACGCGACGATCGCCACTGTATATGACCCATCACGGACGATACCACCCGTATTATGTTCTTACTCATTTTATTGCTCAGGATATGAGCTATGTAATGGGGGAGTGGTTATGGAAATCTGAATTGTTGCTTGGGTCCGAGCAAAGTGATGTCTATGGTGTGCTCGCAGCAGGGGGCGAATATACCTATACCGGTGTTTTAGGGTCACGCTGGGACATGAGCTTAATGATTGAAAACTATTACGACAGTCGAGAACAATTTGCCCCAGGCTGGTGGCAGAATGATGTGGTTGCAGGTTTTCGCTTACAGATGAACAATGCCGCGAGCACTGAAATCAAGTTTTTAGCCGGGTATGACTGGCAGCAATACAGTCAGCAACTTAAACTAGAAGCGACCAGTCGATTGAGCGATCGCTGGCAAATTAACCTACTGGGTTACTTTACTGCTAACGATGATAGTGATCGCGGGTTGCAATTGTTAGCAGATGATAATGTTATGCAACTCTCACTCAGATATTACTTTTCAAATTGAGTGAGCTCTCGTAAATTTACTATTGACGCGTGCTTGCTTTTATAAGTCGTGACTTCCATCATCGTGGCGATTTGACGCTTTAAGATATGTTATCTCTAAATAACCTCAAGATGCTTGATTCAGAGCGACGCTCCCTATTCTAATTCAAGGAAACCTCGTTGAACGAAGTGTCTTAACGTAGAGAGACTGATTTTGGCGGTGATTGAATATGAGAGCAGCGGATTCGGATAGTAAAACCATTATTAATTTCGAGATTGGCAAAGGGTTTATCGTTATCGCCAGCCATAATTTAGTGACAGAATGGCACCAACATGTTGCTATCCAAATAACCTTATCGATGCACGGCTATAAGCTGCAATTAGATACAAAATCTCAGCAAATTGAAAGTTATGGTTTTGTTTTGGCATCCAGTTTGGCCCATCGATTACACTCAAGCTCCGTTTGTTGCTTAACCCTACTGGTTGATCCTTCTCATCCTGATGCTCATCATTTATGTCATGTGATTGGCCATAAGAATGTGATCAATTTAACTCCGAGTCAGTGCCAGGCGCTGATCCCTCTGTTAATCAGTGCGTTAGCTTATGAAGCCAACATTGATATTAAAATGGTCGCAAGTATTCTTGATGCGGACTCAGGTTGTGGTTGTATCCCCGATATGCGAATTCAAAAAGCGACGTTATTAATCGATGAATTAGACGAGAAGAAAATATCCTCGCTGCAAATGGCTCAATCGGTTTATTTATCTGAGAGCCGTTTTCTGCATTTATTCAAATCTAAGGTTGGCACTAATTTTAGGCGTTATTTGCTGTGGCGAAAGCTACAAGATGCAATATCTCGTATCAGCACCGAAGCTCCTTTAACTCATTTAGCAAGTAATCATGGATTTGCTGATAGTGCTCATTTTAGTCGTACCTGTCGAGATATGTTTGGCTTATCGCCATCTGCGATTCGGCAGTTCAATGAAGAAGATGAGATTGATTTGAATGAAAAAGAAAAGAAGTGTTTGATGTGTTAAACATTTTTAGGCTACTTAGTATGGTATTAATTTCTAAACAGTCCATCACTACAAGTGGCTTTAGGTTTGATTAGGTAGGTAAGTCACAAGTTGTTGAATTTAAATTGATAATTTTATTTCGCTCAGGCAGTATCCTGACGCTAATTTATTCTCAAGTCTCTTGAAGAAATCATTTGAGGATAGCAACATAAATAAAATAATCGGTTAATGAAATGGACAATAAAGATCGCTACCTAGACCTCGACGGCTCTTCGATATATTACGAAATTTCGGGTAATCTTGAAGGGAAGCCTCTATTGATGCTTCATGGTGGTTTGGGCAGTATCAATGAGCTTAAAGTACTTCATGAATACTTGGCCAAGAAAAACTTACTCATTAGTGTCGATTTTCGCGGCCATGGAAAATCTCCTCTAGGCTCACGGCCACTAAGTTATGCGCAGTACCAGCAAGACGTTCAAGCAT
The DNA here is from genome assembly GCF_002849855.1 of Vibrio azureus. Classification (NCBI taxonomy): domain Bacteria; kingdom Pseudomonadati; phylum Pseudomonadota; class Gammaproteobacteria; order Vibrionales; family Vibrionaceae; genus Vibrio; species Vibrio azureus. The sequence continues at coordinate 837,088 of NZ_CP018616.1, forward strand.
TGCTCAACCATCTTGGGATCGAGAAATGTGCCATCTTTGGCTTCAGTGATGGAGGTATTGTCGGTTATCGGCTTGCCGCAATCGATCCCGGTCGTGTTTCCTGTTTAGTCACTTTAGGTGCGCAATGGCGTTTGGAATCTGATGATCCTGCGATTGAATTATTAAACGGTTTAACCGCGGATTACTGGACGGCAAGGTTTGCTGATGATGTGGCATTATATGAGTCAATCAATCCACAGCCAGATTTCCCTCGTTTGGTTGATGCTGTGAAAAAGGCTTGGCTCGATAGTTCAGAGAGCGGTTATCCGAACCATCTTGTTGAACAGATCTTGTGCCCAATGCTGGTCATGAGAGGAGAGCACGATCTACTGTTCTCGCTTGGTGATGCACTTGCATTAAAAGAAAAAGTCCCCCACTGTTGCACTGAGGATATTCCTGATACCTCCCACGCTTCACATGCCGAGTCGCCAGAGCTGGTTAGCAAGAAGGTACAAGATTTTATCTCGTCGAGTGTTTGTCATACCTGAGGCACCTATTTGTCATACCTGAGGCACTTATAAGAGATAAGAGCGCCTTTCTCAACAAAGCATCTTGAGGTTATTTGGGTATCGTCGGCTCTCTACAAATAGAGTCGGCACTTTGAAATAGAGTAGGTACTTTGAAATAGAGTAGATACTTTGCTCGATTTCTCCATGGCTAAAAGTAAGTGAAAGAATTTTTAGATTTTTTACTAAAGCTTTTTTTATCTGCGCCGTTAATAAAAGTAACTTTGAGAGAACTACTTGGTTTTCCGAGACGTCGGAAACCGCAACACCGGAAAATCAATTGGAGAAATCACCATGGCAGTAAATGTAAACACAAACGTAGCAGCAATGACCGCACAGCGTTACCTGAATAATGCAAATAACGCACAGCAAACGTCAATGGAGCGTTTGTCTTCAGGTTTTAAAATCAACAGTGCAAAGGACGATGCAGCGGGTCTTCAGATCTCAAACCGTTTGAATGTTCAAAGCCGAGGCCTTGACGTTGCAGTACGTAACGCGAACGACGGCATCTCAATTGCACAAACAGCAGAAGGTGCGATGAATGAGACGACTAACATCTTGCAACGCATGCGTGATCTTTCTCTTCAATCTGCTAACGGCTCAAACTCAAAAGCAGAGCGTGTTGCTATTCAAGAAGAAGTGACAGCCTTGAATGATGAGCTTAACCGTATTGCAGAAACAACCTCATTTGGTGGTAACAAGCTGCTTAACGGCACTTACGGAACACAATCTTTCCAGATTGGTGCAGACAATGGTGAAGCGGTGATGCTGAACCTAAAAGATATGCGCTCAGACAACGAAATGATGGGTGGTCAAAGTTATATTGCAGCAACGCCTAAGGATAAAGATTGGGGAGTTGAGACTGGCAAAAACGATCTTACCATTGCTTTGACTGATACGTTTGCACAACCTCAAACCATTACGATTAATGCTAAAGAAGGTGATGATATTGAAGAGCTTGCCACTTATATTAATGGTCAGACTGACTTAGTTAAGGCATCGGTGGATCAAGATGGTAAGTTACAGGTATTTGCTGGTAACAATAAAGTTGATGGTGCGCTAAGCTTCGGTGGTCAGTTGTCGTCAGAATTAGGTCTTACGACAGGTACTGACGTTACAGTCAATACTATTGATGTGACTTCAGTGGGTGGCGCTCAAGAATCGGTTGCGATCATTGATTCTGCGTTGAAATACGTAGACAGCCACCGTGCAGAGTTAGGTGCATTCCAAAACCGCTTTAACCATGCGATTAACAACTTAGATAACATTAACGAGAATGTAAATACGTCTAAGAGTCGTATTAAAGATACCGACTTTGCTAAAGAAACCACGCAAATGACGAAGTCACAAATCTTGTCACAAGCGTCAAGTTCTATTCTTGCACAGGCGAAACAAGCGCCGAACGCAGCACTTAGCTTGCTTGGCTAAGATCAAATCTGCAGACAAATTAAATTAGCTCGTGGTGAGAGATGAGCGTGCAAACCCAGCTTCGGCTGGGTTTTTTGATCTATTCGTTTCTTTAGACTCTATTCCAGACACCTTCTATCAAGCAGTGAGCCTCTATGCACGATGCATGAGTTACCTCAACATGCTTTATTCAGAGCGATGTTACTGAATCAAATGAAAGGAAGACAAGGAAGCGAAATAGAAGTTCTTCCAAGTTGCTTGTATAGAGAGGGAGCATAAAGATATAAAAAAACGCTGCAATGTGCAGCGTTTTTTCGTGTTGAATTAAGTTGATTACTTAGTCACACGAAGAACTGGTGTTTCACCAACGTTAACAGAACCAGCAAGCTTGTTTAGCTCTTTGATTTCGTCCATGTTAGAGATAACTACTGGTGTTAGCGTTGATTTTGCTTTCTCTTCTAGAAGAGCGAGATCAAATTCAATGATTGTATCGCCAACTTTTACAGTTTGACCTTCTTCAGCAATACGCTTGAAGCCTTCGCCTTTTAGCTCAACAGTATCAATACCGAAGTGAACGAAAAGCTCAACACCGTCGTCAGACTCGATAGAGAATGCGTGGTTTGTTTCGAAGATTTTACCGATAGTACCGTTTACAGGAGCTACCATTTTGTTACCAGCAGGTTTGATAGCGATACCATCACCAACGATTTTCTCAGCAAAAACAACGTCTGGCACATCTTCGATGTTTACGATTTCACCAGAAAGTGGTGCGATAATTTCGATTGCACCTGCGTCAGCGCTGTCGTCAGATACTAGCTTCTTAAGTTTGTCAAACAGACCCATTGTGTCTTGCTCCTAACGTTTTATTCAATTCTGTCGAATTATAGTATACCAATCTGACGTGATAGACGACTTTTTTTGATCGTCTATCCCCGTATAATCAGTGAATTATTGAGTTTTTTCTGCAATGAATTGCTCAACAACGGCTTCAATTTCTGCTGCTGTTGGCAGAGAAAGAGCTTTTTCAGCCATAGCTTTTACTTCAGCAAAGTTAGAGTTACGGATAACTTTTTTCACTTTAGGGATTGAGATGCCGCTCATTGAGAACTCATCTAGCCCCATACCTAGAAGTAAAAGTGTCGCACGTTCATCACCTGCAAGCTCACCACACATACCAGTCCACTTACCTTCAGCATGAGAAGCGTCGATAACTTGCTTAATTACAGTAAGTACTGCAGGTGACAGTGGGTTGTATAGGTGAGAAATCATCTCGTTACCACGGTCTACTGCTAGTGTGTACTGAGTTAGGTCATTGGTACCGATAGAGAAGAAAGCCACTTCCTTCGCTAAGTGATGCGCGATAGCGGCTGCTGCTGGAGTCTCAACCATAACACCAATTTCGATGTTTTCATCAAATGCATGGCCTTCAGCGCGCAGCTCTGCTTTGTACTCTTCGATGGCTTTTTTAAGCTCACGGATTTCTTCAACAGAGATGATCATTGGGAACATGATACGTAGCTTACCGTGTGCTGATGCACGCAGGATACCACGTAACTGGTCACGTAGGATTTCACGACGATCCAAGCTGATACGTACCGCACGCCAACCTAAGAACGGGTTCATCTCTTTTGGTAGATCCATGTATGGGAGATCTTTATCACCGCCAATATCCATAGTACGGATAATGACAGATTCACCATTCATGGCTTCAGCGACTTCTTTATAAGCTTTGTACTGCTCTTCTTCAGTTGGAAGTGCATCACGGTCCATAAAGAGGAATTCAGTGCGGTAAAGGCCAACACCTTCACCACCATTGCGAATGATACCGTCACAATCTTTTACTGTACCGATGTTGCCGCATACTTCTACGCGATGTCCATCAAGAGTCTCGGCATGTAAGTCTTTTAGCTGAGCCAGTTCTTCTTTCTCAGCGATGAAGGCTGCTTTCACTGCTTGAGCTTCTTCAAGTTCAGCTTCAGATGGATTGATGATGACCTTGTTGTTCATTGCATCAAGAATCAGCATGTCGCCATTTTTAACTTGCTTAGTGATGTCGTTAGTACCAACAATGGCTGGTAACTCTAGAGAGCGAGCCATGATTGAGGTATGAGAAGTACGGCCACCAATATCACATGCGAAACCTAAAACGTAATCAAGGTTGATTTGTGCGGTTTCAGATGGCGTCAAATCATAAGCAACAAGAAGAACTTCCTCATTGATGTCACTTAACGAAACAATATTGATGCCTAGTGCGTTCTTAACAAAACGGGTACCGATATCACGGATGTCTGTTGCACGCTCTTTAAGGTATTCATCATCAAGAGACTCAAGTGCAGTCGCTTGCTCTTCAATGACAGAATGGATTGCGTGATCTGCAGACATTTTGTCGTTTTTGATAAGTGCTAGGATTTCTTCTTCTAGCTCTTCATCTTCAAGAAGCATGATGTGACCTTCAAAGATCGCTTCCTTTTCTTCGCCAAACGTTTCAAGTGCTTTTTGCTTGATCGTTTCTAACTGGGCTGAAGATTTGTTACGTGCGTTAAAAAAACGAGCAACTTCTGCTTCTACTTGGTCATCAGAAATAGTGTTTGTATTTAGGACAATTTCATCTTCTTGAAGGAGTAGTGCTTTACCGATTGCAATACCAGGAGATGCTAGAATGCCTGAAATCATAGCCTTACCTTAAGTTGGTCAACTTTAAAAACGGAAAATAATGAGTGCGCTAACGGTTAGTTTTAGCTTAGTTTTGTGCCTATTTCCAATAAAGCCATTTTGCTTTCACAAAATGGCTTTAGAAACAGGAGACCAGATTAGTGAAGTTGATCCATTAGAGCAACTAGGTGGTCAACGGCTTCTTGAGCTTGTGGGCCTTCAGCTGAGATAGTAACTAGAGTACCTTTTACAAGGCCTAGAGTTTGCAGCTTGAAAAGGCTTTTTGCGCTAGCACTTTTACCGTTAGAAGTCACAGTGATGTCTGCTTCAAAGCCCTTTGCTTCTTTAACAAACTGTGCAGCTGGACGAGTGTGAAGACCGTTTTCTGCTGTGATTTCTACTTGTTTCTCGTACATGTGATATACCCCAATAAATGTATTTTTGTTAGTTGCGACTGTATCAAATTAACCACTTTCCCTCACGTTATCGAACAAGGGCATTAAAGCGCTTCAGAAAAGATACTAGTCAAAAGTTGGGTGGATGCGCAAATTGTTGCTGTTGCAGCCACTTAAAATCTTTTGGCTCCGGTTCTTTATTTTGGACCGAAAAATAAAACCCCCTGATATTACCAAAGGTGAGGCTAGGATCAACAAAAAAGCCCCTAGTTGGGGCTTTTTTGGACGAAAAATTGATTTGACCACATATTACTGTTGGTTCTCTTTCTCACTAAAGAGGCCTGCAAATAACGCGGTGCTAAGGTAGCGTTCACCAGAGCTTGGCAAGATGGTTACAATGGTTTTACCTTTAAATTCAGGAAGCTCTGATATTCTATTTGCCGCAACCACAGCTGCGCCTGAAGAGATTCCGGCCAAGATGCCTTCTTCTTCCATTAGTCGGCGAGCCATTTCGATGGCTTCTTCTGAACTCACCTGTTCTACACGGTCAACAAGCTCTAGATCTAAGTTGCCTGGAATGAAGCCTGCACCAATCCCTTGGATTTTATGTGGTGCTGGTTGAATATCCTCTCCTGCAAGTGCTTGAGTAATGACTGGAGACTCTTGTGGTTCTACTGCAACAGAAGTGATGGCTTTTCCTTTTTCACCTTTGATGTAGCGGCTTGTACCTGTGATGGTACCGCCCGTACCAACCCCCGCGACTAGTACATCAATTTCACCGTCGGTTGCTTCCCAAATTTCAGGACCGGTGGTCTTTGTATGAATTTCAGGGTTAGCAGGGTTATCAAACTGCTGTAAAAGGAGGTACTTTTCTGGATTTTTTGCGACGATTTCTTCTGCTTTTGCAATCGCGCCTTTCATTCCTTTTGCTGCTTCTGTGAGCTCCAGATTGGCACCTAGGGCCTTGAGGAGCTTGCGGCGTTCGAGACTCATTGATTCAGGCATGGTTAAAGTGAGTTTGTAACCACGAGCGGCTGCGACAAATGCAAGTGCTACACCTGTATTACCACTGGTCGGCTCGACAAGTTCGATGCCGGGCTTAAGAAGGCCTGCTTTTTCAGCTTCCCAAATCATGTTGGCGCCGATACGGCATTTTACGCTGAAACTTGGATTACGTGCTTCAATTTTTGCCAGTACATTGCCGTTACTGACTCTATTAAGGCGGACGAGAGGTGTGTTACCAATGGTAAGAGAATTGTCTTCGTAGATCTTGCTCATAATAGCCCCTTCATGACGCGTCTTGAAATGTAGTTCAAAGAATATGGTTAAAAGCATATGTGTTATGCAAAAGAGGGAAAAGGATTAAAAAGTTATATCTTATGAGCTGACTCGAAATTGTGGAAATGTGAGGGAGATAAGTCGCTTTTGCTTAGGCTTTGCTGACCTTTCGTGCGGATTTTTACAGCGAAGGATCAACACAGCCTAATGGTACGAGTGTCTTAGCTTTGGTGTTTGAATTCCATCACCCACATCGCGGTAGCACCACAGACGGCTACGGGCATTACGATGAGGTTGAGAACGGGTATCGTAGTGAAAACAGAAACCAGCATACCAAATCCGTAGGCTTTACCTTGTTTTTGTTTCAATTTGTAACGCATATCATTGAATGGGACTTTATGGTTATCAAATGGATAATCACAATATTGGATAGCAAGCATCCAAGCTGTGAATAAAAACCATAAAATAGGGCCTAAAACTTGTCCGACGGCAGGGATTAACAATAAAAGAAAGAGACCGATGGCTTTTGGCAGCACATAAAGCAGTTTTCGCCATTCTCGGGCCAGAACACGTGGGACGTCTTTGATTACATCTAGAATTCCATCATCATTTAAGGGTTGGCCTGTGAGGGCTTCTTCCACTTTTTCGGCTAAAAGCCCATTAAAGGGGGCCGCGATAAAGTTTGCGAGTGTACTAAAAAAGTAGGAAAACGTTGCTAATATGGTCAATCCTAATAGAGGCCACAAAATATAGGTTAGCCAAGAGAGGAAATCAGGCAACTGTCCGAGCCAATCTTCGATCCACATGTTCAGATTTGAGAACAAATAGAAGATAGCGCTGCCAACAAGCAAAATGTTAGCGGCAAGAGGTAAAATGACAAAACGTCTTATTTTCGGTGAAAGAGCGATCTTTGCTCCATACAGGAGGTAACCGAATCCTGTTTTAGGCTGAGTGTTTGGGTTCATATGGATATTATTTTAATATAAATGTTTGTCTATTGTACCTGCCCAAATTTTTCTTTCAAAGTAGGAGAAAAAAGTTGTCTCTTATGGAATCGTGGCAAAAATCACAACAAAAACGAAACTTATTGAATTAATTTGTTCTAAACCTACATATAGTTTTGGTAAAGTAACAGCATCACTAGGATTTATGCACTTGGGGTGCTGCCTTATGGTGCATTGCAGTAACAACAGGTAGATTGAGAGTAAATAATGCAGGAATTGCGATTCGTACTCATTGTCGTTGGCGTATTAGCCATCGCTGCTTTGTTATTTCATGGTTTATGGAGTAGCAAAAAAGACGGCAAAGCAAAGTTTGGTAATAAGCCGTTCAGTAAACTGGACGTCGAAAACAGCCGCGATCAGGAGCAAAATCTACAAGCTTCTCCTGAGTCAGAAGATGATTTTGAAATTATTCGCAAGGACCGTAAGGAGCCAGATTTCGGTGTTGGTAATGAGTTTGATCAGAGCCTCGCTATGGATCCTCTTATCGATGATGTGCTCGATACGAAACCCCAAGCACTTGATAAAGTTGAAGAACAGGAGATCCCAGCTTTTGTTGCAACTGCTACAACAAGGGCAGAAAAGGAAACGCCTGAACCGATTTCAGTGACCAGTATGGAGCACGTTGAAAGTGAACCTGTCACTGAAATGTTAGCTGAGAATACGGTGGCTCATGAGGAAGAGGTGGCTTCTTCACCCCAAGTTGAGCAGCCTGAAGAGCCAAAAGCAGAGCCTGAAATGCAGGTTATTGTATTGAATGTGCATTGTGCAGGCGAGGAACCTTTTGTCGGCACAACACTGTTTGACAGTATGCAACAAAATGGCCTGATCTATGGCGAAATGAACATTTTCCATCGTCATATTGATTTATCGGGCAATGGTAAGGTGCTCTTTAGTGTGGCTAACATGATGCAGCCAGGTACATTGGAGCATGATGATCCAGCTGATTTTACTACTAAAGGCATTTCGTTCTTTATGACATTACCTTGTTACGGTGAAGCGGATCAGAACTTCAATTTGATGCTGCGTATTGCCCAGCAAATTGCTGATGATATGGGAGGAAATGTCTTGGATGATCAGAGAAATCTTATGACGCCAGACAGGCTTGCTTCCTATCGACGTCAGATCGCGGACTTTAATGCCGCTTTATCTTAATTCCCTAACTACAAATAATGATAGGGGCTCCAGTCGGGGCCCTTTTTGTTAGATTTTCAACCTCATTAATGATTAAACACGAGGCGCTAAAATGTCGGAATCTGTACTCAAACGACTAGAAGAATTAAAAGCATCGCTGCACTACCATGCCGTTCGTTATTATGTTGAAGACAATCCAGAAATTCCCGATGCGGAATATGATCGCATGATGCGAGAACTATTAGACATTGAAGCTCAGCACCCAGAACTGCTCAGCGTTGATTCTCCAAGCCAGCGAGTAGGCGGCCAGCCTTTATCTGAGTTTAGTCAGGTGACGCATGAAGTCCCGATGCTCTCTTTAGACAATGCTTTTGATGATGAAGAGTTAGAAGGTTTTCATAAACGAGCACAAGATCGCATCCCAGGACAAATCATCAAACAATATTGTTGTGAACCTAAGCTCGATGGATTAGCGGTGAGTTTACTGTATGAAAATGGTGTATTGGTTCAAGCTGCGACTCGAGGTGATGGTACAACAGGCGAAAATATCACTGAGAACGTGAGGACAATCAGCGCGATTCCACTTAAATTACAAGGCAAAGATTGGCCAGCCCGTTTGGAAGTTCGTGGTGAAGTGTTTATGCCAAAAGCCGGGTTTGACAAACTCAATGCAATGGCGCTTAAAAAAGGTCAGAAGGTATTCGTTAACCCTCGTAATGCAGCGGCAGGCAGCTTACGCCAGCTTGATTCTCGTGTGACGGCTTCTCGACCACTAAGTTTTTATGCTTACAGTGTGGGTGTTGTAGATGGGGATATGTTGGCTGCAAGCCATTATGAGCGCTTTCTACAAATTAAATCTTGGGGCCTACCAATGTGCCCTGAAACCAAGCGAGTCGATAATCTGGCAGAGGTAAAAGCGTACTATCAAGATATATTGGCGCGTCGCGATGCATTAGCCTATGAAATTGATGGTGTTGTCATCAAAATTGATGATATCGCAATTCAGGAACAACTGGGTTTTGTGTCTCGTGCGCCGCGTTGGGCTATTGCTTATAAATTTCCAGCACAAGAAGAAATCACCACCCTTAATGAGGTTGAGTTTCAAGTGGGTCGAACAGGAGCGATTACCCCTGTTGCTAAACTTGAACCTGTCTTTGTCGGTGGGGTGACTGTCAGTAATGCCACTTTGCATAATGCCGATGAGATTGAGCGTTTACAGGTTATGATTGGCGATCAAGTCGTTATTCGTAGGGCTGGGGATGTGATTCCCCAAATTGTCTCGGTGATCAAAGATCGTCGGCCTGCTGATGCACGTCCGATTATATACCCTGAGTCATGCCCTGTGTGCCATTCTCACCTTGAGCGAATTGATGGTGAAGCTGTGACTCGTTGTACTGGTGGACTGGTTTGCCAAGCGCAGCGTAAAGAAGCGCTAAAGCATTTTGTCTCTCGTAAAGCTTTAGATGTTGATGGTCTTGGTGAAAAAGTAATAGAGCAACTTGTGGATCGCGAGATGGTCGAAACACCCGCTGATTTATTTAAGCTCTCGGCAGGTGTATTAACCGTATTAGAGCGGATGGGGCCGAAGTCTGCAACGAATGTTGTTAATGCATTAGAAAAATCTAAGCTAACCACGTTACCGCGTTTCTTATATTCGTTAGGAATTCGAGAAGTGGGTGAGGCTACCGCTGCGAATCTGGCTCAGCACTTTAAAACCTTGGAGTTGGTTCAGAAGGCGACACAAGAGCAACTTGTTGAAGTACAAGACATCGGTGATGTGGTGGCCAAGCACATCACGACCTTCTTCGGTGAAGAAAAGAATCAACAAGTCGTCAATGATCTACTCCAACAGGGCATTCACTGGCCAGATATTGCGCTTCCACAACAAGGTGTCGCCTTGCCATTAGAAGGTAAAACTGTGGTTCTAACCGGCTCACTGTCTCAGTTGGGGCGTTCAGAAGCAAAAGAGGCGCTACAAAACTTGGGAGCGAAGGTAACAGGTAGCGTATCGAAAAAAACCGATATCTTGTTCGCTGGTGAGAATGCAGGGTCGAAACTAGCGAAAGCTCAAGACCTTGGTATTGAAGTAAGAACAGAGCAAGATCTTCTTGAACTGATGCAATAGCAAAATTATAAGCCTCTGAGGGGTATTTTCGCTACCTCAAGAAATATCTCGCTGGCATTAAGAAATAAACCATAAAGCCTCTGATTTGATATCAACGAGGCTTTTTTTGTTGGGTATAAAGTTGATTCATGTCAAAAATTATCCGTTTATAGCATTTCAGTGAGCTGGATCTAGCTGTTGTTTTTATTTTTAATATTAGAGCTGAATTGAGATTTAAATCATATTTACACTTCTATTATCTTGCACTTTTTGAATTACTTACTCCTAAATAAATAAAATTAAAAATAAGATCTAGATCAATAACTGATATGGAACTTTGTTCTGGCTCATATTTTTTTAGAGAAAAAATAAGTTCCGTTTGGATGTTTTTAGGCTCGAAGTTAGTCTTATAGCCATGGATACACGGTGTGTATGCAGGAACTTAAAAAACCAATTTAAATGATTCGGTTTACTTATGAATTTCCTTCTTACTTTCGGCGGCCAACTTAAAGTAAGAGGAAAAATCAGCTATATCTATTAGGAGTTTTCCATGAACAAAACGATGAAACGCTCACTTCTTGGTGCCGCTATTGCAACAGTAGCTGCAGCAGGTTCCGCAAATGCGGCAGTGCAGCTAGCCGGTGAGAATTTTGAGATTTACGGTACAGCAGCAGCTTACAACATGTTTGATGCGCCAAAAGCAAGTGGCAAAGATTCAAATAACACCGTTGGTATTGAATCAAAGATCGGTTTCAAAGGTAAGCACGTTTACGAAGATTTTCCAGCTGATTTCCTATGGCAAATCGAGTCTGGTTGGGCATCTCACGCTGATTCAGAATGGGCAAGTGATCGCGGTATCTTAGGTGGTCGTGACACGTTCGTTGGTTTAGGCTTCGATTTTGGTAACGTTAAAATTGGTCGCATGACACACGCAACTTACGATATCGTTGACTGGCCTCACTCAAACCCAGGCCTAGGTAACGTCTTCGACTGGAATAACGATCTAGGCGTGACATTCCAAGACCGTGCTGACAACATGATTCGTTTTGAATCTGCGAAAATCGGCCCTGTGAACTTTAACGCTACATTCTCAGGCATGGAAGAATCAACGTCTGACATCATTGCTTCTGCAGCAGTATACTTCACCCAAGAGAAGTACAGCCTTCATGCGGGTTACTACAACCGTGGTGAAGCAGAAGACAAATCATTTGTTGATCACTCTTATGCGATCGTTGGTGGTAATGTTTACCTAGATAAAATCACTCTAAGCGCGGCTTACAAAATGATGGAAGCAGCTGGTGATAAGCAAAATGCGATCTCTGCTACAGCGCAATACATGTTCACTGATAAAATGTTAGTGAAACTTGGTTATGCTGCAACTGACGATGCTGATGGCGTAGCAGATTCTGCTGACCAAGCGATTACAGCGCGTTTAGGTTACCTACTACCAAGTACTTACCTATACATGGACGTGCGTAACTACGACTTTAACGACAGTGACGATACCGACGATACGACTCGTCTACTTCTTGGTGCTGAATACTACTTCTAATCCATTAAGAGATTACATTTACACTGTCGATTTTGCGAGTGCCTTAGGTGCTCGCATTTTTCAATTTATAAGGACTAAATAATGAAATTTTTAAATAAGACACTTTTAGTTACAGGCCTAATGACATCATTTAGTTCTTTCGCTACCGTCAATGTGGATTTTGATGTAGCAATTGAGCCAATGTTGATTAATGGCGAAGAAGTTGGCTCATTTGTTAATCAAATGACGAAAGCGGAACTGCCTGATGGCGCTAACCAACTTGTTGTTCGTGTATCTAAGTTAATCAGAGATAAAGGTGTCTTCACAAAATTTAAATCGGAACCTATTGTGCTGACCTTTGATGCTTCGGATGTGAATCTTCGTATTGAGCCAGGAAAAGCGTTCAACTCATCAGAAGAAGTTGGTGACTTTCAAACTCACCCGACAGCGAAGATCATTCAGGATGATGGTCAAATCATGAGTGCGCATGAAGGTGTGCTTAAGCGTGGAAAAGGCCTCATTCGTGACTACAGCGATGAACTAGCAGCTTACAATATGGCTCATGATCATACCTTTGCACTGGCGCAAAAAGCGTTGACAGCCGTTGTCCCAGAAACAGGGACCAGTGTGCAAGCCGAAATAGCAAAAACATCACTACCCCAAGCAGAGCTAAAAAAGCCAGCCCAATCAGAAAAAGTGAATATCTCACTGCGCAAGACAGCAAAAGTTGAAAGTCTGAAAGGACAATTTAAAGGTTTGACGGTGACAGAACAAAAAGAATTTTTAACTTGGGCAATTATGCAGTAATTTCCGTTCCGCTAAATACTCGTTTCTAAAATATTCAATATTTTTTTAGCTACGCGTACGTCTCAGAATTTAGTGGTTTTAAACCAATTATTACCCTCATCCCTTCAGGTAATCAGTGACATAAGGATGTGTCACTGAGCCAACTTCTTGCGTCAGACAACCGTTCTTCTTACAAAAATAAGAAAGAGCCGGCTATTCCGCTTCGTAGTCTTCCTTGAATTCAACTCAGTGACCTCGCTCTGAATCAAGCATCTTGAGGTCACTTAGGTATATATATTAATGTTTCTTACCTGTCAGTTGGCAATAACCTATAGGAACATAGACTTTCTCACCACTTTGAGTAATACATTCTTCATATTCACCTAGGCCAGCGCCCTGATTTTCAGAAGAACTTGCCAAAGTACCAAAAGTAAATAGAGTTCCTAATATTGAAATTAAAATCAATCTCATTTTATTTCTCCTGTGGAGCCATTGAGTAAAAGAGTGAAAGCAATAAATAGGTAGCATTCATGGATCAATTATGTATAGAGAATAAAAAAGATCAAAAAAATTTTAAATTTTAATTAATTTTTACTGTTAATTTTTAACAATTAATAATGAGATATTGAGTCATCAACATGGCTTAAATTAGGTAATTATTATAAAAGTTACCTTTATATGAATAATTTTATTATTATCTGGTAGGCTTAATTTTTAGGGTTAATTAAAGACCAGAAAATCCAATTTCACTCATTAATTTTTAAGGTCACTGGGTATAAATGAAGAGGCGGGAGTCAATGATTTTTGAGCTTTGCAAAAAAAATGACGGGGTGGTGAATCCCGCCATTGTGAGGAGATTTAGCATGAAACCGGTTTGATCTTTAGAATAATACCTTCAACATCAACGATTTCAACTCGAGTGCCAGCAGGCAAGTCATGTTCAGACTCTGCTGACCAAGTGGTATCACCCACTCTTAATCTATTCATTCCAACAGTAAAATCTTGATCAAGAGTGATGATATTTCCAATTAACTGCTTATGTTTTTGATTGAGAGTTCTGCTTTTATCGCTTTGGTGATCTTTCGCTTTTTGACTGCGCCACCAAACCCATGTTGTCACAAGACTGAATGCTGCGAAGGAAAACCACTGCATTTGCCAGCTCATCGGTAAAGCGTAAAGAATACCTCCAACAAGTAGTGCAGAAATACCCAGCCAAAGAAAATAGCCAGCGGTACCAATCAATTCAACACAGAGAAGAGCTAAACCAATAGCCATCCAATGCCAAAAAGTGATGCTGTCTAAGAGGGCGAATAAGTCCATAAGCAACTTCTACTCTTTGCTTTGTTTAAACATCTCGGCAATCCCTGCTACTGACCCCATTAGACCTGTGGCCTCGAGTGGTAGCATTACGATCTTACCATTCTCTGCTTGACCTATACTTTTCAGTGCTTCGGTATAACCTTGAGCAATAAAGTAGTTCACTGCTTTTACATCGCCTTGTGCGATAGCTTCAGATACCATATAGGTTGCTTTTGCTTCCGCTTGGGCTGAACGCTCACGTGCTTCTGCTTTCAAGATCTCGGATTGTTTTTCACCTTCAGCTTTTAAGATCTCTGATTGCTTTTGGCCTTCAGCGCGTAAGATCTCTGCTTGTCTTACCCCTTCCGCTTCAAGGATCTCTGCACGTTTGTTTCGCTCGGCCTTCATTTGGGCATTCATCGCAGCAGTTAGGTCAGCGGGTGGCTGAACGTCTTTTATTTCGATACGAGTCACTTTCACGCCCCAAGAGTTCGTTGCTTGGTCGACAATAGAAAGTAATTTAGTGTTAATCATATCGCGCTGACTCAGCATCTCATCCAGCTCCATAGAGCCTAAGACGGTACGAATATTCGTGAGCGTTAAGTTTCGGATAGCATTCTCAAGGTCATTAACCTCGTAGGCTGCCTTGGCTGCGTCCACAACTTGTACAAAGCCAACCGCATCAATAACGACGTTCGCGTTATCTTTCGAAATCACTTCTTGAGCAGGAATATCGAGTACACGCTCCATCATATTGATTTTTTGACCAATTCGATCGACAAATGGAACAATAAAGTTTAAGCCAGGTGATAAGGTTTGTGTATAGCGTCCAAAACGTTCAACTGTCCAATTGTTGCCTTGTGGTACCGTCTTAACCCCCGATGCTATGATAAAAATAGCAAGTGCGACGAAAATACCAATGGTAATTAATGAATCAACTGGCATTAGTAACCTCTTTAAAATTTATATTATTGTTAACTCATTCTCTCCTATTTATGTTTTTAAAACAATAAGTAGGAGAGAAAATTGTGAATACATACCATGTATAATGTTAATAACATGTTTGGAGTTAGAAAGCATTGAGGTATGCGATAGAGAGAAGCTTGGTCAGTCCCAAGTCTCTCTTGATATTATGAGGGTTTAATATACCCAAGTGACTCGCTCCCAAAGGGCGAGCGACCTTAACTCTCAGACTTTGTTAACGATTCTCAATGTAGAACGACTATATCTTCGAATCGTTGCCGCGCCTGAGGGTTAAGGTCATCTCGCTGAACGCAGCATCTTGAGGTTACTTGGGTATAGTACTAAAGTTCAGGAGAACTCAGTATAAAATTGAGTAAAGCTGCCGACGGTATTGGCTGGCTAGGGCGTTTCCTTGACCAAGGGCACTTAAAATATCCATAAAGGTCTTTTTCACTTCCCCATCACGTGCACCTAAATCAACTTTGAGTATGTTCCATAGCAGTGCCAGTGCTTCTTCATCTCTTCCTACTTGGTTATATTGAATAGCCAGATCACATGCAAGCTCTTGGTTATCGGGCGCTTCAGATAACGCTTGCTCCAAACGCTGCAGCTCAGGACTATCAACGGCTTGTAGGTGGAGATCTAATTTAGCTATCAGACCTTTATAGTAATTATCTTGGTATTCGAGTGGTATGCTTTCAAGGATTGCCTGTGCTCGTTCAAATTGCTTGGTTTCTAGCAGGCAATCGGCAGTTAAGAGCTTTACTTCTCCACGGTTCTGCCAATCCTCAGAGAGACTTTCTAATACCGTTAAAGCTTGGGTGTGTTCACCATTTTGCAGCAGTGCGTTTGCTTGCTTGAAAGACATCTCATCTTGGCTAGGTAAATGTTTTTGCAGCATTGAAGATACGGCCTCGATTGTTTGAGGACCTCCCATACCGTCAACCGCTTGTCCATTAATAAATAAGGCAATCGTAGGAAGAACTTGCACACCAAATTGTGCAGCAAGGGCGGGTTGCTGCTCACAGTTAAGCAAAGCGAAAGTGAAAGCACCATTATATTGCTGAGTGAGCATTTGCAGATCAGGGATTATTTGTGCACTTTCCGGCTGGGCGCTGGCCCAAAAGTGAACTAAGACAGGGGTATTCATTGACCCTTCGAGTGTCTCGCGGAAGTTTTGTTCTGTTAACTCAACGATAAAAGGGGATTGCATCACAGTTTCCTTGCTGGTTTTGTAGGGTTCTATCCAATGATGTGGCGATAAAAGCGTAAAAATTCAAGTGTCGAATCTCATAATGCTTTTGATTCCGTGATGTAACTCTGAATCACGCTGCTTGACGTAAAATCTTATCTAACCATCGTGTTGGCAGACACCGTTTTAAAATGGCAAACACCTTGGTTGGGGTGGTAATTCGGTACCTTATCTTAGGTTTTTTACTTGTTAAAGCCTGTAAGACGGGATCAATGCAAGCCGTTGCCGGAAGAACAAACTTATTATTTGATTTTGTTTTTTTGAGGCGCTCTTTTTGCTCAAGGTAAGCATCGCGATGCGGACTATTGTCAGTGTTTATCCATCGTTCAAAGGCGATTAGGGCGTTAGCTCTGAATTGTGTTTCAATAGGACCCGGTTCGATTAAAACAACTTTAATATTGGTGTCCATGAGTTCCAAACGTAAAGTGTCTGTCCAGCCTTCAAGAGCAAATTTAGATGCATTGTAGGCACCACGATATTTCATCGCCGCAAAGCCAAGTACAGAGCTGTTTTGAATGATCCGTCCCTCACCTTGGGAACGCATATGGGGCAGGATCTCAGTGACGAGCTGATGCCAGCCAAAAAAGTTAGTTTGAAATTGTGCTTGTAGAGCTTGCGTTGACAAGTCCTCCAAGGCTCCAGGTTGTCCATAGGCGCCATTATTAAACACGGCATAGAGGTTACCCTGACAGAGTTCTAGAGCTTGTTGTACACCACTTGAAATACTCTGAGGGTTATCAAGATCAAGTTGGATGCATTGCAGACCTTCTTGCTTTAGACGTTGGACATCATGTGCATTTCGACATGAAGCAATGACTTGAAAACCTTCTTTTTGTAAGGCATGAGCACACACGTAGCCGATACCCGTTGAACAGCCAGTAATTAAGATGGATTTTTTCATATTCGGTCTTAAGGATTCCTTTCAAGATATACCCAAATAACCTCAAGATGCTGCGTTCAGCGAGATTACCTTAACTCTCAGGCGCGGCAACGATTCGAAGATATAGTCGTTCTACATTGAGAATCGTTAACAAAGTCTGAGAGTTAAGGTCACTCGCCCTTTGGGAGCGTGTCACTGAGCCGACTTCTTTCGTCAGACAACTTGGAAAGAGCCTGCTATTCCACTTCGTCGTCTTCCTTGAATTCAACTCAGTGACCTCGCTCTGAATCAAGCACCTTGAGGTTACTTGGGTATAGTGCTCAGTTTTTATTAAACAATAAATAATAAAGATTCAGGTTTGAACACAAGCCATAGGTGAGTGTATTGATGTTGTGTTGAACGCTGAAAAGCGGTTATACCCAAGTGGATATAATCATTCATTATATTCTGTGGTGAAGCAAGTGTTTGAGAGCGGGTTCTACTCGTGAATAACTGAACTTAAATCCCAACTCAGTGAGCTTCTTAGGTTTGGCTCTTAGGCTATCGAACAAGAGGCAAGATGATTCTCCCATTGCGAGCTTCATCACCCACTTAGGAGTATAAAGGATATGAGGCCTTTTGAGTGTTTTAGCTAATGCCCGACTAAATCGGCGATTACTCACAGGATGTGGGGCGCAAAGGTTAAACTCTCCATTTGCGTGAGGGGTATCTAGTAAATACATAATCGCACGGACCATATCAAGGATATGTATCCAAGGCATATATTGGTTGCCTCTGCCAATAGGACCACCTAAACCAAGCTTATAAGGTAACAACATCTTGGCGAGAGCGCCTCCCTGTTGTCCAAGAACGACTCCCGTTCTTAAAATACAAACACGAGTTTGGTTCGATGCCGCCCGTTTTGCGATTTGTTCCCACTTTTCACAAACGGTATGGGTAAAGACATTGCTGTGTACGTGAAGACACTCATCAAAAGGATGGGCTTGCTGATCGCCATAATAGCCAACGGCAGAACCGCTGATGAAAACTGTCGGCGGTTCTGTACTGGCATGAATTAATGCGACGATGCGTTCGGTGATTGACCAACGGCTTTGACAAATACGCTCTTTCTGTTTTTGGTTCCAGCGCTTGTCGGCAATAGGTTCTCCAGCGAGATTAATAATAGCATCAACATGATTAAGGTCTTGGAGGCCATCAAGGTTATCAAGATACTCGATGTTGCCGACGTCAGTATGTTGCAGTCTTTGTTTGGCTTTAGCTGGATTACGTGTGAGTAACATAACTTGGTGAGTGGTCAGCAGCTTGAGTAGTTCTGAGCCAATAAATCCTGTCCCGCCAGTGAGTAGTATCTTCATGTTCGCTCTTTTATTGAAATTCTATCTGGGTGTACCCAAGTAACCTCGTTAGTTAAGCATCTTGAGTTTTGTTGGGTTTATTATAGTCGTTATAAACAAAGAGTGATCAGTTCAAAGAGTTATATATTTAATTTAATTAATATAATTAACTGAATTTTATTGAATTACACTTTCCAAAAAGTGACTGATTCCAAGAGCGTTGCCAGTATCTTTAGGTGTTTTTAGCTGAATCCTTTGGTTATCTTCTCAATTAATCTCAAGATGCCTCATTCGGAGCGAGTTCAATGAGTCGAATTCAAGGAAGACAACGTTGCATATTTATGGTCTGAAGTTTATCATTTTTTTGTTTATACTTAACCTTCTAAGGACTTTTTCTTATGCCTCTCGTTGCTTGCCCTGTGTGTGAGAAACAAATTTCCAAACGTGCTCATGCTTGCCCAGGATGCGGTGAACCTGATCCACTCAATCATCTGGCAAAATCTAAGCTTTTTTCATTCGTCTTTTGGGTCATCGCATTATCTGGTTTGGGCTATGTCGCTTGGTTTTACTTAGTCCCTATGGTCGTGGAGATACTTAGGAACCATTAAAGTTTGTAGGCGTTGCAGGTTGAGATAATTTGGGGCGTTTGTGACATAGGGAGATTCCACTGAGTGGAAACTTAAGCACTTCGAAAGAATCTTTTTACTTCAATGATTTACCCTTCCCACCCACGAAAGGGAAGGGTATTCCCTTTCAAAGGCTGGTGTCACAACCAGCCTCTTGAGGTGATTTGTGCATAAAGAGGTGGCTTGGGTATACCGATTAATTCCTAAATAATACGGACGAACCATGGCTTAAGCTTGTTAGCAGTAAGGTTTTTTCGTTAACAACGTCAATACGTCGGCTTTGCTCTGCATCAAGTTTGAAAATCTGAGTAATGAGCCGTAGTTGCTCCTCGGTGAAATCTTGTGACTGCGATGCTGAGATATCTTTAAACTCTGAAGGTGTTACGAGTAGATAATCATCACTCACTTCCCAATTGCCTTTTTCCGAGATATTAATGGTTGACTCTTCATTAGAACCTTGAGCAAACAGCTTAATGTTTGCGACACGTAAATACTCACCATTAGGTAAATATTTTACATTGGACTCAACATTTACCTTCCTTAAAGGGCCCACTGTGTCGTCTGGCAACTCTTCGTTTATTAGAGTCACCATGACAGACTGCCACTCACTTGCGGTCAGAACTTGCTCGACTTTAAGGTCACTTCCCCAATAAAGCCAACCACTAAAAATGGCAGAGGTGGCTAAAATGGCGCAGGCAATTCTCTTCTTCATTTTAACTTCCTTTCTTACAGATATCAGTGGGGTCGTTCCGATTTGCAAATATACGTAATGTCACGTTCTCGAATGAATAATCTACAGCGTGAATATAGTTGAGAATTAACTGGTTATTTTGCCCACCCGTTGCAATCACTTTAATGGGTAATGATTCCTCAACGTGATGCTCTACGTAACGTTGGATACATTGTTCAACTGAGGGTAACCATTGGCTTAGTTGTGGGTGGTTCACGGGAGTTAAAACGGGGACGTCATTGAATCTAGCCACTTCCCTGAATTTAGATTCAGCAGGGTTTGTAAACAGAAAAACAAAAATAGGCAATAAAATGGCGGCAATGACCAATGATCGTGATGTCCAGTTCGCTTTTTTCTGAATGGCTTTGGGTTTGCTCTGTGGTACCGCGGGTACTGATTCTAAATTAGCGTCAATTGCGGTATCACCAATGCCACTATTTGGAGACTCTTCACCAACTAAGGCCTCTTCTTCTTGAATGACTTCGCTATCGTTAACAGTATCCGTCATCAAAGGATTCAGACGTTCAACAGAACAAATTAGTTGATAACCTCGTTTAGGAACAGTTTTCACAAATTGTGGTGACTTTGTGGAATCTTTTAACAACTTTCGTAATGTTGAAATTGCCTGAGTTAAGCTTGAATCATCTACTTCAAAGCCCTGTTCTCGCCATACAAACTCATGAAGCTCACCTCGAGTCAGGATTTGATTGGGCCTTTCTGTCAACATCAGAAGAATGCGACTTTCATTACTGCCTAATCGGATCAGTTCATTGTTACTCTGTTGATCAGTGAGTGAATTACTATTTGGGTCAAAGACGAATCTCTGAGCTAGCAGAAATTTGGTGCCAATGTTTGTCATTTAGTTCTTCTTAGGTGGATATGTTTGAAAATATGTTGGTTTCAACGGAGCCGCTCGGAGGCCACTAACCGATGCCTACTATTTTTTAGATGATTTTATGCCATAAGGATAATTAAATTTTTCTAAAAAAACACTGATTTTAGCAATATTGACCTTGAATTTACATTTGTCAGCCACATGTTAATGGAATCACAGTTGTGCCTTTTCGACAGGCAATGGCTAGGGCTTTCTCATAAAAGTCTGTTTAATTAGGATATTATGGAGCAAACATGAGCGAAACCGTATCTCAAAACAAAGAAACACGTGGATTTCAATCGGAAGTCAAGCAGTTACTTCATTTAATGATTCACTCTCTGTATTCAAACAAAGAGATCTTTTTGCGCGAGTTGATATCGAACGCATCGGATGCATCAGATAAATTACGTTTCCAAGCACTTTCCAACTCTGATTTATATCAAGGTGATGCAGATTTAGGCGTAAAACTGTCTTTTGATGCAGAAGCAAACACATTGACGGTTTCTGATAATGGTATTGGTATGAGCCGTGAAGATGTGATTGAACATCTTGGCACCATTGCAAAATCAGGAACTGCAGAATTCTTCTCTAATCTCTCAGATGAGCAGAGTAAAGATTCTCAATTGATCGGTCAGTTTGGTGTTGGCTTCTACTCTGCATTTATTGTTGCAGATGCGGTTACTGTTCGTACTCGTGCTGCTGGATTGCCATCTGATGAAGCCGTACAGTGGCACTCTTCGGGTGAAGGTGACTACACCATTGAGAATATTAATAAAGAAAGCCGCGGTACCGATATCATCCTTCACATGCGCGAAGAAGGAAAAGAATTCCTTAACGAGTGGCGTTTACGTGAAGTGATCAGTAAGTATTCTGACCATATTGGTATCCCCGTCTCCATTCAAACAGCCGTTCGTGATGATGAAGGCAAAGAAACTGGCGAGAAGAAGTGGGAACAGATAAATAAAGCGCAAGCGCTTTGGACGCGAAATAAATCGGATATCTCCGAAGAAGAGTACCAAGAATTCTATAAGCACGTCTCACACGACTTTGCTGATCCGCTAACTTGGAGTCATAACCGAGTTGAAGGTAAGAACGATTACACTAGTTTGCTTTATATTCCAGCTAAAGCCCCTTGGGATATGATGAATCGAGACCACAAGTCAGGTCTAAAATTGTATGTGCAACGTGTCTTTATTATGGATGATGCAGAGCAATTCATGCCATCATATCTGCGTTTTGTCCGTGGTTTGATAGATTCAAATGACTTACCGCTCAATGTGTCTCGTGAAATCTTACAAGATAATAAAGTTACTCAGTCATTACGTAATGCTTGTACTAAGCGTGTACTTACTATGCTGGAACGCATGGCTAAGAATGATGAAGAAAAATATCAATCATTCTGGAAAGAGTTTGGCCTTGTATTGAAGGAAGGCCCGGCTGAAGACATGGCTAATAAAGAGAAAATTGCCAGTCTACTTCGCTTTGCTTCGACAGAGTTAGATTCTGCGGAGCAAACAGTGAGTCTTGCGTCTTATGTTGAGCGTATGAAGGAAGGTCAAGATAAGATCTACTACTTGACGGCCGATAGCTATGCAGCAGCTAAGAATAGCCCTCACCTTGAGCAATTTAAAGCCAAAGGGATAGAAGTGCTTCTAATGTTTGACCGCATTGACGAATGGTTGATGAACTACCTCACTGAGTTTGATGGCAAATCATTCCAATCTATTACCAAAGCAGGTTTGGATCTCAGCCAGTTTGATGACGAAACAGCAAAAGAAAAGCAAAAAGAAACCGAAGAAGAATTTAAATCTGTGGTCGAACGCACCAAAGCTTACTTAGGCGATCGTGTTAAAGAAGTTCGTACTACCTTTAAATTAGCGACAACACCTGCTGTGGTTGTGACCGATGACTTTGAAATGGGTACACAGATGGCGAAGCTGTTAGAAGCTGCGGGACAAGCGGCTCCTGAGGTCAAGTATATCTTCGAAATTAACCCTGAGCATGCTTTAGTTCAACGCATGGCAGACGAAGCTGATGAAGAGACATTTGGTCGCTGGGTTGAAGTACTACTTGGTCAAGCAATGCTGGCAGAACGTGGCTCTATTGAAGACTCGTCTCAGTTTGTAGGCGCCATTAATAAACTGTTAATTCAATAACGCTAAATTTCTTAAAAGGCTCGCAATTATGCGAGCTTTTTATTGATATCTTAACAAAGCCTACGGTATACGGGTCTAGAAACCGCTTAGATATGGTTCATTAAGCGGCTCAAGAGCTTGCTAGTGAAAGCTTACCTTTATTGCATTCTTTGACTTTATTTTGCGTGTTGTAGGTACAAGCTGTGTTAGAATCTCAGCTATTGATTAGTCAGGCGTGTATTTTTGCTCGCCATTGCATTATACCGAAACTTATCGTGGTAAGCGTGGGTAATCTTATCGGAAGCGAAGACTTATCGAAAATGTAAATACTGTGAGCTTCGGTATAACTTTTAAATTTTAAAGAGGATAAATCATGCGCATCATTCTTTTAGGTGCTCCAGGTGCAGGTAAAGGCACACAAGCAAACTTCATCATGGAAAAGTACGGAATTCCACAAATTTCGACAGGTGATATGCTACGTGCAGCGATCAAAGCGGGAACAGAACTTGGCAAACAAGCTAAAGCGGTTATCGACGCTGGTCAGCTTGTTTCTGATGAGATCATCCTTGGTCTTATTAAAGAGCGTATTGCACAAGACGATTGCGCAAAAGGTTTCCTACTTGATGGTTTCCCTCGTACGATTCCTCAAGCAGACGGCTTAAAAGAAATGGGTGTGAATGTTGATTACGTGATTGAGTTTGACGTCGCTGACAATGTGATTGTTGAGCGTATGGCTGGGCGTCGTGCTCACCTTGCATCAGGTCGTACTTATCACGTTACCTACAATCCACCAAAAGTGGAAGGTAAAGATGACGTAACTGGTGAAGACTTGGTTGTTCGTGATGATGACAAAGAAGAGACGGTACGCGCACGTCTAGGTGTTTACCATGAACAAACAGCACCACTCATTCAGTACTACGGTAAAGAAGCCGAAGCAGGTAACACACAATACTTGAAGTTTGATGGTACTAAGCAAGTTGCGGATGTGAGTGCTGACATTGAAAAAGCATTAGCATAATTTGTTGATGATATAAGTTTTTATAATATCAAGCGGCCAACGGGTCGCTTTTTTTATATCTTCGAATCGTTGCTGCGCCTGATAGCTAAGTTCACCTCGCTGAACGCAGCATCTTGAGGTTACTTGGGTATAAAGAAATTAAGCTTGTAAGAAATCGAGCATTTTGGCGCTATTTGATATAATTAAAGTGACAAAAAAATCAATTAAACCAATGGTAATATTGAACAGCTCAAAAATGCCGTATCGTCCAACATTGTACCTTGAAGTTATCTGGGTAATAAGTTGGCTTTTTAGATGAACTATTTGTAAGCATTACCGTATGTATACAGCCGTTTACCGTTCTGAGGAATTATGAAAAATAACAACAAGACAGGGGTACTTCTGGTAAACCTTGGTACACCAGATGAGCCCACTGCACCAGCTATCAAGCGTTTCTTAAGCCAGTTTCTTCATGACCACCGAGTTGTAGACATGACCCGTTGGCTTTGGTGTCCTCTATTGCACGGAGTGATTTTGCCTATTCGAGCCCCTAAAGTTGCCAAGCTTTATCAATCCGTGTGGATGGATGAGGGCTCACCACTAATGGTGTATTCGAAGCGGCAAGCGGCGAAGCTCGCTTCTGCACTTGATATGCCAGTTGAACTGGGTATGACTTATGGTAACCCAAGTTTGCAAACAGGATTGGAAGCCCTGCAAGAAAAAGGGGTAGAGCAAGTCATTGTTTTACCCTTGTACCCACAATACTCCGGTACCACAACAGCCGCGGTATCAGACGGTTTGACAAAAGCTTTTCAGCAAATGCCAGTGATGCCGGAATTTAGTTTTATTCGTGATTATTATCGCCATCCTAAATACATTGCGGCATTGGCAGAGTCGGTACGTCGTCACCGGCAAGAGCACGGGCGAGGAGAGTATTTACTCTGTTCCTACCATGGCATCCCTAAGCGTTATGCAGATAATGGCGATATCTATCCAAATCATTGCGAAGAGACGACTCGTTTGCTTGGTGAGGCTTTAGAGTTAAATGAAGATCAAATAGGTATGACATATCAATCTCGGTTTGGCCGTGAAGAATGGCTGCAACCATACACTGATAAAACATTAGAAAAGCTACCCGCTCAGGGTAAGAAGCGCCTCGATATTGTTACACCTGCGTTTTCTTGTGACTGCTTAGAAACACTTGAAGAGATCTCTGAGGAATGTAGAGAAATTTTTCTGGAGGCTGGTGGGGAGCAATTTAGTTACATACCGTGCTTGAATGACGATGACTTGCATATAGATATGATGGCAGACTTAGTCTCAATGAAAGCCTAATCTAATTAATGCTTTTATGAAGAGACAGAGAGTAAAAAGGGTTGCAGATGCAACCCTTTATTTTTAAATACACTAGGAGCGAGTCTTACAACTTGTTACTCTGTTATGCAATTTGAGTTTGTTGTTCTTCAACTTGTTCCGCGTTACTGTTTGTAACCTCTGCACCGTGCATCCAACGCACAAGAGTGTTAGAGAACAGCAATAAAATCACACCAGAAATACTTGCAGTAACAGCGATGCCGCTGAATATTGCCATAGCACCAAGCTCACCGACCATAGAGCCAACTATGCCTGCAATGTAGTTTGCAACAGCGATAAAGCCAAACCATGCACCCATCATCAGAGAGGCAACACGAAGTGGTGCTAGTTTGCTGACTAGAGATAGACCAATTGGCGACAGGCACAGCTCACCTAGGGTATGGAAGAAAAATGCACCGACTAGCCACAGCATTGAGGTTTTAACTGAAGTGTCCCCACCTTGCTCCATCACTGCACCGATCATAGACAAGAAACCTAATGCGAGGAAGAACATTGCGAGAGCAAATTTCTTAGGTGAGTTTGGTTCGTTTTTACCCATCTTAACCCATAGCACTGCTAAGACTGGAGCTAATGTTATGATGAAGAATGGGTTAAGAGACTGGAACCAAGCCGCTGGTACTTCAAAATCACCAATCATACGGTCAGTATATTGCTGAATATAGATGTTCATTAAGCCACCAGCTTGTTCAAAGCCTACCCAGAATACGATAGTAAACAAGCTCATCACAAGAATCACTTTAATACGATCGTGTTCTTCTTTTGTGAGAGGCTCTTTTTTCGCGTTTTTCTTAATTGATAGGTCACGTTTTGCTGCAGGTTCGCGGCCGATATCCCCCAGCCATGATTGAGCTAATGTCATCTGCATCACTAGGCTGATGACCATACCGATACCTGCTGCGATGAACCCTGCTTTCCAGCCAAATTCGTTAGTCACTGAGCCTGCTACAACACCTGCAATAAGAGCACCTAAGTTGATACCCATATAGAAGATCGTAAATGCACCATCACGGCGATTGTCACCTTCTTGGTAGAGATCGCCAACCATTGTTGAGATATTGGGTTTAAATAGACCGTTACCAGCGATGATGAAAGCCAAACCTAGGTAAAAAGTGTTAAGAGAACTAAGAGAGCTAAGACCTAGACTTTCTGCTGGCATTGCTAACGTGAATTGACCCAAAGCCATTAATGCACCACCGATTAAGATAGCGCGGCGTTGGCCTAGGAAGTTATCGGCCAGATAACCACCGATAAGAGGAGTAATATAAACAAGACCAGTATATGTACCGTAGAGGTCAAGTGCATCTTTCGTTGTCCAACCCAGACCGCCGTTCATTGTTGTATCTGTTAGGTATAGAACAAGGATGGCACGCATTGCATAGTACGAAAAACGTTCCCATAATTCAGTACCGAAAAGTAAAAAAAGGCCACGAGGATGGCCCCAAATTTGATGTTGTTTTGACATAAGCATTACTAATGGTTGTGATTACATTTTTTAAGATGAATACATATACTCGTTAATTCTAAAATTTACAAATCATGGAAATTGTCCTGACGATTAAATTTTATTGTTAAGAATTTGTTTTTGTGGGAATTTTGGGTTTAGTTTTGGTCTTTCCAGGCATTTGGAAACTTAATTTTCATTTTTGGGTGTGGATTTATGGTTTTTTAATGCTACCCATCTTTGTGTTATCCTGTTGATATATTTGATTGTTTTCATTGTCCCTGTGAATGGAAATGACTCATTAGTAGCTTAATGCTAGGATAATAAGGTAGTAAAACGGGCTAATGATAAAATGAAAAGATGGTATTTGTTATATTGTAAACGTGGCGAACAACTAAGAGCTAAGCAGCATTTGGAAAACCAAGGTGTTGATTGCTTTTATCCTACTTTAGTCGTTGAAAAGATCTTGCGTGGAAAAAGGCAGAACATCGAAGAACCATTATTCCCAAGTTATGTGTTTGCCCAATTTGACTATGAGAAAGGGCCTTCATTTACTGCCATCCGTTCAACACGTGGTGTCGTTGATTTTGTTCGTTTTGGTGCTCACCCTAAAGAAATAAGGGCTGAGATCATTGAAGAGTTAAAACGCAGTGACTTTAGTACGGAAGAGTCTATGGATGCGAAGAAAATGCCCCAGCCGGGTGACACAGTCAGAGTAAAAAGTGGTCAATTCACGGGCTTTGAGGCGATTTTTCAAGAACAAGATGGTGAGAAACGTTCAATCATGCTGGTACAGTTAATAACAAAGCGTGTTCCAGTCAGCATCGATAATAGAGATCTAGAGATTTAGCTGTTTATACCCAGTGCCTTGAGGTTACTTGGGTATAGATATAAAACCAGGGTCGCTTGGTTAAATAAAGACTGCATCTTGAAGTCAATGAGCGACAAACGCAAAAGGAGACATGTTGTGTCTCCTTTTGTTTATCCGCTCTAATTTATATTAATAAGCGTCATTGTGAATAGTCTGTACTGCTCGGCCGGAAGGATCCACACAGTTTTGGAAAGACTCATCCCACTCGATCGCTTTCGCAGACGAGCAAGCAACAGAAGGGCCGCCAGGGACACACTCTGCCGCTGATGGCAGTGGGAAGAGCTCTTCAAATATTTCTCGATATACGTAGCCTTCTTTCGTTGTCGGCGTGTTGTAAGGGAAACGGTATTGAGCGGTTTCCATTTGTTGGTCGGTCACTTTTTGTTCAGCAACCTCTTTCAGTGTATCGATCCAACTGTAGCCAACACCATCTGAGAACTGCTCTTTTTGACGCCAAGCAATAGAGTCAGGTAAATAGTGTTCAAAACATTCTCGTAGAATGTGCTTCTCCATTTTGCCATTACCACACATTTTATCTTGCGGGTTAAGACGCATAGCCACATCAATAAATTCTTTATCGAGAAACGGAACACGGCCTTCTACGCCCCAAGCGGCAAGGGATTTATTTGCTCGTGCGCAGTCAAACATATTGAGTGCAAGTAATTTTCTGACGGTTTCTTCGTGGAATTCTTTCGCATTAGGCGCTTTATGGAAATAGAGGTAGCCACCAAAGATTTCATCGGCCCCTTCACCAGAAAGGACCATTTTGATCCCCATGGCTTTAATCTTCCGTCCCATTAAGAACATCGGTGTAGAGGCGCGTATGGTAGTGACATCATAGGTTTCGATATGATAGATCACATCTCGAATCGCATCTAAACCTTCTTGAATGGTATAAGTCATCTCATGATGAACGGTGCCAATTTTTTCAGCAACCTCACGTGCGGCTTTTAAATCTGGAGCCCCTTCAAGACCTACAGCGAAAGAGTGCAGTTGCGGCCACCAAGCTTGTGATTGCTCATCATCTTCGATGCGCATTGCGGCAAATTTCTTGGCTACGGCTGATGTGATTGAGGAGTCTAGGCCTCCAGACAGAAGAACGCCATAGGGAACATCCGTCATCAATTGACGCTTCACCGCGGCTTCTAATGCTTCCGTCAATTCCTCTTTACTTGTCGTGTTACCTTGAACCGCTGCATACTCGTTCCAATCGCGAATATAATAGCGCTGAGGCTCCGCATCTTGACTTTGGAAATAACAGCCCGGAGGGAATTCACTGACATTTTTACAAACCGGCACTAATGCTTTCATTTCTGATGCAATAAAGTAGTTACCGTGTTCATCATGACCTTGGTAGAGAGGAATAATGCCAATGTGGTCTCGGCCAATTAAATATTCATTCTTCTCTTCGTC
Organism: Vibrio azureus; assembly: GCF_002849855.1. Classification (NCBI taxonomy): domain Bacteria; kingdom Pseudomonadati; phylum Pseudomonadota; class Gammaproteobacteria; order Vibrionales; family Vibrionaceae; genus Vibrio; species Vibrio azureus. The sequence continues at coordinate 866,110 of NZ_CP018616.1, forward strand.
GTATAAAACGAAGGCGAAAATACCGTTGAGCTCTTCGAGCAAATCAGCCCCCATGTCTTGGTAAAGAGCCAAAATGACTTCACAATCTGAATCCGTCTGGAAATCATACTTTCCTTCATAGCGCGCGCGAATTTCTTTGTGGTTATAGATTTCCCCGTTTACTGCGAGAATGAGCTTTTTATCTGGGCTGTATAAAGGTTGAGCGCCACTATTGAGACCTACAATTGCTAAGCGTTCATGTGCCAGAATGGCATGTTTTGAGGAATAAATACCAGACCAATCCGGGCCACGGTGACGAAGTTTTTTCGACATCTCGAGTGCAATAGGGCGCAATGCTGCTGCATCACTCTTGATATCTAAAATGCCAAATACTGAACACATACAACTTCCTTATTAAACAAAGTATTTCTTATCGGTTTTGTTTCAATTTGCCACTATGAGTAAAAAAAGCAACATTTTATGATGAAAAAAATTACAAAATGCCGTAATGATTAGATATTTTTTAATTAAATGGCTACTTTTTTGAATGAGGTAAAGGTTGTGGTGTTTTTGTGACCATTTTGGTATTTCATATCCTTGAGATCTTAAGATACTTGATTTAGAACATCATGAGTCCATTTTATTTCATGGGGTTAAATTGAGGATGAAGTTGTTTGCATACATGGCGTGCAAATCCACTCCCTGCTTCACTGTAGATATTAAAGGCGGCATCAACACCATTTGAGAGCAAGGTTTCTATTTGGTCAGGGTATTCTGCAATAGCTGCAATCTGTCCTTGATAATTACGACTTTGTAATTGCTTTAGAGCCGTTTCGTTACCTTGGTGGTGTGGCATGGCGAGTAAGACCATTTTTACATTGGCAGTATCGAGAATACGTTCCCAAAAATCAGGATCTGTTGCGTCTCCAGAGATGACATTACGTCCATCCAAGCGATGTTTTTGAGCCGCTTCTTCACGAATTTCAATTCCAAGCGATATTTTTCCATACCGTGAACGCAGTTCATCATAAGCACCGGTTCCAATTCTACCCATTCCTAAAATCAGAACTTGAGCCTGACCGGGGTTGATGAGTTGATCGCGTTGATTGAGCTTTTCTGCTGCTGTTTCTTGTAGCCATTTACCGGAGTGTTGGTATATCTGGTGACCAAGTCGATTAAGAGGGGCTGCGAGTATAAATGAAATAGAAACAGCAACCGCAATTGCACCAAGCATATCAGCAGGCATCCAACCCATTTTGTAGGCTAAACCGCCAACAATTAGGCCAAATTCGCTGTAATTAAATAAGGTAAGTGATGCGAGCAATGAAGTTCTTACGCGAAACTTGAAGTAATGAATGGTTAAGAAGTACAGCAGTCCTTTGATTGGTAATAATAGGATAAATAATAAGGCTAAGATCACACTCTCTATGCTTAGAGATGCGGAAAGGCCAATATTCAAGAAGAAGCAAACCAAGAACAGTTCTTTCATATTGAATAGCGACTTAGAGAGCTCTGAAGCTTTATGATGGCCGGCTAGGAGCATGCCAAGGATAAGCGCACCAAGGTCGGGCTTCATACCAACGAGGTCAAACATTCCTGCTCCAATAACAAGCGCAAAGAATACCCCAAATAACACCAACATTTCACCGTGGCCAACTTTGTCTAATACTTTAAAAAATAAAGGTCGCATTAGGGGGAGTAACAAAAGGCTAACGGCGTACCATTCTGGTATTTTTCCCGTAGAAGCGGTGAGGAAGACCACTGCGAAGATATCTTGCATCACCAAAATACCAATGGCTAAAGTGCCATAAGTCGCGTTCATTTCTCCTTTTTCTTGAAGTGCCTTGACGGCAAAGACGGTACTGGAGAAGGACAGGGCAAAGGCGAGTAAGAGCAATTGAATCATGCCCATACTGCTCAAAGAAGACAAACCAAGTGTTTTTAAACCGAAAAGAACCAAGGCAAAGAAAGAGGTGGAAAGGATGTTATGTGCTGTTGCACCGCCCCAGATTTCCTTAGAGAGCAGTGTTTTTATATCTAATTTTAGGCCAATCGTGAAAAGTAATAGCGTTACGCCTAAATCTGCAAGTCGTGTGATCATGTCATCACTTTGATAACCGAGGCCATGTAAACAAAAACCCGCAAGCAGAAAACCAACTAAGGGTGGAAGGTGGCATTTTAGAGCAATAAAGCCAGCAATAAAGGCGGCGGTAATTAGAATAATATCCATATAATGAGTTAAATACCTAAGTAGCGTCGAGACGATGTTTTTAAAGAGATCGACTCATTTTAATTCGACTCAGTGACATCGTTCTGAATCAAGCAGTTGGGTGGATGTTTGTTGTAGCAACAAAGTACCGTTATACCGTAAGTAAGACTGTTTGTATGATCACAGTTTGCTAAATGCTTGTGAGGCACGTCATCGAACTTTGAGATGAGTGAGGCATAAAAAAGGGCTGTGTAATCACAGCCCTAGGGTAACTCAAACAATAAAATGAAAAGGTTAATCTTCTAGTAATTTTTGTAACAAAACACCATTTAACATTGCTCGTTTAATCATGGCGAAAGCGCCCATAGTTGGTTGCTTATCGATTAAAGAGGCCACAATGGGGAGGTCACTGTGAAATGTTTTTAGAGATTGATTCTCTACATTTCTTTGAATTGCAGGAAAAATAATGTCTTCCGCAGCAGTGATATCGCCAGCAATAACGACTTTTTGTGGGTTAAAGAGGTTAATGGTCATGGCGATGGCTTTACCAAGCTGATTGCCCACACGGACCAAACTTTGTTTAGCAAGTTCATCCCCATTAATGGCATGAGTACACACATCATGGATGGTGATCGATTCAAGCTGTCTCAAACTTGACTCGTAACCTTGAGCTAAGAGCTTTTCAACTCGTTGAATAATCGCTGGGTTGGCCGCTACGGTTTCTAAGCAGCCAAAGTTACCACATTGACACTGTTCACCTAATGGATCGATTTGGATATGACCAATTTCTCCGACGTTACGGTTAAAGCCAAGGAACACTTGTCCATTAACAATGATGCCAGCACCAGTGCCCCGGTGAACACTGACGAGGATGGAGTCTTGACAGTCTTGGCTGGCTCCAAAATAGTGTTCAGCTAAGGCCATACCACGAACATCATTACCAACAAAACAAGCGATATTAAACTTTTCGCTAATAATGTCACTTAATGCTAAATTATCTATGTCGGTGTTTGGCATGTATTTGATCACGCCTGTTGTCGGGTCAACTAAGCCGGGGAGGGTGATCGCGATAGCAATCAGTTGATCAATGTGATTACGGCAACTGTCGATAAAATTTTGTAATCGTTCACTCAAGCCTACTAGAAGTTCAGCTTGGTTTGAGTAGTATAGTTCGTGCTGATCTTGCACAATAGCCGTGCCGCCAAGGTCGTATAAACAAAATTGAATATAATCACGGCCTAATCTCACTGCGATAGAGTGGAAAGGTTTTACTTCAGTTGTCAGGGAGATGGCTCTACGGCCACCTGTTGACGCTTGTTGAGCGACCTCTTTAATGAGGCCGCGTTCAAGAAGTTGGCGGGTTATTTTGGTAACGCTTGCGGGAGCAAGTTGACTTACATCTGCCACTTGAATTCTAGAGATCGGCCCTTGTTGGTCAATCAATCTGTATACCGCAGCACCGTTAAGCTGTTTTACTAAATCTACATTACCTATTTGTCCGCCATTCATGCTTAATTATGCTCGTATTGTCCGTTAACAACCGTCGCTTTTACATTGAAGTCACGATCGAAAATAGTTAGGTTTGCCACCATTCCTTTTCGAATTCGGCCTAAACGCTCTTCAACGCCCATTGCGGTCGCTGGATAAAGTGTAGCCATTCGTAGAGCTTCGTCTAAAGCGATGCCCGCGTGCTCAACAGTATTCTGAACTGCTTCAATCATGGTCAGTGCTGAGCCGCCTAGTGTGCCATTTTCATCAACACACTTACCTTCTCGGTAATATACTTTCTTACCAACAAAAATAAAGTCTTCAATGTCAGCACCTGCTGGAGCTGTGGCATCGGTCACCAAAACAAGCTTTTCACCCTTGATTTTATGGGCAATTCTTAAGTTTGCATAATCCACATGGAATCCATCGGCGATGATGCCAGCATAGACTTCAGGTGTATCATAAATCGCACCAACAACCCCTGGTTCACGTCCAACCATTGGCGTCATGGCATTAAACAAATGCGTAGCAAAGGTAATACCCGCTTCAAAACCTTGACGAGCTTCTGCATAGGTTGCATTTGTGTGGCCAATTGAAACTACGATGCCTGCGGCTTTAAGGCGAGCAATATGAGAAGCATCGTTCAGTTCTGGTGCCAAGGTGACTTTTGCAACGATATCAGCATTGTCGCAGATAAAATCTATCATTTGCTCGTCGGAAGAACGAATAAAGTCGACACTGTGAATGCCTTTTTTCGCGACGTTTAGATAAGGCCCCTCTAGGTGCAAACCAAGGGAGTGGTTTTGGTACTTACTTTGATATTCTCGTGCCGCAGTAATAGAAGCACGCATATCTTCATCAGATGAAGTGATTAATGTTGGTAAGAAGCTTGTGCATCCTGACTTCAGGTTTGCTTGATGCATAATATGCATCGTTTCGGACGTTATCTCGTCGTTGAACATCACACCGCCACAACCATTCAGTTGTAGATCAATGAAACCTGGACTTAAATTTGCACCGTCTAGATCCATAACTTCGATGTTTTCTGGTAGATGAGCTACCGGAACAACAGAATGAATCTGGTCGTTGTTGATAATGACAGCATGTTCGGTCAAAACGTCACTACCAGTATAAATTTTACAGTTACTCAGCGCGTACATAGTCAGCTAGTCCTTAAATATGATGAGAATTCATTTTTTACCTGATTATCCTGAAGAGTGTGATGATGGCATCCTAGATGCGACATACTTAGTTTTCATCACGGAATTAGATAATGGGTATCAGACACTTATTTTAATTAATGACAACCTAATCACCTTATGTTACTGAAAGTAATCGTATTACTTTTAATTTTCTGATGCACTTATCTCTGTGTGTTAGGAGGTCACCGTTTTGAGAGGCCAAAATAGCACTGATTTCATCTTACATAAAGTACAAGATAGAGGCGCTCTCAAATACCATTTTTCGCATTATAAAATAAGTTTTATGATCTAGCTAGCAAAAACCCGTTTTAGGGCTAGTTTCTGGTGATTATGATCACAAACAACAAGGTTTTAATTTGCGGGGCGAAATTATTCACATAAACTGGGCCGGACTAAATTGAACGGCTAAAATAAGTCATTCAAAAAAACATAAAATCCTATAGGGGGAACTTAAGGTGAATATTCTTGGATACGCGCAGAAATTAGGTAAAGCACTAATGCTTCCTATTGCAACGCTCCCCGTTGCTGCGCTTTTATTACGTTTAGGTCAACCTGACCTTCTCGACATTCCTTTTATGGCTGCTGCTGGTAACGCCATTTTTAGCCAACTACCACTTTTATTCGGCCTAGGTATTGCGATTGGTCTTTCTAAAGACGGTCAAGGTGCAGCAGGTCTTGCTGGTGCTGTTGCTTACTTTGTTATCACAGCAACAGCAACAACCATTAATGACAGCGTTAACATGTCATTCTTCGGCGGTATCATTGCTGGTATTATCGCTGGTCACTCTTACAACGCTTTTCATGCTACTCGTCTTCCAGAATGGTTGGCCTTCTTCTCTGGCAAACGCTTAGTGCCAATCATGGCTGGTCTGTTCTCACTTGTAGCAGGTGCGATTGCGGGTGTTATTTGGCCTTCAATTCAAGGTGGCCTAGATCAACTAGCACATACAGTATCAACGTCTGGTGCGATTGGTCAGTTTGCATACGGTGTTCTTAACCGTGCACTTATCCCTGTCGGCCTTCACCATGTACTGAACTCTTACTTCTGGTTCGGTATGGGTACTTGTCAAGAAATTCTAATCACAAGCGCACAAGCTGCTGGTGAAGCACTACCTGCACTGAAGCAATTGTGTGTCGACCCAACGCTTGCTAAGTCACTAGTGGCTGGCCAAGAATACACGTTTAACTTCGTTAACTCAGTGACTCCTGAAATCACAGCAACTGTGAAAGAAGTGACTGAAACAGTGAAATCTGGTGACCTACATCGCTTCTTTGGCGGTGATAAGAGTGCTGGTGTATTCATGAACGGCTTCTTCCCTGTCATGATGTTTGGTCTTCCTGGTGCTGCTCTAGCAATGTACTTTGCTGCTCCTGCTAAAAAGCGTAGCCAAGTTGGTGGTGCACTATTCTCAGTTGCATTCTGTGCGTTCCTAACAGGTATCACAGAGCCTCTAGAGTTCATGTTTGTTTTCCTAGCTCCAGCACTATACGCAATACACGCTGTGTTTACAGGTCTGTCGTTTGTTGTGGTTAACATGCTAGGTACACTACATGGCTTCGGTTTCTCTGCAGGTCTAATTGACTTCCTATTGAACTGGGGTCTATCAACTAAGCCACTTGTTCTTCTGATTGTTGGCCTGTGTTTTGGTGCTCTTTACTTCTTCACATTCAGCTTCGCAATCCGTGCTTTTGACCTGAAATCTCCAGGTCGTGAAGACGATGACAACGAAGTCGTATCAGCGCCTGTTGGTGATGTTAAAAATGGTGACCTAGCTCGTCAATACCTTAAAGCTCTAGGTGGTTACGATAACCTAACTTCTATTGATGCATGTATCACTCGCTTACGTCTAACATTGAAAGACCGTTCTGTCGCTGACGAGGCGGTACTGAAGAAGCTTGGTGCAAAAGGTGTGGTGAAGCTTGGTGAAAATAACCTCCAAGTTATCCTTGGTCCTCTAGCTGAAATCGTCGCTGGTGAAATGAAAGCCATCGGTTCAGGTGAAGACCTTTCAGGTGTAAAACTTCCATAGTCACATCTGAATAACTTTTCTTCTCAGGCCTCTCATTCGAGAGGCCTTTTTTCTATTCAGCAGACGAATTATGCTGCGCTTTCAAGCTAAGTAGAGAAATATTGCCTTTTTATGGACGGTTCTGGTTGTCTAATTGCCAATAATTGTGGATGATTAGAAGCAATAGTTTTTGTTCGCTAAACTTGGGCAAACAAGAATCCTTTTTTCTGACAATATTAATAATTTTGAGGTGCTATAGATGAGTGAATCTGATGCTCGTCCATCAAACTTTATTCGCCAGATCATAGATAAAGATCTTGCGGAGGGTAAACACACTAGCGTGCATACTCGATTCCCGCCAGAGCCAAATGGCTACTTGCACATCGGTCATGCTAAGTCTATTTGTTTGAACTTCGGTATTGCTCAGGACTATCAGGGTCAATGTAATCTTCGTTTTGATGATACTAACCCCGAAAAAGAAGACATCGAATATGTTGAGTCTATCAAGAAAGATGTAAGCTGGTTGGGCTTTGAATGGGATGGTGAGGTATGTTACTCATCAAACTATTTCGATAAGCTTTACGAATATGCAATTGAATTGATTAATAAAGGCTTAGCGTATGTTGATGAGCTAAGTCCTGAACAGATTCGTGAATACCGTGGTACGTTAACGGCTCCTGGTAAACCAAGCCCATATCGTGATCGTCCCGTTGAGGAAAACCTCGCGTTATTTGAAAAAATGCGTGCTGGTGAGTTTGAAGAGGGTAAAGCGTGCCTACGTGCGAAGATCGACATGAGCTCTTCATTTATGGTGATGCGTGATCCGGTTATCTATCGTGTGCGCTTTGCGACCCACCACCAAACGGGTGATAAGTGGTGCATCTATCCAATGTACGACTTTACCCACTGTATCTCGGACGCTTTAGAAGACATTACCCACTCTCTTTGTACGCTTGAGTTTATGGATAACCGTCGTTTGTATGACTGGGTCTTAGATAATATTTCGATAGAAAGCCGTCCTCACCAGTACGAGTTTAGCCGTCTTAACCTTGAGTACACGGTGATGTCGAAGCGTAAACTCAACCAACTTGTGACAGAGAAGCTAGTAGAGGGTTGGGACGACCCACGTATGCCAACGATTTCTGGCCTACGTCGTCGTGGATTCACGCCATCATCCATCCGTGAGTTTTGTAAACGTATTGGTGTGACTAAACAAGAGAACATGATCGAATTCAGTTCCCTTGAATCTTGTATTCGTGATGACCTGAACGAGAATGCACCACGCGCTATGGCGGTCCTCGATCCTGTTAAGATTGTTATCGAAAACTTCGAAGAAGGTGCCGTAGAGACCCTGACAGTCGCTAACCATCCGAACAAGCCTGAGATGGGAGAGCGTGAGGTTCCTTTCACTCGTGAAGTGTGGATTGAGCGTGAAGATTTCCGCGAAGAAGCGAATAAGAAGTACAAGCGATTAGTACTTGGTAAAGAAGTGCGTTTACGTGGTGCCTACGTAATTAAAGCTGAACGTATTGAAAAAGATGCACAAGGTAATATCACGACGATCTTCTGTTCTTACGATGCTGATACCCTAGGTAAAAACCCAGCAGACGGCCGTAAGGTGAAAGGTGTGATTCACTGGGTGTCTGCAGACAAAGCACTACCAGCAGAAATTCGCCTGTATGATCGTCTGTTTACTGTGCCTAATCCTGCTGCTGCAGATAACTTTGCAGCAACGATTAATCCTGAGTCTCTTGTCGTACTTAACGGTTTTGTCGAGCCAAGCTTAGCGATGGCTGAAGCAGAAGCCGGTTATCAATTTGAGCGCATGGGCTACTTTTGTGCTGACTCAAAAGACTCTTCACCAACGAGTCTAGTATTTAACCGTACTGTTGGGCTACGTGATACTTGGGCGAAGATTGAAAACCAGTAAATCATGACTGATAAAGAGTGACTTAATCTTTATTGATAATGAATAAAATGAAATGCCAGCGTTCATGCTGGCATTTTTATTGGTATGTGTAGCCAAATATTTTGAGAACACTTAGGGTAAATATTTAAGTCATTAAAAAGGCCAAAAAAAGCTGACCTTTAGTAATATTATCAAAGAAAATGACTCTTTATTTGTTAGGCTTATGCGCATTAGGGTTATTTTTGCACGAGCCATCCACAGATTTGCCGTAAAGGTATAAACTGTGGTTAGTGAGGGTCACATTGTACTTCGCAGCGATTTCTTTTTGACGTTCTTCGATTAAGTCATCTGAAAACTCAATCACTTCACCACAATCTAGACAAACTAGGTGGTCATGATGATGTTGAGTGGATAGCTCAAATACGGATTTTCCGCCTTCAAAATGATGACGTGTCACAATGCCAGCATCATCAAATTGGTTTAAGACGCGATAAACGGTTGCTAGACCAATTTCTTCACCTAGATCGATCAGCTTTTTGTACAAATCTTCAGCACTGATATGCTGGCAGTCCGGCTGCTGGAGTACTTCTAGAATTTTTAGTCTTGGAAGGGTTACTTTTAAGCCCGCATCCTTCAGCGCCTGATTGTTGTCTGACATATACTTTCCCGTTGGATCATCTGCAACTATTTAACAGAATTAAATATTACTATCATTATAGGCGAAGCGCTATGAACATTAAACCCGAAGTTCAAAGGGTTAATCGAAACTTTTAGCAAATGAGGGATGCTTCAAGTCTCTCATACTTGACTTACGGGTACTGAGTTAGCACTTGAGCTAAATGATCATTTATGCCTAAGTGGCCGCAAGGCATTCTGCATAAAGCATATTGGGTCTCTTGGGTATAAACCTTATTGCACCCTATAGATGAATGCATCGTCCATACTACGCAGCAGAGAATAATAGCCTTGAGCAAATATCTTTTTGCCATTTGCAAAATTTATTCTAAAAATATACCAATCACTGTGCCTTGATGTTGCAGGTTGAGGAACCATGCCTTCCTTCTCACACTGTTTTTGATATTTTACGTAGTCGTTATAGGAGATATCGAAAAACACAAAAGAGCGAGATCGATTGACTTTTTGGGTTCCCCATTGGCCTTGGACACTCGTGTAATCACCGCTTTCATCATATAACCAGTCCCATGCATTGCCATCAATCGTTGCACAGTAGACGGTGGCAGAGTCAGCTCTGCTATTAAAGGAAAGCAGGGAGAAGGAGAGCAGAAAAAAGGTAAATATTTTTGTTTGCATCAAAGTAACCTTACACAGTTAAATTCAGTTCCTGGCGTGACGTAGTTCACGTTAATTGCGAAGATACCTATAAATAAACATGAATATATGGGTAATTTATAAAGTTGACGATATGGATCACAAATGTTGCTCAGATGACTTTCAAAGAGCAAGCTTCCCTATCTACCTATCCTGCAGAGCTAAGGTTGTCTCTCTGAGCGTAATAAATTGAAGGGATTGAGATATATTTATTAGGTACTTATACCCAAGTGTCCAAGTCACTTGGTTTAAAAGATGACAATAGCAAATTCTAAGTGTTTGATGTGTAAAGATTAGAAGTGAAATTTTAAAGTAAACACTAGGGCTGAAAGACAAAAAGGCCTCCAGATAGGAGGCCTAGGCAGTTATTGTTAACCTTCCAACTCGGCAAGGCACATTTCTTCGTAAATTTGTTTAACCCAGTTTTCAACACGGTCTTTGGTCAGTTCAGGTTGACGATCTTCATCGATACACAGACCAACAAACTGACTATCATTGCCTTCCACTAAACCTTTGGATGCTTCGAATTCGTAGCTATCTGTTGAAGTGTGGCCAAGTATTGTTCCACCTTTCGCTTCAACGATATCACGTACTGTACCCATCGCATCACAGAAGTATTCTGCGTAATCTTCTTGGTCGCCACAACCAAAAATAGCAACCAACTTTGTCGAGAAATCAATTTGTTCTAGTTCAGGGAAGAAGTCATCCCAATCACATTGAGCTTCGCCGTAGTACCAAGTAGGGATACCTAAAAGAAGGAGATCAAAGTTATCAATGTCTTCTTTGCTGCTTTTTGCGATGTCTTGAACATGAACCAGTTGATTACCTAGTTGCTTTTGAATCATCTTTGCAACGGCTTCAGTATTACCTGTGTCGCTACCGAAGAAGATACCTACACTTGCCATAGAGTCTATACCTTTACATTGTTTGTTACTGACAAAGGGGGCAGGTGTTACCCAAGCCCTGAGCCTTCCCAACTAAGCTGAATGATTCCTTTGGCAATAAAGCCTGCGCAGCCTAGGAAAAGCACCAACCATACAATACGACGGCCAAAAACAGGCACATTAGCCTGCTTTAGAACATCTTTTATCGCCATCCCGATAAAGAAAAAGACGGCAGCAAAAAGAAGATCAAGTCCGATTGACTCGAGTACGTCCATATAGTCGTATAGCATTATTGTCCTTAATGCCAAAAATTCTTGAGCGCACTATATCACTGTTAAACAGTAAAGTTAATGCAATACGAAAGAGGTTGTATCAATTATCCCTCGTTATCGAATGAATTTGTTAACTCGCCATGCATTTCCTAATAATACGAATCACCTCAGCGGGGCGCTCTGCATGCAGCCAGTGCCCAGTGTTGGCAAGAACGTGTGCTTTTGCGCGAGGAAACTGTCGTTTCACGGCTGCTTGGTGCTCTGGCATCAAATAGTCGGAGTCACCCCCTTTAACAAACAGCGTAGGTATGTCTGTTGGTGGGATTTCTTGCCATCCTAATATATTGGCGTAGTTTTCGATAAGGCCAGTGGCATTAAAACGCCAAGTGAATACATCATCACTTTTATATAAGGACTTAGATAAGAACTGCCTAACGCCGTCGACCTCAATATGTTGCGCCAGAATGTCTAGTGCCTGCTGGCGATTAGCCGGCTTTTGTTGAGCGACGGCGAGCAAACCTTGAAAAACATCCTTGTGTCGGTGAACCTGATAAGCGACGGGAGCCATATCTAGAATAACCAGCTGGTTTACATGCTGCGGTGCAACTTCTGCTAGCTTCATGGCGACTTTGCCGCCCATAGAATGACCAATGATCATAGCAGGCTCGATATTCAATTGAGACAATAGATTAGCGACATCTTGTGCCATTAATTGGTAATCGTGGGTATCTGAGTGAAACGATTGACCGTGATTCCGAAGATCCAAGCTTATGACGGTATGATCTTGAGCTAGATCGCGTGCCAACAAGCCAAGATTACTGAAACTGCCAAACAATCCATGAATTAAAACAACCGCTTGGCCTTGACCTTCCTGTTTATAGTTAAGTAATACTGACATTTTATCTTATTCGTGATGGGTTTAACGTGGAGTATCCGCAAGGATCTCGGTATAATCCCTATGAGTTTAAACATTGAGAATGTGAAAAGCGAATGAAAACAATTGAGGTTGATGAGGATCTATACCGCTACATTGCGGGTCAAACTGAGCATATCGGTGAAAGTGCCTCTGACATTTTACGACGTCTTTTGAACCTAGATGGACAGTTACAAGAAGCATCCGTGACTTCTTGCACAAAACTGTCACGAGGTATTGTCGTAAGCAAAGATGCAGGTAGAACAGCAAAAATGGATACGGTTAAGGAGATGCGCTCCTTATTGATCTCTGATGAGTTTGCCGGTCTTAAGAAAGCGATCGATCGCTTTATGCTCGTGCTATCAACTTTGCATAAATTAAATCCAGAGAGCTTCTCTCAAGCAACCAAAGTAAAAGGTCGCAAGCGCGTTTACTTTGCAGATAACGAGAGCACTCTATTGGCTAATGGCAATACGACAAAGCCGAAAGCGATTCCCGGCACCCCATTTTGGGTAATCACGAATAACAACACCAGCCGTAAACGACAAATGGTTGAGCAGGTGATGGCTCATATGGAGTTTCAGCCAGACTTAATTGAAAAAGTAACGGGCTCCATCTAAGAGAGTCGATAGAAGCCTCATAATGTGTAACAAATATTATGAGGTTTTTTAGTTGTTATTTATTTTTTAATGAAAGGATGTCAAACATGGCTATGCACCCTCGTGCCGGGCAAAAAGCTCAGCAGGAAGATCTTCACAATATACCAGCACTCGTTGCGAATTACTTTTTGCTTCAACCAGATGCAACGAACCCTGACCACAAAGTTCAGTTTGGTACGTCTGGTCACCGTGGTACTGCAGATAAACAAACATTTAACGAAAACCACATTTTAGCCATCGCTCAAGCGGTAGCAGAAGTGCGTGCTGAGCAAGGTACAACAGGTCCATTGTTTGTTGGTAAAGATACGCATGCGCTGTCTGAGCCTGCTTTTTCAAGTGTGATCGAAGTTTTAATTGCCAATGGTGTAAAGGTGATCGTTCAGCAAGATAATGGTTATACCCCAACACCGGGTATCTCCCATGCTATCTTGACTCATAACCTCAAACATGATGACAAGGCCGATGGTATCGTCATCACGCCATCGCATAACCCACCACAAGATGGTGGAATCAAATATAACCCAACCCATGGTGGTCCTGCTGAAGCAGAACTGACTCAAGCGATCGAAGATCGTGCGAACGCGTTGATTGCCGAAGAGCTACAAGGGGTTAAACGCCTACCACTAGCAGAAGCGAAAGCATCGGCTCTGTTTGTCGAAACGGATTTAGTGAAACCATACATCGATGATCTCGTTAATGTTATCGATATGGAAGCTATCCAAAAAGCTAACTTGAAGATTGGGGTGGATCCACTGGGTGGAAGTGGCATTGATTACTGGCGCCAAATCGGCCAAGCATACAATCTAGATCTGACACTAGTCAGTGAATCTATTGATCCTTCTTTCCAGTTTATGTCACTTGATAAAGATGGCGTAGTGCGTATGGACTGCTCTTCTCCTTACGCAATGGCAGGGTTGTTAGCGTTAAAAGACGAATATGATTTGGCCTTTGGTAACGATCCAGATTACGATCGTCATGGTATCGTTACACCGAAAGGTTTGATGAACCCTAACCATTTCTTAGCCGTTTGTATTGATTACCTATATCGTCATCGTGCTGCGTGGGGCAAAGACGTTGCTGTGGGTAAAACATTAGTCTCCAGTGCTCTGATTGACCGTGTTGTTGCCGACCTTGGCCGTGATCTGTGTGAAGTACCAGTCGGCTTTAAATGGTTTGTTGATGGTCTTTACGCTGGTAAGTTTGGCTTCGGCGGCGAAGAAAGTGCAGGTGCGTCTTTCCTTCGTAAAGATGGTACGCCTTGGTCAACAGACAAAGACGGCATCTTGCTTTGTCTTCTAGCGGCAGAGATCACTGCGGTAACAGGTAAGAACCCACAAGACTACTATGAGGAACTAGCAGCAAAGCACGGTGAATCTAAGTACAACCGTATTCAAGCTGTAGCGAATGGCCCACAGAAAGACGTACTGAAGAAGTTGTCACCAGAAATGGTAGCGGCTGAAACTTTAGCTGGTGATGCAATTACTGCTCGTCTTACTCATGCTCCAGGCAATGGTGCTGCGATTGGTGGTCTTAAAGTGACAACTGCGAATGGCTGGTTTGCAGCGCGTCCATCTGGCACAGAAGATATCTATAAAATTTATTGTGAAAGCTTCAAAGGTGAAGAACACCTAAAACAAATCGAAGCTGAAGCACAAGACATTGTTAACCAAGTCTTTAAGTCGGCCGGGTTGTAATCTCGCCTGAGCAAGACGTATTTTTATAGCTCTACTTTTAAAGGCGACCAGTGGTCGCCTTTTAGTTTTCAGCTTTTATACTAGGCATCTTGAGATTACTCGGATGCATGACTTAAGGATATTTTAGGTGCCTACGTTGTTCGGCCAGGAGTCAGGAACGATAAACCAAAATTGTCCGCCTTTTGTTTGTGCGTGCACAAATTTGTTTGAAGGCTTCTCGATCGGCTCATTATAGTTTGTTTGGCCTATTGCCCATAAAGACTTTGACAGTAAGTAGAGTGGCTCTGTAATTTGCTCCCACTGATGTATATAACACCAATATCCCGCTATTTGGCTTGGTTCCAGATCATAGCCTAAACATTGTTGAGGGGTTGCTTCTGGAGAGAAAGGATTGATGTAAAGACGACCCTGCATCAGTAAATGCTCAGAGGCTGGTTTATCCAAAGGTAATTGTTGGTGAAACTCTTTACGCTTACTCATTTTTAGCTGGTGGGAAAGCATGCGTTCGAGCTTCGTATGTAATTGATCATGAGCATTCGGCCCATACCAAATACCTTGATGCAGAAGGTAAAACTTAATCGCCACTTCCCAATGCTCGTACTGATCGCTTTCAAGGTTTTTGAGTATCATATCGATAGCACCGATAGTACGACCGCTGTCATCGTTGAGTTGAATCTCTTCTGCGAGCAGTTTATATCTGGGTGACTCAATGAATAATGTTGTGCACAAGTGCTGATATAAAAAACCTAATCTAGGATTACCTGAATAAGGCTGCTGCTGTGAGAAGGGCAGACTAGGCAGATCCGCAACCGTTGAAAAAGGTGGGCAAAGCTTAAAAAGAGGAGGCGTTTCAATTATCCACTGATAAAAACGGTCTAGGTCATTCATTAATAATCCTTATTGGATATGATATCTAGGTTTGAAGACTTTGAGTATACTGTAGCGAAGTCGATCTTTTCTTAGGCGTGTGCTTCTGGTGTCCAGATTACAGTTCGAGATGTCAATCTTGAGGTCACTTGGGTATATTATGCCTAACGTAATGGAAATAAAAATGAATAATTTACAACTAGAAAAAATCCTAAATGAGAAACTCTCCCCGCAGCTAATTAAAGATTATGCGCCCAACGGTCTGCAGGTAGAAGGTGCGCCAGAGATATTGACCGTAGTGACTGGGGTTACCGCATCACAAGCTTTAATTGATTATGCTATCGAGCAAAATGCGGATGCAATTTTGGTTCATCATGGTTACTTTTGGAAAGGAGAACCGGCACCAATACGTGGTATGAAAGGTAAACGAATTCGTAGCCTTATTAAAAACGATATCAACTTATATTCCTACCACTTACCACTCGATATACATCCTGAATTAGGCAACAATGCACAACTGGCTTGTCTACTGAATATTGAGATTGAAGGAGGTCTAGAAGGGCATCCGCAATCCGTCGCCATGTTTGGCCGTTTAAAGCAAGCGATGACTGGTAAGGAGTTCGCTCGTAAAATCAATCAAGTACTCAATCGTGAGCCTTTACATATCGCTCCGGAAACAGCAGATAAGCTGATTGAAACCGTCGGTTGGTGTACGGGGGGTGGTCAAGACTTCATTGAACTTGCGGCTCAGCATGGTCTTGATGCATTTATTTCGGGCGAGATCTCAGAACGAACAACATATACGGCCCGCGAGTTAGATATTCATTACTTTTCAGCGGGGCACCATGCAACAGAACGTTACGGAGTTAAAGCGTTGGGTGAATGGTTAGCTCAGGAGCATGGACTGGCAGTGGAATTTGTCGATATTGATAACCCTGTCTAACTAAGCACCTTGAAGTAACGAAGTATATTACCAATAAATCTAACGGTCTATTTTAGGACATCGAGTCACCTGAACCTTCGATAAAAGTGACAAGTATCATTAATGAATGACGACAAGGGGTAATGATTATTACCCCTTGTTTTATATCAGGAACTAAAGTTTATTCACGTTCATGCAGTGGTGAAAAGTCACGCTGTGTTTCACCGGTGTAGAGTTGGCGAGGACGACCGATACGGTTGAGTGGGTCACTGTGCATTTCGTTCCAGTGAGCAATCCATCCGATAGTACGAGAAATAGCAAAGATAACCGTAAACATTGACACTGGAATACCGATCGCTTTCAGGATAATACCAGAGTAGAAATCTACGTTCGGATACAGTTTCTTAGACACGAAGTACTCGTCAGAGAGTGCGATACGTTCAAGTTCCATTGCAACGTCTAGCAGTGGATCTTTAATATTAAGCTCTTTCAGCACCTCATGGCATGTCTCTCGCATCACCGTTGCACGTGGATCGTAGTTTTTGTAGACACGATGTCCGAAGCCCATTAAACGGAATGGGTCGTCTTTGTCTTTGGCACGATCAACGAACTCTGGGATGTTATCGACACTGCCAATTTCTTCGAGCATTCTCAAGCATGCCTCATTCGCACCACCGTGAGCAGGCCCCCATAGAGATGCAATACCTGCGGCAATACATGCAAATGGGTTCGCACCTGACGAGCCAGATAAACGAACTGTAGACGTTGACGCGTTTTGCTCATGATCCGCATGAAGTGTGAAAATCTTATCCATAGCGCGAGCAACAACGGGATTCACGTCGTACTCTTCGCACGGATTTGCAAACATCATATGCAGGAAGTTTTCTGCATAGTTCAGGTCGTTGCGAGGGTAGATAAACGGTTGACCGATCGTATATTTGTAACACATTGCCGCAAGAGTCGGCATTTTTGACAATAAGCGATACGCTGCAATTTCGCGGTGCTCATCGTTATTGATATCAAGTGAATCGTGGTAGAACGCAGCCAGAGCACCAACCACACCACACATAACAGCCATTGGGTGTGCATCACGTCGAAAACCATGGAAGAAGCTTGCGATTTGCTCATGAACCATGGTGTGTCGGGTGACCGTTGTTTTAAATTGCTCATATTGATCACGTGTTGGGGCTTCGCCATAAAGCAGGATGTAACATACTTCAAGATAATCTGCGTTATTGGCCAATTGATCAATCGGATACCCGCGGTGCAAAAGGATTCCTTTTCCACCATCGATGTATGTGATTGATGACTCACAAGATGCAGTGGCAAGAAAACCAGGGTCAAATGTAAAATAACCATTAGCTCCCAGTTTACGAACATCAATTACAGGTGTACCCAGGGTACCTTCCATAATTGGCAGTTCGATCGGCGCTTGACCTTCAACATGAAGGGTCGCTTTCTTATCCGCCATAACAATCTCCTTTGTTTATTATTTAATCCATCCAGGATGTTTATGTGCCATTTTTGTACTGTTGTTAAAGCTTAATGTCAATTCTTCTCGATTTTTGTGTGCACATGTTATGATTTTTCTCATGAAAATCGTTAAAAATCTGTGCTGTGTAGCATTATTTGTTACATCAATTGTATTAGAATGTTGCTGGTCGTATATTGACACAGAAGATTTTAGTCAAATCCTTATGAATAGAGGGGGCTAGGAACAAAAGTGAGGTTTGTTTTTAGGTTCTTCCCGTTAGTATTTTTTAAACAATTATCTGTCGCTTGAATGGTTGGTTTTTGTTAAATAAATGTTAACTTTTGTGCGTTTGGAAGCTGAAATTGGTTATAACAATAAATGCTTAATGGAGCTGAGTGAGCAAGCCCGTGAAAGAAAGAAAGTCAAGACCTGTTAATTTAGATTTACAGACTATCCGCTTTCCCATCACAGCTATAGCGTCAATTCTACACCGAGTCTCTGGTGTAATTACGTTTGTTGCGGTGGGTATATTACTTTGGTTACTGTCTATTTCCCTGTCATCCCCTGTAGGGTTCATGGAAGCTGCAAATATCGTTGATGGCTTTGTAGTGAAGTTTATCTTGTGGGCCATTCTGACTGCACTTGCGTATCACATTGCAGGAGGTATACGTCACCTCCTGATGGATCTAGGTCATTTTGAAGAGCTAGAGTCAGGAGCAATGAGTGCGAAAGTTGCTTTTGCTGCAACCGCAGTATTATCAGTATTGGCAGGAATTTTAGTATGGTAAAACACGTTTCTTCATTTGGTCGTAATGGCGTTCATGATTTCTTATTGATACGTGCGTCAGCAATCATTATGACCCTATACACGATTTATTTGGTTAGCTTTTGTGCTTTCTCTGATATCTCTTACGCATCATGGACTCAGTTTTTCGGTGGTACATTCACTAAGATCTTCACCATGTTGGCTCTTGTTTCTGTTCTGATCCACGCCTGGATTGGTATGTGGCAAGTATTCACTGACTATATCAAGTGCACAATATTACGTGGTGCGCTTCAACTTGGTGTTATCGCTGTACTATTCGGCTATGTCTTCTCTGGTCTATTTATTTTGTGGGGTGCGTAAGTGTCTATTCCAGTTCGTGAATTTGATGCCGTAGTAATCGGCGCTGGTGGTGCAGGCATGCGTGCGGCACTGCAAATCTCAGAGCAAGGCTTGTCCTGTGCTTTGTTGTCTAAAGTATTTCCAACTCGTTCTCATACTGTTTCTGCCCAAGGCGGAATCACGGTTGCACTTGGCAACTCACACAAGGATGATTGGCAATGGCACATGTACGATACCGTGAAAGGTTCAGACTACATCGGTGATCAGGATGCCATTGAATACATGTGTAAAAATGGCCCAGAGTCAGTCATTGAGCTTGAAAAGATGGGCCTACCATTTTCTCGCTTTGAGAACGGCTCTATTTACCAACGTCCGTTTGGTGGCCAATCGAAAGAATTTGGTGGTGAGCAAGCGGCTCGTACTGCTGCTGCGGCAGACCGTACTGGTCACGCACTGCTTCATACGCTTTACCAACAAAATGTGAAACACAAAACAACCATCTTCTCTGAGTGGTACGCACTCGACTTGGTGAAAAACCAAGATGGCGCGATCATGGGCTGTACTGCTATCTGTATGGAAACGGGCGAGATTTGTTACTTCAAATCGAAAGCAACTATCCTAGCAACAGGTGGCGCAGGTCGTATTTACGCCTCTACAACGAACGCTCACATCAATACTGGTGACGGTGTTGGTATGGCGCTGCGTGCAGGTGTTCCAATGCAAGACATGGAAATGTGGCAGTTCCACCCAACGGGTATCGCTGGCGCAGGTGTTCTTGTTACTGAAGGTTGTCGTGGTGAAGGTGGTTACCTTCTAAATAAAGACGGCGAGCGCTTTATGGAGCGTTATGCACCAAACGCGAAAGATCTCGCAGGTCGTGATGTCGTTGCGCGTTCAATGATGATTGAAATCCGAGAAGGTCGTGGTTGTGATGGCCCTTGGGGTCCACACATCAAACTAAAACTGGATCACCTTGGTAAAGATGTTCTTGAATCTCGTCTACCTGGTATCTGTGAACTTTCACGTACCTTTGCGCACGTGGATCCAGTGAAAGAGCCAATTCCAGTTATTCCAACGTGTCACTACATGATGGGTGGTGTTCCAACTCAGGTTTCTGGTCAAGCAATTAAGCAGACTACTGATGGCCGAGACGTTGAAGTTCAAGGTCTATACGCTTGTGGTGAGATCGCTTCGGTATCAGTACACGGTGCAAACCGTCTGGGTGGTAACTCGCTGCTTGATCTCGTGGTATTTGGTCGTGCAACGGGTCTACACCTTGGTGAAACCTTGGCTGCACAATCTGAAGCTCGCCCTGCAACCGAATCTGACATTGAAGCTTCTCTAGCACGTACTATGCGTTGGGAGAACAGCAAAGGCGGTGAAGACCCAGTTCAAATCCGTAAAGATCTACAATCTTGCATGCAAAACAACTTCTCGGTCTTCCGTGAAGGCGATGCAATGGCAACAGGCCTAGAAGAGCTAAAAGTGATTCGTGAGCGCCTACAAAATGCCCACCTTGCTGATAAGTCTTCTGAATTCAACACGCAGCGTATTGAGTGTCTAGAGCTGGATAACCTGATGGAAACAGCCTTCTCTACAGCTGTAGCAGCGAACTACCGTACAGAAAGCCGTGGTGCGCATGCTCGTTCTGATTTCACAGAACGTGATGACGAAAACTGGCTATGTCACTCAATCTACAACCCGGAAACAGAAGCAATGACAAAGCGTGACGTTAATATGTCACCTGTACATCGTGAAGCTTTCCCGCCAAAAGTACGTACATATTAAAGGGAGGATATGACAATGAAATTAAACTTCTCTTTATACCGTTACAATCCGGATGTAGATACGAAACCTTATATGAAAGAGTACACCCTTGAAGTCGAGGAAGGCTCTGACATGATGGTGCTAGATGCGCTGATTTTACTCAAAGAGCAAGATCCAAGCATTTCTTTCCGTCGTTCTTGTCGTGAGGGTGTATGTGGTTCTGACGGTCTTAATATGAATGGTAAGAATGGCTTGGCATGTATCACGCCTCTTTCTGCGCTAAAAGGCAGTAAGATTGTTATTCGTCCACTACCTGGTTTACCTGTTGTTCGCGATCTGATTGTTGATATGACTCAGTTCTATGACAACTACGCGAAGGTAAAACCATTTTTGATTGATGATGGTGCACTACCGCCTTCTCGTGAGAATTTACAATCACCAGATGAGCGTGCTCATTTAGATGGTCTGTACGAATGTATTATGTGTGCATGTTGTACGACTTCTTGTCCATCATTCTGGTGGAATCCGGATAAATTTATTGGTCCAGCAGGCTTACTTGCTGCATACCGTTGGTTAATCGATAGCCGTGATACAGCAACAAATGAACGCTTGTCTGATCTTGATGATGCATTTAGCGTTTTTCGTTGCCATGGCATCATGAATTGTGTAAGTGTTTGTCCTAAGGGGCTTAACCCTACAAAAGCCATCGGTCATATTAAGTCGATGCTGATCAATCGTTCTATATAATTGATAACAAAAATTGCCAGCCGGAATCGGCTGGCTTAATAGCTCGGCGAAGACCGAAGCAAACGTGAAAACTACTGGTTAAGGGAAAATATGCACAACGGCGTGATGAAGGCATGGCTCGAGTCTTCACACTTGGCTGGCGCCAATGCAACATATGTAGAGGACCTCTACGAACTGTATCTAAGTGATCCAGATTTGGTAAGTGAGGAATGGAAACGTGTATTCGATGAGTTACCTAAGAGCTCAGAAGAAGTGGCTGAACAGCCGCATTCACGTGTCCGAGATTACTTCCGACGACTCGCTCAAGAAACAAAGCATTACAGTGTCCAAGTTAGTGACCCAGATGTCGACGCTAAACAAGTAAAAGTTCTACAGCTAATTAATGCCTACCGCTTTCGCGGACATGAAGCAGCAGAGCTTGATCCTTTAGGTTTATGGTTACGCCCGCCCGTGGCTGAGCTAGATCCAGCATTCCATAACCTTACTCAAGATGATTTTGAAGAAACTTTTAACGTAGGTTCTTTGGCCATTGGTCAAGATACCATGAAGTTAAAAGACATTTATTCTGCTCTAAAGAAAACCTACTGTGGTTCGATTGGTGCGGAATACATGCACATGACAGATACAGAGCAAAAACGTTGGATTCAACAACGTTTAGAATCTGTAGTCGGTCAACCTTCTTTTAATCAAGATGAAAAACGTACTTTCCTTGAAGAGCTTACGGCAGCTGAAGGTTTAGAGCGTTACTTGGGAGCGAAATTCCCAGGTGCTAAGCGATTCTCATTGGAAGGTGGTGATGCCATGATTCCAATGACGAAAGAATTGATTCGTCATGCGGGTAAAAACGGCATGCGCGAAGTCGTTATTGGTATGGCGCACCGTGGACGCTTGAACATGTTAGTCAACGTTCTCGGTAAAAGACCACAAGACTTATTCGATGAGTTTGCAGGAAAACACGATGATACGTGGGGTACTGGTGATGTGAAATATCACCAAGGCTTCTCTGCTGACTTTGCAACGCCGGGTGGGGATGTTCACCTAGCGCTCGCATTTAACCCTTCTCACTTAGAGATTGTGAACCCAGTGGTGATTGGTTCCGTGCGTGCACGCCAAGATCGCCTAGGGGACCACGATGGCAGCCGCGTTTTACCAATTACTATTCATGGTGATTCGGCGATTGCTGGTCAGGGTGTGGTCGCTGAGACATTTAATATGTCCTTAGCTCGTGGTTTCTGTGTTGGTGGTACGGTACGCATTGTTGTCAACAACCAAGTTGGTTTCACGACTTCGAATCCTCGCGATACCCGTTCGACCATGTACTGTACCGACATCGCGAAGATGGTACAGGCACCAATTTTCCACGTTAATGCGGACGATCCAGAAGCCGTTGCATTTGTTACACGCATCGCATTGGATTATCGTAACGAGTTCAAACGTGATGTTGTGATTGACTTGGTATGTTACCGTCGTCATGGTCATAACGA
Organism: Vibrio azureus; assembly: GCF_002849855.1. Classification (NCBI taxonomy): domain Bacteria; kingdom Pseudomonadati; phylum Pseudomonadota; class Gammaproteobacteria; order Vibrionales; family Vibrionaceae; genus Vibrio; species Vibrio azureus. The sequence goes on from NZ_CP018616.1 coordinate 889,023, forward strand.
AGCGGATGAGCCGAATGCGACGCAACCGTTGATGTATCAAAAAATCAAAAAGCACCCAACGCCACGTAAGCTTTATGCGGATGTCCTGATTGATAAGAACGAATCAGACATTGAAACAGCGACTCAGCTTGTTAATGAATATCGTGATGCACTGGACAAAGGTGAAGTTGTTGTTAAAGAGTGGCGTCCAATGGCATTACACTCTGTTGACTGGTCACCATACCTTGGGCATGACTGGGATACCGCGTGGGACAGTACTTTTGATCAGAAACGTTTGAAAGAACTTGGACAACGTGTCATTCAGCACCCTGAGAGTCACAAGCTTCAGAGCCGTGTAAACAAGTTGTACAACGATCGTGCCGCGATGGTCAGCGGAGAGAAACCTGTCGACTGGGGTATGGCCGAAACACTGGCTTACGCTACCTTAGTTGATGATGGTAAACGTATCCGTATCTCAGGACAGGATGCGGGCCGTGGAACTTTCTTCCACCGCCATTCAGTACTCCACAACCAAATCGATGCGAGTACATTCATCCCATTGGCTAACATTCACGATAAACAAGGCCCTTTCCAAGTCTTCGACTCTGTGCTTTCAGAAGAAGCCGTGCTGGCGTTTGAATACGGTTACGCAACCGCTGAACCAAGTGGTTTGACCATATGGGAAGCGCAGTTTGGTGATTTTGCTAATGGCGCTCAAGTTGTGATCGATCAGTTCATTTCTTCCGGTGAGCAAAAATGGGCGCGTTTGTGTGGTTTAACGATGTTACTTCCTCATGGTTATGAAGGCCAAGGCCCAGAGCACTCTTCTGCACGTTTAGAGCGTTACCTGCAATTGTGTGCTGAGCAAAATATGCAAGTTGTGGTTCCATCAACGCCAGCGCAGGTTTATCACATGATACGCCGCCAAGTGGTGCGTCCGATGCGTAGACCTCTGATTGTGATGTCGCCTAAGTCATTACTACGTCATCCTTTGTGTACATCTTCATTAGAAGAGCTTTCTGATGGTACTTTCCAGCCTGCGATCCCAGAAATCGACAGCTTGGATCCGAGCAAAGTGAAACGTGTTGTTTTCTGTTCAGGTAAAGTCTATTTCGATCTACTTGAACAACGTCGCAATAACGAGCAAGAAGACGTCGCGATTGTGCGTATCGAGCAACTTTACCCGTTCCCTCTGGAAGAAGTTCAGTCAGCTATTGCTTCTTACACGAATGTGGAAGACTTTGTTTGGTGTCAAGAAGAACCACAAAACCAAGGTGCTTGGTACTGTAGTCAGCATAATTTCCGTGCAGCGATTCCTACTGGCGCTGACCTTAAATATGCAGGCCGACCAGCTTCAGCTTCGCCAGCAGTCGGTTACATGTCGGTACACTTGAAACAACAAAAAGCGTTGGTTGAAGACGCGCTAAATGTGAATACAAAAACTTCGAATAAGAACTAGAAGTAAAAGGAAGAAATAAATATGACAATTGAAATTCTGGTTCCAGATTTACCTGAATCAGTTGCCGATGCAACCGTAGCAACATGGCATAAACAACCAGGTGACGCTGTAGAGCGTGATGAGATCTTGGTTGATATTGAAACCGATAAAGTTGTGCTTGAAGTACCCGCTCCGGAAGCCGGTGTTTTAGAAGCCATTCTTGAAGAAGATGGAGCGACTGTTCTATCTAAACAATTGATTGCAAGACTTAAGCCTGGTGCTGTTGCTGGAGAACCAACAGTAGACACAACAGAAGATAAGGCGGCATCTCCTGATAAACGCCATAAAGCGGCACTTACTGAAGAAAGTAACGATGCACTCAGCCCAGCTGTTCGTCGTCTTCTAGCCGAACATGGTTTAGATGCTGCGCAAGTTAAAGGAACGGGCGTTGGTGGTCGTATCACTCGTGAAGATATCGAAGCTCATTTAGCATCGAAAAAATCAGCACCAAAAGCTGAAGCGCCTGTTCAAGCACCAGCGGCAGCTCGTAGCCAGAAGCGCGTTCCGATGACACGTCTACGTAAAACAGTAGCGAATCGCCTGCTTGAAGCGAAAAATAACACAGCAATGCTGACGACCTTCAACGAAGTGAACATGAAGCCAATCATGGATCTGCGTAAGCAATACAAAGATCAATTCGAAGAGCGTCATGGTACTCGTCTTGGTTTCATGTCTTTCTATGTGAAAGCAGTAACTGAAGCACTGAAACGTTACCCAGAAGTCAACGCGTCTATCGACGGTGATGATATTGTTTACCACAACTACTTCGACATCAGCATGGCGGTTTCTACACCGCGTGGCCTAGTGACCCCAGTACTAAAAGATTGTGACACTCTTGGCTTTGCTGATATCGAAAAAGGCATCAAAGAGCTGGCTATCAAAGGCCGTGATGGCAAATTGACCGTTGATGAGTTGATGGGTGGTAACTTTACTATCACAAATGGTGGTGTATTTGGTTCATTGATGTCGACGCCAATCATTAACCCACCACAATCGGCTATCTTGGGTATGCATAAGATTCAAGAGCGTCCTATGGCTGTGGATGGTAAGGTAGAAATTCTGCCAATGATGTACTTGGCTCTTTCTTACGATCACCGCTTAATTGACGGCCGAGAGTCTGTTGGTTTCCTAGTGACGATTAAAGAGTTATTGGAAGATCCAGCACGTCTATTGCTAGACGTTTAATCTTGATAGGTACCGAGCTGTGTAGGATAGCTCGGTGCTTACCTCAACTTGGGCTAGCTTGATTTCTTCTTTCTAGCCTTCATTTCACTGAAGCACTGAGACACTCAGTGAACCGTGATTTGAAAAGACCCTACAGATATACCGCATTTAATGTGGTTTTATGGAAATAATAAATCCCTCAAGGGAAAACAAACGGAATATCAAAATGAATTTGCATGAATATCAAGCCAAACAGCTGTTTGCAGAGTTCGGGCTACCTGTACCTGAAGGTTATGCCTGTAATACACCTCAAGAAGCGTTTGAAGCGGCAGGCCGTATTAGCACCGACAAAAAAGTTGTTAAGTGCCAAGTACATGCCGGTGGCCGTGGTAAAGCGGGTGGTGTTGAGCTTCATGATACCAAAGATGGTGTAAAAGAATTCGCTCAAAAATGGCTAGGTAAAAATTTGGTGACATACCAAACTGACGCCAATGGCCAACCAGTCACTAAAATCCTTGTAGAAGAAGCATCGAATATTGCCAACGAGCTTTACCTTGGCGCGGTCGTGGATCGTGCAACGCGTAAAATCGTGTTTATGGCTTCTACTGAAGGTGGTGTAGAAATTGAAAAAGTGGCGGAAGAAACGCCAGAATTAATCCACAAAGCAGCGATCGACCCTCTTGTTGGCCCACAGGCTTACCAAGGTCGTGAACTCGCATTTAAGCTTGGTCTTAAAGGCGATCAAATCAAACAATTTGTTAAGATCTTCTTGGGTCTTGGTAAAATGTTCTCTCAATACGACCTTGCACTACTAGAGATCAACCCACTCGTTATTACGGGAGAGGGGGATTTATTGTGCCTAGACGGTAAGATCAATATTGATTCAAATGCTCTTTATCGTCAGCCTAAGCTTCGTGATATGCACGACTCTTCACAAGAAGACGAGCGTGAAGCGCATGCCGCTCAGTGGGAATTGAACTACGTGGCGCTTGATGGCAATGTTGGCTGTATGGTTAATGGCGCAGGCCTAGCGATGGGGACAATGGATATTGTGAACCTTCACGGTGGTAAGCCAGCAAACTTCTTAGATGTAGGTGGTGGTGCAACCAAAGAGCGTGTAGCTGAAGCATTTAAGATTATTCTATCGGATGACAACGTTAAAGCGGTATTGGTGAATATCTTCGGCGGTATTGTTCGTTGTGACATGATTGCTGATGGCATTATCGGTGCTGTTAAAGAAGTGGGTGTAAACGTCCCTGTTGTTGTTCGTTTAGAGGGAACTAACGCCGATCGTGGCCGTGAGGTTCTTGCTAATTCTGATGTTGATATCATTGCTGCAGAGTCGCTAACAGACGCTGCTCAGAAAGTTGTTGCTGCTGCGGAGGCGAAATAATGTCTGTATTAATTAACAAAGACACCAAAGTAATCTGTCAGGGCTTCACTGGTGGTCAAGGTACTTTCCACTCTGAGCAAGCGATTGCATACGGTACACAAATGGTGGGTGGCGTTTCTCCGGGTAAAGGCGGTCAAATGCATCTTGGTCTACCAGTTTTTAATACTGTGCGTGAAGCAGTGGAAGTAACGGGTGCCACGGCAACCGTTATCTACGTACCTGCACCATTCTGTAAAGATGCGATCCTAGAAGCGATTGATGCTGGCATTGAGCTTATCGTCACAATTACGGAAGGCATCCCGACCATGGATATGATCGATGTGAAAGTTAAGTTGGAAGAGACTGGCGTTCGCATGATTGGTCCTAACTGCCCGGGTGTTATTACTCCTGATGAGTGTAAGATCGGCATCATGCCTGGTCATATCCATAAAAAAGGTAAAGTTGGTATCGTTTCTCGCTCTGGTACACTTACGTACGAAGCGGTTAAGCAAACAACGGATGAAGGCTTTGGCCAATCAACGTGTGTAGGCATTGGTGGTGACCCAATCCCTGGTTCAAACTTTATCGATATTCTGAAGCTTTTCCAAGAAGACCCAGAAACTGAAGCCATTGTTATGATTGGTGAAATTGGTGGTACAGCGGAAGAAGAAGCGGCCGCGTACATCAAGGAACACGTCACTAAACCGGTTGTTTCTTATATTGCTGGCGTGACGGCACCTCCAGGTAAGCGAATGGGCCATGCAGGTGCCATTATCTCTGGTGGTAAAGGAACCGCTGAAGATAAATTCGCCGCTCTAGAGGCCGCGGGTGTTAAGACAGTAAAATCTTTAGCCGAGATTGGACAAGGTCTGCGTGAAGTAACGGGTTGGTAAATAGCCACATCTGCAAATATCGGTATTTGCCAATACTCAGTTAAAACGTAAAAGCCTGCATAGTTTGCAGGCTTTTTAGTGCGTTTAAGCTGTTGGCTTTATACTTATTAACTTATTAACTTATTAACTTATTAACTTATTAACTTATTAACTTATTAACTTATTAACGATAGAAAATAGCCCTAAGTTCTGCGTCGAATAAATTGGCTTAACATGAATAAGCTGGTTGCACTTATAACCACAGATGGGCCCGCTGGAGTATCAAAATTCCATGACAAGCTTAACCCCATCAAGACCGAAATAGAGCCAATAATGGAGGCAATCAAAGCCATTTGCTCCGGAGAAGATGAGACTTTTCTAGCGCTCGCTGCGGGAATAATTAATAAAGATGTCATGATTAATGCCCCGACAAATTTCATGCCCACGGCAATCACAATGCCGACCATCAGCATAAGAACTAAGCGAACTAAGTCGATATTGACGCCTTCTACTGCGGCTAGCTCTTCACTGACTGTACTGGATAGTAGTGGCCGCCAGAACACAAATAAGCAGGTGCCAATAGTCACAACACCGGCATAGATGAAAATTAAATCTTGTGGTGACACCGCCAGTAAGTCGCCAAAGAGATAACTCATCAAGTCTACTCGAACGTTGTCGAGAAAGCTGACAGAAACTAAGCCGATCGAAAGGGAGCTGTGAGCTAAAATACCCAGTAGTGTATCGGTTGCGACCACCTGCTGTTTCTGCAATGTGACAAGAACCACAGCCAATATCAAGCAGCACACGAGCAATGCCAAGTATAGGTTAACGTTAAGTAGAAAGCCTAAAGCGAGACCCATAAGAGAGGCATGAGCAAGGGTATCTCCGAAATAGGCCATTCTACGCCAAACGACAAATGAGCCAAGTGGACCAGAGATGATAGCGATACCAAGGCCAGCCAGAATTGAGGGAAGTAAAAATTCAATCATGGTGATGATGTCCGTGTGAATGATCTGCACAAGAATTTGCATCCCCTGAAACGGGAGAGCCCGCTAAATCATGGTGATGTGCGTGGTCATGATGGTAGAAGGCTAAAGATTCTCTGGTCGCATTACCAAACAGTGCAATGTATGAAGGGTGCTGGGTGATGTCGGCGGGTGAACCAGAGCAGCAAACATGATGATGCAAACAAATGACTTCATCTGTTTTTGCCATAACTAGGTGCAGGTCGTGAGAGACCATAAAAATACCGCACTCGAATCGATGGCGAATGCTTTCAATTAAATCATATAGATCAATTTGGCCTTGGATATCAACACCTTGAGCAGGCTCGTCTAGAACTAATAGTTCAGGACGCTGCAGCAGAGCTCGAGCCAGAAGTACGCGCTGACACTCTCCACCAGATAAGCAGTGCATATTGTTATGAATTAAGTGTTCCGCTCCTACGAGTTTTAAGGCATCTAGACACTCTTGCTGACTGTACTTACCCGCCAAGTTTAAAAAACGCAGAACATTTAAAGGTAAAGTTTCATTGAGTGTTAGCTTTTGTGGGACGTAACCAATTTTTAGCTTTGGTTGTTTGCGCAAGTTGCCAGATGAGGGTTTTTGTAGGCCTAAAATAACCTTAACTAAAGTGGATTTTCCAGCGCCGTTTGGGCCGATGAGAGTGGTGATTTTACCCTTTACTAAGTCTATGTTTATATTATCAAGAACTCTTCGACCGTCGAATTCTACGCACAGTTTTTCTAGGCGGACTAATGAAGACATGAATGAAACTCATTTGCAAATTGATAATGTTATAATGTAACATTATGCCATTGTCCAGCCAAGATCCCAAGTAAAACGATGAAAAGACCAATTTTATTTGCCCTAGTAAGCCTTATAGCAGCATTGCCAGCTCATGCTGTGAATGTTGTAACCAGCATTAAGCCGATCCAAATGATCACCAATGAACTCACCAAAGGCATTACTGAACCTGATGTTATTGTTCAAAATAATGCTTCACCTCATGATTATGCTTTGCGCCCTTCCGATATTAAAAAGGTGGTGAAGGCCGATTTAGTACTTTGGTATGGTGAAGATCTGGAAGGCTTTCTAGAGAAAGTTCTCGAAAATAGAAGTAACGTATTGACCATTAGTCAGATTCCAGGACTAGCATTGCGTAAATTTGAGCATGAAGAGCATGAAGAGCATGAAGAGCATGAAGAGCATGAAGAGAATGAGCATGAGCATGAAGGCCACCACCATGGTATTTATGACCCACATTTTTGGTTAGGTGTTAAAACGACAGGCCAAGTTGCTGAGGTTATTGCTCATAAACTTGCTGAAATTGATAGTGATAATGCAGAAATATATTTGACTAACCTTAAAGAGTTCGAAGATGAACTTCATGCAACCGATCAGATGATTATGCAACAGTTGAGTCCTATCCAAGATGCGGGCTACTTTGTATTTCACGATGCTTATGGCTATTTTGAGCAGCGTTATGGCTTGAACCAAGTTGGGCGCTTCACAGTATCGCCAGAGCGTAAACCGGGAGCAAAAACTCTTAATGAAATACACCAAAAATTGACACAAGGAAATGGGATGTGTGTTTTTGCAGAGCCGCAGTTTACTCCTCAAGTTCTTGAAAGTGTTATGCGCGGTAGTAACGCCAAGTTAGGTTCATTAGATCCACTAGGCTCAGATATTGAAGTGAAACAGGGTAGCTACTTTGCTTTTCTTAGAGGAATGGCATCGAATTTTAGTCAATGTTTGAGTAACAAGTAACATAAATGTTGCTTGTTACCATAAGCAACCTATGGATTACGTGATCCAGTAAAAAAAATGAAAACCTTTGCAGGAGTAACCCTGTTTTCTTAGTGGAATTAAGATAAGATATCCTGATAATTAGTGATTTAAAATAGTTAGTTTAAATGATAATTTAATTATTTTAGATATCACGAAGCTCTCTGGTAGTAAGGGTATTTTCTTAGTGCATCGCTTAGCGTTCATATTTTTAATTACGATTTTCTCTTATCAGGCGCTGGCTTCAAATGAATCCAGCGCTGTTTTTTATCCTCTGCCAAGTCAATCAGAGGGCACGTTCATTGTTGCTAAGAATCTTTTCTTGTGTGATCAAGGTGGTCTCTGGATCCACGATGTTCATGGTCAGGTTCTCTTTTATGATGGTAAACAAACGCTACCTGATTCTGGTAGCCTCTTGCAAAACCCGATTGAGCAAGTCGCCTATCAACATGGTACCTTTTGGACCTTTGTTGATAATGAAGTGTACCGTGTCTACCCCAACCAAGACCGACAACGGATGTTCAGTCTCGAACCGGGGGCAAAAATCAGAAAAATTGGCACCTCTAAGGATTATGTATGGGTCAGTGATGGTGCTTATTTTTACGTTTATAACACGACGACTCAGCAGCGAGAAAGGTTTTCACTACTTCAGCTACATAAACATAGTAACAACAAGCATGTTTACATTAACGACGCTCTATTAGTTGGAAAGAAATGGGTCATAGGCACCACTGCTGGCGTCTATCTCTCAGACGAAAAGAAATTAAAGCATGTCAGTGCATCAGGAACACAGTATATAGAAAAACTCTATTACTCGTCCAAAAGACGTGAGTTACTCATAGGGACATTGTCAGGGGCATTGCTGTATAAAACTGAACAGACAGGTGAATTTGTTGAGAAAATTGGTGCCTCTCACGTATTGGCATTCGCTGAAACAGAGCTAGGGTATTGGGTTGGTACTGAGCAAGGTTTATATCAGTTCTCTTTTGCTACTCGCAAAACCAGTGAAGTACAGCCTGCCAGTTTGTTAGGTGTTAACCCGACCAACACCAAGATCTATTCACTGCTTAACGATGAGATGGGAGGCATGTGGATAGCCACCAACCAAGGTATTCGATACTACTCAGAGTTCAGTAAGAAGTTTGAACGAATTTCATTGGTTGGAAGTCATCATCTTCCTTTTACACCGTATGTTAAACAAGCCACGATAGGGCCTGATAATTGGCTTTGGCTAACTGATGGTGAAATACTTTATCGCTCGACTCCAAGCGGGTTCACAAAAGTATTAAGTGTTGAGTCACGGTTGAATGCATTTGCTTTTCTTGATGACCATATTTGGCTCGCGACAGAGACAGGCTTAGAAGTGTATCACCTGACCAGTTTGGAGCGTCTCGACTTTCCGTACCTAAGGGCGATGGCAGAGCAAAGCATCGATCATATCGTCTCTGATGGATTTGAAACACTTTGGCTATCAAGAGGTTATGAACTCCTGAGTGTTAATACCTCGGCAAGGCAGGTCAGGAGCTTTGGCAGTGACTGGCTAGTTAACCATTTTTTACCTGCCAGAATCACACGTTTGTATCATCAAGGCTCATTATTACTTATCGGAACTGACCATGGAGTCTATGAGTATGATGGTAAGAAAATTCGTTTTGACCACTTGTCGGCCAATCGTGGTGAGTCACTGGATATTATTACTGCCGCGAATGGTGAAAAATGGTTTGCGTCTTCTTATGGTGTTTTTAAGCAACGCTCTGAGGACGGTACTCTCCAAGCGATCGAATTGAGTGTCGCTAATGCTCGCCCTGCGTGTATGATAAGTGATCCTGATGGCGTTTGGTTAGCCTCTTCTGTTGGTTTAAGTTACTATGATTTGGCTGGACAGCTTAAAAAAACGTACTCATCATCTTTTGGCTTGATTAATAACGAATTTTTACCTGGGGTCTGTACATCAATTCCAATCGATGATACTCATTTCGTCAATAAAACAGGTTCAAACAAGGATACGGGTAACTTAAGACTTGTTTTTGGCTCTCAATATGGATTAATTCAAACAAACGCCCAGTCGTTACTTCGTTCTCATCCCCCCGAATCTAAGCTTATTGTTAGTCAAGTTCTCTTAGGAAATAAAGTAGTTCAAATCGGTAATGAAGGGCCGGAAGAGTCTGCTTTCCCCCATGGTTCTTCGCTAAGTTTTTTATTTGGCCTTATGCCTAAATTAGGGCACCAAGCTCTTTATTATCGGTTACGGGAAGACCAAGCCTGGCAGAGATTAGAAGGTGGCCAACTCACCTTGGAATACCTTAATTCAGGTGAATATTATCTGCAAGTCAGTCAAGGCAACCATCTTGCAAGCAAAAGAGTCGGTTTAGAGTACCATTTTACTGTATTAACACCTTGGTACCTATCAAGCTATGTTTTGCTCGCATTTGCTGTGCTCTTTTTACTTACGGTTATGTTTGCCATGTCTTGGCGTTCTCGCTACGTGGTGAAATCTAACCGTGAGTTAGCGGCTCAAGTTAAGTTAAAAACAGAGCAGTTGCGTCACCAAAGCCGTGTATTACTGACGAGCAACCAGCAGCTGAGAAAACAAATACAGGTGAGAGGCTTATTAGTCGATCATATCGCCAGATCGATAAAAAACAGTGTAGAGTTCATTGCGACTTCACTGAAAAACAATACAGATGAAAAGATACAGAATCATTTATCCAAAACATACTGGCAATTGAACGAGCTCATTGCTGAACCTGACCAAGCTATTGTAGGAAGACAAAGTTATAACTTGAGTCAGATCACTCAGGCTGTCGTAGATGTTTGGCAAGAAGATTTTGCCAGAATGAAAGTGGGTATTGAACTGATTGATGAGTATAAAGATCAGTGCATCATGTTAGAGAGTTTCAATCTTGATGTGATTTTTAATATTATTTTTGCCAATGTGATTAAACGTTCTTTTCGGTGCCAGTTAGTAACGGTGAGTTTGGAAAAGAGAGAGCAAAGCGTTGCATTATGTATCATCGATCATGGAATGCCTTTGTCGACCCTTGGTACTATCCAGCGCAATACTTCTAAAACTCATGCTGATTTAAGCATTGAAAATTTGCCACATTTGATCGCCGAGAGCGGTGGACAGTTATCGATGTATCCATCAGATACTCAAAATAAAATTGAGATTGTTTGGCCTTCGGCACTTGGTTTAAGCAATGATTTGCTAAGTAACCTAACTAGCGAAGTCGTGATGCATGAAGAGTCACTTCAGCGTCCTTCTTGCCCAGAAAAAGAATGGCTACTCAAGGTATACACGTTGGTGGCGGATAACTGCCAAAACCCTGAATTTGGAACAGCCTCTGCCGCGAAAATGTTATTTATGTCGGAGCGAAGCTTACAAAGGCGGTTTAAATCGGCTACCTCAACGACACTGTCTAGCTACCTTACCGAGATACGTTTAGAGCTGGCCTGTGAACAGTTACTGGCAGGGGTAAAAATCAGTGAAGTTGCGTTTAACTGTGGTTTTAATGACCCTTCTTACTTCAGCCAAAAGTTTAAGCTTCATTTCGGTTTATCGCCTTCTAAGTTTGTTGAAGCCCAACAAAGCCATATTGATGCCTAGCTTCTCTAAGCTCGACTTTTGGCATCGTGTTATCGCGGTTCTTGAGGTCACTTGGGGATGGATTAAGCGGCAAATTTAGGGGGAATGTAACGAATAAAGGGACGAGCTACAGGCGGTATTGAATAGAAAAAAAATAACGTGGTATAACCGGGGAGACTATACCACGGGTGCCAATGACACCTTCGCTTGCTGCCGGAGTGGCACGTTGTTATGCCACTTCTGGAATACATGTCAGAAGTTATCTTCTGGATGCATTAACTATACAAAATAACGTCTCGTTTAATTATAAGAATAACGACAGCTTAATATGAGAAAAGCGACAAACTGGCGAGATAATCTCAAGATTCTGTTTTTATTGATTTTATTTTTTTATTTCTTGTTGTTTGAAATTAATTACCCATAATGTTTGTTGTGTATTTACCTAGATTTGACAAAAATGACGTGATAATAATTAACAGAATTAACGTCAAGTGGGGCTTGTTTGGAGAGTAATCTTTGATTTCAAGCATTGAAGGATAGAGCATAGCGAAGTAATATCCGTCTCTTGCTATACTATTAATAATAATATTTATCATTTGCAATACGATTAAGGATTATGATGAAGCTGTCAGAGATCACTCCTGGGCAAACGGTTACGATTCGTCTATTAGAAGGGCTTTCGCCAGATGTCAGAAAAAAACTGATGGTAATGGGTTTGCTTCCGAATACAGAAGTGACTCTGGTTAGGCGCGCTCCTATGGGAGACCCTTTACAAGTGGAAGTGAGAGGCGTTTCTGTCGCTCTTCGAGAAAGCATCGCAAAAAATATTGAAGTGGAATAAATCTAAATGCAGTATCAAGTTTTAACTGTAGGTAACCCTAATAGTGGTAAGACGACGCTTTTTAACAGCTTAACAGGCGCTAAGCAGCATGTTGGAAACTGGGCTGGGGTGACAGTAGAAAAGAAAACAGGTCAATTTCAGCAAGCTGGTGACCAGTTTCTGCTGACCGATCTCCCAGGCATTTATTCATTAGATAGTGGCAACGATAGTAATAGTATTGACGAATCGATCGCTTCCCGTGCGGTGCTCACCCATCCTGCTGATGTGATTATTAATGTTATTGATGTTACGAGCCTTGAGCGCAGCCTATACATGACTTTGCAACTTCGAGAATTGGGTAGACCCATGATCGTGGTGTTAAATAAAATGGATGCTCTGAAGCGAGAACGTCGAGTCATTAATGTTACTGAGCTGGAGAAAGCATTAGGCTGTCCTGTAGTCAGTTTATCTGCGACCAATAAAGCTCAGGTCTTGCAATTTCGAGAAAAGCTTCATAAATCATTATTACAAGGTATTGCATTAACGGATATTCCTGTGAGCTACGATAGCTCAATGGAAGAGGCGATTACAAAAGTCTCTGGCTTATTTGAAGAGCAAAGTGTTTCCCACCGAGCGTTAGCGATTCGTGCACTTGAGCAAGACGCATTAGTGCTCAACAGTTTGTCGGATGTAGATAGAAAAACAGTGGAACACGCTACTGAAGGTTTAGCGCTTGATGTGGATTTACACGTTGCGGATACCAAATATACTTATCTACACCAAGTGTGTAAAAAAGTTCGTCGCAGTGAAGGCAAATTAAGTCGTAGTGTGACAGAAAAGCTGGACCAGTTTATTTTAAATAAATGGGTTGGCATTCCCTTCTTCTTTGTCGTCATGTACTTAATGTTTATGTTCTCGATCAATGTTGGTAGTGCATTTATCGACTTTTTTGATATTGGTGTGGGAGCGATTTTAGTCGACGGCGGTCATCAATTGCTTGATGGTCATTTGCCAGTCTGGCTGGTCACCATTCTTACTGATGGTATCGGCGGGGGCATTCAAACGGTTGCTACGTTTATCCCAGTGATCGCTTGTCTGTATCTATTTCTTGCCGTCATTGAAAGTTCTGGTTATATGGCTAGAGCGGCATTTGTTTTAGATAAAGTGATGCAAAAGATAGGATTACCAGGTAAAGCCTTTGTTCCTTTGGTGCTTGGCTTTGGTTGTAATGTTCCCTCAATCATGGCAACGCGTACTTTAGATCAAGAACGTGAACGCCGACTTGCAGCCTCAATGGCTCCATTTATGTCTTGTGGGGCTCGTTTGCCTGTTTACGCTTTATTTGCCGCTGCATTCTTCCCTGGTTTCGGACAAAATATTGTATTTGCGCTGTACTTGTTGGGTATTGTTGCTGCGATATTTACTGGACTATTTTTAAAAAACACTTTGTATCCGGGCAGTAGCGATAGCTTGCTAATGGAGCTGCCTGATTATGAATTACCAACCTTACAGAACGTGGTGCTAAAGACTTGGCAGAAACTCAAACGTTTTGTTTTAGGTGCAGGACAAACCATCGTTATTGTTGTGACGATTTTAAGTTTCTTAAATTCTTTAGGTACCGATGGTAGCTTCGGCAATGAAGATAGTGAACACTCAGTGCTTTCCAAAGCCGCTCAAGTTGTGACGCCTATTTTTGCCCCTATCGGCATAGAAGAGGAAAACTGGCCTGCGACGGTCGGTATTATAACGGGTATCTTTGCTAAAGAAGCTGTCGTCGGAACGTTGAATAGTTTATATACCACGCCTGAGGAAGGGACGGATGAAGTCTTCAATTTAGCGGATAAACTGGAAGAAGCGTTACAAAGTATTCCAAACAACCTTGCGGCACTGAGCTATTCAGACCCTTTAGGCATTGAAGTCGGGGATTTAAGTGATGCAGCTATTGCAGCAGAAGAGCAAGCGGTGGATGCTTCAATTTTCGGTAATATTAAAGCTAAGTTTGGTTCGAGCAGCGCGGCTTTCTCTTATCTCATTTTCATTCTACTTTATACGCCTTGTGTCGCTGCTATGGGGGCTTATGTGCGAGAATTTGGCCACAAATTTGCAAGGTTTATTGCGCTTTGGACTATGGCTCTCGCTTACTTTGGAGCGACATTCTTTAACCAAATGACGCAACTATCGGCGACACCAGTTATAAGTGGGCTTTGGATGGTATTCATTGTGGCGCTCTTCATAAGTGCCTATCATATCTTTAAGTACGTGGGTAAAAAGCAGCAAGCTGTGAGCGAGATATCAACCTTATGATTCTACAAGAACTTTATCAGTATATTGCGAGTAAGGAGACGGTCTCTCAAGCAGAGCTTGCTCAGCATTTTGGTATGAGTGAGGATGGTGTCGATGCCATGCTGAATGTTTGGGTTAAGAAAGGTAAAATTAGCCGTTTGATTGATACAAACAAGGTGCAGGGGGTGGCAAGAATCCGTTACACCATTACTAAGCAAGATGGCTTATCGATAACGGTAACGATGTAAGCTTTCTCTATTCCTCATCATCTTTAAGCTCGCCTCTCTCATTAGCTTCATGCCACAAGAGAGGCGATTATTGTTCAGTTATTTACCTAATTTATCTATTACCTACTTATCTATTCACCTGTTCGTTTCTCACTGCTTGCTCCTAATCCAAGGAATTTTAACCCCAAGCTGAGCACTAAGATTGAAATGGGCAGGGTGAGTATCGTCCAGCCTAAGTTATCGAAATTAATTAAAACCAGCTCGAGAAATTTCACAAATAAGATAACAATGATGACCTCGGCCAAGATATTTTTTAAGTGGCCAATATTGGGCGTTGTTATCCAGCTTAATACGGTATGGTTTTTGGGTACTGTTTGCTGTTGTTCTTTCAGGCTTTTTTTATTCGAAATAAACAGAGTGTAAATACCGTGAGCGAAGATAAAGAGTACCAAGGCAACGAGGAAAGTATCGAGAGACTTAATCAAATAGGCAATGGCGATGTCTGCACGATCTAAATGAGCAAGGGTGATGGGAGGATTTTGATTAAAGAAAAAAACGGCAAAAGCAGAGTAGGTTTTACTTGCGCCCATGGTGAAGAGCAAAAAAGATGCAGCCATCGAGCAAATAATGGCTATCCAGCTAACGTAACGAAAAATATTAAATACTTGTTTCATGGGAATCCTCTCAAAATAAGTTGAGAGTTTAAACAAGTTTTATTTTTGTGATAATACAGATAAAATGAGAAAGATTATTACGCAAATGTATTAATCTCTCTTGGTCATTAAGGTATTTAACGTGATCACCGAGTGAGTAGGACCATCTACCACGAAGTGAAACGTTTAGGTTTTTTGGAAAATAGAGCTCAGTGACAGTACGTTTTTAATTCGACCCAATATTTCACTTTGTTCTTCTTCGCTACGAAATTGTCCTAAGGTGTTCCCCCAAACTGGACCAGGCCAAGCGATATCTTGTTTAAAGCGCGCAATATGATGAATATGCAGTTGAGGTACCATATTGCCGAGTGCACCAAGGTTGAGTTTATCTGGACGAAAAGTGGCTTCTAGGGCTTGGCTTACAGCTTGCGACTCTAGTAGGAATTGTTGCTGCTCTTTCATTGGCAAATGATGCAGCTCTTTCAGGTTTGCACGTTTAGGGACCAAGATAACCCATGGCACGGCATTGTCTTTATGCAGTAAGGCAACACATAAAGGGAAATGGCCAATGACGGTCGTATCTTGGGCTAATTGAGGATGCAGTTCAAAACTCATGATTGTTGTCCGCGTGAAATAGAATAATGTCAGTATACACCCAAGTAAACTCATTCTGAATCAAGCACCTTGAGATCATTTGGGTATACTTATACCTCAGATAAAATAAAAGGCTGGCGCCTTGGCACCAACCTTTCTCGTTCTATCAATAGCTTAAAGTATTAATCGTCGAATCGCTTA
The DNA here is from genome assembly GCF_002849855.1 of Vibrio azureus. Classification (NCBI taxonomy): domain Bacteria; kingdom Pseudomonadati; phylum Pseudomonadota; class Gammaproteobacteria; order Vibrionales; family Vibrionaceae; genus Vibrio; species Vibrio azureus. Next base: position 905,059 of record NZ_CP018616.1, read on the forward strand.
CATGCGTTCAAGCGTCTCGATACCTAGTAGAGACAGACCTTGTTTGATGGTCTTCGCTGTGAGCGCGGCTAGTTTCAGACGGCTTTGTTTCACTGCTTCGTCTTCAGCCACTAGGATAGGACATGCTTCGTAGAAGCTAGAGAACTGACCAGCGAGTTCGAATAAGTAACTGCACATGATGTGTGGTTGGCCTTCGCGGGCAACGGATTGAACCGCTTCTTCGAACTGCATAAGTTTTGCGATAAGTGCTTTTTCTTTCTCGTCAGTGATCTTGATTTCACCTTTCAGCTCGTCCATAGAAACGCCAGCTTTAGCGAATACCGATGCGACACGAGTGTAAGCGTATTGCATGTATGGTGCCGTATTTCCTTCGAATGCAAGCATGTTGTCCCAGTCAAACACGTAGTCTGTGGTTCGGTGCTTAGAAAGATCGGCGTATTTTACTGCGGCCATAGCAACGGTATGAGCGATCTTCTCTTTTTCTTCCGCTTCTAGTGACGGATTTTTAGATTCAATCAGTTTTACAGCGCGCTCTTCCGCTTCATCCAAAAGGTCTTTCAGTTTTACTGAGCCACCAGTACGAGTTTTAAATGGTTTGCCGTCTTTACCTAGCATCATACCAAATGCGTGGTGCTCAAGTGACACTGAATCTGGAATATAGCCCGCTTTACGAACGATAGTCCAAGCTTGCATTAGGTGCTGATGTTGACGAGAGTCAATGAAGTAAAGCACACGGTCTGCACCAAGTTCTTCATAGCGATACTTCGCACAGGCGATGTCCGTCGTGGTGTATAGGAAACCACCATCTCGCTTTTGTACAATCACACCCATTGGGTCGCCATCTTTATTTTTGTATTCTTCTAGAAATACAACTTGAGCACCGTCATCTTCTACGGCTAAGCCTTGAGCTTTTAGGTCGGCAACAACTTTAGGTAGCATGTCGTTGTACATGCTTTCACCCATCACGTCATCATTCGTTAGAGAGACGTTCAAACGATCGTAGTTACGTTGGTTTTGAATCATCGTGATGTCAACCAACTTCTTCCACATTTCAGAACAGAACTGATCACCGCTTTGCAGTTTAACAACATAACCACGTGCTTTTTCAGCAAAGGCTTCATCGTTGTCATACAGTTTTTTGGAATCGCGGTAGAATGCTTCAAGATCAGACAGTTCCATTGATACTTCGCCTGATTCTTGTTGAACGCGCTCAAGGTTTGCGATAAGCATACCGAACTGAGTTCCCCAGTCGCCTATGTGGTTGGCACGAATCACTTTGTGTCCTAGGAATTCTAGGGTACGAGTAACGGCATCACCGATCACTGTTGAACGAATATGGTGAACGGCCATTTCTTTTGCAACGTTAGGCGCCGAGTAGTCAGCAACGATGGTTTGGGCTTCTTCTTTTGCGACACCAAGGCGGGCGTCTTCAAGAGCCGCTTCCGCTTGTTTTGCAAGAAACTCTTCACTTAGGAAAATGTTGATGAAGCCAGGGCCTGCAATTTCTGTTTTGCTTGCAATACCGTCTAGGTCTAGAACATCCAGTACTTTCTGTGCAAATTCTCGTGGGTTAGTCCCCAGTTTTTTAGCAACGCCCATTACGCCGTTGGCTTGGTAGTCACCAAATTGTGGCTTTGCTGATTGACGGACTGCGGCAGGGCTGCCTGCAGGTGCGCCAGCGGCTTCTAGAGCCTGAGATACTTTGTCATTAATAAGTGCTTGGATATTCACACGCGTTTCCTTCAATTCAAGGACGAAGAATTATACAACCAGTGCAGAATTCTATTGTAGTTCACAAAAATGGCGCTAATTGTACCAACTTTATTGTCGTTCATACAGAGAGGATTAGGAATTTTTCACTTTTTAATTAGATTGGAATTCTGTTGCTATTTAAGTGTAATATGCCGCTCCTCATTACCCAAAATGCGACTAGAAAACTATGATACAACCTCGTTTAGAAGAAAAGCGCCTGGCTCCAGAATTGATGCTGCATGACCTTGATGGTTTTATGTCAAAAGTTGACGCCTTAGCACAGATGATCGGAATCAAAGTGCATTCAATGCAAGCGGATCATATTGCTTTGCGCATTAACGACTTTGAGACGACAAAAGCGGCTCACGGAGCATGGAAACCGTACGGGAAAATTATTTCACAAGCGCAAATCAATGGTCGACCAATCGTTGTGTTGCACTTTGCTCAACCTGTGCAAAGTCATGGGTGGGAAATTGAATGTTTAGAATTGCCTTACCCAGCAGAGGGTAAAATCTATCCAACGGAAGGGTGGGAGCATGCCGAGTTTGTGGTTAACTCTTTGGCACAGACGGCGGATGAGCTTTTAACAGAGCTAAAAGATTCCTTTACTGAGTTTGCTGAACGTTTTGAACAGCTGGATTCAATGGGAGTAAAAGTTAAATTATCTAGCCCTAAAGGGGAAGGTGAGCGGTTAAATAACCCGACTGTCGCTTTCAAATATCAAGGTGTGTGTATTAAATTTCATCCTCATTCACTTAAAGCAATTGTGGAGTCTGAACACGGTTAAGTTTTCATCTTTGAAAAAGAGAGGGAAACTCAGTTCCCTCTCTTGAATACAAACTCATTAATTTAGTAGTGGTGACTTACCTTTAGGGTTTGTGATCACAAGCTTCTTACCTCTTAACTCTTCCATCAAGGGGACGGTAAAAGTCTCAGCAAAAGGCCTTCTTCTACAGTGATCCTTTTTATTCCTGATTATGGTTAGCCAAGCTTCTGTATTGGTGTTCTTTTCCACTTTTAGGTTGAAGTCGCTACTTTGACTGCATCCCGTCGACTCCGCGATAAAGGAGATAGAATCCTCACGAGTTTGGAAAACGGTTACTTTCTCTTTTTCATATTCCACGTGACGGCTTTGATTTACATCTTCATGCGCAGAGCAAGCTGTCAAGCCTATAAAGAGAAGGCTTGTAAGTGTTTTTTTAAGCACGTTTTTCATGCAATGACCACCTTTTACGACGAGTAAACAGTCCGGCCCCCAATAGTACTAGCAATCCGATAGAGAAACTGCCGCCTGAACGTTTTCTGTCATTATCTAGCATCTTAATATTACGAATATATGCTTGCTCGAAGGGGGCGATGATAGCTGAGTTAGAGCTCTCATAAGGTGTATCGTCTTTTATGTAAACAAACTGAAGGCTGTTGGATGATTTCTCAAGTTTAATCGATATCTGTTCAAAGTCAGCACTTTCTTCAAGTAAGTCCCAATCATCATTTATTTGCACAATAAAGGCGTTAGAGTTAGCTATCAATGCTTTATATTCTAGTTGTAGAGTCCCCTTGGGCAAATCAGTGATGTACAGAATAGACTCGCCATTGGATTCCCATATATGGGATGACTGAAGCTCCCCATTTTTCTCTGTCCATGCTTTGTCACTGGTAAACACTTTAGCACCTTTAATCGGAACGGCACCGCTTACCGCAGCATTTGCTTTGTCGATAGCTATATATTTAAGGGTAGTAGTGAACTTAGGTAATTTAGAATGGTCAGTCGTGAACTCTATTGTTTGAGACGATTGCGAGCTGTCTGGAGTGTAATTTATTGTAAGCTCACAGCTTTGAGAAGGCGCGAGAGTTTGAGTACAAGTGTTTTGGGTTACCGATACCCCTTCAGGTAATGTTATTTCAGTGATATTTAATGGCACGATGGCTTCATCATTGCGAATGGTGAAGGTATCTTGCCGAGCTTTTTTTTCTATTAGTCCAAGATCACGGTATTGGGTGTAGCTAATGGTATTTAGGTGGCTTTCTATCCAACCATTTGTCTTAAAATGGGCAACATTGGCATAAACACCATAAGCGTTTGACTGAGCACAACCCAATCCCCAGCTCACTACACCAAGTAATTTGTTAATGCCGTTATCATTGGCGATAAGAGGGCCGCCGCTATCTCCTTGGCAACTGTCTTTTCCACCGTCTGAATACCCTGCACAAATGGCATCAACGGATATTTCAGCGTAAGCCCCACCTAGGTTTTGACATGCTGCGCGGTCAACGTATTGTACGTCAACTTCTCGCAAGATGTTTGGGGATTGTACACTCTCATCTAAGGTGTCTCCCCAACCTGCAACATAGACTTTATCGCCAGCTCTCATATTTTCGATCACTCTTGAGTCTGCTAATTCGATCGTTGCATTATCAACACTTCTTTCTAGTTCGATAACGGCGATGTCGTTGCTCATTATTTCAGGATTATATCCGGCATGTTGATAAATATTTTTGACGGCGATACGTTGTGCTTGAGATTCTTTTTTTTGATCGTATAAGCCAAGAACTATGTCGATACTATCTGCATTCGTTTCATCAACACAGTGTGCAGCCGTTAATACATATTTACCGCCAAGGAAACTACCACCACAAAAATGGCCCTCAGAGGCCGGATATCCTTTTTGTACCAATGAAGCAATGAACTTCCAGTTTTTAGTATTAGCAGGCTCTCCACCGACAATTCGTGCGGAGGCGTCTCTTTCAAGTGGTTCAAGTGTTGTTGCTGCTGCAGGTAAAGCCGCTCCAATCAAAAAAGCTACTAACGTTTTTTTCATTCTCATACCTTATTTTTGTTGCTTTGTTTTATAAAAGTCGCGAATACTAAACGTATTTACTGAGTAAGTAAACAGTTGCATTTTGAAATGGATTAAATACTGTTGATTTATTACGAGTTAATAGGGGGGGATTAAACCCACTAATTAAGTGGGCTTGGTGTGGTACTCGTCAAGTGAGGCCATGCTTTACAAGATCACCGTCTTGTTGCCATAAACAAAAACATGATCGTTGAGTACCTTGTTAAGCGCTTTGCTTAAGACACTCTTCTCAACATCACGGCCGGCTTGTGCCATATCTTGTGCACTGAAGGTGTGGTCAACAGGGATAACATCTTGCTTAATGATAGGACCTTCATCGAGATCATTAGTGACGAAGTGAGCCGTTGCGCCAATAATTTTTACACCACGATCATAAGCTTGTTGATAGGGTCTAGCGCCAATAAATGCAGGTAAGAAACTGTGATGAATATTGATGATCTTATGGCGGTATTTCTCGACAAATGAGGGAGTGAGGACTCGCATATATTTGGCTAGGACGAGGTAATCAGCATTATATTGCTCAAGTACTGCCAAAACCTGCTGTTCATGTTGTTCTCGGCTGAGATCTTGATGAGTGACATAATGGTAAGGAATATCAAATCGCTCGGTTAAAGGTTGCAATGTATCGTAATTACTGACTACAGCTGCGATTTCGACATCTAGACTGCCATCATAGTTTTTCATCAAGATATCCCCTAAACAATGGGCTTCTTTCGTGACTAAAATGACGATTTTTTTGCGACCAGAACTGATCAATTTACGTTTTGCCCCTTGAGGGAGTGCTTGATCAAGGTCGGCAAGAAAAGTGTGATCGTTAAAATAACCTTCTAGCTCTGTTCTCATGAAGAAGTGACCGCTGGTGTTGTCGACAAATTCATTGTTATGAACGATGTTAAGTTGATGCTTGTAACAAATGTTGGTGATTTTAGCGATCAGTCCTGGCGCATCATTACAATGGGTTAAAAGGGTTTTCTTTTCCATAAATTCAGTACTTCCTTGTCTGATGTGAGGTCACTTGGGTATAACATAAATAATCGATTCTCAACTGAGTTTCAATCACTTCTCAGACGGGTACGAGCATCTCGTCTTTTTGATGACTGAAGTTTGCCTTCAACCTCTGGTATAATCAGTTCAATTTTTCTCAGTAGAAGTAAAACATGATCGCAAAAACATTTTCTTCAGATGGCGCGTTAGGTAAAGCAATTCCGGGCTTTCAAGCACGACAGCCTCAAATTGATATGGCGGAAGCGGTTAGCGTTGCGATCAAAGATCAAACCCAGCTGGTGGTTGAGGCCGGTACCGGAACTGGCAAGACTTTTGCGTACCTTGTGCCGGCTTTGCTCAGTGGTAAAAAAATCATCATCAGCACAGGCTCTAAAAACTTACAAGAGCAGCTGTTTCATCGAGATTTGCCTTTAATGGTGGATGCACTGGGTTTTTATGGTCAAGTCGCTCTATTAAAAGGGCGTTCTAACTACTTATGTTTAGACAGGCTGAGTAGGCAAATGGTCGAAAGCCATGGTCACGACGCTGACCCAAACTTATTAACGCAACTGGTTAAGGTTCGATCTTGGTCTTCGGAAACCAAAACAGGAGATTTGGGAGATTGTGATGACTTACCAGAAGACAGCATGATCATTCCCACGATTACCTCGACCAATGATAACTGCTTGGGTAAAGAGTGCCCGAGTTATACGGATTGCTTTGTGTTAAAGGCGCGCAAACGTGCGATGGATTCAGACATTGTTGTAGTGAATCATCATTTATTTCTTGCTGATTTAGCGATCAAAGAAACGGGATTTGGTGAATTAATACCCGAAGCGGATGTATTTATTTTTGATGAAGCTCATCAGCTCCCGGACATTGCCAGTGAGTATTTTGGTCAATCGCTCTCGAGTCGGCAAATTCAAGAATTAGCCAAAGATATCGAAATCGCTTATCGCACCGAAGCCAAGGACATGCGTCAATTGCAAAAAGTAGGCGACAAACTGCTACAAAGTGCCATGGATATGCGCATCGTCTTGGGTGAACCAGGCTTTCGCGGTAACTGGCGTGAAGCACTGCAATCGGAATCGATCAAACGCGAATTGGTGCGCCTCACTGATAGCTTAGAGCTGACCATTGACGTGCTCAAGTTAGCTCTGGGACGAAGTCAATTATTGGACACGGCATTTGAGCGTGCCAATCTTATCAAAGGTCGAATTGATCGCGTGTGTGATGTCGATATTACGGGTTACTCCTATTGGTATGACACTTCTCCGCGTCATTTTGCTTTGCATATCACGCCATTATCCGTTGCGGATAAATTTCATGAGCAGATAGAACTTAAGCAAGGTGCGTGGATATTCACTTCAGCAACCTTAGCGGTATCCGGCGATTTTAAGCATTTTACTGACCGTTTAGGCTTAAAGCCAACACAGCAATTTTCGCTGCCGTCTCCCTTTGATTATCAGCAACAAGCGCGTTTGTGTGTACCCCGTTACTTACCAGAGCCAAACAGCCCAGGCTTGGCAGATAAGTTAGTGAAGATGCTAACGCCTGTAATTGAGGAAAATGAAGGGCGTTGCTTTTTCTTATGCACCTCACATAGCATGATGAGAGAGCTCGGGGAACGTTTCCGTGAAGTACTGGAATTACCTGTACTGATGCAAGGTGAGATGAGTAAGCAAAAGACTCTTGCAGAGTTTATGGAATTAGGCAATGCCTTGTTGGTCGCGACGGGTGCCTTCTGGGAAGGGATCGATGTTAGAGGTGATGCACTGAGCTGTGTTATCATTGATAAATTACCCTTTACTGCCCCAGATGATCCTTTGCTTAAAGCACGTATTGAAGATTGTCGTTTGCGAGGAGGTGAGCCTTTTGCTGAGGTACAAATACCGGATGCGGTGATCACTTTGAAGCAAGGGGTAGGGCGTTTAATTCGGGATAAAAAAGACCGAGGAGCTTTGATTATATGTGACAACCGTTTGGTCACAAGAGACTATGGCGGGGTCTTTTTAGGCAGCTTGCCTCCAATACCAAGAACTCGAGACTTAGAACAAATCAAAGTTTTCCTAAAGTCAGAACAGACAGCCACAGATTAGATGTGTTGGCATAAACGATTAAATTTTACATTTTAGAGAGTGAAATGAGCGTAAAAATTCTTGCTATCGATACCGCTACTGAAAATTGTTCAGTCGCTTTACTGGTCAATGACAAAGTGATTTCACGTAGTGAAGTGGCTCCTCGTGACCATACGAAAAAAGTGCTTCCTATGGTGGATGAAGTCTTAAAAGAAGCAGGACTAAGTTTACACGAACTCGATGCTTTGGCTTTTGGTCAAGGTCCAGGAAGCTTTACTGGAGTACGTATCGGTATTGGCATTGCTCAGGGCTTAGCTTTTGGCGCAGATTTACCGATGATTGGTATTTCGACTCTTGCTGCAATGGCTCAGGCTAGCTATCGTAAGCATGGAGCAACAGACGTTGCCGTTGCGATTGATGCTCGTATGAGTGAAGTTTACTGGGCCCGTTATGCTCGTCAAACTGATGGCGCATGGACAGCCGTCGATGCAGAATGTGTCATTCCACCTGAGCGCTTAGCCAATGAAGTCCAAGCAGATAATAAGACATGGGCGCAAGCCGGGACGGGGTGGCAAGCTTATCAAGAATCATTAGCAGCTTTGCCTCTTAGCTTTATACAAACGGATGTTTTGTACCCTGACTCGCAAGATATTGTGATTTTGGCTCAGCGAGAGTTCGAACTTGGTAACACCGTCGCAGTTGAAGATTCGAGCCCGGTTTATTTACGTGATAATGTGACATGGAAAAAGCTGCCGGGTCGTGAATAGTATTCCACCTTGCTAACGGTCAGACAAATGTATAGCTTGCTTGTGAGAGGGTGTTATGTCGTCGATTAATGGTTTACCTCCTGGACTTATTCCAGGTGCACATCGAACCCAAAAAACACAGAAAAAACAGCAGACGAAGAAAACGGAGTCAAAGTCTTCTGTTGGGCAGCCCTCAAAAGTAGCCAATGCGGTTGCGCATTCGATTAAGCATATTGATGAATCACATCTGCATCGTGCTCAAGTTCATTATGACTTACCAGAAGGACATGCTCGCAAAGCAATGGAACAATATATGGACATTATGAACCGATCAAGGAAAGAAGAGCTGGCTCAATTAATGGGGGTTGATATTTATGTGTAAGCGAGCAGTCGTAAATTTACTGGCTTTGATTCGAAAACGCCATTTCGCAGTAATTATGAGTGTTTTCGCTTTAGCGGCTTGCAGTTCGCTTCCATCAGAGCTGAATGCGAACTCAGAATCAGTAATGACGGACTACCTGACCTTTGCCCAAAGTAAAGGGCAGGTGGTGGATGACGTTCGTCTGGGTGGGGTTATCGCCAAAACAGAAAACCAGAAAAAGCGTACACGCATAGAGATTGTCAACTTACCGATTGATTCATCGGGTCGCCCGGACATCAACCAAGAACCTCAAGGTCGTTTTGTGGCTTATTTTGATGGTTACCTAGAACCTATCGCGTTTAGTCAAGGTCGATTGATCACGGTTGTTGGTCAAGCGATAGGCCAAGAGCAAGGGCAGGTTGGTGAGCACCCTTACCTTTTTCCTGCCCTTGACGGTGACGGTTACCGCTTGTGGAAAATTGAGGAGCGTGTGCGAATGTACGACACCTCAAACTATGGGTATCCATGCTACTCGGTTAACTGTCGGATACCTTACTTTGACTTCCCTCAAGAAGGGCAGGTGATTAAACAAGTGAGGTAGTTCATGGTTAATGAGCGAACTTTTCAGCTTTCAACAGGCACGTTGGCTGCTCTTGAGTTGGGTCAGCAACAGTCTGCGGGGACATCGGTTATTTTCATCCATGGTTGGCTAGATAATGCAGGTAGCTTTATAGCCATCATGGAAACAATGCATCAGCTCGCCCCCGATTTGCATTTATTGGCCATTGATTTGTTTGGTCATGGATTATCGAGCCACAAAGCAGCAGATAACTATTACGCCTTTCATGATTATGTGGATGATGTACATAGGCTGTTGTCTGATCTCTCATCGAATCATGTGGTGTTAGTTGGCCATTCACTTGGTGCTTTAATTGCAAGTTGCTATAGTGCTGCTTTCCCAGAGCACGTTCAGGCTTTGGTTCAAATCGAAGGTGTAGCGCCGTTAGCGGAAGACTCAAGCTATAGTGTAAAAAGGCTGCGTGATGGCGTGTTAAGTCGGCAGCGCCTAAGTAGTAAAGTAGAGCGAGGAATGGCATCTTTAGATGTGGCACTTTCGATGCGTATGCAAGTCAACCAATTGACCGAAGAGCAGTTAATGCCTATTGTTGAACGTGGCACGGAATTCCGTAACCAACAATGGTATTGGCGTTACGACCGAAAATTGAAATGCAGTTCCCTTTACCGAATGGCTCAGCATAATGCTCTAGCCTTTATACAAGAGATTCGATGTCCACACTTGATTATTTTAGGTGACAAGGGCTTTCCAAAGCACCAACTGACTCCTGTTTCTTGGGGCGAAAATCAACCACTAATGGTCATCGTCCAAGGCGGGCATCACTGCCATTTAGAGCAAAAACTCGAAACCTCTAAGTTAATCCTTGGGGTTGTTAACAAAATTTAGATAAGTGTTTGAGTAGAAGATGCTCAAGCACAGTTGCTGTGCTCTAATAGCGAACGACTTAAAAGAACGCTATTCTTTTAGCCAGTGTTAAACGAGGAGTAATATCGTGGATAAACCATGGCTTTCACGCTATCCAAATGACGTACCTGAAACTATCGATCCTGAGCAATATGAATCTTTGGTTGAAATGTTTGAGCAGTCTGTACAAAAGTATGCAGATCAGCCAGCATTTATGAACATGGGCTCGGTCATGACCTTCCGAAAACTGGAAGAGCGTAGCCGTGCATTCGCTGCTTATTTACAAAACGAATTACGCTTAAAAAAGGGCGATCGTGTTGCGCTTATGATGCCTAACTTGCTGCAATATCCCGTTGCTTTGTTTGGGGTATTAAGAGCAGGTTGTATCGCGGTTAATGTTAACCCTCTTTATACTCCCCGTGAGCTAGAGCATCAATTAAATGATGCAGGGGTGACCGCGATTGTTATCGTGTCCAATTTTGCTAATACGTTAGAGCAAATTGTCGATAAAACCCCAGTGAAACATGTTGTTTTAACCAGTTTGGGCCAGATGTTGCCCAGAGCGAAAGGAACGATTGTTGATTTCGTGGTTAAGTATGTCAAAGGCATGGTACCGAAGTACGATTTGCCAGGTGCGATTTCTATGCGTAAAGCCCTTTACAAAGGACGACGTTTGCAATACGTCAAGCCCTATGTATCTGGTGATGATATTGCATTCTTACAGTACACAGGTGGCACAACAGGTGTCGCGAAAGGGGCCGTGCTTACTCATAGAAATATGATTGCCAACGTAATGCAGGCGAAAGGAGCATATGGCCCCGTGCTTTCACCTGGCCGCGAGCTGGTGGTCACCGCTTTACCTCTGTATCACGTATTTGCTCTAACGGTAAACTGCCTGTTATTTCTTGAAATGGGCGGTAATAACTTGCTTATTACTAACCCGCGCGACATTCCTGGCTTCATTAAAGAGTTACAAAAGCATGCTTTCACCGCGATTACAGGCGTTAATACTCTGTTTAATGCGTTAGTTAACAATGAAGATTTTCATGAGCTTGATTTTAGTCATCTACGCCTTGCGGTTGGGGGCGGTATGGCAGTTCAGCGTGCGGTTGCTGAGAAATGGCAAAAAAGCACGGGATGTTACTTACTGGAAGGCTATGGCTTAACGGAATGTTCACCGCTGGTGGCTGCATACCCACATGATTTAGTCGCTTATAACGGTTCTATTGGTTTGCCTGTCCCTTCAACTGATGTTCGGATTGTCGATGATGAAGGTAATGTTTTGGCTAACACTGAAACGGGTGAACTGCAGGTTCGTGGCCCTCAGGTTATGCAAGGTTATTGGCAACGTCCTGAGGCAACGAAAGAAGTCATCAATAAAGACGGTTGGCTGTCAACTGGCGACATTGTTAAGTTTGATGATGAAGGGTTCTTGCATATTGTCGACCGCAAAAAAGACATGATTTTGGTTTCTGGTTTCAATGTTTATCCGAATGAAATTGAAGATGTGGTTGCATCTCATGGCAAAGTGCTAGAAGTTGCTGCGATCGGGCAACCACATGAGGTCTCAGGTGAGTTGGTTAAAATTTATGTGGTTAAGCGAGATCCAAGTTTGACCAAAGAAGAAGTGATTACACATTGTCGCCAGCATCTCACCGGGTATAAAGTGCCTAAACTTGTTGAGTTTCGTGAAGACTTGCCCAAGACAAATGTGGGTAAAATCTTGCGCCGAGTGCTGCGTGATGAAAACGATGCGGAACTTGAGAAAAAACGTGCTTAAGTTTTGTCCTTAAGCTCAATATAGCCTTGTTAATAGGCCAATATTATTCTTATTTCTAGGTCAATAGACCCTAACCTCTAGGTTAGCATGCCAGCGTAATGCTGGCATTTTCATAGCGAGAAGCCTGTGAATTATCAAATGATTACAAAAAATACAGAGTTGGTTGAAGTTTGTGCTCTGGCCAGAAACGCCGATGTCGTCATGCTAGATACTGAGTTTGTCCGTGTTCGAACTTACTATCCGCAGTTAGGGCTGATCCAACTTTTTGATGGAGAGCATCTTTCGTTAATTGATCCAACCGAATTAACGGATATGACCGCCTTTATTGAATTACTCAAAGACAGCTCTGTGCTAAAGGTTCTGCATGCATGTGGGGAAGACCTCGAAGTATTTCAAAATGCTTTTGGTTGTACTCCTTTTCCTATGGTGGACACACAACTTATGGCCGCCTTTTTAGGGCATGGGCTGTCAACTGGTTTTGCCTCTTTAGTTGAACAATATCTTGATGTGGAACTGGATAAAAGTGAATCGCGAACAGATTGGATGGCACGCCCACTGTCTCAAAAGCAATTGGACTATGCAGCAGCAGATGTACATTACTTAATGCCACTTTATGAGATATTGTTAGAAAAGGTCATGCAAGCAGGCTGGTGGGAAGCCTCGCAGCAAGAGAGTGAACTTTTGGTCTCTAAGCGCATTCAAGATATCGATGAAGACAACCTCTATCGTAATATCAAAGGAGCTTGGCAGCTTAAGCCCGCTCAGTTAGCAAACCTTAAACCTTTGGCCACTTGGCGCTACCGAGAAGCAGTTAAACGTGACTTGGCATTGAATTTTATTTTTAAAGAAGCCGATCTACTGACGGTGGCCAAACTGGGCTTAACGAATTTCCATAAAATGGAAGCAGAAGATATGGATATTCGTTCTGTGCAACGCCATGGAGCAAAGATAGCCGCGATGGTCAAAAAGGCTAAGCAAACGCCGGTCGATGAATATCCAGAGCCGATCACACGCTTGATGGACTATCCGGGTTATAAACAGATCTTTAAAAACCTCAAAGACGTGGTCAAAGTGGTCTCGCAACAGACGGGATTAGCAACAGAGTTTTTAGCTTCTAAAAAGCAAATTAACCAATTGGTCAGTTGGGTCTGGAAAAAAGATTGTGATCCATCACTGCTGCCAGATTTGATGCAAGGCTGGCGTTGTTCTCTGGTCGGTGAAAAAATGCTCAAGGTACTAAAGTAATCCCCGTGATATCGCTTTGAATCAAGCATCCTAGGGTCACTTGAATATAGTCATATATCATGGAGCGACTTGAGTATAAAGGTTGGTGTTGAATACCAACCTCTATACTCCATATCTTACCCCAAGCGATAGCAAGATAAGCAAGTCTCGCCAAGCCTAGTATTAATTATCATCTTCTGGCAGCTTGACGTTGAGTTCAAGGACGGCAATATCATCGTCTTTTTGCTCAAACGTTAAATCAACCATGTTAGCGTCGATGGCGACGTATTTACGAATGACCGTTAATATGTCCTCTTTTAATTGAGGCAGGTATGACGGTGCTGGATCATCTTGGCTGCGACGTTCTGCCACAATAATTTGCAAACGCTCTTTGGCTAAATTAGCTGACGTTTTCTTTTGTGGACGGAAAAATTCTAATAGTGACATTTCTATCTAGCCTCCGAACAGTCGTTTAAAGAGACCTTTCTTCGCTTCGGTTAAGAAACGAAACTCAACTTCATTACCTAGTAGGCGTTCAACCGTATCTGAGTAAGCCATACCTGCATCAGTATTCTCATCAAAGATCACCGGGACCCCTTTATTTGAAGCATTCAGAACGGCTTGGCTTTCAGGGATCACGCCAAGCAATGAAATATGCAAGATTTCTTCGACATCTTGGACGCTAAGCATTTCACCTTGGGTGACACGGGTAGGGTTGTAACGAGTCAGTAATAAGTGTTGCTTAACCGGCTCTAGGCCTTGTTCAGCACGAAGGGATTTAGAATCTAAAATGCCAAGGATACGGTCAGAGTCACGGACAGAAGATACTTCAGGGTTGGTGGTGACAATGGCTTCGTCGGCATAATACAAGGCCATTAATGCACCTTGCTCAATACCTGCTGGTGAATCACAGATGATAAAATCAAAGCCCATATCGTCAAGTTCAGAAAAGACACGCTGAACACCATCTTTGGTTAGTGCATCTTTATCACGAGTTTGAGAGGCAGGAAGAATAAACAGGTTTTCTGTTCTCTTGTCTTTGATCATTGCTTGGTTAAGTGTTGCTTCACCGTTAATGACGTTGACGAAATCATATACGACGCGGCGCTCACACCCCATAATAAGGTCGAGGTTACGCAAGCCGATATCAAAGTCGATCACGACGGTTTTTTTGCCTTTTAGTGCTAAACCTGAGGCGATTGCTGCGCTTGATGTGGTTTTACCCACGCCGCCTTTACCAGAGGTAACTACAATTATGCGTGCCATTTTATTTCCTTTTTAAACTATATCGTGAGCGTTTGAAGATGTAATGATTCTTCAGCTTTACTGATCATTACCTTCTTTTGCCAATACTCACTCTGAATTTGATCGCTCAGCCAGTAATCTCCAGCGATGGAAACCAGCTCAGCTTGTAAATCGTGACAAAATATTCTTGCTTCTTGTTGGCCACTTGCTCCGGCAATCGCTCGTCCACGCAATGTGCCATAGATATGAATCGAACCATCAGCGATCACTTCGGCTCCTGCACTCACATGAGCCAGTAAAACCAAGTCGCAATCTTTCGCATAAACCTGTTGTCCAGAACGGACCGGTGTATGGACGACTTTGGTGGGATTCATTTTGGCGGGTGCTTGTGCGGGTGATTTGCTGGCCGACATAATTGCGAATCCAGCCTCAGAGGCGAGGTTTTGGGTTCGCTTATCTTTACAACCAGTCACGCCAACAGGAATGAAGCCTGCATCAGCAATGCCTTGTTTTAAGGTCGAAAAGTCAATGTCGCCTTCTACCTTGGATATATTGATGGCAAGTGGTGCTGAAGCAAAAAAAGAAGGGGCTTGCGCAACTTTTTCTTTTAAAAAATTGACCGTTTTAACGATCTCGTTGTCAGAAAGGTGTAAAACTGACAGAGTAAAACTGCTACCTTTAAGATCTGGTGAATGGGTCATCGTGTGCATCTTTCCTTTATTGAAAGAGGATTGCCATAAACTATAGGTGTCATGTTATATTCCATCCTTTGATGCAGCAAGGTTTCAAGACGTTAAATGATAAAATTAATTTTAATTTGGCGCCTTATTTCTTGTCTGAGTTTTAATACTTTTAATCCTATCCGTGTTAAGACGGGTAATTCAGCATAAAAAGGGTCATCATGCTTTGTTCTATCTATAAGAGTACCAGAAAAGAGGGCACATACCTCTACATTCCAAAGAAAGATGACTTTTCTCAAGTCCCTGATGCGCTAATGCAGATGTTTGGTAAACCTCTACCGGTAATGACGATCAAGTTAGATGGCCGAACACTCGCACAGGTGGATGTTGAGAAAGTAAAGACATCACTGATTAATGATGGCTTCTTTCTGCAAGTTCCGCCACCCCCTGAAAACTTATTAGAAAAATATAAAGAACAAAAATCTCAGCAAAAAGGTGAGTAAAGTCAGCTCTTTTGTTCTGAGAACTTATTTCGCCCATCAAGGAGAGTGATGTGAAAAAACGATTTGCAACTTTACTCAGTATCAGCATTTGTAGTAGTGCTTTGGCAAGTTCCGAGGGATTTGACGAATACCTAAACAAACTGCGTGCAGAAGCTCGAGATAAAGGCATTTCTGAACAAGTAATTACTTCCGCATTTGCTGACGTCAATTATAAGCCTAGAGCGGTAAAAGCCGACCGAAATCAGCCAGAAAAAAAGCTGACTTTAGACGAATACATTCCGCGAGCGGTCCCGGAGTGGAAGGTTAAGCAAGCAAAGCAGTTATACAAGCAGCATTATACCGACTTAAAGCGCATTGGTGACAAGTATGGTGTTCAGCCACGCTTTATTGTCGCATTGTGGGGCGTTGAAAGTAATTTTGGCAAGTTTACCGGTAACTTCAATGTGATTGATGCACTTTCAACGATGGCTTTCGAAGGGCGCCGTGAAGCCTTCTTTCGCAAAGAAACGATGGCGGCTTTGCAAATTTTGGATCAAGGGCATATTGCATTAAAAGACTTTAAAGGGTCTTGGGCTGGTGCGATGGGTCAGTGCCAATTTATGCCTAGCTCTTTTTTGAGTTTTGCCGCTGATGGTAACGATGATGGTAAGAAAGACATTTGGAATTCTAAAGCCGATGTTTTTGCCTCGACAGCGAATTATCTGAGTCAGTTTGGTTGGGACGATAATTATACTTGGGGCCGTCAAGTGAAAGTACCACATGGTATTGATCATAAACTTGAGGGTAGGGAAGCCGACAAAGGCAAGTATTTGCAAGAGTGGAGTAAGCTTGGTATTACCAAATACGATGGTACGCCACTACCAAAACTTGATAAAGACGTTAAAGCTTGGTTGATTATGCCAGACGATGAAAGTGGCCGAACTTATCTTGTCTACAATAACTACAATGTGCTAATGAAGTGGAATCGTTCTTACTATTTTGCTTTAGCAGTCAGCCATCTAGCAGATCGTATTAGTTTTTAAATCCGTCAACTCATAAAACTCAGGGCTCTTGTCCAAGTAACTTTAAGCTGAACATTGCATCTTGAAGTTACTTGGTTGTAACCATAGTCCCGACGATATGAAATGTGTGATAGGGCGTGTTTATCCCTCATGCCCTAAATCATACAGGTCATCACTTATGAGTATGAAATTGTTCGCAAGCCAGCATAGTATTTTCAATTAAGCTTGCTACAGTCATCGGACCAACGCCACCTGGTACAGGTGTAATAAAGCTCGCGTTCTCTCTTGCTTTATCGAACTCAATATCCCCAGCAAGTTTACCAGAGGCTAAGCGATTAATACCTACATCAACCACAACAGCTCCTTTCTTTATCCACTCTCCGGGAATAAAATTCGGTTTACCTACTGCCACGACAACCAAATCAGCTTGGCGGACGTGAAACTCCAAGTCTTTGGTAAAACGATGACAAGTCGTCGTGGTGCAGCCAGCGAGCAGGAGTTCTAAAGTCATTGGGCGGCCCACGATATTAGAAGCCCCTACAACAACCGCATGCTTGCCGCGCAATTCGATGTTGTAACGCTCCAGCAGCGTGATGATGCCTTTCGGAGTACAAGAACGCAGTTTAGGAATACGTTGAGCCAATCGACCGACATTGTATGGGTGGAAGCCGTCAACATCTTTTTCGGGTTGGATTCGCTCTAACACCTGAGTGGTATCAATACCCGCAGGAAGGGGTAATTGTACCAGGATGCCATCGATTTCTGCATCATCGTTAAGTTGGTCGATCAAAGCTAATAATTCATTCTCTGAAGTAGAAGCAGGAAGGTCAAAAGATTTAGAGACAAAGCCTACTTCTTCACAAGCACGACGCTTACTGCCCACATAAACTTGGGAAGCGGGATCGTCCCCAACCAGAACAACAGCAAGACCAGGAGCACGAAGGCCAGATTCTAGACGAGCTTTTACTCGAGCAGCAACTTCGGATCGAACGGTTTGAGAAATAAGTGTTCCATCGATATTTTGAGCTGTCATGACTTTCCTTTTGAGATTGATAAGGCAAATTGTTTGCAGATATTGTCGCAGAAAATAGTATTAACATCCACACGCAAACGTTTGCATTGTTGTCTTTTTGAGCTTTAAACGTTAAGTTGATTTTTTTTTAAGCATTTGAATCAAAATGTTATAAAAACACATTGATTTAAGCATTTTAACTCGTATAATTCTTTCCTGTAGCGCGCCCTTAGCTCAGCTGGATAGAGCACGTCCCTTCTAAGGATGTGGTCGTAGGTTCGAATCCTACAGGGCGTGCCATTCATTCTAAGAACCCCGATAGCTCAATGAGCTACCGGGGTTTTTTCATTTAAGACTTGTACTAAATATCCTCATTCATCAATGTATATCCACAAACGTTTTCTCTTTCACTTTACCACGAGTTAGCAGAGATCATCTTCTTGAGAAAGGCTTAGCTCACGAAAGATAATCAGAACAATTAATCTATGCCACTGGTGTGAATTAATTATTTTTAGGTCACTAAGGCATTAATGATTTGTTGAAAAAATTTAAAGTGTTTATGAAGCTGACATTTGAATTAAGAATGGCTATGAAGATTTTTAAACGATGAATTATCTTTAAAGATTGACGGGCCGCGAGGTTTTTGTAACAAACCTTGATTTAATGACAAAAATTTTTTGCTAATGATTATACACTGACTTCACAATATGATAACAATTTGTGTGAATTACAACAGAAGATCCCATTAAATACCGCTTATATTATAATGTAATAAAGGTATAAGATGATGAAGTTATTTGTAATACTTTGTATGTGTATTTTCTTCGTTAACCAGAATTCTCACGCAACACCAAGACTAGCTCTGCTTGATGCTTTGTGGGAAAAAGCACAGAATCAATTATTAACCCAATCAGAAATAAATGATTTAAATAACTCAATAAAAGGATTAAACGGTCATCGTCTAGGGTATGGATTTAACTTAGTTACAGAGTTGCCAACAAGGAATCGATGTATTATCAATCAAAGTTATCAAAGAATTGAGAATTTAAGTCGTTATGTTGAAGGGCGAGTTGTATCAAGCAAATCAGAAGTCGAAGAGTTTTTTTCAGCTGCTCTTTCTGTTAATGCTGAGGGCCGATACGGCAGTTTTTCTGCTTCAAGTCACTTTCAACGAGATGTATCGAATAGCTTTCAAAACCTAGAGCAAAATAATACGGTAGCATTCGTCATTCAAGATAAAACTTATACGCTAATTAATGATGCTTGGCCAACAATGGAGCCAAGAGCTTTAGCACTTTTAAATGCTAATACAAATACCAGTAAAACAAATTTCAGGAATATATGCGGAGATGCATTAGTTGATGGTATTCAATATGGGCGGGAACTGTATTTATTACTGCAGGTGAAATCAAAAAACCAGCAAAAGGAAGATACTTCTGACATTGCGGCAGACATTTCAGCTAGTTACATGATGCTTATATCCGGTTCAGTAGATATTGAGTTATTAGAGAAATATCGCCAGTACCAGCAAGATTATGAGATTAAAATCAAAGCTTATGTATCCGGTGAACAAATGGTTTTATCGGATACAAATCTATTGAACTTTGCAGACAAATTAAGGGAATTTGAAGGCGGTAAAACCAAGCAACACCGAATTATTAGCTATCAAACATCGGCATATCAAATTCCAGAAGGAATGGAGCACTGGCAAGCTTTCAAAGACTATCGGCCTGCCAGATTAGCAATAAAAAAATGGAATCAATTTATGGCATTTACTCATTCTGAACAATGTCAATATAAAGACATTGCTCAGGTGTGTGCATTGACCGAACAAATGTATCGAGACACCTGGGGAAATTGTTCCAACACGTATCAATGGCCTAGCTGTTTCGCTCCCGATGAGTCTGAGTGTCAATTATATACAGAGCTACCTTGTAATTATATTAATCAGGTGGCGGAATTGACTTGGCAAGACTCTGTAGCTGATTGGAAGCAAAGTTATGACGTGATGTTTCCAAAAGAGTCACTTGAGATCAATATTATTGGCTACGAATTTACCTATGAAAAGAGCTCTCGTGACTTAAGTAAAACCGAGTTTGAATTCCGAATTCGACTTGATAACCCAAATCGACTTAATGGATATTTCATGTGTGATTTAGCCGTAAAAGAAGATCGTATTAGTATGTGTGAAGTGAGTAATGATTGGGGGGTTGGACAAGTTGTTATTGAGCAGCTAAGTTATTTAGTTCGACAATGATAAATAAACTCTTTATTGTACTTATACTGAAATAAAATGTGGTATGTGGAGATCATGTAGCAGCCTGTTGATGAGTCTCCATTTGTTTTTCTCCATCGGTGAAACTAACACTATTCAATACCTAAGTCAGCGCTGTTGATTAAATCGATAAAACGAGTATTTTCTATGACCTTGAGATGGTCTGGTTGCAAAACTGAATATTTTTCTTGGTGCTTACTTGTATCCTCAGTTTCAGCCTATTATGGTGAAACTAAAAAATCAAATCAGCCTTATTTTATAGTTTGGGCTACTACTTTATTCACATAACCAGATTTTAAAAGTCTAGTTTGAATAAATATCGGAAGTATGAAAATTCTAGAAAATTAGATCATCATTGAGTGAACAACATGAATATTAATCAAAGAATTAGAGGTGATTCTTCCTCTTATATTAGTAATCTATACACTATTGATTGCCGTCTCGGAACTAATCCCAAAGGTCGCCCAGCTTTATCTGATGCGATAAAAGAAACGCTACTCGATGATCTAAGCGATTATTATTCGTTTGACCATATAGCTAAGCTATCAGTGTTGACGGCAAACTATATTGGAACTGAGCCTGACCGTGTTTTCTTTTCTAATGGCTCTATGCCTATGCTCTCGACGGTTTTCTCTAAGCTTCTAGGCGATAATATGACAATGCTTGGTCTTGGTCCTCAATTCGTCGATGCAGTATCAGAGTTTATAAAGCTTGGTGGTTATTATCGCTCAATTAGATATAGTCCGGGTGTTATTCCTATTCTTTGCGAAAATATTAAAGCGACAGTTCCATCCGTTGTTTACATTGATAATCCCAATAATCCAACCGGGCGAGCTTACTCTTACGATGAGTTAGCTCCAGTGGTCAAAGCATGTATCGACTCTGGTTCAATACTGTTAATCGATGAGGCGTATGGGGACTATTTAGTAAAGGGTGAGAGTATGGTCCAGTTTGCTAATGAGTTTAATAATGTAGTAGTAACTCGCAGTTTTTCTAAAGGTTTGGGCTTGGCTTCTTGTCGTCTTGGTTACGCTATTGTCTCGAAAAATCTGCGTGATTACTTCTCCAAAATTATTATCCCTTTTACGCCTTCGCTAACGTCAATTAAGATTGCTTGTGATGTATTGCCAAATATCGATAGTTTTCTTGATGAATGTAAAGCAGATTGCCGCAACATTAAAAAGACGATGATCGATGCATTAAAGCAGTGTGGAATCGAAGTTGCCCCAACGCACGACGAGACGCCAATATTTTTAGCCTATAAGAAGGGCGAAAATTTAGCGAGTTGGTTTGATGACCGCGGAATATTGGTCGAGTCTGCTCATCATTTTGAATTGACAGACAACACGCTTACTAAAGAATATTGTCGGGTCAGAATCGTTGGTAATACACACGACCTAGAGCATTTTTTATACAGGCTTAAATAACCCAATTACTGAGTTGGTTTTTAATAATTGGCAGCTAAATTTAGCCAGCAAGAACTCTTTGGTTAGGAGCTCAGTGATAAGTTATACATGGGTATATACTCAGGTGAATTTTTCTGAATCAATAATTTAAGGTCATTCGATATAACAAGCCTTTAATTCAATTTTGGCTATACGGTTTGTCTGTGATGAACTATCGTAAAAATTTTCCGGTTCGTGAGATTTTTTGCCCCCCTTTTAACTGTCTAAATCGGCAACTTTAATTGAGTTGTGTTTAAATCGACATGCTCTAGGGTGAAAGTAACTGAAAATAGGGCAGCTTAGCTGTCAAATTGTCACGGTGACAAGCTTTCGATACCTTGATAGAGTTTGCATGTTTAGTGTGTGGCGGTGAATTATCGGCCGTCTATTTCTACGCTGTTATAAGCTCCAAGTAGTATGGTTAATGATGTGATATTTACCATTCATGTATTCGTTTTTTGGTGCATTTTAAGTTGAAGCTTAACACTGGTTACTGCACGTCACAGAAAGAAACTCCACAGCAAATTACGCCATTTGCAATCACTTTCAAAATACAGCCGATTTGGACTACAACTCAATAACGAGTAAGGTTTACGTTTCATGCAAGAGTTTTTACTCATACTTAAAGTCATTATAATTTTATGTGGCATTGTTTCTTTTTTCTCACATCAGAGTGAAAAAGCCAGATTAAAAGAGCAAAGAGCCAGATTATTTAGCGCCAGACGTGGGACTGATCTCTCTGAAGAAGAGCGTTCTGCCATTTCTGAGCTTTGGGAATTGGACGTTACTTCTTCAGAGGTGTATTGCATAGATGAACGTTTAGAAGTGCATGCTATTCCCTCTGAAAACGACAAAGATGAAGAGATGGGTTACTTTGCTCTGGCTGAATATCCCATCCTGATGGGTGACAAAGCCATTGAATACATCGACGAAGAAAGGGTCAATGCAGAAGTAGTTTTGCATGATGACATGTTGATTGTCATTACTCTCAAAGACTACAATATTGTTGATTGTGTCAATAATACTCTTCCAGAAGCGCCGAATAATGCGTTAAGTGATGACTGCTTACAAAACACAGAGAATTCAGAGCAAGCATGTCTCGATCAGCCCGCGACAATAGCAGAAGACAACACACCGATAGAGCAAGAGGATGTCCCCGCGGTATTTAAGTATGACCGTCCTGTGACGTTGCTTGAAGCTCGCTATCTCCAGCTTTCTTCTCCTTTTTACAATATACTCGTGCCAACTCTGTTACTTTTGGCTATCGGTATCTTTTTATACGTCACCGATATTGGCCTCTCACTAGAGCCGGGTTGGCTTTCAGCAGTGATTCTCGCTGTCGTTTGTTGTGCCACGTTATTTTTACTCACTATGGAAGGCCCCAAACCCGCCACTGAAAACCTGGTAGTGAAACGTTACTTTGGTCAAATTAAAACGATGAGGATGATAGATAATAAAATATGGATCGTATTTATCGCGCCAAATGGTGAAGTAAATGAGGCATGGATACCAGACGAATGGCAAAACGCAGTGAATTTGGGTTGTGACGTTCAATTTGAAATTGAACAGAGTCAATCTGCCGTTATGAGTATCGGCTTGAACGCAATTTCAGAGCAAGATACTGTTAAGAAAAAGCCACGATATATCGTAGCAGCAATAGGGTTATTATTTGGCATCTTTTTTATTGCGTTCAATACCCATTGGGAATGGCGAGAAGCTAGCCTTGCAATATTAAATAATAACTCTTCCTATCAGATTAATAGCACTGCTGACTGGCCAACAAATGGATTTAAAGCGGGTGATAACTTATCAATAACTCAACCGCGCTTATGTCTGGATAGCCGCTATGAAAACAACCGATTGGTTTACTGTAAACAATTTGAATATCCTTTAGTTGGCGATGATTTTAAAGTTACTCCCGATGAAGCAGTAATAAAAGCGTATATTCACTTTATTAGCGAAGCGCCTGACTTTGCCCCCGAAATGCCACAAGACATTTACGACTACGCAGCACGAATTGTCAAAATAAGGAATAGTTTAGGTCTAAATTACGAATATGGTTCTTTTGGTACGCATCGTATCCGCAGTCGAAGTGAAATGGCGATGTTTACAGTTGAAAGCTTACAACTCATTGCCAATCATATTACGCCGTATTGCTCTACAGATAATCAAGCCAAGGAAACTGACCGAGCTGAAAACCTATCAGTAGATGAGCCTCAATTAAATCAGGCCTGTAATAAATTTAAACAGCAATTCGCGGAACTATGGGAAGAGCTAACCAGCAGCAGTTGTGAAGTGTCAGCGTGTTGGGATGAAGCATTAAAAGCGGGGGAGCTTGATGATGGCTACACGGTAAGAAATGACGAGGATGCCTATTTTTCGAGCTTGCGACGCCTCAAACAAGAAATATGGCAAGCGACCAAAGCATCATTAACACTTTCAAGTCCTGAACAACCATCCATTACTATTGATTGGTCTGGAGCAAAAAGTGAAGAGCTACTTAAAATTGCAAGATTACGTTCTAAGTTAGACCGGAGCAACCAAGAAGAGCGTATCACGTATCTAAATGAACTGCTGTTATTGCAATCCGAAGCTTCACAGCAAAGGGTGGAAGGAACCATTTTAAGAGTGAGTAATAATGATGGTCACCTCACTCTGACGGTCATAGAAAAGATCAGCCCAAAGCAAGCACTAAGCACTATCATGAACTCTATTTTGATCGCCTTTTTTGGCTTACTCATGACGCTATTGTTTATTGCGTTTTTTCGAAGTGGACGGCCCCGAAAAGAGAAACAGGCTAAATCAAAAGATGCATGGATAAGCTAGTTACGCTCATTATTGCATCTAAATGATATGCCATTCATATATAAAGCCCTTACTAATGGAAAGGGCTTTTCATTTGTTTCCTAAAATAGGCTTGCTGTAAACCGGAAGGGTTCGTTGAAGAAGGTGCTGTACTCTTGTTCCCTGCTATTCCGCTTCGTTGTCTTCCTTGAATTCGGCTCAGTGACCTCGCTCTGAATCAAGCATCTTGAGGTCATTTGGGTATATTCCCTAAAGCCTTGAATCATTGCTGAGTCTGAGAGTTTAGCTCGTCTCGCTGAACACAGCACTTTGAGCTGACTTGGGTATCAATAAGTAGTATTAATTAGCTTCGGAGTAGTTATTAAATGGACTTCAATCAATTAAATTTCAAATATAGCTGGCGACCATATCAAGAAAGAGTTTTAAATGCATTTGACGAACACATTAAAGATCGTAAATTACACATTGTCGCTGCCCCCGGAGCAGGAAAAACAACCTTAGGGATAGAAGTCTTTAAAAGGCTTAAATATAAAGCACTCATATTATCTCCAACTAGAGTCATTCGAGACCAATGGATTGGTAGGCTCAGTGATTTTATCAATTGCAACGACCCTTTTAACTTAGAATGGACCAGCAATGATCTAGATAAACCAAAAGCATTTACGTCGATAACTTATCAAGCTCTACATGCCAAAATGAAAAATATTGACGAAATGGAGGGAGAGCCTGAACAAGAGGCAGAAATTAGCGACCTAAATACACAAGAGTTAACAGCCTTTATTTCTCACCTTGAAAGCTCAGATATCAAAGTCCTGATTTTGGATGAAGCACACCATTTAAGACAAGAGTGGTGGAAAGTCTTAACCACTGTTTGCCAAGCGATACCTGATATGTTCCTTGTTTCATTGACTGCAACACCGCCATATGATGCACAGAAAAATCAATGGAGTAAGTATGAACAACTGTGTGGGCGAATTGATGAGGAAATTTCGGTTCCTGAATTAGTCAAGGCAGAAACATTATGTCCCCATCAAGATTATATTTGGGCTGTTGATGTTACTGCTGATGAAGAAGTAAGGATTCAAGAGTTCGATGGACGTGTTAAACAGCTATGCGCTAACTTGCTTTCTAACGATATTTTCCTAGAAATTTGTAAGGAGCACAAATGGCTGAACGCTCCTGATCAAAATGCTCAAGAAATAGTAAAAGATCCCCACATTCTAATATCAATCTTATCTTTACTAAAATATAAAAACATTCAAATTCCTCATGCATCTTTAGTGTTATTAGACTTGGAGTATAGCGATATTCCAACTTTAAGCAGATATTGGTGGCAAAAACTAGTCGAAGGCATTCTATTCTCTGGCTCATTTAATTTTAACGAGCCTCAAGACTTGTTCGTTAAAGATCTTAAAAAACAACTACGAGCGTCTGAATTACTCTATAAACGTGAGTTAAGGCTAGAACATTCGAAACGGCTTGAACGATCGTTATCGCTAAGCGTGGCTAAAATAAACGGTTGTGTTGATATTCATCGCATAGAGTTAAAGAAAAGGCGAGAAAAGTTACGGCAGGTCATATTAACCGACTACATTCGAGACGAAGTAATATACTCAGATAGAAACATCGGTGAGGTGAGCTTAGGTAGTTGGCCTATTTTTGAAAAATTAGTCACTCAATCAGAGATTAAGAATGAAATAGCGATGTTAACTGGCCGCCTATCTATTATTCATGAGAGTAAATTGAACTTGATTGAAAGTGCAGAAATGAGTAACAAACTGACTTCTGTACCTATGAAGCATTTATCGGGTTATGTAGAAATCAGAGGTCCTCTGAATCAATTAACGGTTGTCTTTACAGAGTTACTTTGTGAAGGCCATATAAAAACATTAGTAGGAACGCGCTCTTTATTGGGAGAAGGGTGGGATGCACCTGTAATTAACTCACTGATCCTTGCGAGCTCTGTTGGCTCTTTCATGCTTACTAACCAGATGAGAGGAAGGGCAATCAGAATCGACAAAGAGGATAGAGAAAAAGTTAGCAGCGTTTGGCACTTAGTCGCGATAGATAGAAAATCCTATTTTGGTTTGATCGATTATTCAAACTTAACCAAGCGCTTTGACACTTTTGTGGGGTTGGCTGAAAAAGGTAAATCTATAGAGAACGGATTTGAAAGGCTAGATAGTGGATTATCATGGTACATAGCAAGTGATAATGATACTAATAATGCGGTTTATGAAAGTAATAAGCAGATGCTTGCGAAGTTTAAAGAGATTGACTCGCTTTCATCTAAATGGAAAGAAGCATTAATTCTTGATAAAAATGGCAAAATACTATCTTCGGTAGAGGTGCCGAAACTGAGAAGTTTTAAGGCTTTCTACTTAAAAAACACTTTTAAGTATTTAATTCACGAATTGTTGCTCGGTACACTCAGTGTTTTTTCGGCTAGTGTAGAATTGCTTAAGGAGTATCAATCTTTAAAAATGGCACTCTGGTTTTTAGCCGTAGGGTTAGGTTATGTCTTTGTTAAAAACCTACCCAAAACGATTAAGGCAGTTCGTATTGCACTATTACACTTACCTATTGATGGCTCATTAAAGCAAATTGGAAGAGCTGTCTTAGAATCGTTATCAAAGACAGAAAATTTGACGACATCGTTGAGCTTATTAGATGTGAAAATTAATCAAAATGTGAAAGGCGACTTAATCATTGCGTTAACGGGAGGAACATTTTATGAATCTTCGCTTTTTGCTGATAGCGTATCAGAAGTTCTTGCTCCTATTGATAACCCGAGGTATTTAGTCGTTCGTGAGGGTGACTTTTTGGGCGTTTCTCGTAAAGACTATCACGCTGTACCTACAATCATTGGTGTTAAAAAGAGTTCTGCTGAAATTTTTATAGAGGAATGGAGTAAGCACGTTGGTCCGGCGGAGCTTATTTACACAAGAAACCAGCAAGGCAGAGAGTCGTTGTTGAAAGCAAGGATGAGGGCTTTTTCATCCATATTTGCAAAAGACATAAAGCGTATTGATAAATGGCAATAATGATGAGTGTTCTGCTTTAATCAAACCGGACACTTCAATAAAGGAATATAATCCTACTATTGAGGTGACTATGACAAAACGAAAAAATAGAAGTTATACCAATGATTTCAAGCGAGAAGCTGTGGCATTGGTAACCGAGCAAGGCTATAGCGTAACTAAGGCGGCAGCGTCCCTAGGTATTACAGATAAATTGCTTTACAACTGGAAAGCCAAGTTTGAAGTATAGCAATCTGGCGAAGCTTTGACAGCTGATGAACGTGCTGAGCTGATTAAATTACGCAAGGAAAATAAAGAGCTAAGGATGGAAAAAGATATATTAAAAAAAGCCAGCGCCCTGTTGCTAAAGGAAACCAAATAGCGTTTGAAACGGTTAAATCGCTCGCTTCGACATACCCAATTGCCAAGCTTTGTAAAAGCATGAACGTAAGTCGTTCAGCCTACTACGCATGGCTCAACAAACCTACTGAAGTAATAACGGCCGAGCAGTTACATTTGTACCGCAGAGCTAAAGCAATATTTAAGCAAAGTCGAAACAGCTTAGGTTATCGGGAATTGCGTAAGCGGTTGTGCAATGAGGGCTTTACTATCAGTGATTATGGTACACAAAAGTTGATGGACAAGCTGGGTTTAGTGGTTACACAGCGTGTGGCATACAAGGTCACAACTAAGCGTAAACACAGTGATGCAGTGGCTGACAACCTGCTGAACCAGAATTTTAACCCTGTTGGTCCTTCCTAACCAAGTGTGGGCAGGAGATGTAACCTATTTGAAAACAGGAGAAGGTTGGATGTATCTGGCCATCGTGATGGACTTGTATTCTAGGCGAATTGTCGGCTGGCACATAGATAAACGTATGACCACTGATTTAGTCAGCAAAGCCATGATGAAAGCCTATAACTTGTGCCAACCACCTAAAGGTTTGGTATTTCATTCAGACAGAGGCTCACAATATACCAGCAAACGTTATCGTAATCTGCTGACGAGTTACGGCATCAGAGCCAGTATGGGCGATGTTGGTGCTTGTTGGGATAACGCTGTATTAGAAAGGTTCTTCGGTAGTCTAAAGCACGATTGGTTACTCAAGGTGCCCCAACTAACCAGAGAACACATGAGAAATGATGTCGCAACTTATATGCGATATTACAATTTAGATCGGCTTCATACTGCTAACAACAATATGTCGCCAATTAACTATGAATTTTCTTTTAGAAAAGTGTCCTGAAAAACTTGAGCAGAACAATTATCAATGAATTTTTTGATGTGACACTACCAGGAAAGTTGTAGGCTCGCTGGTATCCAGAATTACGGATTATTGTCAGCTACTCAAACCAGCATATTCAAGTTGAGCTAGTATAATCTATATTTTATGTTCTAATTCGATATTTGTGGGCTTCTGGTTTTAATGGAAAGTTATTGAATATTATTCCATTCCGTATTCAATAACAGATTTTTTAAATTGTGATCTTAACTACAACTTTGTATTCAGCATATTGATCAATACTATTGTAGATTATATTGTATATAAGTTTTATAAAATAATAATTTTGTTATTATCTGGCTGCTTTTTTATGTAAAAAGACACGGAAGTTTGACATTATTTTTGATAGAATTCGTTGTGTTATATTAAACTTATAAAAGAGAAATTAAGATGAAGAAGCTTTTTAAATACAACCTGATGCTGTTAATGTCAATATTTTCAGTTGCAGCTATAATGAGAGGTCCTATAACTGGTCCAGCAACAATTATTGATATAATAATTAACTCATTGGGCCTTTCAGCAAGCCAAGCAGGATTACTCACGTCATTACCGCTTTTAGCTTTTGCTTTTTTCTCCCCTATTGCAGTGGTATGTTCTTCAAAACTAGGTCTTATAGGTACTTTGTTACTTGGAATTATTACAATATTTTTAGGAGTAATTATAAGATCTTTAGGCGGCTTTGAGCTTCTTTTAATTGGAACATTTCTAATTGGGGTTGGTATCGCACTATCAAATGTTATGTTACCAAGTATAGTGAAAAAATATTTCCCAGATAAAGTATCTGAAGTTACATCTTTATATGTATTCTTCATTAGTATGGGTGGTGCCATTTTTTCAGTAATATATCTTCCAATTGCAGAGAAAGCTAGTGAGTATGGTTATGTTGGCTGGAATGTTTCCCTGCTTTCTACATTATTCATTATTATTGTTCCACTATTAATGTGGTTACCTAGGTTAAAGGATGATAAAGCTATTGTTTCAAATAAAAATGAGGCAGTGAGCCTGACGATGATGATAAAATCTAGGGTAGCTTGGGAAGTCACTTTATTTTTAGCTTTTACATCTCTTGTAAATTATACATTTATTGCCTGGTTACCAAGTATATTATCTGATATGGGTTATTCGTTAGAATCTTCCGCGGGTCTTCATGGCATTCTACAGCTATCTGGTGTCTTACCGTCTTTAGTTTTACTTCCAATACTTTCTGGTAAGGTAGATAAGCGATATATATCTATTTTTTCTACCTTTCTTGTACTCTTGAGTATAATTGGACTTTTAATTTTCCCATCATTCGCGCTAGGTTGGGTAATCTTTATGGGGATCGGGAATAGTAGTGCGTTTATTATGTCTTTAAGTTTTATTGGATTAAGAACTAATGATCCTCAACAAACTGTTGCACTATCATCTATGGCCCAGTTCGTCGGGTATCTTTTTGCGGCAGCTGGACCGGTGGTATTAGGTGGTATAATTGAAGATGGTAATAGCTGGAACTATATCCTTCAATTAATGGCATTTGCAACAGTAATTTGGATGTTACTCGCTTCTTTAGCTGGAAGGGAAAGCAAAGTAAATCAAACTGAAAAAATCACAATTTATAATAAATAGTGGAGGAATAATGAGCCAACTTATGATACAGACTAGTCAAGGTGACTATTTTGATAACAAAAAATGGAGAGAAACCCTAGATGATTTTTGTCAAATAATTAACAAGAAATACAATAAAAAATTTGAAGCTATATGTCCTTGGGGGTTCGAGGTTTATGAGGATATCGGATTCTTAACTAAAAACATTAGACGATATTTTTGCTATTTTGGCGTTGATGACCAAAGTTTGACGGATGAAGAAGTTAATTATTTATCTACAAAAGTTAACTTTGATTTATATGAACATATAAAATTAAAACATCCGCTTTGGTTTGAAAGTATAGTCTGTCTGTTGTCTAATGAAAAAGTACATAAATTGCGTGAAGATGATTATATTTGCTTCGAGAATGAGAAATTACTTTCGGTCACCCTAAAAAAAACAAACAATATACTTGACTCTTATGCTAAATATCTTGTTTGCTCTCTTTCTTCTTTGTTGAATACAATTGGTGAGTCTAGAACGTATAAAGAGAGTATGGTTTTTAGATGGCGTACATATCAACTTTACCTTATATTAGAGCAGATATTTTCTAAATATACACCTGAACTTACTCACTTTGAAAAAAGGCTGATTAAAGTTGCTACTATATTTCAAGATAATGCTATACAACCCTTTTATAATTTTGATGAAAGTGAAAATATAATAGAAGATGTAGAAAATACCCTTTTTGATAGTTTCATACTTAAGAGGGCGAAGGTTATTCATGATTCAATTATTTCAAAAGAAGGTAATATAATTTATTCTCCTTGTTTTCATACGAATGACTCTTTATCATTGGATATTGAACCCCAAGTATACACGGATGTAATGTGCTTAATTAAAAAAAGTTATAATGGATTTTTTATATAATGAACAATAATTCAGAGCTTTTCAGGAAGAAAACGCATTGTATATTTGCTTCTAGTGCGAAGTTTTGGGATAACTCATATGAGTGGGACTCAGAAAAAACAATAGAAGAAAATGTTGAGTGTATTAAACCTGACTTAGATAAATACGTTAATCATTTGAAAAATGCTCAAAATAATTCTTCTGAGCCTTTTGATAGCTTTATTATTGAAGCCCCGGCTAATATCTATAGTCAAACAATGGAAGATGTAGCGGAATGGCTATATAGAATACTCTACAATATTTCCAGTGAAAGCATAGAAAAACTAATAGACTTGTCTCCATCAGAAGATGGAAGTTATATGGATAATGGTTGGGAATTTAGATACAAAGATACAAGGTTTTTTGTCCTGACAACTACGCCATTATATGAAGAGTGGCATTCGAGATATTGTGGAGGAACTGAACAAAATAGTGTTATCATTCATTTGCAGCCGATGTTCTCCTTCGATTACCATTTTAATAACTCACCAATTGGCTGCCCATCTAAAATTGTGACTAAAATTAGAAAAACATTTGCTCGATTTGGGAGAAACTACGAGAGCGATTTTCCGCATACTGTCGCTAGAGGCAGCACTAATAGGCTTCATGAAGCTCCAAAATATTTAAAGCCAAGAAAAAAATGTGACGATATTATAAAATGGTGGGTCCCTCGTCCTTTTAGGCTCAGATAGATTCTATAAGCGTGTTTATTTCTAATAAATACAAATTCCTCACTATTAGTGTGATGTTTTTATAATAGTTTAACACACTTCTTAGGTGCTCATTTGAGTACCTAATTTACTCATGAATCGGAAAGATTTTGAATAGTGCGTTCAATAAGGTGGAGGGGCTTGTGGCTTTGTTGGGCTTTGTTGCGTAATTCGGTCAGAGAACCAAACTGCCTGCAATTGATCAATTCTTATACAACACACTGAGTTTCAGGCATACCAAGCCCTGTAAGTTTGTTCAGCGCTTTAATCATGGCGTAAGTTTCACCAACCTGTGCATTGTAATTTCTTAGGCTTAATTTCCCACCTAATAACTGTTTCACTCGATACATGGCTGTTTCGGAGAGAGAACGCTTGTGATAACCATACCGTTCTTTCCACTTTTTGTTGGAGCCTTAGAGCTTCTGGCAACCCACAGCTAAATTGCGAGGGTGACTTTGCTCCCAGAAGGCTGCCCCTTCTCGTGGCGGGGTAAGCGGGACCGCTCGCTTGCTCCGTATGGCATCATGGCAACTCCTTGTGTCATAAGCGCCATCACCTGATATCTCAATTATTTTCCGACGTGTCTGCTTGAGTAAGTTGGGAAGCACTTCGGCATCGGTTACGTTGGATAAGCTCAGCTCTGCGGCGACTATTTCGTGAGTGCTTGTAGCTACTGCGATGTGCAGCTTACGCCAGACTCTGCGCTTCCCATCAGTTCCATGCTTCTTGACCTTCCATTCACCTTCGCCATAAACCTTGAGACCAGTAGCATCAATGGCTAGGTGTTGTATCGTACCTCTGGTTTTAGTTTTAAATGAAACCTCAACATCATTAGATCGACGGCTTATACAGGTGTAGTGGGGGCAAACCTGCGGGATGTTAGCCAGCTTAAATACGGAGTCTAGAAAACCTTGCAGCGCTCTCAATGGCATAGAGAAAACGCGTTTCACCATCAGAGCGGTAGTAATGGCTAAGTCGCTGAATCGGCGAGGTCTACCACGCTTGCCCTCGTTTGTTTTGCTTCCACTCGGCTATCGCTTCCTCATCAATCCAAAAGGTAAGAGAGCCGCGGTTGTTAGGGCTTTATTATACTGCTTCCAGTTAGTTGTTTTGTAACGAGGTTTAGGCATGAGACTACGACGATTGATGGGTGTAGCCGATCAGATCGTAGCTTCCTGAGTTAGTTCCATCGATTTAAGCAACAAGGCCAAGGCAAGTAAGTGATATCCCATATATAGACTTGGCTCGAGCCTGTTGCTGTATATCTTCATATTTCACTTTAAATATCTGTGACTATAGTTACAAATAACTATTAATTATTCTGACAAACCATGATCACAGTTCCAAAAACTGAAATATAAAATAAATGTAAATGGTGGTAGGTTTAATAAAATAGATGGGCGCCAATTCAAGAACCGAGCGTCCTAGATCTTAAAATTAACGATTAACCCTATTTTCTGATGTTGAATAATATTTATGACTTTATCTATTGATCGTAAGCTAAGTATGGCTGAATCTTCATTTTTTAATAATGGTTGTAATAACATTAATGTAATTGCAGTTAACTTATCTCATAAGCTTGATATAAATGTTCTTCAGCAGGCGGCAAATGAAGTTATGTCGATACATCCTGCATTGAGAAGAACCATTATTAATAAACAAGGAACGATAGAGTTTTTAAGCGCTTCTCAATCTTTAATCGTTGAAGAGTATCAGGCCTCGTCTTGGGAGAAAATCGTTAAAGACAACCTTCAAGATCCCTTTCTAGAAGAAGGCGATTATTTCTGGAAGCTCACTCAAGTGGTTGATAATCAAAGACCTGAATCCAGTACTTTGTTGCTATTCCTACATTTGAGTATCAGTGACAGCGTTGGTGGGATGATTTTAGTTAATGATATTATTAAGAATTATCATTTATTGTGCTCAGGGGAAAGCGTTGTTCAAAAGCAAAGAGAAGTATTGCCAGATTTATTGACTTTACAAAATAATCAACGTACTTATCAAGATAGTCTTACGCACCAAAATAGTTCAGCGAACCAAAGTAGCGTTACTCATCAATTACTTAATACTCAGTTGGATTATCATAATAGCCAGAGTGGTTCAGACTTAAAAGACAATACTGAAGATAACGAATATTATAATGACTTCTGTTATTTATTAGGTAAAGAATCAAACTTAGAAAAGTTAAAGGAAATATGCTCTGCAAGGCAAATCGATATAGACTTGATATTATTTCTGACTGCAAATTGGGCTATAGCAAAATTTGAATGGCAGCAACAGGCATCGCTGCAAGAGACGATAAGAATTAATATGAGTATGGATATTAATGAGCGTAATAATCTTCTTTCACCTCTTGGCTATAACGATATTCAGTCTTTAACGAGTACATTGCCTTGGAAAAGTCATATCCAATTATCAGATACATTTTGGGATAGCATTGAAACTTTAAATAAACTGCTGCAGTCTCGACTTCCATATACCCATGACTTTGAACAGTTGCAGGAACATTTACTGCGAAACAACCAACCGGGTTGGTTAACCGATGCACATTTCTCTTCTTTAGTGGGCTTTCCGTTCCAGAAACACTATGAGCAGGGGACAATAGAACACATTCACCTGATACGCTCACATTGGGCTCCACTTTATGGGAGGTATGCCTTTTTAGCCAATTCTGTGAATGGACTTTCTTATACGATCGTTGCTCAGAAACATGATACCGATAACGCAAAAATGATGATCAAATACTGGAGAGACCTGGTTGAAGAGTGGGTAATCAGTGAGGAAGAGTTTGCGTTAGAAGACTTTGTAAGGACGCGCGTCAGTTGAGTATTGCTTGATTAAACGTCCTTAGCCCACAGACTTTGATAACGATTCTTCATGTTGAACGACTATACCCTTCAGCGCTGCCTAAACTTGCCTTACCGCTTAAAAGGTAGCGCCACCGTCGACTCTTAGATCGTGCATCGTAATATGGCTTGCTTTGTCACTTAGTAAAAACTCGATGGCGTCAGTGATTTCCTCAGGTTCAGCAATTTTATTTAATGGAATACCAAGGCGGCGACAATTTAAGTCACCTTGGATGACGTCTCGCTCGGCATGTTCCTTATTCCAAAGCTGAGTCTGCATCGGAGTTCGAGTGCTTCCCGGGCTAACAATATTACATCGAATACCATACTGAGCCACCTCTTGTGCCAAACATTTTACCCACATGTGGATGCCCGCTTTAGAGGCGCAATAAGCCGACATATTCACTCTTGGTGTATCTGCTGCATTTGAGCCAATAACAACCACCGATCCCTTTAAATTATGATCAACCAGCATCTTAACCAACTGCTGAGTGAGTAATAGCGTACCTTTGAGGTTAACGTTGATAATGTTATCTAATGCTTCTGGTTTCAACTCCAACGCTGAGGAAATAGAGAGTGTTCCTGCACACATTACGATATGTGTTGGTAAAAGTTTGTCTTGCAGTAAATATTGACATGCCGATTGAATCGAGTGCCAATCAGATAAATCAAAAGGTAGGAGAGTGGTACGATCTTGCTGTACTTTGGAAAGGCTTACGTACAGTTCTTCCAATGTGGAACGGTCAAGATCACAGGCAATAACTCTTGCTCCTTGTGCTAATAAGCGCTTTGTACAAGACAATCCGATTCCTTGTCCTGCCCCAGTCACAAGACAGAGTTTGTCTGCGAAAATAGACGGATTTTCTTGCATAAATTGGCCTCTCAATGATTTACGGTCATAGTTTTCTTGTTCACCTGGATGATAATGATTTGTATTCATCTATTCTTTTTGAAGAAGATAAATTTGTGAAGTTGGTGGTAAATAAGATCAATCTATAAATTATTTCCATCACAAATGCAAATGATAATAGTTATTAATAACACTTGTGTAAGTGCAACGGTATGTGTAATCTCTGCATTTCAAATGAGATTGAGTCTCATTTGTGAGTGAATAATTTAAACTTACAAATACAGTTTGAGAGACAATTATGCTTCGTAACTTAATGGGGAGCCGCGATATGCTCACGGAGTGCCTTGGTGATCAAACGAGTGGTACGCTGTTCTTTTTTAGTTCACCGACAGTGGCATTATTAGCTCAAGGCATTGCTGCAGAGTTTTCCCAACACGTCAAATTTTCTCAATTAGATGAAAAAATTAAACAATTGCTTAGCTCAGCGAAAACAGCGGACAATGATAATCCTATAGCGGTTGGTGTGATTCCATTTTCCGAGCAACAACCTGTTCATTTTATTGTCCCTGAGCGCCTTGTGACCAGTGCGCCAATTCGGCCAAATACCATTATCGATAAAGATAAGACGCAGCAAAAAGATAAAAACGCCAATACTGATGGCAGTGGTTATTGTGCCTTAACTTCTCAACATTCCATTCCAAGCAATGAGAATTATCTGCGCAGTGTTGAGGCTGCTGAGCGTTTCTGCCGTGACAAAAATGATGCTCTGGAAAAAGTTGTGCTTTCACGAACGGTTTTAGTTGAAACACAGCAAGACATTGATCGCGCTCATTTACTCAAAGAACTTCTTAAACAAAACCCCAGTGGGTACACTTTTTCAACCTCACTCGGACAACTTTCTCTCGAAAAACATCTGATGGGCTCGAGCCCAGAATTGTTGGTATCGCTGAAAGGGTCACACGTTTGCTCAAATCCTTTGGCGGGATCACGTCGTCGTTGTGACAATGAATCGATCAATCAGCAACAAGCAGAGTTAATGATGGAAAGCAGTAAAGACCTTCATGAACACGCAGTAGTGGTTGATATGGTCGAAAAAGCGTTGCAACCATGGTGTGATCAACTTTATGTACCAATGGTTCCATCAGTAGTAGAAACTCGCGCCATGTTGCATTTATCGACTCGTATTGAAGGTGTTGCATCGTCTTCTGAAGTGAGTGCATTACAACTTGCATGTGCACTGCATCCCACGCCGGCAGTGTGCGGTTATCCGACCAATAAAGCCTATGAACTTATTCGTGAAGCTGAACCTTTTGAACGTGGCTATTTTACCGGTCTTGTCGGCTGGGTCGATGCGCGCGGTAACGGAGAGTGGGTGGTCGTGATTCGTTGTGCTGAAGTGGGCAAACAAAGCCTAAAAGCCTATGCAGGTGCCGGTATTGTGACGAGTTCTGATCCACAAAGTGAGTTGGAAGAGACCACCAATAAAATGCGGACTATCTTCAATGCGGTAGGGATTGATTTGGAAATGGCCTGTGAGGTGGTGACATGAGTTCATCGGATATGTCATTGGATTGGACACCTTGGCCAGAAACATTCGCTGCTAGATATCGTGAAGAAGGGTATTGGACCTCTCAAACGTTACCTGACATGCTAGAACTGACCACCAAGCAATACCCTCACAAGGTAGCGATTATTGATCAACATGGGCAGTGGACTTATCAAATGTTCAAGCAGCATGTTGATCAACTGGCAACTGGATTTCAGCAACGGCTTCAGTTGCAAGCGGGCGATAAAGCCGTTATTCATCTTACAAATACAGCCGCCTTTTATTTCAGCTTTTTTGCCTTACTTAAAATTGGTGTGCAGCCAGTATTAGCCTTGTCGGCCCATCGTTATGCAGAGATTCAGTACTTTTGTCATTTTTCTAAAGCCAAAGTGCTGATTACCGAGCAACAAGCAGGGGTAGATATGGTGGCGATCACGCAAAGAGTGACGTCACAAACCCCCAGTCTAGAGAATGTCGTTTGGGCAGGAGATGGTGAAACGCCAGCAGGAGCAACGACGCTGCACAGTTTGTTGTCATCTGATATCGAATTAGATGCCCAAAGACCCCCTGACTTTGCATTTTTTCAATTGTCGGGTGGAACGACAGGAACGCCTAAACTTATCCCTCGTACCCATGCGGATTATCTTTATAGTGTCCGTACGAGTAATCAAATTTGTCAGTTCAGTAGCGAAACGCGCTACTTATGTGTCCTACCAGCGGCGCATAATTTTCCTTTAAGCTCCCCTGGGGCTCTAGGGTGTTTTATGGTGGGTGGAACCGTGGTGATGTGCCCTGACCCAAGTCCGGCAACCGCTTTTCATTTAATCGAAAAACATCGTATTAACGTAGCAGCACTGGTCCCTCCATTGGCAGCATTATGGCTTGAAGAGGCTGCTCGAACTCAATGTGATCTTTCATCTTTGGCTGTGTTGCAGGTTGGAGGCGCGAGATTTAGCCCTGCTGTCGCCAAGCGAGTTCAACCGGAACTAGGTTGTGTGTTGCAGCAGGTTTTTGGTATGGCTGAAGGCCTAGTGAATTACACGCGTTTAGACGATCCTGAATCAGTCATCACTCAGACACAAGGGAGACCAATGTCTGCTGCGGATGAAGTGTTAGTGTTAGATGAGCTTGGGCAAGCTGTCCCGATTGGGAGCGCTGGAAGGCTGTTTACGCGGGGGCCGTATACGATTCGCGGTTATTATCAAGCGTATGAGTACAATCAGGAAGTGTTTGATGAAAACGGTTTTTACTGCACAGGAGATATCGTCATACAAGATCAAGACGGCAACTTGCAAGTGGTGGGACGTGATAAGGCTCAGATCAATCGAGGCGGAGAAAAAGTGGCGTCTGAGGAAATAGAGCATCATTTAATCGAACATCCCGCAGTTCATGATGCTGCTGTATTTGCCATCGCGGATGACTTTTTAGGTGAACGAAGTTGTGCTGCTTTAGTTTCTCGACACTCGTCATTAAAACCCATCGAGATTAAACGCTTTTTGAGAGAGAAAGGCGTGGCCGATTTCAAGATCCCCGATCGTATTGTTTTTGTCGATTCCTTACCAAAAACACCTGTCGGTAAAGTGAATAAAAGTAAGCTTCTAGAGGTTATTTAACCAAGAGCGACTCTCCCCATTGTGACATACATGGTCTGTTATTTTTTAAAGCACTCAAGGAAAGATTATGGCTATTCCAACTATTTTTAATTACACGTTACCTAAATCCAGCCCTGAGAATCGTACTAATTGGTATGTGGAACCCAAGCGAGCAGTGCTGCTTATTCACGATATGCAGCAATACTTTCTCGATTATTTCGATGCAGAGAGCGATTTGGTACAAAAACTGATTGCAAACATTCAAACCATCAAACAAGCGTGCGTTGAAGCAGGTATTCCCGTTGTTTATACCGCACAACCGGGCGATCAATGCCCAAAAGAGCGGGCTTTATTGACCGATTTTTGGGGCCCGGGCTTAAAAGCGGAGCATCAAGTTACACGCATTGTTGAGTCACTTGAGCCGACGCAAGATGATTTACTCTTGACGAAGTGGCGTTATAGCGCCTTTCAACGCACATCATTACAAGCGTTTATGCAAGAAGAAAAAAGAGACCAACTTATTATTGTTGGTGTGTATGCACATATTGGTTGCCTTCAAACGGCATCTGAAGCATTTATGAATGATATTCAGGCGTTTATGATAACTAATGCCGTTGCGGACTTTTCATTAGATGAACATGAAATGGCGCTCAATTATGTCGCTGGTCGATGCGGTCATGTGCTCGATAAAGACCAATTTTTGCATCAAGTGACGCAGACAACGAATAGCGACCTTTCTGGTCAACAGCAGTATGTCGCTCCTCGGTCGATATCACAGCTCCAACAACAACTCGCAGCGTTATTGGATGTATCAGTAGAGGAACTGACTCCCCATGATCATTTAACCGATTTTGGCTTGGATTCTATTCGTGTCATGACCTTGCTAAGTCATTGGCAAAAAGAGGGCTTAGACATCCATTTTATGGAGCTGGCGACCCAACCGAATCTGACGGGGTGGTGGCAAGTGATTCAAACTAAGCAAGCGCTACACTCGGCATGATGGGAGAGGTGTTATGTCTGTTGTTCAAACTCAGAATAAAATGTTATTACCTTTGACCGATGCCCAATCTGGTATTTGGTTTGCTCAACATCGTGTTCCAAATAGTCCTATTTATACTACGGGAGAATATCTTGTTATCTCTGGCGACTTCAATGAGCCTTGTTTTGTTGAAGCGGTGACGGTTGCTATTAACGAAGCGGATACCTTACATGCTCAATTCATTATGTTACGCAACGAGCCACGCTTATATATTGAGCATCAAGCTTGGCAAATTCAAAAGGTGAATATGTCCAAGCAAGACGCACCTCATCAGGCTGCGTTAGATTGGATGAATAAAGCATTAGCAAAGTCGATTGATTTGGAAAAGGGGCCGTTATTTTCGACAGCAATACTCACGCTGTCAGAGCAAGAGCGTATTTGGTTTTTGTCTGCGCATCATATTGTGATTGACGGCTACAGCATGTCTTTACTGATGTCACGTGTCGCACATATTTATAATCGTCTGTTAGCTGGCCAGCAATTTGAAAGCATTAATTATGCTTGCCAGCAAGCCATGCTCGAAGAAGACCAGAAATATAAAGCCTCACAACAATATCAATTCGATCGCGATTTTTATTTACATCATTATGCCCAGATGCCCGAAAGCGTTTCGTTAGCTGGTAAACCTTCAGTTATGGCTGAGCACTTTTTGAGAGTAAAAGGTGAGCTGGGCGTTCAAAGTACAGCTCAACTGTATTGCGCGGCGCAGCATAGTGAGACAACTTGGCCTTGTGTTCTGTTGGCAGCCATTGCCACCTATATACATCGCATGACGAATGCGAA
This sequence comes from Vibrio azureus, assembly GCF_002849855.1. Taxonomy (NCBI): domain Bacteria; kingdom Pseudomonadati; phylum Pseudomonadota; class Gammaproteobacteria; order Vibrionales; family Vibrionaceae; genus Vibrio; species Vibrio azureus. Next base: position 945,468 of record NZ_CP018616.1, read on the forward strand.
GGAAGTGGTGCTAGGTGTGCCACTGATGGGGAGATTAGGTTCTGTCGCCATTCAAACGCCAGCGATGCGGGTCAATATATTGCCAGTAAGAGTTCAGTTTGATTCCAATATGGAGACAAGTGATCTGATTCAGCAAGTAAGCCATGAGTTTTCACTTGTTCGACAGCATCAACACTACCGTTATGAGCACTTGCATCGAGAGCTTAACTTAGTCAAAGACAAACGTAATTTGTTTGGTCCGTTGGTTAATATCATGCCTTTTACTCATCAACCTAGATTGGGTGAGGCAACGACGCAGTTACGCAACTTGTCTACAGGGCCCGTTGAAGACCTCTCGGTGTATTGTTATCAATCTGGTGACACCTTGCATCTGGATATGGATGCCAATCCGGAACTTTACTCTGAGTCTGAAGTGCAGCAACATCATCGTCGCTTGAAGCACTTTATGGGCCACTTTTTTACTAGTGCCCAGTCAACCTTACCGAGCAGAATCGCGGATATCGATCTTTTTCTGCCTGGAGAATACGATAAAATCACTCAAACGTGGAATGAGACGTTTCATGATATTCCAGACACGACACTTTCGGCATTAATGGCTCGACAAAGGATCGTAACACCGAATGGAACTGCGCTGATTTTTGACGATGCCAAACTGAGCTACGAACAATTAGGGCGCAAAGTGTACTCTTTGACCCAATGGCTTATCGGACAAGGTATTGAGCTTGGGGATCGCATTGCAGTTTGTGTACCGAGAAGTGAGGAATTGATTGTCGTTCAACAAGCCATTTTGGCTGCTGGAGCGGTTTATGTCCCAATTGACCCTGATTATCCATCAGCTCGCATTCGCTTTATGCTTTCATCTTCAGCACCTAGAAGGGTTTTCACCACGTCAGTTTTGATCAGTAAACTGCCATCAGAAAGTGAATTAACCTTGGTCGATGATGAATTATTGCCTTGGATATATCAAAATGTTGAGCCGCTGCCTCCTCAAGTTACTCCTTTACCCGAATCTCCTGCATATATTATTTATACATCAGGTTCGACGGGGCAGCCCAAAGGTGTCGTGATCAGCCATGATGCGATCGTCAATCGTTTATTGTGGATGCAGGCACAGTATCCAATTGATGCCCATGACCGTGTCTTGCAGAAAACCCCATCTGGATTTGATGTGTCTGTTTGGGAATTCTTTTGGCCAATGATGGTTGGAGCATGTTTGGTTGTGGCTAAGCCTGTTGGGCATAAAGACCCCATTTACTTGCAAGAAGTGATTGAAAAGCATCAAATTACCACTTTGCATTTTGTGCCATCGATGCTGCAATTGTTTGTTCAATACGTAAAAAATCAACAAGAAAATGCTCAACGGGCAGGTGGCCAGCAAGTACATGATCAACACTGTGCCAGTCTGCGTCAGGTCTTTTGTAGTGGTGAAGCCTTACCAAGCGAATTAGTACAAGAGTATTCGACTTACTTTGACGCCCCCCTTGAGAACTTATATGGCCCAACAGAAGCTGCGATTGATGTAACCTACTGGCATTGCCAAGCCAACTCAGCCGAACAGTCGGTACCGATTGGCCGACCAGTCTGGAATACACAAATTTATATTTTGGATGATGAACTTAAGCCTGTTCCTCCGGGCGTGGTTGGTCATTTATACATTGCAGGGCGTCAATTAGCGTTGGGTTACCATGACCAACCTCAACTGACGGCAGAACGCTTTATTGATAATCCTTTTGGTTCGTCAGGGAGCCGGATGTATATGTCAGGAGACCTTGCTCGTTGGCGTTCCGATGGTGCGATTGAATATTGTGGGCGCAGTGATTTTCAGGTCAAGATACGAGGTCTACGGATTGAACTGGAAGAGATCGAGAGTGCGTTGAATCAACACCCTAGTGTCGCGCAATCTGTCGTATTGGCGCAAGAGTATCGCGATAATGACAAACGCTTGGTCGCTTATATTTTACCTACATCCAAGCAGAATACAGACACTCAAGATCTCGTCAACTCTCTTACCAGCTTGTTACCGAGTTATATGATACCAAGTTATTTTGTGTCGCTTGAAACATGGCCATTAACGGCAAACGGTAAATTAGATCGTCAAGCATTGCCTAAGCCAGATTTATCTGAGCAAGTTGGGTCTCAAGGGCCAACTTGCTTAGTTGAGGAAAGATTATGCAAACTATTTGCGGACTTACTTGACCTGCCTAGCGTCGGAGTGACGGATAACTTTTTTGCCTTAGGGGGCCATTCCCTTCTTGCTGCGAAGTTAAGTTCTCAAATCAAAGAATATCTAGGTTATGATCTCCCGCTAGCGACGATTTTTGCTTCACCGACGGTGGCAGGTATGGCTGCTAATTTGGTAGATAATGACAAGGAGCAAGCTTTGAATATTGTCTTACCGTTGCGGAGCCATCAACAAAATCCAGCTCTTTTTTGTGTTCATCCGGCAGGTGGTTTGGCTTGGTGCTATGCCTCATTGACTGCAACCATTCCAGTGAATGTACCGCTGTATGGTATACAAGCGCGTAATTTCTCTAACTCTTCAGCAGCATTGCCCAGAACCATTACGGAAATGGCGCAAGAATATGTTGATGCCATTCGTGAAATTCAGCCAACTGGACCCTATCATCTTGTTGGATGGTCGATTGGAGGGATGCTAGTGCATAGAATGGCAGGCTTGATACAGCAACAAGGACAAGAGGTTGGGTTAGTCGCAATGATGGATGCTTACCCAGCTGAGCAATGGCAACAGATGCACGTTCAAGGCGATGAACAAGCAATGGAAGCGCTGATCAGAATGGCTGGGATAGAATATGATCCAATAGCGCATGCTGATCTCAACCGAACCGAAGTGATTGAAGTTCTGCAAAACGCAGGATCTTCGATGGCCAACTTTAGCTCTGATATTCTCTCTACTGTGGTGGATGTGGTGATCAATAACCGTGAGCTTGCACGAGAGGAAGTTGATTACCAATACTGTGGTGATGTGCTGTTTTTTAATGCGCAAAAGTTACCGCAAGAAAAGGGACTGGACTTTACAGGCTGGGATAAATATAACCATGGAGATTTTAAAGTCATTGATATTGCGTGTTTACATCGAGATATGGTGCGCCCAGATATCCTGCAGCAAATAGGTGAGCATATTCAATCAGAGCTTGCGAGGTTTTAAGCTTTTGCAAAAGATTGGAAGGCTTGTTTAATCCGTCAATTTGACGTTGAGAGTGACGTTTTTGCCACTCTCAATCGCAAGCTTTATCAAGTACCCCCAACCATTATTTGCTAAAAACAGTGGTTGCATAAAGTGGTTGTTGTATAAAACATTGGCAGCAAAAGCCAGTTGCAGGAAAAACCAGCTCGAAAGACTAACTGACATTGGGCTGGCGCTTCGCTGATATTACGTGCAGATCGGGGTATCTGGACATGATGACTGGATAAAAAAGCACAATGAAAACACGTAGTCTTGATTAAAAATATAATAACCTTGAAATTCAAGAGGCGGTAGTTTTGCCAACAGAGAATCTCTGTTGGCGCCAATAAGCTCTACGGTGAATTGGCCTGAGGTATTATCATCTGGTTGCAATGAAATTTGAGCATCTAAAAAATCAAAATAGACCTGCACAAATGGATAAAAGCATTTAAAAACACTCTCTTTAATACTAAACATCAAGGCGCTCGGTAGATGATTGTCTTGATTGAGTACCTGCTGTTCTAAGTGGGTATAGACAACCGACTTTAACTCCTCGGCCAGTGGTACTCTGCGTTCGATATCGATACCGAGACTGGCAATATGATATTTATCAGCGCAAGCCGCCAAACAAAGTTCTTCAGTATGACTGATGCTGCCGGATATGTTTTTGGGGAAAAGAGGCTCTCTGTTACTACCGATCAAAATAGGAGCGTCAATGTAGTTTGGGCGAAGTGTTCTCATTGCTGCACGGGCGGCGTGGCGACCCGCTCTGAATTCGTGTTGACGCTTAGGTACAGCGTTAGCAATTAACACTTCTTCTTGGCTAAAACCGAGCTGTTGATACATCTCTGTTGTGGCTTTAACCAGACAAATCCCTGTCTTTAGCTGGTTTAGGTTTTGTTTTAAGGTACTGAAAATGTGATCAAAATTATTATTTTCCAAGATATTATCTCTAAAAGTCATCGAATGTAACAATTGCTAATGATAATGATTGTCATTTCTCTTTGTTTTTACTAAATTTGAGTCGCTTGATTTATTTATAAAATAGAATAAGGACATTTAGTGAAACTCACAACGCAAAAATCGATGTTTATGCCTAGTGCCATGAGTGGCGCTCTACTGATGATTTGGGCCGGTCAAGTTCTCGCCGAAGAGCAAACCTCACAACAGATGGAACGTATGGTAGTGACGGCTTCTTTAACGGAGCATACCGAGTTAACCGCTCCCGCATCGGTCTCGGTGATCACCGCAGAAGACATTGCAAAAATGCCAGTAAAAGATCTCTCGGAGGCGATTCGAAGTAGCGTTGGAGTCAACATTCTGAGTGGTTCATCCTATGGGCGTAACTCTATTCGTATTCGCGGGCTTGATTCGAAGCATACGCTCATTTTGATTAATGGTCGGCGTATTAACTCTCAAGATGCATTGATTCGTGGTAATAACTTTGATTTATCGAGTGTACCAATGTCGGCGATAGAACGGATTGAAGTCGTTCGTGGCCCAGTCTCCTCTTTGTATGGTTCAGAAGCGATGGGAGGCGTCGTTAATGTTATTTTAAAACCAGCGAGCGATGTTTTATCAGGCTCTGCTGGGCTTGAGTATGAGAATATACTTGAAGGGACAGGGGGAGATGGCGCGAAAGGGCAACTTTATGCCAGTGGTGAATTAACAGAAGGTATAGCAGCGAGTGTGATTATAGAGGGTTCGACACGCGATCCTTGGCAAACAGCAGAAAGCCCCAAATATGATGCGCTAGAAGATAAAGAAACCAAGAATGTCTTTGGTGAACTGAATTGGCAATTGACCCCAGAACAAACATTGATTGCTGACATGATGTACACCAATGATGAACGTGAAGCTGATTGGAAACACCCTTCAAACGTTAATACCCAGACAAATAAGCAGACATCGACCCGTTGGAATTATGGATTAACCCATGAAGGAGCTTGGGATACCGTTGATACCCAAGCGCGTTTGTACGGTGAAGTGATGAACTTGAACGATGCGAGTACCGCATACAAGAATGGGGCGGCAGACGTGAAATTGACCAGTAATACGGTTGATTTTAAGGTATCAGGGTTATGGTCACAAACCCATGAGTGGGTTTTTGGCGGAGAGTACCGGCAATCTGAGCTGAATAATGACCGAGACTTGCTGTCGGGCAGTATCGATAGTTCTCAAGGTGCTGTATTTCTCCAAGGTCAATTCCAGCTTGGTAACTTATCTCTGACTCTAGGCGGCCGAGAAGACTTCCATGAATCATTTGGCAGCCATTTTAGTCCTCGTGCGTATGCGGTTTACACTGTCACTGATGATTTCGTGCTTAAAGGTGGCGCTGGTGGTGGTTTCAATGCCCCGACTCAGCTCCAGAGTAATGAGCAGGTGAGAGTGATCAGTTGTGGTAATGAATGCTGGCTTATGGGAAGCGGTGACCTCAAGCCTGAAACCTCCGTCAGTTATGAGCTTGGTGCGGCCTATGATATTGCATCAATGGGCCTTGGGCTGACTTACTATTATACCGATATTGAAAATAAAATTGCGCAAGATCGTTCGCGTTGGGATACATTGAATGAAATGAAAGTCCATACCTATAAAAATATTGGTAAAGCCGTCATAAAAGGAGTTGAGCTTGAGGGTTGGTTTGATATTAGTGAGGCAATAACGCTTTCTGGTAACTACACGTACACGGACGCTAAAGATAAAAAATCTGGAAAAACTTTGCAGCGGACGCCTGAACATTTAGCCAACTTTGATTTTAACTGGGAAGTGGTTAACTCTGTTACCTTATTTGCTCGGGTTAATTATATTGGTGATCAAGTTGTGAGCGTTAAGAGAAAAGATAAGAGGGTCGATGGTTATACCTTGGCGGGTATTGGTGCGGCCTATGATGATGCACAGTGGAATTTTAAAGTCGGTTTCAGCAACCTGTTTGATGCTGACCTAGGTGAGGATTACGGTTATACAGAAAAGGGACAAAGCATTTACTTTAACGCAACTTATTCATTTTAGTGCCTAGTCCATGTTAATTTTTTTTCCTAAGCAATATTAAGGCGTTTGAAGTTGCATGACTGAGCCATTTTAGATTGCTCAGTCACTCGCCCTTTGGCAGCGTGTCACTGAGCCGACTTCTTGCGTCAGACAACCGTTCTTCTTACAAAAATAAGAAAGAGCCTGCTATTCCGCTTCGTTGTCTTCCTTGAATTCGACTCAGTGACCTCGCTCTGAATCAAGCATCTTGAGGTCACTTGGGTATAGGTATATTCTTGTATGAATAAGGCTCTGTTACCGAGCTTATATTTTGATACACTACGCTCCCATTTCTCTTGTTGAGCCATCTCTATGTTATTTTCTAAACTTGGTCTAAGTTCCCCAATTACCGATGCGGTTAAGGCGTTAGGTTATGAGAAACCAACGTCTATCCAACAGAAAGCAGTGCCCATTGTATTACGAGGCAAAAACCTGATTGCGGCTGCACAGACGGGAACCGGTAAAACAGCCAGTTTTGTATTGCCTATTTTGGAAATGCTCAATCAAACGGAGACCAAGCGCAAAAAACGAGCACGAGCGATCATTTTAACGCCAACGCGTGAATTAGCATTGCAAGTACATCAGAGTATTGAATCGTATGGTAAAAACCTTGCCCTGCGCTCGATGGCGATATTTGGTGGTGTTGACTATGCCCCGCAAAAGCAAGCATTAATCGATGGTGTGGATATTGTCGTAAGTACACCGGGACGATTGATCGATCTGTATGGTCAGCGAGCGATTCACTTTGACGAAGTGGAGATGTTAGTTCTCGATGAAGCAGATAAAATGCTCGACATGGGCTTCATTGATGCGATCGATAAAATCGTTGATCGTATGCCAGAAGATATCCAAAGCTTATTGTTTTCGGCGACTCTCTCAAACCCAGTACGAGATTTGGCTAAAAATGTCATTATTGATCCTGAAGAAATCACGATCACCAAAAACAGTGCTTCAAAAGCCAATATCAAACAGTGGGTCACGACTGTCGATAAAGATATGAAGTCGTCTTTACTCAGCCACTTACTCAACAATAATGATTGGTCACAAGTCTTGGTGTTCATTGAAACCAAACATGGCGCTGCAAAATTAGTCACTCAGCTAGAAAAACGTGGCATTGTCGCTGAAGCGTTTCATAGTGGTCGTAATCAAAGGGTACGACAGGAACTGATTGAAAAGTTTAAGGCTGGCCAGTTGCAATACCTGATTGCAACAGGTGTTGCTGCGAGAGGCATCGATATCAATGGTCTCCCTGTTGTAATTAATTATGATTTGCCTTACCCAGCAGATGAATACGTGCACCGCATCGGACGTACGGGACGTGCTGGGGCCCAAGGAGAAGCGATTTCATTAGTCTCTAAAGATGACTTCAAAAACTTATGTATGATAGAAAGCCGCCTTGGACATTTACTTGAACGTGTTGAGATTGAAGGCTTTTCGCCAAGAAAACCAGTACCTATTTCGATACTAAATTATGTGCCGAAGAATAAAAGAAACCCCCAGTCTTAACTAGGGGCTTTGCTTGAATTTGACAAGCAGAACTTGGGTCGCTTTTACTTGGTTAACATATGTCTTGGTTAACTTATGTCTTTGCTAACTTTGACTAACGTTTGACTTAGCTAATGTCCGTTTTCGATGGCTGCATGCTTTAAAAACGGCGATTTAAAAGGCTATATGGTAGTGCTCACTCGCTTGATTTAACGTTACCGCCCAAGTTCGTTCCGACTCATGGATGCCCATTGGAACCCAATGAATGTAGAGGCTTGGCCAGTTATTATTAACTTCCAGATCAAGGGTCTGACTATGTTCAGGATAAACCGTGGTAACCCTTGCAGTGGGATCTCCAATGATTAAGCCATCTGAGCCGATATGTGCCGCTTGATGGTAAATATGGAATGCTCCTTTTGCTTGCCCATCATAGTCGAACGATAGTGTGATGTTCTTGCTGGAGTTAAATGAAAAGTCCCTCTCCGCAACAATGTCAGAGGTTTGAGCGGGCTTAGAAGGCTGAGGCACTGGCGGCGCACTTCTTCCTGCTGAACTATCCTGTCCTCCACATGCAACAAGCCCAAGTGCAGTAAATACCAGTAATGAAGCTCCTATGAATTTCATTAGTCTCTCCTAAGGATTGGCCTGAATGGTTTTACTACTGTCAGGAGATTGATACCAATTGGTATTCGTTGCACCACTGCTGGTTACCCAAGCTGGGAAGTTAGGATAAGCAAGGCTAATATCAATGTATTCAATAGGATGATCCCAGTTATCACGAATGTTAATCACCCAAGGCATGTTGTTATCTGTTAAGAACCATTCTAATCCATACGAATTATCATCATAAGTATTGAAAAAAGTACCATTCATGATGCTCGTTCCAGGAAACGCTTTGAGGTGAGTTTGCCAGCTCTTTCCTGGTGGCGTTTCGGTAAATGGTCCATGGTGGGTGTGTGGCTTAGCGAATATGAATGGGTCAAAGGGTGCGTAACCAATCAAATTTCTTGAAATTGGTGTATTAAATTCGACAGATAGATCATAAGTTAGTACGTTTGCTGGCTGCTGATCTAAACACTCGACTTGCGTTCGATAATGATGGCAGGTTTCGGTTAGTAAACCTTCTTCATCAAGGTCTGTGATTAAATCTTCTGCAATAATCAATACCACTTCACTACTTGCAGATTGAATGACATCATAACCCACCGCAACGCCATTTTTTGTTACTGTCGCTGAGGCAATTTCTGAGATATGGACATTAGGTAAATGTAGAGCAAAGCCATTAAAGTAGCTGGCTCCCATAGATTGCAGAGTATAAGCAGCGGTAAAACGTTTGACATCACGAGGTTCATTCAACACTTCAGTGATTTGATAGCGCCAAACAACATCATTGAAATCATAGTCTCCAAGCAACGGCCAATTATCTTCATAAGCGATAGTCGAGTAAGTATTAGCAGCTGGGTAAACTGTGGTGATTTCAACGTCAGATATGACTTCATCCAAAGGTTCGAATTTAGTGTCTACCGTTCCAGTGGCATCCACGCCATCAATGGCACTAAATGGGCTGATTTGTACGCCGAAGATAATATCATTGAAGTCATTGTCACTTTGCGGTCGGTAGATCGCTTCAAACCCCATTACGATCATTTCATGTTGTGGGTCGATAAACGCTACGTTGTGGGGCTTGAGTTCTGTAGTAGGTTCTGGATTTAAGTTTGGGTGGGTGTAAAAAGGCACTCCCCAAAAACCCATACTAGCGATGTTGTTGTAAGAACCAAAGAAGCCAAATCCATTTGGAATTAAAAAGAAGGCGATAGTTTGCCCCGGTTGTAATTCAATATTGAGATCAACAGTATCACCAAACACCAGCTCGCCAGTAGGAATCTTCGAGATGTTCGGGAAAATAATAACATGTTCATTTATGTCATTTAATGAATTTGGTGGGTTATTAGTATCGAATACAACATACCCAATTGAGTTTATAAAGCACGCACCTTCAGTGAGGAACGTTACTCTGGCTGTTGCATGAGAAGCGCCATTTAGATCGGCATCTATTGGAATGCTTAAAGATTTGCTAGGGTCAATAAAGCTCACATCAACAGGGCTACCTTCAGGCATTTTTGCATAAAACTTGGTTACAATGTCTTCAGAAATTTCATTGGAAATATTATAGGTGCTGTTTGGTGTGCCCATTGGAGAGTAAGCAGAAGGGTCATCTCCATCAACAAAAGTTAAATCACCTGTGGTTAAGCCGAAAACCATAGGGTGAAATAAATACAGTAATAGTGGAGGTAGCCAACGTGTTTTCATTATTGTCCCTTATGTATGGTTTGTTGATAGCCACAACGTGAACTGACAATTATCCAAAACAATCGCCTTACAAAAACAAGTGTAGATCACGTGGAAGTGTTTGTGAGAAGGTTGTTAATTAATCACGGTGCAAATTAAATATTTTTGTTTGGTAAATATTGCACCTTTGTACCCACACCTATAATGCTAGCAATTTAGATGCCATATAAACTGTATGGTTTTTACTTGATAGAAGGCTTTGCAATAAAAAAAAATGAATTTGAGAAGCAATCTGAGAATATTATTTGGAAAACAAACCGCTCAATAAAAATGATAACCTTTATCTTTAATTTAGCCTCTTTTAGTAACTTGGCTATATCTATTCTAAGCTATACCCGAGTGACCTCAAGATGCTCTTGGTCAAGTATCTATGGGCCACTTGGGTATAAAGAAGTTCCTTACTTATCTCAGTTCAGTGAATGAATTTGCCTTTGAGGCTAGCCAGTTGTGTCGACATGCTGGATGGATTGTGTTTTGTATGAAGAGGTTTCAATGAAAGCGAGTGATAAGCAATTTGCGGTGATTGGTTTAGGGCGTTTTGGCTCTGCAGTGTGTAAAGAACTGCAACAAGCGGGAGCACAGGTTCTTGCTGTGGATATTAATGAAGATAGGGTCAAAGAAGCCGCGGTCTTTGTCAGTCAGGCTGTCGTTGCAAATTGTACTCATGAAGAGACTGTCGCAGAGCTAAAGCTGGATGATTACGATATGGTGATGATCGCGATTGGCTCGGATGTTAACGCCAGTATTTTAGTGACATTAATTACCAAAGAAGCAGGGGTGAAGTCTGTTTGGGTCAAAGCTAATGATCGTTTCCAAGCTCGTGTGTTACAAAAAATTGGGGCTGACCATGTCATTATGCCTGAAAGAGATATGGGCGTTCGCGTTGCAAGAAAAATGCTCGATAAACGAGTTCTTGAGTTTCATCCTTTAGGTAGTGGCTTAGCCATGACAGAGTTTGTTATTGGCTCAAATTGGATGGGAAAAACACTGGGTGAATTAGCGTTATGTAAAGTTGAAGGTGTGCAAGTGCTTGGCTTTAAGCGTGGCCCAGAAATTACTAAAGCACCGGATCTTGGTATTGCCTTGGAAATTGGTGATCTGATTATCGTGGTTGGTCCACAAGATAAATTAGCGAGTAAATTACATTCACTATGAAGCTTTTTCATCAAAAAGGCGTTTTCTACGCACCCGATAACAAAAAAGAAAGGGCCAAAGGCGGTGAGCCTCGGATTATTTTGCTGACGTTTCTCAGCGTGTTAATCCCTTCTGCCGTCTTACTGACTTTACCCATATTCTCTGTCACGGGCTTATCAATAACGGATGCCTTATTTACTGCGACATCAGCAATTAGTGTGACGGGATTAGGTGTGGTTGATACGGGGCAGCATTTTACCTTGGCGGGCAAATTATTACTGATGTGCCTGATGCAAATTGGTGGGTTAGGTCAAATGACCTTGTCAGCGGTTTTACTTTATATGTTCGGCGTGCGCTTAAGTTTGCGTCAGCAAGCGCTTGCAAAAGATGCCCTCGGTCAAGATCGCCAAGTTAACTTACGTCGTCTAGTAAAAAGAATCGTGGTTTTTGCTTTGGTCGCTGAAACCGTTGGCTTTTTAATATTAGCTTTCCGTTGGGTGCCAGAAATGGGTTGGCAAACGGGGCTTTTTTATGCGTTATTTCATGCCATTTCTGCGTTTAATAATGCAGGTTTTGCATTGTTTTCAGATAGCATGATGAGTTTTGTTAATGACCCTTGGGTTATCATGACTCTAGCCGGATTGTTTATTTTTGGTGGGCTTGGTTTCACTGTGATTGGAGATGTTTGGTTAAATTGGCGTCGAGGGTTTCACTTTTTTCATTTACACACCAAAATTATGCTGGTTGCGACGCCGATTCTGTTGGCATCGGGAACATTAATCTTTTGGTTATTGGAAAGGCATAATCCAAGTACATTTGAGCCTTTGTCAGTGTCAGGTCAATGGCTGGCTGCTTTTTTTCAATCCGCCAGTGCTAGAACGGCAGGTTTTAACAGCGTTGATTTAGCGAATTTTACTCAGCCAGCGTTATTGATCATGATTGTTTTGATGTTAATTGGCGCAGGCTCGACCTCGACTGGTGGTGGCATTAAGGTGTCTACTTTTGCTGTGGCTTTTATTGCAACCTGGGCTTTTCTGCGTCAAAAAAAGAATGTCGTTATTTTTAAACGTACGGTTAATTGGCCAACGGTGACAAAATCGCTTGCCATCATTGTGGTCAGTGGCGCGATCCTGACTGGCGCAATGTTTTTGTTAATGTTAACCGAGCAGGCCAAATTTGAAAAAGTGATGTTTGAAACGATTTCGGCTTTTGCAACCGTAGGATTGACGACCGGTTTAACAGCGGAGTTATCTGAACCAGGAAAGTACATCATGATTGTGGTCATGGTTACCGGCCGTATTGGTCCATTAACCTTGGCTTACATGCTTGCGCGCCCTGAACCAACCTTAATAAAATACCCTGAAGACAGTGTTCTAACTGGCTGATTTTAATTGGAGTTATAACCTTACATAATTTATGGCTGAGACTTATCGCTAGAGCCGTATAATTCCAACTAACACTTTATGTTAAGGAATTACTATGCCTGTTTGGAAAGGTGGAACATTTTCATCAAGATTTGGCCAACTGCCGTCTGCATTTTTTACCAATGTTGACCCCCAGCCTCTTGTAAATCAGAGCTGGGAGATTTGGAACAGCGAACTGGCTAAATTGTTTGGGTTACCTTTGATTCCTGATGATGAATTACTGAATGGACTGACTAGGCAGGACGCTAATACCCCCTTCAACCCTTTGGCGATGAAATACGCGGGCCATCAGTTTGGTTCTTACAATCCTGATTTGGGTGATGGCCGGGGGCTCTTACTTGCGGAAATGCAACAGCAAGATGGGACATGGCATGATCTGCATCTTAAAGGAGCTGGCTTAACGCCTTATTCGCGAATGGGTGATGGCCGAGCAGTGCTTCGCTCGACAATACGTGAATACTTGTGCAGTGAGGCGATGGCGGGTCTTGGTATACCGACCACTAGAGCTCTTGGTCTTATTAACAGTGACACCAATGTGTACCGCGAAAAAACAGAGTCTGGGGCACTCTTACTTCGAGTGGCGGAAACACATATTCGTTTTGGTCATTTTGAGCACTTCTTCTACACCAATCAATTCGCTGAGCTCAAGCTTTTGGCCGATCATGTCATTGAATGGTACTTTCCAGATAGTAAACAAAAAGAACAACCTTACTTGGGCATGTTTGAACATATTGTAGAAAAAACGGCAGTTATGATTGCATCTTGGCAAGCTTATGGCTTTGCTCACGGCGTAATGAATACGGATAACATGTCGATCTTAGGCCAAACTTTTGATTATGGTCCATTCGGTTTTCTTGACGATTATGACCCTAGCTATATTTGTAATCACTCAGACTATCAAGGCCGTTATGCTTTCGATCAGCAACCAAGAGTCGCGCTATGGAATTTATCTGCTTTTGCTCATGCCTTATCTCCTTTGATTGAGAAACAAGATCTCGAGCAAGCGTTAAGCCGATTTGAGCCTAGGTTGAGCCAAGAGTTTAGCGCCTTAATGCGGGGGAAACTTGGGTTAAATTGTCGAGTTAAAAACGATAGCCAACTGTTTGGAGCGATGTTTGAGTTACTTCACCAAAATCATACCGACTATACGCGTTTCTTTCGTCAGCTTTCTTGTTTAGATGTTAAGCCCCCACAATCTGTCATTGATTTATTTGTTGACCGAGAGGCTGCAAAAGCTTGGATGGATATGTATTTAGCACGTTGTGAGTTAGAGCAAGACGAAGAAGGCAACCCTGTACTTACTGCACAACGTTGTCAGCAAATGCGTTTAGTAAACCCAAAGTATATCTTGCGCAACTACCTTGCTCAAATCGCGATAGATAAAGCGGAAGAAGGGGATTTTAGCGAAGTACAACGTTTAGCGAACCTCCTCAAATTGCCCTATGACGAACAGGTTGAATTTGAACAATATGCCGATTTACCGCCCGATTGGGGCAAGAAGATGGAGATAAGTTGCTCTTCTTAACTTGTTTGCTATTTCGCTTCGTTTTTTCAGTGAATTCGACTTAGTGCTTTCGTCTTGAATCAAGCATATTGGGGTCATTTGGGGATAAGTAAAACAAGAGCAAGATCTCTTTTTAGCCCTTTGAATAAAAAAAGTCAGCAATTGTCTTGAAATATGCGCAATTGTCCCCATTCTAGATATGCTGATAATCACGAAGCTGTAAAAGGTTCGTTATTTCGTCAATTTTTGAGCAGCTATCTGGGAATTTAGAACAGACAATGTTCATCTGGTGGTGATTGACTCGACAGTTTAGTGTCATACCGCTAGAATATCTCGTCTAAAAATTCTGCTCAGAGACTAATCGGAGACGGCTTTCACTTTGTAGTTGAAGAGGTCGCTGATTAGTCCCATGTTGATATTCAGCATGAGTACTCAATTTTAAATTAGGTGTTCGAACAGAGCACTACACAAGGATGAAGTGTGAACTCAAGCAGTCACACTCATACGCTCGGAATACCGGGCCACTTTAGAGGTTTATATATAATGCAAGTTACTGTTGAAACGCTAGAAGGCCTAGAGCGCCGTCTAAACATTACTGTTCCAGCTGCAAACATTGAAGATGCTGTAACAGCTGAACTACGCAACATCGCTAAAAACCGTCGTTTCGATGGCTTCCGTAAGGGTAAAGTGCCTCTAAAAATGGTTGCTCAAATGTATGGTAAAGCAGTACGTCAAGACGTTCTTGGTGAAGTGATGCAGCGCCACTTCATTGAAGCGATCGTAAAAGAGAAAATTAATCCAGCAGGCGCACCAACTTTTGCTCCTGTTGAGAACAAAGAAGGTTCAGACCTAGTATTTAACGCAACTTTTGAAGTTTACCCAGAAGTTGAGCTTAAAGGTCTAGAAAACATTTCTGTAGAAAAACCAACAACTGAAGTTAATGATGCTGACGTTGAAGAAATGATCGAAACGCTACGTAAACAGCAAGCAACTTGGGCTGAAGTTGAAGAAGCTGCTGAAGCAGGTAAACGCGTAAGCATTGATTTCGTTGGTTCTATCGACGGTGAAGAGTTTGAAGGCGGTAAAGCTGAGAACTTCCCATTAGAAATGGGCGCAGGTCGTATGATCCCTGGTTTCGAAGACGGTATCGAAGGTAAAACTAAAGGTATGGAATTCGAAATCGACGTAAACTTCCCAGAAGATTACCACGCAGAAAACCTAAAAGGTAAAGCAGCTAAGTTTGCTATCAAAGTAAACAAAGTTGAAGCTCGCGAATTACCAGAGCTAAACGAAGAGTTCGTTGCTAAGTTCGGTGTTGCTGAAGGCGGTGTTGAGGCACTTAAAGCTGAAGTTCGTAAGAACATGGAACGCGAACTTAAGCAAGCAATCAAGAACCGCATCAAAGAGCAAGCGATTGAAGGCCTAGTTGAGCAAAACGACATCGTTGTTCCTGCTGCACTTATCGACCAAGAAATCGAAGTTCTTCGTCAACAAGCTTCACAACGCTTCGGTGGTAACCCTGAAGCTGCAGCTCAACTTCCGCGTGAATTGTTCGAAGAGCAAGCAAAACGTCGCGTTGTTGTTGGCCTTCTTCTAGGTGAAGTGATCAAATCTGAAGAGCTAAAAGCTGACGATGAGAAAGTAAAAGCGCTTATCGAAGAAATGGCAACAGCGTACGAAGATCCAACTGAAGTTATTGCTTACTACGAGCAAAACGAGCAGATGATGAACAATATGCGTAATGTTGCGCTTGAAGAGCAAGCAATTGACGCTATCATTGCTAAAGCACAGGTTACTGAAAAGGCAGTTAGCTTTAACGAACTACTGAACCAGCAACAACCAGTAGCTTAATAAGCAATATCTTGCGCAGAAGGTTGACTTAACGTCGACTATTCTGCTAACAATGGTCCGTGTGATAATCGTCATCCGGACCATTTATTTTAGGGACTAAGAATATGAGCTACCAAGAAAAAAATGCAATGTCGCCAATTGTTGACGCACTAGTACCAATGGTGGTGGAACAAACTTCCCGTGGGGAGCGTTCTTACGACATCTATTCACGTTTACTTAAAGAACGAGTCATCTTTCTAACTGGTCAAGTGGAAGACCACATGGCAAACCTTGTCGTGGCTCAACTGCTTTTCCTAGAATCTGAGAACCCAGATAAAGATATTTTCCTCTACATCAACTCACCAGGTGGCAGTGTGACTGCGGGTATGTCTATTTACGACACCATGCAGTTTATTAAACCTAATGTAAGTACAGTATGTATGGGTCAAGCTTGCTCTATGGGGGCATTCCTACTTGCGGGTGGTGCACCAGGCAAGCGTTATGTTCTACCAAACTCACGTGTCATGATCCATCAACCACTTGGTGGGTTCCAAGGTCAAGCTTCTGATATTCAAATTCATGCTCAAGAAATCTTGACTATCAAGCAGAAGCTTAACAAGTTGCTGGCAGAACACTGTGGTCAGCCTCTAGACACGATTGAGCGTGATACTGATCGCGACAACTTTATGTCGGCAGATCAGGCAGTAGAATATGGTATTGTAGATGCAGTGTTGACCCATCGTGGTCAGTAATTTAGCCAGCGCAATTTGGTTAAATTTGATATACACTCATTTATACAGAGTAAAGGCTAAGAGGTTAGCGAATGACAGATAAAAGCAAAGAAAGTGGCAGCGGCAAATTGCTGTATTGCTCTTTCTGCGGCAAAAGTCAGCACGAAGTTCGCAAGCTAATCGCAGGTCCATCAGTTTACATATGCGACGAGTGTGTCGATTTGTGTAACGATATCATTCGAGAAGAAATTAAGGATGTTCTCCCTAAGAAAGAATCTGAAGCGTTACCCGCGCCTAAACAGATCCGTGAACACCTTGATGATTATGTTATTGGACAAGATTACGCGAAAAAAGTGCTCGCTGTTGCGGTATATAACCACTATAAGCGTTTACGCAATGGTGATACAACAAGCGAGGGTGTTGAGTTAGGTAAGAGTAATATCTTACTTATCGGCCCGACAGGTAGTGGTAAAACATTACTTGCCGAAACGCTCGCTCGATTCTTGGATGTGCCATTTACAATGGCAGATGCAACGACACTGACTGAAGCAGGTTACGTTGGTGAAGATGTTGAAAATATCATCCAAAAACTTCTGCAAAAATGTGATTACGACGTGGCGAAGGCTGAACGTGGTATTGTTTACATTGATGAAATCGACAAAATTTCACGTAAAGCAGAAAACCCATCTATCACACGAGATGTATCGGGTGAAGGTGTACAGCAAGCACTGCTCAAGTTAATCGAAGGTACTGTGGCTGCCGTTCCTCCTCAAGGTGGACGTAAGCACCCGCAACAAGAATTCCTCCAAGTGGACACGTCTAAGATCCTGTTCATCTGTGGTGGTGCATTTGCTGGCCTTGATAAAGTGATTGAGCAACGTGTGGCGACAGGCACAGGTATTGGCTTTGGTGCGGAAGTACGCTCTAAGAACGAAACGAAAACTGTCGGTGAACTGTTTAACCAAGTAGAGCCTGAGGATCTCGTGAAATACGGTTTGATACCGGAATTCATTGGTCGTCTTCCTGTTACTACTACGTTGACAGAGCTTGATGAAGAAGCGTTAATCCAGATCTTATGTGAGCCGAAAAACGCTTTGACTAAGCAATATGCGGCTCTATTTGAACTTGAAGGCGCTGAACTTGAGTTTCGTGAAGACGCGCTTCGTGCTATTGCGAAGAAAGCGATGGAGCGTAAAACAGGTGCCCGTGGTCTTCGTTCAATCCTTGAAGGCGTGTTACTAGAAACCATGTATGAATTGCCTTCAGTAACAGATGTGAGCAAAGTGGTTATCGATGAATCAGTGATCAATGGTGAATCTGAACCATTGTTGATTTACAGTAATACAGATAACCAAGCGGCAGTCGCTGAATAAAATTTTTGATATAAAACGAAAAGGAGGTAAGTAATTACCTCCTTTTTTTATTTCTCTTATTGAATCCAACCAATTAAGCCCCATATACTGCATTAAGTAAGACGTTAATCGTGAAAGCGGAAGAGAGAATTATATGAACTTGGAACGTTCCGAGCGTATCGAGATCCCGGTACTACCTCTACGTGACGTAGTGGTTTACCCACACATGGTTATCCCATTGTTTGTTGGTCGTGAGAAATCGATTAGCTGTCTAGAAACAGCAATGGAAAGTAATAAACAAGTTCTGCTTGTGGCACAAAAGCAAGCTGATACCGATGAGCCTACTAAGGATGATTTATTTACGGTAGGTACTGTGGCAACCATCCTTCAGTTGCTAAAGCTCCCTGATGGCACGGTAAAAGTACTTGTTGAAGGTCAGCAACGTGCGAAAATTACACAATTCAAAGACAGTGAGTTTTTCCTTGCTGAAGCTGAATATGTTGTCACACCTGAATTGGATGAGCGTGAGCAAGAGGTTATTGTTCGCAGCGCAATCAATCAGTTTGAAGGTTTTATTAAGCTGAACAAGAAAATCCCGCCAGAAGTGCTGACTTCATTAGGTGGAATTGATGAAGCTGCTCGCTTAGCGGATACCATTGCTGCACATATGCCACTTAAATTGGTTGATAAGCAGCAAGTTCTTGAAGTTTTTGACGTCACCGAGCGTTTAGAGTTTCTAATGGGGCAGATGGAGTCTGAAATCGATTTGCTTCAAGTTGAAAAACGCATCCGTGGACGCGTGAAGAAGCAAATGGAAAAATCTCAGCGTGAGTATTATCTGAACGAGCAAATGAAAGCCATTCAGAAAGAGCTGGGAGAAATGGAAGATGCGCCAGATGAATTTGAGACTCTGAAACAAAAAATTGAAGAGTCGAAAATGCCAGAAGATGCTCGCCATAAAACTGAGCAAGAGCTGCAAAAATTAAAAATGATGTCACCAATGTCAGCGGAAGCGACAGTGGTACGTAGCTATATTGACTGGATGGTAAGTGTGCCATGGAACAAGCGTTCTAAGGTGAAGAAGAACCTTGCCAAGGCTGAAGAAATCCTTAACGAAGACCACTATGGCCTTGAGCGTGTCAAAGAGCGGATACTTGAGTACCTTGCGGTACAAAATCGAGTGAATAAACTCAAAGGACCAATACTTTGTCTTGTGGGGCCTCCTGGTGTTGGTAAAACATCCCTTGGCCGTTCTATTGCTGCTGCGACAGGCCGTAAATACACTCGTATGGCGCTCGGTGGCGTGCGAGATGAAGCAGAGATTCGTGGTCACCGAAGAACTTACATTGGCTCTTTGCCAGGTAAACTTATCCAAAAAATGTCTAAAGTTGGGGTGAAAAACCCGCTATTCCTGTTGGATGAGATCGATAAAATGTCTTCTGACATGCGGGGTGATCCTTCTTCAGCACTGCTTGAAGTCTTGGATCCTGAGCAAAATAATGCGTTTAACGATCACTATCTCGAAGTGGATTATGATCTTTCAGACGTCATGTTTGTTGCTACATCGAATTCAATGGACATTCCGGGACCGTTATTAGACCGTATGGAAGTGATTCGTTTATCTGGCTACACAGAAGACGAAAAACTCAATATTGCCAAGCGTCACTTGGTCGATAAGCAAGTGAAACGTAATGGCCTAAAACCGAATGAAATCACCATCGAAGACTCGGCTATCATTGGTATTATTCGCTACTACACACGAGAAGCGGGTGTCCGTAGTCTAGAGCGTGAAATCTCTAAGATTTGTCGTAAAGCAGTGAAAAATATCCTACTTGATAGCAGCCTGAAGTCGGTGACAGTGACGATGGATAACTTGAAAGAGTACCTTGGTGTTCAGCGTCATGACTTCGGTAAAGCAGATGAAAGTAATCGTATTGGGCAGGTTACAGGCTTAGCTTGGACTCAAGTAGGCGGAGATTTGCTAACGATTGAAGCGGAAGCGATGCCGGGTAAAGGCAAACTTACGCAAACGGGGTCGCTTGGCGATGTGATGAAAGAGTCAATTCAGGCAGCCATGACCGTTGTGCGCTCTCGTGCGGATAAGTTAGGCATCAATACTGACTTTCATGAGAAGCGTGACATTCACGTTCATGTTCCTGAAGGGGCAACACCAAAAGATGGTCCAAGTGCCGGTATTGCTATGTGTACTGCTCTAGTATCAAGCTTGACGGGCAACCCTGTGAAAGCTGAAGTCGGCATGACAGGTGAGATCACATTACGTGGTGAAGTATTACCTATCGGTGGCTTGAAAGAGAAGCTGTTGGCAGCACATCGTGGTGGTATCAAGACAGTATTGATCCCTAAAGATAACGAGCGTGATCTTGAAGAAATTCCTGATAACGTCATTGCAGACTTGCAAGTTATCCCTGTTCAGTGGATTGATGAAGTGCTTAAAGTTGCATTGGAGCGTAACCCAATGGGGGTTGAGTTCGAACCACAAAAACAGTGATGAATAGCAAAAATAAATAAAACTTTGCGCTGATAGGTTTAAAAAGGCTTGTCAGCGTTTTTTTTGAAAGCTACTTTATGCTCGATAGCGCCTACCATTCTAGTGGTATCGGTTTGAGCTCAATTTATTGCAATTGGACGACATTGCAATGGGACGTAGGTCATCAAAAAAATAACCATAGGTGACGGAAAGGGGAAACATCGTGAATAAAACTCAACTAGTAGAACAAATCGCAGAAAATGCTGATATTTCTAAAGCTTCAGCGGGTCGTGCTCTAGACGCATTTGTTGAAGCAGTAACAGAGACACTTCGATCTGGTGATCAAGTGGCTCTTGTTGGTTTCGGTACATTTAGTGTTCGCTCTCGTGCTGCTCGTACTGGCCGTAACCCTAAAACAGGTGAAGCGATTCAAATTTCGGAAGCTAAGGTCCCTTCTTTTAAAGCAGGTAAAGCACTAAAAGACGCTTGTAATTAATCAGCTTGAGGACTTGAGTTGTCAGCTTATCTTGATCATACCGTCTTGGTCTCATTGAAGAAAAGCGGATGTATTGGTAAGCAGTGATGTTTTATCTTGGTTCAAATGGCCAGTGCTGAACATAAATGACAAAACTTACAGTCAAACTGAATTAAAATATGCGCATCTTACTGATGCGCATTTCTTTTTCTGATACTATTGTAGTAATACTTTTTCTATTGGAAGCCGAGAGCTTCAATTTTGGAGAGCCGTTAAATTATGATGGATCGACTACGCGAAGGCGTAAACAGCATCGCAGTCAAAATAATCCTTGGAGTTATCATTCTATCTTTCGTATTTGCTGGTGTAGGTAGCTACATTGTTGGCGGCGGCAACAATGCTGCAGCGAAAGTGGGTAACACAGAGATTGCTCGTGGTGAGTTTGAAATGGCTTACCAAAACGAGCGTAACCGCATGCAATCACAGTTGGGTGATTATTTCTCTCAAATGCTAGCTAACCCTGAATACGTCGAATCTTTACGTAAGTCAGTGCTGGATCGTATGATCAACGAGGTCCTGCTTGATCAACAAGCGGAAGCACTTGGACTACGTATTAGTGACCAACAAATTAGGGACTTGATTCTGGAACTTCCTGAGTTTCAAGTTGATGGCAAGTTTAACCAAGATATTTATCAAGCAACGTTGCGTAGAGTTGGGTACACGCCAGACTCTTTTGCTGAGTATTTGCGTCGTGATCTTGTTCGTCAACAGCTAGTTAACGCCTTACAGACGAGTGACTTTGCACTACCAGGCGAAGTTCAAGCTGAAGGTAAGCTTTATATCCAAACTCGTGATATCCGTACGATAACCATCGATTTAGCGAAATACGCAAAAGATGTTAAGTTAACGGATGAAGAGATTCAGACTTTCTATGCCGAGAACCCACAGAAGTTTACTCGTCCAGAGCAAGTTAAGGTTTCTTACATTGAATTGTCAGCGGCGGCATTGAAAAAGCAAATCAATGTTTCTGATGAAGATGCGAAACAGTACTACGATGAGAACCTCGACAAGTACTCAACGGAAGAACAGCGTCGTGTTGCTCATATTCTTATTGAAGGCGAAGATGAAGCAAAAGCTCAAGCCGTTTTGGATGAGCTGAACGCTGGTGCTGATTTTGCTACTTTAGCGAAAGAGAAGTCGAATGATTTTGGCAGCGCTGAAAACGGCGGTGATCTTGGCTTCATTGAGCGTGATGTGATGGATCCTAAATTTGAAGAAGCAGCATTTGCTCTTCAACAAGTGGGAGAGACATCTGGTCTTGTCCAATCAGACTTCGGTTTCCACATCATCAAGCTAGAAGAATTAAAGGATTCAGTAACCAAACCTTACTCTGAAGTTGCGGCCGAGATTAAACAAGAGCTCGTTGACCAGCAAGCAATTGATCAATTCTATGAGTTACAAGGTAAACTGGAAACTGTTGCGTTTGAGTTCCCAGATTCTCTAGAAGATGCTTCAAAAGAAGTTGGGCAAACAGTACAAACGACTGACTTTATTTCTGAAGTGAATGCGCCTGAGCTACTGAAATCACCTGCGGTCATGCAAGCGATTATGAGTCCAGAAGTTAAAGAAGACGGTCTAAACTCAGAAGCTATCGAAGTATCACCAGAGCACATTGTTGTTGTTCGAGTGGAAGACGTTCGTCCTGAAACAGTTTTACCTCTTGAAGAAGTGAAAGCGCAGGTTGTTGCTGATCTATCTCGTGATAAAGCGGAAAAAGAAGCAGCGGCATTGGCAACTAAAGTTGTTGATGGTCTTAAACAAGGTGATGAAGCCGTACTCGCAGCCAATAAACTGGCTTTCGGAGACATTGAATCAGTTGATCGTCGTGCACCTTTAGCACAAGCGGTATTTGCCATGCCGAAGCCTGTTGACGGTAAGCCAGTTTACGGTCAAACGAAAGATATGACGGGTAACGTTGTTATTATCCAGCTTGATGAAGTGAAAGCAAAACTAGACACTGCTCTAGAAGAGCAAGTGGCAATGCAAATGCAACGTACTTCTTCTCAACAAGATCTATCTTCAATCATCAATGCGTTACGTGGAAATACAGAAATTGTTTACTACGCTGTGAGCAACTAGTCATTAATTATGTAATTAAGATGTTTGATAAGACGGGCCGCATTCGCGGTCCGTTTCATTTCTATCTCAAATCACTTTTACCTTTAGTCAGGTGTACTTAGAGTAATCTTTGTCATTTTATGCAGGTTTTTATGCCTTTCTCTTTCTTAGAATGGCCGAAACATAGACTGAAGATGACATTAACAGGGAATACATTAATTCAATGACTTATAGTCAACTACTCAAAGGAAGCTTTTTGAAATGAAATGGATATTAATGGCATGTGTAGCCTTCTTTTCATCAATAGGACTTGCTGCTGAAAGCGAAAGTAATTCGACAGCGTCTAATAATGGTAAGTACGAAGGTATTGAGATTACCGTAAATGTAAATACAGCATCTGCGGAAGAAATTGCCACTCTATTAAAAGGCATTGGTGAAAAGAAAGCTCAGGAGATTGTTGATTATCGCAATGAGTTTGGGCCTTTTAAAGCTGCAGCGGATCTGACCAATGTGAAAGGCATCGGTGCAGCGACGATCAAGAAAAACGAAGGGCGAATCCTTCTTTAATCTTTGTCTATTATAGATAGACTTGATGAGTAACATACCCAAGGGAACTTTAAAGCCTTTTTCATGGGAGCTTTATAGGGGCTTGGGTATTTTTTCTTTTAACCAATACTTTTTAACCAAAAATATGGCGGCGTGTGACTTTTTCTAGCAAAGCCATACCCAATCCACCCATCGCACCGGATAAGTGCGCCTCAATAGCCACATCAGCACTGATGAGTTCGGTGGTACTGACCGATGGGCCGAAGCATTGTTCCCATGCCACTTTGGCAATGAGTGCTCCAACTAGAAAAATACTGCTTTTTCTACCAGCAAACACTTCTTTTAACGCCCAGTAACCAAATAATCCGTGTAGAACCCCTGATAAGCCAACATAGATAGATAAAGTGGTGAACAAATTAAAAAATCCAACAATGGCACAAAGCGTGATGAAAACTATGGTAAAATTACGCGAGGTTGGCCGAAAGAAAAACGCAATTATCCAAAGTGCAGCGATGTTTACTGCCAAGTGGGCGAGGTTGGTATGGGTGAGGTTTCCTGTTACGATTCGCCACCACTCTCCATGATGGATGTGATCAAGGTGCCATTCACTCCAGCTTGTCATGGGTTCAAATTGCAGTATTAAGCAGATAACGCTGAGTAGGCTCAGCACAATATAAAGGCTCACTTAATGTCTCGTTATTGTTCTCAATGTGGCAAATCACATAAGTCGTGTATTTGTCAGTGGATTGTCCCCCTTGCTAATCAGGTGGAACTTATCATTCTTCAGCATATCAGTGAAGAAAACCGGCCACTTGGTACCGCAAGGATCTTAAACCTAAGTTTAAATCATTGTACCTGCATAGTGGGAGAAGATTTTTCTGATGATTCGGTGCTGAACGTGTTATTAGCAGACTCGGATTATCAGCATATGATTTTATACCCATCGGAAAGATCAATTTGCCTCTCGCAATGGAATCAAACGAAAAAGACAGCAAACAAAAAAGTGCGCTTAATCTTATTAGATGGCACATGGAAGAAAGCCTATAAAATGTGGCAGCTTTCAACCAATTTACATTCCATTCCGACGGTTGGGTTGCCTGTTGATTTGAAAGGCCATTATACGATTCGTAAAGCACCGACAGAAAATAGTCTTTCTACCGTAGAGGCGGGCTATCATGCATTGGGTCTGCTTGAGCCTAATCAGGATTTTTCGCCATTAATGAATGCCTTCGAAAAAATGATTGAATTTCAAATCTCTCAAATGCCACCAGGTGTTTTTGAGCGTAATTATCTCAAAGGTTAACGTTATTTGTTAACGATTCTCCAATGTAGAACCAAGATATCTTCGAATCATCGCCGCGCCTGAGAGCTAAGGTTATCTCGCTGAACACAGCACTTTGAGGTTATTTGGGTATCAATACTCAAATAACCATTATTGAAGAGTTTCTGAAAATGGCCGTTTAATACTCAGCCTAGGTATGTCCAGTCGTGCTTATAAAGCTTTTGTAATAAAACTGTTTCTACGAAACTATTGCTGTAAAACTGTGATTATAAAATGATGGAAGAAAATAACTGACGATGAAATCTTTGGGCATGACCATCAGTCATCGAGGAAATATAGTCAGCAATCACTCGCATTTTTTGGCTTTTATTATTTGCCTGTTGCCAGGTTTGTTGTGTTTGTTCAGGTAATAAACGTTCAGGGTCCGCACTGAGTGCTTCAAATAAATCCATGATGATCTGCTGTCCTTTATACTCCATAACCTGAACAGGATGAACTTGGATAACGTACTGGTTTACAAAGTGTTTCAGAATATCGAGGGCTTTGTTCATGGCCGGAGACAACTGAGCGTTCCAAGACAGCATTGGGCTATCAAAGTTGGCTGACGTTGGTTGAATAGAAATACTAGTGAGTAACGCATTCACCATCCCACCAATGGCATCCTTCCGTTGGTGATGTTGGCCACTGAATAACATTGCGCCAAGAGAGTCGCAATGCGCTTCAAACCATACATCACCACAGCAGGCTAGCTTCGACGCTGCGCCCTCTTGCCATTGTTGCTGGGTAACCATGCCTAAAACAATCGCATCTTCTAAATCATGGACACCATAAGCGATGTCATCAGCCAGTTCCATAATTGAGCAATCTAAAGACTTAAAGCGTGTCTTATGGTGCTTCATGGGGCTATCAGAGTGTTGGCGCATCTGACCAAGTAACGTTTGGTCATTATCAGACAGAGGTTCGGTGACCCAATCAAATAGGGCTTTATCACAGTCGTAGATGCCCTTGGCAGGGCTCCAATCTTTGGCTTTCAACTGGCGTTGGTGTTCAACAGGTTTGGGCTGATGAACTGCTCGGGTCTGACTGAGTAAGGCGGGGTATTTGATTAGGCCAAGTAAGGTACGCCGTGACAGATTCATGCCAAAGTGTTCGGTATAAGGCTCTAATTTTGTCACAATTCGGAAGGTTTGAGCATTGCCCTCAAAGCCACCATCCGAACGCATCATGTAATTTAGAGCGATTTCACCACCATGACCATAAGGAGGATGCCCAATATCGTGGGCGAGGCAGATTGAATCGATTAAACTGTCTGACGGCAGTAGAGGGACAAAATCGGGCTGTTTTTTCTTCAATTGGGCGACAATACCCGTGCCAAGTTGTGCCGCTTCTAAAGAGTGAGTTAGGCGTGAACGATGAAAGTCTTCCAAGCTATTACCATGGACTTGGGTTTTGGCTTGTAAACGACGAAAAGCCGCAGAATGGAGGATCCTCGCGCGGTCTCTCTGGAATGGACTGCGATGATCGTCACGGCGAATTTTATGTTCATCATCATGGCGTTCCTGCCATACGGGATCTAATTCAAACGACACGTTATTCTCCAGTACTTAAACAATATCTGATTTTTGACTTTTGATTATTCACTATTGATAGTCGAACATTTCTAAACCCTTAGGAAAAGTCAACGCTCTTTAACTGATTTCATCGAGGGAAAGCTCAAAACTTGATGCAAAGGTCTGTAAGAAGTAGCTCATTTCAGGGGTTTTACCTTGCTCTAAAGTTACATCAAGTCGCTTTTTGGCCAAAGCAAACTCGTGGTTACCAGTACTGAGTTCTTCAAGGCATTTTAGATAAGCACAAATGGAGTCGGCTTGTTTCACTATTTTGGCGTCATCTGGGTGAGCAGAATCTGAGAGAAGATAAGGTTCGAAATCTTGCTGAAATTCTTCGGGGAGCATCGATAGCAGTTTTTGCTCTGCGGCAGATTCTATTTTTTTGTACTCTTTGGCTATGTCTGGGTTGTAATATTTGACGGGTGTGGGCATATCACCAGTCAATACTTCGCTTGAATCATGGTACATAGCGAGGAGAGCAATACGTTCTGGATTGAGTTTACCGCCAAACTTTTTATTTTTAATCAGTGCGAGAGCATGAGCGACAAAAGCAACTTGCAAGCTGTGCTCGGACACATTTTCTGAGGAAACGGAGCGCATTAATGGCCAACGTTGGATCAGCTTCATTCTGGCTAAATGCGCAAAAAAGTGACTTTCTTTCATGTTACCTCCAACTCTCATTCATGTCTTTAAATCGCCGTGACATGTGTTTATGTGGCTTAATAGCCTCAACGAGTAATTAAAAAAGGGACTCAAGTTGAGTCCCTATAAGCATATGAAAGATCGGGCTTGATTACTACTGACGGTAAGTTGATAAGAAACGTTCGAATCGACCGATCGCCACTTCTAGGTCTTCGACATGTGGTAAAGTCACGATACGGAAGTGGTCTGGTTTTGGCCAATTAAAGCCAGAGCCTTGAACTAAGAGCACTTTTTCTTGTTTTAAAAAGTCTAAGATCATCTGCTGGTCATCTTTGATATTGTACATTTTTGTATCAATCTTAGGGAACAGATACATCGCTCCCTTAGGCTTAACACATGAGATACCAGGAATCTGAGTGATCAGCTCATAAGCTCGGTTACGTTGTTCGAGCAAACGTCCACCGGGCAAAATTAATTCATTGATACTTTGGTAGCCCCCAAGAGCGGTCTGAATCGCATGCTGCATGGGAACATTGGCACACAAACGCATCGAAGAGAGCAATTCTAGACCGCTGATATAGCCTTGTGCTTGATGTTTTGGACCCGTAAGGAACATCCAGCCACCACGGAAGCCACAAACACGATACGCTTTAGACAGGCCATTAAAAGTAACGACTAAGACGTCTTCAGTGAGCGTTGCTATAGAAGTGTGAGTTGCGCCATCGTAAAGTACTTTGTCATAAATCTCATCGGCGAAAATGATCAGTTTATGTTGGCGTGCAATCTCAATGACCTCAAGTAGGAAATCTCGGCTGTATACCGCGCCAGTAGGGTTGTTAGGGTTGATCAGAACAATACCACGTGTTTTGGGCGTGATTTTTTTCTTAATATCGTCGAGGTCTGGATACCAATCTGAGCTTTCATCACAAATATAGTGGACAGGGGTACCACCAGACAGTGCAACCGAGGCGGTCCAAAGTGGATAGTCGGGAGCAGGAATGAGCAGCTCATCACCATTATTTAATAGTGCTTGCATCGCCATGACGATCAACTCGGAAACGCCATTACCAATATAGACGTCTTCCACATCAAGAGATCGCAGACCTTTGCGTTGGTAATGTTGTACGACAGCTTTACGTGCCGAGTAAATGCCTTTGGAATCACAGTAACCTTGAGACGTTGGCAAGTTGCGGATTACATCGACGAGAATCTCATCTGGAGCGTCAAAGCCAAAAGGGGCTGGGTTACCAATATTGAGCTTTAGGATTTTATGCCCCTCTTCTTCCATACGTTTAGCATGTTTAAGTACAGGCCCCCTAATGTCGTAGCAGACATTGTCGAGTTTGGACGACATCCCGATATTTTCCATTGGTCGATTCCTAAATATTCATTTGTATCTTTCTTAACGTACCGTAGATTCAATATTTTTAGAATAAAAATCTACAAATTATCCCTCTAGTGTCTATATTTTATTCGCTCTTAAAAAAGCGTTTTACAAAAAATGCCAAGTAACCTTGATTTTTGTAAGGTCTAAAATTAGAGTAGCCACCATTACTTATTTACCCTCACAAATATAGAGGTTAATTTGTCATCATTTGATCAGGTCGTACAGTCTCTTATTCAGCGCATTGAAGTCGCAGACGATGAGATAACACGCATTGTCGAGAGCATGAATGAGCCGCCATGTTTTGAACTTCTAGATTGGTTAGAAGCACAGCCGCTGTTCCCTAAATTCTACTGGCAATCACGTAACTCCTATGAAGAGGTCGTGGCATTAGGTCAGCATCATACGTTTGATGAGCCTGGTCCAGCTTATGCCATGCTCAGTTCTGGGCAGCGAGTGTGGGGTGGGTGTGGGTTTGATCATCTAAAAACACAATCTAATCTTAATCAGTCGGCCTGGTTTTTTTTACCGAAAATTGAATTGATTCGACGCCAAAATCGTTGGTCTTTAGCGGTAAACTTGTCAGGGGATAATGCGAGTACTATTGAGGATCTACGTCAGCTCATCGCTGATGTAACGGAGCTGACTGCTGTGAACACATCGATTTGTTCGATTAAGCATTCTCCTAATCGATTTGAATGGCAAAGATTGGTTGAACAAGCCCTAGCTGAGATTGGTCAGCATCAGTTTAAAAAAGTGGTATTAGCTCGCCAATCTACTCTCAAATTGGATTCCTCTCTCAGCGCGGCTCAGCTGTTGAAATCAAGCACCATACATAATCATGATAGCTTCCATTTCTTACTCAGTTTGAACCGTCAGCAGAGCTTTATTGGTTCCACACCTGAACGGCTTTATTCTCGTGTGGGTCGTACTTTAAAGACTGAAGCGTTGGCAGGAACGGTCGGTCGTGGTGACAACGCAGCGCAAGACAATGCTTTTGCGAATTGGTTAACCCAAGATGTTAAAAACCTAAAAGAAAATCAGTATGTTGTTGACGATATCGTAGAGAGTTTATCTCCTTATATCGAGACTATTGATGTCGAGTCAAACCCAAGTTTGGTGCGCTTAAAGCAAGTGCAGCACCTAAGGCGACGCATTGAAGTCACGCTGAAGCCCGAAATTAATGGTGTTCAATTACTCGCAGCATTACAGCCAACGGCAGCAGTGGCAGGTTTACCTCGTCAATCCTCCATGCAATTTATTTTAAATAACGAACCTTTTTCTCGTGGTTGGTATGCGGGCTCCATCGGTTATCTTAGTCATGAGTCTGCACAATTTTGTGTGGCAATCAGAAGTGCTTTGGTCATGGAGGGTAGCGTACAATTATTTGCTGGAGCTGGGATTGTTCCGGGTTCTATTGCAGAACAAGAGTGGGCAGAATTAGAGAAAAAAACGTCTACATTACTGACTCTTATTTCAGAATCTACGTCAGCTAGGGAATACCATGAAAGCTGATAGCGCGGTAGTAAACCGTATCTGGTCTGATACGCTAATGACAGAATTGTGCCGTTTCGGTGTTAAGCATATTTGCATTGCTCCAGGCTCGCGATCCACACCATTAACGCTAGAAGCGGCACAGAAGACTAACGTGACGAGCCACCGTCATTTTGATGAACGCGGATTAGGCTTTTTAGCATTGGGTTTAGCGAAAGCCAGTAGTGAGCCCGTTGCGGTTATTGTGACTTCTGGAACGGCTGTCGCGAACCTGCTGCCTGCTATTGCAGAAGCTAAGTTAACGGGAGAACAGCTCGTTATTCTGACGGCAGATAGACCCGTTGAATTGGTGGGCTGTGGTGCTAATCAAGCGATAAATCAGCAAGGCATTTTTTCCCACCATGTATCTAATAGCCTTAATTTACCAAGCCCGACATTATCCATATCATTGAATTGGTTATTAACCTCCATTGATGATGTTATGTTTACTCAACGTCATTCAGGGGGGGCTGTCCATATTAATTGTGCGTATCCTGAACCTTTATATTCTGATAATGATAAAGCGGACTTTTTTGAATATCTTGGCAGTGTTTCTCATTGGAAACAAGCCAGCTCAACGTACTGTAAGCGCTTTGAAGCAAGGGCTGTATGTGATATCCCTGATTTTTCGTATAAAAAAGGTCTCGTTGTAATTGGCAGCTTGCCGTTAGAACAAGCTCAGGCCGCGTTGGAGTTTGCTCAGGCGATGGGGTGGCCTGTTCTTGCTGACCCGCAAAGTGGTGTCAGTTCCAATTGGGCTCATTTTGACTTATGGCTTCAGTGCTCTGGATTTGCTCAACAGCTTGATGATTGCGATTTAGTGGTGCAATTTGGTAGCCGTATTATTTCTAAGCGATTGACTTACTGGATTGCTCAACACGTTTTAAATAACCAAAATCACCGTGATGTTTCTTATTGGTATGTCTCTTCTCGGCTAGATAGAGATAATCCCAATCATTTGCCACAGTCTCATTGGGTTGAGCAGCCTAGCACTTGGGTGCAGCGTACATCTCATTGTTTTTCTCATTATTCCGGCTGGGCTGATCCGCTGGCTCTACAGTTGCAAGATAAGCTTTTGCCACTTTTAAGGCAGTGGCGTTGTGAAGCAGGGCAAGAGTTAAGTGAAATTGCCTTAGCGATGGATCTCTCATCACGTCTCAATAACGCGCCAAATGCCGATCTGTTTATTGGTAATAGTTTATTTGTGCGCTTGGTCGATATGTTTGGTTATTTGAATCAGGTTCAAGTCTTCACCAATCGAGGTGCTTCAGGGATTGATGGGATCTTTGCCACGGCAAATGGTGTCCAGCGCGCTCGTCAAAAGCCTTTGTTGATGTTTATCGGTGATACATCAGCCTTGTATGGGCTTAATTCACTGGCGTTATTCAGTCACAGTGATCTCGCTACGGTTATCGTCATTACTAACAATGATGGCGGCGCGATTTTTAGCTTACTTCCGGTACCAGAGGAGCATCGAGAAACCTATTATCAAATGCCACACGGCTATACCTTTGAATCTGCCGCGAAGCAGTTTGGATTAGGTTATGCACAACCTCGCTCAATGATGGAATATCAATCTGTGGTTGATGAGCACCTTGCTTTTGGCCAAGGAGCCTTATTGGTTGAGGTGCAAACACCTGCCGATCAAGCATCAATACAATTACAAACATTCAATTCCAAATTACATGCTTTATTTTGAACGGCGATCTGAGCAAGCGCTAACTCATTCATTAGATGGTAAAACCAACAAACCTACGTTAGTTTTTTTGCATGGATTTCTCGGCTCTGGAAAGGACTGGGAAGAATGCCTACCAAGGTTTTCATGCTATGAACAAATAGTGATTGATCTTCCTGGGCATGGTCAAAGTAAATCGGTGGTATGTCACAATTTGATACATTGTTGTGAGTTAATTTACACCACCTTGTCGTCACTGGTTTCTGACCAGCAGCCATTAGTCTTGATTGCTTATTCTATGGGAGCTCGTGTCGTTATGCAGGGCCTAGTGGAGGGGGCGTTTTCTGAGCTCAACATCAAAGCCACTTTTATTGAGGGAGGGAACTTCGGCTTAAAGCATCAGTCCGAAAAAGAAGCGCGGTTAATTTACGACGAGCGGTGGGCTCAGCGCTTTAGAGCAGAGCCGATTGCGTGTGTTTTGGACGATTGGTACCAACAACCGGTGTTTTCTTCATTAAATGATGAGCAAAGACAAATCTTTATTACCAAGCGAAGTGCTAACCTTGGTACTTCAGTGGCGAGTATGCTGCTTGCGACGTCTTTGGCTAAGCAATCTTATTTATTGCCAGCACTGCAAAAACAAAGCGTCCCTCTTTACTACATCTGTGGCGCAAAAGATCAGAAGTTTAGTCAGATGGCAGAGAAAAGTGGGTTGAATTATCATCGAATTGGCCAATCTGGTCACAATGTGCATCAAGAGCAACCCAATGCATTTTCGAGGTATATCAACCAGGTTATTCACGCTCACATTGCGTGAGTTCAACAAGACAATGGAAAACACGATGGCCAAAACAGTAGGTATTTCTGAACAAGAGCTTTACGCACCAGTAGAATGGGTGGACTTTAGCAGAGAGTATGAAGACATTCATTACCATAAGTCACTTGATGGTATTGCTAAGATTACCATCGCCCGTCCTCAGGTACGTAATGCATTTCGCCCTCAAACAGTGAAAGAGATGATGAGTGCATTGGCTGACGCAAGGTATGACTCTGCAGTCGGTGTCATCATTCTTACTGGTTTAGGTGAAGATGCTTTCTGTTCTGGTGGTGATCAGAAAATTCGTGGTGATTATGGCGGTTATAAAGACGAGCAAGGAACGCACCATTTGAATATCCTTGACTTTCAGAGAGATATAAGAACATGTCCCAAGCCAGTCATTGCGGCCGTCGCTGGCTGGGCTGTGGGTGGTGGACATGTTTTACATATGATGTGTGATTTAACCATCGCCGCAGAGAATGCACAGTTTGGTCAGACTGGGCCTAAAGTGGGTTCTTTTGATGGTGGTTGGGGAGCTTCTTATATGGCACGAATTGTTGGTCAGAAGAAAGCGCGTGAAATTTGGTTCCTTTGTCGATTTTACGATGCACAAGAGGCATTAGAAATGGGCTTAGTTAACACTGTTGTGCCGCTTGAAGCACTGGAAAGAGAAACCGTTCGTTGGTGTCGCGAAGTGTTACAACATAGCCCTATGGCTTTGCGTTGCTTGAAAGCAGCACTGAATGCTGATTGTGATGGGCAAGCAGGATTACAAGAGTTAGCAGGTAATGCCACGATGTTATTTTACATGACTGACGAAGGGCAAGAAGGGCGTAATGCATTCAATGAAAAGCGCCGCCCAGACTTTAATAAGTTTCCACGAAACCCATAACTAAGAATGAAGGAGCCTCAGTGCTCCTTCTTCGTTTTATACCCAAATGGCATCGCTCTGAATCAGGCATTTTGAGGTCACTTGGGTATACGATCGGCTTACACCTAATATGATGGTGGTTTGTACGAGATTAATGACCTGAGTTGAGGTTGCTTGGGCATAACATAAGGTTTTAAATAATGCGTAAAGCAAAGATCTACCGTTATCGTTTACCAATGGACAGCGGTGTCATTCTTAGAGAAGAAAAGCTTGTAGAACGAGTTGGTTTTATCATCGAGCTGTCTGAAAACAATAGAATTGGCCGGGGCGAAATTGCGCCTTTGCCCGGTTTTAGCCTTGAAAGTACAGAACAAGCGGGGATTCAGCTGCAGGAACAGGCAGAGAGGTGGATCGCCCGTTTGCCACTTGAGTATGACCATATGCACCCATCGGTAGGATTTGGTTTATCGATGGCATTATTAGAACTGCAAGGTGGTTTACCAACGAGTGGTAAGTATCAATGCGCCCCGTTGTGTACCGGGGATCCAGATGAACTGATAGCTAAATTGAATACCATGGAAGGGGAAAAAGTCGCGAAGGTCAAAGTCGGCCTCTATGAACCGATCCGTGATGGTATGTTGGTGAATTTGTTTTTAGAATCGGTGCCTCAGTTGCAACTGCGCTTGGATGCCAATCGTTCATGGACCTTTGATAAAGCGCAGCAATTTGCCAAATATATTGCTCCTTCATTGCGGCATCGTATTACGTATGTCGAAGAGCCCTGCTTTTCTCCTGGTGACAGCTTATCCTTTGCGATTAATACAGGGATTGCGATTGCTTGGGATGAAACATTGCAAGAAGCGATTCGACGTAAAGACTTCAATCTTGAAGATCTTACGGGTGTCAAAACCATTATTATTAAGCCGATGCTCATTGGCCATGTAGGTTTCTGTATTCAACTGATCGAAAAAGCCAAATCGCTAGGTATTAAGGCGGTAATTAGCTCTAGCCTTGAATCAAGCTTTGGCTTAAATCAACTGGCTCGGTTTGCTCAGTGGCAATTGCCTTACGAATTACCAGGGTTGGATACCATCGGTTTATATCAAGCTCAACTTGAAATTGGTTGGCCAACATCTGATTTACCTATTGTCCCTTTTGATGAGCAGGAATTAGTGTGGTGCTCCGTTTAGACCCGTCTTTCTGCAATGAAGCCCCTTGGCGCTTTTGGGCTAAACACAAATCAGATTCGATTGCGCTCAAAGTGGGTGAGCAGTCACTGACTTGGCAAATACTTTCTATAAGATTGGATGACTATGCTCAAGCTCTGTGCCAGCAAGGTGTTCGAAGGAAAGATACCATTCTGTTAGTGGGTAAGAATCAACCCGAAACACTTTGGCTTTATCTAGCGGCTCAGCAGATGGGGGTGATGGTCGCATTGACGATGCCGCAGCCTTTTCAAGCGTTGCAAGAAAAGTGTCAGTCAGTATATCGCAATGATCAAAAGCGTTTTATTTGGTTTGCCGACGATATGGTAAGTACCTACTCATCTCAACAGCGATTATTGCTGGATGCCAAGGTGTTGACACTGCCAGAGGATAGGGGGCAAGCGAGCTCTTCTCAAACTTCTTGTCAAGCGCATTGCCCAATTCAATATCAGCCTCACGCATTGGCTTCAATTCTATTTACGTCGGGCTCAACGGGCTCTCCCAAAGCCGTTGCTCATCGACATAGCCAACACTTGGCTTCTGCACAAGGCCTGCTTGAAGTGATTCAGTTTGGTCATCAAGACACCTGGTTGCTCTCTTTGCCTTTGTATCATGTTTCTGGCTTAGCCATTGTTTATCGTTGGTTACTGGCCGGAGCCATTCTAAAAATTGGGCAGGGTAAACTTGAAGAAGACATTCAAGGTGTCACTCATGCTTCCTTAGTGGTGACTCAGCTAAAGCGTCTTTTGGTCTCAGAACGTACGCTTGAATTAACTCATGTTTTACTGGGTGGAAGTCATATCCCTCAAGAATTAGCATTACAAGCACAGGCGAATGGCATTGAAACTTGGATTGGCTATGGATTGACAGAAGCCGCTTCAACAGTGACAGCGAAGCAAGTGGATCAACTGACAACGGTAGGACGAGTTCTTGCTAATCGAAAAATTCAATTGAGAGATCAGCGGATTTTAATTGGGGGAAGTACTTTAGCTGCAGGCTATTTTTATCAAGGTGAATTGTCAAAGCTGGTGGATCAACAAGGTTGGTTTGATAGTAAAGATCTTGGTCAATGGCAAAATGGTGAACTGAGAATTATTGGCCGAGCAGACAATCAATTTATCTCTGGTGGAGAAAATATCCACTGTGAAGAAATTGAAGCCGTCCTAAACCAAATAGAAAGTGTGATTCAAGCGATTGTGGTTCCAGTGCCAGACATGGAGTTTGGTCATCGTCCTGTTGCGGTCTTGCAGACTGATACGTTGTTATCGGCGTCACAATATAACCAATGCCTAGAGCAGAGGCTGCAAAAATTTAAATGGCCTATTCGATACTATCTGATGCCGCCTGATGTTCTTACCAGTGGGATAAAAGTATCAAGACAAGCTGTGAAAAATTGGATAAAAACCGTCTATCCGTCTCGTTGATTTCTCTCTTTTTGATTCTTTATCAAGGTGAAAGTGTTTGGGTATAGTTGATTTTGCAATGAATTAGTCGAAAAGGGAATTTCGTATCTTAATCGAGTTGTATCATAATCACTGGCATGGCTTGGGGAGTAATGCAAAGGGATTTGGATGGTTAAGTACGCTCTGGCGGTAGTGGTTGTTTTACAAATTATTTTCGCTGTTAACAGTGACGGCCTAACGCGAGCATTGGCGGAATTTAGCGCTTTTCTTGTCGCCATTATTTGGGTTCTAGTCCATAGATATGACGGTTCAATGAGGAAAACCACCTTAGGTTGCAACAAGCGTCGTTAATCGTTAGGCCATTTAGTTTACCAGAGCATGATCTCCCGACTTTATTTGAGTACTAACCAAGCAAGTGAAGTGGCAGAAATAAGAATCCATAAAGTCACGCCAAACATCATGGGCTTGGCCCCGGCAGACTTCAGTTTAGAAATGGAAATACTGCTCCCAATCAAAAACAAGCACACAACTAATGTCTTTTTAGCAATAGCAAAAATAGTTTGATAAACGATCTCAAATTGAGGCAAAACATCGCTGACGGCAATGGCGACACAGTACCAAAAGATAAAATAAGGAATAACTTGTTTGCGTTCGCCTTGCTGTTTATTAATTCGAGAAAATACTACAGCGCTGATTAAAGCAACAGGAATAATCCATAATGCTCGTGCTAGCTTGAGTGTGGTCGCTGTAATCAGGGCTTCTTCACCATAGCTTGATGCAGCTCCCACAACGGAAGAGGTATCATGGATCGCAATGGCAGCCCACGTACCAAAGGTATGCTGATCTAAACCTAGAGCATGACCAATCACCGGGAAAATAAAAAGGGCAAGGGAGTTTAGGATAAATACCGTCGCGAGTGCGAGCCCAATCTGTTCATCTTTAGCTCTTATAGCTGGTGCAACGGCGGCGATCGCGCTTCCACCACAAATAGCAGTACCTGAGGCGATTAAGTAGGCTGTCTTTTGTTCAAGCTTTATCGCTTTTGCTAACATCATCCCGAGTGTCAAAGTGCCTAATATAGTCGCAACAATCAAACCAATTCCATCGGTTGTAGCGGCAAGCGCTTGTTCGAAATGGATTCCGAAGCCTAGGCCGATAATTGAGTAGGCTAGGAGTTTCTTGGTCCAAGAGGCGATAGGAAGATCCTTGGGAACGAACCCAAAACTTGCTAAGAGAAATCCTAATGTTAACGCAATAGGGGACGAGATAAAGGGCAATAAGCAAAACAACAATGCGAGCCAAAATAAAGCATGTTTGGCTTTTAAAAAGGGTAATAGTTTCAAAAGATGACAGTTACAGTGGTGAATACTCGACAGCAGTATATCGCATCACATAGAGAGGAAGAAACACTAATTCCTTCCCGAATTCACTCACCCTTATTTCATCGCCAGTCGCCTCTGAGAGCAAGAACTTTATCAAACATGATTTTAGCGGTTGCTTGTTCAGGATTGACAGGTGGGCCTGCCTCAACTTCCAGTTTGGACCAAAAACGAGAAGGGAGGCCTTTGCAAGCTCGGCCTTTTACTCGGCTGAAATAACTTCCCCACAAGCCTTTGAGCGCAATTGGAATCACTGGGACAGGGCTTCGACGAAGAATAATGTCAATACCGCGCATAAACTCGTTCATTTCACCATCGCTGGTCAATCTTCCTTCAGGGAAAATACAGACCAGATGGCCCTCACTCAGCGCTTTTTCAACTTCGCTGAAGGCTCGTCGAATTGAAGTTCGGTTATCTGCAGAAATTGGGATCACGCCAGCTCGGCGGAGAAAGCGCCTTAAAGGCGGTAAATTTGCGTAATCTTCTTCCATAACAAAGCGAATCAACCTCGGGCAAACTGCGCTTAATAATAAGGCATCGAGATAACTGACGTGGTTACATACAAGCAAAGCGCCACCATTTTCAGGTAGATATTTAAGGTTTTTGTGTTTCACTCGGTAACAACTGTGTGTGAGTATCCAAACAATAAAGCGAAATATAATGATTGGAATTTGGAAAAACAGGTAGACCACGACGAACATGTTGAGTATCGCTAACAGAGTGAATAACTGAGGGATGCTCATTTCCAGAAGGCTTAGGCAAACAATCCCCAGTACAGCGCTACCGACCATAAATAGTGAGTTAAAGATGTTTAATCCAGCGATGACTTGTGCTCGTTGAGAGACTTTGGCGCGATGCTGCATCAAGGCATAGAGAGGAACAATAAATAAACCACCAGAAGCACCGATCATTAATAAATAAAAGAATAGTGGCCACAGTGCATCATGGCTTACAAATTGAGTAAAAGAATCAAATTTAGGGAGGTCGTCGGGGATGGTTGTCGCCATCAACAGACCGAAGATGGTGATACCCAGTGCGCCAATGGGGACAATACCAATCTCAATACGTTGATTTGATAATTTATTACATGCCTGCGAGCCGACAGCAATACCAATAGAAAACAGTGCAAGGAGGAAAGATACCGCACTTTCACCACCATGTAGGTGCAGTTTGGTGAAGTTTGGGAATTGAGTCAGATAGGCAGCACCTAGAAACCAAAACCAGCTAATAGCTAAGATACACTGAAAGATAGTACGGTCAGATTTGGCTATCGATAACGTTTGTTTAGTTTGTTGGTAAGGACGCCATTTGAAATTCAATTCAGGTGCGTCAGCAGGCGCTTCAGGAATAAATCGGCTGGATAAATATCCTAGAATAGCAAATACGAGGACGCAGCCTGCAGCAAGGTATTGTGCATTGGGTGCTGAAGTGATGAGTCCAGCACCAAGTGTACCAATAAGGATGGCGATGAAAGTGCCTGACTCGACCAATGCATTCCCGGGCAGCAACTCTTTTTCACTGAGCTTTTGAGGTAGAAACGCATACTTTACTGGGCCAAAAAAGGCGGATTGTGTGCCCATCAAAAACAAAATGAGTAATAAGACGCTATAGCTTTCTGTAATAAAACCAATGGCTCCGAGAAGCATGATGGCGATTTCAAAGAGTTTCACTTTGCGGATAAACCATGACTTTTCATATTTATCCGCTAAAACTCCTGCCGAAGCGGAAAAGAGAAAGAAAGGAAGTATAAATAAGCCCGCAGCTAAATTAACGAACAGGTTGCTGGAGATAGGTAAATGTTGCGAGCCAGCGAAGGCGACAAAAAGCAGTAAAACGTTTTTGAAGATATTATCATTGAAAGCTCCAAAAAATTGGGTAACAAAATAGGGAAGGAACTTTCGTTGCGTCAATAACGACTTTTGGCTGCCTGATGACATCATTAATCCTTTATTGCCAGCTATTCAGATAGTTGGATAATAGATTATTAATCAGCTCTTTGCCGTCTATAGGTGTATCGGTGAAAAATTTATCGTCCACACTGAGAAGGGTGATACCGTGAACGCCTGACCATAGGACTCGGCTGGCTTGAAGGATTTCTGGGGCGCTCTTATGGGGGGCAAGTTGAGCAAGGAGTGATTCTAGCATCCCTGTCATACCATTTATTCGTTTGGCATGCCATTGTGGAAGTTCGGCACCGTTCATGCCATGCTCGAAAACCAATTGCCAACGGTATGGGTGACGTTGAGCAAAATCGTGATAGCAAAAAGCCAAAGCAGATAAGCTTTGGTGGATATCTGTACTTTTGCTGATCGCCTCAATAGACTCGGCTTGCAGTTCATCGATGGTTTGTGCCACAACGTGAAGCAGCAACAAGTTGTAATTGCCAAATACATTGACCAATGTGCTGGGAACGTAGCCGATCATATTGGCAATTTTACGCAGACTTAACTCGTGATAAGAATGCTCTGATAAAAAACCTTTGACAGTGGTCAGGGTGAGATTGACTAATTCTTCTCTTGTGTGATCGTTTCTGCGAGCCATATTATAAAATTACTTATTGAACAACGTTCAATATGATAGTCAGCTACGTAAAGGCCGTCAATGAAACAAAGCCTAACTCATCCCGTTATATAGCAATATTCTGATACATGTCTTCGATCTTGTAAGGTTTCATTGTTGAATCTGACAGAGTATCATTAAAGAACGGCTTATTTTAGCGTGCTACTATGATAGGTATGAACACGTTGCCTGTATGAGCAGCACAATATGTACCCAACAACAATTATAAGGATAATGATGAAACGTTTATTTTCGATTGTCGCCTTGCTGATGTTTACCGTGGCTATAACTCCTATTGCGGAAGCGAAGAAGTTTGGTGGTGGTAAATCATTTGGTAAAAGCTACAAAACCGCTCCTGCGCCTAAGCAACAGCAAAACAACACCAATACCGTAGGAAAAGAACAAACCAAAAAATCATCCAGTAAAAAAGGCCTAATGGGCGGTTTACTTGGTGGTCTTCTTGCTGGTGGGTTACTGGCTGCGTTCTTCGGTGGTGCTTTTGAAGGTATTCAATTTATGGATATTTTGATCATCGGTTTGATCGCTTTCGTGATCTTTAAACTGATGAAGGGATTACTTGGAGCAAAGCAGGGCAGTATGAATCAGCATCGCCAACAGCCTGCTTTTGGTGGTAACACCTCTAAGTTTGAACAACCTAATACGCAAAACTTTGAGCAGTCTGCTAATGCGCCTACGGGTGGCTTTGGCGCACCAACAAGTGATGTACCGCACAACTTTCCTCCAGGTTTTGATCAAGCGGCCTTTATCAATGGCTCGCGTGAGCATTACCGTACCTTGCAAGGTGCATGGAACCACAATCAGCTTGATACTATCCAAGAGTATGTATCACCAAGCCTCTTTGATGACCTAAAATCAGAGCGTGCTAAGCTTGATGGCGACCAGCATACGGATGTTATGTATGTGGATGCTGAAATCGTCCGTGCTGACTACGATGCAAACAAAGCTCAATTGAGCCTACAATTTAGTGGTCGATACCGTGACACTGCTGAAGGCGTTGAAGAAGATATCAATGATATTTGGCACCTGGAACGTGACCTGACGGTGCCGAATGCACCATGGTTGATTGTTGGTATTCAAGGTTAAGTTTGACGACTTGAATCATCAATGACTAATGAAGAATCCCGTCTAATATGGCGGGATTTTTTGTATCTTCAGTTTATTTTAGGGTTTAAATTGACTCCTGACTCCTGACTCCTGACTCCTGACTCCTGACTCCTGACTCCTGACTCCTGACTCTTTCAGAAAATAGAGTAGTTCATCAGTTATCTTTGAATTATCGTATTTAAAGTGATTGCACTCATAGTCAGAATGAATAATGGGAGCGGCATGTTGTATTAAGGGAGAGACGTAATGAGGGTGTTTGGTTGACCAAAAATAACAGTTGTTCAGACATGAAAAAAGCCAGCTCAATGAGCTGGCTTTAAAGTATGGTGGAGGGGGACGGATTCGAACCATCGAAGGCAGTGCCGGCAGATTTACAGTCTGCTCCCTTTGGCCACTCGGGAACCCCTCCAGGGTGTTTTTATGCTTACTTAGCATGCGTCAATAACAGACGGTGCAAATCGCAAACTTGAAAAGTGTTTTCCCAACACGTCTTTCCAAGCCATTCTTATGTTCAAAGGAGAGACATAAGAAGAAATATGGTGGAGGGGGACGGATTCGAACCATCGAAGGCAGTGCCGGCAGATTTACAGTCTGCTCCCTTTGGCCACTCGGGAACCCCTCCAGGGAGTTTTTATGCTTACTTAGCATGTGTCAGTAACAGACAGTGCTAAGCGCAAACTTGAAAAGTGTTTTCCCAACACGGCTTTCCAAGCCATTCTTATGTTCAAAGGAGAAACACAAGAAGAAATATGGTGGAGGGGGACGGATTCGAACCATCGAAGGCAGTGCCGGCAGATTTACAGTCTGCTCCCTTTGGCCACTCGGGAACCCCTCCAGGGTGTTTTTATGCTTACTTGGCATGTGTCAATAACAGACAGTGCTAAGCGCAAACTTGAAAAGTGTTTTCCCAACACGGCTTTCCAAGCCATTCTTATGCTCAAAGGAGAAACACAAGAAGAAATATGGTGGAGGGGGACGGATTCGAACCATCGAAGGCAGTGCCGGCAGATTTACAGTCTGCTCCCTTTGGCCACTCGGGAACCCCTCCAGGGTGTTTTTATGCTTACTTAACATGTGTCAATAACAGACAGTGCAAAGCGCAAACTTGAAAAGTGTTTTCCCAACACGGCTTTCCAAGCCATTCTTATGTTCAAAGGAGAAACACAAGAAGAAATATGGTGGAGGGGGACGGATTCGAACCATCGAAGGCAGTGCCGGCAGATTTACAGTCTGCTCCCTTTGGCCACTCGGGAACCCCTCCAGGGTATTTTCATGCATCTTTCAGCATGCTTAAGAAAAGTTTTCCCAGTTCTCTTCTCAAGTGCGGGGCGAATCATAGCAAACTTGCTCTGGCTGTAAAGGGTTTTTCTTGTGTTTTTATATTGAATGCTGGCTTTTTGGGCAAAGATAGTAAAAAGTCAACATTTTGTGTGTGCTTTATACAAAGAGATACGCACTTTTTACTTGAATTTACACTACTTGACGTTGTGAAGCGTATCAACTGATAAACTATATTGAGTTTACTGTTTTTAAGTCACTTCGAGGTGCTCTGAATCAATTACCTCGGGGTTGTTTGTTTATAACATACAAAATTTCTTTATTAGTGTTGAAAATTATGAGCATAAGAGTCTGTTTATCTGTTTTAACGTTATCTATTTTAATAGTGTCGCCCAATGTTATGGCATCCAAGCGCCAACCCTCGGCTGTGACCGTGGTAACCGAAGTCGTTGAAGCCCATGAGATTAATCAATCATTATCTTTGATCGGAAAAATCAAAGCGGCACAATCTGTGGTTATCGAACCAGAAGTTGCCGGTAAGGTGAAAACAATAGTCATAAAAGCAAATCAAAATGTTGAAGAAAATCAGATGTTAATTCTTTTGAATGATGATAAAGCGCAAGCAACCTTGGCGGAGGCCAAGGCATATTTAAAAGATGAGCAACGTAAGCTGACGGAGTTTAACAAACTAGTAAAAAGAAACGCCATTACGCAAACAGAAATCGATGCCCAGCAGACCAGTGTTGCTATTGCTAAAGCTCGGTTAAATGCTGCTAAGGCTGACTTGGCTGACCTGCAGATCCGTGCTCCTTTTGCTGGTACTGTCGGTTTCGTTAACTTTAGTAAAGGGAAAATGGTCAGTATTGGCACCGAACT
Source organism: Vibrio azureus (assembly GCF_002849855.1). Classification (NCBI taxonomy): domain Bacteria; kingdom Pseudomonadati; phylum Pseudomonadota; class Gammaproteobacteria; order Vibrionales; family Vibrionaceae; genus Vibrio; species Vibrio azureus. The sequence continues at coordinate 988,754 of NZ_CP018616.1, forward strand.
ACTGACATTAGATAATTTGTCACAGATGGAATTGGATTTGCATGTTCCAGAGCGCTACTTATCGATGTTGTCCGTTGGTATGCAAGTTCACGCCACATCAAGTGCATGGGAAGGGCAAGATTTTATTGGCGAAGTGATTGCGATCGACACCAGAATCAATGAAGAAACATTAAATCTGCGTATCCGAATTCAGTTTGATAACCCAGCTCAGCATTTAAAGCCTGGTATGCTCATGCAAGCAGCACTGGTTTTCCCTGCTCTAAAAGCCCCGATTATTCCAGTACAAGCTCTAGAATACTCAGGGACTAAGCGTTATGTATACGTCATCGACAATCAAAATACGGCCAAACGTCAAGAAGTCTTTCTAGGCGCGAGGGTCGGTAACGAAGTTGTGATTGAGTCTGGAGTCGAAATTGGTGAAAGCATTGTTGTTCAGGGTATCGTAAACATGCGAGATGGTGTGCAAGTTAAAGAAATTGTTGCGCCAGGTAAAGTCAGCCAGAATAAGACAGCAGCGGAGCAACTTGGAGAGGGTGTGCACTGATGTTTCTCTCTGATATTTCAGTCAAAAGGCCGGTTGCCGCTTTAGTACTTAGCTTATTGCTTTGTGTATTTGGTTTTGTTTCTTTTACTAAGTTAGCCGTGAGAGAAATGCCAGATATTGAAAGTCCTGTCGTCTCGATCAGCACTCGATACGAAGGAGCCTCCGCAACCATCATAGAAAGCCAAATTACCTCGGTGTTGGAGGATCAACTATCAGGCATTAGTGGCATTGATGAGATTAGCTCAACCACTCGTAATAGCATGTCACGTATCACGATCAAATTTGAGCTAGGCTACGATCTCAATACGGGGGTGAGTGATGTACGTGATGCGGTGGCTCGAGCGCAGCGAGCACTTCCTTCTGAAGCGGATGATCCCGTGGTGTTTAAAAACAACGGATCAGGTGAAGCTTCTTTGTATATTAACCTTAGCTCGGCCGAAATGGACAGAACGCAGCTAACAGATTACGCAGAACGTGTATTAATGAATCGTTTTAGCCTTCTTTCTGGTGTTAGTTCGATTGATCTCTCTGGCGGCTTGTACAAGGTAATGTACGTTAAATTGAAGCCAGACTTGATGGCAGGTCGCTCAGTGACTGCTTCAGATATTACAGCTGCACTGCGCAGTGAAAACTTAGAAAGTCCAGGGGGGGAAGTTCGTAACGATTCTACCGTTATGTCGGTAAGAACGGCGCGCACATACAAAACACCGGAAGATTTTCAATATCTGGTGGTAAAACGGTCCAGCGATCACACGCCAATTTATTTAAAAGATGTCGCCGATGTGTTTATCGGAGCAGAGAATGAAAACTCGACATTTAAAAGTGATGGTGTCGTCAATATCAGCTTAGGTGTGATCCCACAATCTGATGCAAATCCACTAGAAGTAGCAGAAGCGGTCCGAGCTGAAGTGGATAAAATGCAGAAGTTTCTACCAGAAGGCACCCGCTTGGCCATTGATTATGATGCAACAGTCTTTATTGAGCGTTCGATTGATGAAGTATACAGCACACTGTTTATTACTGGTGGACTGGTGGTTCTTGTGTTGTACATTTTTATTGGCCAAGCTCGTGCCACATTAATTCCCGCAGTGACCGTTCCTGTATCGTTGATTTCTTCATTTATTGCAGCTTATTACTTTGGCTTTTCTATTAACCTAATCACTCTAATGGCTTTGATCTTATCTATTGGTTTGGTCGTTGATGATGCCATTGTTGTTGTGGAGAATATTTACCATCATATTGAGCGGGGAGAATCACCGCTTTTAGCCGCTTATAAAGGAACACGTGAAGTCGGGTTTGCAGTCATAGCAACAACCTTGGTTTTGGTGATGGTATTTTTGCCGATTTCATTTATGGATGGCATGGTTGGTCTTCTGTTTACTGAATTTTCTATTTTGTTGGCGATGTCGGTGATTTTTTCTTCTTTGATCGCTCTGACTTTGACTCCAGTACTTGGTAGCAGAATCCTAAAAACGAATGTGAAACCTAATCGCTTTAATCAGAGAGTCGATGCTCTGTTCGCTAAGCTGGAGAGTGGTTATCGCCGATTGTTGGCATTGGCTCTAAAAGCGCGTTGGGCTGCTCCCTTAATCATTATCGCTTGCTTAGGTGGCAGTTATGTGTTGATGAATCAAACGCCGGCCCAGTTAACCCCTCAGGAAGATCGCGGGGTTATCTTTGCCTTTGTGCGCGGAGCGGAAGCAACTTCTTACAATCGCATGTCTGACAATATGGATATTGTCGAACAGCGTTTGATGCCATTACTTGGTCAGGGATTCTTAAAGTCATTCAGTATACAAACGCCTGCATTTGGTGGTCAAGCTGGTGACCAAACTGGGTTTGTAATCATGATCCTCGATGACTGGAATGAACGCAGTTTGACCGCTCAAGACGCTTTAGGATCGGTACGGAAAGCACTTTCAGGGATCCCTGATGTGCGAGTATTCCCATTTATGCCGGGCTTTCGTGGTGGTTCAAGTGAGCCCGTACAGTTTGTCTTAGGCGGTTCTAATTACGATGAGCTTATGACATGGGCTGAAATGCTTAAGAGTAAAGCTGAGGCTTCACCAATGATGGAAGGGGCGGAGATTGATTACTCAGAGAAAACCCCAGAGTTGCTGGTATCGGTTGATAAGCGTCGTGCTGCAGAGCTTGGGGTGAGTGTGCAGGATATATCTGAAACGTTAGAGATTATGCTGGGTGGTAAAAGCGAGACAACGTTTGTCGAGCGTGGTGAAGAATATGATGTTTACTTACGAGGAGACGAAAACAGTTTTAACAATGCTGAGGATTTGAGCCAGATTTACTTACGTACTGATACCGGCCAGCTTGTTACGCTAGATACGGTGACTAAAATTGAAGAAGTCGCCGCATCAACCCGCTTGTCGCACTATAACAAACAGAAATCGATCACGATTAAAGCGAACCTTTCTGATGGTTATACCTTGGGTGAAGCGTTGGACTACCTTGATCAAGCAGCCATTGATAATTTGCCTGCGGATGTGTCAGTCAGTTACTCAGGTGAATCGAAAGACTTTAAAGAAAACCAAGCCAGCGTAGTGGTGGTGTTTGCACTGGCTCTATTGGTCGCTTACCTCGTACTTGCAGCTCAGTTTGAGAGTTTTGTTAACCCATTAGTTGTGATGTTTACCGTACCTATGGGAGTATTCGGAGGATTTCTTGGCCTTTGGGTGATGGGGCAAGGGATGAATATTTACAGTCAGATAGGTATGATCATGTTGATTGGTATGGTGACCAAAAATGGTATCTTGATTGTTGAATTTGCTAACCAATTGCGTGACCGTGGAATTGAGTTTGAGAAAGCAATTATAGATGCTGCAGCACGTCGACTTCGTCCTATATTAATGACGGCGTTCACCACGTTAGCCGGGGCAATTCCTCTGATTCTATCGACAGGGGCAGGCTACGAAAGTCGTGTCGCTGTTGGTACGGTGATTTTCTTTGGGATGGGTTTTGCTACTTTAGTGACATTGTTTGTTATTCCGGCAATGTATCGTTTGATTTCTGCCGCAACAAGAGCCCCAGGGCATGTGGAAGCAGAGCTTAATAAAGCACTGAGCCATGATAACAAAGGGCGTATCGTACACCCTTAACGCTTTGTCTATTTTTGAATTCAATATCAACGGCTAAAATCAAAACTATGTCGCCCCAATATCTTGATAGGATGTTGGGGCGATGTGCTTATCTGTTGAGAGTCTTTCTTTAAGAATCTACAATGGGCTTGGAATACACCTAGCTAATTGAATAATAGATAAAAAGGAAAATAATGTGGCCGAATTTAAATACAAAAATCTGACTCAAGAAGAACAAGATAAGCTGGATGCTGCAACATTTCGACGTCTTTTAGCTCATTTAGACGCTCACAAAGAAGTCCAGAATATTGACCTGATGATTCACGGTGGTTTTTGTAGAAACTGCTTTAGCAAATGGTATAAAGCGGAAGCAGAAACATTAGGTGTAGACTTGAATATCGATGATGCTCGTGAACGTGTCTATGGCATGACTTACAGTGACTGGAAACAGAACCATCAACCTGAAGCAACCCCAGAGCAACTTGCTGCTTTTGAAGCACGACAAAAATAGTATCTCCTATACCAGTATCTCTCCGTCGATTGTTCGACTAAATGAAGTCGAACAGTCTCAAATTATTACATATCTGTAATAGTTTTTATAAAAATGACTAATTGTTGATAAAATCATTATTAATTAATATCTAGTGGCTAACACAACTAGGAGTTAAAAATAATGAAAAAGCAAGTCTTAGCCGCACTATCTTTATCTAGCCTCACTTTTTACACACAAGCGAATGTTTGTGAGCAATTGCCCACTCATGCAGAGGTAACCGCTGCTTTAAAAAGTGTTGTTGCAACAACCAGTGATGAGAAAAATGGTGGCCTAGAGTTAAATATGTGGGGAACGGTGGTTGCTAGAGATGGCACCGTCTGTGTCGTGACAAAAACAGGGGAGCATTTTGGTGAACAATGGCCTGGAAGCCGTGTGATTTCTGCACAGAAGGCCAATACAGCAAATGCATTTAGCTTACCTAAGCTTGCACTTTCTACTGCAAACTTATGGACAGCGACACAACCTGGCGGCAGTCTATTTGGTTTGCAATTTAGCAACCCGGTCGATACTCAAGTAGCTTACAAAGGGAAGTCTAAAAACTTTGGCCAAAAAAATGACCCTATGGTAGGCAACCGTATTGGAGGCGTTAATGTTTTTGGAGGTGGTTTAGCACTTTACAACAAAGAGGGTACTATCATTGGCGGGCTTGGTGTGAGTGGCGATACCTCCTGTGCAGATCATAATATTGCTTGGAAAACTCGCGATGCTTTAAAACTGGATTACGTACCTAGTGGCGTGTCTGAATCAAATGATGACAATATTATCTACGCAAAAGATAATGGCTTTGCTCATGTGAATTGTGGAAATGGCGAGCAAGCCATTGCTATTGGTCTGCCACAGAGTTTCCCTATATCAAAATAAGTGTGGCTGATATCAAAAATTTGTAGTTTTTCAATGGTCTAAATTCAAATCGCTCTGAATCAAGCATCTTGAGGTCACTTGGGTATATTAGTGAACAGTGATTTCTATTACTTTGCAAGTGACCGTATTACAAGAGGAGATCCGGTGTTTACCATCAAGTTTATCTAGGTACAAGGAATCGCCAATCACAGCGTCATCTAGATACCAGCGAACATGTTGACTTGAAGCCCTTAAATTTAAAACTTGTCCAGGGTATGGAAAAATATGACTGCCATCCTGTGGCGTTAATATTTCAATTGTTTGTTTATTTTGGCTGGTGCTCTGACGCCATAGTGATAATGCTTTAGGCCAATGGTGTATCTGTTCAATTTGGTTATCTGAACGAAGAGTCCTTGGTGTAATGCCATCTATTGTCCAAGCTGTACGTTTGAGCTGGCATTGTGCTTTGCGCACCCATTTTGCATCCAGCCCACTTGGCCAACAAATATCGGTTTGAACCACCGCCTTCGGCTTGAGTAGGGGATGTGTATCTATAGGAAGCAAGTCAAAGACATCAAATAACAGTGGTGCGGCTTGAGTCGCTCCTGTTTGACCAGCATAGGGAGAGCCATCCGGCCTTCCGACCCATACTCCTACCGTGTAATCGGAGCTGAGCCCTAGTGCCCATGCATCCCTAAAGCCATAACTTGTGCCTGTTTTCCAAGCAATCTTTCGGCCAAATTTGGCTCTAGTGCGGTCAGGCGGTCGAATATCTTCAAGTATGGTTTTGGTAATCCATGCACTTTCTTTGGTCATAATTGAGGCTTGTTGCACGGTGTCTTGGATACTCATCCTTGGCTTGATGGCAATCCCTCCTCGGGCAAAGGCGGAATAAAACATGACCAGTTCTCGCAATGAAGAACCACCCCCTCCTAAAGCTACCGTTAAGTTGTTATTGGGCAAACGTAAGGAAGCATCTAATACCTCGAGTCGTTGAGCAAAACGTTTGACACCTAAGCGATTAAGCAAATAGACAGGGGCAATATTTTTTGAACGTTGTAGAGCTTCAGCTACGGAAATACTGCCTTGAAATTGCTGGTTAAAGTTCTTTGGTTGGTAATCACCAAAGTTTGTTGGGATATCGAGTAGCAGACTCTCAGAATGAATCAGTCCAGCCTCTAAGGCGTGAGCATAGATGAATGGCTTGAGGGTGGAACCAGGTGAGCGAACTGCTTTAGTCATATCAACATGGCCAAAACTACTGACATCATCGATATCTAAAGAACCTTTATACGCAATCACTTTTCCAGTTTGATTCTCCATCACAAGCAGTGCAACGGAAAGATTGTGGTTGAGGCCAGTAAAACGCTGAGCAATGAGATCAGAAATATTGGATTGCAAAGCACTGCCAATATAAGTGTCGATTTGCCTTGAGTTTGGATGCGCTTTTTTTAGGTCTCGCGCTAGAAGAGGTGCATCTTTTTTGATGGGTTTACGCTGTGAAAGTATCGGCTCTGGCCATAAAAGCTGATACTCCTCCTGAGTGAGCTTACCATTTTGAACCAGTCGTCTTAACACTTTATTCCGCGCATCTTTCGCCTGGTTCGGATAACGGTCAGGGCGATATCGACTGGGCCTTTGTGGCAAAACCGCCAGTAGGGCAGATTCGGTAATATTAAGCTCATGAGCAGATTTGCCAAAGTAACGCTGACTGGCTGCTTCAACTCCTTCAATGTTGCCTCCCATTGGTGCAAAAGTTAAGTAGAGCTCTAGGATCGTTTCTTTGCTGTACTGACTTTCCAGTTGTAAGGCTCTGAATATTTGCACGAGTTTACCGCTGTATGAACGTTCATAAGAATATAACAGCCTTGCAACTTGCATGGTTAATGTTGAGCCACCTGAGATCACACGCCCAGAGGTGATGCGTTGACCAATTGCACGAACCAGAGCCGATACATCGACACCGCTGTGATTAAAAAAGTGCTTATCCTCATACATCAGCAAGGTATCGATGTATGTTTGTGACACTTTATCTAAGTGGACTGGAGTACGAAATATGCCATTCTGGTCGGCAAATTGGCGCAGAACTTGTCCATCGGAGGCAAGTACATTGACCGAATGGTTGGAAGAATGAATTTGAGGCAACGGAAACGCCCAGTTAAGGGCGCTCCACATTAAGTAAATCAGCAGTGTTGTGGTGAGTACAACAGTTGTAGCGAGTACAACACTGCTAAATCGCTTCACTTTTTTTATTGCTTTGATCATTAACGCTGAATCTTGATCTTATCCGTAGAACTGGCTTGTTCGTAAATAAAACGTTCAGGCGAATACATGTCTTCGATATACAAATTGGGCAAATGAGTATCACCGGGTGTTTCTGCTCTCATTACATAATAATAATTATAGTTATGATTTGAATCGAAAGAGCCAGCGGCTACAAATCGATCATTACGATACTCGATCATTTCAGCGTCGCTGTTCTTCATTTTCAGTACGGTAAGAATATCATCTGCAGCTGTGTAGTCTGGGTGCTCAAGTACCATACCTGCGGGTAAGTAATCAATGAGCATTGCCCGAGAGATATCTTCTTCGAGTTCGAATTCTACGTTAACCACAATAAGCTCACCGACTTTGAATTTATCGGTATGTTTCTTATTTCCATGTTTGTCATAGTAGGTGCGTGCCACTTCTTTGACCTTGATACTGCTTAATAGTGACTGGGGCTCAGCAAACCCTTCGACAGATTGTGTTACATACAGAGGAGAGCCAGAGGTATTTGAGTAGTTGTCACCGATGGCGACATCAATCGGCTTTGAGACTGAGGTATCGCGACCGTTTTTATTGATATGAACTGGCTGAGTGTTGATTTTTTGCAGATCAAACCCTGCTATCATCAACGCATACTTCTCTTGTGTACTGAAATATTTGCGCTTTTTACTAAGTTGCAGCACTTTTTCTGCCGCTTCGATACGGTATTTTTCTAAATCACTATCAATAGGACCGATTTTCTCAACAGCACTGATAAGAGAGATAAGCTTAGCTGCAGAAGACAATTCAGATTCGTAATAGTTGTTTGGGCTTCTTATCCACTTTTTAGCAAACTGTTGCTGACTGCTGATGAAGAAACGTTGACCGGTTTTCATATCGCCAAGCAGAAAGAAAGTGGCCCCCAATTGGGCTTGACTTAAACTGCTATTAGCCGATAAACGCTTAAGGTAGGTTGCGGCATCAGATAGCGTGATCTTACCATGTGACGCCAGTATATAGCCGATATAAGCTTTATCTTCGGTTGAAGTTGTTGAATCCCTGAGGTGTTTTTTGGCTCGTTTTACTGCTCGAGAAACCATCTTATCTGAGAGGATCTCAGGGTATTGATTTTGTGTCTCTAATAAAAAGTTTGTCACATAAGCCGTTAGCCAAGGCTCTTCTATCGAGCCTTTGTTCCATAAGCCAAATCCGCCTGATGATTTCTGAGCACCCGCAAGACGTGAGATCGCTTTTATCAACATCTCTTTAGAGGACGCTTCAGCCGTCACTTGCTGCTTTAATGTTTGCAAAGAAGGTTCATTGCTCAGCCAAGGGTAGGCTTTACTCGTAGTTTGTTCGACACAACCATAAGGATAGCGGTAAAGCCCTTGTGCAAAGGCCAGTGGATCAAATTGTGGTGAACGACTAAACAAAACGGTACTTTTGCCACGGAGAATCGGTAAGAGGCCATCCCACTGTGACTGAGCAATGGCCAATGTATCACCAGTGGCTAAGTGCTTTGTTGTTTGTTTGGTGACATAAGGAGTAGCCGAGCGAACTGGGACGCGCCAATCTCGAGTCACACTATAAACTGGGCTCTCTACCGACAGTGTGAAAGTGGAAGTAGCAATGTTACTACCAACTCGAATATCGACAGGAAAGGCTGCGCTTTTATTTGGTGCCAGTTTAACTGTTTGCGGCGTAGCTCCTATCAACTCCACACCATCTTTCGCCGTCAAGCTCAAGGTGATGGTTTGTGTCTCATCGGTTTGGTTAGAAGCCTCAAGCATCACCTGACTTTTGCTGCCCGTTGCAAAGAAACGAGGAACTGAAAGCTCTGCGACAATAGGAGCAACCACTTTTACATCTTTCACTTGATGGCCGAATTGTTCACCGTCGATAACGGTGGCCACAACCTGAACTTCACCATTGTAATCGGGTACATCGATTTTAATTTTTGCTTCGCCATTGCCATCAAGGCGAATTGGTGCAAAGACATGGTTGAATGTTTTACTTTCAACAAGATCATCAAGCGGCCTATTATTTCCTCCATCCATATCGCCACCATAGCGATGAGTGATGAATGAAGAAGGTCGCGTTTCAAACTGACGTGAATAAAGGTCGACCAAATCTGCATTCATGCGTTTTTGACTATAAAACCAATCGAAGATATCAGGCACCTTATAGCGAGATAGGTTGATAATACCTTTGTCGGCAATTGTTAATACTACATACGGTTGCTGCAACGAGTGACTACTTTTGGCTTTAACCGTTACCCATTGTGTAGTGAATGGCTCAAACTTTTCTGGCGTAACGACTTCAACATCCAGCTTCCGATCTTCTCTGTATAGTTTCACGGGTTGGACTGCAATCAAGCGGCGAGTATAAGATTTTTCGGTGTTAATCAAAGTCGCAATTAAATATAGGTCATGCCTTTCGAGTGAATCCGGTATTTGAATTTGAGTGGTGAGTTTTCCTGACGTGTTCACTTGTTTCTGTTGGTAAGTTTTATCACCGACTAATTCAAGAGTGACATTTCCAGAAACAGGGGAGTTGATCTCAATATTGATATCCTGACCGTTTTTATAGCTCTTTTGATCTAAAGACAGCGCTAATTGGTCTGGTTTTACCGGAATCTGAGCTTCACCTTCACGCCAACCGACGTAAAAGCTGTAAATCGTTTCTTGGCCATCTGGAGAAGTCGCGGTAATACGATAATCACCCCACTCCACAGGTAAAGAGATTTCTTGTGGCTTGATGTTAAGAGGGAGTTGCTTAAACTCTTCGAGACGCCACTCATTATCTTGCCTCAGATCCCAACCAGAGTTCTCATTGTAGACCCAATAGTAGCCACCTCTATTGCGCTCAAATTTTATAGTCGCTTTACCTTCTATTGCTTTGCTGCCGTCATGATTGAGTAAGAGCAATGAGAAGTCAGCATTATCAAAATAGTCGAAATTGTCTGCTGTGGGGCGAATGCCAACAACGGACTTTTGGTTAGTGACTAATAAGCGTTTTATACGAGTGGTTGTTGCCCCCCCAGTTTCGAAGAGTTGACCATTAACCGTCAGGCGAGCAGGGCCATCCAGTACATCCCTATCGATTGGATCGAGTTCGATCTCGGCTTGCCCTTCGATATCGAGTTTGATGTCGATTTCTTCAGGTGCCTCATATGAACTTATATAGTGCTGTTTACCAACATAATAGCTTTTGAATTTCCCAGGAAAATGGTCAATAGAGCGGAGTACAGTTGAGGCAATAAAGCGGTTTTCGGATGCTGGTTGACCAAATAGGTAACGGCCCGACACTTTTGCGTCTAAGACTTCTCCTGCGATAACCTGTTCAGGTAATTCAATGTCTAAATCCATGCGTTCGGGAGTGAATTCAGCGACATTAAAGAAAAACTGCCCCAGATTTACATTGCTGCTAGGGTTTGTTTTGACTGTTATGGCCCATTTACCTAGCTTTGCAGTTTTTGGTATAGAAAATTCAAACGTAAATAAGCCAGAGACAATCTCATCCAGTGTTTGAGATAAGGCAGTACTGCCATCCGGTTTAATCACTTCGACAAAGAGGTTCTTCTCATCAGAAAGGTGTCCATTGGCTTTTCTTAACACAATATTCGTTGAGAGTGTCTCTGCGGGTTTCAATAAATCACGATTGGAGAAAACAAATGCGCCAAGTTCTTTTTGCTGATTACCTGTGATAGTGAAGTCAGAGAGATCCAAAGGGACTTCTTTCATGGGTAGAACAGCCATACGTCCTGCTTGTTCAACCACAATAATATCTGTATCGGCTCTCTCTTTATATTCAAATTGTGCAAAGCCATTACTCAACGAGGAAGTGGAACGTATACCCTTTTCACTGATGACGGAAACCTTGCCTTTTGCTAGTGGTTCACCGGTGCGTAAATCCATCGCCTGAATAGAGGCCGATTGTTCGAATAATTTCGCTTGAAGGCCAATGTCTGAAAGTAAAACTTGAACAATATCGGGGTCTTCAAATGAGTTAGACGGTTTTATTGTGATGATGTACCAACCATTTTCCAATTCACTCGGTAAGGTGAGATTAGCAAGTTGAGACGCATTAGGGCGACTTGGTGGTAATTTGAACGTGATATCCGTTTGATGTGCAAAATTCTTTCTCAGACGATTAGCGCGCCAAGAATGAAGTTTATTAGTATAGAAATATTCGCTAAACAGTTCAGGTATATTATTGACCTTGTAAATCGATAAACTGGCGGCCGTCGCGTTGATTGTTTCAACAGGGATGGCCCGATCACCACTTGCATTAACAAACGGACCATTTCCAATTAGACGAATACTTGGTGAGGTTTCATAAATGGAGACCGTTTCATATTCGTCCAAGCCACTTTTACGCTCGTTTTTTTTGAGAGAAATTTCGTATTCGCCTATACCATATTTTTCAATGTGGAAGTATTGAAATGAATGATCAGAGGAAATCCTCCAATCTGGCACGATATCCACATCGTCTTTTTTTACTGGAAGATTAATGGCGGTTGATGTGCCTTCCAGTTCGACAATAATACTGTTTTTATTATCTATTTTACCTTCTGATAGGTGCGTAATGGTCGAGGCGAATAGGCTGGCTGATGTGGCTAAATTGAAACAAAGCCACACCATGGTAAGTAGGGAAAATCGCATGGTTGTCATCTTATTGTGCATTCCGTTAATTAACCAAAATAGAGGAACTCGCCTTTCATCCATAGGCGGGTGGTAATGTTATCAATTTACAATGTTTATGGTTAATTATTTTTGGAGACTTGGGTATATATATGGCTATAGGATTATTAGAATGTTATCAAAAAATATGCCACATTTATTCTTAATTTATTCAATGACTTATGTTGATTAAAATGATAAATAAAACCAGTTGTTGTAAAAGAATCCAAGATGTTGGTAGGAATGCTAAAAAGTTAGCTTCATAAAAGTACCGTTAAACACATAAAGCTGTGCAATAACACCACAGACACAGTCAGTTTTGTTCTCATTGCAGCATAATCAGCAAGAGCCAAATTGTGCTCTATGCTACAAAGCTTCGTTGATTTTTCAGCGCGCCAGACGGTGATATAACCAAAAGCGAGAATCACAATAGGAGATAAGAAATCTTGATTGCTTAGTAAAAGTGAGAACCAAGCCAGTAAAGCCATCATGTTGCTTAACAGTAATAGCCTAGAGCTTGAGTGAAGATGTGGGTTGGTAATGGCTGTACCCCACAAAATACCGGATAAAAAGCTTAAAATCACCACACTGTAGGTAACGAAGATAATTTCTCCACTGTAACCAAGTATATGTTTATCAATAATGGATAATACTAGGCCGCATACAAAAGGGACAAGGCCCATAAAACCGAGTATGTGCATCACATTCGTTGGGCGAGCTCTCTCTAGATGTAAATCATTCATAATTGTTGCTCAACAGCATGGGTTATTGATTGTCCTGTCGGAGAAGTAGAACTAGGGAAGATCGCCACGACTTGACCATGCTTATCGATAAGATATTTATAGAAATTCCACTTAGGGGTGACATGAGCTTGCTGCATAATGTTGGCAAAAACTGGATTGGCCTGACTGCCGGATAATGATGTTCTAGCCATCATTGGGAAGGTCACACCATAATCTAGGTAACAAATATTGGCTGTTTGCTTTTCGCTTCCTCTGTCTTGATGAAAATCATTACTGGGAAAGCCAATAACAGCGAAGCCTTTATCTTTGTAGGTTTGATAAAGTTGTTCAAGTTCTTTGAACTGTGAAGTATAACCACATTGACTGGCAGTATTGACCACGAGCAAAGTTTTACCTTTAAACTCATCGCATAGATTGATGGTTTTGTTTGAGTTGAGTAATCGCTGCTCGACATTAAGGAGCTCAGGACAATTGGCGGCAAAAGAGTAGGGTTGAAGAAAAATTGCCAGAGCGAAAATTGATAAAAATGAAGTACGAACCATTTGACCCCCTAATTGGGTGAATTTGGCTGTTCATACTCTAGATTGGCAGGAAATGATCACTTACATGATGCATTCCATGCCATTATTTAACGATAGTACAGCCTGTCTATTTTCAATTGATACTGTGCCCAAGTAGCTCTAGGAGGCTTGATTTAGAGTAAGGTCACTTAGGTGTATGTAGCCCGGCACAGCCTTTGCGTTGTATTTCTGCGAGCATGTCTAAGTAAGGCTGAATATCACCAATGTTATTTTCAACCCAATCCTGGTTGTAGTATGTCTCCAGATAACGCTCTCCAGAATCACACAAAAGGGTGACGATAGAACCGGATTCACCCCGCTGCTTCATTTCACAAGCGAGTTGTAGCACCCCAAATAGATTCGTGCCTGTCGATGGGCCAACTTTTCTGCCAATCAAATCAGATACCCAGTATGCAGTTGCTACGCTAGCGGTATCAGGGATCTTGCGCATTTCATCCACGACGCCCGCAATGAAACTCGGTTCAACACGCGGGCGACCAATACCTTCAATACGGCTACTTGCTTCGATATTTACTTTGGTATTGCCTGATTGGAAATAGTCGAAGAACACCGAATTATCTGGGTCGACAACACACAGTTTGGTATCGTATTTTTGATAACGAATGAATCGACCTATGGTTGCAGAGGTGCCGCCTGTGCCAGGGCTCATTACGATCCAAGTAGGAATCGGATACTGTTCTAATTCCATTTGAGTGAAAATAGAGTTGGCAATGTTATTATTTCCGCGCCAGTCCGTTGCTCGCTCAGCATAGGTGAACTGGTCCATGTAGTGACCATTCAGTTCCTTAGCTAATCGACGTGATTCTGCATAAATTTGATCAGTGCGTTCGACAAGGTGAGCTTTCCCGCCATAAAGTTCAATTTGTTCGATCTTCTTTCTGGCGGTACTTTTTGGCATGACAGCGATAAAGGGTAAGCCCAGTAAGCGTGCAAAATAAGCTTCTGATACGGCAGTACTGCCTGAGGAGGACTCAATCACTGTGGTTTCTGGACCAATCCAACCATTACAAATAGCATACAAAAACAGAGAACGAGCAAGACGGTGCTTTAATGAGCCAGTAGGGTGAGTGCTTTCATCCTTGAGATAGATGTCAATGCCTTCCAGAGAAGGAAGATCAAGCTTAAATAGATGCGTTTCTGCAGATCGTTGAAAATCCGCTTCGATTTTGCCTATCGCATTATTAATCCAATTATGGTCGGTACACATTAATTACTTCCTCTGAAAGGTAAGGGGAGCCCCAAATAAGCGATTATCTGGGTATAATCTAACTATAAATCCAGAGAAAAACTTTGCTATGATTACTCACTAATTGGTCATTTTTGGCAAATTTTTCCACATAAAAGGCATTTTTTGGTATGGCATTAGATAAAACGGACACAATGTTGCTTTCTCTGCTTCAGGCTGATGGCACCATGTCACTTAATGAACTTGCGGAAAGGGTGAATCTAACAACCACACCGTGTTGGAAACGGCTGAAAAAGCTTGAGGACGAAGGTTACATTGAAAAGCGTGTTGCCTTATTGAACGCAGAAAAACTTGAACTTTCATTCATTGCGTTTGTTCAGTTAAAAACCAGTGATCATTCTGAAGATTGGTATCATCACTTTGTTACAACAGTCAGTGATTTCCCTGAGGTGATGGAGTTTTATCGAATGGCGGGAGATTATGACTACATGATGAAAGTGGTGGTGAAAGATATGAAGTGCTTTGATGAGTTTTATAAACGTTTAGTTAATAGCGTGAAGGGGCTCTCTAATGTGACTTCGACCTTTGCGATGGAACCGATCAAATACACCACAGAACTGCCGATTAAGTAGTGCCTACCCAGAGGGTGCGATCTTCCACATCACTCTGGTGGAAGGCCAATATTATCGGGTATAACGCATCACGCCTTCTTGAACTGCAGTGGCAATTAAATCACCTTGTTGATTATAAAGTTCACCGCGCACTAACCCACGCCCATTACTGGCGGTTGGGCTTTCGATGGCAAATAGGAGCCATTGATCCATTCGGAACGGGCGATGAAACCAAATTGAATGATCAATGGTTGCGACCTGAAAATTGGGGGTAAGCAAGGAAACTTGGTGGGGGTGCAAAGCCGTCACCAAGAAGCCCCAATCTGAAGCGTAAGCAAGTAAATACTGATGAATTAAATGATTATCTGGCATGGAACCGTTTGCACGTATCCACAAGTATTGCTTTGGTTCAGCTTTTTTGGGTTCTAAAGGGTTGATAATGGTGACAGGGCGAGTCTCAATCGGTTTTTCACAGCACACGGTTTTGCGCAATTTTTTAGGCAGAAACTCAGCAATATGGCTAGCAAGTTCTGTTTCTGACGAAAAATGCTCAGGGCCAGGGATATCTGGCATCGATCTTTGATGTTCAAAACCTGCTGCTTCACCATGATAAGAGGCAGTGAGATAAAAGATGGGTCGACCATTTTGTATTGCTTTTACTCGACGGGTACTGAAGCTTCTGCCATCACGTAATTTCTCGACATCATAAATGATCGGCTTTTCAGGATCCCCCGGGTATAAAAAATAACTATGAAATGAATGCACGGTTCGAGCTTCATCAACCGTATATCTTGCCGCTGAAAGGGCTTGACCTAACACTTGGCCTCCATACACCTGTGGTAAACCCAAGTTCTGACTTTGTCCCCGAAATAAGCCTTCTTCTAGCTTTTCGAGTTTTAGCAAGCAAAGCAATTCTCTCAATGGTTTACTCATGATTTTTCCTCACCGTTATTCGTATTCTTTGTTTATTATTATACCCAAGTAATTCCAAGATGCTGCGTTCAGCGAGATGACCTTAGCTCTAAGGCGCGGCAACGATTCGAAGATATAGTGGTTCTACATTGAGAACCGTTAACAACGTCTAAGAGTTTAGGGCACTCGCCCTTTGGGAGCGTGTCACTGAGTCGAGTCACTTTGTCATGAACACATGTTGAGGATAAGCATGAAAAAAACAGTTAACATCAACAAAAAATCAAACATCAAAAAAGTTGCCTTATTGGCTGCTTCGCTATTTTATGGCGCTACACTTGTCGGTTGTAAGGTGTTACCCACTCAAAATGAAGTATCTGCGGAGGTCACTATGAAAATGATTACCGGTACCATTGCCTACAGAGAGCGTATTGCCCTGCCTGATAACGCGTTGGTGACGGTGACACTTGAAGACGTATCTTTAGCTGATGCACCCGCGGAAGTATTAGCATCACAAAGCTTCACTACCGATGGGCAGCAGGTACCTATTGCGTTTGAATTGAGCTATGACAGTAATGATATTCAGCCTAATCACCGCTACAGCTTGAGAGCCCGCATTGATGTGGATGGCCAACTGCGTTTTACCACCGATAGAAATTTTGCAGTGATCACTGACCAACATAGCACTCATAATGTTGCCATGCGTCTTGTCGGCGTAAGATAACACCCTGATATCGTTGAATCGTTGCGGTGCCTGAAAGCCAAGGTCGCCTTAGTTCGGGCGACCAATTAAGGGTATTTGGACGTTAATTATCCTGAATACCTTCAATGTGAAGTCCAATTATTGCGTTTCGAGTCTCATTAAAACATTTGGCATAGACTTTGTTTGAGTTTTTGCGGCATTGTTGCAAAGACTTAGGCCAAAAAGTAAACCATAATAAAAGTGTTAGCTTTATTTTGCCAAGGAAGAGCATGCAATGAGGTTGCTAGGAGGCTCGATGATTTATTCGATTATTCAATTTGCTGTGACGGCTTTTCTGGTTGTGGTTGGCACCCATGCCCTTAACCTCGGTCGTGACGACCTCCCCGTTTTAGCCTTAATTATCCCGGCCTTGTGGATTCTGCCAGAACGAAGCCGGACAGGGTTAATATTATTGGGAGCGATGGCCATATATGGGGTAACGTTATCCATTCAGCCATTAGCGCTATCGATATCTGTTCTTGTTTTGTTCCCTTTACTTATGGTGGTATTTTCCAAGCGCAGCTCGTTGGGCGTTTTGATCACCAGTGCTTTGATTGTAGTAACGTTAAAAATAGGCATTATGGTCACTCAGCACGCCGGAAAACTTGATGGTTCCGTTTGGGCAACGTGTATACAAACTTTTGTTGTGATGGTGATGTGGTGGGCCGCGACAAATTGGCAACCGACAAGTCAGCGTCGCTGGTGGTCACTGTTATTATTATTGCCTCTTTGGTTGGCAGGGTTGAATTATGCTGTGCTTCTATCCCTAAGTTTGATTGGTATTTTGGCAACGGTAGAGACTTTGATGAAAACACAGCAATCAAAAGACTGGGGAAAACTGCTTTGTTGGACATTGCCAACGGTGGGTTTTGCAACCTTGGTGGTTATGCCTAATATTCAGGTACCCAGTCCGGTATTTGTAGTTTGGATCTGTTTGTTGGGGACTGCTTGGATGACGGATTACATTTTACGCAGTGGTGATGAGCCCACCGAGTTTTAGATGCTTGAGAGGACTTGGGAATAATATCTACTTGAATTGATGCTGTTTTGTTCAATCAATAGCGAAAAAGAGAAATAGCGCATCTTTATACTTGCAATCTTCACCTTGATACTGAATAATCCCCACATCAGCTGAGACGCAGTCTCGCTAAAAGAATTATGGGGCCTTGGTCCTCTCGCAACAATAGCTCGTGAACTCGGTCAGGTCCGGAAGGAAGCAGCCGCAGCGAGTGACTTGTGTGCCGGGATGCGGCTGGGGTCCCACCCATTGAAAAGCCTGCAATTTTATTGAAAATTGCAGGCTTTTTTGCTTTATAGGCCAAGAAAAATAACAGGCCTGTTTGATTAACAAGCCTCAGTGGAATTAAACCGATTCACTTGACCGAGCTGAACCTAATCGCAACCACCACCGCCACTGTCTCCACCGCCACAGCTATCACCGCCTCCACTATGGGAGCTACCATCACTGCAATAGGAGTCAAAACCACTTTGTTTGGTGTCATACTCATTAGTTTCAAAATCATGCGTAGACGCCTTATTGGAGTTGAAAGAATTTGTACTTCCAGAGGTATTTCGAGTACATGCATAAATGAGAGCACTAAAAAGGCCAAGAATAATTGAAATATGCCCATAGCCTGTAATTAATAATAATATACCTATAATTAATACAAATTTTAATAATTTCATTATTCGTTCCAGAATTCTTGTTTCATTAAGTCAAGTGAAGTTGAGTATTCTGGATCAATATTTTAATAAAAACAATAGTAATTATATCGGTTTTCATAAGGTAAATAATGGCGCCAATTGTAGTGGTGAAAAATAGGAGTTTATTTTCTCTCACCTTTAGTTTTTTCTCATAATGAAATACTTTAGTTGATGGCAATGTTGAAGTTAAGAATACTTTTCGTCAAAATGATGCGTGAAATAAGTTCTGATTATTTAAAAAAGGATAAACTAAGAGAGGAGATAACGTCATATGGCATTTATAATAAAAGAAACAAAGCTCAAGGTGCTACCCGTAAGTATTGTTAAAGAGGAAGAGTTTTATCAACCTTATCCAGCAAAGGATGCTGTTTTATTTGACACTGAAACACTGATTCCAATTGGACTCTTATCATATCGTCAATTTGAAGAAAATAATAATGAGAGCATATTTATAGCTGTTCCTAATTTACAAGGTATTTTTGATGGTGATTATGCCTTTATAACATATTCATTGACTAACCAAGGATGGAAGCTTGATAATGAATATA
Source organism: Vibrio azureus (assembly GCF_002849855.1). Classification (NCBI taxonomy): domain Bacteria; kingdom Pseudomonadati; phylum Pseudomonadota; class Gammaproteobacteria; order Vibrionales; family Vibrionaceae; genus Vibrio; species Vibrio azureus. The sequence continues at coordinate 1,007,736 of NZ_CP018616.1, forward strand.
TCAAAGATACGGATTACAAAATTGAAAATAATTACATTGAGTACTATTTAAAGTCCGTATCTTTTTATAACCAGTATAAGTATGTCTCACATCCATCAGAAAATAGTAGTAAAGAGATCTTGTTTGAACTTGGTGGTCAACCTCCACTAGGTCAGAACTGGGATGCGATGTTATACGATGAAATGGCAGAAAACCCGGAATTAGATCATTACCATGATGTTATGGAGGAGGGGGGTGAAGCTGAGTTTGAAAAAATGAGTACCAGAGAAATTACTTACTTTAATGAGGAGCTAGAGAAAGAGTTCATATACATAGGTATGTTTAGTTTTGACACCTATTTAGATGGTGGTGGTGAGTGCATTGTCTTCTATCAACCAGAACTAAAGAAAGTAATGATCGTTCCTGAGTTTTCTTAATTAAATGGTGGCTGTCATTCCTGCCATTTTTCAAAATGCTCAAGTAGGAAATTGATAGCCAATCTTGCTCTTAATGGTAAAAAATGACGATTTTGATAAACAATCCAACTGCTATTACCGCTTCCCCAATAAGGCTTAAGAATTGGAATTAAACGACCTGATGAAATGGCATCACCGAAGCTACTTTTGGGCAAGTAGGCCACACCTAAGCCCTCTAAGCAAGCTTGCAAAACGGTATTCACATTATTGCTTCTCCACCTTCCTTGCACTTTTACGCCATCTAAAGGCTTATTATCTTTCTCAAATAACCAGATTTCTTGGTTAGCGACAATACAATGATGATGCTTTAAATGCTCTGGATGGGTAAGAGAACCATGCTCATCAAGGTAGCTCTGACTCGCCGCTGCAGCCATTGGCCTGTCGACGAGTTTTCTTGCGACCAAACCTGAATCATTTAACCTTCCGTAACGGATAGCAAAATCAAAACCATCCTCGATGAAGTTTATCATATTGGTGTTGAAGTTGATTTCTACCGTGAGATTAGGATGCTGTTTGGCAAACGCCATTAAAGCAGGTGCTACGTGATTTTCAGAGAACGCCCCTGCAGCACTCACTCTTAAAGTTCCACTCAATTGTGTTTGTTGTGTTGTCAGTCGCTCATTTGCTTGTTGTAGACCAATTACCAGTTCTTTGCATTGATGGTAATACGCTTGCCCAGCCTCAGTTAAGCTTACCATTCTGGTTGAACGCGCCAACAAAGCAACACCTAATCGCTTTTCTAATCTAGTCACCTGACGACTGACATGACTGGTACTGCAACCTAATTTTTTGGCCGCTGCAGAAAACCCTGAACTCTCTGCAACCATAACAAATTCGTTGATACCCTCAAAACTGTCCATAACCACCTTTGCTATATAGCAATAATGTTTTGTTGAATCTGTATATTATCACTTATTTGATTGGCAATTAGTATAGGTATGGTCAACAAACACACCGAAATCAACAAGGAAATCTTTATGAAGAAAGTACTCATCATTGTGACAAACCATGCAACATTGGGTGAAACCGATCAAGCAAATGGAACTTACGCACCAGAGCTTACTCATGTGCTTAGCGAGCTCCTCGTTGGTGGCTTCGAATATGATATTGCCTCTATTAAAGGAGGTCAGGCTCCATTGTACGGAGTAGAGATTGAAGGTGATGAGGTCAATACGCGTATCCTAGCGGATGATGATTTTCAGAATCGTGTCAACAATACGATTCCAGTATCACAGGTTCGGGGTGAGCATTATGATGCGATCTTCTATCCGGGTGGTTTTGGTCTTCTTTCTGATCTAGCAAGCAATGGTGATTTCGCAGAAATCTCAGCTAAGCATTATGAAGAAGGTGGTATATTAGTTTCTGTTTGCCATGGTCCCGCCGCGCTTTTACCGATTACATTAAGTAATGGTGAGAAGCTGCTGGCGTCAAAGTCGGTGACAGGTTTCACTCGTGAGGAAGAGATTGATTTTGGCACCATCAATGATATTCCGTTCTTACTAGAAGAATCTCTTGCACGCGCTGCAGCGCGCTACTCTAAAGTTCAACCATGGAAAGAATTTGTTATTGTTGATGAACGAGTGATCACAGGTCAAAATCCAACCAGCGCACATGGTGTCGGTAGAGCATTGGTAAAACTATTGGCGTAAAAGAACGCCATATCTATCCAGCTCAGTGTGGGCTGGATAATCAATTCGCCATACTTACTCAAGACCGATAGCGTATATCGCTCTTCCGCTTAAGAGCATAAAATATCTCACCAAAACGACTTTCATCAATATTCTTGTTTTCTCATCGGATACAGTGTTAGTTGCCATCAAAAGAGATCAACTCGACTTCAAGCTTTACACCAAAATAGTGTAAAGATAAGCGAGGGACTTTTGAAAAGGCAGATTTTTTATTCAGTTCTTCAATCAAGTCTGCCATGAAGTTCTTAACAGGCTGTTCCGCTTCAGCTAAATGACTTTCTAATAAATTATTCTTCATTATTTTATCCAAAGTAGTTCTTGCTTAAAATGTAGTCATATCGAAGGTGAAAATTAATGTTATAATTATTTTTACTACATGTTGAATACATAAATATTTGCAACCCATAATTGAATTTGTAATTAAAGTCAGATAGATCATTGCTTCTAATTACAAATCTGATTTTTCATTTTCACTGCGAATTGAGACAATGTTGCTATTTTTGGTTGAATCATTCAAGCCATATCCATGCGTATTTAAGTCAATCAATTTTCACTTTACCTTGCTATGTCTTACTTTTTATATATATATCTGATAGTGATGTTATTATTTCAGATGCACATAGCTTTCGTTCATTACTCAGCAATCTAAATGACTCTAATGTCAACGAATCTCGAATATGCTGACGTTGACGTAATTGATAAAACTGAGGAAACTGTCTCATCTCAGAGGTAAAATCTGCGTGTGATGCAAGTTCAAAACCAAACTTTATTCGATATCCGATTGATACCGAAAAGTCTCGTGCTTGCTTATCATCTTCCAATAATAAATATTGCTTCTCTGTTAATCCAAGAACACGAGCTATAAGGTTAATCGATATGTTTTTCTCTTCCCTAAATCGCTTTACTGTTACCGCAACGGAACGGTAGTAATCAATAGCAAACTCATTGATGTCAAGTACCTTAGGTGGGAGTAAATCATCTGGATTCGATAAGTGTTTAACGGAAGATAACAATTTCGCTCGAAAAGCATAGAAAGCATCTTGCGCTACTGGATCCATTAGACTGGTAATTAACTGAAGACAAATGTCAAACTGTTCTGCAGGCAAACGACCAACACGGTATAAGGCTTTTATTGCACTTTCATCAAGACCCCAATTATGATTCTTGATGTTGAGAGCATAATAATAACTCATCATAGGTACCATCATTACCCATGACATAGCCGCAACAAAATGAATGGGGCGTATGGAACGATAGCTTTGCTGCATATAACGTCGTAATGTTCCTTGATTTAAACCACTCACTTTGCTTTCTAGCTCGTCAAACGTCATTCCTTGTGCTCTTCTCACAAATGACATGGCTATTGCCATATCACTATCGATGGTACTAAAGTGTGAATCTAGCATGCGAATTTTTTCATTTGATACAATAATGGCTTTTTCTTTGATGCTCATTTTTCTTTCAGAAAGAGTTTTTAGAATATATAAAAAGTAATGATGTACGTTTAGATAAAAAATTACAAATAAAATTGTGTTGACTTGTTCTTCTATTAAGTTAAAAGTATCTTGTTAAAATTAAATGAGTCAGTAATTTGAAGATGTTTTGGAGTAAATATGGCTTTTACTATTAAAGATACGGAAGTTAAGGTGACTGAAAGAGAAATTTTTCATGATGAGAATGAGTATACTTCATTTCCAACCACTGCCTTAGTAAACTTTGAGCAGGATGAGCTAATCCCAATAGGGCTATTGTCATATCAGTTGTTTGATAGCAGTTCTTGTGATGCAATCCTAATTGCAGTTCCAAACCTTCAAGGTATACCGGATGGAGATTATGGGCCAATAACATATTCATTTATTGGTGAAAAAAGCAGGTGGAAGTTAGATAATGAATTTATTGAAGACCCGAAGTTGGATGAAGAATATTTAGAAAATTATGAAAGTGCTCGTGATTTCTACCTTAAAAATAATTACATAATGGAATATCGAAGCAATAGTCCATTATTTACTCTTGGTGGTCAGCCACCATTAGGTCAGAACTGGGACTCTATTTTATACAATGAAATGGGCGATAACCCTGAACTAGATTATTATCACGATGTTACCAGTAATATCAATGATCCTAAATTTGAGTATATGAGTACTCGAGAAATTGTGTATTTAGATGAACGTGATGAAAAAGAATATGTATTCCTAGGTAGTTTTAGAGATATTCCCTATTTAGACATGGCTGGTAGTATTATGGTCTTTTATCAGCATGAGCTAAAAAAGGTAATGCTCGTTGTGGAATATGATTAATTCCTTTTAATCACGTCCTTTAGATTGGCGAGCGTTTCTTACGGTGCAAATTACGATATCGAGTTATCGAGCACCATTTGTTGGGTATACATCAAAGCCACTGCCTTGTATCAATACCCAACAACCGTTACAAGAATCAGATCGAAAGATAAATCAGACCTTAAGCTCTATTACTCAAGAAATCCAGTTTGAGTGTAAATGTCTATCATATAGGGAACTTTATCAGAATAACCTAGGCTCTCAGCTGAGCTAAGCAGGCCATGAGTAAAGTAATAGATGTCTGAATCAGTATTGGGTTTCCAGTTATGCTTTTCGGCATGAACAAACACCTGCATCAGTTCATCAAAAGTAAATATGCCCTCATGAATAAGAGAGTAGAAGGCGTAACCAAGTATTTCCGCTGAAGTGTGTATGCTGAACTGGTCAATATCTTCTTTTCCTTCACTAGTTAATGCTTCTGCTATACTTTTGTATATTGGTTCTTTAAAGTTTCTGATGTACAAACGGCAATCAATGTCTTGCTCAGAAATGCATTTTACGCGATCCATATTGTGGATAAAGTCGACCTGACCAGACTCCTTATATTGATAGTATTCTGCAACTATATCACTAAAATGTTCTGACCATGCATTGACGCTGTTATGTAAAAAATCCATGGTCTCGAAGGCATGACCGGGCTTTGCCGTGTAGGCATGCGTCAGTTCGTGAATGACCGTATCGCTGCTGGCTCCGTTAGAGTATATATATTCAGAATTTGTTGTAGGGCTCATGTTACCATCAGAAATTAAAATATGATTTCTAAATTTTTCATAGCCATGGTCCGCAGGTTTATCTTCTCTGACATATTGAGCATTTTCTCCAGCAAAATAATGTGAAATTACCGTGATTTTTTCCTTCATAGGCAATTCGCCTGCCATTTGCTGATAAAAACCGATAGAGCTATTCAAAATATACCAAGTATCGTTAATGGGTGAAAAGCTTTTATTACGGAAATCAGGCTCATGAATCACCATTTCTCTATTGCCATCTGGGCACACAAAGCTTACAGGCATACTTGGGTAATAATCTGATGTGTTTATTGAACCTCCACTTGAAGTATCTTCCCAGCCATTCCTAATCTCAAAATATTGGTTAGATAGAAGACAGATTTTGTTATCTACATTGCTTCTAGTTGCGTACAAGACTTTGTCTGCCATTTCGGATTGGCCATAAATATACAATCCGGTTTTCATTGTTCCACCAAAGCCTAAATAACTGATTTCCTCAGCGGATAGGATGTTGCTTGATAATAAAGTGAAAATGGCGAATGTGACTTTTTTTAATTTCATGGTTAGTTTTTCTTCATTTTGCTAATGTAAAGATAATTCCAAGTTGTCAAATTAATGGCATTAAAATGTGATTTATTGGAGGAGATAGGACCACGCCTCTTTTTTGATTATTATCTTTTATGCATGATTTATGAAGTAAATGCTTTTGAATTTTGTTTTTTTGTAATTTTTAAAATAAATTAAAATATTTTTATTTATTCATAAGGTTGATTTTTGATCTGTTATTTTTAGAAGTGTCATTTTATTCTTTTTTAAGTACCTTTAAATAACAGAAATGTAATTTATTTTCCACTACTTTCTTGGTTAAAAACTAAAGAATATAAATTTAAATCTAATAACTTTTTTGTGATAAAGTTATTGGGTTTAATTTGTTTTTTTATTATCATGAATGAAAATTTATATAATTAGATGCTTGTTCTTATGCGTAATTTTCTAAAATCTCTTCTTGTTGCTCTTTTCTCTATTCAACCTCTTACAAGCTCATTTGCAGAGCAGAATTCTTCCTCTAATGATGTATTGATTGCAGGCAGCGCCCAACCTTTTGATATCTTCTGGAAACATCAGTTTGTTCGAGACTATGCAGAGCTCATGAAAGCATTGCCCGATCCTCTAAGGATTACGACGGAGACAGTAAAAAACGTCTTAGCTTCAAATGGATACCCAGATATTGACCCTGATAACGTTTATTATCACCGTTTTGATGGAGCAGTCGGTAGCTCCAGAACGTACAATGGTTGGGCACATTATAATACACCACTTGAATCTTATACCTTGACACAAGCAATCATGCTTAACGCTTTCAATCGATTTCGTGACTATTTTCCAGGTGAAGTGGATATTTATACGGGTATTTATACTCAAGGAGCAAAAGCTAAATATTTTGATGAACGAAATGAAACTCGTCTATTGTCATCAGATTTATGGGATATTGCTTATTATCAACTCGATATTCAGAAAACGTATACTCAAGCCTTAGAAGAGTTTTGGCTAAAGAACCAACAACGTTTTACGCTGCTGTTACGTGATGGATATGCATTATCTGCTTTTCAACAATATAAAAATGGGCTGCTTAACCGAGATCAATATCAATTGGCAATAGAATTGCTAAAAGCAAAAAGAGAAAAAAATATTAATGTTTTTCGATTTGATATTTATGGATATGATGCTACGGATATTTTGTTGATCAGTCGAAAAAAAGAAAATGCAGGTTTGTTATATATTCCAGGTGCAAAGCAACCCTTTATTATCTTTAAAAATGAACGACAGTTAAAAAAATACCTGTTTCAAGCGCTGAGAAAATATCCAATAAACAGAAAAACACTCGCGCAACATTTTAGTTTGTATATCAGACAAGATGGTGTGAGTTACTCTGGTGTTGATAGCGCACTTAAAGGATTTGCAGAAAATAGTTGGAATGAAGATTATCTGATGATGAAGCATCGCCCTGTGTTTGGTGATGTATTTGAACGGGTCGCTGAGCAAGTCAAAATGCGCTTAATCAGTGATGGTGATGTCAGAATTAAATCGAACTCTGAAGCACAACGAGATTATTTTATTTCGCTGTCGAGCAGTGCTTTAACATTATTTCCTGTCATTGATTTAATTTTACCAGAGGTCGGCATTCCATTAGAAATTGGCCTTAATGTGGGACAATTCGGCATGAGTGTCGATAAAGCAATAAATGGCGACCAGATCGCCGAACGACTTGCTGGCAGCCGGATGAGTGTCTCAAATAGCGCAGTATTGGGGGCTGCAGCACTGGTTCCACTTCTTACTCAGTACGGACAAGCTTTGGCTGAGGCAACAGAGCCCAACCTAAAATTGTTAACCAATCCACTGATAAAAAACGGCGGCTACCCAAGGCATAATTTGCAACATTTTACGGTAGAGCCCAAAACTGTTATTCATCCTCGCACGCATGAGACATTAATCGGTGTGAAGATCGCTGATGCAGGTCGAGGGGCCTTGCTAAGACCTTTGGGCTTTGGCCGATACTTGGAAATCGATGCAGACACAGGACGCGCTTTATTGGGCAAACAAGTGACGCTCAACTTGGATGAGAATACGCAGCAATTCCGTTGGAATGAGGAACAATTAAGCCCTAATAACGAAGCAGCTAATTTAAATCAGAAAGCACAAAAAATAGAAGAGAGTAACAGTGAGACGAAGACAGAAAGCTCTGGTTTTAGTGAACGTTTAGATATTATTTTGCCTGATGATCTGCCTAATGTTTCTCCACCAAAATCCAGCAGTTCAGGTTACGAAGATATGGCTGGCGGTCGAGATGCTGAAGTGCTAAGAGATTTTGCAGAGATGGAAATGCTCGTTGACCCCTATGCTTACCTTACTGACGTGAAGGCTCTGCATGAGATAAGTATTAATGCCCAAAAGGAAGTGATGCATCATCCTTTCTTAATGGAGTTCCAACCAGAGCTAACGGGTCGTTTAGTCTATAGAGGAGATACGCGTTTACCCCATGAGCTTTTTCATACAGGAATGAATCGTAAAATTGCTCCAGTTAAGGAATATCAGATTGATGCGAATAATCGTGGTATTAGTGGGGTAGTGTCGACCAGTACCGAGCAGTCCATTGCAGTGGATTATGCGCTGGGTAATCGGATGGGTTACGTATATGCTATTGAGTTAAATCACGGCGGTAAATCTGTCAACACTATGCTGAGGGGGGCTGACCTTCATGAAGTGGCAACACTCAATATTCCACCAGAAGACATTATGTTTGCTGTTGGGCCTTTTAACCCGAATGCTTACTATTCTTATCAGGTTGAAGACTCAGCAAAACGGTCTGCGGAGTTAATCATCAATCCGCATGCCGTCGCTGATTCTGAGGTTGCTGAAAAGGCATTTAATCAAATTAAAGCAACGCTTAAATATCAGCTCGATCCAAGAATGACATTTGCTGAACGCTATCAGAACCGGGCGGATTTATTTTGGCATGAAGATGAAACGACGATGCCTGATGGAACGCCACTTGATTAAGGTCACTTGGGTATACCTCGCATCTTAGTCTACTTTGGGTATATAATGCGTCGGCTTTCAATTGTGCCGACCATTTATACCTTGGATACTTTATGATTTCGAAAAACCAACTCAAACTTCTTCGCGCTTTAGGCCAAAAAAAACAACGTAAGGCGCATGGGCTGTTTTTAGTTCAAGGTGAAAAGAATGTTCTTGAGCTCGTCCAAAGTGACTTATCGGTTCAGAATGTTTTCGCTACTGCTCAATTCCTAGTCGAACATCAGCATGAATTGGACGGTGTGAATTGTATTGAAGCATCACTAGATGATTTGACTAAAGCGAGCACTTTAGTGAGCAACAATAGTGCTATTGCCGTCGTTGAAATTCCAGCCCTTTCGGCTCCACCCGCTTCAGGACTTATGATTGCCTTAGATGGTGTTTCTGATCCCGGTAATATGGGTACTATTATCCGTGTTGCTGATTGGTACGGCATCAAACATATCGTGGCCAGTGTGGATTGTGCCGATCCTTATAATCCTAAAACGATCAGTGCAACGATGGGGAGCTTTGCAAGAGTACAAGTGACGTTAGTGGATCTTCCGAGTTACTTAGAGCAAGCAAAAGTGCCGGTCTATGGTGCTTTTTTAGAAGGGCAAAATGTCCATAAAACGGCGTTTTCTGCTGAAGGGATTTTACTGATGGGCAGTGAATCTCATGGTATTCGTGAAGTGGCTTCAACATATGTGACTGACAAGATCACGATCCCAGCGTTTGGTGGTGCTGAATCTCTCAATGTTGCGATGGCCACAGGCATTATTTTGGATAATATGCTTCGACACAAGGGCTAAGTAGAGAAGATCCAGAAGTGAAATGGCATTACAGACGCTGACTCTGGTATAACAACCAAGACTTGCTAATAAGTCTTGGTTATGTTTCTTTGCTATGTCTTTTAATGAGGCTATAACTTTTAATTACGGCTACTGATGAGCCGGTTTACTGGTTTATTTTTCTAACATATCTAGCTTGTTCGCTACGCCATTCCATTTTTCCGCCTCATCCATCGCTGGCTTGACTTCTGTTTGAACAGGCCACAAGGTTGCTAACTCAGCATTAAGCTCGATATAGAGACTCTGAGCTTCCGGTACTTCGTTTTCTTGGAAGATAGCATTTGCATCACATTCATCGACACACAAACCACAGTCAATACACTCAATCGGATTGATGACCATAAAGTTTGGCCCTTCATGAAAGGCATCCGCCGGGCATACTGCTACGCAGTCAGTGTATTTACATTGAATACAGTTATCGGTTACGACAAACGCCATGATAATCCGCTCTTAAGTTAGTCAAAAATAAGGAAGGGCGATAATACTCATCCCAAAACAAAATTCAACTTTCACAAGATGAAAAACGACAAGTGCTTTGTATTTAGTATGACAGATAATGGAAATTCTCGTAGAATGCGCGCCATTGTGAGCTGACAAGCACGCGTTACACAGCGATGCTGTTGGCTAAGACACCTAAAGTAACGAGACATCATATGATACGTATTAATGAAATTAAATTGCCTCTTGATCATGAAGAAGGCGCGTTATTGGCCGCGATCACCAAAAAACTTGGCATTACCGCTGAGGAAGTCATCTCTTTTAATGTCTTTAGACGTGGTTATGATGCTCGTAAGAAAACCCAAATACATTTGATTTATACCCTTGATGTCATTGTCGAAGGGGATATGCAAGCACTGCTAGAGCGATTTGCCAAAGATCCGCATGTCCGTCAAACGCCAGACATGGATTACAAGTTCGTTGCTAAAGCGCCAGATAATCTAACAGAACGTCCTGTCGTAATTGGCTTTGGTCCTTGTGGTCTTTTCGCCGGATTAGTTTTAGCTCAAATGGGCTTTAATCCAATCATTGTTGAGCGTGGTAAAGAAGTTCGTGAGAGAACGAAAGATACTTTTGGCTTTTGGCGTAAACGCACACTGAATACGGAATCGAACGTTCAATTTGGCGAGGGTGGTGCCGGAACTTTCTCTGACGGCAAACTCTACAGCCAAGTCAAAGATCCTAATTTCTATGGCCGTAAAGTTATCACAGAGTTTATTGCGGCAGGCGCTCCAGAAGAAATCCTCTATGTGAGCAAGCCACACATAGGTACCTTCAAGCTGGTTACTATGATTGAGAAAATGCGCGCCAAAATTATCGAACTGGGCGGCGAAATTCGCTTTAGCACTCGTGTTGATGATTTGCATATGGAAGACGGACAAGTTACTGGAGTGACCTTGTCAAACGGCGAGATGATTAAGTCGCGTCATGTCGTGTTGGCAGTCGGTCACAGTGCTCGTGATACTTTTGAGATGTTGCATGAACGTGGTGTCTATATGGAAGCGAAACCTTTCTCTGTTGGTTTCCGTATTGAACACAAACAATCAATGATTGATGAAGCCCGTTTTGGTCCTAATGCAGGCAACCCAATCCTTGGGGCAGCAGATTATAAATTGGTTCATCACTGTAAAAATGGACGCACGGTGTACAGTTTCTGTATGTGTCCTGGTGGTACTGTTGTTGCGGCGACCTCTGAAGAAGGGCGTGTTGTGACCAACGGAATGAGTCAATATTCACGAGCAGAGCGTAATGCTAATAGTGCTATCGTAGTCGGTATCTCTCCAGAAGTTGACTACCCGGGTGACCCGTTGGCAGGTATTCGTTTTCAACGCGAACTTGAGTCCAATGCTTATGTATTAGGCGGCGAAAACTATGATGCACCAGCGCAAAAAATCGGAGATTTCCTAAAAGGCCGAGATCCAAGTCAGTTGGGAGAGGTTGAGCCTTCTTTCACCCCAGGGATTAAGTTGACGGATCTTTCTAAGGCTTTGCCTGCTTTTGCAGTCGAAGCGATCCGAGAAGCGATTCCCGCATTTGATAAAAAAATCAAAGGGTTTTCTGTGGAAGATGGCTTGCTGACTGGAGTAGAAACTCGTACTTCTTCTCCGGTTTGTATTAAGCGAGGAAAAGATTATCAGAGCCTCAACCTGAAAGGTTTTTACCCAGCAGGTGAGGGGGCAGGTTATGCGGGCGGCATCTTATCTGCAGGTATTGACGGCATTAAAGTCGCAGAGGCTGTTGCTCGTGATATGGTCGCATCGCTAGCACAATAAGATTCATCAATTCTCAGCCAGCCTCATTTCTACTCTAAGAATGAGGCTGGCTTTTTTGATCTTTATAGCGTGAGTGTTTGAATCAAAACAAAGTTCAATAGAGACAGTCTATGAATAAAATTGCCAATTTCAATTTAGTAAAATTAAGAATTTAGGCGACACTTAACTTAAGAGCAGAAAAGTTGGCTGTTAAGGAGATAAGAATGCACTCACTCAAAGTAAAAGATTATATGACGTTGCAAGCGGTGACTTTCAATAAAGATATGTCACTTACTGCTGCATTAGACAAGGTGATGCAAAGCGTGACACTTGGCGGACCTGTCATTGATGAAAATGAAAAAGTCGTTGGCTATCTTTCTGAACAAGATTTGCTCGATGAACTAGTAAAAGCCAGTTACCATTGCCATGATACCCATACGGTAGAAGAATGTATGCATGATGATGTACTGTCTGTATCGCCAGATATGTCAATTATCGAATTGGCTGACATGATGAAAATTGGTAAGCCCAAAATGTACCCTGTGGTAGACGATAAAGAAAAACTGGTTGGTATGATCACTCGACGTGACGTATTAAGAGCGATAGGTAAGTCATTAAATGAGTGTTTTCAGCACCCAGTTTAAGTGTTATCCCTCCTTTGATCCAAGATTGTTTACGAAGACCGCTTACGACGACTTTTTCGAAAACGATATTAAAGGCGCTGACTCAGGCGCCTTTTTTCTATCTTGAAGCTTATAGCACCATTCATTTCTTCTTGACCTTGGAGCTTACTCCAAGGTTTATAATTAACAACATAGCAATTAATCATGGCTAAGACTGGATTATTTTGAAGCGATTCGTTTGAGAAAAATTATGTATAAATCAAGTTTTGTGAAAATGTCTTGTTGTGACCTTATGTTTCATAAAACAGTATGTTTATGGGTGATTAAGCTATGAACAATCTCGCTATAAACAATCAAGTTATGAGCAATCTGACTATGAAGAGTCTGAGTATCAAGCCATTGGATCAAGATCAAAAAGTATCTCCAGCAAAGGAAGTTGAATTATGTGTACAAAAAACCAAGGGTGTCAATCAAGCAAAAGTAACCCAACCATGAAAAAAGGAAGTGGGGATACTTGCTGCTCAACAACAAAACCTGCAATGACGATCACCAAAGCCACGGCGATAACACCTGAAGGCTCATGTTGTTCAACAAACAGTTGTGGTACTGAGTCTGCTGATGACGATTTGCCCAGCGATGTCTCGAAGAATTTACGTCAGAGTTGGTTAGTATCAGGCATGGATTGCCCTGCTTGTGCTCGAAAACTTGAAAAAGCCATTTCTTCGATTGGAGGGGTGGTGAATGCCAAAGTTTTATTTGCAACAGAAAAGCTGGTGGTCGACTTTGATAACCGATCTTTAGCTCCTGTCATTGAGCAGATTTCACAACAAACAGGGTTTCCTCTTTCTTCAACGGATGCTCCTAAGCCTAAAGTTGCGCATAAAAGTTGGCTGGAAATTATAAAAGACAATATCCAGATCATCGTGATTGCGGCTGCGATGGTGATAGCAGGTATTCTCTCAGAGTCTCACGCTACGATAAGCAATACACTATTTACCGTGACCTGCTTAATGGGTCTATATCCCATCGCGACAAAAGCCATTAAGCTTGCGAAAAGTGGTACACCATTCGCGATTGAAACCTTAATGAGTGTGGCTGCTCTCGGTGCGTTATATCTTGGAGAAATGGCCGAAGCAGCGATGGTTTTACTCCTATTTTTGATCGGAGAAAAGCTGGAAGCTTATGCGTCCTCTCGTGCAAGGAGTGGCGTGCAAGCACTGATGGATTTGGTGCCTGAAACGACCACATTAATTGTTGATGGTCAGCGTAAAGAAGTACAAGCTTCAACGCTTAAACCTGGCGATATCATTGAAGTTGCCCCTGGTGGAAGAATGCCTGCGGATGGATGGTTGCTTGATCAGGTGGCCAGTTTCGATGAAAGTGCTCTCACTGGCGAATCATTACCTGTTGAGCATAACGAGGGCGGGCAAATCATGGCAGGTGCGGTGGTTGTGGATAAGGTGGTGCGCATCGAGGTCACATCTCGCCAAGGAGAAAACGCGATTGATCGTATTCTTCACTTAATCGAAGAAGCAGAATCAAGAAAAGCACCACTGGAGCGTTTTCTGGATAAATTCAGTCGCTGGTATACACCATTAATGATGTTGGTGTCATTGCTTGTTATTGTCACACCTCCTTTATTGTTCGCTCAGCCTTGGGAAACTTGGTTATACCGTGGTTTAGCCATGTTACTGATTGCTTGTCCTTGTGCGTTAGTGATTTCTACGCCTGCTGCGATTACTTCTGGTTTAGCTGCAGCAGCAAAACGTGGTGCATTGATCAAAGGCGGAGCAGCACTGGAATTACTCGGACGTGTTGAGTCGGTTGCTTTTGATAAAACAGGCACCTTGACACAGGGTAAACCACAAGTGACGGATATCATTCCGATTGATGTGCCTGAATCTCAATTGCTGAGCTTGGCGGCGGCCATAGAGCTAGGTTCAAGCCACCCGTTGGCAATCTCGTTAGTGAATAAAGTGCAGCAGCAAGGTATTGTGATCCCTGAAGCAACTGAGAAAACGGTACAGGTTGGTTCAGGAGTCAGTGGCTATGTTGATGAGCAGCATGTACAAGTTATTGCGCCTTCTAAGATCACTTTCTCTATTTCATCGGAAATGGAAGAGCGCATTATTGAAATCGAAGCTCAAGGAAAAACGGTCGTGATTGTCCGTTGTGAGGAAAAGCTGATTGGTCTTATTGCTTGGCAAGATACGTTACGCAAGGATGCACGAGAAGCTGTCGCTGCGTTGAAGAAGTTAGGTGTGAACTCCGTTATGTTAACCGGAGATAATCCACGAAGTGCAGCATCGATTGCCAAAGAAATGGGCATGACTTTCGAAGCGAGTTTGCTGCCAGCCGATAAAGTGCATCATGTTGAGAAAATGTCGACGACACGCACAGTTGCGATGGTTGGTGATGGCATTAATGATGCACCCGCGATGAAGGCATCCAGTATCGGTATTGCAATGGGGGGAGGCACTGATGTGGCACTTGAGACAGCCGATGCCGCCTTGACTCACAATCGGTTGGTTGAGTTACCCGCTATGATCGAGCTCTCTCGGGCAACGTTGAGCAATATTCATCAAAATGTCGCGCTTGCGCTTGGCTTAAAAGGTGTCTTTTTGGTCACCAGTCTATTGGGCATTACGGGCTTATGGGTTGCGGTTTTAGCTGACAGTGGTGCGACGGCTTTGGTGACATTGAATGCATTAAGACTGCTACGTTTTGAGTCAAAGCATATCAAACAAAGCGTGAATTAGGCCGCTGAATTAATTGAAGTACAACAGTAGAGTGAGAAGCAGCAACGAGCAGAGGTGATTGGGTGTGCTTGTAGTTGCACAATAAAAATTGTGATATATGTATAATTTTTTTGAAAAAATACAAATATTACATTTTTCATTTGTGATTATTATCACTCTATATTGTAGTGAGGTTCGCTAGAGTATCTGTTGTACCCAATATACCTATGCGCTTATCGTTACGAACGTTAGGCCACAATAAGGAGCGACTTATGTCTCAAGCTGTTTTTCACCTAGGTGTTACTGAAGCCGATCTTGCTGGCGCAACATTAGCCATTATTCCTGGTGACCCTGCTCGTGTTCAAAAAATTGCGGAAGAGATGGACAACCCAGTCTTTCTAGCCAGTCATCGTGAATACACGTTATATCGTGCACAACTGGATGGAAAACCTGTCGTAGTGTGTTCTACAGGTATCGGCGGCCCATCGACATCTATTGCAGTTGAAGAGCTTGCGCAGCTTGGTGTACGTACTTTCTTACGTGTTGGTACTACAGGCGCAATTCAGCCTAACGTAAATGTTGGTGACATGATTGTGACGACAGGCTCCGTTCGTCTTGATGGCGCAAGTTTACATTTTGCTCCAATGGAGTTTCCTGCTGTGGCTGATTTTGATGTTGCGACAGCGATGAAATCTGCGGTTGAAGAGTGTGGTGCAAAAGTACACATGGGTGTCACAGCTTCCAGTGATACGTTCTACCCAGGGCAAGAGCGTTACGATACTTTCTCTGGTCGAGTTGTTAAGCGCTTCCAAGGCTCAATGAAAGAGTGGCAAGACATGGGAGTGCTGAACTTTGAAATGGAGTCTGCGACTCTGTTGACTATGTGTGCAAGTTCAGGTTTAAAAGCTGGTTGTGTGGCTGGTGTTATCATTAACCGTACTCAAAAAGAAACGCCGGATCATACCACTTTGAAAGAAGCGGAAACACGCTCAATTAAAGTGGTTGTTGAAGCTGCGCGTAAGATGCTGTAGTAAAAAACTTAAGTAAGACTTATTTCTTCGCAAGCAATAAAAAACCAGGCTAGGCCTGGTTTTTTGTAACTTGCGCTGAATACTCAGCATATTGATTGAGGTCAATCGGGTATATACTCAAACGAAAGACGAGCTATTAGAGGTCGTCAGCTCCACCTGCGGCTTTAAACCATTGACCAAGGTGTGTTTTTAAATCTTTTAGCTCGTCAGGCCCGATGAGCGCTAAGCCTAAATCTTCTGCTCGAGTAATATCATTGTGGCGAAGAGGACGGAAACTCACCAGCATGGCACGTGCCTGAAGCCCTCCAAGTAGGTCCCTAAGAGATTCTAGTTTGTAAAGGGTATCATCCCCATCATCTCTCATGCCTTTGGTTTTACACTCAATAATATGGAGTTTGTTGTTTACGACCGTTGCGACATCAAGCTCATTGCGAACTTCGCTTTCACCATGTTTTCGGTATACCTGCACATTCAAAGAACGGTCTTGAATGGTTGGCATGCTATCTTGGATCTGTTTTACAGTGCTATGAACCAAGGTTTCTAACCACTCTCCATTAGAGAATCGGCGGGCATCCTCGTTGATAAATGTGAGGATTCCTTTTTCATAGGTAGCAATTTGGGCTGCAACTAAGTCGCTGAGTAGCATGTTAAGTTCACGATAACCTTGTTGTTTTTCGGATAGCTCAACGTCAAGTCTTTGCTCTTTACGACAGGTAGTTGCCAAGTAATTTAAGGTTGCTAAACCAGGCCCAAGTTCAAGTGCGTTGGATGCCCAACGTTCACCGAGTTGATAGAGTTTATGATCAAGCTGAGGAGGCAGTTCAGTATGATTAAATTCACCACGAGCACCAAAAATTGTTAGGTAATCAGAGATGGTAATATGATCCTCGACTTGGGTATCCTCTTGGCCGTCTGGGTATAACCAGCAAAGTTTGTCGCTATTGGGTTCTACAACAAAAATTGGCCAGCGGTACGTACGAAATACTTCATAAACCGAGAGTAGGCGATGACGTAATCCACAGCTGGCATTCAGCTTAACTTCTTCACCACGATCGTGTAAATCACGAGCTAATTTATGTATTGATTGTTTAATGAGTGAGGTGTTAACGGCGGAAGGGATTTCAAAGAATTCGGTGGTTATACCGCGTTGCTCTAAAACTGTGCTTAAGCGTTCATACATATCGGCTTGATGTTTATCGCCGATGAAGACGATATGTTTACTGACCGTGCGATTATCCAAAAGAGGGGTAACCAATCTCACGGGGTCTTGATCGATGATACCAACATGAACAGCCATAAATTATCCTTTTCATTTTGCTTGCTCAATAAAAGAAGGAAGAAATGAGCAAACCATGATAAGCATATGTAGACAAAGCAGAAGAAAAACAAGGGTAAGCAGAAGAAAATATATACCCAAGCATTTTTAGGTCACTTGGGTATGCTCTGTAAAAAGCAAAAGCAAAAGCAAAAGCAAAAGCAAGACTATAACTTAAACTGGTGAACTAAGGTATTTTGCTGTTGAGCTAATTGAGTCAGTGATTCGTTGGTTTGAGCGATATTCACCATGGCTTGATAGTTTTTATCGGTTAAGCTGTTTATTTCTTCAAGGTTACGAGCGATGTTAGAAGACGTGGTGCTTTGTTCAACTGCAGCTTGTGATATATGGGTGCTCATTTGTCTGATCTTAATGATCAGAGCTTGCAATTCTTCCATGGCACCATTGGCACTTAATGCTTGCTCTACTGACACTTCCATATCACTCATACAACTTTGAATGACTTGACTTGCAGAGTGTGATTTTGATTGTAACGTGCTGATCATGGATTCAATCTCAATGGTTGATTGAGTCGTTTTTGATGCGAGAACACGTACCTCATCGGCGACAACGGCAAAGCCACGACCTTGTTCGCCAGCCCGAGCGGCTTCAATCGCTGCGTTTAGCGCCAGCAAATTTGTTTGTTCGGCAATATTTCTAATAACGTCTAAGATAGACCCGATTTGGCTGCTCATATTTTGTAGTTCTGTTACAGCACATACAGATTCATTTAAGCGTATTTCAAGCTGATTAATCGTCGAAATATTACTGTTCATGATATGGCGCCCTTGGTCAGAAGCCGATTCAACTTGTTGGACCATATTTAAAGTATTTTGAGCACTTTGGGCAACTTCTTGTACGGAATGCGACATTTGTGTCATAGCAGTTGCGACATCCGTCGCTTGTTCGCGTTGTGAATTTAACTGAATTTGCGCTTGAGCTGAGGTTTGTTCATTATCGATGGCGGTTTCAGCCAGTTTTTCGGAAGCATCATTCAGCTTCAACAGTACATCTTGAAGACTATCAGCAAGAGAATTGATATGGCCACTGACCGCACTGAATTCATTGTTATAACGGACCTCTATGCGTTGTTTCATATCACCTTTGGTAAGTCCTTCTAACGCGATTAAAATATGTTTGAGCGGCTCGCGAACTGTGCTTGAAATGTGATAGCCAATCATGACGGCCAACACCATCACCAAAACAGCGATGCCAACGGCTTTTATCACACCCTGATTATAAATTTCTCCAGCTTGGAGCAAAGATTGATTGAGGTTCGTGGTTGCTGTGGTGGTAAATTGCTCCAATACGGTCATACTAGAATCAATTTTTTCGGCTTGATTTGCGATGTTATCGTAGAGAGCTGCGCGAGCAGTTAAATATTGGCTGTATTGATCCAAAACGCCGCCTTTCAAGCCTACATCTTGGGTAAATTGTTTAATTGAGTCTCCGAAAAGTTCTTCAAGCTGCGGCAACTGGGTAACCAGGCCACGAAAGGCGTAGTTTAGATGAGCAACCGTCTTGCGGTTTTTCGCTACCGCTTGAGTGACAACTTCAGGGTCAGAGCTTGCCAGCGCATCCGATGTAATGACTTCAGCGTCTTTTAACTTACTGAAATAGCTTTCCCCCATGACTCTGACCGAAATGCTCGACTGATCGGCAAGCAATTCTTTCAAACCAAGAGAGAGTTCACTATTCAGCTTTTGAAATCGGCGCGATGACAGTTGAACCTGTTCTTGTGAAGAAAACATCGACTCATAGTTATTCATCGCTTCTTGTGCTTCACTAAAATAACTATCTTGTAAATCGATAAGCTGATCTAGAGGGGCAGAAAGAGAAGGGTATGGTTTGCTGCTTACTGCTAATTGCTCCAATGTTTCAGTGAATTGCTGTTGAGAGAGAGTAAAGTTTTTACGCATTTTTTCCATGCGCTGCTTGTTTTCTGTGGTTAAAAAATCTTTAAAAGACTTGTCTGCAGATAGTAGCTCAACACTGGTTTGATTGGACAGAGAGACAAGTGGCAATGAAGACTGAGAAACCAGTTCAAATTTACTATGAAGTGTATTCATGGCTTGGGTCATCATCATTATGGTGATCACAAACAGGGCAGTGATAATGGCAAATCCGCCATACATCCTTTTAATGACAGAATTTCGCATCGATGTGCTTCCTCTACCTAAAACAAAAAGTAATATACTCAAGTGACCTCAAGAGACTTGCTTCAAAGCGATGTCACTGCGTATGGCTGATTTTAGACGTCTTAAGACGTACAGAATTCAGGGTCTTTAGGAATAAAAAGTATTCTAAAAATAACAAAATTAGCGGGTTCTAATTGAGCTTGAGACACAATTTTTATGACGTACACGACAAAAAAAGCTTCAACCAAGCAATTTATATTGATATTGTTAACTGAACACTGTTTTTTATTGAGCTCATTTCAGGCTTAGCGCATACTAAGAGCACTTTAAATCTAATAGAAATGGAGGCCTCATGGCTGAAGAAACTATCTTTAGTAAAATTATTCGCAGAGAGATCCCTGCTGATGTGTTGTATCAAGACGATCTCGTTACTGCTTTTCGTGATATCAATCCACGAGCGCCAAGTCATCTTCTGATCATTCCAAATAAACTAATTGCGACAGCCAACGACGTTGAAGCTGAAGATGAAGCAATGATGGGACGTATGTTTACCGTTGCTAAAAAACTCGCGAAAGAAGAAGGCATCGCAGATGACGGCTATCGCCTGATTGTTAATTGTAATTCACATGGTGGGCAGGAAGTGTACCACATTCATATGCATCTTGTGGGTGGCCGCCCTCTTGGGCCAATGGTTCTGGGTTAATTTCATCCGTTGAAGGTACTTAAATCACTTGGGTATCCTTGAATTCTTCGGTTAACCAAT
Organism: Vibrio azureus; assembly: GCF_002849855.1. Lineage (NCBI taxonomy): Bacteria > Pseudomonadati > Pseudomonadota > Gammaproteobacteria > Vibrionales > Vibrionaceae > Vibrio > Vibrio azureus. The sequence goes on from NZ_CP018616.1 coordinate 1,028,224, forward strand.
GGAGGGGCGCTAGAAAGGCCCTCCTTTCTTTATCCAACGCTATATCTACGGAGAAAAATGTGAAATACGGTGTGAAGCAGTTCGCGCTACTCGGCTGTGTACTATTCTCAGCAGGCTGTGCGAACATGTCCGTAGGTAATCTTTTTAGCCATTACAGCGCACAAAATAAGCAAGTTTATCAAGCCGTACAGGCGGGTGATTATGCTGAAGCAGAGCAACTCCAAACCGGCGAGAATGGGGGAGAGATACTGAGTCACTTCGAGCAAGGAAGAATTGCTTTTTTGGCTGAAAATTATCCATCCAGTTTAAAGGCACTCGAAGTCAGTGATCAAGCAATTCGAGAGCAGCAAGATCGCGCTACAATATCTTTGTCAGAAACCACCAACTATATTGGTTCACTTGCGGTTAATGATAACCTCAATGAGTACTACCCCGCTGATTACGAATTGGGCTTTTTGCATTTGTATCTTGGTCTGAATTACTTGCAAAAAAATGATCTGGAAGGCGCATTAGTTGAAATGCGTCGTGCAAATCAAGTTCAAGAAGCGGCTAAAAAAGCACGAGAAGATGAGCTAAAGCGAGCTGAAAATGAGTTAGGTGAACAAGGTATATCGGCCAATCTTGGCAGCGTTCTTGCTCACTATCCTGATGCTGGTAAAACCTTGAGCGCAGTCCAAAATGGCTACCTTTTCTATCTGTCTGGTCTGTTGTATGAAGCAGCAAAAGACCTAAATAGTGCTTATGTGGATTATCGACGTGCTTTAGCTGTGATGCCGGAAAATACCCAAGTAATAGAAAGCACGATGCTAATGGCGAAAAAGTTAGGGATGAAACAAGACTTAATGCTATTAGAGAAACGTTATGGAAAAACACCAAAACCTTTAATGTCATCGCAAGGTCGTGTGATTCTTATCGATGAACAGGGTATTGTGGAAGCGCTGCAAGGCTGGCGAACGGATTTACCTATCCGTGACAGTCATGGAGAGAGGGCCGTCTATTCTTTAGCATTACCTTATTATCCGAACACTTATCAAGGAGCGACCCCGTTAGGCAGAGTTGAATTGAATGGCCAAGCGCTGCCTTCGAGTACATTGGTCGATGTCAATGCGATGGCACATAAAGATTTTAATGAACGCTTAACGGGTATCATTACCCGTCAACTCATTCGTGTTTGGACCAAAGACCGAATTCGTAAGGAAGCGGCTCAGGGTAATGACGTCGGCAATATTTTATTTAATGTATGGAATGTTATTTCGGAACAACCAGACACAAGAAGTTGGCAAACGCTACCTGCAAAGGTGACCACCGCTTCTGCTGTTGTTCCGAGCGGTTTGCAACGTCTTCAAATCAATGGTGAAACCTATCAATTTGAGGTGCCGGAACAGCAAACCACATTAGTTTGGTTATCCCGACAAGGGGCGCATTCGACGTTATGGCATAAACAACTAGGGAGATTGTAATGAAGGCATTATGGCTAAGTGTGGCCGTGATTTTAGGGCTTGCTGGATGTGCAGACAACACGGCGGGTATTCGTATTGACGGTCAAACTCAACAAGTTTTCTTTCATGATAACGTATTGGGCAGTCGATTACTGGTGGATAATATTATCACCGATAATGCAGACGGTCGTGCAAGAGGCATTGTACAATTGAGCAGCCACTATCAGGGCGATCAACCAATTCTTTATCGTTTCTATTGGTATGACAATAATGGTTTAGAGGTGAATACTAAACCTGGGCCTTGGAAAAGAGCGATAGTACGTGGTTTTGAATCAATCTCTTTGTCAGAAGTCACAGTAAACCCAAATGGAACTCAGTTTCGGGTACAAATTCGTGAAGCTCAAGATTAATGAGCTTAGCTCAGGTTAATTAATCGATATTTATCGGCCTTGAAGTGAGTACACTCTCAGGTCGGTTAACTTTTAGCGGCAACGCTATTTTACCAGGGTGGTGACACCTTGGGTTGAAATATAAATAAAGGAACTCACATGAAAAAACGTATTATTGCTCTTGTCAGCCTTGCTGTCGTTCTTGGTGGCTGTTCAAACAGAGTCTCATACGGGGATGCACAGGCAACAGAGACGACAACGATTGAGTTCGGCTCAACGGATCTGCAAAAAATTGCTGGTGAAATGGTCGATAGCATGATGGTGTCAGGCTCGGTTTCAGCCATTACGCATAGTCAGCGTCCGATTGTTTTTGTCGAACGAATTAAAAACAAAACGAGCGAGCATATTGATACAGAATCAATCACAGATACCATCTCAACTAAACTACTTAATTCTGGCAAATTCCGCTTTGTTGATATGGGACGTGTCGAGTCTGTTCGTGATCAACTGAATTTCCAAAACAACGATGAGTTGGTGAATCAAAGTTCTGCGATTCAATTTGGCAAAATGGTCGGTGCTCAATACATGTTGTATGGAAACCTATCGAGTATCGTAAAAAATGCGGGCAGCGATAAAGATGTCTACTACAAAATGACAATGCGCCTTATGGATCTAGAAACCGGTCTTATTGAGTGGGCAGATGAGACTGAAATTCGTAAAGAGCAGTCTAACAGCCTGTTTGGTATGTAAGTTACGCTTTGACGATTAAGTTAAGAATGGAGAAGTATCATGGTATGGCTACCTTGGCAGCAAGCTAAGCGGCAAGAGCCGAGTTTATTATCCCTTGATGACTTCTTCACTGTACCACCAGTCGCAGCACAAATGTTGACTGGTGGTCTGACTAATCGTTGCTGGCGAGTGAAAGATTCAATTAATAAAGAATATGTTTGGCGACCGCTTAGTCAAGCATGTCAGCTTTTTGCTATATCCAGAGACTATGAATTTCAGGTCCTCACGGCACTGGAATCAACAGACCTTGCCCCTAAACCTGTTATGCTCAACGCGCATGGTTTATTGGTCGAGTGGGTCAGTGGCACACCGCTGAATGACGCAAAGCTAGATACAGAGCGGATGATTGCCATTATGGCTTCTATTCATGACCTGTCATTAGACACTAAAGATATAGGCCGTTTTTCCTTTACCGCTAGAGTCGAGCATTATTGGCATCAACTTGGCGGAGAGTATGCTGATACAGAATTTGAGCTATTGTATCGTCAATGGTGTTGTGAGCCTCTTCTGGATTCCGTCCCTGAAGCATTATGCCACTTTGACTTAGGTGGATATAACTTAATATCACATCCATCAGGCATCAAAGTGATTGATTGGGAGTATGCTGCTGTTGCGGACCCAAGAATTGATCTTGCTTTGTCACTCCCATTGGCAAATATTTCCTTTGAAGACGGTGTACGACATTACTGCCAAACACGTAGAGTCGATAACATTGCTCTTTGGTTGGAAGGGGTAATAGCTTGGTACCCAAGAACTTTACTGATGGCGATGCTGTGGTATTTGCTTGCTTTTCGTCATTGGAAAGACCCACAATACTTTATGGTAGCCAAACAGTTAAAGCAGCAATTGATCTCAAGTGATCACTGTTTTGATAAATCGTGATGTTTGACCTTTATCCCTATATAAAAAGTGGTATTTTACCACGACATAGGTTTATTTATAGGGAAGCTCACATTGATTATTTATTTGCATGGTTTCGATAGCACCAGCCCGGGCAATCACGAAAAAGTACTCCAACTGCAGTTTATTGATGAGGATGTTCGTTTTATCAACTATAGTACGCTGCATCCCAAGCATGATATGCAACATTTATTAAAAGAAGTGTCTAAGGTCATTGTTCAGTCAGATGATGAGGCGCCTTTGATTTGTGGTGTAGGCCTAGGCGCCTATTGGTCTGAGCGTATCGGGTTTCTCTGTGGAATCAAACAAGTGATGTTTAATCCTAATCTGCATCCAGAAAAAACCATGCAAGGTCGAATTGATCGTCCAGAAGAGTATGAAGATATTGCAACAAAATGTGTCGAACAGTTCCGATCTAAAAACCGTGATAACTGTTTGGTGATTTTGTCTCAGCATGATGAGGTTCATGATAATGCACTTTCTGCTCAAGAATTAGAGCCTTATTACCCAATAATTTGGGATGCGACTCAAACTCATAAGTTCAAAAAAATATCCCATCATTTACAGTCTATCAAGGCTTTCCAAGCGCAATAATCGATGTGAATTCATTCATATCAGCTATCTTTAAACAGTACTTCTTGAAGTGCTGTTTTTTGCTTTGAGGAGCCTTTAAAAATACCTGATACTGGAAGTGATTTAGATTTTTTTAGACAGATAGATTTCTAAAGACTGTGCTTGATTAATTCCAACAAGTGGATCAATTTTGTTCAGTTAATGAATGGACTGAGCAACCATTTCGAACAGGATTTTTGTTGCTATCAAACGATTGCTCTATATAATGAACTCAACAAAAACAGTTTGATAAACGTCAAGAAAAGTTGAGAATAAGTGATAAAACCGGATATCATTTTGTATTATCCCTCACATCTCAAACAAAGACACCATACTCATCGAGCAAGACTCACTGCACGACTAACACAACCATAAATATAAGCAGCAGAGGATAAGTATTGGTCAATTATCCAACAACGGGAATCCCTCTAAATTATACCCAAAAAGAATTCATCGGCTGGATGCTTAGAAATGACTGAAGTCATCGAGTCGAACCCATATATTTATTTTTGTAGAGGATAACATTGTGACACGTATTATCGTTGTAGGTGGCGGTGCTGGTGGCCTTGAGTTGGCTACCAAACTAGGTCGCACGCTGGGTCGTAAAGATCGAGCACAAATTACCTTAGTGGATCGTAAAGCGAGCCATCTATGGAAGCCTTTGTTGCATGAAGTGGCCACGGGCTCATTGGATGCAGGGGTTGATGCACTTAGCTATCGTGCTCACGCGAAGAATCACAGTTTTGACTTTCAAATGGGAAGTCTTGAAGCGATTGATCGTGAGAAAAAAAACATTACCTTGAGTGAGCTTAAGGATGAACATGGCGAGCTTCTTATCCCAAGTCGTGAGTTAAATTACGATATTTTGGTGATGGCTCTTGGATCAACTTCAAATGACTTCAACACACCAGGTGTTCGCGACAACTGTATTTTCCTTGATAGTCCAGAACAAGCTCACCGTTTCCGTAATGAAATGAACAATGAGTTCCTAAAGTTACATGCGAAAAATGGTCATGGCACAGTGGATATTGCGATTGTCGGTGGTGGAGCAACAGGGGTAGAGCTGTCGGCAGAGCTCCATAACGCGGTAAAAGAACTTCGTACCTACGGTTTTGGCGATTTAGACTCAACCAAGCTGAATGTTAACTTGATTGAAGCTGGTGAGCGTATTTTACCTGCATTGCCTACTCGTATCTCAGCAACAGCACACCAAGAGTTAACAAAGTTGGGTGTACATGTTCGTACGGCAACAATGATCACTCAAGCAGATAAAGACGGTTTAATCACCAAAGACGGTGAAAAGATTCCAGCGCAAATCATGGTGTGGGCTGCCGGTATTAAAGCGCCTGATTTTATGAAAGATATCGCAGGGCTAGAAACGAACCGAATCAACCAGTTGGTGGTGAAAAGTACACTGCAAACTACGCGTGATGACGATATTTTCGTGATTGGTGATCTTGCACAATGCACGCAAGCCGATGGCTCATTTGTACCGCCGCGTGCACAAGCAGCACACCAAATGGCCAGCCTAGCGTTTAAAAATATTGTGGCCAAATTGAACGGACGTGAACTTAAGGATTACGTTTACAAAGATCATGGGTCGCTTGTGTCTTTGAGTCGTTTCTCTACAGTAGGCAGCTTGATGGGCAATCTAACCAAGGGCTCAATGATGGTCGAAGGTCGAATCGCACGAATTGTGTATATTTCTCTTTACCGCATGCACCAAATGGCCTTGCATGGCATGGTGAAGACTGGTTTGATGATGCTGGTTGGCCGCATTAACCGCGTACTGAGACCGAATCTCAAATTACACTGATTTGATATTTGATATTTGATATTTGATATTTGATATTTGATATTAAGCCATCGTTTGCACACGATGGCTTTTTTATTTTATGTCACTCGGAATTAATGAGTAAACGACTCCCGTTCGTGGCTGTCCATTAAAAATATAACGGTTACGAGCCAGTGATTCTTGTTTAGCGCCGACGGATTTTATCACCGTATGGCTTGCCGCATTATCGGGATCACACACGATTTCAAGGCGGGTTAAATTGAGCGTGTTGAAACAAAAGGTTACCAGTGTTTGTATGGCTTCTTTAGCGTGCCCTTGGTTTTGATAATCATCCGCAATCCAGTAACCAAGGCTGGCCATATTGAAACACGGATAAAGTTCAGTAATTGCAACCATACCGATGACGTGTTGAGTATTAGACTCGTATACCCCGAAGCCGAATGCTTGCCCCTTGATCCAATTTACGCGAGTTGCAAGAATAAACTCGTGCACTTCATCAAACGTGAGGTCCTTGTGGCACCAATCTAACCACTGATGAAGTGAAGGTGAGTTTTTGAGAAGTTTACTGAGCTGTGTCGCATCAGCAGAAGGGATAAGACGAAGCGTTAACCGACAACTGCTAATCTCGAAATCTGGACTCATAAATGTTCGCCTCTCAGGTTTAATAACCAAGATTAGACTCATTTAACAGAGTTTTTTAAGGTTATTTGGCTATTATACTTAAGTACTTGAGGTCACTTGGGTATATGAGTCAGCGCTACTTATGCAGTGCTGACTCAAAAGGGGGGCTTTATTTAACAGGACGAACTTGAATAAGCATGCCCACTAACGGATTATCAAGGTAGTGGATCTCACCACTGCGCATACGTCGAGTTTGATCCATGCGGATCGTTTGCAAGAAGCTCTCTTGTTCTGCACTTGGCAATATATTACTAAAGTTGCCTACTTGCGTTGTTGCATCTTGAGTATCTGGGGCTTTTGGCTCATTAACGCCCTTTAGGTTGGTTTCCTGCTTGGTACCAAAAAATACATCTGTTGAGGGCATTGCTTGTGAGGCAAAAGCGCCAGTGCGAGTGGTAGGCTCACGAAAATCAAGCATGGTATCAGCGAACAGATAATGCTGAACGTAAATTTGTAAAGTACCATCCAGTTCGTACAAAGGTTTAGGCTCTGAAGCATACGTTTTATCATCGATGGTGGCAGATGACCAATCCCCATGGCTTGCTTGACCATTGGCTTGATAAGAATCTGAAAAGTCACGTCCGCCTACAATATGAAAAATGGGCGCACTGGCTTTACCCTGATCGCCCTGACGCCATGCCACATGTTTGAGAACCTTAAAACCCGCATGGTTATTTAAGGCCGTTGCTTGTCTATTTAAACGGTAAGCAGAGCGTGGCAGCAAGCTCACTCCTTTGGATTGACGGTAACTTACGTCATCTAAACTTCCTGCTCGGCTCATTTCAATGTTTGGTAGTTCGTTTGGCCAAGTCTCATGGGTATTTTTAGCATCAAGGGCGCGCTTAAAAATAATGACTTCAATATCAAATTGGCGCCCTGCCCATGACGGCATAGACGCAAAAATTAGAAGTAATGGGATCAGTATTCTCATTCAAATATTAGCTCGCTGGTAATAAATTCTCTTTAAAGTCATGAAGTAACTCTTTAACGAACCTCATACGCTGTCGTCTGTCCGTTAATGGTATGGTGAACTTTAACTTAGTTGGGCCTTCCATCGCAAATTTTTGCGGATTTGATTGCAATATTGTTACTAAGTAGGCCGGGTTAATGTCAGCGTTAGGATAAAATTCGATGAAACCACCTTTATCATGTGCTTCGATCTTTTTCACCTTGATACTATTCGCGGTTACTTTCAATTCAGCGATCGCGAGTAAGTTTTTAACCGCATCAGGTAAGAGTCCAAATCGGTCAATTAATTCAATTTTTAATTCGGACAATCCTTCATTATCGGTCACGCCAGCAAGGCGTTTGTATATCGAAAGACGGGTGTTCACATCAGGGATATAATCATCTGGTAATAATGCTGGGATCCGCATTTCGACTTCAGTTTGCTCGCGAAGCAATTCATCCAGTGAGGGCTCTTTGCCTTCTTTTAATGCCTCTACAGCTTGCTCGAGCATTTCCATGTATAACGTAAAGCCAACGGATTGAATTTGCCCACTTTGTTCGTCTCCAAGTAGCTCGCCAGCGCCTCTAATTTCAAGATCGTGAGTCGCCAAAGTGAAGCCAGCCCCCAGATCTTCAAGTGACGCAATGGCATCGAGGCGTTTGATCGCATCCTTGGTCATCGCTTTTGGATGTGGCGTCAGCAAATAAGCATATGCTTGATGATGTGAACGGCCTACTCGACCACGAAGTTGGTGCAATTGCGCAAGCCCCAAGTTATCAGCACGATCCATTAAGATTGTATTTGCGGTCGGGACATCGATACCTGTTTCGATGATGGTCGTGCAAACCAGCAAGTTGAAACGTTGATGATAGAAATCATTCATAATCCGCTCGAGTTCGCGCTCACGCATTTGGCCATGTGCAACCGTTACACGAGCTTCAGGGATCAATGCTTGTAAGTCTTCTGCGGCTTTCTCGATGGTTTCGACTTGGTTATGAAGGAAGTAAACCTGACCACCGCGCATGATTTCTCGTAATACGGCCTCACGGATCACTGAGTCTTCACGCTGGCGAACAAATGTTTTTATCGCTAAACGGCGCGCAGGAGGTGTAGCGATAATAGAGAGGTCGCGCATACCACTCATGGCCATATTCAAAGTTCGAGGAATTGGCGTTGCCGTTAGAGTAAGAATATCAACATCGGCACGCATGGCTTTTACTTTCTCTTTTTGTCGAACCCCAAAGCGGTGTTCTTCATCTACGATAAGTAAGCCAAGATCTTTGAAATTAATATCGCTTGAGAGTAATTTGTGTGTCCCTACTACAATATCCACCTTACCATCAGCAACATCCTGCAAAATGATCTTCTGCTCTTTGGCTGACTTAAAGCGTGACAAAACTTCGACGCGAATGGGTAGGTTTGCAAAACGATCACGGAAGTTCTCAAAGTGTTGTTGAGCGAGCAGGGTGGTAGGGACCAAGACTGCTACTTGCTTACCGTTATCGGTGGCAACGAATGCTGCGCGCATGGCTACTTCGGTTTTACCAAAGCCGACATCCCCACAGACAAGACGGTCCATTGCTTTTGCTTGGCACATATCCGATAACACTGCGTTGATTGCCATAGCTTGGTCATCGGTTTCTTCAAATGGAAAAGAAGCTTTGAAGGTCGCATACTGGCCTCGATCTAACATGAACTTAAAGCCAGGTTTAAGCTCCCTTTTGGCATAAACGTCAAGCAGCTCAGCTGCGACGTCACGGACTTTCTCTGCTGCTTTTCTGCGCGCTTTAGCCCAAGTTTCTCCCCCCAGTTTGTGTAAAGGTGCGCTTTCTTCACTACCACCAGAATAACGACTGATAAGGTTGAGTGAAGCAACGGGGACATACAGTTTTGCTTCATTTTGATACTCTAGGGTTACGTATTCAGTCTTCAATCCCCCGGCTTCAAGGGTTTGCAAACCCAGATAACGTCCAATACCATGATCGATATGCACCACTGGTTGGCCCGGCTTGAGCTCCGCTAGATGTCGAATAACAGTATCGCTATTTACTGACTTTTTATCTTTTCGACGACGTTGAATGACACGGTCGCCCAATAAGTCACTTTCAGTGATTAGGGCAAAGTTAAGTTCATCGTGAATAAACCCGTGTTCTGCAGCGCCTAAGATCAGACAAAAACGCTCGTTCGATTCTATGGCTTGGTAAAATGAGTCGAATGCAACAGGGCGAATTTTAATGCCTTGTAGTAACTCTGAAAGTGCCTCACGGCGTCCTTCTGACTCAACCGAAAAGATGATTTTGCCTGTATATTGCTCACTGAATTGTCTTAAGCGAGCCAGTGGCTCTTTATTTTGTTGTTGTACACCTAACTCTGAGAGTGATTGAGTTGCTAGGTTTTGACGCCCTGCACGTTTCACCACACTGTCAACACTTAACTGTGCTTGTGGCAGTTGTTTTAATTGCAGATACAACTCATCTTTTTTCAGCCAAAGACTGTGTGGCTCAAGTAAAGGTCTGAGTGGATCAATTTTCTTCTGATCGTAGCGATATTCAACGTCGTTAAGAAACGTATCAATCGACGATTCAATATCACCATATGTAATCAGCAATGAGTCTTCAGGCAGGTAGTCAAACAGAGTTTCGGTATGGTCGAAGAACAAAGGTTGCCAGTATTCAATACCTGCAGGCCAAGTCCCCTTTGTTACTTGCATGTAGATAGACTCTGGCTCACGTCTGGCTTCAAACTGACTGCGCCAGCGTGTTCTGAACTCTTCAATGGCTTCTTTGGTGGTTGGAAATTCGTGCGCAGGCAGTAATTGGATCTGCGTCATGTCTTCCTGTGAGCGTTGGTTCTCTGGATCGAAAGTACGAATAGTATCAATCTCGTCGTCAAAGAAATCAATCCGAAATGGTTCGGAGCTGCCCATAGGAAATAAATCTAGAATTGAGCCACGGCAGGCGTACTCACCGTGACCAAATACTTGATCGACATGACGGTAGCCTGAGTTCTCTAATTGTAAGCGTAGCTTGTCTAGTGAGCATTGGTCACCCGTTTTGACCATCAGAGTGTGCTGCAATAAAAAGCTGCGAGGAGATTGACGTTGCAGTGCTGTACTGACAGGAACGATGGTGATTCCTTCACGTTGATGAGGTAACTGGTATAAACGTGAAATACGGTCGGATGTGATGTCCTGATGTGGTGAAAAGTTATCGTAGGGCAAGGTTTCCCAGTCAGGAAACAAACTCACCGGTTTGTCGGTAAATTGTTCAATTTCTGCGAGAAGTTTTAGCGCGATCTGAGGATCTGGCACCACTAAAAGTGTATGACTGGTATGTTGCTTGGCCATCTCTGCGATAACTAGTGGTAGAGCCGCCCCCGGTAGGTTGCCGAGTTGTTTTTTATCACCACTTCCACATGGATTGGTAACAGAGAGAATTGTATTTTTTGTCATGATAATTATTTGCTGTCTCGTTCTAATGAGCGCTGGCGTAGCAGTTTTTGTTGTTGGAAGAGGGCGGCTTTGATCAGTAAGTCTTGATCTTCATCCCGTAACATCTTGTATTTTAAGGTGACCAAGTGCATGTCTGATTGGATTTGAACCTCGCTCACTTGGGCATAGCAAAATATTGCTGACGCTGGGTGATCTAAGAACAGCTTGACTCTGACCAACTGATTGACTTCCAGTGGTTGCTCAGTTTGGTAGGTGAGTTGGCTTGCACCAAATTGAGTGGTTTTAAAGCGAATACTTGCATCATCTTGTTGAGCAAGCATAAAGCCTAATAGCAAGTTCAGCTTTTTGTTCTGAGTTTCTAATAAATGAATCAGATGTTTGAATTCTTTGTTTTTTAGCTCTAAGGACGTGTTGTCCGCCATCATATCTAGATGGCTGCATTCACTGGCGACAATAAAGGGAGTGGGAATTTCAGCCACAAAGCTTTCGTTGTCAGGTATAGCAAAGTGTTGAGGTAACACTTCGACATTGATGGTCAGACTATGGTGTACCGTGAAATATTCTTGGTCTGTCATGATGCACACTCCTTTCGACTCGTTTGCCCGCTCAACGGTTAAGCTTTCTTTGTCTTTTAAACATAGCAAGACAGGGGATTGATTATCGCTAATCGGCGTAAGTTATCAAGTCTCGTAGACAACTTGTGTTTTTGGGCTCTGAATTTCCTTGTGGCATCAGGTACAGTGAAATCGCTCTGAATAAGGCACTTTAAGGTCACTGGGTATAGAAGATATTCACTTTAGGCAATATAAAGAAATACGACGATTTCTTATATTTATTCCATATTGGCTATTGTAGCTTTCAGTTATTAGTTTTATTTAAGTAAGAATACATTATGAATCTAGAAGAAAAGCTTATTGAATTAGCAAAAGAAGAAAACTCTCTTCAGCTGGATAAAATGTCAAGTACAGAGTGGTTACTAAAAACATCTGGTGACTTACTCGTGAAGTTTGAAGCAATTGATCGTCATGTCGTGATTTCTTGCGTGATCGATGAAAACCCAATAGCTGAAAAATTCTATAAAATGATGCTCATGTACAATAGCTTACATCTCGAGACTGGTGGTGTTTTCATGGGTTTAACCGATCAATATCAGCCAGTAATGCAGGTTTCGTTGTTCGAAGAGAGTTTTATTATCGAAGAAGGGCTCAATTTTATATCGGTACTAGAAAATTGGAAAAAAGAATTTACAAGCTTAAAAAATACAAATAGTCAATATGATGGGGTGAGAGTCTAATGAAATTTGATAATTCAGTGAAGTTATCCGATGTTATAAAAAACCTAAATTTAAAATTAGAAGATAATAATAAAGAATTAAGGTTTAGTAATGGAAATTTATATGTTAAAGATGAAAAGAATGCTAGTACAAATATTGTCTCAAGTTTTTTTCATAGGAACCAAGCAGAGCAGAATATTAAACAAGCAATTATAAATGAATATTTTTTGAGTGACAAAGAGGCGAGCTTGCTGTTAAAGAATATTAAAGCCCAAAAATCAACAGGTATTACTGTGGGAGATGTAATAAATGTTAGCACATCACCTTACACAACAAACCCTAACATGATCGCTAAGATGGGTAACATGGAGAAAGTGACATTTTCCAATAATGAGCCTGTTCCAAAAGCGTTGGACGACGTGTTGTCTATGATAAGTATCAATTCTCAAAGAACAAAACAACAAATATTAACGTTCGTTGAAAATCACAAGTTTGATATTCCACAGTACTTATACCGTGCAGATCCAGGTGGTGAAAAAGTATTACAAGATGGCTTAAAACCCAGAAATGATGGCTTTGTAACCGCTTCAAAAGAAGAAAAAATGATCGCTGCGATTAAACATTCAGGGTCAACAACTGGGTTAGGAGATACGATTTCATTTACAGCAGATAGGAGTATTGCTTTCAAGTATCATGGTCAGGGAGGAAAAGAATTGTTCAGGCTTGATACTTCTGAATTTGATGATTCTGAATTTGATGAAGGTTCTTTTATAACAACACCAGAACTTATCTTGAAGGTTGGGCCACAGCTTGTCGAAGATGGAAAAATGGATAAACGAGTATTACATACTTTATTGAATAGATTTTACACAACGGATGCATATACAGAAATGGAAGTGTTTTTTATAGGGAAGGGCAACCTAATTCCTGTGAAAGATCTATAACTGAAATACACGGTGGCTTAACTAGGTGAACTCAGCTCAGTGACACGCTCCCAATGTTCGAGCGACCTTAACTCTCAGACTTTGTTTACGATTCTCAATGTTGAGCCACTATATCTTCGAATCGTTGCTGCGCCTTAGAGCTAAGGTCATCGGTCATCTCGCTGAACGCAGCATCTTGAAGCTACTTTTGTATAGATTCTTTTTAGGTTACTTGGATATCAGCTTAAAAGCCCCCTTGGCACAGACAAGTTAAGGATAAGCCCGCAAATGCTCTCTCTGCTTCCTTGGCCGATTACGTTAAATCAAAATGAGCCAGTAATGTCCTAACATTGACAAATTTACGGATTCTCTTGTCTTAATTGTGCTCAGAGTAAGGTAAGATAGGGGATTCGTTTTAGACACTGTATACAGTCCGTTGGTTTGTCTTATATGTATCATCCAATTTCTCTATTTATCGGCTTAAGGTATCTTCGAGGGCGTTCTGGAGACCGATTCAGCCGATTTGTCTCTTATATGTCCACTGCCGGCATTACCATAGGTGTCATGTCACTGATTACGGTTTTGTCAGTGATGAATGGTTTTGAATCTCAACTCAAAGAACGAATTCTCGGCGTGCTGCCTCATGCCGTGGTGTCGCAACATCAAGGAAAAACCCCACTCAGCGACGGTACGCCAGCTTTTATCCAGGAATTATCTGAGATGGCTCCACCTGAGCCGATTGTGCGCGGTGAAGCTGTTATCCAAAGCTCGGCACAATTAACTGCTGGGTATTTGATTGGCATTGAGCCGAAAATAAACGATCCAATGGCAGCTCACCTTATTGCAGGGCGATTACCTTCGCTCCAAGCTGGTGAATACAATGTTATCTTGGGCCATAGTCTAGCCCGCGCTTTAAGAGTCTCGATTGGCGATAAAGTTCGCTTAATGGTCACAAATGCGTCCCAATTTACTCCGTTAGGGCGTATCCCGAGTCAGCGTAATTTTACAGTATCAGGCATTTTTAATACTGGCTCTGATGTGGATGCACAGCTAATGGTGGTCAACATCACTGATGCCGCAAAGTTAATGCGTTTACCTAAGCAGACCATATCAGGGTGGCGATTGTTTTTCTCTGATCCATTTACAGTGACGGAATTTGCCGATAAACCCTTACCAGAAAGCTGGCAATGGAGTGACTGGCGTGATCAACGCGGGGAACTTTTCCAAGCGGTTAAAATGGAAAAAAACATGATGGGCTTGATGCTCGGTTTGATCGTGGGTGTGGCTGCATTCAATATTATCTCTGCTTTGATCATGGTTGTGATGGAGAAACAATCGGAAGTTGCAATCCTTAAAACTCAAGGAATGTCACAGCGACAAGTGATGACCATTTTTATGGTGCAAGGTGCAAGTAGCGGAGTGATTGGTTCGATTGCCGGTGGCATTACAGGTGTTACTTTAGCCTTAAACCTAAATACTCTTCTGGCTGCCGCGGGTGTCGCACTCTTTAGCTTTGGTGGGCAATTACCGATTGTCATTGAGCCGTTACAAATTTTATTGGTTGTTTTGTTAGCGATAGCGCTTAGTCTTATCGCGACTGTTTATCCATCTTACCGAGCATCATCTGTGAAACCTGCTGAGGCACTTCGTTATGAATAAATTATTAGAATGTCGAGATATTCGCAAAACTTACCGCGAAGGCTCATTAGATACTGAAGTGTTAAAAGGGGTGAGTTTTGACCTGAAAAAAGGGGAATTAGTGTCAATCGTCGGTTCTTCTGGTTCAGGAAAAAGTACCTTGCTACATATCCTTGGTGCTTTGGACGATACTACGTCGGGGGAGGTGCAGTTTTTAGGTCATAAACTCGCACAATTGAGTGCAAATAAACAAGCGGCCTTGCGGAACAAGCATCTTGGGTTTGTTTATCAATTTCATCATTTATTAGCTGATTTTTCAGCGTTAGAAAATGTGGCTATGCCGCTGCTAATTGGTGGAACGAAAGCTTCAGAAGCAAAAAAAGCGGCTCAAGCATTACTGGAAAAAGTCGGCTTAGGGCATCGTGTGGGCCATCGTCCTTCAGAGCTCTCTGGCGGAGAGCGTCAACGAGTTGCGATTGCACGCGCTTTAGTCAATAAGCCGGACTTAGTATTAGCGGATGAGCCAACAGGGAACTTGGATCATAATACTGCTTTAGCGATTTATGATTTGATGCGAGAGCTGAATCAAGAATCCAATATTGCCTTTTTAGTCGTCACACATGACAGTGAACTGGCGGCCAAAATGGATCGTCAAATGCACATGAAAGATGGTTTGCTCGTCGACAGTTTGATGGCAGTAAAGGAGGCTTGATTTGTTTTCATCGTTAGCATTGATGATCGGCAGCCGATTTAGCCGAGCCAAAAAACGCAATAAAATGGTCTCCTTTATTTCTCTCTCTTCCATGATAGGGATTGCTGTTGGTGTGGCAGTGATCATCATTGGTTTATCAGCAATGAATGGCTTTGAGCGAGAACTGCAATCACGAGTACTGTCTGTCATTCCTCATGCTGAGCTTGAGGGCGCTGATGGGCCTTTACAGGATTATCGTACAACGATGCATCAAGCAACGAGTCATCCAAATGTTGTTGCCGCTGCGCCATACGTCCGTTTTACTGGGTTAATAGAGAAGGGCAGTAAGCTAAAGGCAATCGAAGTTCGTGGTGTGGAACCTACCTTTGAGCAGGCGGTGTCCAGCATGTCCGATTTTATTGATTCAAAGACATGGCAAAACTTTCACCCTGACCAACAACAGATTATTTTAGGTCGAGGTGTTGCTCAACAATTGCAGGTCAATGTTGGAGATTATGTGACCTTGTTGATTCCACAAGTCGGTCAAACGGATAAGGTTCAAGCTCCGAGACGTGTTCGAGTGAAAGTGGTTGGGTTTCTGACATTAAATGGGCAAATCGACCACTCGCTCGTATTGGTTCCTCTAAAGGATGCTCAATACTACACGCGTTTAGGTGAGGGAGTGACAGGGGTCGCTTTGAAAACCAACGATGTATTGAATGCTCCTACTATTGTTCGTCAAGTTGGACAACAGATTGATTCCTATGTTTATTTGAAAAGCTGGCAGCAGAAATTTGGGTTCTTATACCGAGATATCCAGCTCGTACGCACCATCATGTATCTTGTTATGGTACTGGTGATTGGCGTGGCATGTTTTAATATTGTTTCCACTTTAATGATGGCGGTGAAAGATCGTGCCGGGGACATCGCAATTTTGCGCACCATGGGTGCAAAAGACCGTTTAATCAAGCAAATCTTTATTTGGCAGGGTATTTTTTCAGGTGTGTTAGGAAGTGCTATTGGTAGCCTGTTTGGGATCGCCATTGCTTTGAATCTTACTCCCTTTATGAAGGCTATTGAGCATCTGATTGGCCATCAATTTTTGTCCGGGGACATCTATTTTGTCGACTTCTTGCCATCACAATTATATTGGCCAGACGTTGTCTTGGTGTCGACCACGGCGATCCTTTTGAGCTTATTAGCTACGTGGTATCCCGCCTCTCGGGCTGCAAAGCTTAATCCTGCAATGGTATTAAGTTCGAAATAACGTCTGTTAGTTTTGCTCATATCGCCTGATGAAAGAAAAACCCAGAGGTCTCAAAGAGCTCTGGGTTTTTCTTTGCGATATGCCCGAATCTCATACTGAGCGCACATCAGGTTTCAGTGTCAGCGTTAGCTGCTTCCCAGTTTGCTTCGTGAACTCTATCAATCCATACAAAAGACTTTATCTTATTTCGCGTTATCTTATTTTGCGTTTGTTCCAGCTTCTAACAACGGAATAGCGCCAAAGGCCTCGAATGCCAAAATACCCCACTATGGCAGAAACCACGCCACAGACGGCACAACCAAGCAGGAAAGGAGGCCCAATCGTGTGCATTTGTTGCATGATAAAGTCCCAAGAAAGTTCGAAATAGAAAGGCTGTGGAGGGACCTGCATAATGAAAGCACCGAGCTTGTAAGCGAAATAAAACAATACCGGCATGGTGATTGGGTTACTTACCCAAACGAGGGCTACCGAGAGAGGAAGATTGACACCAAGAAGAATGGCAAGGCCAGCAGACATGATCATTTGGCTTGGTAGCGGCACAAACGCCATAAACAGTCCGACCGCAAAAGCCCCCGAAGCGGAGCGGCGGTTAAGGCACCATAAGTTTGGATTATATAAAACGTTGCCGAAGAGCTGGAGGGCTTTTTGGCGTTTAATCATTTCATGATCGGGCATGAAGCGCTTTATGAGCTTTTTAGGCATAGGACAACATGGCTCTCTGTGGAAAAAGTGTGACCTTGGTCTTCATCGTTGTATGTATTATCACATCGGTGTGGTGGCCGAGCATGCCGAGTTGGCAATGGTTACTATTTGGAATGCTTGCCTTAACGGCTTTGATGAAATTACGATTTGCTTTCATTGGGTTAAGTGTAAATTTCATTGCATTAGGCGTCTTCTTAGGCTGCATGATTGTGATCTTACATGGTAATGTCATGGCGTATCAAAGGCAGACCCTGTTCCAAGTTGGCGGTGATATTACCATAAATGGAACAGTTACCAGGGCTTTTAGCAAAAAAAGTCATGGCTATGAAGCCATTATTGTCGTCGATAGGGTCGATTCTGACAAGTTACTGCCGTTTCTTAAACCCAAAATTCGTCTATTTTCTTCGAGGTCACTAGAAGTTGGCAGTCAGTTCATTACAACTGTGAAGATGAAACCAATCTTTGGCTGGATGAATGAAGCTGGATTGGACTCTGAAAAACAAGCGATGTCGAAAGGTATCGTCGCGGCTGCCGTCGTTAATAAACAGTCGAAATGGATAATTCGAAGTCAGCCGTCTCATCGCCAAATTGTTATTGAGCAGATCAGCAAACAGATCACGGACTTGAAACATCATGCTCTCATTCGTGCATTGGCTTTTAATGATCGCACTGGTTTGGATGACAGTGATTGGCAGTCTTTAAGGGATAGCGGTCTGATACACTTAATATCGATATCTGGCCTGCATATCGGCATGGCTTTCTCTTTCGGCCTAGTTATCGGTTGGTTGATTCGTTATTTCATCCCCCGTTATGCTTTTCTTCCTCACTTTTTGGGCTTAATCGTCGCTTTGATGTACGCATGGTTAGCGAATTTCTCACTACCAACGACGCGGGCGTTTTCTGTATGTGTCATCTATCTAATATTAAGAGTCTTCTTGATTCACTGGAGCGCGTGGCGCGTCGTGTTACTGGCCTTGGTGGTGCAACTGTGTATCGAACCATTTGCCATATTGAGTATCAGTTTTTGGCTTTCTTATTTGTCAGTTGGTGCGGTGTTATTAACCGTCAATGCCGTACAGCGGCAGCCACAATCAAAGTGGACGGCGTTATTGGTATTACTTAAGGTACAAATAGTGCTCACCGCGCTCATCGTACCGATAAGTGGTTACTTTTTTTCTGGCACCAGTTTGATCTCACTGTTTTACAATCTTTTCTTTATTCCTTGGTTTGGCTTGCTCGTTGTTCCTTTGATGTTCTTGGCATTGATTATTTCGCTGTTGTCCTCATCTTTGGCAAGCGTGATTTGGCTACTCCTTGACTGGTCTTTATGGCCGCTGAGTTGGTCTTTACCCTTCGCGAGTGGATATTGGTATATCTTAAATCAGCAAATGATTTTATTAGTCAGTGTTATTTGTGGGCTTTTGCTATTCGGGCGCTTTCTAAAATCCAATGGTTTTATAGTGCTGCTTCTCATTACATGCAGTCTTGTGCTGTTTCGTGAAAGACCAAAGCATCAATGGCGTTTAGATGTTCTCGATGTTGGACATGGACTGGCCGTGCTTATTGAAAAGAACAACCAGTGGCTTTTGTACGACACGGGCAAAGCATGGATTGGTGGCAGCATTGCAGAGCATGTGATAGCCCCTATTTTGTACCAAAGAGGAGTGAGCAGACTCGATACGCTTATTATCAGTCATATGGACTCTGATCACTCCGGTGGGCGAGCGTATATTGAAGAGCAATTTACCCCACGACATAAAGTCAGCAGCCAATATTTGAATTCTTATCAAGCCTGTGTGGCTGGCAATAGCTGGTTGTGGCAAGGACTGCGATTTGAAGTTCTTTGGCCACCAAGTCGGGTCACTCGGGCTTATAATCCCCATTCTTGTGTGATTCGCGTTGTTGACCCTATATCTCAGTTTCGAGTAATGCTAACAGGAGACATTGAAAGCGTCAGTGAGTGGATGTTAGCGCGCCAAGCGGACAAATTAACCAGTGATGTCATGTTAGTTCCTCACCATGGCAGTAAAACTTCCTCGAATCTTTCATTTATCCAATCTGTTAGCCCGAAATTAGCCATAGCTTCATTGGCTAAAGGTAACCAATGGAATATGCCAGCAAAACAGGTGGTTAATAATTACCAACAGCAGCAGGCACATTGGTTAGATACGGGGGAAAATGGCCAAGTAACGGTGCATGTGACTGGTCAAAGTTGGTACTTTAACACCAAACGAACGGGGACTTTTACCTCTTGGTATAGGCAGATGCTGCGTAAGGGAGTAGAATAAAGGTCTAAGTGTAAGAAAAAAAGTACCTCTATGTCGATAAATACTGATGAAACTACTTGGCAGACCTTTGGACGCCTGTGGCAATTTATCCGCCTTTATAAATCTGGTTTGATCGTTGCGGTGATAGCATTAGTGGTGAATGCTTTATCCGATACCTATATGATTTCCTTACTCAAGCCTCTTTTGGATGAAGGCTTTGGTAATACCCAATCTGACTTTCTGCGTATATTACCCGTGATTGTGTTTGTTATGATGTTTGTTCGCGGGGTGAGCGGCTTTGTTTCCACTTACTGTTTAAGTTGGGTGTCTGGTAATGTGGTGATGCAGATTCGTCGCATGGTTTTTAATCACTACATGCATATGCCCGTTGCCTATTTTGATAAAGAAAAAACCGGAACGCTCCTTTCGCGTATTACCTATGATTCAGAACAGGTTTCTGCTGCCACAAGTAATGCATTGGTGAGCATTGTTCGTGAAGGTGCCAGCATTATTGGTCTGCTAGGCTTGATGTTTTACAACAGCTGGCAACTCTCGCTTGTGCTTCTAGCGGTTGCCCCAATGGTTGCCTTTGCGATTCGAGTGGTTTCTAAGCGTTTTAGAAAAATATCTAAAAACATGCAAACTATGATGGGCCAAGTCACCGCATCCGCTGAACAAATGCTCAAAGGGCATAAGGTTGTGTTGAGCTACGGTGGACAAGAGATCGAAGGCCAACGCTTTGAAAAAGTCAGTAACCAAATGCGCCAGCAAAACATGAAATTGGTGACTGCTCAAGCTGCTGCTAACCCAATTATTCAAATGATCGCTTCGATTGCTATTGTTGTTGTGCTGTATCTTGCAAGTGTTGACTCGATTAAAGAGCAGCTGACTCCTGGTACATTTACCGTGGTATTTTCAGCCATGTTTGGTTTGTTAAGACCACTGAAATCACTGACCAGTGTAACCTCACAATTCCAGCGTGGTATGGCAGCGAGTCAAACCTTGTTTGCTTTGGTCGATTTAGAACCAGAGAAAAATCAAGGTAAATACAAAGTAGAGCGAGCAAAAGGGGACGTGTCGGTTAAGGATGTGAGCTTTGCTTACGATGAGGCACCTAAAAAGGCGCTTGATTCGATTAGTTTTGATATTCCAAGCGGTAAGACAGTCGCACTGGTTGGTCGTTCAGGATCTGGCAAGAGTACTATTGCTAACCTATTTAATCGTTTTTACGATGTAAGCTCGGGTTCGATTACGTTAGACGGTCATGATATTCGTGATTATGAGCTTAAGAACCTCAGAGAGCAATTTGCGTTGGTTTCTCAAAACGTACACCTCTTTAATGACACGATAGCGAACAATATCGCTTATGCGGCAGAGCATAAATACAGTCGAGAAGAGATTGAAAATGCAGCGACACTGGCTCACGCGACAGAATTTATCACTAAGATGGATGACGGTTTTGATTCCGTAGTAGGGGAAAACGGAGCCAGTCTGTCTGGCGGTCAGAAGCAGCGAATTGCGATTGCTCGTGCGTTACTGCGTGATTCACCCGTTTTGATCCTAGACGAAGCTACCTCAGCACTGGATACTGAATCGGAGAGAGCGATTCAACTTGCTCTGGATGAACTGCAAAAAGATAAAACAGTATTAGTGATTGCTCACCGCTTATCAACGATTGAGAAAGCTGATGAGATACTCGTTGTGGATGATGGCCTTATTGTTGAGCGAGGTAGTCATGCAGAGCTCCTTGCTAAAGATGGAGCCTATGCTCAATTGCACCGAATTCAGTTTGGTAACTCTCAATCGTGATTGAAAAAATTTGGTTTGAACACCCTCCATGGGCATGGTTACTCTGGCCACTTCTCTGGCCACTGAGCTATTTATTCGGCGTGATTAGTGGATATAAGCGACGTCAGTACCAGAAAGGCGATAAGGCCGTTTATCGAGCTCCTGTTCCCGTTGTGGTCGTCGGTAATATTACCGCTGGTGGCAATGGAAAGACCCCAGTTGTGGTGTGGCTTGTTGAACAGCTTCAGCAGCTTGGCTATAAGCCTGGTGTTGTATCTCGTGGTTATGGCGCTAAAGCACCCAGTTATCCATTGGTTTTGAGCCAAGAGACCCCTGCTAAACATTGTGGAGACGAACCTAAATTAATTCATCGCAGAACGGGAGCCCCTGTTGCCGTGGACCCAAATCGCTCAAATGCAGTGAGAGCATTGGTTAAGTTAGGGGTAGATGTGATCATCACTGATGATGGACTTCAACATTATGCGCTCGCCCGTGATATTGAGCTTGTCGTGGTGGATGGGCATCGCCGTTTTGGTAATGAAAAATTGATCCCTCTTGGTCCATTACGTGAGAACACTGCACGCTTGAATGAGGTCGACTTTATCATCACCAACGGCAGTCAAGCTCTGCAAGGGGAAATGCCGATGGTATTGCAGCCATCTAGGGCGATCAACCTGAAAACCAAGCAGCAGGTGGATGTGGCATCTTTAAAAGAATTGGTTGCCTTTGCTGGAATTGGTCATCCGCCAAGATTCTTTAAGACACTAGGCCAAATGGGCGCGGATGTGAAAGTGGCCAAAGGATTCGCGGATCATCAAGAATTTGACCCAAAAGAACTTTATACATTGGCCCAACAAGGGGCGAATGTCATTATGACAGAAAAAGATGCCGTAAAATGCGATCAATATGCCCACGACAATTGGTGGTATTTACCAGTATCGGCGCAGTTTAATTCAGCGGATGCTGAGAAAATTTTAGAACGAATCAAAGAGGTCAAAGCAACTTATGGATCACCGTCTGCTTGAGATTGTGGCTTGTCCAGTTTGTAAAGGTAAGCTGACATATGACAAAGATAACCAAGAATTGATCTGCAAACTGGATCGCCTTGCTTATCCGATTAAAGAAGGTATTCCGGTTCTTTTAGAGCCAGAAGCGAGAGCTATGAGCATGGATGAGGGACGCTAATGTCTTTTACGGTTGTCATTCCTGCCCGCTATGCTTCAAGCCGCTTACCCGGTAAACCTCTCGCCGATATTGGCGGTAAGCCTATGATTCAATGGGTTTATGAGCAAGCCATTCAAGCGGGGGCTCATGATGTCATCATCGCAACGGATGACGAACGTGTGGCACAGCGAGTAGAGCAATTTGGTGGTAAAGTCTGTATGACGTCACCAAACCATGAATCAGGTACTGAGCGCTTGGCTGAAGTGGTCAAAAAGATGGCGATCGCGGAGGATCACATCATTGTTAATGTTCAAGGGGATGAGCCATTAATTCCACCTGAGATTATTCATCAGGTTGCTGAAAACCTTGCTAATAACCAGGCACCGATGGCCACATTGGCCGTTGAAATTGAATCGGAAGATGAAATATTCAACCCCAATGCGGTTAAAGTGGTCGTCAATGAGCAAGGGTATGCGATGTACTTTAGTCGTGCTTCTATCCCTTGGGATCGTGATAACTTTGCCTCTCCAGGCAAGCAGGTAGTAAGACCATTGCTGCGTCACATTGGTATTTATGCGTATCGTGCTGGCTTTATCAATACATACGTGAATTGGCAACCCAGTGCGATTGAGCAAGTAGAATGTTTAGAGCAGTTGCGCGTTCTTTGGTACGGTGAAAAGATCCATGTTGATGTTGCCAAACAAGCACCAGCAGCAGGGGTCGATACGGTTGAAGACTTAGAACTGGTTCGTTCAATCGTTGCCCAGCGTGGATAACCGCCGCTATTATTGAAGCACTCGGTAACTCACCGAGTCGGAAATACTTGGCAATGAATGAGTCGTCGCTGGGACGAATAAATAAAGGCTTTCAAGTTTTATCTTGAAAGCCTTTTTTGATGGCACTGCGTCTGAATCACAGAATTGAGACTGGCAAAGTCTCAGTGATGGATATTCAGATGCTAGAATCGTACTGATTGCGTTTTGGGCATGTGGCTAAAATTTCGCGATGACCCGTGTCTTTTACTTCCTCTAAGATGACATCAAAGCCCCACAAACGGTATACATGCTTCAAGACTTCTTCATGGCTATTGTGCAGAGGAATTCGGTTATGAGGCACGTATTGAAGTGTCAAAGATCGGTCGCCACGGACATCAACATTGTAAACTTGAATATTTGGCTCTAAGTTTGCCAAATTATACTGAGCGGCCAGTTTTTCACGGATTCGTTTGTAACCCATCTCATCATGAATAGCGGATACTTCAATGAAGTTTTTACGATCATCATCTTCAACCGCAAACAATTTAAAATCGCGGATGAGTTTCGGTGATAAATATTGGCTGATGAAACTTTCATCCTTGAAGTTATGCATCGCGAAATGAAGAGAATCAAGCCAATCCGATCCTGCTAGGTCAGGAAACCACTCTTTATCTTCATCAGTTGGCTCTTCGCAAATACGCTTGATATCACGGAACATAGCAAAACCAAGAGCGTAAGGATTAATACCACTGAAATAAGGACTATTGTAAGCAGGCTGAGCGACCACACTGGTATGGCTATGTAAAAACTCTAAAATAAACTTCTCAGATACCAATCCTTCATCGTAGAGATGGTTCAGGATCGTGTAATGCCAGAACGTTGCCCAGCCTTCGTTCATTACTTGAGTTTGCTTTTGAGGGTAAAAGTATTGACTGACTTTACGCACAATTCGGACTATTTCCCGCTGCCATGGTTCTAGCAGTGGAGCATGTTTTTCGAAGAAGTAGAGCAAGTTCTCTTGCGGCTCACTTGGAAAGCGCACTTTAATGTCTTCTTCTTTTGTTTTCGCTTGAGGAACAGTACGCCAAAGTTCGTTCACTTGTGATTGTAAGTAACTTTCGCGTTCTTCTTGGCGGGCCTTTTCTTCATTAATTGAAATTTTCTCTGGTCGTTTGTATCGGTCAACACCGAAATTCATCAAAGCATGACAGGAGTCTAACAGTTGTTCTACTTCCTGAACGCCATAGCGCTCCTCACATTTAGCAATGTAATTCTTGGCAAATAGTAAGTAGTCAATAATTGAACTCGCGTCAGTCCAAGTTTGAAACAGATAGTTACCCTTGAAGAAAGAGTTGTGGCCGTAGCAAGCATGCGCGATAACCAAGGCTTGCATTGTCACCGTATTCTCTTCCATTAGATAAGCAATACAAGGGTTGGAGTTGATCACGATCTCGTAGGCTAAACCCATTTGACCATGTTTATAGTTTTGCTCGGTTTGAATGAACTTCTTACCAAATGACCAGTGGTTATAATTAATGGGCATACCAATGCTGGAATAAGCATCCATCATTTGTTCTGAAGTGATGACTTCGATCTGATTAGGGTAGGTATCAAGACGATAAAATTCTGCGACGCGTTTGATTTCTTTGTGGTAGCGCTCCAGTAGTTCGAACGTCCAATCTGGTCCATCGGGAAGACGTCCCGATTGACTGTTGTCTGAAGCGGTATCCGATACCTTTCTTGTTGTTGTTTTCATGCGTCGCCTCCTTACGCCGTTTCTTTTTGGAATAACTCACGGAAAACTGGGAAAATATCCTCCACAGATCGGATGTTCTTCATGGCAAAATTCGGGAATGCTTCCGAGAGCTTTTCGTACTCGTGCCAGAGAGTCTGGTGAGAACGTCGAGTGATCTCAATGTAGGAGTAGTACTGACAATGAGGCAGCAACTTGTTAACTAGCAGGTCTCGACAGCGAGGTGAATCATCCGCCCAGTTATCACCATCAGAGGCTTGAGCAGCGTAGATATTCCATTGATTAAGTGGGTAGCGCTCTTTAATTATCTCATCCATAAGTTTGAGCGCACTAGAAACAATCGTTCCGCCTGTTTCTTGCGAATAGAAAAACTCGTGTTCATCGACTTCTTTTGCCTGAGTATGGTGGCGAATGAAGACGACTTCGACATTTTCGTAAGTACGATTCAAGAAAAGATACAGCAACACGTAAAAGCGTTTAGCGATATCTTTAGTTGCTTGGTCCATCGAACCTGAAACATCCATCAAGCAGAACATAACCGCTTGGCTAGATGGAATAGGGCGTTTCTCATAGTTTTTGAACCTTAAATCGAATGTGTCGATAAACGGCACGCTTTCAATTTTTTTACGCAGTTCGATGATCTCTGCTTTTAAGCGGTTTTCTTCGAGCGTTTGTGCAGGTTCAATGTTCTGAATATCGGTCAGTTGATCTTCCAGTTCATTGAGCATTCGCTTTTTACCCGCAGTCATTGCTGTTCTACGTGCTAGAGATTGTTGTAACGAACGAACCACAGCAATGTTGGATGGTATCCCTGCTGTTTGATAGCCTGCGCGGTGTGTTTTCCACTCGGTGATTTTAGTGATTTGATTTTTCTCAAGGTTTGGTAGCTCGAGATCTTCAAAGAGGATATCGAGGTACTCATCTTTTGAAATTTGGAAAACGAATTCATCTTGCCCTTCACCATCCGGGCTGGCGTTACCTTCGCCTGAGCCACCGCCTTGACCTCCACCTTTCGGGCGCTCCATTTTGTCCCCTTGGATGAATTGGTCATTACCCGGGTGCACCCGTTCCCTCGCACCACCGCTGCCCTGATGGAACATCGGCTCATTGATGTCTTTGTGCGGAATGGCGACGTCTTCGCCGGTTTCGGTATTGGTTATTGAGCGTCGATTCACTGCGTCAGCTACCGACTCTTTTATTTGCTCCTTATGGCGCTTTAAGAAGCGCTGTCGATTAACAGCGCTCTTATTTTTGCCATTGAGCCTTCGGTCTATAAATTGCGCCATGAAATTCCCCTCTTCATGTTTCACAAGCGACCTAACTCACATGGGTTAGGATGACTTACGTACTCGTAGATACCATTCAGAAAGTAGGCGCACTTGCTTCTCTGTGTAGCCTTTTTCCATCATACGAGCGACAAAGTCGTCGTGTTTCTTCTGATCTTCAGAAGATGTTTTCGCATTGAATGAGATAACCGGTAGCAGTTCTTCTGTGTTGGAGAACATCTTCTTCTCGATTACTGTGCGCAGTTTTTCGTAGCTAGTCCAAACTGGATTTTGTCCATTGTTATTGGCTTTTGCACGAAGGACAAAATTAACGATCTCGTTACGGAAGTCCTTAGGATTGGAAATACCTGCAGTCTTTTCAATTTTTTCTAGTTCAGCATTAAGGGAAGCACGATCGAACAGTTGGCCTGTTTCTGGGTCGCGGTACTCTTGGTCTTGAATCCAGAAGTCAGCATAGGTGACGTAGCGGTCAAAGATGTTTTGACCATACTCGGAGTATGATTCAAGGTAAGCAGTTTGTACTTCTTTACCAATAAACTCTACATAACGAGGCACTAGGTAACCTTTGAGGAACTCAAGGTATTTCTCTGCAACTTCGCTTGGGAATTGTTCGCGTTCGACTTGTTGTTCTATGACATAGAATAGGTGCACTGGGTTAGCTGCAACTTCAGATTGGTCGAAGTTAAACACTCTTGACAGTATTTTGAAGGCAAAACGAGTAGAAAGACCATTCATGCCCTCATCAACACCAGCAAAGTCTCGATACTCTTGATAGCTTTTGGCTTTTGGATCAGTGTCTTTTAGAGTCTCACCGTCATACACTCGCATCTTAGAGAAAATAGACGAGTTATCCGGCTCTTTAAGTCTTGAGAGGATACTAAATTGAGCCAGTGTTTCTAAAGTACTTGGAGAGCAAGGAGCGGTTGAAAGCTCACTGTTCTCAAGGAGTTTTTTGTAGATTTTGACTTCTTCAGAGACACGTAAGCAATAAGGTACTTTTACAATGTAGACCCTATCTAGAAAGGCTTCGTTATTTTTGTTATTGCGGAACGTTTGCCACTCCGATTCATTGGAGTGCGCCAAGATCATGCCGTCAAATGGAATCGCTGATAAACCTTCGGTGCCGTTGAAATTACCTTCCTGCGTTGCTGTAAGTAAAGGGTGCAAGACTTTAATTGGGGCCTTGAACATTTCCACGAATTCCATCAACCCTTGGTTGGCCTTACAAAGTGCACCGGAATAGCTGTAAGCGTCAGGGTCATCTTGAGAAAAATGCTCGAGTTGTCGAATATCCACTTTACCAACGAGTGATGAAATATCTTGGTTGTTTTCATCGCCTGGTTCCGTTTTAGCGATACCCGTTTGATCCAAGATAGAAGGGCGAACTTTGAGCACTTTGAACTGAGTGATGTCGCCACCAAATTCATGCAGGCGTTTTGCTGCCCATGGCGACATGATAGAGCGCAGGTAACGAGGCTCTATACCATATTCTTTTTTGAGTATTTCTCCATCCTCAGTTGCATTGAATAGACAAAATGGGTGATCGTTAACTGGGCTGCGTTCACCGTTAGCACTCAACACGTAAATTGGCATTTTCTCCATGAGAGATTTTAGTTTCTCAGCTAAGGATGATTTACCGCCGCCAACAGGACCTAATAGGTAAAGAATTTGCTTGCGCTCTTCTAAACCTTGAGCCGCATGTTTCAAATACGAGACAATTTGCTCGATGGCATCTTCCATACCGTAAAAATCTTTAAACGTGTCATAGCGTGATATCACACGGTTAGAGAAAATACGACTCAGCGTTGGATCTTGGGCTGTATCAATTACTTCAGGTTCACCTATTGCCAATAGCAGTCTTTCGGCCGCATTCGCATAAGCACTCTTGTCGTCCTTGCACAGGGCTAAGAAATCCTGTAACGACATCTCTTCATCTTTGGAATCTTCATATCTAGATTGATAGTGGTCGAAAATACTCATGTCGTTTCCCCTTTAATTGTCAGTCTATTGACGAACGTTGATTTCAGCTTATCCGTGTTTAAAGTGTTCATTTACAAAGTGAAAGTGAACATCCTGTTATCAAACTTAGTGCGTGAATTTTTTTACTCTTCCATCAGAGCAACGACATGCTGTGGAAGGGTTTTCACTGCAACTTAGAGCGATGGGTAAGCTTTTTTCAATCACTCCTTTCCTCTATTTAATCCTAGTCGGGGATCCACAATTTTGCTTAGCTATTATGAATTTATTGTCTAAATTAACATCTACATCACTAATTAAAGGTATATAGATTAAGATGTGTATCGACTCAGAGAGTGGGGTAACCGTGGGGGATGCGTATGGTTGAGCAACTGGGTTCTTATATTTTTTGTCAGAGTTAAACTTGAGATCAAATGACAAAAAACGCAGTGACTAGGTGTGAGAGTTTGAAGCCCGTCATTCAAAATTAGCCAGATAACGGCACAATCAAAACATGAGAAAAACAAGCAGAGGAGAGCAGGTTACTCTCCTCAACAAAGTCATAGTTAAGCACCTAAGATCTGAGTTAGCTCATTAGGGCATAAATGATACTGACGAGGGCAGCAGCGCCATGTTTTTACCATGCGTCGGTATTTATCCAACATTGGCGTTTGACTGTTAAAGTGATGGTCACCCTTATCAAATTGCGTATATAGACCTTCAGAATCAACAAGGAAACGAACATAGTGTACACGTTGTACCTCTGTCGATAGGTCAAAACCAAGAAACTCGAGGCGGCGCTTATCAACTTTATAGCACTCATCGCTATGTAGCATTTTGAAGGACTCTTGCATGGCGTGATACATTTCCATGACTTCAATTATTTCACGACATTCAGCTTCTGCAATGCTGCCAAAGCTTTTGTCTAACTCATGCATTTGCAGTTCATACCCACGTTCAACGATGATTTGTAAACGACTGTATTTTGATGCATTGTTTGGGTCTAGTTGTGATAATAACTTATATTGGTTTGATAAAATCAAACGTTGAGCGTTTGACATTTCCATGGCAGGCCTCACAAAAAGCGAATACGGATTTTATGGGTCTAGGTTATCGTGATGCGCTCAAAGCAAACATGATCTCAACACATATTTAGTGTTAAAAATGAAGAATTCTCTCTAAGTCTGTTGCGACGACTCAAAGACATGCTCAAGAGGCCTAAGTGACCTGAGCATGTCATTGAGAAGAGAGAGCGGGTTATTCAGTATTTTACATTCGGATGATACTGAGACAGTATTGATTGAATCTCGTCCATCACTTCTTTAGTTGGTGGATTGACTCCCTCAAGAGGGTATTCTAAGCCGAGCGCTTCCCATTTATGTGCACCTAGCTTGTGGTAGGGTAAAAGTTCTACTTTTTCAATGTTATCCATGGGTTGAATAAATTCGCCTAGCATGTGTGCCGCTTCTGGATCGTCGGTATATCCGGGAACAACCACGTAGCGAATCCAAGTTTTCTGCTTTACTTCATGCAAATAACGAGCAAAATCTAAAACTCGACGGTTAGAAACGCCAATGAATTCCTGATGGATTTCATCTTTCATATGTTTCAGATCCAACATAACAAGATCAGTAACTTCCAATACTTCATCAATTACTGGAGTATGTTTGCGTATATAACCGTTAGTATCGAGGCAGGTATGGATGCCTTCTGCATGCGCTGCACGAAAGAAATCCCGCACGAATTCAGGTTGAAGCATTGCTTCTCCGCCAGAACAGGTCACACCGCCACCGGAAGCCTTCATAAAATGTCTATAAGATTTTGCTTCTGAGATGATCTCTTCAACGGAGACTTCTTTACCGTCATGGGTATCCCAAGTATCACGATTATGGCAATACTTACAGCGCATTAAGCATCCTTGTAAGAAGACAATAAAGCGAATACCAGGTCCATCGACGGTACCACAGGATTCAAACGAGTGAATACGACCAACTGTTGACATTTTAGCTCTCATATTGAGTGGATTTTAGTCGTTATTTTATTACAAATTGTAGGGTTAAAACAGCTTTCGAGTGCGTTATTACCAAGATAAAAATCATACGCGATACAGGGATAGAAAAGGTGTATAGAAGAACGGCTAGAGGGAGAGAAATTTATATACCCAAGTACCATCAAGTGACTTGGGTATTGGCTAACCGTTGAATTATCAGAGAATCAAGCTGCCTAGAAGAAGGCAAATAACGAGAGTGATCCTGTACCATAAATATCGGTTTGAGCTTCTTTATAATCAGGGGTCTTAACCGTAAAGGTAAAACTTGCACCATAGTGTTTGTTATACCACGCCGCTCCGGCAACAGCGCTCGCTTGCCAATGTTGTAAAGTCACATCATATCTGTCTTGAGGCTCAGGAATAGCAGAGCGTTCCCCTTCAATGGTGATGTCATTCAAACGATAGCGACCTTCAAATCCACTAAAGAGAAACCAACTTGGTGCATCATCGGTGAGCATGCTTGCATGAAATGGGCTTTCGACACTGATATTAGCGGCACCAACGCTATGGTCTAAATTGGTTCCCCAACGGAACATGACGCCTTGTGAAATATCACTGCGAAAGTTACCAGCGTTGATATCGTTCACATTGGTGATTTCCCATTGGGTCCTTTCTCCTTGGCTGCGCATCAGGGTATTAAAAACGCGATAGCCAAGGCTAAATGCTAAGTAATCATCAATTTGATAATCCCAGCCTTGAGGGGCAGTAGAGCCCGTGATGCCATGAACGATATCTTGTGCTTTAGAAGAAAGGGAGCTATCTCCGGTAGCACCAATGGTAAAGTTATATCGAACTGCTTTATTAGCCGACAGTGAAAGGTAATTTAATTCAGTGTGTAAGTACCCTGCATAAGGGCGGTCATTTCTGATTGGATGGTCTGCTTCAATCTCACTTGGCGTAAACATTTTATGCCCTAAAACCAACTCAACTTTGTCGACATTATTTTTAGCTTCATCGCTGAGAGATAGCCATTGCCATTCGGATTGTGGGTTCAATTTGCCCGTTGTATAAGAAAGAAATAATCCATTAGTGTAGTCCTGGTCAACGCCAAAGATGCCATCATTGTCCAAAGTAAAAGAGAAGGTGGATGGCGCTGCAGCAAACGTCGCTGGGGACAAGCTGGCCAAAAGGAATATTTTATAAATTTTCATGTGGTTCTTCGGTCAAATTTTTACGCATCATACTTAATTATTGGTTCAAAATCTGTAGCTAAATATGGAGTTTAATTTTCATCTCAAAAAAAAGCCGATACGATCACGTATCGGCCTTTTATCGATTATTAACGTAAATGTTTCAGTGGTGTCTATAGAGACTCAGTGAATGTACGTGCAATAACGTCAGCTTGTTGCTCTGCTGTTAGAGAGTTAAAGCGCACTGCGTACCCAGATACACGGATGGTCAGTTGTGGGTATTTCTCTGGGTGTTTAACTGCATCTTCTAGCGTTTCGCGATTAAGTACGTTGACGTTAAGGTGTTGACCGCCTTCAATGCCAGATTCGTGGTGGAAGTAACCATCCATTAGACCAGCAAGGTTAGCACGTTGTGAGCCTTCATCTTTACCCAGTGCGTTAGGTACGATAGAGAACGTGTAAGAAATGCCGTCTTTAGCGTGAGCAAACGGCAGTTTACCTACAGACGTTAGAGACGCTACTGCACCTTTTTCGTCGCGGCCGTGCATTGGGTTCGCTCCTGGTGCGAAAGGAGCACCTGCGCGACGACCGTCAGGCGTGTTACCCGTCTTCTTACCGTATACCACATTTGACGTGATCGTTAAGATAGACTGAGTAGGAACTGCGTCGCGGTATGTTTTAAGCTGACGAATCTTGTTCATGAAGACTTCAACCAGTTCACAAGCGATGTCATCAACGCGAGCATCGTTGTTACCGAATTTAGGGTAGTCGCCTTCGATTTCAAAGTCGATTGCTACGCCATCTTCGTCACGGACTGGTTTAACTTTCGCGTATTTGATTGCAGATAGAGAGTCAGCCGCTACTGATAGACCCGCGATACCACAAGCCATAGTACGACGAACGTCACGGTCATGTAGAGCCATGAGTGCAGCTTCGTAGCTGTACTTGTCGTGCATGAAGTGTATGCTGTTTAGTGCTGTCACGTATTGCTTAGCCAGCCAATCCATGAAGTGGTCTAGTTTGCCCCATACGTCGTTGAAATCCAGAACCTCGTCAGCGATCTTAGGCATTTGTGGACCCACTTGGATCTTCAATTTCTCATCCACGCCGCCGTTGATTACGTAAAGCAGTGTTTTCGCCAGGTTAGCACGGGCACCGAAGAACTGCATATGTTTACCGATGATCATTGGCGATACACAACATGCAATTGCGTAGTCATCAGAGACGAAGTCAGGACGCATCAAGTCGTCATTCTCGTACTGAATGGAGGAAGTATCGATAGATACCTTGGCACAGAATTTCTTGAAGCCTTCAGGCAATTGCTCAGACCAAAGAACCGTGATATTTGGCTCTGGAGAAGGGCCCATTGTGTATAGAGAGTTTAGGAAGCGGAAGTTTGAACGCGTAACGAGCGTACGACCATCCAAGCCCATACCACCCATAGACTCTGTTGCCCAGATTGGGTCGCCAGAGAATAGATCATCGTACTCAGGAGTACGTAGGAAACGAACCATACGTAGTTTCATTACGAAGTGGTCGATCATCTCCTGTGCATCAACTTCTGTGATCTTACCTTCAGCGATATCACGCTCGATGTAGATATCGAGGAAAGTCGAAGTACGACCTAGCGACATTGCAGCGCCATTTTGAGATTTAACTGCAGCAAGGTAACCGAAGTATGTCCACTGGATGGCTTCTTGTGCTGTTTCTGCAGGACGAGAAATATCACAACCGTATTTCTTCGCCATCACTTTCATTTGGCCAAGAGCACGGTGTTGTTCAGCAATTTCTTCACGAAGTTGCATTGTCATTTGCAGATCAACACCGTTTTCGAAGCGCTCTTGTAGTGAATTGAACTGAGCCAGCTTATCTTTCATTAAGAAATCGATACCGTAAAGCGCAACGCGGCGATAGTCTCCGATAATACGGCCACGGCCATACGCATCTGGAAGACCTGTCAGTACACCAGACTTACGACAAGCAAGAATGTCTGGTGTGTAAATGTCGAATACACCAGTGTTATGAGTTTTACGGTATTCAGAGTAGATTTTTGAGATCTGTGGGTCTAGCTCGCGATCGTAGGCTTTGCATGAGCCTTCAACCATACGAATACCACCATTTGGAATGATGGCACGTTTTAGCGGCGCATCTGTTTGAAGACCAACAATGGTTTCTAGGCTTTGATCAATGTAACCAGCATCGTGTGCTGTGATGGTAGAGATAAGGTCAGTATCGAAGTCAACAGGGGCATGAGTGGCATTCTCTTGCTTGATTCCTTCCATTACTTTTGCCCAAAGCTTATTAGTCGCTTCAGTACCCTCAGAAACTAGAAAAGATTCGTCGCCTTCATACGGAGTGTAGTTTTTCTGAATGAAATCACGAACGTTGACTTCGTTTTGCCACTCACCTGCAACAAAACCTTCCCAAGCTTTAGCAAATTGCTCTGCCATGACATACCTACCTTTTTAGTAGCAAAAAATCCGTACTGTTTCGCTAGTGAACCAGCGAACCCCAATCAGATGGGGAGAACAGTACACTCTTGATAAATAACAATATGAATCGCCTTATGAGTAGTATTGAAACCAGTAAGGCTATGCATGTTGCCACTTTCATCAAGTGATTAGCTTTTAATCACCATTCAAGGCTAAACTAAAAAAAAGCTGCAAACCTTAAACTAAATCAATAAAACATCAAAAAAACCGATAAATTGTTGGCTGGTCATTTTATGCAATAGGAAGCATAGGTGTTAACCCAAGATTCGCACACCGAGAAGGATCACATCTTGTCTAAAAAGATGAGATCCTGTGATTACACGAGTTGCCTTCCTTGCTCACAGAATTGGTAACAAAGTCATTTCTATGTCACTTAATCCATCTTAGATAGCTAACGATATGTTAAGATTAAGATAATTAGGTTTTAAAAGTTGGCTTGGTTCTTGCTTTTACTTAGCAATAAAGTCTTTTTTGGCTATCCATTGCCGCTCAGTTTAGGAAAAAAACATGAAACAACTCAAAATAATGCCGCTTGTGGCAGTGATATCAGGACTAATGGTCGGTTGTGGCGGCGGTGGCGGCGGTGGCGGCGGTAGTGTTCCTGCCCCCAAATATACATGGCAAATGATAAATCTTTACACTGCCAATAAAACAGATGTTGCTCCCGGTTGTGTTATTTATGGTGAGCAAGAAGGACAAGACGGCAAGGTCATTACAGCTAATGTAGCGAATAGTAATTTTAATATCGTATTCCATAATGAAGATGGTTCTGTGATTGAAAAAGAAACGATTCAAAACATTGCTGATGATGGTAAGGTAGTGATCGATACGGCTAAAGTTCCTAACAATGGTTATGTATCGGTTGAGGAAATAGACGGTAGTATCGGCGGACAAAGTGATATTTTTATGTTTTCTGTACAGAAAGATTTCTTACAGAATATGACGATAAATATCAGACAAAAGCAAACAAACAGTGCATGTTATAAAGCAGAGCAGTATCAAAATGGGTTTTCGGATAATGCCCTTATTGCAGCCTTAGAAACCAGTACTGATGTTCAGTATTATCAAACGAGTTTTATTGATAGTGCTGTTAATGGAGCCGTTACCCCAGGAGCCATTCCAGTAAAAGCACCTTTAAAGACAAGCAAAAACGTATTGATAACGGCTTTTGACTCTTATGTTTCCGGAAAATATACTAATTTAAGTCAATTTGTTTTCGCCAATGGCTCGAGTATCTATGATAAAACTGACGATTCATCAGGTGAAATAACAGCATCAAAATTAGAAAATGTTCAAAATACAGATGTTAACTTCAAGGTAAATGGTGTTAACTTGACAAGCGAAAGCGCTGTCACTGTTGGCTACAAAGGCGAATTATACTTGTGGCAGCCAATCTATACTGCCTCACAAAAGCTCTCTTACCACCCTATTTCATCAAATGGTTGGGCTCTTGATCTCGTTGGAACCACAAGCCAGGGTAATTGGTTATACCGTTCAGCAGTTGCATACAATGGTTCAGATGTTAACTTAACTCCAGTTAACGTAACTAACTTTCGAGGTAGCGTGTCGACTACATGTGAAAGTTCGAGTTCCGATTTTTGTTTAAGTGTTGGTGGCTTTTTACCTGCTGATTATGACATCCAGCGTATACAAGTTCGTGCAAATACCGCAAATCAATCTCGACTTTTTTATCAAACGGTATTCGCAAAGCCTTCTTCATCTCAGGTAATGATGCAGAGTTCATTAAACGAGAAACTTGTAGCTAATGATTCAACTCGTGTTGAAGTGACACTTGGTCAACTTAACATTAATGATAAAAACTCGGTGAAGTATTTTATTGAAAATAATAAAGATATTAATAGTTTGGTGACTACGACACTGCCTAACTTTACCGACAGTAATACATCCATATCTACACCAAGTGAAGTTAAAGCGAGAAAACTGAAGCTTCTTTCGAAAAATATCGTGATAATGGAAAACAGCAATAATAAGTAAGTCCTTAAGTGGCAATAGCTTGCCATTTAAACTTATACTGGCTGTTCAAAGAGCGCTACTCACTAGCGCTTTTTTTATGCCTGAGACCAGCTTCAGTCAAACGATGCCCAAATTGGTGCATGATCTGATGGCTTTTCAATGCCTCTAAGTTCGTAATCAATGTCTGATTCTGTACAAGTTTTGGCTAAAGACGGGGTTGCTAAAATCACATCAATTCTTAGACCGCGGTTATCATCAAACCCACGCGATCGGTAGTCAAACCAAGAAAAGCGGTCAGATACATCGGGGTGTAATTGACGGAACGTATCAATGAAGCCCCAATCAAGTAAGGTTTTTAGCCACTCACGCTCTTCTGGTTGAAAAGAACATTTACCTGTTTTTAACCAACGTTTTTGGTTTGGCTCGCCAATACCGATATCAGCATCGATAGGGCTGATGTTGATATCTCCCATTACAATAATCTGCTCATCGTTGACATGATTTTCGTTTAGGTACGTCATCAAGTCTTTGTAAAATTGACGTTTGTATGGGAACTTCGTTTCGTGGCTGATATTGTCACCTTGTGGGAAGTAGCCATTTAAAACGGTGACAGGTTTACCGTCTTTACCCTCAAATGTTGCCATAATCATGCGCTTTTGATGCTCATCATTATCGCTAGGAAAGCCTTTTTGAATTTTCAACGGCTCCTGTTTGCACAACATCGCTACGCCATAGTGTGCTTTTTGACCATGAAAGTAGACCTTATAGCCCATTGCCTCGACCGCTTCGAGCGGAAAAGCTTCATCATGAACCTTGATTTCCTGAAGGCCAATAACGTCAGGCTGGTGTTTATCAATTATAGCTTGAAGTTGATGAAGTCGTGCTCGAAGCCCATTGATATTAAAACTGATAACTTTCATATTTTTTAACCTGTTCTCTAACCCATTAATTTATCGTTCTTTATGGGTTTATTAAGTTTGCAAAATGTGTATTACGGCCTGACAATTGGCTTTGGTGAGTTTTGCCGCCATTTTGTCACCACCCCTCATTATACTTTGAGGTTACTTGGGGTTAAAGACCATTGAAATATATGTTGAAGGATGTGAGTAACCTAGCCGTTTTGACGATGGGTTAAATGAGTGACTGAAGTATGAAAGCATGAAAAATAGATCGAAAAAAGCTTAAGGAAGGTAGGATCACAAGTAAAGACCTAAAAGCGTATGCCTTCGAGTAAAGTATTTCTGATGCCAATTCATAAACGAATAACAAAAAAGTGCATTTCTATTTGCTTTCATTATAATTTGACGTTTGTTTTATAATGTATGGATATTGTTATGAATAAGGCCTTGATTGGTTTAGCGTTATTTTGGGGGCTATCAGCGAACGGATTTGCAACAGACTATATTGTCGGCTCGCCTAAAGAGCTGCTGCCATATGAAGATGTACAAAACTTTTCGATGGTGGATCTGAATGGTGATGGGGTTGAAGAGCTGGTTTTTGTCACCAGCGATGGGGCATTAAAATACTCACAAATGACGGCGTTAGGTTCTGGGTTTCTCAGCCCTGATGATCTTGTTAACCTACAAGATAAACATTACCAAATGAATATTACTCTTTCGGGTAATTTTTCAAATACTCATCTTTATGTCGATCCAAATGGCCGTATCGCTTTATTTGATAACCTAAGAAAGCAATATGAATGCCATACTCAAACTCACCTTGATAATGGCACCATCATCGCTAAGTCAATTAAAGCTGAATATTCATTCAGTTATGTCTCTGACCATTATCTCGTCGGAAAAGTGAAGTGCGTCGGTGGTAATTTTAAACAGCATGAAGAAGTTCGATTTACCGCCCAAAGGGTCTATTAACGCTCCCAAAAATCGTCTCGCTTAACACGGTATTTTGAGGAGATTGGGGATAAAACGCCGAGTGTGATGATAATGGCTGTTGTGGGAGTAAGTGCTTAATGACTTACTCTTGCGACAGCTTGTGTTCAAGATCCGATTGTACAATCTTGAGCGCTTTTAAAGCTTGGGCTGGATCGATGTTATTAACTTCTAACAAGTAGATGATATCAACGGCAAGTTGAGTTTCCTTCGGGGCATTTTCTAAAGATAGTGGTTGATCAGACATTATTGATTTTTTTCCCTATAGGTGATTTGGTTTTCCAGTTTAAGTAGTGCTGCTTCACATCGCTCTAGCCTTTTTTCTGTTGCTAATAAAACATTTTGTGCTTCTGTTTTATTAAAACCCGTAGATGCATTGGCAGCCAGTTGTTTTTCGATAACCAGCTGTCTTAAACGGCGTGCCCACTCTTGGTGCTGTGCTAACTCCTGATACAAGACATTAATTGGCTTTCTAAAGTGACTGCTATGTTTAATTTCATTTTTGCGTAATGTTGTGGTTGAAATCTCACGTTGTATGGCTGAGATTTGTGCAACAAGACGTTCAGTTAAATAGTCTGCACGAAGTGGGGTGAGTTTGTTTTGTTCTTTTTCACGCACAATACTATCAAGTGTGGCACAAGTTTCCTTTACACAAGGCACAAGCAAACGTGAACGGCAACTAAACAAGCGCTCATCAAACAGTGGCACATGATGCTCACCACGTTGACGGTCTAGTATGGCTGCCTGCTTAGACATATCTTCTAAACTTTGTGAAAGCTGTTCTAAATTCATGAGAGACCTGTAAACCAAGCGTTATAAGCCAGTTTTATCGCTAGAATACTGACAACCGTGACAAAAACGGGGCGAATAAACTTAGCACCAAATCGAATTGCTGAATGTGCGCCAACAAAAGCGCCTGCCATCAGACATAAGCCCATTGTTAAGCCTAGCATCCAATTGATATGACCCAGCACGGCAAAGGTGACTAATGAGGTAAAGTTGCTGGTAAAATTCATTGCCTTGGCCAAGCCTGAGGCAAGAAGAATGTTGAGACGATACAAGGCCATTGAGCTGACTGTCCAGAAAGCACCCGTACCAGGTCCAGCCAGTCCATCATAAAAACCAATACTTAAGCCTTGCAAGTACTGTTTTTTATGAAGTTTAGGGCAGTCTTGAGGAATTGGGCTTTGGTTAGCATCAGAAGGCATTTTGTGAAACACAGTATAAAAGGCTGCAGCAAGAATGATCAGTGGTAACACTTTTTCAAGCCACTCTGTGCTGATAGCATCGACAAAAAGTGTTCCTAATGTCGCGCCAACTAACGTTGCGACAAACGCTCTTCCCCAACACCGCGGCTTAAACAAACGCTTTTTGTAATAGGTAAATGCAGCGGTCGAGGAAGCAAAAGAGGCGGCAAGTTTGTTGGTCCCCAATGCCATATGAGGTGGGAGTCCAAGAGACAACAGAGTTGGAACGGTTAGCATACCTCCGCCTCCAGCAACGGCATCGATGAAACCAGCAATAAAAGCGACGATAGCTAATACCAACAACGTGGTTGGTTCAATCATTTCCATAAAGGGTTATTCTTCTAATATTCAATTTTACGTTTGAAAGGCGGGAGTGACTCTATCAAGGCTTGTCCGTAACGCTTGCTGATTAAGCGGCGATCAAGAATCGTGACTCTGCCAGAATCTTGCTCTTTACGCAGTAAACGGCCGACACTTTGAATCAGCTTTTTACTTGCATCTGGTACGGTAATCTGCATGAAAGGGTTACCGCCTTTTTTTTCTATGTATTCTGAATGAGCTTGTTCAACAGGTGATGTAGGGACGCCAAACGGAATTTTAGTGATCACTAGGTTTTCTAATAAGTTTCCAGGTAAATCAAGACCCTCCGAGAAGCTGCCCGTGCCGAATAGAATACTGGTTTTTTGCGATTCAATCAGCTTCTTGTGTTTTTTTAGGATTTCGGCCCTTGAGCTTTCTCCTTGAACTTGTAACGCCCATCCGCGAGAGATGAAATCACTGCTGAGAGCTTTCGCAACTTGGTTCATTTGCCAATAAGAAGAGAATAATACTAAGTTGGCTTTTTTGTCTTGCAAATACTTAGATAATATCTCGATAAGATATTCTGTAAACTGAGGCGTTTGAGGTTCATATTTCATGGCTGGGATCAGCAACTCAGCTTGATTTTGATAATCAAACGGAGAGGCTAAAGCTAAGAATTGTGTCCCTGACTCTGGCCTCGCATCAATCCCGACCTGATGACAAAAGTAGTGGAATGAATTCAGAGCTCGCATGGTGGCGGAAACTAACACGGCTCCGATACAGCGACTCCAGATCTGTTGATCTAATTGCCAACCCACTTCCAGTGGTGAGACATGTACCACGAAGTCCCCTTCTTGATCGGGGTGAGTTTCTAACCAGCGGGCAAGAGGTGCCCCTTTGTCTCTGGTTGGCTCTGCCATTAAGTGCCAAACTTGTGCTAAGTTTTCTAAGCGTTGAATATAAAAGCCTAACTCAGCGAGAGCGGGCTCTGCCAATCGAGATGAGAGCTCACCATCTTTCACTTTTTCTGCTAGGAGATCGGCGATTTTATTCGTACTTTGGCTGGTTTTTTTACTCAGTTGTTTGAGCTCTTTAGCTTGGTTTTCCAGCCAAGTCGGTAGCTCACCATGCTCAAAGCGATAAATCCCTTCTTCAAAATGCTCAGGGCTAAATTGTTTTGCCAAATGATTCAGAGAAGGGATCATTTCTTGAATCGCTTCCTGAAGTTCCTGACGAAAACGGCCCACGCGTTTTTCATCCGCCAGTGAGGAAAATTTATTGCTTGATTGATTGAGTTTTTCCAGCCAAGCCGCCGCTCCTTTTAGACTTGCAGCCGCAGAGGCATGATCACGAGCGACATGAGGCAGATGATGCGCTTCATCGAAAACGTAAATGGTGTTTTCCGGTTCAGGTAGGATAACACCACCTCCAAGATCTGCATCAGCCATCACAAGTGAATGGTTAGCAATAATGACATCATTTTTGTCCAGTTCAGAACGTGCCTTTTGGAAGGGACAGTGACGGTGTGACGGCAAGCTGTTATTGCAGCTGTGTTTGTCACTGATGATTAACTGCCAGATATGGTCATCAATCGGTTTTGGCCAATTATCTCTATCGCCATCCCATTTACCTTGAGCCAGTGAGCGATACAAGGTTTCAAGAAGTTCTATTTCTTTCTTTTTTGGTTTCGTCTCAAACATCGCAAGCTGCCCACCATCGACTCCGCTGGCTATGGCTAACTTCTCAGCACAGCAGTAGCGTTGGCGACCTTTGGCTAAGATAAAAGAAAAATCGAGATCGGTAATACGACGGAAGAGCGGCAAATCTTTATTTACTAACTGTTCCTGAAGCGCCACGGTTGCGGTGGAGATAACCACTTTTCGATTATTATGAACAGCTACAGGGATAGCGGCCATAAGGTAAGACAGAGACTTTCCAATCCCTGTTCCTGCTTCAGCAACTAATAGACGATTCGAGGAGTGGTATTGGCCACAGAGTGTTTTGGCAATTTCCGCGACTAAATAGTTTTGAGCTCTACGAGGAACAAAGTTCTCCAGTTGAGCTTGAAGATTTTGGTAGCTGGTACGAATCGATTTTTGAATATTACTAGTTAGCATAAGCGCCCCGAATGCGATGGTGGCGCATAGTAGCACATATTGCTATCAGGGCAGTAGTTCACAAAATAGAATACTTTCACGAAGAATATCGATCTTGTTCACAAAAAAACATTGAACTTATCATTAATAAACAAGGATATTAAAACATAACCACGACAGCAACTAAAATGACTGCTATTTTAGTTAATCTCACTATAATACTCCAATTAAATTTAAACAAATAGTCATTTATTTTAGTTTTACTTATTTTTGTTATAAAAAATAACATCTATTTCGAGGCTGTTATCGACGTGTTGTTATCTTTTATGTTTTTTTAAGGTGCTGTTTTTATTGTGTTTTGTTTATTTTTGATGGTTTTTTTCGCTGATTTGACACTTAAGTAAATCTTCTGCAATCTTGGAATTAGATTTTTTGAGTTACGAATTTTCACATTGGTGAAACATGTTGCTCTGAAGATGTATAAAAGGGAACCGGAAATGGATATCCCAAACTAAGAAAAGGCAGTGGATTAATTATGAAAAAAACTCTTTTAGCTCTTGCAGTAGCAAGCATTTCAGCTTCAGCTTTTGCAGCTCCTTCTGAAAATGCGAAACCAACATTTGAATTTGAACCTATTCATAAAAAACAGTTCTCTGTATCAGGTGCTGTAGGTGTTGGTGGTTACTACGATACTAAAACCAAAGCAATGTACGATGATTGGGCTACTGCTGTAACTGTTGCTGTTAGCTACGAAAACAACTTTGTTGTTGGTTACCTAGAGACAGATTTAGAACTTAACTGGACCACAGATGAAGATAAAACCAAATCTAT
Source organism: Vibrio azureus (assembly GCF_002849855.1). Lineage (NCBI taxonomy): Bacteria > Pseudomonadati > Pseudomonadota > Gammaproteobacteria > Vibrionales > Vibrionaceae > Vibrio > Vibrio azureus. The sequence continues at coordinate 1,070,701 of NZ_CP018616.1, forward strand.
GGACATTGATAACGAGTTTGCTACTGACGTAGATAAAGCTTGGCTTGGTCTTGATTCTGGCTACGGTATCTTCTCTTTCGGTTGGGAAAACGATACGGCACTGGATAAAGTTGACGGTGCTGGTGACTTTACCTACGAATTTGGTAATTCTGCAGCAGATGCTTCTGATGCATTTGATGTAATCAAGTTTGAAGGTTCTACTTCTGGTATTGCTTACGGTGCTTCTTACTTCTCAGTAGAGGAATCTAATGAGTACAAAGGCGCAAACGGCTACCTTGGTCTAGAGCAAGACGTATACAACGTTTACGTTGGTTATGAATCTCGTGAAGATAAAGATAATAACAAGAAAGACTTCAACGTTATTTCTCTTTCAGGCAACGTAGCAGTGGGTGAAACCATTAACCTAGGTGCGAATGCTTGGAAAAACGAAGCGGAAGACGTAAGCGAATCCACTGGCTTCTACCTATCTGGTAGCATGGCTATGAACGACAAGCTAACTCTGGCTGCAGGCTATAACTTCAACCAAGAAGACTTTACTGCTAAGGGTAAAGCGGATGAAGATACGTCCTACATGAACGTGGCGACAATGTACACATTCAGTGATCGCCTAAGCGGTGGTATCGATATCAAACAAGATCTAGAAGTTGCTGACAGCTCTGATAAAGAGACTTATGTCTTCGCTGCTGCTTTCTACACATTCTAATTGATTCCATTCAGTTGAAATCAAATTCGAGGCGCGCTGTTTAGTGCGCCTTTTTTAGTTGTGATTTTGATGTCTTCTTACTTCAGATCACGTTTTCTTGTTAAGCAAAAAAAGCTGCAGAGTTCGTCGGCTCGAATATAGGTATATTATTGAGCAAACGGGGGTTCTAACGATTGAATACGTTGATCTTTTTGATTTCTTGCCACTCGCCAGGTTGGAGGTCATCCAATTTTATTTCTCCCATCGAATAGCGAATCAAACGGAGTGTCGGAAACCCGATATGTGCCGTCATACGTCTGACTTGGCGATTTCTTCCCTCAATAATGGTTATCGCTAACCAAGTCGTCGGAATATTTGCTCTAAATCGAACCGGTGGCACTCTATCCCAAATTTTAGGCTCAGGTATTATTTCAACTTGAGCTGGTAGCGTTAGCCCATCTTTTAACTCAACACCTTGGCGAAGCTTATCTAGATCTGACTCTGACGGGGCACCATCGACTTGAACCCAGTAGGTTTTAGGCATTTTGGATTTCGGTTGAGTGAGTCTTGCTTGTAACACACCATCGTTAGTTAATACCATCAGGCCCTCACTGTCACGATCCAACCGGCCCGCAGCATAGACATTTTGTACTGGAATGTAATCCGCTAATGTCTTGCGTCCCTCACCATCTGTAAATTGGCTCAGAGTGTCAAAGGGTTTGTTGAAAATGATGACTTTACGATCTTCTGGAGCGACTTTTGGTTTGGAAGTGCTTGAAGAGCGTTTGGGGCGAAATTTTGTTCGTCCAGTAACACTGCTGGCTTTTTTAGAAGAGGTACGATGAGTCGATGCTGAAAGTGGCTTACGGCGACTTTTTTCGTTACCTTGGCGAGATGACATGTTAACTACCTTGCAAAAATGTAAACAAGCTGTGCTTGAAAGTGTTATGTTTTTCAGTTATCGGCTATTATTGGCGGCCCAAAACGAATAAAAGCGCACGCAATAATAGACTATTTCGCGTTAATTGTTTAATGATATAGCAAAGCAGTTTTGGCGCGACTCTTTATCATATAAATGATCATAGAGGCACTAGAGCGCTTTGCAGAACCGCGCACTCAGCAATTGAGCCCAAGAGCTCAAAGTTAGAGCTTAACGTTATAAATGACGAGTGCGAATCGTGCCCATGTGAGTGCGGAGGAATGCACGACTAACACAATGGTGATACGTCAATTCAACAAACTCAGTTGCCTTGTTATCGCAACATTGAGTAATAAATAGGGAAATTTCATGCCTACAGCAAAACCGACCATTATCTATACTATTACTGATGAGGCTCCGGCGCTCGCAACTTACTCATTACTGCCAATTATTCAATCTTTTACTCAATCATCAGGCATTCATGTCGATACTCGTGATATCTCACTAGCAGGCCGAATTATTGCTAACTTCCCTGAATATTTAAAGCCGGAGCAACGCATCGGTGACGCTCTATCTGAGCTAGGGGAACTTGCTAAAACACCAGAAGCCAACATTATCAAACTGCCGAATATTTCTGCCTCAATACCTCAGCTCAAAGCCGCGATCAAAGAATTACAAGCCAAGGGCTACTCTCTGCCGGATTACCCAGAAGAGCCAAGTGATCTAGAACAAGAGGCGATTAAAGCGACTTACGATAAGATTAAAGGCAGCGCGGTCAACCCTGTGCTTCGTGAAGGTAACTCAGATCGACGTGCGCCGCTATCAGTGAAGAACTATGCGAAAAAGAACCCACACTCTATGGGAGCTTGGTCAGCAGAATCAAAATCTCATGTTTCAAGCATGGCGGGCAATGATTTCTTTGGTAGTGAAAAATCGTTGACCATTTCTGGCGAGAAAGAAGTCAAGATTGAGTTCGTTAACGCTGATGGCAAAGTGACCGAGCTAAAGGCCGCCTTCCCGTTGCAAGACAAAGAAGTGATCGATTGTTCCGTCATGAACAAGAAAGCCTTGGTTGCATTTTTCGAGCAAGAAATTAAAGCAGCCAAAGAGCAGGATGTTTTGCTTTCTCTTCATATGAAAGCAACCATGATGAAAGTCTCTGACCCAGTCATTTTCGGCCATGCGGTTAAAGTTTATTACAAAGAAGTATTTGATAAATACGGTCAGCTGTTCGAAGAGCTCGGAGTTGATGTTAACAACGGCCTAGGTGATGTTTATGCCAAAATTGCTACATTGCCTAGCGAACAAAAGCAAGAGATTGAAGATGCCATTGCGGCGGTATACGACACTCAACCTGCATTAGCAATGGTTGACTCAGATCGTGGTATTACTAACCTGCATGTTCCAAGTGACATTATCGTTGACGCTTCTATGCCTGCTATGTTGCGAGCGTCGGGTCAAATGTGGGGACCAGACGGTAAGCAAAAAGATACTAAAGCCATGATTCCAGATCGCAGCTACGCGGGTATCTATCAAGCGGTTATCGACTTCTGTAAGCAGTATGGTGCATTTGACCCAACAACGATGGGCAGTGTTCCAAACGTTGGTTTGATGGCTCAAAAAGCTGAGGAGTATGGCTCTCATGATAAAACCTTTATTTTAAAATCAGACGGTATCGTCCGTGTGGTTGATACTGCTGGTAACGTTTTACTGGAACAAAACGTTGAAGAAGGTGATATCTTCCGTATGTGTCAGGTGAAAGATGCGCCAATTCAAGACTGGGTCAAATTGGCTGTATCACGAGCTCGTGCAACAGGAGCTCCTGCGGTATTCTGGCTAGATGAAAATCGTGCACATGATGCAGAGTTGATCAAAAAAGTTAATGCGTATTTACCACAACACGATACAGCAGGCTTAGAGATTAAAATTCTATCTCCTGTCGATGCTTGTCAGTTCTCATTGGAGCGCATTAAAGAAGGCCTTGATACAATATCGGTAACAGGTAACGTTCTACGTGATTATCTCACCGATTTATTCCCAATTCTTGAGCTTGGTACGTCGGCGAAAATGCTGTCTATCGTTCCTTTGATGAATGGTGGTGGTTTATTTGAAACAGGAGCGGGCGGGTCTGCACCGAAGCATGTTCAACAAGTAGAAAAAGAAAATCACCTTCGTTGGGATTCGCTAGGGGAGTTCCTAGCTTTGGCGGCATCCTTGGAGCACCTTGGCCTCACGACAGGTAATGCTAAAGCCTTGGTTCTTGCTAAAGCATTAGATAAGGCGACGGGTGAATTCCTTGATAATAATAAGTCCCCTTCTCGCAAGGTCGGTGAATTGGATAACCGCGGAAGTCACTTCTATCTTGCTTCTTACTGGGCAAAAGCTTTGGCGGAGCAGGTTGAAGATGCAGAATTAGCGGCTGAATTTGCACCAATTGCTGAGCTTTTGAGCAGCAAGGAGCAAGATATTGTCGCTGAGCTAAATACTTCTCAGGGGGTGAAAGGTGAATTGGGTGGCTATTACGCACTTGATGACTTATTGGCTTCTACTCTGATGCGCCCAAGTCAAACCTTTAACTCAATTGTAGATAAGCACTAAGTTTATCTAATTATTACTTTATTCAAATATAACAAAGAAGCCCGCTGTAATGAGCGGGTTTCTTTACTGTATCAAATTGGCACGCCAACGCAGTTTGCAGAACATTCTGCTTTAGTAAGTTGATAGGTAAATGACGACTGTATTTGAGTTATTTAGCTAGACTCTCAATAGGAACGACGCTACAAGCGTGTGATCCTTTCGGGCCTTTTTCAACCTCATATGAGACTTGCTGACCTGCCTTCAGTGTACGATAACCGTCCATCTGGATTGTTGAGTAGTGAGCAAAGATATCGCCTTCTTCTTCGTCCGAACAGATAAAACCAAATCCTTTGGCATTGTTAAACCACTTTACTGTACCTGTAGCCATGCTTTTACATCCCTCATACTATTTTCACTGAAGCGATTACGTCACCAAAGCCATACCTATGTTGGGTTCGTTGTCGCTGTATAACTAAAACACTTAATTAGGTGTGTTGGAGCAAAAAGTCTGTGTCGGTTACTGAAAACCAAATCAGTCAGTTCTGTATGCACCAACACATTCCAATGTAGTCAATGAATCGCCACAGTCAATAGTAAAAAAACAACTATATAGGATAAAATTATCTTATGGTGAGCTGTGTTTTTAGCAAGGATGTCAGCATTTTTTGCTCAAATTCGTGTTTAGTAGTTGAACAGCCTGTGTGTATCTGATATTTAAAAAATAGTATGGTTTGAGTTAATGGTTTTGGTCAATTGTGCTAAATGCATAATATGTGACTTTTAAACCATATTTATCCATATGTTTTATTGTTAAGTGCTCAAAGTCAGTTTTAAAGAGACGTTTTGTTGTGTCATCAGATAAATAGTTAGGTTTGCTAACAAAAAAAGTTGTATGAAGATAAAAATCTTTTATTTGCACCTATGCCATCGGTGGATTAATCTTTAAGTAAGAGAAAGCAATTTTTATCGGTCATGCATCATTAAAATGTCTGCCTTTACTACATCTAATGACAAGCATGTGTTAGATTGTTTCATCTAGGTTAAACATTCTCTTCTGACACGATATCTTTGAATTGCTATGAGTAAAAATTTTGAATGGGTGACTCCAGACTCCGATACTCTGGAGAGAGAAAGTACAAAAGTAGAGCCGCCAAAGCGGTATCACGTTGTACTATGCAATGATGATTACACACCTATGGATTTCGTCATAGAAGTACTCGAGCGTTTTTTTGCTCATGACATTGATAAAGCAACTCAAATTATGCTCAAAGTACACTATGAAGGAAAGGCAGTTTGCGGGACTTACAGTGCCGAGATTGCTGAAACGAAAGTAGCGCAGGTCACGATGTATTCAAGGGAAAATGAACATCCGCTACTGTGTACGATGGAGCAAGCGTGATTAAGAAGACTTGCTCGAGCAACCCAAGTTGTTCTATCGGGAGGTACCTATGTTGAATAAAGAATTAGAGTCAAGCTTAAATAGTGCATTTGCACGCGCTCGAGAAAAGCGCCACGAGTTCATGACTGTTGAACACCTCCTACTTGCATTGTTAGAAAATGATGCAGCGAAGGAAGCGCTTATAGCCTGTAAAGCGGATTTAGATGCTTTACGCAATGAACTTGATACATTTATCGATCAAACCACGCCACTGATTCCCGCAGATGATGAAACTCGGGAAACTCAGCCAACACTTAGCTTTCAACGTGTTCTGCAACGTGCAGTTTTCCACGTGCAGTCTTCAGGGCGTAATGAAGTAACAGGGGCAAACGTACTTGTTGCTATTTTTAGTGAGCAAGAATCACATGCTGCTTACTTACTTAAAAAGAATGATATTTCTCGTCTTGATATCGTTAATTTTATCTCGCACGGCATCACAAAAGCTTTAGGTTCGAACTCTTCTTCATCCTCTTCTTCGGAATCATTCAATTCCTCAGAAGCACCGGAGGAGTCAAGCTCAGAAGAACGTTTGGAAAATTTTGCGTTAAACCTCAACCAAGTTGCGAAAGACGGGAATATCGATCCATTAATCGGGCGTGATAAAGAACTAGAGCGCACTATTCAGGTTTTATGCCGCCGCCGTAAAAATAATCCGTTACTAGTGGGTGAAGCTGGGGTGGGTAAAACCGCGATTGCAGAGGGCCTTGCATGGCGTATCGTTGAAGGCCAAGTTCCGGAAGTAATACAAAATAGTGTAATTTATTCCCTTGATATTGGTTCTCTACTTGCTGGCACCAAATACCGTGGCGATTTTGAAAAACGTTTTAAGTCTGTTCTAAAGCAGCTTGAAAAAGAAGAAGACGCGATACTGTTTATTGATGAAATTCATACAATTATTGGTGCGGGTGCTGCATCTGGTGGTCAAGTCGATGCTGCGAATCTGATAAAACCCCTGTTGAGCAGCGGTAAATTACGTTGTATTGGCTCCACGACATACCAAGAATACAGCAGTATTTTTGAAAAAGAGCGAGCTCTATCAAGGCGTTTCCAAAAAATTGATGTAGTCGAACCGTCTCTGGATGACACCACTAAGATCCTTATCGGTTTGAAACCAAAATACGAAGCTCACCATGAAGTTCGTTACACCAATAAAGCGTTACGTGCTGCGGTTGAGCTCTCTGCTAAATACATTAATGAACGCCATCTACCAGATAAGGCTATTGATGTCATTGATGAAGCCGGTGCACGTAGCCGTTTAGCACCAGCAAGCCGCCGTAAGAAAACGGTAGGTGTTGCTGATATTGAAGCGATGGTAGCAAAAATGGCTCGTATCCCAGAGAAATCGGTATCGTCATCAGACAAAGACATCTTGAAGAACCTAGATGATAAGATGAAGATGCTGGTGTTTGGGCAAGATAATGCCATTGATGCTCTTTCTGAGGCGATAAAACTTTCTCGTGCTGGTTTGGGCGTGGATAATAAACCTGTTGGCTCATTCTTGTTTGCTGGTCCTACAGGGGTTGGTAAGACAGAAGTCACGGTTCAACTTTCTAAGTTGTTAGGAATCGAGCTGCTTCGCTTTGATATGTCTGAATACGGTGAGCGTCATTCAGTGAGCCGCTTGATCGGTGCTCCTCCTGGTTATGTGGGTTACGATCAAGGTGGGTTGTTGACTGATGCGGTTCTGAAGCACCCTCATTCAGTTGTGCTTCTTGATGAAATAGAGAAAGCGCATCCAGATATCTTTAACCTACTTCTTCAGGTTATGGATAATGGCACACTAACGGACAATAATGGCCGTAAAGCAGATTTCCGTAATGTCATTCTTGTTATGACAACCAACGCAGGGGTGGTTGAAACAGAGAAGAAATCCATTGGTTTGATCCAGCAAGATCACAGCCATGATGCTATGGCGGAGATTAAAAAGGTATTCACACCAGAGTTCCGTAACCGTCTTGATAATATCATTTGGTTTAACAGCCTTGATGAAACGGTTATCCATCAAGTCGTTGATAAGTTTATTGTCGAGTTACAAGTACAATTGGATGCTCGCGGCGTTTCAATGGAAGTCTCACAAGATGCTCGCCATTGGCTAGCTCACAAAGGCTACGATAAGACAATGGGCGCCAGACCGATGGGTAGAGTGATACAAGAGAAACTTAAAAAGCCTTTGGCAAACGAACTGTTGTTTGGATCACTGGTTAACGGCGGAACGGTAAAAGTGACCCTTGTTAAAGATGAACTTAAATTCGAGTACTTTGGCGAAAAGGAAACGGCAGTCCATTAAGCTCAGCGGATAAAGATTAAGTTAAGTGGATAAAACTTGCAGACTTAAGACAAAATGTACTTCAGATTAAAACACGAGTTTCGACTCGTGTTTTTTTGTGTTCTCTAGACATACAGTTATACTCGAGTAACAAATAATAAAAAACGGAGCAGAGCTCCGTTTTTTATTTGCATCCGAAAATCTAAGATTAACGAGCGCGGAAGACGATGCGGCCTTTTGATAGGTCGTATGGTGTCATCTCTACAGTTACCTTATCACCAGTAAGGATGCGGATGTAGTTTTTGCGCATTTTACCAGAGATATGTGCAGTCACAACGTGACCATTTTCAAGTTCAACACGAAACATAGTGTTTGGTAGAGTGTCAAGCACGGTGCCTTGCATCTCAATTACGTCTTCTTTAGCCATTTAATCCTCTTTAGAAATTAGGCGTATTAGCGAGCTAAATTTGCCGCTAAACAGTAATTATGTAAAGTTGTAGTGTATTCTACCCTTGCCAACGCTGATTTACTAGCTTTTGGTGCCTCTGAAAGCGAGTTTTATAACTCATAGCGGGACATTCATCAATTTGATAGCCCAAATAAAGCCAATGTTTGCTGTTTTTTTGACAATATTCAATCTGATAAAGAACGGCTAAAGTTCCGAGAGAAAGGGTCTCCTCTGGATCAAAGAAAGTGTAAAATGCACTAGCGCAGTGAGACATCACGTCGGTAATTGCGATGGCCAACAGTCTATCATCTTCATCATAAATATGCAGAAACTGTGTGGTCAGCCAAGTCGTGGTGGCAAAGCGAGAAAACTCATCATTCTTAGGCGGGTACATTGAGCCTTCTCTATGACGCTGGCAAATATAACGGCTATACAGTTCAAACCAGTTACCATCAAGACTGTCTTTTATTTCCCAGCGTAAATGTTTTGCCTTATTAAGTAATCGCTTTTGACTTTTGGATGGCACAAAATCCTGAATTGCAACGCGAATAGGTTGACAAGCAGAACATTGATCACACTGAGGTCGATAGATGGTATCACCACTGCGTCTAAAGCCATTGGCCATTAGAATTTGATAGTTATTTTCTGTGTGTAGGTCTTCATCAAGTGCGACCGCGACTTTTTCTTGGCGTTCAGGTAGATAGCTGCAGGGGTGATTGGTTGTCAGTCCAATACGAATGTGCTGGAGGTCTGTACTCATTGTGTCGTCCCTCGCAAAACTTGGGGCTTATATGTACCCAAAGCAAAGTTACTATTTCTTAAAGATAGTAGCTTTTCCATAAATTGGTCGCGTTCGATCTCAAATGCACCAAGAGAGGCAAGGTGAGGGTTCATCACTTGACAATCAATCAATTGAACACTGTGTGATGCAAAATGTTCACATAAATACCACAGAGCGATTTTGGAGGCGTTATCTTTTAGGCTGAACATAGATTCACCACAAAAGACTTGGCCCACACTGATGCCGTATAAACCACCAATGAGAAAGTTATCTTGCCATACTTCGACTGAATGACATGCGTCTTGCTTTGCCAGTGTTATGTATGATGCCTGCATGTCTTTATTTAGCCAAGTTTCCTCAGCAGGACGTAATGCTGAACATTGTTTGATGACTTGTTCAGTTGCGTGGTTTAATGTGACTTTATATTGATGTTTACGCTGGTATTTCTTTAAACTCTTAGCGGGCTTAAAAATACGAGGCTCGAAAACTGCTCTGGGTGAAGGGCTCCACCAGAGTATGGGTTCCCCAGGACCATACCAAGGAAATATGCCTTGCTGGTAGCCACTTAAAATTCGGTTCGGATTGAGATCCCCCCCACAGGCCAGTAAACCATTTGGTTCCTCTAATGCGGTATAAGGGGATGGAAAAGTGTGTGAGTCTCCGAGTTCCGGTAAACAAATAGCCATAAAAAAATTTTACCAACATAGAAGGTTTATAGGAGCCAATAATGACCAAAACAATTTTAGTTTTAAAGCGTTACTTCTGGATAATACTGTTTTTGCCCTTTGTCGCCAATGCAACTTACGAAAGAAATGTTGCTAAGCCTGTGAATGATGTTGTCTATGGGAAAGTCGATTCGGTTCGTTATATTACCAAGAAGGAAATTCAGCAATCTCAAGGCAGTGGTTGGCAAACTTTATTGGGGGCAACGATAGGGGGATTAGTCGGGCATCAGTTTGGTGGTGGAACCGGTAAGGAAATCGCAACAGCGGTGGGCGCGTTGGCAGGGGCAGCTGTAGCCAGAAATCAAAGCCAATATGAGTATGCGGTTGAATATAAACTCGTGGAATTGCTGATTAAAGCGGATGGCGGAAAGCTGATTAATGTCATTCAAGATGTTGATAATACAATGCTGTTTACCCAAGGGGATGACGTTCGAATTTTATATTTTGATGATGGTGTTCGAGTGGATATCGTTTATTAAATGACAGAATTTAGATTTGTACTGGTTTTGTATTGTGTTTTTCGTTAGTCTGATTTCACGAACAATTATTTCGCTCTTAGTATACGGCCTGTGTTCGATTCATCATTTTGAATCACAACACTGATGCAAGTGATATCAAATAATGCCGTGGTCTTCAGACATACGATTAACTTAAAACATACAATGAGCAAAAAGGATGATTAAGTTTTAATGGAAAGCCTAACCTTACAGCCGATCAATAAAATTCAAGGGGAAGTTAACCTTCCTGGTTCTAAAAGTGTTTCTAACCGCGCTTTGTTACTTGCAGCGTTAGCAAAAGGTTCAACGCGTTTAACCAACTTACTTGATAGTGATGATATTCGTCATATGTTGAATGCGTTATCAAAACTGGGTGTGAGTTATCAATTATCAGAAGATAAAACAGAGTGTATCGTCGAAGGTTTAGGTCGACCATTCTCAGTTTCTGAAAAGGTTGAACTGTTTCTTGGCAATGCAGGTACTGCGATGCGACCATTGGCTGCGGCACTATGTCTTGGCCAAGGGGAATATGTTTTGACGGGTGAGCCTCGTATGAAGGAGCGTCCAATTGGCCACCTTGTGAGCGCATTACAAGCCGCTGGTGCAGACATTGAGTATTTAGAAAATGAGCACTACCCACCGTTAAAAATCACTGGAACAGGTTTAAAGGCTGGAACGGTATCGATCGATGGCTCTATCTCAAGTCAATTTTTAACCGCATTTCTCATGTCAGCACCTTTAGCTGATGGTGAAATACGAATTAAAATAGAAGGTGAGCTGGTTTCTAAGCCATATATTGATATTACGCTAAATATCATGCAGCAATTTGGGGTTGAAGTATTGAATAACAACTACCAAGAGTTTGTTATTGCCGCAGGCCAATCCTATGTTTCTCCGGGGGATTTTCTTGTTGAAGGCGATGCTTCTTCTGCTTCTTATTTCCTAGCAGCTGCCGCAATTAAGGGCGGTGAAGTAAAGGTGACAGGAATCGGAAAAAATAGCATTCAAGGTGATATTCAATTTGCTGATGCCCTCGAAAAAATGGGTGCAGAAATTGAGTGGGGCAAGGATTATGTGATTGCGCGTGTCGGTGAGTTAAAAGGCATCGACATGGATTACAACCATATTCCAGATGCGGCGATGACGATTGCAACGACGGCACTTTTTGCACAAGGGACCACTGCGATTCGTAATGTTTACAACTGGCGTGTAAAAGAAACCGACCGTTTAGCTGCAATGGCGACAGAATTGCGTAAAGTAGGGGCAGAAGTCGAAGAAGGTGAAGATTACCTGATCGTTAAGCCTGTCGCTGAGCTAAAGCATGCAGCGATCGACACTTATGATGATCACCGTATGGCGATGTGCTTTTCACTGGTTGCACTGAGTGAAACCCCGGTAACCATTAATGACCCTGGTTGCACTTCTAAAACATTCCCTGATTACTTCGAGCGCTTGGCTTCGCTAAGCTTCTGATTAAAAGACCCTAGTGTTTGAAAAAACTAGGGTTTTTCCTGATTTATCGAGTCGAAAGTATTTTGAACCGATAGTATTGATTCTGGGTGCTCAAGCTCACCTTAGCTGGGAGAACAAAGGTTATGTAACTATAGTTACGACTTTATTGTGGTAAACTGTTTTGAGAGCTGATGAGCTAAGTATTTAAATAGATTGAATACTATTGGTGTTTGGGCGGTTGGTAGGCCGTGTTCATCTAAAAAGTAATCCCCTTTGAAGACCAGCACATCCTCTTTTTCTTCTACACTTGTTGCACGGATGCCTTTGACATAGTCTTCGTGTTCTTGCAGAAGTTGATTTGCAATTAAGAGTAGGTCGAATTCTTCAATGTATTCTTTATTAGGCATAGCTCCCTCGTCAATGAGCAACTGAACGGTCGTATATTTTGTATACCCAGCGATTTTAGGTTGGTGTTCATTTAGGTATTTGACACAGATTTTGATACGAAAGTCGACGTTTGTACACCTTTTGTCTCAAATCCTCTTATAAAAAGTCGGAGCTCAAATTAAGTGGCACATTTTGTGATGAAAGACAAAAATTAGTGCATTCGACTAGCGAGAGAAAATAATGGTTGCATAGTATACCCAAGTGCCCTCAAGTCATTTCACTGGACAGATGTTATTGTGTGATACAGGCGTAAAAGGCATACATCGTGATGTTCATAACCGTTTTCGGGCGATGAATTGTCAACCAGTTGGATCTGATTTTAAAAAAAGCAGTTGATCTTCTTTTCATCTCGCACAATAGTAAAAAAAGAAGCAATGTATTAGAACACCATGCGGTTAGCTCTATTTGAGCGGCTAAGCATTAATAGTAAGGACGTTAGAGTCAGTTATGGGTAAATCACTCGTTATCGTGGAATCTCCAGCCAAGGCAAAGACGATAAACAAATACCTTGGTAAAGACTTTATTGTAAAGTCTAGTGTTGGTCATGTTCGTGATCTTCCTACTGCCGGTCAAAGTACAGGTGAGAAGAAAGCTGCTGCCATTTCGACAAAAGGTATGTCACCTGAAGAAAAGGCCAGAGTTAAGAAAGAAAAAGATCGCAAAGCATTGATCAAGAAAATGGGGATCAACCCATACGATGATTGGACGGCCAATTATCAGATTCTTCCGGGTAAAGAGAAAGTTGTAAACGAACTGCAGAAATTAGCTCAAGACGCTGATTTTGTTTATCTCGCAACCGATTTGGACCGCGAAGGAGAGGCCATTGCATGGCACCTACGCGAGATCATTGGCGGTGACGAAGAACGTTATAAACGAGTTGTTTTTAACGAAATTACTAAAAATGCTATCCAGCAAGCTTTCCAAACGCCAGGTGAGTTAAATATGGATGGTGTTAATGCTCAGCAAGCTCGTCGCTTTATGGACCGTGTTGTGGGCTTTATGGTCTCTCCATTATTGTGGAAAAAAGTTGCTCGAGGGTTATCCGCTGGCCGAGTACAGTCTGTTGCCGTTAAGCTTTTAGTTGAGAGAGAGCGTGAAATTAATGCATTCATCCCAGAAGAGTTCTGGGATATTCATGCGAATACTCACACCAAAGATAACACTCCGTTCAAGCTACTTGTGGCGCAAAAAGACGGTGTGGCTTTTAAACCGGTTAACGAAACGGAAACCCAATCAGCAATTGCTGTATTGGAAAAAGCCAGTTACGAAGTATGTAAGCGTGAAGACCGCCCAACGAAAAGTAAACCATCAGCACCTTACATTACATCGACTCTTCAACAAGCTGCGAGTACTCGCTTAGGCTACGGCGTTAAGAAAACCATGATGTTGGCTCAGCGTCTGTATGAGGCGGGTTACATTACCTATATGCGTACTGACTCTACAAACCTAAGTGCTGAAGCTGTTGATGCAGTTCGTAGTTACATTGACAGTGAGTTTGGTAATAAATACCTACCTACGAGTCCAATTACCTACGGTAGTAAAGAAGGCGCACAAGAGGCTCACGAGGCGATTCGCCCTTCTAGCGTTGAGGTGCTAGCAAGTGATCTACAAGGCGTTGATGCTGATGCCCATAAACTTTACTCGCTGATCTGGAATCAATTTGTTGCTTGTCAAATGACACCTGCAGAATATGACTCAACGACCATCAGCGTTAAAGCAAATGCATATACGTTGAAAGCGAAAGGTAGAATTCTGAAATTTGATGGTTGGACACGTGTACAGCGCCCAATGGGTAAGAACGAAGACACGATACTACCGTCGGTTCAAGTGGGTGAGATGCTCGATTTGGCAGGCTTAGAGCCAAAGCAGCACTTTACCAAGCCACCTGCACGATTTACGGAAGCTGCCCTTGTTAAAGAGCTGGAAAAACGTGGTATTGGCCGTCCTTCTACCTATGCATCCATTATTTCCACTATCCAGGATCGTGGTTATGTAAAAGTGGACCAACGTCGTTTCTATGCGGAAAAAATGGGTGAAATAGTATCAGATCGTCTTGATGACAGCTTCAATGACCTGATGAACTATGACTTTACTGCACGTATGGAACAGAAACTAGACCAGATTGCTGAAGGTGAAGTGAACTGGAAGTCGGTTTTAGACAACTTCTTCACCGACTTCACAGGTGACTTAGAAAAAGCGGAACAAGATGAAGCTGAAGGCGGTATGAAGCTGAATCATATCGTAATGACAGACATTGAGTGTCCGACATGCCAACGCCCTATGGGGATTCGCACCGCGTCTACAGGCGTATTCCTTGGCTGTTCTGGTTATGCATTACCTCCTAAAGAGCGTTGTAAAACAACCATTAACTTAGGTGATGAAGAAGGCATCATCAATGTTCTCGAAGAAGACGTAGAAACTGCTGCGCTTCGTGCTAAGAAACGTTGCCCAATTTGTGAAACGGCAATGGACCCTTACCTGATTGATGACAAGCGTAAAATGCACGTTTGTGGTAACAACCCAAACTGTGAAGGCTACTTGGTTGAGTTTGGTGAGTTTAAAGTCAAAGGGTATGACGGGCCTGTTGTTGAATGCGATAAATGCGGCTCAGATATGGTGCTTAAGAACGGCCGATTTGGTAAGTATATGGATTGTACGAGTGAAACGTGTAAGAACACGCGTAAGATTCTGAAAAATGGTGAGGTTGCGCCACCTAAAGAAGACCCTGTTCATTTCCCGGAGCTTCCATGTGAGAACTCTGATGCCTACTTTGTCTTACGTGATGGTGCTTCAGGTTTATTTATGGCGGCAAGTAACTTCCCTAAATCAAGAGAAACACGAGCTCCGCTTGTGGCTGAATTAGCGCAATACGAAGAACGTTTACCAGAGAAGTTTAAGTACCTGGCTACCGCACCTAGTGCAGACCCAGATGGTCGACCTGCTGTAGTTCGTTTTAGTCGCAAGACGAAAGAAAACTATGTACGTACTGAAGAGAATGGTAAGCCAAGTGGCTGGACGGCTCTCTATGTTGACGGGCGCTGGGAAGTGACCGATAAACGTAAAAAATCGAAATCATAGTGCTTTTATTGGGAGATAACCGAGTGAACGTTTGTTCATTCGATTGGGCTTTGAAAGTGCAATCACTATCACAGTAACCTTTATGCCATATCAAATGCCACGCTCAATTTCTACTCAAGATTCTAAGCGTGGCATTTTTGAATCATTCGAAATCCTGCCTATTCTGCTCCTCTCGTGCTCTCTTAAATTCGATTCAATGACATTACTCCGAATCAAGCGCCTTGTGCCATTATTTTGCGCTGTATCGGTTTATAAATTTATCTCTTTGCAGTGAGCACAGAATTTGAAATATTCATCCTTATGAACTTAAAGAAGTGGCATTGTGAAGCAAAAAGCTTTTCAACTAGTATGAGCTGACTTGAGTATCAGACTGGGAAGCATTACGAGCTATGTCATTTTTTCTTTATCTGATATTCATTAAACCGTCATACTTTTATCCAACCCCATCACAATTCTAAAACTCTGTATAGAAAGGGTTTGTAAAATGTTTTCACAATGTTGATCCCTACAGTCTGATTATGTGACCAAGATACCGTATTGAGTAAGCAACAACTGTATTACTGACAGAACGCCATATTTTAAATTGTAATTTAGTTCCAGTTCGATAACTTAATAGCCAGAAAGTGCAACTGTATGCGTTTGCTTGAAGCCAAAGTATGACTGGTTGAAGTGGAAACATGCTGCGCAATGGCTTTATTACCGTGAAGGTTCAGAGAAACTTATCGGTGAATACTTATATAACGGACTCGCTTGAAACTATCGATGAAACTTTATCAAGCGTAAACCAATTTCAAGCTATAACCATATGGAGAATAACGAATGGCTGGTGTTTTGGGAATGATTCTTGCTGGCGGCGAAGGCTCTCGTTTAAGACCTTTGACTGAATCTCGCAGTAAACCTTCGGTTCCTTTTGGTGGAAGTTACCGACTCATTGATTTCGCACTTAATAACTTTGTCAATGCGGACCTAATGCGCATCTACGTATTGACTCAATTTAAGTCTCAATCACTTTTCCATCACCTAAAAAAAGGTTGGAATATCAATGGTATTACTGACCGTTTCATTGATCCAATCCCAGCTCAAATGCGCACTGGTAAGCGTTGGTATGAAGGCACTGCTGATGCGATTTACCAAAACCTGCGCTTTATGGAACTCGCTGAACCTGATCAAGTCTGTATTTTTGGTTCTGATCATATCTATAAGATGGATATTCAACAAATGTTGTCGTTCCACAAAGATAAAGAAGCGTCCTTAACGGTCTCAGCTTTACGTATGCCACTTTCTGAGGCTTCTCAATTTGGAGTGATCGAAGTGGATGCGGAAGGGCGTATGGTTGGATTCGAAGAAAAGCCTGAAAATCCAAAATCAATCCCTGGTGATCCTGAGCATGCTCTTGTTTCAATGGGCAACTATATTTTTGAAGCACCAGTCCTATTTGCTGAACTCATAGAAGATGCGGATAATGAATCTTCATCTCACGACTTTGGCAAAGATATCATTCCAAAAATGTTCCCTCGTGGTGATGTATTTGTCTATGATTTCAGCACTAACTCCATTACAGGTGAAAAAGAAGAAGTGTACTGGCGTGATGTGGGCACTATCGACGCGTATTGGCAAGCTCATATGGATTTGCTAGAAAAAGACGCGCCATTCTCTTTATATAATCGTAAATGGCCATTGCATACTTATTACCCGCCACTACCACCTGCAACGTTTACCGATTCTGATAATGGACGAGTTCAAATTATCGATAGTCTGGTTTGTAATGGAAGTTACGTACGCGGCTCTCGTATTGAAAAGTCGGTACTCGGTTTCCGCAGCAACATTGCTTCAGCTTGTGATATTACTGAAAGTATTCTTCTTGGTGATGTTAAAGTCGGTGAGGGGTGTGTGCTACGCCGAGTGATTATTGATAAAGATGCTGATATTGCACCGGGAACTCAAATAGGGGTTAACCTTCAGGAAGATAAAAAACGTTATCATGTTTCAGATGACGGTATTGTGGTTATTCCAAAAGGAGCTCGTGTTGGATACTAACCCTCTTTCGGTGTTATTCGTTGCATCAGAAGTTGAAGGGCTAATCAAAAGTGGTGGCTTAGCTGACGTTGCCAAAGCTCTACCTGAAGCCCTTCAACATATGCAGCATGATGTGAGAATCTGCATGCCAGCTTATACTGGTATTTCCAATCTTTCTGAAGCTGAAATGGTGTTGGAAACAACCTTAGATAGCTGGCCGCATACCGCTTATCAGGTTTTTATGTTGCACCTTGGCGATAACCCAGTTTACTTAATTGCCTGCTCGTCGTACTTTGATCGTCCTTCAATGTATGCGGAAAATAATCAAGCATATACGGATAATGGTGAACGGTTCGCCTTCTTTAGTGCGGCTTGTTTAGATATGTTGCCAAAATTGGGTTTCCAACCGAATATTATTCACGCCAATGACTGGCATACCGGACTGGTCCCTTTTTTGCTGAAAAAACGTTATGCTGATAGCCATTTCTTTGCTAATACGCGCAGCATTCTATCGGTGCATAATGCGGTTTTTAAAGGCGTCTTTAGCTATGACGATGTGCAATGCCTTCCAGAATTTCATAGTCGTAATGTTCCACTGGCGGCAATAAGTACTAGCCATATTGCTATGTTAAAAGCGGGAGTGATGACAGCAGACAAGATCAATGCGGTTAGCCCAACATATGCTTTGGAACTGACAACAGAGCTTGGCAGTCACGGTATGGCTTGGGAATTTCAGCGGCGTTCAGATGATCTAGTCGGTATCCTCAATGGTTGTGACTATAGCAGTTGGAGCCCCGAAAATGACAAGTATTTGCCAGTCCATTATGCCGCCGATTATGACGGTATGGTGGAAGGTAAACGTATTTGTAAGACTGCTTTGCAAACTAAGCTTAATATGAACATAGCCGATTGTGCGATGTTTGGTATGGTCTGTCGTTTAACACAGCAAAAAGGTCTCCAATACTTACTACCTGTACTGAGAGAATTCCTAAAGCATGATGTTCAATTAGTTATTGTAGGAACGGGTGAAGCCACTTTAGCGGAGCAATTAAGGGCCATTGCAGCTGAATATAAGAGCAAGTTTGTGTTTGTCGAAGCTTATGACAATGAATTGGCGCATTTAGTTGAAGCAGGGTCGGATTTCTTTCTTATGCCTTCTGAATTTGAACCTTGTGGTTTGAACCAGATTTATAGTATGGCCTATGGTTGTCTCCCTATTGTCCGAGGTGTTGGTGGTTTAAAAGACACAGTCAATGACTATGATGCGGGCCCGGCATTGGCAACAGGTTTTGTATTTGCAGAGCCGACTCCACAAGCGTTATTACTTGTTATGCTGAGAGCACTACTGCTGTACAGTCAAAATAAAGAAGAAGTGACCCGTGTTCAGCTTTATGCGATGCAGCAAAGGTTCAGTTGGAGTTGTGCTGCAAAAGAGTATGTACAGCTGTATAAAGCGGCTTTACTCAAGTCTGTTTGATGACAATTGATTAGGGCCTGTTGTTGTTCACAAGGCACTTTATTGAGTGCCTTGTGAATTTTTAGACATATACCCAAGTCATCTCAAGATGTTATGTTCAGCGACCTCGCTCTGAACCAAGCATCTTGAGATGACTTGGGTATATATGTATTAACTAAGGTATGTGTTAAGATATACCTTATGCTATACAAGTATCATACTGCCCACTTTTTGAATAATAAGCGATGACTCAACCAATTCTCTTTCATAAAACGTATTTGCACTCGACCAGTCGTGAGTGGGTGGTATTTGTGCATGGGGCTGGTGGCAGTTCATCAATATGGTTTAAGCAAATTAAAGCATATAAGCAACATTTTAATTTGTTGTTGATTGACTTAAGAGGTCATGGTCAATCAAATCAGCTACTTAAAGAGTTAATCACCAACCGCTACACTTTTTCTGATGTGACTAAAGATATTGTTCATGTATTGGATCACCTCAAAATTCAATCGGCACATTTTGTTGGGATGTCTTTAGGGACTATTATTGTCAGAAACTTGGCTGAATTGGCTTCTGAGCGTGTTCGCTCAATGGTATTGGGTGGAGCGGTCACACGATTAAATACGCGTTCACAACTGCTTGTGCATATGGGTAACCTAGTCAAACACATCATGCCCTATATGTGGTTATACAAGCTATTTGCTTATATTGTCATGCCTCAAAAAAACCAGAAAGAATCAAGGCATTTATTTGTTCGTGAGGCGAAAAAGCTGTGTCAAAAAGAGTTCAAACGTTGGTTTATTTTAGCTGCTGATGTTAACCCCTTGATGAAATATTTCAAAGAGAAGGAGCTACCAATACCGACCTTATATCTAATGGGCGAACAGGATTACATGTTTATTAAGCCTGTTAAAGAAATGGTTGCGGTACACTCACTCAGCACTCTACATGAAATCCCTAATTGTGGTCATGTCTGCAATGTTGAACGAGCTGAGGACTTCAATTACCATTCTATTGAGTTTATTAGAAAGCAAAAGAAAACCACTTTATTAAACGCTTAACTCTTATACCAGTGACCTCAAGTCGTCTGTGGAACGCTGGATCTTGAGATGACCTCTGGTATATAACTGCATAACAGTGCTATATCCACAGAACATTATTCTCCCCAAAGAACACGGTTATTTCTAAAGATTATTGCTTTCCCCAAAACGTTGTTAATCATAAACTTCAACAACGCTTAGAAGTTTCACTCAGACAATAAAAACGCGACTTAACGAGGCCGCGTTTTTGTCGTTAAGTGCTAAAAATAAACTAATCAAGAGAACTCATGAGTTCGTTTCTTCTTGAGTGGGGTACCACACTCCAATGAGTACCATTGATAGCGCCTTCAAGAGCCCACAAAAGCTCTAGACTGACTTTAGAGGAGTGGGTGTCTTGAATAGCTTTATAAGCGCTCACGGCTCCTTCCTCTGTAAGCTGCTCTACAGAGTCTATACCTGCCTTTTTTAGCATTCTTTCGGTTGCTAAGCGTAAATTAGGAAGATCTTTTAAGCGATTTGGCTTCGTTGTTGCTTGTTGTTGTTTCTCTTTTTGGGCGGTGGCCAGAGATTGCCTAGCCACTTCCAGTAAACGCTGAGGTGACTCCCATAGTTGGTCAGAAATAGCATAATATTTCGTAACCACAGGGAAACCACGTTTTTTGTAGACGTAAGGTTTGAGTCCTTGAGTTTCGAAGTGTGATGAAGCTTGTTGGTCTGCTCTTATATGCAGCTGATTGTTGACAATGAGTGCAAACATTGTTTCATCAGCAAACAGCCCAAAACCACCAAACATTGAACGTGACTTGATCTTTCCAAGTACTTCAAATAGCTTCATTGAATCTTTGAGTATCGGTTTATCCATGATCTGTTATCTCGGTGTAATTAATATTACGCCACCAAAAGTCAGGTCCGAGAGTTAAGCAATTACAAGCATGCAAGCTTATAAAAGATATTCGATTGCAGCCTGCTTGCCATCGGCAACCCCGCTACCTTCCACTTAAAAAGGTGGTTAAGGCCGGAAGCTTTGCGTCCCATTCTTTCAAATGGTTTGCCCTGTGCGTGACAATTTTGAGGATACTTTGTATCTTGAATTAACATCACAATGTAAATAAAGAAATGTGATACTGGTTCAGTTAATATGCTTATTTTTATGAGTGTATATGCTTATTTTAGGTTTGTTGTATAATGGGCAATTTATTTTCTCGGCGTATGATTTGTTGTGGAAGTCATTGATATTAATTGTTTTGTCTATATTAACCACTTTGCTTAGAAATAAAGAAAATATAACCGACGTGAATGTTTGGGTTTGCACATTAGCGCCTGATTGAAACAGTATCAGTGCCTGTTTGAAATATATACTCAAGCACATGAAGTTACTTGGACATAAAATGTTAACGGCTGAGTCAATTTTGATGGAGGCTATTTTAGCAAGCAAGCAAGCAAGCAAGATAGGGGGAGGTTGTACCCAAGCATCTTGAGAACACTTGGGTATAGGTGAAGCTATAGATTTTTCAGATTCTTGACGGTGCTCCGCACGACAATCTCTGGTTGCATTTCGAATACGCGTTTTTCGTGTTCTTTATCTTTGATGCGTTCCAAAAGAATTTCAAAGGCGTTTTTGCCTACTCGGCGTTTGGGTTGGTGAATGGTCGTTAGGGGTGGAGAGAAGTATTCCGCCAATTCAATATTGTCATAACCAATAATGGAAATGTCATCAGGTATTTTATAGCCGTTTTGTTGAAGGCGACTCATTAAGCCTAATGCCATAGTGTCATTGAAGCAGAAAACAGCCGTTGGTCGGTTCTTCATTGCTGTAATTTTATCCGCAGCTAAAACGGCGGTATCACATTCGAAGTTACCTTCAATCATCCATTCGCTGTTTACTGCTAGGTTAGCTTCCACCATGGCACGGTTGAAGCCTGCAATGCGCTCTTTACACGCCGCTTTATCAAAGTGACCACTTAGACAGGCAATATCAGTATGACCATTATCGATAAGGAATTTTGTCGCTATGTAGCCACCTTCTTCGGAGTTATCTATGATTTTATCAGCTTGTGAGCTTTCTGGGCCCCAATCCATAACAACTTTTGGAATGTCAGGGTGACGATCGAGCATTTCTTTTAGCTCTTCGGTCAAATCAGAACACATGACTAAAATCCCATCAACACGCTTTTCAGCAAGCATACGGATATAGTCGCGTTGCTTTTCATAGATGCCCCCAGTATTACAAAGAATCAAAGTGTATCCTTGGCGATAGCAATAACTTTCAACACCGTCAATGACTTCTGAGAAAAACAGGTTGGTTGATTGAGTGACAAGCATACCAATAGTACGTGTAGTGTTACACTTCAAACTACGAGCTACCGCACTTGGCGCATAGTTGAGAGACTCAACGGCTTTCATCACTTTCTCTTGGGTTGCTTCTGCAACGAAACGTGTTTTATTGATTACATGAGAAACTGTGGTCGTAGAAACGCCTGCTAAACGAGCTACGTCTTTGATTGTGGCCATAAATGAAATCCTGTATCGGGCTATCCATCTTCGAAAAACGTTCTAGCGATAAGCAATAATAGTCGTTGGCTATCTAAACCACAGAAAAGTAATGGAACTGCTCCCTCTCGTCTGCTTGTTTAGCGCTCTGTCTAGGATTGAGTCGCACCATCTATTGGTGACTGATTATCTGTTTGTTTTATAAAGAGTAAAGATTCGTTAGACGAATGGATAAAAACAAAAACCGCTTATTAGTCGCGGTTTACTTATACTTAATCGATTGCGCTCACATTTTAGACGTGTGTCAGTGCGCTGGCAATATTTTCAGCGATGAATTTGCATGGATTAAGTCATAATTTAATCTGCTTAACGTGATTTTGCTATCAAGTTAACGGTGAATGTGTGAACAAATAGGAGCTTAAATGAATAAGCTCCATAAAATAATTACTAATTATTCACCAATAAGGTAGGTGCTGTCTAGTTTACAGAATGAAATGAGTAATTGAGAAATACTGCTATAGAAGCCAAATTCATCAAATTTCTGACATTTAGCATCAAATTGCGGCAACCAACTTAATAAATGTTGTTGAATAAAGTCATTTTGCTCTGAAAATGCTTGTTCTATTTTCTGCTCGCATGTTTCTTCATTGGTGCGGATTATCATATTGCCGAGAAAATCAAGCTCAATGGCAAGGTGGTCAGCTGGCTCATTTAAGTTTTTATCGACTTCAACACCAAAATCAGCCATCAGTTTTTCGATATTTTCTGTAGGTTTATCATTAAGTAAACCGGACTCACCGATATACATTGAAGCATAAGGGAGTGCACCATACTTCTCTGTTTTTAGGAAAAGATCGCAAAAGTCAGCAGCCAGTTCAAGTTGGGCATCTTCGCGTTCCTGTAGGCGGTTTAGTGCATCGACAACACGAGAAATATGGGAGTGGAGTAATGCATTGTCACCAAGGCCTGCTAAAAAACCTCGTATTTCGACATCTTGATAAGCGTCGAGTTCTTTTTGGGTTAACTCTTTGGCAAAGAGGCTCGAGAACCACCAATAGATCTCCGCACGTTTTTCATTGAAAGCTTTGAGGTCTTGCATGTTATTACTCCTAAATGATTTCATGTGAATTGTATACTTAACTTTCTGTGAGGTTCTATATCCCAAATCAAAGTTCAGATGAAGAAAAAGTGGTATGCCCTTCAGTTTTACATCGCGATTTAGGTGTCTGACCAAGCGTCTTGAAATCATTGAGGTATAAATGTTGTGCTTTTGAAGGTGATGTTTTAAGAAAATGTACTGATAAATAATGAAAATTAGTGGCTTTCTTTGCCACTGATAAACCTAAGAGATGGTTTATATTCAACACTTTTAGCAGAATCCAAGGTATAAGGGATGCCAATAGGATCGTGATTTTTTATATTTTAAGTGATTTATGACTAGAAGTGTTACGGAATATGAATAGAATAGACACTTGAAAATAATAAAAACAGAAGTGGTGTACATGAACTATCACGTATTAGTCGTAGAAGATGATGTTGTAACTCGCAGCAAATTAACGGGTTATTTCCAAAATGAAGGCTACAAGGTAAGTGAAGCGGCAAGTGGCGCAGAAATGCGCGAAGTGCTTCAAGATGGTGACGTTGACCTGATTATGTTAGACATTAATTTGCCTGGTGAAGATGGTCTTATGTTGACCCGTGAATTACGCAGTCAATCCGATATTGGTATTGTTCTGGTAACGGGGCGCACGGATAGTATTGATAAGATTGTTGGACTCGAAATGGGTGCGGACGATTACGTTACAAAACCAGTTGAGCTTAGAGAACTTTTAGTTCGAGTTAAAAACTTGTTATGGCGTATTTCTGCAGCTCGTGAAGGGTCACAGAGATCCGTTACTGAAACTAACGATGTTCATGTTGTTCGATTTGGTGAATGGACCTTTGATATTCAACGCCGAGCGTTAAGCCGTAATGGGGAACCAGTTAAACTCACAAAAGCAGAATACGAGCTGCTTGTTGCTTTGTCGTCACATCCGAATCAAGTGCTGAGCCGCGATCAAATTTTGAACATGATCAGCCATCGAGTGGATGCGCCAAATGATCGTACCATTGATGTACTGATCAGACGTATGAGAGCGAAAATGGAGTTTGATCCTAAGAACCCACAGATCTTTGTGACGGTTCATGGTGAGGGCTATATGTTTGCTGGAGACTAAATATTGTCTGTAAATCAGCATTGACAAAAAAGGGGGGAGCTTCAGCTCTCCTTTTTTGTATACCCAAGTGACCTCAAGATGCTTGATTCAGAGCGAGGTCACTGAGTCGAATTCAAGGAAGACAACGAAGCGGAATAGCCGGCTCTTTCTTATTTTTGTAAGAAGAACGGTTGTTTGACGCAAGAAGTCGGCTCAGTGACACGCTCCCAAAGGGCGAGCGGCCTTAACTCTCAGACTTTGTTAACGACTCTCAATGTAGAGCCACTATATTTTCGAATCGTTGCCGCGCCTGAGAGTTAAGGTCATCTCGCTGAACACAGTATCTTGAGGTTACTTGGGTATATCCGTTACTTTCTGCTTTTTTAATCTTAATGGTTTGAGTATCCGACCTTGTTAAGCAATTTTTGCCATAGTGTGCCAAGTAATTCATGCCAGTAGAGCTCAGTTTGCTCAAGGTACTGTGACTTAGGCGCGTATTTTTGCCAAGGCTGTTCGATATCTTTTACCGATAAAAAGTTGGTTGGGGCTGGTATAGGCTTAATTCCTGCAGCATTGAATTCTAAGAGAGCACGCTTCATGTGGCTTGCCGAAGTGACGAGAACCACCTCTTTTTGATTGACAAACGCAGCAGATTGTCGAGCTTCTTCCCAAGTGTCTTTGGCATCCTCCAGTAGAATGATATCAGATTTTGAAACGCCGAGAGCGAGAGCTACATTGGCCATCATTCTTGCGTGGCTTACTTTAGAGCCGCCTGCATAACCAGAGAGAATCAGCTTAGCTCCAGGGTACATCCGTAGGATTCTTATTCCTTCAGCAAGCCGCATCAATGCTGCTCGACTTAGCTGTGATGTGGGAGGAAGCTCATCATCGACTACATGGCCATTACCTAACACCATCACGTAATCTACGGTCGATTGTGTGGGTAAAAAAGCCTTATACTCGCGCTCCATAGGCATAAGCAACTTATTTGATACAGGTTGGAATGCGGCGAGAAAAATACCAGAAAGAGAAAACAGGATGATGAAGCAACCTGTTTTACGTTTGGTGGTAAAACTGACCAGAATCAGTCCCAATAACCCAATAATGAGAAGCGCGGGTAAGGGCATCAGTAGTGCAGATATTACTTTTTTCAGCTCAAACATACATAAATAGTCCGAAAAAACATCAATTGATAATAAAAATAAGGGTGATACTCTTTATTCCTGCCTTCCTTGTGCCAGAATAGCAAGATAATCCTTAATCATAACCTAGCAAAAGTGACTGAAGACCGCAATTTCGACGATATCGCCCACAAATTTGCAAAAAATATCTACGGCTCAGACAAAGGAGAGCTTAGACAAATCATTGTATGGGAAGACTTCCAGAGAATTCTAAATGAATTAGAGGCTCACCAGCAACCCTTAAAAATACTTGATGCAGGTGGTGGTTTGGCTCAGATGTCGCAAAAGCTTGCCGCGCTCGGACATGAAGTGAGCCTGTGTGATTTGTCTTCAGAAATGTTGCAGCTAGCAAAGCAGGATATAGATAAAAACGGTTTACTGGAACAGTATCGGTTTATTCATGCTCCGATTCAATCTATCGATAAACATCTATCGACGCCCGTTGATTTCGTCATGTTTCATGCGGTTATGGAGTGGCTCGTTGATCCAAAATACGCGCTTGAAAAACTACTGGCCAAAGTGAAAGCTGGGGGTATTGTTTCAGTTATGTTTTATAACCATCACGGTTTGGTTTACAAAAATGTGGTTTGTGGCAATATTCCACATGTATTAAACGGTATGCCTCACCGGAAACGATTTAAATTACAGCCTCAACAAGGTTTAAAGCCAGAAGATGTCTATCAATGGATAGAAAACGCGGGTTTTACTATTTGTGGTAAGTCCGGTATTCGCTCATTTAGTGATTACATCGGTAATCAGCAATATATGGGTGACTATGAGTTTGAGGATGTGTTGGCACTAGAAAAACAACTTTGCCGACAAGAACCCTACCTCTCATTAGGCCGTTACATACATGTTTGGGCCAAGAAAAATGATAAACAGGAATCACAATGAGTGAGATAACTCTTAATGCGGCCGATCAACCGATTGATGAATTGGTAGGTTGGGTAAAGCAGAATGACTTCTCGTTGAACCTGACTACAGAACGTTTGGCGTTTTTGATTGCTATCGCTGTACTGAGTAACGAAAGGTTCGATGAAGAATTGGGAGAAGGTGAACTACATGACGCATTTGCCATCGTGACTCGCCTTTTCGAAGCCACTGGAGAAGCGTCGGCTTTCCGTGCAAACAATGCTATTAATGAGATGGTCAAACAACGTTTGATCAGCCGCTTTGTCAGTGAAATGACAGATGGAGCGAGTATTTATCGCTTATCCCCCTTAGCGATCGGCATTACCGACTACTACGTTCGTCACCGTGAGTTTTCTAAATTACGTCTTTCTATCCAGCTTTCCATGGTTGCTGATGAGATGGCAAAAGCGATTGAAGCAGCTCAAAAAGGCGGAACACCAGGACATTGGAAGAAGAATGTCTATGGCGTTTTAAAGTACTCTGTTGGTGAAATATTTGATCAAATAGATCTTAACCAAAGAGTGATGGATGAACAGCAGCAATCCGTAAAACAGCAAATCGCAGACCTACTGAATAAAGACTGGCGCGAGGCAATCAATAACTGTGAAGCGCTGCTCTCAGAAACATCAAGCACACTTCGTGAGCTGCAAGACACCTTGCAAGCAGCCAGTGATGAATTACAAACACAACTTTTGGATGTTCAGGGCATTGTGTATGGTGATCCTGAGCTAGAGTTTATTGAAGAAGCATTGTTTGGCTTACAGATGAAACTCGATCGAATTACCAGTTGGGGCCAACAAGCGATTGATCTCTGGATTGGTTACGATCGTCACGTGCATAAATTTATTCGTACTGCGATTGATATGGATAAAAATCGTGCCTTCAGTGCTCGTTTACGCCAATCCATGACGGATTACTTCGATATGCCTTGGTTCCTCACTTATGCCAATGCCGAAAAACTCTCTGACCTTCGTGATGAGGCGCTTATTCTCCGTAACGATGAAGTCACGGGGCAAGTTCCAATGGAAGTGGAATATGAAGAATTTCAAAAAGTGAATGATGAGCTCTCCGAAACAATTGGTGAGATGTTGAAAGCACATAAAGAGCAAAATACGCCGCTCGACTTAAGTGCGGTGCTAAAAGATTACCTTTCACAGCATCCACATACTCATCATTTTGATTTAGCCCGTATTGTTGTTGATCAAGCGGTCCGTCTTGGTTACTCGGAATCCGACTATCAGGCTATTCAACCAAACTGGAAAGCCATCAATGAATTTGGTGCAAAGGTACAAGCAAATGTCATCGACAGATACTAATGAATATATGCCAGATAATCTGGTTAAAGCGATAGCAAACCCTTTATTTCCTGCGCTGGACAGTATGCTTCGTGCTGGTCGACATATCTCTTCTGAGGATCTCGATAATTACGCTTTGTTGTCAGATTTTGAAATAGAACTTTCGTCATTTTATCAGCGCTACAACACTGAGTTAGTTAAAGCCCCTGAAGGTTTTTTCTACCTTCGACCTCGCTCAACCTCACTGATTGGACGAAGTGTTCTATCTGAGTTAGATATGTTGGTTGGTAAAGTGTTGTGCTTTTTATATCTCAGCCCAGAGCGCCTTGCTCATGAAGGTATTTTTACTAATCAAGAGCTGTATGAAGAACTGCTGGCTTTGGCTGATGAAAACAAGCTGATGCGACTGGTCACCAACCGTGCAACTGGTTCGGATCTTGATAAAGAAAAGCTGTTTGAAAAAGTGCGAACGTCTCTACGTCGCCTGCGTCGATTAGGCATGATTATCAATATTGGTGAAACCAGTAAATTTAGCATCAGTGAATCGGTCTTCCGTTTTGGTGCTGATGTTCGCTCGGGTGATGATATGAGAGAGGCACAATTACGCTTGATTCGCGATGGTGAAGCAGTCGTTCATACGAAAGAGCCGAGCCAAGGCAGTTTATTGACTGAAGATGACCAAGCTGAAGAGCAAACAAATGAGGGTGAAGTATGAGCATGATTGAACGTGGTAAATATCAATCGTTGACCATGGTTAACTGGAACGGCTTCTTTGCCCGTACTTTTGATATTGATGATTTGGTTACCACGCTATCTGGCGGTAACGGTGCAGGTAAGTCGACAACAATGGCAGCATTTATTACCGCATTAATCCCTGACCAAACACTATTGCATTTCCGTAATACTACGGAAGCTGGTAGCAGCCAGTCATCTCGCGATAAAGGTTTGTTTGGTAAATTACAACCAGGTGCCTGTTATGCTGCTTTGGATGTCGTCAATTCTCGAAACCAACGCCTATTGTTTGCTGTTAAGCTACAGCAAGTTGCAGGGCGTGACAAAAAAGTAGACATCAAACCCTTCGTTATCCAAGGCTTGCCGAGTCACGTTAAGCCGACAGATATATTGATTGAAAGTGTCTCCGCAACCCAAGCCAGAGTTAGGCAGCTTAACGAAGTCAAAGAGGTTATTGGAGAGTATGAAGGTGTTCAGTTTAAAGCCTTCTCTTCTATCGTTGACTACCATGCCCAAATGTTTGAATTTGGTGTCGTTCCAAAGAAATTACGTAACTCGGGCGATCGTTCGAAGTTTTATCGTTTGATTGAAGCTTCATTATACGGTGGTATTTCAAGTGCTATTACCCGTTCATTGCGTGATTACCTTCTGCCGCAAAATGGTGGCGTAAAAAAAGCGTTCCAAGATATGGAATCTGCCTTGCGCGAAAACCGTATGACGTTAGAAGCGATCAAAACTACGCAAGCAGATCGTGACCTCTTCAAACACCTGATCACCGAATCAACAAATTACGTGGCTGCTGACTACATGCGCCATGCTAACGATCGTCGTAAAAAATTAGATAAAACCCT
Organism: Vibrio azureus; assembly: GCF_002849855.1. NCBI lineage: Bacteria > Pseudomonadati > Pseudomonadota > Gammaproteobacteria > Vibrionales > Vibrionaceae > Vibrio > Vibrio azureus. The sequence continues at coordinate 1,100,179 of NZ_CP018616.1, forward strand.
TTCACTACGTTCAGAACTGTTTGGGTCACGGGAAACGTTGGTTGAACAAAACAACTTACTTAACCGTGTTCAAGAAGAATTAGCGTTATTGCTCGATTCGGAGTCAGCGTTAGAGCAAGATCATCAAGCCGCGTCTGATCATTTGCAGTTAGTACAAAATGCGTTACGTCAACAAGAGAAGATTGAACGCTACCAAGAAGATCTTGAAGAGCTAAATGAGCGCTTTGAAGAGCAGATGATGGTGGTGGAAGAAGCGCAAGAACGCGTCATGATGGCGGAAGAGCAAGCGACCGTAGCGGAAGAAGAGGTAGACAGCCTTAAAACGCAACTTGCGGATTACCAACAAGCGCTTGATGTACAACAAACTCGAGCTCTTCAGTACCAGCAAGCTGTTCAAGCGCTTGAGAAAGCGAAAACTTTACTTAAAGATGAAAGTTTAACCGCAGAATCTGCACAGCAGTTGGTGTCTGAACTTAAGAGTCAAGAAGCTGAAAATACCAATGCTTTGTTAGCGTTTAAGCACAAGTTAGACATGTCATCTGCAGCAGCCGAGCAGTTCGAAATGGCTTTGACATTAGTCCAAAGTATTGTCGGTTCGGTAGAACGCAAAGAGGCCTCTCAACAGGCCAAAACCGTTCTTTTGAAAGCGCGTGAGTCACAGCAAGTGGTTCAGAATGAGCAGCAATGGCGTGCACAGCATCGTGATCTTGAACGCAGCTTGAACCAGCAACGTCAAGTTCGCGAGCTAGTTACTGAATACCAAAAGCAATTTCATGTTGAATTAACGGATGAAATTGCCTTTGAACAAGAACGTGAACGCCATGCGATGCAAATTGATTCACTCGAAATGTCGCAAGAAGAATTGCGTGAACAACGTGGTGAACAGCGCCGTATTGAGCAAAATGCTGCAGCGGAAATCAATAAACTGGAAGCCATTGCCCCTGCTTGGATTGCCGCCAATGATGCGCTAGAAAAGCTACGTGAGCAAAGTGGCGCGGCGTTAGAAGACAGTCAAGCGGTTATGAGCCAAATGCAGGCTGTACTTGAACAAGAAAAAGCGCTCTCTATCGCCAAAGACAAGTTGTCAGAGCGTCGCAACCAGCTTGAAACAGAAATTGAGCGCCTTGCCTCACCTGGCGGTTCAAATGATCCTCGTTTGAAAGGTTTAGCCGATACTTTGGGTGGTGTACTGCTCTCTGAGATCTACGATGACATCACCATTGATGATGCTCCATACTTTAGCGCCATGTATGGTCCAGCACGTCATGCTATCGTGGTTTCTGATTTATCCGGTATCGAAGAGAAGTTAGTTGAATTAGATGACTGTCCTGAAGATTTATACATCATTGAAGGTGACGTAGATGCATTTGATGATAGTTCATTTAATGCTGAAGAACTTGAGGGTGCAGTATGTGTTCGCATGAACGAGCACCAAATGCGTTACTCTCGCTTTCCTGAGATTCCTTTATTTGGTCGTGCGGCACGCGAACAACGCTTAGAACTTCTTCGTAATGAGAGAGAGGAAGTGGTTGAACAGCATGCGAAGTCTGCTTTTGACTCGCAGAAAATGCAGCGTCTATACCAAGCATTCAACCAATTTGTTGCAAAGCATATTCAGGTCGCTTTTGAAGCTGATCCTGAGCAGGCGCTGGTGGTTATCCGCGACAAACGTAATCAAGTCGTTCGTGTCTTAGCGGACTTAGATAGTAAAGAGCAACAGCAACGCTCACAATTGCAAACCAGTAAGCAAGCGCTTTCTTCTTTGGATAAATTGGCCGCAAATATTATTCTCATCGACGATGATACACTGCAAGCTCGTTTTGATGAGCTGGAAGAGAAAATTTCTCTGCTTTCTGAAGCAAAACAATTCTTAAACTCACACGCGAAGGCGGTTGGTGAGCTAGAAAAAATAGCGGTTGCATTAGAAGCGGATCCAGAGCAATTTGATGCACTTGAAGCTGAGTACAAAACGGCAGACGAACAACTACAAGAGCTTAAGAAGCAAATATTTGCTCTTTCAGATTTGGTCGAGCGTCGTCATTATTTCGCTTATGCTGACTCAATGGAGCTGTTAAATAAGAGCAGTGAACTGAGTGACCAATTAAAAGCAAAACTGGTTCAAGCAGAGCAGATGCGTACGCGCAGTCGTGAGGAACTGAAGCAGTCACAGAGTCAAATGAACCAATACAATCAAGTATTGGCCTCTTTGAAAAGCTCACATCAAGCAAAATTGGAGACGGTTCAGGAGTTCAAGCAAGAACTACAAGAATTCGGTGTGAATGCCGATGAAGGGGCAGAAGAGCGAGCAATGCGTCGCCGTGATGAGTTACACGAGCGTCTTCATACTTCTCGAAGTCGTAAGAGCGAGTACGAACGTACCATTACCTCTACCGAATTAGAGATGAAAGGCTTAGCCAAGCGCATGAAGAAGGTACAGAAAGAATACGTGGAACTGCGTACCTTTGTTGTCGCAGCAAAAGCAGGCTGGTGCTCAGTTCTTCGTCTTGCACGTGAAAACGATGTCGAACGTCGCCTACATAAACGTGAATTGGCTTATTTGTCAGCCGATGAGTTACGTTCAATGTCGGACAAATCACTGGGTGCGTTGCGCCTTGCTGTGGCTAATAATGACGATTTACGCGATGCATTACGATTATCTGAAGATAATGCTCGTCCTGAACGTAAGGTATTGTTCTATATCGCTGTTTATCAGCATCTACGTGAACGCATTCGTCAGGATATCATTCGTACCGATGACCCAGTAGAAGCAATCGAAGAGATGGAAGTGGAGCTGGCCCGTCTAACCGAGGAACTGACGCAACGTGAAAACCGCCTAGCAATCAGCTCTGAGTCGGTTGCGAGCATCATCAAAAAGACCATTCAACGTGAGCAAAACCGTATCCGTATGCTGAACCAAGGCTTATCGAATATTTCATTTGGGCAGGTCAAAGGCGTACGTCTAAATGTGAAGATTCGCGAAAGTCACGAGGTTCTTTTAAATGGTCTTTCCATTCATCAAGATCAGCATAAAGATTTGTTTGAGTCTTCTCGCTTTACCTTCTCTGAAGCGATGGCAAAACTGTTCCAGCGAGTCAACCCTCATATTGATATGGGTCAGCGTTCTCCACAGATCCTTGGTGAAGAGCTATTGGATTACCGTAACTACTTAGAGTTGAGCGTAGAAGTAAACCGTGGTTCTGATGGTTGGCTACAAGCGGAATCTGGGGCACTATCAACAGGTGAAGCGATCGGTACAGGTCAATCTATCCTATTAATGGTTGTACAAAGCTGGGAAGAAGAATCACGTCGCTTGAGAAGTAAAGACATTGTGCCTTGTCGCTTGTTGTTCCTCGATGAGGCAGCGCGTCTTGATACGAAGTCAATTTCGACTCTATTTGAATTGTGTGACCGACTGGATATGCAGCTGCTTATCGCGGCACCTGAAAATATCAGTCCAGAAAAAGGCACCACCTATAAGCTTGTTCGCAAAGTGTTCAAAGATCATGAACATGTTCATGTGGTTGGCTTACGCGGTTTTGGGCAAGCTCAGAAACCAAATAACGACGCTCAAGCAATCATGGAAGCGATTGAATCATAATGATTGAAGCGATAAAAACGGCTTATCTGTGTGATTGTTAGTATGAACCACAAAAGATAGTATGAGTCACAAAAAAACGCCCGCAGATCGAAATCTGCGGCGTTTTTTTGATTAGAGGTATTCATTAGGGATATTTTAAAGCCCACTAATTTTCATCGCTAAACATTCAGATGTTTCGGATCTGAAGCCAGTGCTTAGAATTGGGATTTCACACCAAATTGTTCAGCTGCGTAAGCGACACGTTCTTTGGGCTTAGGGTATTCGGCTTGCGTGCCTAGGTTTTCAATGTGTTTGAGTCTAGGCAGTAAACCCGCACCATTAGCGATTTGTATTGCTAAACCAGGACGTGCATTAAGCTCAAGAACCATTGGCCCTTCCTCTTTATCCAGTACCATATCTGTACCCATATAGCCTAGACCGGTCATTTCCCAAGCACTAGAAGCAAGTTCTAATAGTCTTTCCCAATGAGGAACCTGAAGCGTTGATAAGTCTTTCCCCGTATCTGGGTGATGCGTGATCGGTTGATCAAATTGCACCGCACGTATTGCTTTACCTGTCGCAATATCAATACCGACACCTACAGCGCCTTGGTGTAGATTAGCTTTTCCATCGGAAGCAGAAGTAGAGCAACGCATCATCGCCATCACAGGGTAGCCTTTAAAGACGATGATACGGACATCAGGTACTCCTTCGAAACTGAACCCTTCAAAGCAATCATCAAACTTAATTAAGTTTTCCACCACCGCGACATCATTTTTCCCCCCAAGAGAGAACAAACCAGCCAGAGCGTTACTGATGTGACGTTCAACTTCCTCTTTATTGATGGTTGCCCCTGATGGCTTTGTGTAGACGCCATCTTTATGGGAGGTCACGACAAGGATTCCCTTGCCGCCACTACCTTGTGCTGGCTTGATAACGAAACCCGGCCAGTTTTGTACCATGTCGTGGATCTTTTTCACTTCTGCTTGGCTTGAAATAACACCAATTAAAGTGGGTACTGTCGCCCCAGCAGCTTCAGCAATGATTTTGGTTTTTAATTTATCATCAACCAGCGGGTATTTAGAACGATCATTATAGCGACCAATGTAGCTGTGGTTGCGTTTGTTCATGCCCATAATGCCTTTATGGCGTAGCTTTGCTGGCGAAGTAAAACGTTCAAACATCATTAATCCTCCGCAAGGGGTTTAAAGCGGCGTAATTCTGTTAAGCGATAACCTGTGTACGTACCAAGAAGCAGTATGATGGCAAGCACGACCAATTGCAGTCCAAAGAAGTTAAACGTTAAATGCTGGATGTATGGGTTAGTCATCGCCATATAGACCAGAATTGAAGTAAGCAGTGAACCACCACCTTGTAGTGCGACTTCTTTTGCCCCTTCTTCTTCCCACAGAATCGACATACGTTCGATAGTCCAAGACAAAATGATCATCGGGAAGAAGGTAATCGTCAGGCCTTCTGTTAGTCCAATCTTAAATGCCACCACGGTAAAGACCGATATGATCATGATGACGGTAATGATGACGGCAGAAATCCGGGCGACTAATAAGAGGTTGAGCCTAGAGAGATAACTTCGAATGATCAGTCCCGTTCCTACTATGAGCAAGAAACCAACCACACCTGTGATCAAAGTCGTTTGCACAAAAGCAACCGCAATGAGCACTGGCATAAAAGTACCTGATGTTTTTAGGCCAATGATAACGCGAAGGAAAACCACAATTAATGCCCCGATAGGGATGAGCATAATGGTCTTGAACATCGCTTGTTCTTCAAGAGGCAAGCTATGGATAGACAGGTTTAACAGGCCATCGGCGGCAACTTTGTTATCTGTCGCTTCTTTTGGTGTCAGTTGCTGCTTGATCATTGAAAAATGAACTTGGCTGTTTTTACCGCCCATAAGATCAAGTAACGAAACATTGGATTCATCCCAAACAAGAAGGTTGGTTTGTGAGGCTGCTTGCTCTGAATTAGGCGAGAAAAGCACCCACTTGTTATCAGACCAAACTTGAACCATAGGTTGAATCATTTGTCTGCGACGGCCATCTTCCAATTCGATCACACCAACCACTTTGCTGTGTACTCCGGCCGTTAGCAAAAGGTTTTGTAAGGCTTCGGTTCGGTCAAAATCATTGAGCATCAAAGCTGCATTTTGGCTATCAGGATCATTAAGTATCTTGATTAATTCGCGGGTAAAAGTCTCATTATCTGCAGAGCGGCTCATCGCACGTTGAATCAGTGCTTTGGCCGCCGCTTGTTGTGGTGCAGAGAGGGTAGGCTTTGTAATGCTCTCTGTTGGTGGTTGTTGATCAAACTTTGCTTGCGGGTCAACTAAAAACTGAGCTTTGTAATAGATGGTTTGTGGTCCACTTGCTTGACGGATAGACCATTCAGCGCGTCGACCAGAAGGAGCGTCGACGTAGGACACACCGTATCCTGGTGAGGAAGCCGATTCTCCTATGAGAGTGAAATCTTGTTGGGTATGTGGTGCAGCAAGTGAGGCTTTCACTTCTCCGCCATTGGCGGTAAATTCGATACGAGCTTCAACATCCCAAACTTGGCGTTGTTCACCAGGCGTCCAAGGAACACCGTAACTCTCGTGTCTAATAACGCTTAGCGCGATCCCTGCAGCGACTAAAAGGAGTATGGATAGGTAAAATGGAATTCTTGACGTCATAATCTACCTTATTTCTTCTCTTTGGTTGTCTGTATGTATTGGCGGCTGACATCTACAACGGCTATGTCACGTATGAAGGCTTTGCCTAATAAAACAGGCAACTGAGATTTACTCTCGCTGGAGACAGTAAATTGTGCTTTTTCATGAATTTTACCGACACGAACCCACAGCTCTACAACTGGACGGCGTGCAAGCGATGAGCCATCGGTCTTATGAGCTTTTACGTAGCGCAAAATGGGTGCTTCAATCCAAAGCTTTTCTTCTTTTTTGGCTTGGCTGCTGCTTGCTAGATGAAAACGGACCCACTTTTCCCCATTTCTTTCAAACTCTTCGAGGTCTACAGCGTTGAGTGATGAAGTTACTGAGGCTGTATCGATTTGAGCATCAAATGTTTGCTTGATGGAGTCAATAGTCATTCGTTCAACAGAACCGAGAACAATCTGGTGAGTTGGGGTAGCTTGGGTAGAGGTTGAAGCTTGAAGGTTTATCGATTCATTCGATTTTTGTAAACGTTTTGCTGTCTTTTTACGAAGGGTGTTGAGCTCAAGTGTGAGTTTTTTTACTTGCCCCTGCAATGCCTCAATATCGTCAGATTGGGTGTTGAGCTTGAGTTCTAAACCTGAAAGTCGATGATTGAAATTGGTTTCGGAGGCTTGGATGGCCGCAAGTGCTTCTTGGTGGTACTGCTCACTTTGGGTTAAGGTGGTACAACCTGATAATAAAGCAACAGTAATAACCGGAGTCAATCGTTTAAACATTGAAAACCTTGATATTGGGTTAAGATTTTAGATTTTTAGAAGTTTAGTTCCATCCCTCATGGCTAACAAGCAAGAATGTTGCATTTGTGTCTTATTCGGCGAGGAACGGACTCAATCAGTACTGAGCTAAGAAGACGGGGTATCCTCTTAGCTCCGGCTAATTAAGCAAGATAGTATCTTAATTGTTGAATCGAGTTATGACAATGTCAAAAAACTCAGTAATTTAATATTTTTTTGCAACTAGGACGGCACGACGTGGGGCAGGATAACCCTCAACGGTTTTACTCGGGTCATTTGGATCCAAGTAATCAGGCAGAGAATTGTGTGTCATCCAAGTGGTTGTTCGCTGCTCTCCAACAGAAGTAATGTTTTCATCCACAATACGAACATCCGAAAAGCCAACTAACTCTAACCATACTTTTAAGGCTTTGGCTGACGGGAAAAAATACACATTACGCATTTGAGCGTATCGAGATGTTGGAACTAAGACGGCATTCTCATCCCCCTCAATAACGAGTGTTTCCAACACCAGTTCACCACCTGAAACTAACTGATCTTTGAGCTGAATCAAGTGATCCAGTGGAGAACGCCGATGATAAAGAACGCCCATACTAAAAACGGTATCGAATGCCTCAAGTTTCGGTAGCTGCTCGATACCAAGTGGGAGTAAGTGAGCTCTTTGATCGCCACCCATTAATTTGCGAACGGCCTCGAACTGAATTAAAAAAAGGTGAGAGGGGTCAATACCAACACAAAGTCGGGCGCCTTCACCTAGCATGCGCCACATGTGGTAGCCGTTTCCACAACCGACATCCAAAACATTACGATTTTTTAATGGAGAAATGTGTGGAAGAACACGGTCCCATTTCCAATCACTGCGCCATTCAGTATCGATATGAATACCATGGAGGGTATAAGGGCCTTTACGCCATGGATGAAAGGTGCGTAACAGGTTTTCAAGTTTCTTCAATTCTCCCTCGTGAAAGGGTGTGTCATTGCTGATTGTGACAGAGTGAGAAAGATCAACTTGATCAGGTGAGCCTTCAGGGATTTTATTTAACGCCTTCAACCAGCGATTAAAGTCTCCGTGCTCTGCATTTTGCCAATCTGTAAGCTGTTGTGGTAGGACATTCAGCCAAGGTTGAAGACGAGAGTCTTGGGCAATAAGTTGATAAAAATTTGCAAAGTTAAACATAGTTTTTCACTGAATTGATGGTGTAAAAGTTAAATATACCTTGCCTATAACTAGGCTGAACATGAGGGCAAAGCGTTGTCCATAGTCCATAGAGTTTACGTATTTAGCACTACTTAATCGCAAACATTGATCCAAAGTTGAAGCATTGAAACCAAACGTCAAAGCTCGAAAAGCCAATTTGGGCAAAGCGTTCTTTATGATCTTTTTTAGAGTCTGGTCGCATAACATTTTCGATCGCACTACGCTTTTGGCTAATTTCGAGCTCACTGTAGCCATTGGCTCTTTTGAAGTCATGATGAAGATCGATCAAGAGTTCATTCGCAATGGTGTCTTCAAAGACGAACTTCTCAGATAAAATAAGGATGCCTCCGGGACGCAGCCCTGCGTGTATTTTTTCTAATAAAGCATAACGATCTTGCGGAGAGAGGAACTGCAAAGTGAAGTTTAAAACCACAACAGAGGCGTTTTCGATTTCGATATCTCTAATATCGGCTTCTACGACTTTCACTGGAGTATCACTGCGATAAGCGTCCACATGCAACTTACATCGCTCCACCATGGCAGTGGAATTGTCTACCGCAACAATTTGGCAGCCTTCATGTTTCACATGGCGACGCATGGAGAGTGTAGCTGCGCCCAGTGAACAGCCTAAATCGTAGATATTCGTGTGTGGCTTAACAAAGCGTTCGGATAACATTCCAATAGCAGAAATAATATTGCTGTAACCTGGCACCGAGCGCTGAATCATATCGGGAAAGACTTCCGCAACACGCTCATCGAAGGTGAAATCCCCAATTTTATCGATTGGAGCCGAAAAAATAGTATCTGGATTGCTTTTAGGGTTCATAACTCAATCTCTGTAAGCACGCCGTCTGAAATAGTCAGACATCAAAAAGGCGCGTATTTTATGGGAATTTCGAGCCTCTGTCATTTTCTTAATTATACGATTAGCTAAAACATCTGTATTTGTGAATGACCATCATTGGCAGGAAACGCAGCCAAATCCGGTAATGAGAGCTTAAGCTGCAGTTGCTTATAGAGTTTTTCGGCAAGTTCTGGCGCTTGAATGTTATCTGGGGTGTGGATCATCAAATAAGGTTGAGCGCCTTGTTCAATCCAAAGCGGGAGCTTGTTCAACCAAGGTTCAAAAAATCGCAAGTTTTCATCCATATTAGGGTGACCAATAAAGCGAATCATTGGCTGGTGGGCTGTTGCAATCGCATGTACGGGAACGCGTGGTTTTTTCTGGTGGGCATCAATCACAGCTTCCGTGCTCGGCGGTGCTGCGAATACAGGTCGGCTGTCCATGATAATACGGTCAATGCCATTTTCTAATAGCCATTGGTTCAGAGTACGTTCTTCGTTTCCTTTAGAGAAAAAGGCCATATGGCGGACTTCAACCCCGAGTGGAAACCCCACAGGAAATTTGTCATAAAATGCTTTCAACCTGTCTAAGTGCTCAGGTCCAAAAGCGGCTGGGAGTTGAATCGTCCATTGGCCAACACGTCCATGAAGTGGCTCCATTACTTTCATAAAATCACGTAAGGGCTCGTCGCAACCTCGGAGCATGTGCTCATGAGTGATCGCTTTGGGCAGTTTAAAGGTGAACTTAAAATTGTCGTGAGTTGCGGCTTTCCAATTTTGGACTGTATTGAATGTCGGAGTGGCATAAAAAGTCGTGTTACCTTCTACGGTATGAAAGACTTGCGCATACTTTTCTAAACGCTCAGCAGGTTTGGTGCCGCTGCCATAAAAGCTTTGCTGCCATTGATTGTGTGACCACATGGTCAGTCCAAGTCGAAGGGGTAAGGTATTCATTATACGTTCTTGTTCTTTATTACTTTGCTTACTTTACGAGAGTTTTGCTGAAATAGATAATTTCACGCTATAATCAGCAGCAATTTTTTCAAATTGGTGTGCTTTTGAACACTTGTTGTATTAAAAATCACCAATGAATGATAAAACACAATGAATTGTACGTTGAGTAGTCGATTTTCATAGGTTTTCAGCGTATAAATGGGGTTTTACTCTGATCGGCAATGAGGCTGACAGAGAGTAGTTAATAATTTTAAGAGATTGGGAATTTCATTATGCGTACCCATTACTGTGGTCACCTGAACAAGTCCCTTGCAGGACAAACTGTAGAACTGTGCGGCTGGGTTAACCGTCGTCGTGATTTAGGCGGTCTTATTTTTATCGATATGCGAGATCGTGAAGGTATCGTTCAGGTAGTTGTTGATCCAGATATGGCAGATGCGTATGAAGTGGCTAACACACTTCGTAATGAGTTCTGTATCAAACTCACGGGTGAAGTACGCGTACGCCCAGAAAGCCAAGTAAACAAAGATATGGCAACAGGTGAAGTTGAGATTCTTGCTAAAGGTCTTGAAATCATCAACCGTTCTGACGTTTTGCCTCTAGACTTCAACCAAAAGAACTCTGAAGAGCAACGTCTGAAGTACCGTTACCTAGATCTACGTCGTCCAGAAATGAGCGACCGCATCAAGCTACGTGCTAAAGCATCTAGCTTTGTTCGTCGCTTCCTAGATGACAACGGTTTCCTAGACATCGAAACGCCAGTACTAACAAAAGCGACACCAGAAGGCGCTCGTGACTATCTAGTACCTAGCCGTGTTCATAAAGGCAGCTTTTACGCGCTTCCTCAGTCTCCACAGCTATTCAAACAGCTTCTGATGATGTCTGGTTTCGACCGTTACTACCAAATCGTTAAGTGTTTCCGTGATGAAGATTTGCGTGCTGACCGTCAACCAGAATTCACTCAGATCGATATCGAAACGTCTTTCATGACGGCTGAGCAAGTTCGTTCGACGACTGAGAAAATGGTGCGTGATATGTGGCAAGAGCTGCTAGACGTTGATCTAGGTGAGTTCCCAATCATGCCATTCTCTGAAGCGATGCGTCGTTTCGGTAGCGATAAGCCAGATCTACGTAATCCACTAGAACTCGTGGATGTTGCTGACCTAGTTAAAGATGTAGAGTTCAAAGTATTCTCAGGTCCAGCTAACGATGAAAAAGGTCGCGTAGCAGTTATCCGTGTACCAGGTGGTGCTCAGCTGACTCGTAAGCAAATCGACAGCTACGGTGAGTTCGTTGGTATTTACGGTGCGAAAGGCCTAGCATGGATGAAGGTTAACGACCGTGCAGCAGGCATGGAAGGTATCCAATCTCCAGTGGCTAAGTTCCTAAACGAAGAGGTGATCAACGGCATTCTAGATCGCACTCAAGCAGAATCTGGTGACATCATCCTATTCGGCGCAGACAAAGCAAACACTGTATCTGAAGCTATGGGCGCACTGCGTCTGAAACTAGGTAAAGATCTAGAGCTAACAGATGAGTCTGCATGGGCGCCACTATGGGTTGTTGACTTCCCAATGTTTGAAGAAGACGATGAAGGTAATCTTCACGCGATGCATCACCCATTCACATCGCCTTTAGGTGTGACTGCAGAGGAGCTAAAAGCGAACCCAGCAGCAGCAAACTCAAACGCATACGACATGGTTCTGAACGGCTATGAAGTAGGCGGCGGTTCTGTACGTATCCACAACGCAGAAATGCAATCAGCAGTATTTGATATCCTAGGTATTGAAGCTGATGAGCAGCAAGCGAAGTTTGGCTTCCTGCTTGATGCACTGAAATTTGGAACACCTCCACATGCAGGCCTGGCATTCGGTCTAGATCGTCTCGTTATGCTGTTATGTGGTACAGAGAACATCCGTGATGTTATCGCCTTCCCTAAAACAACCAACGCGTCTTGTTTGCTAACAGATGCCCCAAGTCTTGCAAATCCAGCAGCTCTAGAAGAGCTAGCGATTGCTGTAACGGTTGCGAAAGAGAAAGAAGCTGAATAAAACCTCAGCGATTGAATAAAAACTCCCGCTTTAGCGGGAGTTTTTATTTTAAGTGAGTATATTTTAAAGAGACCCAACGATATCTTGTTACTCAATGATATCTAAGCATGTGCTTTCTAGGTGCTTTCACTAAACTCGTCCCTTTTGTTTACTGGGTGCCGATGGAGCAATGTGGTAAATCAGGAAATGTCATGTCCATAATTTTAGGCATTGACCCAGGCTCTCGCATTACGGGATATGGGGTCATACGTCAACAAGGTCGTCACTTGCATTATCTCGGCAGCGGTTGTATTCGTACTTCTGAAAAGGAACTGCCCGGTCGACTCAAGCAAATTTACGCTGGCGTAACAGAAATCATTACTCAATTTCAGCCTGATGTCTTTGCTATCGAACAAGTGTTTATGGCTAAAAATGCTGATTCAGCCTTAAAGTTGGGTCAAGCTCGTGGCAGTGCGATTGTCGCTGCGGTGAATGCAGATTTACCCGTTTACGAATACGCTGCCCGTCTCATTAAACAGGCGGTAGTGGGCACTGGTGGTGCTGATAAAGTTCAAGTACAGCACATGGTGCAACATATGTTGAAATTGCCAGCCAAGCCTCAAGCTGATGCGGCTGATGCGCTAGGGGTGGCGATTTGTCATGCCAATACCAATAAAACATTAGTGGCATTGGCAGGTAAGGCGACCAGTGCCAAAAAAGGTCGTTATCGATAGCGCAATAGGATAAAAAGAACTGGATGTCTATCCAGTTCTTGATTATTCTGTGTCAAATTCACTTAAAAAGAGTATCTAATGTGATCGGACGTCTTCGTGGCATGCTACTAGAAAAACAGCCCCCTGAAGTTTTAATTGAAGTTAATGGTATTGGTTATGAAGTCCAGATGCCGATGAGTTGTTTCTACGAACTGCCTAATATTGGTGAAGAAGCCATTATATATACTCATTTTGTTGTTCGAGAAGACGCTCAATTGCTTTACGGCTTTAATACTGTCAAAGAACGAGCTCTATTTCGTGAAGTTATTAAAGCCAATGGTGTTGGTCCTAAGCTTGGTTTAGGTATTCTTTCTGGGATGACGGCAAGCCAATTTGTTTCCTGCGTTGAGCGTGAAGATATCTCCACTTTGGTTAAGTTACCAGGTGTTGGTAAGAAAACTGCTGAACGCTTGGTGGTTGAGATGAAAGATCGCCTTAAAGGGTGGGGAGCTGGTGATCTGTTCACTCCACATACAGATGCCGCACCAGCGGATGCTGCCCAGAACACTTCCAATAGCGCAGAAGAGGAAGCGATCAGCGCTTTACTTGCTCTCGGTTACAAACCTACTCAGGCTTCTAAAGTTGTCTCTCAAATTGCCAAAGCGGATATGACCAGTGAGCAACTTATCCGTGAAGCACTAAAATCAATGGTATAAGGCTAAGACGAAGAGAAGATTATGATTGAAGCGGATCGTTTAATTGCGCCAGATAACCCATCTTTTCAGGATGAAGATGTCATTGATCGCGCTATACGCCCCAAGAAGTTGGCCGATTATCAAGGGCAGGATCATGTCCGTGAACAAATGGAAATTTTCATCAAAGCGGCTCAGTTAAGAAATGAAGCTCTCGACCATCTACTGATCTTTGGCCCTCCTGGATTGGGTAAAACAACATTAGCAAATATTGTTGCGAATGAAATGGAAGTGAATATCCGGACAACCTCTGGTCCCGTCTTAGAAAAAGCAGGTGATCTTGCGGCGTTGTTAACCAATTTAGAAGAGAACGATGTTCTTTTTATCGATGAGATCCATCGTCTAAGTCCAATGGTTGAAGAGGTCCTTTATCCAGCAATGGAAGATTACCAGCTGGATATCATGATCGGAGAAGGGCCAGCTGCACGATCTATTAAGATTGATTTGCCTCCATTTACATTAATCGGTGCAACAACTCGAGCGGGGTCACTTACTTCACCACTGCGTGATCGCTTCGGTATTACTCAGCGTCTGGAGTACTATAAAGTGAGCGACTTGCAGGATATTGTCCAACGTAGCGCGGATTGTCTTGGATTATCTATGGAATCTGAGGGCGCTCTTGAAGTTGCACGGCGTGCACGTGGAACACCTCGTATCGCAAACCGCCTGTTACGTCGTGTACGTGATTATGCCGAAGTGAAAGGAAATGGTCATATCTGTGCTGAAATTGCAGGTAAGGCACTCGATATGCTTGATGTCGACGCCAAAGGTTTTGATTATATGGACCGGAAACTGCTGCTGGCCATTATGGAAAAATTTGGTGGTGGGCCTGTTGGGTTGGATAATATGGCGGCCGCTATAGGTGAAGAAAAAGACACGATAGAAGATGTACTAGAACCTTATCTTATTCAGCAGGGTTATTTGCAGCGAACACCACGTGGAAGAATTGCCACTGATCGCGCCTATCTTCACTTTGGTTTACAAAAGTAAGTGGTTTACAAAAGTAATCGGTCCACAAAAGATGGCAATTTAAGTGGCGTTATCCATTTTTAGCAAAATTTAGGGCCTGTTGGCCCTTTTTTATTCCCAAGTGACTTCAAGTTTCTAACCCAAATAACCTTAAGATGCTTGATTCATAGAATCTTGAGTTTACTCCATTCCATCCTTTATTGAACTTGAATCCATCGATGTTTTACTTGATTTAATTTGTGACATGCATCACAAATACAACTATTGAAAAAACTTGTAACAGGATGATGAAAACTTATCTATTGGGAATTAGATTTATAACTCTAAGTGATTAAAATTTTCTATCATTACTCTCTCGTAACATTTTGCTCTCATATCCTTTGATCTAGATCAATTTAGTGTGGTTTTGAATAGAGATAACACTCGAAATTTGATGTGTATCAAAGCTATTTCGTTACATCATTTTTTTGAATCAAGCTGTTTTTACAAGTAATATCTTTCTTGGCTAGCATTAGCTATTGCTTAATAGTCTCGTCTGACTAAAGCCCGTTTTATAAACAAAATGTTTCATAAAATCAATGACTTGAATTAATATGATGGTTTCTTGTACTTGTGAGTGTTTTAAAAAGTGTCATTTTACTGGCACACAGGAGTTAACATGATTGACGTAGTTGATCTATCGCGGCTGCAATTTGCACTAACCGCGATGTATCACTTCCTATTTGTACCTTTGACGATTGGTATGGCCTTCTTGCTGGCTATCATGGAGTCAATGTACGTGATGACGAACAAGCAAATCTATAAGGACATGACTAAGTTCTGGGGTAAGCTGTTCGGTATAAACTTCGCTCTTGGTGTGGCAACAGGCCTAACCATGGAGTTCCAATTTGGTACAAACTGGTCTTACTACTCTCACTATGTCGGTGATATTTTTGGTGCACCGTTAGCGATTGAAGCCCTAGTTGCCTTCTTCCTAGAATCAACATTTGTTGGTCTGTTCTTTTTTGGTTGGGATCGCTTATCGAAACGACAACACTTGGCCGTTACATGGTTAGTTGCTCTTGGCTCTAATTTTTCTGCGTTATGGATCCTGATCGCCAACGGTTGGATGCAAAACCCAGTCGGTGCAGAATTTAACTTCGAAACCATGCGTATGGAGATGGTGAGCTTTGCTGATGTGGTTCTTAACCCAGTCGCTCAAGTTAAATTTGTTCATACTGTTGCGTCAGGTTATACCTGTGGTGCGATGTTTATCTTAGGTGTGAGTTCTTATTACCTTCTTAAAGGGCGTGATGTGGCGTTTGCTCGCCGTTCATTCGCGATTGCAGCATCATTTGGTATTGCTGCGATTCTTTCTACTATCGTTTTGGGCGACGAATCTGGCTATGAGCTTGGTGAAGTTCAGAAGGTTAAGTTAGCCGCAGTTGAAGCAGAATGGCATACAGAGCCTGCTCCTGCTGCTTTCACTCTGTTTGGGCTTCCAAACCAAGAGAAAAGGAAAACGGAATACGCAGTTAAGATCCCTTATTTGATGGGTATTATCGCTACACGTTCGTTTGATGAGCAAGTGATTGGCCTGCGTGAATTGCGCGATAGCCATGTAGATAGAATTCGTAGTGGTATGTACGCTTACGAATTACTTGAAAAGCTTCGTGCAGGTGACAAATCTGAAGCAAACGTTGCTGCATTTGATGAAGTAAAAGGCGACTTGGGTTACGGTTTACTTCTTAAACGTTACACAGATAAAGTTGTTGACGCTACTGAAGAGCAAATCCAAGCAGCGGCTGATGATTCTATCCCAACAGTGTGGCCTCTTTTCAGTGCGTTCCGCATCATGGTTGGCTGTGGATTCATTATGCTGTTCGTATTCGGTGCGGCGTTTATTCAAACATGCCGTCAAAAAATCGAGCAGAAACCGTGGTTGCTAAAAGCGGCACTATTCAGCATTCCATTACCTTGGATTGCAATTGAAGCAGGTTGGTTTGTCGCTGAATTTGGTCGTCAACCTTGGGCTGTTGGTGAAATTCTGCCAGTTCATGTTGCTGCTTCAGCGTTAACTGCTGGAGAAATTTGGACATCACTATTTGCAATTTTAGCGCTTTACACTGTCTTCTTAATCGCGGAAGTGTACTTAATGGTTAAGTTTGCTCGTAAAGGACCTAGCAGTCTTAAAACAGGTAGATACCACTTTGAACAAAACGTGGATACTGTTGAAGACAAAGTTAACCGTCAAGTAGAAGCGTAAGCCTGGAGAAAACACATGTTTGATTACGAAACCTTACGACTTATTTGGTGGGTACTAATAGGTGTCCTACTGATTGGTTTTGCTATAACAGATGGCTTCGATATGGGAGTGGGAGCACTTGTTCCTATTATCGGCAGAAGTGATAACCAGCGTCGTGTCATGATTAACTCAATTGCACCGCACTGGGATGGAAACCAAGTTTGGTTAATTACAGCGGGTGGTGCACTTTTCGCTGCATGGCCACTCGTCTACGCTACGTCATTCTCAGGCTTCTATCTGGCAATGATCTTGACCCTTGCTGCTTTATGGCTTCGCCCGATTGGTCTTGATTACCGCTCAAAGATTGAAGATCCTAAATGGCGTAATACATGGGATATCTGTATCTCGATCAGTGGCTTTGTTCCGCCGATTATTTTTGGTGTTGCTTTTGGTAACCTGCTGCAAGGTGTGCCTTTTGAACTTAGTGACTTTTTAATGCCGACATACCATGGTTCATTCTTTGGCTTGCTGAACCCATTTGCTTTACTTTGTGGGCTGGTTAGTTTGTTTATGATCCTAATGCAAGGTTCATCATGGTTGCAGATGAAAACCACAGGTGATGTTCACAGACGTGCGCGTGGTGTGGCTCAGCTAATGGCTGTGTTAACAGTGGTTGCTTTTGTGTTTGCTGGTTTTCTAATTCAAGATATGAAGGGTTATGTTATTGCAGGTAGCATCGATCCAAGTGCAGCGTCTAACCCATTGAATAAAGTAGTCGAGCTTGCCCCAGGTGCATGGATGAATAACTTTAATACTTATCCATTGATGTGGGCTGCGCCTATCTTGGGAGTAGTAATGCCATTATTGACATTCCTAGCTTCTCGATTTGAAAAATGTGGATTTGCGTTTTTGACGTCAAGCTTAGGCAATGCAGGTGTTATCTTAACCGCTGGTTTTGCTATGTTCCCATTCATTATGCCATCTAGCAGAATGCCAAATCATAGTTTAACAATTTGGGATGCGACTTCATCTGAATTAACGCTCAATATCATGACTGGTGTTGCTTTCGTTATGGTGCCAATCATCCTTATGTACACATCTTGGACTTACTACAAGATGTTTGGCCGCTTGGATGATAAGTTCATCGAAGAAAATAAAAACTCACTTTACTAGAGGCAATCATTTATGTGGTATTTTGCATGGATACTAGGTGTACTTCTTGCCTGTGCATTTGGCATTATTAATGCGCTTTGGTTAGAGCATACAGAAATGATGGATAAAGATAGTGAGTAAACTCGCTACTAAGATAGAACGCCTCCATAGCCCGATGGATAATAGCTTGTTAAAGGCTTTATCTTTGGCTCTTGGGTTCTTAAACGCAGGGTTAGTGCTTTGGAACCCTGAAGTCTATAATCAAGCGATTGGCGGTTTTAATGCCGTCATCGCTCCAGCGTTGATTTGGGCTATTTGTTCAAGTGTTATATACGGTGTAGGGTTTAAACCAAGAAATTGGTACTGGCAAATTCTCTTCAGTCCATATTTCTCCTTAACTATCTTAGTCTATCTAACGATAAGCTTTTTCATGTGATACAGAGCTAACAGAGAAGGCTTGAAATTAGGTCACATACCATCATAAGAAGCTAGACTACGGTCTGGCTTCTTTGTTTTTATCAACTAGGGAGGTTATTTAAACGACAAACAGTGAAAATTTATCTTACCTTTAGTACCCCAATTGGTGCTGCTTCAGTTATAGTGTCTACTATAAAGCAATCTATCTTAAGGTACTCAAGTGGCAGGTTCCTCCCATCCTTTTTACTGGCCAATAACCGTCTATTATGAAGACACGGATAGTGGCGGTGTGGTGTACCATTCCAATTACCTCAAATTTTTCGAACGTGCTCGTACTGAAATGTTGCGAGAAAAAGGCATTTCTCAATTGCAATTGTTGGAACAAAACGTTGGTTTTGTTGTCCGACACATGGATATTGATTTCAAACAAGGTGCTCGACTTGATGAACACTTAAAAGTGTTATGCCAAGTCACAGACATCAAACGAGCTTCTTTAAAGTTTTATCAAGAGCTAACCAATGATGGTGGAGACATCTTGTGCAAGGCAACAGTCGTAGTTGCTTGTATCGATAATAAGAAAATGAAACCCATTGCGATTCCAGCATTTATTACCTCGGAGTTAACACAGTGACTGCTGATATTTCTATCTTAGACCTTTTTCTTCAGGCAAGTTTGCTTGTTAAACTAGTCATGCTTATTTTGTTGGGGATGTCGATTGCCTCGTGGGCAATGATCATTCAACGTAGTAAAGTTCTCTCTCAAGCGACAAAGGACTCAGAAAAATTTGAGGACAAGTTTTGGTCTGGAACAGACTTGTCACAGCTTTATCAAAAAGCGAAGACCCGTAAGGATGATATCACAGGAACTGAAGAGATTTTTTACGCCGGTTTTACTGAGTTTGCCCGTTTAAGAAACAGTCATGCGAATTCGCCTGACTACATTATGGAAGGAACCGGCCGCGCAATGCGTGTTGCGGTTGCGAGAGAAGTGGATGATTTAGAAACCAGTTTGCCATTTTTGGCAACAGTAGGTTCTATCAGCCCTTATATTGGCCTTTTCGGTACCGTTTGGGGAATCATGCATGCCTTCATCGCGTTAGGTGAAGTAAAACAAGCCACGCTTTCTATGGTAGCGCCTGGTATTGCTGAAGCGTTGATTGCGACTGCGATGGGCCTATTTGCAGCCATTCCCGCAGTAATGGCATATAACCGTCTAAGCAATAAAGTGAGTAAGTTGGAACATAATTACGCGACTTTTTCCGAAGAGTTTCACAGTATTCTCCACCGTCAAGCCATGGCGGGTAGAGATGGTGTAGCAAAGGACTAAAGTATGGCAGGTTACCAACCGAAAAAGAGAAAAATGACCGCCGAGATTAACGTTGTTCCTTATATTGACGTTATGTTGGTGTTATTGATCATTTTTATGGCAACAGCGCCCTTTGTGACTCAAGGTGTCGATGTGGACTTACCTAAAACATCTACGGCTGAATCTATGCAAGATTTAGCTGGGGATACTGATAGTAGCTTTATCATTATTGAGATTGATCGTGATGGAAATTTAGGCCTAAGCGTCAATAATGAAGAAGTTCAGCGTGGTTTAACCATTCAAGATGTCATTGTTAAAGTCAGTGCTGAACGTCAGCTCAACCCTGATGCACCTGTCGCTGTAGGTGGCGATGCCGCAACACCATACTCAGAAGTTGTTTTGGTATTAGATGAACTAAGTCGAGCTGGCATTCCTAAAGTAGGTCTGATGACTGAGATTAAGGAATAGATGTTATATCCAAATGAAAGATAATAAGAAGAGAACCAAACCTTATGCGATGCCCGTGGGCACATCCTTATTTTTGCATGCTTTGTTAATTGCGGCATTAATTTGGGGAGCTGATATGGCGGTTTCAAAACCTGAGCCTTCAGGGCAGATGGTTCAAGCGGTTGTGATTGATCCAAAGTTGGTTCAGCAACAAGCAAAAGAAATTCGCCAACAACGAGAAAAAGCAGCAAAAAAAGAGCAAGCCAGATTAGACAAGCTTAGACGTGATGCTGAGGCCTTGGAAAAAAACCGAAAAGCAGAAGAAGAGCAAATCCGCAAGCTGAAAGAACAGCAAGCGAAAGATGCTAAAGCAGCTCGTGAAGCTGAAGCACTGAAAAAGAAAAAAGAGCAGGAACGTAAAGCAGAAGAGCTCAGAGCTAAAAAAGAAAAGCAACGAGCTGAGCAAGCAGAAAAACAGCGTCTTGCTAAAGAAGAAGCTGCGCGTAAAGCTGAACAAAAGAAAATAGCGCAGGAAAAAGCCGCTAAAGCTGCAGAAGAAAAGGCACGTCGAGAACGTGAAGCCGCAGAAAAAGCTGAAAAGCAACGTATTGCAAAAGAAAAAGCAGCAAAGGCTGCGGCAGAGAAAGCCCGTAAGGAAAAACAAAGATTAGAAAAAATAGAGCGTGAACGGAAGGAGCAAGAAGCGGCTCTTAACGATATTTTTTCCGGACTAGAAAGTGAAACAGAACTTAATAACGTCGCTCAAAATCGACACATGGAGTCAGAAATAGGCCGCTTTGCTGCTATTTATACACAAATGATTGAAAAGCGAATTATTAAGGATGATTACCTGTTGGGAAAGTCATGCCGCGTGAATATCAGGCTCATCTCTGCAGGGGATGAAATGATGGTCGCAAGTGTGAAAGTTCTAAATGGTGATGCACGAGTTTGTGCCGCTGCTAAAAGTGCCATTGCACAAGTTGGCACCTTTCCAAAATCGAAAGACGACTCTATTAACAATAAGCTGAAAGATATTAATTTAACGGTTGCTCTATAACTAAAAGGGACATAGACGTGATAAAACGCCTTGTATTAGGAATGTTAGTGCTGCTCAGCAGTCTCAGTAGTGTTGCGCATGCTGCACTAGAACTAGTCATTACAGATGGTATTGATTCTGCGAGACCCATTGCCATCGTTCCATTTAAATGGGAAGGTTCTCAACCTCTACCAACCGATATTTCTGCTGTAATCGCTTCGGACTTACAGCGCAGTGGCAAATTTGCTCCTGTAGCATTGAATAAAATGCCACAGACGCCTTATAACGTATCGGAAGTTAATTACGATGCATGGACTGGGTTAGGTGTCGATGCATTATTAACTGGCTCGATCGAGCAGAACAGCCAAGGTGATTATGTCATTAACTACCAATTAATCGATGTAGTGCGTGGTCATTTGACAGAGGGTAATCAATTAGCCTCAAGTACTGAAAGCAATAGTATTGTCGTTCAAGAGCCACTTTTATTTAATAAAAAAGCAACCATTGAAGCTCCTCGCATGCGTGAGTATGGTCATCGCATCTCTGATTTAGTCTATGAGCAGTTAACTGGAGAGCGCGGTGCTTTCATGACTCGTATCGCTTATGTTGTGGTGAGTGACAAAGACACTTTCCCATATCAGTTGAGAGTTGCAGATTATGATGGCTTTAATGAGCGTTTAGTCCTGCAGTCAAAGCAGCCTCTGATGTCACCTGCATGGTCACCTGATGGTCAAAAATTAGCTTATGTAAGTTTCCAGAATGGCCAAGCTGAAATATTCATGATGAATATTTATACGGGTGAGCAAGAAAAATTAACTTCATACCCTCGTCATAACGGCGCTCCTAAGTTTTCTCCCGATGGCAACAAACTCGCTTTAGTTTTATCTAAAACAGGTTCTCTTCAAGTTTACACTCTGGATTTAAAGACTCGTCAGCTCACTCAAATTACTAGAGGAAGATCTAATAATACTGAACCATTTTGGCATCCTGATGGTAACTCATTGATTTTTACTTCTGATAGAGGTGGTAAGCCACAGATTTATCAGGTAAATTTGGCAAGTGGTTCAACACAGCGCCTAACTTGGCAAGGCAGTCAGAATTTAGGTGGACAAATTACGCCTGATGGCCGTTTTCTTGTGATGGTTAACCGAAGTAATTCAGGTTTTAATCTTGCAAAACAAGATTTGGACACAGGTGCACTGCAAGTTTTGACTGAAACACTGCTTGATGAGTCACCAAGTATCGCACCGAATGGCGGGATGGTGATATACAGTTCTATTTATAACAAGCAAAACGTACTTTCGATGGTTTCAATCGATGGCCGTTTTAAAGCCCGTTTACCTGCGACCAATGGTCGTGTGAGATCACCAGCATGGTCTCCATTTTTGTAATACTAAGTGTAAATAATAAAGGAAAAAATAATGCAACTTAATAATCTTCTGAAAGGCCTACTTATCTCTATCCCTGTTATGGCTATGACGGCTTGTAGCTCAAGCGACGATGCGTCATCAAATTCAGGTTCAGCGACAAATGGTTCAGGTTCAACAGTTGTATCAACGCTTGATCGCAACGGTCAGTTAAGTGAGCAAGAATTGCAAGAGCAAGCGCTTCGTGCAGCTCAAACTATCTACTTTGCTTTTGATAACTCAACCATTGCACGTGACTACGAAGACATGCTAGCTGCTCATGCTGCTTACCTAAGTCAAAACCCAGCACTAAGAGTGACTATCGAAGGTCATGCTGACGAGCGTGGCACACCAGAATACAATATCGCGCTAGGTGAGCGTCGTGCTGAAGCGGTATCTAACTACCTGCAAGCTCTGGGTGTACAAGCGAGCCAAATCTCGATTGTTAGCTACGGTGAAGAAAAGCCATTGTTGCTTGGTCAATCAGAAAATATCTATGCTAAGAACCGTCGTGCGGTTCTAGTATACTAATTGAGAGGAAAACCTCATGTTCAGTAGCTCCATACGTATTATTACGTTAGCGTTACTGGCAAGTGCGGCGAATAATGCTTTCGCCGCACCAGCACCAGTATCCGACCTTACTCGCTCTTCGTCTTATACCCGTTCATCTTCTGAATCGGATGTTGAGCGTTTAGAGCGCTTATTACAAAACCGTAATCGTGTTCAATTGCAAATGCAGACGCAGATCGATCAAATGGCTCAAGAGATCAGCGAGCTCCGTGGGCAAGCAGAGCGAAACAATTACGAAATACAACAGATGCTTAAGCGCCAACGAGAGCTATTTGTAGAGCTTGACCAAGTCCGTGGTGGCCTCAAGTCTGCACCTGCTCAGGAGCCCAAAAGTGTGTCTGGTGTCTCTGAAGGGCAGTTTTCATCCAATGCAGATGAGCAAGCTACTTATCGAAATGCTGTCGATTTGATTTTGAAAAAGAAAGATTATGCTGGTGCTGTTGCTGCATTCGAACAATTTCAGAAAGACTATCCAAATTCTACCTATACAGCAAACTCCCACTATTGGCTCGGGCAACTTTATTTCGCCAAGAAGCAAGATAAAGAAGCTGCGAAAAGATTTATTTCTGTGATGTCATATAAAGACTCTAGCAAACGACCGGATGCTTTATTGAAACTAGGTGATATTGCAGCAAGAAACAATAATGCGACTCAAGCAAAGAAATATTACCAGCAAGTGGTTGATGAATACCCTGATAGCGCATCAGCAAAAATAGCCAAGTCAAAGCTGTAATCATTTTGCAGTCATACCCTCAAACCATAATGTGGATCGAGACGGCTTAGCTTTCAGGACCAACAACGGCTCATAGATAAGAGCCATTTAAAAGCCTGTGAGCTAAGGGCCTTCCCCATTGGTCTATCAGTGATAATACCTCAAATCAAAATTATCGAGTAACTCTATGTTTATCCATCATGTTAACGGCATTGACTGGTTGGTTATCACCGCCTTTGAAGAATTTAAACCTATATTTATTGAAGATGCTGGCACGATTCCTTCTTGCTTCTCTATCGATAGCGAATTAAGCATGATTGAGCAAGCCAAGCGTATTTATGGCTATTTACCTACACTCAAAGGCGTCATCACAGATACCGGCACGTTTCAAAGTCGAAATAACGAAGAAGATTTGAATCCACAGCTAGCATGCCTAGTTGAAGGGCGTGGTCGGGTGTTTATCTATCACGGCGGCTTTGTCGCTTTTGTGGATGACGAGCAAACCTTTATTACCCGCATGGACTGAGTATTCTTAAGAAGTTGTAGTTATTTGGGTATGGTGATTTTTACATAGCATTTTATTAATAGAAAGGAATTGAACGGAGTCAGTTACTCCCTTTGATAAGTAAAGCCGTATTGTTTAATTGGCTATCTGCGTCACTCATAAAGAAATCGGCAGAAATTATCCAGATCATTTTAGCTTTTAATATAACTCATCAGTTGCCGTTCTGCTTTAACTCACAATATACCCAAGTATCTTGAGTTCATTTGGGTATATATATCGGTTTCTAGTGTAAAAAGTGAGTAACTTAAATATTGACGATAAATTTGGAAAAATAAAACATCGTAATATTTCGCCACAGTACTTGTGCAGGGGGTTAACTTATATAAATAGGAAATGGCCTTAAGCGAAACGTAATAATAATATAACTGTTAATTATTTGTAGCTAATTTGTCATGATTATAATGCATCATAGCATCCACAAAAAGTCATAAAGGTCAATTTAATGGCCTTTTTTAGTAGAAAGGAAGCCAAATTGAAGCATTTTAACCAAACTCCAGATCAAAGACCGCTCGAGCAAGAACCAGAATTTAATCGGTTTGTTGAAGCCGCAATGTCGCGCCGTCGTTTCCTTAAAGTAACGAGTGCAGCTGGAACTGCTGGTTTTTTGGCTGCAAGCCCTATTGGTCAGGCTATTGCTAATGCGATACCAAGAAAGTCGCAGCTAATGGGTTTTGAGGCTGTTCCAATTTCAACAAATGATACGGTTAAAGTACCAAAGGGCTATCAAGCAGATGTATTGATATCCTGGGGGGATGCCATCAAAAAAGGTGCACCAGCGTTTAGTCAGTCGAATAATGCAAAAGCACAAGAACTCCAATTTGGTGATAACAATGACGGCATGACGTTTTTCTTAATCGCAAGCGATAGAGCTGTTCTTGTTGTGAATAACGAATATACCAATAACGAGTACCTCTATGAGCATCAAGGCAACAACATTTCAGCGGATGATGTTCGAAAAGCACAGGCAGCGCATGGCGTGTCTGTTGTTGAGTTAAAAAAGAGCAATGGCAAGTGGCGAGTGAATGTCGATGGTCGTCTGAATCGCCGAATCACTGCGTACACGGAAATGGAAATGACGGGTGTTGCTGCTGGTCATGCACTGCTTAAAACCAATGCTGATAAGTCAGGTAAAAAGATACTCGGTACCTTTAATAATTGCGCTAATGGGCAGACTCCGTGGGGAACGTATCTAACATGTGAAGAGAACTTTAATGGTTATTTTGCTAATACTTCGGGTAAGGAATTAGGCGATCGCTATAAGCGTTATGGATTGGGGGATAAAGATAGAGGGTATGATTGGTATAAATATGATGCTCGTTTTGATATGGCAAAAGATCCCAATGAACCACATCGCCACGGGTGGGTGGTAGAAGTCGATCCAATGAATCCTAATGCGGTTCCCAAAAAGCGCAGTGCTCTTGGTCGCTTTAAGCATGAAAATGCAGCCTTGATTATCAATAATGATGGCCATGTAGTGGTCTACCTAGGTGATGATGAACGTGGCGAACATTTGTATAAGTTCATATCCAAGAATAAATACGTAGCTGGCGCAGACTCTAATCGTGACCTCCTTGAGGAAGGGACATTATACGTCGCTAAATTCACTGGTACAGAAGGCAAATTGAACGGCACTGGTATGTGGTTAGAGCTAACTTGGGGCAAGAATGGCCTAACACCAGAAAACGGCTTCCCTGATGCAGCTTCAGTCATGATTTTCGCTCGAGAGGCCGCTACACAAGTTGGTGCGACGACGATGGACCGTCCAGAGTGGGTGGCCGTACACCCGGACAATCGACATGTATTCTGTACTCTTACTAACAATAAGCATCGTGGTGTTAAAGAATCGCAGCCACTGAATGATGTAAACCCAAGAGAAAAGAACCCATATGGTCACATTGTTCGTTGGAGACCAATGAAAGATGATCACTCAGCAGGAACTTTTAAATGGGATATTTATGTACTTGCGGGTAACCCTGAAGTACACGAATCTGGCTTAATGGTTGGCAGTGACAACATCAATAAGGACAACATGTTCAATAGTCCTGATGGAATTGGTTTTGACCTTGCTGGAAGATTATGGATTCAAACTGATGGTAAATACTCAAACAAGGGTGATTTTGCGGGCATGGGCAATAATCAAATGCTTTGTAGTGATCCACAAACTGGTGAAATACGCCGTTTCCTGACGGGACCAATAGCTTGTGAAATTACTGGTTTAACCTTTTCTCCAGACTATAAAACAATGTTTGTTGGCGTGCAGCACCCAGGCGAAGACCTTGCTCCATCACATTTCCCTGAAGGTGGAAAGTCGATACCTCGTTCGTCTGTCATTATGATTACGCGTACAGATGGCGGAATCATTGGAGCCTAATGAGTACTTTAATGAATTGAGGCCTTACGGCCTCTCTAAAAAAGTGCAAGCGTGAGGCGTAAACGTACCAAAGGACAAACTAATTTCGAGATCGCAGCAACCATTCGTAATGTTAGCATTCAAGTTGGCATGTTTCTGCGTACGTACTATTTTCGCCACGTGCAACATAGCCCACAGAGTACATATCACCATCCCTAACATTAATTCCTTCAGGGTTGCTCAACCACGTTACCCTGATTGTTTCCCACGAGGCGTAGTTTAAGCCGAGAACATCTGCATGTTGACTGGTTTTATGCTTAATACAAGCAAGAGAATGGTGAGAAGTTGGTACCGTTGGCTTGCCATCAACGAACCAAGTTTCAACCTTTGGGCGACCGAATTGTTCACATAACGCTTTGAATCCATCACTTTGGAGAAATGAAACCATTGAATGATGATCTCTCCACAAATAAAACGGGGCATAACTGTTTACTTGGCTTTTATAACTTTCAGCGTCTTTACGTGAGTATAAATAGGCCTTAAAAATTAACCCAGGTAACCCATCTAACAAGTGACCTTTTTCTTTAATTCTTTTTTCAATAGATTCCATCGGATAATCAGATGAGAGCACTATTTTATATTGCATAGCGATCATTTTTTCCTCCTAACTTTTGAGTGATTTAAGTTTTTGGTATTAATAATCCATTTCTTAGGTCGCTTGATTATGGCTTCTTGAAGTATGGCTAACTCATTTAACTCTGATGCAATCGCTGTTCTATCTTCGTTATTACCCATATCATCACTTCCGATTTGAAAACGGATGTCTATAATGACACCTACTTACAGTTCGAAAAATCAAAACATTCAGGATGATTAATTCATAAATTTGGGACGGTTAATGATATGAAAGACACCGTATTGGATCTACAGGCTCTAAAGACGTTTGTACTTGGTATTGAACTTAAAAGCTTTGCTCTTGCTGCAAAACATCAACATAAGTCAACCTCTGCTGTGAGTGCCCATTTAAAAAAACTAGAAATGCAGACCAATTCAACATTGGTAAAGAAAGAGGGGCGATGCCTATTACCAACTGAGCAAGGAGAGCTCTTATTGAGTCACGCAAAGAAAATGCTTGCTCTAAACGATGAAGTGCTTGAAACCTTGAGATGTATTGATTTACGGGGTTCAGTAAATGTGGGTTTACAAGAAGACTTCGCAGAAGGAATTCTCACTCAATGCTTGGGACGATTTACTCGTATCAATCAACAAGTCCAGTTGAATACAATGATTGAAAGGTACTTTAGATTAATATCCGCAATTCAGGATGGATCTCTTGACATATCCGTTACTTGGCAAGGAAGTGAGCAAACTCCATATTCTAATACTATCGCTCATACACCAATACAGTGGATCTCCTCCTCAGATTTTCATCTTGAGCACTTTCTAGAAAAAAATATCCCCTTGCCATTAGTCATGGTCGAATCTAATTGTCTTTTTAAACAGAAAGCGATAGAAGCTTTGGACGCTGAAGGTATAAGATGGAAAGTGGTGTACCAAAGTCAGAGCCTAAGTGGTATTTGGCCTGCGGTGAATGCAGGGATTGGTATTACCGCTCGTACTTGCATAGGCTGTCCTGGTAATCTCGAAATCAGCCATACAGGATTACCAAAGATGGGAAATATTGGCGTTCAGGTTCATCGTTCACAAGAAAGAACGAACAATGTACAGGACAAACTGATTGATTTAATTACCAAAGCAATTAAATCTATACCCAAGTGACCTCGCTCTGAATCAAGCATCTTGAGGTCACTTGGGTATAAATAAGTAACAAAGTCTCACGCAAAATGGAGCCGATTTTAGTTATCTAAAAGTATTTCCATATCAAAGTTAATGAGAGTTTGGCCTTTGCGATGTATCTCATTTCTTTTAGTTACTACAAATCCTCTTTTTTTAAAAAACGGTACTGCGATCAATGAAGCTTCAACGTAAAGACGTGAAAGCCCTCTAGTTCGGGCTATTTTAAGTACATATAGATAAAGAGCCGACGCAACGCCTTGTCCCTGATATTTTGGATGTGTGTATGTGCAGTCTATATGTCCATCAACATCAAGCTCGATAAAACCAGCGACTTGGTTATTAATAAGAGCCCAAAAGGGCTTTTTCTCACTTAGTCTTTGTTCCCAAGATGTGTAATCTGGTGGTGTTGGTGCCCACGCCTCTTTTTGTTCCGGCGTGTAAAAAGAAGCGTCAATCGAATGCACGGACTGATAAAATAAGTTCGTGATTTCGACCGCTCTGTCTTGCGTATAACGTTGAATTTTCATAGAAGAAATACTGATGTCCTTAAAAGGAAGTCACATTGCAAAATTTGAGCATTAAATACAATTTATATTAACAGTCGTCGCCAAATACTGTGACTTAAGGACGACTGCCTTCCTAAATCGATCATATCTGCACATTAAATACTTTTTGAAGTATTTAGATTATACAGGGCCGGAGAGCGAGACCATTCAAGCAAGGTGGAAGGTGATTGCTTTCCTATTAAAGGGTACTGAATAATATCCCAGCGAGATAACTGTTTTTCTTTGTCCCAGCTTTTGAGTTCGTAAGCGATGGTTTTACTATCCAACCAAAAGATTTGATCATCGACACTGCGTTTTTCCTTAAGAGTACGAACTTGATTGGATGAGAGATCCCAAACAGCAATATTCCAATGCGGCATCCCAAGAAGTCCAGTTTGAGTGGTACTTTGCTGTTTAAAGGCAATTTGTTTACCATCAGGAGACACAGATGGGCACTCGGCCCCTTCGAAAACGATATCCAGTCTTTTAGATGTCACATTACCTTTTAATATGTAGCGCTCAGTGTTATTACCTAAGCTGACCAAAAAATCTTCTCCATTGGGAAAAAAGCTTACTCCCCAGAAATTAAAAGTACGATCTTTTATCAGTTCATTATTTTTATAGACATCAAAGCCTTCTAGATCATGATGATAAAAGCTTTTTAAATCGACAATTTTTGTACTGGTGGAAAAGTTTCCGGAGGATGTGTAGGAGTGGCCTTTCACAAAAGTGGTATAAGCAATAAAAGAGCCCTGATTATTGATCCTCATTCTATCTGGAATGCCAACGGCCCCGAATGTGTTAAGAATATTTCCAGATTGATTAAAAATATTCAGTACAAGATAACTGTGTGTTGGCTCTTTGACGATTTGTAAACAGCCGCCAAGATCACCATTAAACGCGACACGTTCACAGTTCAAATTAGAGAGAGGTTTAAAGTTTTCTGATACAGAAGCTGCTTGTGGAAAGCTGAGCATCAGTTGTCCATGACTTTGACCTGGACGCTGGTCTATGGAGAGCAGGTTCGGTGGGTTATTAAGATTTTGGTTTAAAGGCTCCAAGGGACTATTACTTAATTGCAGAATGACGGCTTGTCGTTTTTGGACATGGTAATAGAAGAATAGAGCAGATGTTAAAACGGCAATGGTAACGACTAAAAGTAAGATTTTATTTTTGCTCATATTAAATCCCTTTATCTGAAAAGTAATACTTCCCAATGGCGAAAAATAATGTGATAGCGCAGACAAGGCCAATTGATGCCCAAATCAACGCTTGCTGTAAACCCATAAAGTGCCATAAAGCACCAAATCCAACTGAGGAAAGTAACTTTCCTATAACGACAATACTGGTACTTATCGCAAGTGCAGACGTGAGGTATTGTTTCGAGACTAGAAGAGTGACTAACGCACATAAAATGCCATCTGTTGCGGCAAAGTGGATACCAATGAGTGCTGCGATGAGGATTAATGCATAGGATGGCAGAATGGAAAGCATTAATAAGGCATAAACGATAACGAGTATTACAAAGCCTAATAGATAAACGGGAAATAGTCCCCAACGTCTTGAGATTCTGGCGATTGGAACAACAGTACAACAAAAGGTTAAGGCAGAGACAGCAAACAGAAGTGGGAAAAAATACGAACCTAATTCTGATTCTTGCATCACAGCAAGAAAAAGAAGGGATTCACTGACAGAAAAGGTATTTAAGATTAAAACTAACGAGAGCAAAATAAGCAAAGGGCGTTGAAATACCCCTTTTTTAGTAAAGACCTGTGTTTTTTCTTCTTTAGGCTGATCTCTGGGAACATAAATAATAAAAATAGCGAGGCCGATAACAGACACCATCATGCTGATAAAAAATACAGTGGCGTAGTTTTCGGGTAACCACAACAGGATGATAAACGCAAAAATCGGTCCAAGCATCGCGCCTGCATTGTCTAGGAGTCTGTGAATGGAGAAATGGAACGCGACGTCTTTTTCTTGCCCTTTCACCTTTGCTATCAAAGCATCTCTGGGTGAGGTTCGAATCCCTTTTCCAAGCCGATCAATAGCCATGAAACCGATGATAGGGTAGATGTGTGAATTAAAAAAAGCTAACCCACATTTGCTGATAAATGATAAGCCATAGCCCGTACCTGCAATACGTTTATACCATCCGGTTTTATCGCACACGTAGCCAGAAAGAATGCGGAATATAACAGAGAGTGAACCATAAAGACCATCATACACGCCAATCAATAAAATCGACACGCCAACCGAGGCAGAAAGGTAGAGAGGTAAGGTGACCACTAACATTTCAGAAGATATATCGGTAAAAAAGCTACAAAAACCCAGTGCCCAGATAGTTTTAGGAATAGAAGCGATGGTATGGCGATTCACGAAATAACCGCCAAAAGCTTTCTTTAGCTCACTGAAAGATAGGTACATATCGTTCCTTGATCATGTTTATTATTATTGATAATAGAATAAAATTACATGCAGTGAGGCTTGTGATGACTTTTTATACCCAAGCACCTTTGGTTATTAGGGTATAGGGTACTAAAGGTGCATATTACTCCGGTTGAGTAATGCTTCCGATTTCAAGGACGGGTGCTACGTCGATTTCTTCTGCGTTCATCATACTAGATATTCGTTGCACTGATGAGAGCAAGAGTGTTTGCTCCCAGTCTTCTAGCTGCTGAAAACGTGCAATGAAGTGCTCTTGTAATGGCATTGGTGCCGACGCTAATACCTGTTTTCCTTGTTCTGTAAGCACAGCATGCACTTTACGCTTGTCTTCTATGCTGCGTCGACGTTCAACGAATTGATTGCGTTCCAGGCGATCAAGAATAGTGGTGGCGGTGGCTTGACTCATATTAGTGTGATTTGACAGTTGTTTAATGGTGACATTTTGCAACTCACTAATGGCACGCATGAGTATCAGCTGTGGCGCCGTTAAGCCTGACTCCTTGCTCAATTTTTTGGAGTGTAAATCAATGGCTCGGATGATCTGACGAATAGAGACAAGTACTTCTTCGTGTTTATCCAAATTTCCTCCAAACCTCAAAGTAAGGTTGGCTGTGTTGTAATAAGTGGCAGAGTAAAAGGCGATAATTTAGTTATTAATGTAAACTTGTATATATACCCAAGCATCTTGAGGTCACTTGGGTATATTATCAGATATTCATTTGAGGGTAACATGATTTAACGCGGTGTTAAAACAGGGGGATGATAATACTTTGTGCTCTAATGATTTGCTTTAAGTTAATTGACCCTCTTGATGTTTGAAGGGACTGTAAATCGTATTTTTCCAAGCAAATTATAGACAACGTCACCCAAAATGTTAGGATCTTTTGCCTAATTAGGAAGAGAAATGCATTGTGTTCAAATTGTTTAGGCTTGCTTGATAAGCGTTTGAACACATAAAGAGGGGAAGCATGACAAAAGGTATAGATAAGTACAGCATCGACAGTACCGACTATACGGTTGGTCAGGATAACGTGCAGAAATGGGGTTTTGATGTCCATAACCCTGTGTTTGGGATCAGTGCTGGCTTTATTGCACTATTTCTAGTGGCTGCGTTAGTTCTTGATGCACATACGGCCAAAACAGCTCTTGATGGCCTTAAATTAAAAATAATCAGCTCATTTGACTGGCTGTTTATCATCTCCGGCAACATCTTCGTTATTTTTTGCCTTGTATTAATTATATCCCCATTAGGGAAAATTCGTTTAGGCGGTAAAGAAGCCGTCGCTGACTACTCCTTTATGTCATGGTTGGCGATGTTATTCGCTGCGGGTATGGGGATCGGCTTAATGTTTTGGAGTGTCGCTGAACCCGTTGCTTATTACACAGGATGGTATGAAACCCCACTAGGTGTTGAGCCAAATACGCCTGAGGCCGCAAAACTTGCTTTAGGTGCAACCATGTATCACTGGGGCTTACACCCGTGGGCAATTTATGGCGTTGTGGCATTATCGCTCGCTTTTTTTGCATACAATAAAGGGTTACCATTATCGATGCGCTCCATTTTCTATCCACTTCTGGGTGATAGAGCCTGGGGCTGGATTGGGCATGTTATCGATATTTTAGCAGTTCTAGCGACTCTGTTTGGCCTAGCGACATCACTTGGTCTTGGCGCTCAGCAAGCGGCAAGCGGAATCCATCATGTGTTCGGTATCGAATCTGGATTAGGTTTGCAAATCGTTGTTATTGCGGTTGTGACGCTCCTTGCGGTTGTTTCAGTGATTCGAGGTATTGATGGCGGTGTTAAAGTCATTAGTAACATCAATATGATAGTGGCGTTTTTGCTACTGACCTTGGTGGGTTTGATCGGATGGGCGGTAAGCCTTGGTTCCATCCCTACAACCTTGATGGCTTATGTCGAAAATATTTTACCGTTGAGTAATCCATTTGATCGAGCCGATGAAGCTTGGTTTCAAGGCTGGACAGTCTTCTACTGGGCTTGGTGGATCTCTTGGTCTCCATTCGTAGGGATGTTTATTGCTCGAGTATCAAAAGGTAGGACGGTTCGTGAGTTCATTACCGCAGTCTTGATTGTACCTACCGTTGTTACATTAATATGGATGTCAGTATTCGGTGGCTTGGCGATTGATCAGATTTTAAATGGTGCGGGTAAACTTGGAGAAAATGGCTTAACCGATGTATCTTTGGCTATGTTTGAAATGTTTGATGTCCTGCCATTTGGCAGCATTTTATCCATGATTGCAGTAGTTTTGGTTTTGGTCTTTTTTATTACCTCATCAGATTCAGGCTCATTAGTTATTGATAGCATAACAGCTGGTGGAAAAGTAGATGCTCCAGTATTGCAGAGGGTTTTTTGGGCCTTTATGGAAGGCGCGATTGCTGTGGCTTTGCTATGGGTCGGCGGCTCTGAGGCGGTACAAGCACTGCAAGCTGGTGCGATATCAACAGCACTGCCATTTACCCTTGTTTTGTTGGCGATGTGTGTCAGTTTAATTATGGGAATGCGCACTGAACGAACATAGACAAGTGCAATAGACTCCTTCTATACCCAAGCCCCTTTAGGTTACTTGGGTATAGTGTTTGGGTGAACTAAAAAACGGCTCTTAATTGAGCCGTTTTTTCATCATTAATTTACCCAGTCACGGAGAGTAAATGTCAGCTCATGTTGAGGTGTCTTCAACGTTAAGCTGTTGTTTGTTAAGGTGATATCACTCCAATTGGTAAGAGTAGCAGACATCACTTGCTCTATTTTCATTTGATCATCCATACACATCATCATTGTTTTACCCATTTTTTCGATGCGTAATTGGTTGTTTTTAAGCTCAGCTTGACCAAAGAAATTATTACAACCTGCATTGCCGTTTGCAGTTAAATTTTCACCGATTTCCAATCTTGGTGCTTTCTGGTGCTTTTTAAGTACGATATCTTGACCATCAATTTGGGCTAACTCCCAGTTATGATGCTGTAGATCTTGAGCAGTTGTTTGTTTCACATTATTGCCATTACTGGTACATGCTGCCATCAGAAGTGGCAGGGAGATTGCTGTTACTAACGTTTTTAGGCTAAGCTTCATTGTATAGACTCCGTTTTAGAAAACGCGATAAGTATAGTAAAAAAACACTGTTTTTTGTCAGCATTAGATGAGATTTTATGATGCTACAACGTGATATTGCTAAGTATGTTATGTGACTGGCTTTGGGCTTCATCACCGCATCATACTTTTGAGGTAGCTAAAGTATGATTATTCTATATTAATGGTATCGATACTTGAACTAGAATCACTTATAAAGCGTTATTTTGATTAAAATAATAGCAGTCTAAGTTACCAGATATTTGGGTAGATAGAAGGAGTATCGTTTTGCTGAGTTACGTGTGTTGAAATCATTTAGGAACAATGAAGTGCGATAATACCTAGAGTGGTGTTACTATGGAACAATTAGAATTCTTTACTGTACCCAATCCATGTGTTGGCGTTTGCACCACTGACGAGAAAGGGTATTGCCGTGGATGTATGCGCAATCGCAATGAACGTTTTAACTGGTTGAGTTTTACGCCAGTGCAGCAAAGGCATGTCATTAGACTTTGTCGCCAGCGATACATGAACAAAGTAAGAAAAAATAAAGTCACAAATGAACCACAACAGAATGATACTTCACCTCAGCAGGAACTCTTTTAGTTCTTTTATCACTCCAGTATTTCTCAATTTATCTTAGACTGAACATCCTTGTTTCAAATTATTTAGGGATAGGATGGATTTTATTTATTCAAAATCATACTAAATAAAAACAATGAACTAGCATTCATTAAACCAACTGACGTTTGTTGGACATAGCTACTTAATATTCCATTCGTCGCTGACCCAACCTCCTGCGTTCTCATCAAAATGATTTCCGGCAAAACGCTGATTTTTTTCTACTTCGGCTAAACTAGATGGCCTTTCATCCAGTAATTGATGAATATAGTTTGCCATGGGATCTGTGCAAGATTCTTGATCTTTGCGGGTAACGATTTCTTTTATGAGTTGTAGGCGATAACTGTTGCTGGCTCTTTTCACTTTTTACCTCCTTAAGTTGTAGTTACAGTTTCACTTTTACTGACATTTTTATACTTCAACCTAAATGAAGGTAAGGGGAGTTACCATTTTGAAAGAGCTTTAGGAAATACTTAAAAATAGCAGTGTTTACAATGTCGTGCGGCCTTTTTTAGTATATTTATCTAAAAGTGACACATTAATAATGAGTAAGTTAGTTTATTTATCTGTTACTAGGGCCTTATAAAACATAGGAGTGCAATGCGGTGTAGTCAATAAGATAAGTCGAGTTTTTGAAAGTTAGCTGCCGGAAAGGATAGAAAAGGAAAGATAAGAAGAAAGAGTGTTTAGTTGAAAAAGTAAAACCCTGAAGGTGGTAAGTCTTCAGGGTTTTGAAATTCTTTAGATGATTCAGTTGGTAAAGCCGAATATCTTTTATGCAAAAGGTGGATACTTAATCCGTATAATTCCTTGGTAAGGAATTAGATGCGGATGAAGTCCATGTGCTCAACTTTAGGCTTGAAAGCGTGACGTTGAACGTCTTGAGGCTTAACTTTAACCTCAGCACCATCGATAACTAGAACGATGCCTTCGTAGAACTCAGGCTTGTCCATTTGGTTAACGATGTCGTTGTGTTCAAGAACGATTGCTACTGCTGCTTCTTCACCGCCGTATACAACTGCAGGGAATTTACCAGCGTGACGTAGGCGGCGGCTCGCACCTTTACCTAGTTCAGTACGTACTACTGCTTCAAATTTCATAGTATTTACTCTCAATTAGTAAAAAATAACATTTCACGAATCCAATGCGACCTTGTATTCGTGGTAAAGCTTTAACAGAACCTGTCAAAGCAGGCGCGGATACTAACACCATGTTTGTTATTGAGCAATAAAAATCAGACCTAAAGCTCATATAATGCCTATTTTTATTTCAACTAAAGTGGTGGGCTGAATAATGACCCAAGTAAAAAGACCATCAAGGCTATCAACCCTACTCAGGTATCTGTAAATCCAGATGTTCTATATTCTGCTTTTGGGCAAGGTCAGCATCGCTTTTAAGCCGTTCATTTGGCTTTGAGATAGAGTGAGTTGTCCTCGATAACTATGAGCCATTTCACTAACAATATTCAGGCCTAAACCTGACCCTGGCGCTGTTTCATCGAGTCGGTAACCACGTTGAATAACTTCAGTAAGCTGCGCCTCAGGAATCCCAGGGCCATCATCTTCAATCACAATGGACAAAGTGTCTTTTGTTTGAATCGCATTCACGGTAATGATGCTGCTTGCCCATTTGTAGCTGTTTTCTAGAAGGTTACCTAGCATTTCATCTAAATCGGCCTTATCGACGGCGACACTGAGCTCAGAGTCGAGTTCATTAACTAAAGTAATATCTCGTTGTGAATACAATTTATCAAACGCCATCGAAATAGCATCGATGCGTTCGCAAGGGGAGGATTTCACAGAGAGGATATTCATTGCTCCAGCCATTCTTGCGCGGCTTAGGTGGTAATCGATGTGTTGCTGAATCTGATCGATGGGCTTAGTGAGTTTATCTTGTTCCTGCGAGGGCAAACCTTGTACTTCATTTTTTAAGACTGATAACGGCGTTTTTAGAGCATGGGACAAATTGCCCGCATGATTTCGCGCTCGTTCGAGTAATTCTTGATAGTGGAAGAGAAGAGCATTTAAGTCGGCGATTAGAGGAGAAACTTCTTTAGGGTAAGTTTCTTCTAGGCCTTTTTTATTTCCTGACTTCAGTTGAGCAAGTTCGCGTTGTAGTTTAGTGAGTGGGCTTAAAGACCAAGCGATTTGAAGTAAGATAACGGCGAGAACACCGGCATACAAGAGCCCTAAAATGATCCACAGCTGTTTGTTTAATGATTGGATGGTACTCTGGATTGGTGCTTCATCCATGCCTACGAGGATGGATATCGGGCCATCATAATCTGGTAGGTACAAGGTCTTTTGTAAGGTAATGAGCTTCTCCCCGCGAGCACCAAGCATATCGTTACCAATCAGCTTATGGGACATCTTTTTGTCCCAGAGTGAACGTGAACGTTCTAAGCTGCTTTTGGTCGAGGCACTCCAATAGAGGCCACTGTATGGACGCAAAAAGCGAGGATCCGAAAGTGGGCTTGATAGTGAAAGTTCACCTGCTTTATTTACATCCAACTGAGCGGCGAGCTCATCCATATAAACATTGAGCTGGGCTTGTGCATCTTCAACCATGTATCGATAAACTTGGGTTGGAATTGTCACGCCGGCAGCAAGGATCATGGCCGTTAGCCAAACGACCGCAGCCAACATTAAACGGCTTTTGATACTGAGCCGTTTTAGTATATGTAGAGGGAGTCGCTGCTTAATCTGCATTCAATTGGTATCCCAGCCCACGTACGGTTTTGATGATTTTTGGCGCAATTTTTTTACGGATACGGCCAATAAAAACTTCGATCGTATTGGAATCTCGATCAAAGTCTTGCTTATAAATACGTTCAACGAGTTCTGTTCTTGAAATGACTTTATCTGGATTATGCATAAAGTAAGCTATAACTTTATATTCCAGAGCGGTCAGGCTGACGAACTCTCCCTGCCACATGACTTTAGATGAGCGTGTGTCCAAGCTTAAATCGCCAATTTGCAAAATAGGAGACGCATTACCAGAAGCTCGACGAAGTTGTGCTCTTAAGCGGGCGATCAATTCAACCATTTCAAATGGCTTGGTTAGGTAATCATCTGCCCCTGCATTTAAACCTTCTACTCGTTGAGAAAGCGTATCCCGTGCACTAAGAATCACAACGGGTGTATTGATATTTTCATCTCGGATGCTTTTGAGTACGGTTAATCCATCCAGCTTTGGTAAGCCTAGGTCAAGTACGATGG
The DNA here is from genome assembly GCF_002849855.1 of Vibrio azureus. Lineage (NCBI taxonomy): Bacteria > Pseudomonadati > Pseudomonadota > Gammaproteobacteria > Vibrionales > Vibrionaceae > Vibrio > Vibrio azureus. The sequence continues at coordinate 1,138,584 of NZ_CP018616.1, forward strand.
CGTCCCATTCTTCAGAAGTGGCTCGATACAAAGCATCAATACCATCTTGTGACAGTTCGGGAACCCACCCATGGTTCTCTAATGTCTCGATAATTTGTTCACCTAATCTAGGTTCGTCTTCAACGATAAGTATTTTCATATTATTGATTTTTACTGTAGTTTTAGAGCTTTATTGAAATTGCGACCTTTGATTTCGAGCATCTCAAGAGTCGCTGCGTCGTATTCAACCTTGATGACATTGTCATTGAATAAAATTTTGAGTTCATAAATCCATTCATCATCGTCTTCTTCCAGCTCCACTTTAATGATACGGCCGTAGAGGTCATGCTCTACTGCTTTATACATCTCAGAGAATGGGCGAATATAGCCTTTCTGAACCGCACGGTACACCTCGTCTTGATCTTCGTCGAACTCTACTCGTGTACCTGGCTTTTCAACGTCTCGGACAATAGCAATGCCATCTTTTTCATTATTCTGATCATTGTAAGCTGCAAAACATGCTGTTGTGATTAACAGAGAGGTTAAGCTTATAACGCCCATCAACGGCTGGAGGGATAATAATTTGGCCATGGTGAAACCTATTTCAAAGTGTTGTTGCAAGTATATTGCTAAAAAGATGAACAGAGGGTGAATTTATTGCTTGAGTTCATCTGGGAAGATTTTGTCTCGCAATTTCCAAAAGCGACCTGACTTTCTTGCAATGATAAATTGTGGAAGTCTAAAACGGTGTTGGTTAGCTACGACTTTAGTTGGTGAATATGCATCATATAAACGGTGTTTATCTGCAAGGTGAGGGCGCACAAATCTTTGCTTAAATAGGTGTTTTTGCTTTTTAGTATTGAGTGACCAGAACTCATGGACGAGAGCATTGCCTTCACCTTGATAAGGCTCTCCAGAATAAGTGACTTTGAGCTGAGATGGCCCTTCACTTGGTTTCAATATGCTAATGGTCATTTCGGTACACTCAAAGATTAAAGCGTCTTTTAGGTTGAGCGCCTCTTTTAATTTTTTATCTGGGTCAACCAATACGGCATCGCATTCATGGCATATTCTGGCTGCAATATCATTATCGGCACCACATTCACCACAGTATTTTGCACGAAAGCGATAGCCGCAATGTTCACGTTCCCCTGTTTCTTCGTCCTCAAAATATCCTTGGCATCGACGGCCAAAGTGTTCGACTAGAAAGCCGTTGCTGTCTAATTTACCCCAAAAGTTATTATTGAAACCGCACGCGGGACAGGGGATGGTTATGATTTCGCTGGAAGAATCAGGCTTAGGGTCGCCAACTTCAGGTTGATAGAGGTCATAGCTGTTTCCTGCGTAATCTAACACTAAACATTCTGTTTTACCCTCAGACAGACGTAGCCCCCGACCGACAATTTGTTGATATAAACTGACGGACTCTGTGGGTCTTAAAATCGCGATCAAATCTACGTGAGGTGCGTCAAAGCCGGTCGTGAGTACCGATACGTTTACCAAGAATTTAATTTGTCGGTTTTTAAATGCTTGAATGATCGCATCGCGCTCAAGGGTTGGTGTATCTCCGATGACAATGGCCGTTTCATCAGCGGGCAAAAGCGTATAAATTTCTTGGGCGTGTCTCACCGTTGCGGCAAATATCATTACACCTTGACGACTTTCTGCGTATTGCTTGATTTGCTCTACAATTTGAGGGGTCGCACGCTTGGCTTTATCTATCACCATGTCCAATTCTGCTTCTTTATAGCGCCCTGTACTGGCCGGTTTCAACTGTGAGAAGTCATAAGAAAGAATAGGGGCATCCATCATGCGTGCGGGAGTGAGAAATTGCTCGTCCAACAGGTATCGAATTGGTAACTCAAAAATACAGTCGCGAAAAAAACGAGAATCTTCTGTACGAACCTGACCACGAGTATGATATTGATATATCCAGCCCATACCTAAACGATATGGTGTTGCGGTTAAGCCTAGCACTTTTATTCCGGGGTTAGATTCGGTCAGATGAGTGATGACTTTTTGGTAGCTGGAACTTTTTTCATCCGGGACACGATGGCATTCGTCAATAACTAACAGCGAAAACTGATGTTTGAATGCATCTAAGTTGCGCACAACAGATTGAACAGAAGCAAAAACAACCTGCTGATCCGTCTCTTTTCGGCCGAGACCAGCAGAAAAAATAGCACCTTTTAAACCATATCCCTCGTACTTGGCGTGATTTTGTTCAACCAATTCTTTAACATGGGCTAGGACTAAGACTCGGCCTTTGGCAAGTCTGGCTAACTCGGCAATCACCAAGCTCTTGCCTGCGCCTGTCGGTAGAACAATTACGGCTGGTGTCGAGTGCTTTCGAAAATAGTGGATCACCGCTTTTACTGAGTCGGCTTGATAAGGGCGCAGGGTATACATAAAACCTAGGAAATTGTTCAACTATTTATGACAGTAAGGCTATAATACCTGCTTTTAGGCCCAAGTGATATTTGTCCGCACTTAAAACGATAAAATGAAGCCAACTCAGTGACATCACTTGAACCTAGCATCTTAGGGTCACTTGGGGATATTTGGGCTAATTTGAACCATTCTATGAGGTAGTCATGCGCTTAGACAAGTATCTATGTGACGCATTGGGAGCCACTCGCAAAGAGGCAACCAAAATCATCAAAAGCGGTGAGGTCACTGTTGATGGTGATATTCAGAAAAGTGGTGCTTTTAAAGTACCCGAACACAGTGTTGTGATGTGGCAGGAACGTGAAGTAGGTACGCCCGGACCACGTTATATCATGCTATACAAACCTGCAGATTTTGTTTGTTCTCATGAAGATGGCTACAATCCAACCGCGTTTGTTTTGCTTGATGAACCAAAGGTTGAAAAATTACACTTTGCTGGTCGACTAGATGTTGATACGACAGGGTTAGTTTTGATAACGGATGATGGCCAGTGGTCGCACAAGATCACTTCACCAAAGCATAAGTGTGAGAAGACCTATCGTGTCTGGTTAGTGGACGCGATTCAACCCGATTATATCGAAAAGTTTGCTCAAGGCATTGAACTGCGTAATGAGCGTGAACTAACTTTACCCGCACACCTTGAAATTGTAAATGAAGCGGAAAATGAAGTGTTACTCACTATCGTTGAAGGGAAATACCACCAAGTGAAACGAATGTTTGCCGCATTAGGCAACAAAGTAGAACACCTTCATCGTGAGCGTATAGGCGCGATTACACTAGACGACAATTTAGAGCCTGGTGATTATCGAATGTTGACTCCAGAAGAAATAGCGACGGTTTGGCAGTAGCTCATCCACCTGAGTTTTCACCAAGTAACCTTAAGATGCTGTGAATCAAACATGTTGAGGGCACTTTGGTATAGAGTGTAATATTGCCATTTTATTGATGAAAAACATCGAACTATCACTGCATTGCATCAGTGAACAAAAGTGATGGTGTAAAAATATGCCTATGAGGTTAGCGATGTCAGAAAAAGTTCAAAGTACGCCTGTTTTCCAACTCAGCCTTGTGATGTTTTTGGTGTTAGGTTCCATTGGCGCACTCACCCCACTTGCTATTGATATGTACTTACCTGCGATGCCGACGATCGCAAATGATCTTGGTGTTGCTGCTGGTGCTGTGCAAATTACATTGACAACGTATACCGCAGGCTTTGCGCTGGGGCAATTTATCCACGGCCCTTTGTCTGACAGTTTTGGTCGACGACCTGTGCTTATCCTTGGGGTTATTTTCTTTGGTTTAGCAGCCATGGTCAGTGCTACAACAACCAGCATTGAAGCTCTGACTTATGTTCGAGCGGCGCAAGGTTTCGCTGGAGCGGCAGCGGCTGTCACTATCCAAGCGTTAGTACGTGATATGTTTGATCGTGAAGATTTTGCACGTACTGTTTCATTTATTACGTTAGTGATTGTTTGCGCACCACTGGTTGCACCAATGATTGGTGGTTATCTTGCGGTTTGGTTTGGTTGGCGTTCGATTTTTTGGGTTTTGGCGGTGTATGCAGCGGCGGTGATCTTATTGGTGCTGTGGAAAATTCCTGAAACTTTGAAAACAGAGCATCGTCAACCGCTGAGATTTAGAACGACAATACACAATTATTCCCGCTTGTTTTCTAACCCCCAATCGATGGGACTTATGTTATCGAGCGCCTTTTCATTTTCTGGAATGTTCGCATTTTTAACGGCAGGATCATTTGTTTATATTGATTTATATGGCGTAGAACCCAGCAATTTTGGCTACTTATTTGGTCTAAATATTATCGCAATGATCATTATGACCAGTTTAAATGGTCGTTTGGTGAAAAAGCTTGGTTCTCACACCATGCTTCGTTGTGGTCTTATGGTCCAACTTATTGCAGGTATTGGTTTGTTTATCGGTTGGGCATTAAACTTAGGCCTTTGGGGAATGGTCCCCTTTGTGGTTTTATTTATTGGCACGCTATCTATGATTGGTAGTAATGCGATGGCGTTGTTACTGAGTGGTTATCCGACAATGGCGGGTACAGCTTCATCATTGGCTGGCACTCTGCGCTTTGGCATGGGCTCTTTAGTTGGTGCACTTGTAGCGAGTTTACCCGATGGTGTTGCATGGCCTATGGTGATTGCCATGTTTACTTGTGCGGTGATGTCTGCACTGCTTTATTGGACTTTAGGAAGAAAGGCGTAATGTCGAATTACACCCAAGAAATACAAAACTTAGTGAATACCGCTCTGGCTGAGCTTGATCAAGAACATCGCTCAGGTAAGTTGGTTAATGCACCTGTTGCCAATAACCACTACCTCGTTCGTTGGGTTGCTAAGGCGCTAAAATCTCAGCGATTCGGGCGAGCTGTTGTCGATGACTTAACTCGTTGGCAAAAAGCAGGTCGTTCGAAGGGAAATGATGCTGGGCTTCCATTTATTTTTAAGCGTATCTCAGCGTATTATGCTCAGTTCTTTCCTGATGGAGTCGATCAAAAAGTATTAAAGGATTCTGATATTGAATCTTTTCTTGATCAAATGGAGCACGAAGGGTGGGAAGTTTCTACGTCAGAGCCTTTGATCAAGGTCGGTAAGGTTCAGATCTTCACCGAGGGACAGAACTCTCTCGCACTATGTGCAGATCAATGTGATAGTTGTTTTGTGGAAGAGCGTTTAGTCAAACCTATGAGCTGGTTTGTTCGAGGAAACCATGCTGAATTCGTTGAAAAAGCGGCTCAAGCTGGGTTTATGGTACATAAAGTGACAGATTATAAGTCGCAAGTTAAGTACCATGGTGAGTATTTGGTTTTTCCAGAGAACCAAGGAAACCAGTTGGCTGAAATACCGCTTTCGTTTCGAGCTGAGTAATATGTTCACCTTCTATTAATTCCCTTTGTTTTACTCCTCCCAGTGTGAAGCAATGAGGTAGCGCTTTTTGCTCCCTCGTTGTTTCAGCCTTTGTTGTATCAATCTTCATTGTCCGAATCTTGTATTGTCTAAACCTTGGTTATGTAATGCTTCTTTTGCTATTGCCTTGACCATGCCTTTGAAAATAAACAAATGAGCAGGCATCATCGCAAACCAATACATTAAACCTAAGGGCCCTTGTGGGTGCCACCATGCTGTGATGGTGAGCTTCCTGCGGTTGTTTTCATCCTCAATCGACAAATCTAAGCGACCAAGACCTGGCCCTTTCATACCAAATAGCAGTGATAGATAAGTATTTTTTTCGCAACGGATAACTTTCCAAGAGTCAATGAAATCGCCCACTTTTAACTCCGGGCCTGCTGGTGTTTTTCTGACAGGCTTATTTCCTCCAAACAGAACGTCTAGCCACTCTCTTATGCGCCAAAGAATATTAGCAAAGAAATAACCCTTTTCTTTACTGCCAACCTTTTGTACAACTTGCCACAGAGACTCAGCGCTTGCCTGTGTGTAGCAACTCGCTTCTGCTTGTTTAGGAAAATAACCGTATCCGGGTTGCCAACGTTTTAAAGCCGCCTGTTCAAAGCCCCAAACATGGCAGCGCACAAAGGTTCCTTCGTTTTCGATAGTATTAGCAACCGCTTGTTTATATGGAATTAATGATTGTGGGAAGCGAGTATCGATGGGTTTGGAATCTGCAATATAGTCATGCTCTAAGCCAGCGAGTAATGCTTTGCCAATATTACTTGGAACAGAGGTAACAAGTCCTAACCAAAAAGAAGCCATTTTAGGCGTTAATAACGGCGTAGCATAAAGGCGAAACGGCCTTTTGGTTAACTGGCAAATAATCTCAAATTGTTCCCGATAGCTCAAAGTATCGGGGCCTCCGATTTCATAGATGGCACTTTGGCTGGGAACTTCCTCAGCCAGCTTGAGTAAGTAATGATTAAGATTAAGAAGTGCAATGGGATTGGCTTTGCTATCGACCCATTTGGGTGTGATTAAAATAGGTAGGTTGTAAACGAAATCACGCATAATCTCAAAAGCGGCGGAACCTGGACCAATAACAATGCCTGCCCTTAATTCTGTAATTGGAATACCAGACTTCCGAATGATTTCTCCGGTTAGTTTACGAGCGGCTAAATGTTGGGAGTGCCCTGTATGTGGCTGGATGGCACTGAGATAAATAACGTGTTTTATCTGGCTGTTCATTAAAGCCTGCTTTAAGTTGAGCGCGATGCTAGCTTCATAGTGAATAAAATCGTGACCTTGTGCCATTCCGTGCACCAACAAATAGACTAAATCAAAATCTTTAACGGCAGCGAGTGTGGCTGACTTTATGCTTAAGTCTAAATAGATAAGTTTAAGGTTCGGATGAGGTTCAACTCTAGCAGTAAGATAATCAATGTGCCTCGCTGCTGCTGTGACTAGATACCCTTGTTCTAGAAGCTGTGGAAGCAGTTGTGAACCAATGTATCCAGATGCACCGAGAACCAAGACTTTTTTCATGTTTTTCCTTAGGCCATCCTATCGAATGATAAGTAAAGTATGACTTGATGTTGAGTTGTGTAACAACGCTGATGTGAGAAAATAATGATGTTTTTATAAATTAATTCAGCGGGTTGCGTGAAGATCCATAAAATATGCATAGATAATGTTGAGCTTTCTTTGTGAATAAGCCAGTAAATCTACGGTTGGTGATACTATTTGCTTTCAATAGTGTGAGCAAGGCTCCAAATTACTTTCTAATAACAGGATTTTAGTGTAGATTCTGACCCGTAATCTCAATCATAAACTGAGTGATAGAACTAATGTTAAAGCTGCAAAACCTTTGTAAAGGTTACATAGATGGTGAAGAGTTTCATCCAGTACTACAAGGTGCAGAATTAACATTGCAGCAAGGTGAACAAATTGCGCTAATGGGAGAAAGTGGTTCTGGTAAAAGTACTCTACTTAACCTCATTGCCGGGCTCGATACGGTTGACTCCGGTGAAATTATCTATCCTGACTTTCCCATGCATAGTGCGGCTGAGCGATACCGTACTATATACCGACGTAATAATATCGGTAACATATTTCAACAGTTCAATTTGTTACCCACTTTGAATGTGGCCGATAACATACGCTTTTGTCGTCAACTTAAAGGCTTACCAGAAGATAAGGGATTATGGCGCCAAATTCTTTCAGCCCTTGATCTCATGCCATTACTGGGACGTTACCCTGAAGAAGTTTCTGGTGGTCAACAGCAACGTGCAGCGATTGCTCGTGCATTATACATGGAGCCTAAAATCCTGCTTGCAGACGAGCCTACGGGTAGCTTAGATGAGCGTAATGCTGAAGCAGTGATGCGCTTACTCACAACCTTGTCACGCCAATTAGAATGCACATTATTGTTGGTTACACATAGTGAAAAAGTTGCTATCCACATGGAGAGAATCATTCGTCTTCAAGGAGGACAGTTACATGCTATTGCCCGTAGTTAAAGCACTACTTGGGCATTATCGACGCCATCCTCTGCAACTTGTACTTGTTTGGCTTGGACTAACACTAGCCGTCTCCCTACTCGTTGGTGTGACCTCAATTAACCAGCATGCTCAAAAGAGTTACGAAACGGGAGAAAAACTGTTCCTCAACCCCTTTCCTTATAGGATTAGAACAAAGTTTTCAGCCAATAAAATACCTCAAGGCTTTTATGTTCAATTACGTCAAGCGGGTTTTTACCAGTGTGTGCCTTTTGATGTCCAGTACCTTGAAACCCAATCTGGGGCAAATTTAACTTTGTTAGGGGTGGACCCAGTGTCTTTGATACCATTGTATCAGGGTAAAACGCTAGGTGACTTTTCAATGCTTTCTTTGATGAAAGCGCCATATCCCGTTTTAGTGAGTCAACAATTAGCCGAGCATATGGATTGGGATAATGGTGATTTTATTGCTTTAAATGATGGCCTTCAGCTAGGGCCTTTAGCGATTGATAATGAAAATATGATTGCAGGCAGTCGGCTTATTGCTGATATATCCTTACTTCGTGAATTGAAACGTTCGTCTAGCTTATCAACCATTGCTTGTGGGGAAATGAGCAATGAAAAGCTCAATGTGCTAAAACGCCTCCTACCTAATGGTATGAAGCTTGTGCGAAATGGGCGTACTGAATTGGAATCATTAACCAGAGCTTTCCATACCAATTTAACGGGGTTGGGAATGTTATCATTTTTGGTTGGCCTGTTTATTTTCTATCAAGCCATGTCTTTATCATTTATACAACGCCAGCGCTTGGTGGGTATATTGCGTCAAAACGGGGTGAGTGGTGTTCAGCTAGCTAAAGCCTTGATGTTTGAGCTGACTTTTTTGATTTTGGTTGCCTGGGCTTGCGGTAATGTGCTGGGGCTTGTTTTAGCTAATAAGTTAATACCGGCCGTATCAAGCAGTTTGAGTGAGCTATACGATGCCAATATTGGTTTGTCTGTCGGCTGGTCTTGGGACTCAAGTTTGTATAGTTTATTAATGGCTACCTTAGGAGCTGGCCTTGCGTGTTTTTGGCCTTTAGTCCGGCTTATCAATTCACAGCCAATTCGCTTGTCGTCTCGACTGTCATTATTGCGTTTCACTGGCAGAGAGTTCTCTTGGCAGGCTTTATTGGCTTGTGCGTTTTGTGTTGCATGTATTGCTGTCTATCAGGCTCCTCGAACACTGGAATCAGGTTTTACAATTATAGTAATGATGTTGCTTAGTGTGACATTATTCACTCCATTCGTGATGTGGCATATATTTCACAGTTTATCTCAATCTTTGCGTTGGATTAGGGCTCGTTGGTTTTTTGCCGATGCCGCAGCAAGTATGAGCTACAGAGGTGTTGCGATGATGGCCTTTATGCTTGCTTTAGCCGCTAATATTGGTGTAGAAACCATGGTTGGCAGTTTCCGAGATACAACCGATAAATGGCTGAACCAAAGGCTTGTTGCGGATCTTTATATTTATCCTACTAACAGCTCTGCGACGCGGGTGAGTAGTTGGCTTGCTAAACAGCCTGAAGTAGATAGTGTTTGGTGGCGATGGGAAAAAGATATCCTCGCAGAAAAAGGAGCTTTACAAATTGTCAGCACAGGTGCATCTCAGGGAGAATTAAGTTCCTTACCTGTAAAATTAGGCGTTCCTAACTACTGGCTGCAACTTCATCATACACAAAGCGTTATGGTCAGTGAATCAATGGCATTGAGGCATGATATCTCACCGGGTGATGCAATTGCTTTATATCCTACATTAGATAAAAAGTGGGAAGTCGCAGGTATTTACTACGATTATGGTAATCCTTATGACCAAGTTCTGATGTCACACCGAAATTGGTTAAATGAGTTTGCTGGGACCGGAAATATCGGCTTAGGTGTGTTATTGAAGGAAAGTACTAGCGGAGAAGGTTTACAGGAACGCTTAACTCAGTTATTTCGCCTGCCACAAGATGAAATAATTGACAATAAAAGTATCTATAACCAAGCCATGAGGGTGTTTGATAATACCTTTTCTATTGCTGGGACGTTGGGAAATATTACATTAATCATTGCGGTCTTTGGCTTGTTTTTTGCGACCTTAGCAGGTGAATCTTCACGTCAGAGACATTTTGCTCTACTCCGGTGTATGGGAGTATCAGGAAAAGAGTTGGTACTACTTGGAGGCGTCCAGTTGTTTGTATTAGGCGCTTTATCAGCTATTGTGGCTATTCCCTTAGGTCTTGCGTTGGCACATTTAATTGTCGATATGGTAATGAAGCAGTCATTTGGTTGGTCATTAGAGTTGCACACAATACCTTGGAAATACATGCAGACAATTGCTTGGGCTATGTTCTCTATTATGCTTGCTGGGGCTTTACCTGTTTTCAGAATGATCAAGCGTACACCGATGAAATCACTTAGAGATGCTTTGTAGTGGAAGAAAAAAATTACAAAAAAATAGGTCAACTTCTATCATATTTGGCTTTCGTGATCATTGGCTTGGTACTGGCGAGTGCTTTTTATTTTAAGCCTTGGCTTGCTGAAAATGACGTGTTTGACAATACGATCAAATCCGCGGACCTTCATCAGGGGTCTTACGATGAAGCGGCTGTGATCTTTGAGCCTGTCATTCCAGATAAATCGGCTTCCTTACCTCAAGACTTTGGTGTTCACCCCAGCTATCAGCATGAGTGGTGGAATTACTATGCAACAACTCAAGGCAATAACGGCAAAAACTATTTTATTCAGTGGAGCTTCTTTAGAATCGCGACGGATGAACGTAAGGACAGAGGATGGCAGAGCCCTCAACTCTATCTGTCACATATTGTAGTCAGTGACGGATCTCAAGCATGGAAAGAGCAACGTATTGCGAGGGGAGGGATTGGTCAAGCTGGAATGAAAAGCGCTCCTTTTCAGCTCTGGGTTGATAACTGGAAATGGCGTTCAATGGGTGCAACACCCTTCCCAGGTACATTGGAAGTGTCGACCGACTTGTTATCTGTTCACCTAATGTCGAAGACTTCAGGGCCTTTTGTCGTTAACGGAGATAAGGGTTTTCAAGTCAAACACAAGCTACAGTCCATTGCTTCTTTTAATTTTAGTGCACCATTCTTAAGCATAAAAGGTACGCTCAATCTCAATGGACAGTCAGTTAGGGTTGAGGGCGATGCTTGGGTAAATAAAGAGTGGGGAAGTGGTTTAATTGGTAATGAACAACAAGGATGGGATTGGTTTGCTTTCCACTTAGAGGATGGTCGCTCCCTTATGGTGAACCGTTATCGTTACCAAGGGAAAATGCCTTATCTTTCAGGAACTCTAGCAACGCGTTCTGGGGAGATAGTGTTCTTGGATGACAAAGAGCTGATGATTGATCCAATAAAGAATACTCAGATCTCCGAACAACGTCTTATGCCATTAGATTGGCATATTCGTATACCTAAATATAATATTAACTTAACGACACAAGTGATACGAAAAGAAATGTGGTTGCCGTTTTTGTTCCCATATTGGGAGGGACCTATTACTGCCACTGGCTCACAGCAGGCTCATGGATTTATGCAGCTTGTGGGTTATTAGCAGTGTTTAGGATCACAATAATCGTAAAAATGCTCACTTTAGTCACGAAAAGTATCAGCAACTTCGTCTAAATTAAAAGATATATTTAATAATAATTTGCTTGGGCCGCTTTGGATGAGAGATTTTCTAACTCGTGTGCTCAATCTCGTTGTGGTCTCATCGAGTGCCAACATCCTGTCTTTGATAGGAACGTTTGGGATACGTTGGTGAATTGTTGGAAAAAACGATACATCTTATTTTATGCTTCGGAAAAACCGAGTTCTATACTCCGAAGAAGCGATTATTCTTCGTTTCTAAGCAGTTATACACTCATCCTTTGTTAATTGTTTACGTAAGATAATAAATATAAGGGCTAAACCATGAATGATATCGTTCGTGATTTTTTCAAAATGGAATCGGCTGGTGGTATTCTACTTGTCATTGCAGCAGCCATTGCGATGACGATTGCTAACTCTCCACTGGGCGAAACGTATCAGTCTATTCTTCATACTTATGTTTTTGGTATGTCTGTGTCCCATTGGATTAACGACGGTCTAATGGCGATCTTCTTTCTTCTTATCGGCTTAGAGGTAAAGCGTGAGCTGCTGGAAGGCGCATTAAAGTCAAAAGAAACCGCCATTTTCCCAGCAATAGCTGCGGTTGGTGGTATGTTAGCCCCTGCACTGATTTATGTTGCATTTAACTCGGGTGACTCAGAAGCAATGGCAGGCTGGGCGATTCCTGCAGCTACTGATATTGCGTTTGCACTTGGGATCATGGCTTTGTTGGGTAAGCGAGTTCCAATCAGCTTGAAGGTTTTTCTCCTCGCATTGGCTATTATTGATGACCTTGGTGTCGTCGTTATTATTGCTTTATTTTATACAGGTGAACTGTCGACATCCGCTCTTACCGTTGGCTTTATCATGACTGGTCTGTTGTATGTTCTTCATACCAAAAAGGTGACGAGATTATTACCGTACATGGTTGTTGGTGCTATTCTCTGGTTTGCGGTTCTTAAATCAGGCGTTCATGCGACATTGGCTGGTGTTGTAATTGGTTTTGCAATACCACTAAAGGGAAAAGAAGGTCAACCTTCGCCTCTAAAACATATGGAGCATGCTTTACACCCATATGTAGCCTTCTTTATTCTACCTTTGTTTGCTTTTGCAAATGCAGGGATTTCCTTGCAAGGTGTCTCTTTGTCTGGCTTAACGTCAATGTTGCCATTGGGTATCGCACTGGGCTTGTTAGTTGGTAAACCTCTAGGGATATTCACATTCAGTTGGGTGGCAGTAAAAGCGGGAGTAGCAAAGTTACCTAAGGGCGTTAACTTTATGCACATTTTCGCTGTATCTGTGTTGTGTGGTATTGGTTTTACGATGTCGATTTTTATTTCCTCGTTGGCCTTCGCAGGAGTCAGCCCAGAATTTGATACTTACGCACGTTTGGGGATCCTAATGGGTTCAACGACTGCTGCGATACTGGGCTATGCCTTACTCAATGGGTCGCTACCTAAGAATGCGATAGAAGAAACAGCTGAAGCTAAAAAGTGTAGCTAAAAGGTAGATATACCCAAGTGACCTAAAGGTGCTTGAAGTTACTTGAATAATCAGCAAGCCCATGCTTTCTATAATTGAATGAGTGACTTAAATTGAAAAGCTCCCGTTAAACGGAGCTTTTTTCATTTTTAAGGAATAAAAAAAACCAGACCCATATACTGGGTCTGGAAAAACAAAAAAGGAGTTAAATAAAGCAGTGTGTAACAACGGTATGGAGACAAGTTCGACGGCCAGTTAAATCTTGCATGTCATTACAATAAATAAGACTTGCATGATTGAAAACAGTTCCACTTTTTTTTAAAAAATTTTTCTGTATTCAGAACAACAAACTAACTTCATCTGGTCGGACCATTTTGTTAATTTGTGATGTTAATCAATTGTTACTTTTTATGTTGGGGAGTATATTTTAAACAAGTGTTTGATACGGGTGATTGAAATGGCTTCAAAAGGGATGACAAAAGAAAAAATCTTGGATGTTGCTGAAGGACTTTTTGCTGAAAATGGTTTTAATGACACGTCACTTCGTACAATTACAGGAAAGGCAAATGTCAACTTAGCCTCAGTGAATTATCATTTTGGAGATAAGAAAACACTCGTCAGAGCCGTTATAGATCGTTACTTGGAAGCTTTGATGCCAAACATTGAGAGCAGTTTAATGGAGCTCAATGCACGCCCACATTATTCTATGCAAGAAGTCTTTGAAGCATTGAGGCTCCCTTTAAAGGCGCTGAATGATGTTAGGCCGAACGGCACGATCTTATTTATGTTATTGATTGGAAGAAGTTATACCGATTTACAAGGACACCTGAGATGGTTCATAGGGACCCGGTATCAAAATGTTTTCACCCTGTTTGTCTCATCAATTAAAAAGGCCAATCCAGAGCTAACTGAAGAACTGTTATTTTGGCGATTGCATTTTACCTTGGGGGCATGCATTTTCACGATGGCTTCTAGCCAAGCGCTAACTGAGTTGGCAGAAAGTCGATTTAAACAAAAAGTGTTAGTGAAATGGGTAATCGATAGTCTCATTGTCTTTTTATCATCTGGAATGTCAGCGAAATAATGATTTTTTAATTAACAAAGGATTTGAACTATGAGCTCTTTACGTAAAAAGTGGATCACTGACCCTGCATTTACCATGTTTAAGAAAGTGCTACCGCCTTTGTCGAGTACTGAAAAGGAAGCGATGGAAGCTGGCAGTGTCTGGTGGGATGCGGAGTTGTTTTCAGGGAAACCGAACTTTTCGACGCTCCTTCAGTATCCTAAGCCTATTTTGTCGGCGGAGGAGCAGCATTTCATAGATAATGAACTAGAAACCTTACTGAGTATGATCGATGATCAGAAAATGGTTAAAGAAGATCGTGAGTTATCTAAATCTGCTTGGGAATATTTACGCAAAGAGCGCTTTTTTTCTCTGATTATTTCTAAAGAATATGGTGGGCGAGAATTTTCAGCATTCGCTAATTCGACCATTGTTTCCAAAATCGCGACTCGAAGTATCAGTGCTGCTGTCTCTGTGATGGTACCCAACTCCCTCGGTCCCGGAGAACTGCTCTCTCATTATGGCACTCAACAACAAAAAGAATACTGGCTTCCACGTTTGGCTGATGGGACAGAAATTCCTTGCTTTGCACTGACAGGACCTGAAGCCGGTTCTGATGCTGGTGGAATTCCAGATAAAGGCGTTGTTTGTTATGGGCTGCATGAGGGAGAGGAAGTGCTGGGTATTCGTCTGAGCTGGGATAAGCGTTACATCACACTGGCTCCAGTCGCAACGGTTCTTGGGCTTGCATTCAAACTGTATGATCCAGAAGGTTTGCTTGGCGATAAAAAAGATATTGGCATCTCCTGTGCCCTGATTCCTACCAAACATGACGGTGTTGAGATTGGTGATCGTCATGATCCGATTGGTTTAGCGTTTATGAATGGCCCTACTCGTGGTGAAAATGTGTTTATTCCGATCGAATGGTTGATTGGTGGGGCAGAGTATGCGGGTAGAGGTTGGAGAATGTTGGTTGAGTGCCTTTCTGCCGGCCGTGGTATTTCATTACCTGCCATAGGTGCCGCTGCTGGACATTTGACGACCCGAACAACAGGTGCTTACGCGTATGTTCGTAAGCAGTTTGGTATGTCAATTGGTAAATTTGAAGGTGTTGCTGAGGCTATGGGAAGAATTGGTGGCTTAACCTACTTACTTGAAGCGACGAGAACACTAACAACCACGGCGCTTGACCTTAATGAGAAGCCGGGGATTATTACTGCGATAGCTAAGTATCATATGACAGAAATGGGTAGAATCATCATGAACGATGCGTTCGATATTCATGCGGGTAGAGCAATTCAAGATGGCCCGATGAACTATCTTGCCAAGCACTATTTGGGGATTCCGGTTGCGATTACGGTTGAAGGGGCCAACATTCTTACCCGTAATTTAATGATCTTTGGTCAAGGCGCTACACGCTGCCATCCCTATGTTCTTAAAGAAATGGAGGCGGCAGCTAACCCAGATCAAGAGCAAGGCCAAAAAGACTTTGATGATTTACTATTTAAGCATATTAAACATGCTCTAAGTAATTCTTTGGGTGCTTTTAGTGCTGCGCTTACTGGTTCACGTTTAGTCAAAGTGCCCACCAGTGGTCCTACTCAGCAATACTACCAAGATATTAGTCGTTTGAGCCGTGCACTTGCTGTTAGTGCAGATGTTGCCATGTTAACGCTGGGTGGCGAGTTAAAACGTAAAGAGATGATTTCAGCACGTTTGGGGGATGGCCTAAGTTACTTATACATGGCAAGTGCCACGTTGAAAAAGTACGAAGACGAAGGTCGCCTTCAAGAAGATCTGGATTTTGTTCACTATGCTATTCAACATTGTTTATTTCATGCTGCTAAATCACTGAATGAAGTTTATGCGAACTTCCCTATTAAATATGCAGGCATTGCACTCAAAGGCCTCTTATTCCCTCTTGGAAATCACTTCAAAGCACCAAGCCACGATTTATGTGTCCGAATTGCTGAAGCGATAATGACTCCTGGGGTGCAGCGAGAGCGATTAACTCATCTGTGCTATGTAGGTAAAGATGAAAATGACAATATTGGTTTAATGGATAGAGCCTTCTTAGCCATGTACGAGATTAAACCGTTGGAGATAAAATTGATGAAAGGTGTTAAAGAAGGCAAAGTAGACCGTAAAGGCATGCTGCAAAATCGTCTAGAACAAGCATTGAAAAACGACGTTCTTTCCGAGCGAGAAGTTGAACAAGTCTTAGCTGCTGATAAATTGCGTTCAAAAGCTATTCAAGTGGATCATTTTAGTCATGATTTTTCAGAAGTGCGGACACACTGCTCTAAAAAGTCACACTTAAACTCCGTAGCTTAACCGTTTAATAACTCCTTAAGCTGGTTGCTTGAGTTCATCTCATTAATAACCCAAAGTACCCCCGTGGTGCTTTGGGTTATGTACTATTAATGGCTAAGCAGCTTGAAAGTCAGATTGAGCATAATTTATGGTCTTAAAAGTAAACCTGTGACTCTTGAGTGATCCAACCACTTACATTTTTGTGGTGTTTTTACAGAAATGACGTGCGAACTAACGCTGAAACTCTTATCCTAACAACGTGTTTTAAAGGAAGTTGAATATGATCATCAAACCTAGAATTCGTGGATTTATCTGTACAACTACGCACCCTGTGGGTTGTGAAGCTAATGTAAAAGAGCAAATTGCTTACACCAAATCACAAGGCCCAATTAAGAATGCACCTAAGCGCGTTCTGGTTATTGGTGCTTCAAGTGGTTACGGTTTATCTTCTCGTATTGCTGCTGCATTTGGTGGCGGTGCTTCAACGATTGGTGTTTTTTTCGAGAAGGAAGGCACAGAGAAAAAGCCAGGAACAGCAGGTTTTTACAATTCTGCTGCGTTTGAAAAGCTCGCTCGTGAAGAAGGCTTGTACGCAAAAAGCCTCAACGGTGACGCTTTCTCAAATGAAGCGAAACAAAAAACCATTGGCTTAATCAAGCAAGACCTTGGTCAAGTAGACATGGTCGTATACTCCCTAGCTTCTCCTGTTCGTAAAATGCCAGAAACCGGTGAGCTGATCCGTTCAGCCCTTAAGCCTATCGGTGAGACTTACACATCAACGGCGGTTGATACCAACAAAGACGTCATCATCGAAGCAAGCGTAGAGCCTGCAACTGATCAAGAAATCCAAGATACAGTAACCGTAATGGGCGGTGAAGACTGGGAACTATGGATTAATGCACTTTCAGATGCAGGCGTTCTAGCTGATGGCTGTAAAACAGTTGCATACAGCTACATTGGTACTGAGCTAACTTGGCCGATCTACTGGGATGGTGCTCTAGGTAAAGCGAAAATGGACCTAGATCGTGCATCAGCAGTACTGAACGAGAAACTTTCTGCAACTGCCGGTAGCGCAAACGTAGCGGTACTTAAGTCTGTTGTGACTCAAGCAAGTTCTGCAATTCCTGTAATGCCGCTATACATTGCAATGGTATTCAAGAAAATGCGTGAAGAAGGCGTACATGAAGGTTGTATGGAGCAGATCTTCCGTATGTTCAGCCAACGTCTTTACAAAGAAGACGGCAGCGCAGCAGAAGTAGATGAAGTAAACCGTCTACGCCTGGATGACTGGGAACTGCGTGACGACATTCAACAACACTGTCGTGACCTATGGCCACAGATCACGTCTGAAAACCTAAAAGAGCTAACTGATTACGTTGAGTACAAAGAAGAGTTCTTGAAGCTATTCGGCTTCGGTGTTGAAGGTGTGGATTACGAAGCAGACGTGAACCCATTAGTTGAAACAGATTTTACTCAAATCTAATGGTTTCAAACGGAATTAAAAAGGCGCTCATTGAGCGCCTTTTTTGGTCTTAAAACTTTGTGTTAAATGATGAGCGTTGCCTCAACTAGCTGATTATAGTCATTCAATCCATTAGCTTAGAATAATCAGGACAGTACCAGCTAATGTCATCAAGATATTAGCGATAGCATAAGTTCCCGCATAGCCAAGAGCCGGAATCGTCGATTTAGCATATTCGTTCACGATATCCATTGCCGGTGCGCAAGTTCTTGCCCCAATAATTGCTCCAAACAGAAGTGCACGGTTCATCTTTAATACATATGCACCAACGACATAGGCTAATGCCACTGGAACAACACTGACGATAAAGGCTAAACCAATAATTTGAGGGCCGACTTGGGTTAAGTGCTCAAACATCTTGCCACCTGCACTGAGTCCAATACCAACCATAAAAAACATTAGCCCCAGATCCTTGACCATATTTAATGCCCCTTGAGGGACGTAGCCAAAGGTAGGGTGGTTTGCACGAAGAAAGCCAAGTGTGATCCCTGAGAGTAAAAGCCCTACTGCGTTGCCTAAGCTGAAAGACACCTGACCAAACGTCATTGTTACCAAGCCGAACATAATGCCGAGAATAAAGAAACTACAAAAAGCCAAAAGGTCAGCCATTTGACTGTGTATAGAAATAAAGCCGATTTTTTCTGCTAAACCATGCACGCGGCTTTTCTCACCACTGACTTGAAGGACGTCCCCTTTTGCGAGCACAATATCTAAATCCATGGGCATTTCAATTTGGGCACGGACAACACGGTTTAAGAAACAGCCATAGCCAGATAAATTCAAATCTGAGAGGCGTTTACCAGAGATAGCATCACTTTTAACGACGATTTCTTCTTCTACGATCCTCAGATCGAGCAAATTACGATCGAAGACTTCCTTACCGTTTCTAAAACTCGGGTCGAGTCGGGCATGACTGTCAGGGAAGCCAACTAATGCGATCTCATCGCCTTCTTGCAAAATCGCATCGCCATCGGGATGGGCAAGAATGCCATTTCGTCTAATTCGTTCAATATAACAACCTGTCTGGCGGTAAATACCCAGTTCGCGTAAATTTTTACCATCAGTCCAATTGATCAACTCGGGACCAACCCGATAAGCACGGATGATCGGCAAGTAGACTTTACGTTGTCTGGAGTTGCCGAGGCCGCGCTCTTGGGCTATTTGCTGAGCAGAGTCAGATAGGTTTTGTTTTTGTAGTTTCGGCAGTAACTTGGCAAACATAATCATGCTGATTAAGCCAACAAGGTATGCCATCGCATATCCAACTGAGAGGTTTTCTAAAACGATGGAAAAGTCCATTTGATTAGGAATGGTGGCGAGACCAGAGTTTAGAGCGTCTTGAGCACCAACTAAAACAGGTGTTGCAGTTAAAGCTCCTGCCATCATCCCGGCTGATAATCCAAAATCTAACCCTAGCCAATGACTGCAGAAGTAGGTAAGTGCAACACCTGTGATAAGAACGGTCATACTGAGTATGAAGTAATGTTTTCCATCGCGGAAAAAAATACCAAAGAAATTAGGCCCCGCTTCTATCCCTACGCAATAGATAAATAACATGAAGCCGATAGTCAGAGCTTCAGCATTAAATGAAAACCCAAGATGTCCCATCACAAGGGAAGTGATAAGAACTCCTATTGAGTTACCAAGTTGAAGACTTCCAAAACGAAGCTTTCCGATACTCAAACCAATCGCGAGAACAACGAAAATTAGCAAGATAGGATTTTGTTCAAGTAGTTGTACAACGTCAATATTCACGTTAGAGCTCTTAGATTAAACTTTAATGATAGTAATATTATTTTTCATTCTAACTTAAAAAAGTTCTGAGTTTAAGAGTTAATACAGGTAGTGCTTTCAAGTTTGGAATGATGTGCTTATACCATTTTCTCAAAATTAATCTCAAAAAAAAACTCAAAAAGAGAATTTTTATTAACAATAATTATCAGTAGTTAATAAAATTGAAAATGTCAAAAATGAAATTATTAGGTATATGTTATTGAAAATATAAATAATATAAGTTATTCGAGAAGAAGGTGAGATTGGTTTAAATTTTGCTAGGTCTGTGTAACGCCAATATGAAGGGTAAATTAGTGATGAATATAAATGCCTGCCTGAAAAATATATCTCATCTCTGCAAAAGATTTGTTGTTCTACTTTTACTAGTTTTTATTCATCCAGACTCTTTTGCTGAAAAAGATTTCACTGAACTTTTTAATGAGAACGTGCAAGGTGAAATTAGATTAGCTGCAGGTGGATATATATATTCTGCAGACGGTGACCCCTACACCTCCGATCCCACTTACTCAGATTTAACTCTACCACCTGACTCAACGATTTATAAAGCATGGTTGTTTTGGGGAGCTAACGATAACAATTTGAGAACATGGACCCCAGGGGACGTAAGAGCAAAGGTAAAAATAAAAGTTCCCGGAGCAACAGACTACACAACCATTGATGCGGATTGGGCAGATGGCGTTTATGATTGGTCTGCAGCTGGTTTGAGAGCTGACGTGACAAGTTTGGTTCAATCTGCTGGTGCTGGTACATATCATGTTAAAGATATATTCCAAAATAGAAGTTCAAGCGACAAGGGCGGTTGGGCTCTTGTTGTAGTTGCTGTAGGTGAAAGTCTTGGATATAAAAATATTTCAATTCATGATGGCTTAAAGTTTGTTGCTTCAGCTGCAGTTGACGTAAATATAGACAATATTATTACACCTTCAACAGGCAGCTTTGATGCCGAAGCTCTAGTCATAGGTTTTGGGGCTTCGACAAATTATGGTAATGCTCTGACCATCGCAACTTCTAGTGATAGCAACCCGGCAACATGTACGAATAGTACAGCAGCTCGCTTAAGTAACTCTCTTAATCCACATAATGATATCTTAAATAACACGTTTACAATTAATGGTGTCGCTCAAACAACGTCTCATACTCTTGGTGAGTGGGATACAGACATAATAGATGCTAGCAGTTTAATTACTAATAATACTACAAACGTTTGTCTTCGAAATAAGGGCGTTCATGAATCTGGTCAAGCAGGACCAGACTGGGCCAATTTGCATGTTTTAGGCTTGCAAATTGAGGTGGTCCCAGAAGTAAGAATGCATACTGGATACGTTGATCACAACGGAGGTTATCTAAAAGCTGGCGATATTGTTGATGTCCATGTAAATGTTGATTCAACAGGCAGTCGTGGTAATGATATATATCTATATAATGTACTGCCTTCAGGTCTTTCTTATGTTACTAATAGTATGGAAATTGTTTCTGGTATTGGTGTTGGTGCAATCACAGATGCTCAAGGTGATGACTTGGGTTATTATGATTCATCCGCTCATGAAATCCATATCAATATGGGGAACGGGGCGACTTCTTCATCTGGAGGAAGCTTGAACTATTTGGAGATGGTTCAAGTAAAATACCAAATTCAGATCAACAGTGATGTAACCGACTTACAAACATTTGAAAATAGCCTTAACTTGCACTATTCCGACTCTGTTTCTGGTCATGATTACCCAACGATTACTAAAACAATGAATCTTGTTGTTCGCGACGATCCAGTTATGCCAGATGGTTACACTGGCGATGGTTCTATTAATTCTCCATTTGCTCATCCTGAATACGCCAATACTATCACTCAGGCTGGGACTTACTATTTCTACCAAAACGGCACGGTATTCTCTAGTTACGTTGATGAAAATGGCTGGATCTTAATTGCTTCTGGTGAGTCAAAAGCGTCAGGTGCTTATACACAAGTGACTGATATTGCATTACAAACTAATACTGTTTTAACTCAAGATATTGCATCTGGCTTACGTGTTAATGAATTCCGAATGAACGCAGGTGCAGATGAAAACACTCCTTTTGATTGGGAAACTCAAGACCCTGTTTACGTGAAAAGGTTACAAGCCTACCAAACAATGGGGGCATACTTTACTGATGGTGAGGGACGAGGCTCGGAATGGACAGGTACTGGTGGCAGTATCATAGGTACTTGTGATGCACCAATAGTAAGCCTACATGAACGGATTTGGCACTCTTGTGGTATTACAACTAACTTGCATTGGATGCCTAATCTTAAACAAAATGGTTTTAATAGTGAACATAACCTATCGAGTAATAACCTTTGGGGGCGCTTCTCTGCAGACTTAGCCGTGATTGATGAAATTAACGGAGATAATGATGCAATAGCAATAAGCTCAATTGAGTTAAATGCAATAGATGGTGTAAGTGGTGCAATTGTTGCCAATGAATCAAGGTATACAACCGCCTTAAAATCGGGGACCTATGCTGACTCAGCCAACCCAACGGCAGCCGAAATCCAAGCGGTGATTGACGCGGTGAACGCGAGTGAAGCGGCGTTAGCGGAAGTGGTGGAAGACATCGCGGGTAACACCAACACAGTTGGGGTGACGGCAGCGCAATTAAATGACATTACTGGAGTCAGTGGTGCCGACCCGGCGAATGAAGCGCTGTATGCGGATGCATTGGCCAGCGGGACTTATGTCGACTCGGCGAATCCAACCGTGGCCGAAATCCAAGCCGTGATTGATATGGTCAACACCAGTGAAGCGAATCTAAGTGCGGTCGCGGAAGACATCGCAGGTAATGCCGATGGCACCGCGGTGACGGCGGATGAACTGAATGCGATTGATGGCATCAGTGGGGCCGATGCGGCGAATGAGTCTGTGTATACCGATGCATTGGCGAACGGCACGTATGCTGACCCGGCGAATCCAACGGCAGCCGAAATCCAAGCCGTGATTGATATGGTCAACACCAGTGAAGCGAATTTGGCTGCGGTAGCGGAAGACATCGCAGGTAATGCGGATGGCACCGCAGTGACGGCGGATGAACTGAATGCGATTGATGGCATCAGTGGGGCCGATGCGGCGAATGAGTCTGTGTATACCGATGCATTGGCGAACGGCACGTATGCTGACCCAGCGAATCCAACCGCAGCAGAAATTCAAGCGGTGCTTGATATGGTCAACACCAGTGAAGCCAATCTAAGTGCGGTCGCGGAAGACATCGCGGGCAATGCCGATGGCACAGCCGTGACAGCGGAAGAGCTCAATGCGATTGATGGCGTGGATGGCGCGACGGCAGATAACGTCGATGAATATCTCACGGCGCTGCAAAACGGCACCTATGCCGATCCGGCCAATCCAACCGCAGCAGAAATTCAAGCCGCGCTTGATATGGTTAACACCAGTGAAGCCAACTTGGATGCAGTAGCAGACGTCATCGCCGGCACGACAGATGGCTCGGCATTGACCCCAGAGGATCTTAATGCCATTGATGGTGTGGACGGGGCCACGGCAGACAATCTGGATGAATACGTTGAGGCACTGCAAAACGGCTCTTACGCAGACCCAGCTAATCCAACCGCCGAAGAGATCCAAGCGGCGCTTGATATGGTTAACACCAGTGAAGCCAACTTGGATGCGGTAGCGGAAGACATTGCGGGTAATGCCGATGGTGTCACGGTGACGGCGGATGATCTGAATGCGATAGATGGTGTGGATGGTGCGACAGCCGATAATTTGGACGAGTACATTGACGCCCTTCAAAATGGTACTTATGCCGACCCTGCTAATCCAACCGCAGAAGAAATCCAAGCGGCCATTGATACAGTTAATACCAGTGAAGCTAATTTGGATGCAGTAGCAGACGTCATCGCCGGCACGACAGATGGCTCGGCATTGACCCCAGAGGATCTTAATGCCATTGATGGTGTGGACGGGGCCACAGCGGATAATCTGGATGAATACGTTGAAGCGCTACAAAACGGCACCTATGCTGACCCAGCCAATCCAACCGCTGAAGAGATCCAAGCCGCGCTTGATATGGTTAACACCAGTGAAGCCAACTTGGATGCAGTAGCAGACGTCATCGCCGGCACGACAGATGGCTCGGCATTGACCCCAGAGGATCTGAATGCAATTGAAGGTGTGTCGGGAGTGACCTCTGAAAATATTGCAGACTATATTGCAGCATTACAAGCAGGAACGTATGCCGACCCAGCTAACCCAACGGCTGAAGAGATTCAGGCAATTATTAATCGAGTTAACACCAATCAAACACTATTATCTTCTGATGTAGACCTCGATTTGGATGGTCTGACAGAAGAACAAGAAGCATTACTTGGAACTTCAGATGGTAATTCCGATTCTCACAGTCAGCATTTAGATGGGGAACATGGTGAAAACGGAGTTATTGATGCACATGAAGACTTGGATGGCGATGGTTTAAATAACCTCAGTGAACTTACTTGTGAGCTTGATCCACTTCAAAATAGTGATGAAGACAGTAATTTTATATCCTTGCTTGATATGGTGAATAATGATCCAAACGGAGACTGGGACTACGATGGAATTTCAAACCAGCGGGAAATGGAATTAGGTACTAACCCAGTCAGTGCAAATGAGAGAGATACAAATGGTAATAGTATTCCGGATATTTTAGAAGTTATATTGCTTCACGATGGGGGTAATCATACAGTGACACTAACTGATGATACCGACGGCGATGGCTTGAATGATATTTATGAAGTGATGAAGGGCTTTGACTTTGAAAACTCAGATAACCCGACAATCAATGGAACCGCAGATGATGATGGTAACGGCTTGACCTTGGCCCAAGAAGAATTACTTTCCACACTTGAAGAAGACGCTGATGGTGATGATATCAGTAATAAAGATGAAGTCTTGGCGGGCTCTGACCCTACCATCAGTGATAATATTTCACTTTGGGTCAGTAATAAGTTGCGCGATAACGATAATGTAGTCAGCTTTATTCTACATGCACCAGGCGTTCAAACTGGAGATAGAAATATTCTTTGGACTCTACCGGAAGGCCTGAATTTATCTAGCGAGATTCAACTGACGGGGAATACGCTCTCAATTGCTAATACGATTTATCCTGCAGGGCGTTATACGGGTCAGGTTGAAGTGACCAAATATATCGGTGCAGCCATTGTGAATCTAAGTACGGATTATGAGGTGTTAGTTAAAGACAGTGGTGAAATTATCATTGATGTCGACCATGATGGCATAGATGATGCTGTTGACTCTATTATTGAATCTCCTTGTATTAGCACGCAGATTCTCACCGATGATTCACATGCGATTATTGTGGAGGAGGGAGTTCATCCAAAAGTAGCGGATTATGCTCAGAGTGTTGATTCATCATCTGCTGTAGTACCAATGGAAAACTTTATGGAGTTTTATGATGTTTCCTCTCCTGATGGGGAAGTGCATCACGAGGTGTACGATATGCAATTACAACTCAATGGTTCTAAAGACGATGTTCAAACGGTTCTGCCAATGTCTGAACCAATTGGTAATAATGCAACACTCTACAGTATGTCGGGTGGTGATCAATGGTCAGATGAATCCTACCAAGCGCAATCTGGCCAGACACAACCTGTGATGTCATCTGGCTGGCTAGATGGTAAGGAAGGAACGTGTCCATCATCAAAAGAGCAAGATAAATTTACTGCAGGTCTTAACGCTGGTGATCATTGTGTTTTACTCAATGCGGTAGATGGTGGAGCATTTGATAGGGATGGTGAAGTCAATGGAGAAATTCACCTGAGTGTCACCGTGACTGAGCCCTTATCCTCACCTGTAGAATTTGTTGAAGTTGGACGTAGTGCAGGTGGTAGCGCTGGATGGTTATCGATAATCGGTTTACTTGGTTTATTGTTACGACGAGTGCTTCCATCAATGTTGTTGTTACCGTTATTGCAAGTGTCGACGGTTAATGCACAAGCACAGCCTTATGTCGGTGCTGCAGTAGGGGGGAGTTACCTCTCCCCAGATAGTAACGAGCTAGGCTTCAAGGTTACAGAACATAGTGATTTTGCTTACCAGTTATTTGTAGGGTTAGAAGAGGGAGCTTTTACTGTTGAGGGATATTATACCGAGATGGGAGAAGCGACAGTAAGGATGACCTCGGGAACAGAGGCTGGAATAAAATACCGTAATTTTGGCGTCGAAGGGCAGTATCACTATCCTTTAAATGAAGAGTTTAAGGTTTATTTAAGTAGTGGACTAAACTTTGTAAAAGGTTCAAGTGATGACGTTGATGTGAAGGAAAAACATCATTCTTCAGTGAGTATTGGTGCTGGGGTTCGTTGGGACTTTATGCCGAGTTGGTTTGTAAGGTTACAATTACAAAGTTACAGCCGAGATGACCAAGTCTTATTGTTGCGTTTATCTAAGCATCTTTGAATGTTTTAGCTGCGATGTGTAATGTATAGACGGTTAGATTGGTCTCAGCTCAGCTTATTGTTTACCTTTACTTAAAATATTCTCTTTATTAAGGCAGAATACAAAAAACCCTAAGAGTTAACAATTCTTAGGGTTTTTCTTGTCTTAAAAGAAAGTCGAGAGACTTAAATTTACTCGTCAAAAAGACCTAGATGTTCTTTTGCGTATGCTTCAAACTCATCACAACCACCAATATGTTCTTGGTCGATAAAGATTTGAGGCACAGTTTCAACTGGCTTACCTACCGTTTTTTCTAGATCAGCTTTAGAAATACCTTCCGCGTGGATGTCTACATAGCGGTAGTTAAAGTCATCACGTTTTTCTTTTAATGTTTCTGCGTGTTCTTTTGCACGAACGCAAAATGGGCAAGCTGGACGACCAAAGATAACTACGAACATAAGCTTAATTCTCCTGAAAATCGAATTTTGGTTTCGGGGACATTATTGATGAACCTTGCCCCTTGAGTTGAGATTACTATGCATGATTCTTTTTAGGAAATAAAGCAGCATTTTCTTCTTACTGTGATAGGTGAAATCTATCGAACAAAAACTAAACGCTATCTCTAAACTGCCTATATAAATTGGGTGAAGAATGATTAATAAGAGTCCAGTTTATCATAACGACTGTCTTTTAACGCATCTTTCACACGCTTTAGGTTTTCACGGAAACCGGTACCACGGCGCAGTGTAAAGCCAGTCGCTAACACATCGATGACCGTCATTTGTACAACACGACTCGCCATTGGCATATAAACGTCGGTATCTTCAGGGACATCAAGTGTTATCGCTAATGAACTGGCTTTTTCAAGAGGTGAATCTTTTGCAGTGACTGAAATAACGGTAGCACCATTCTCACGGGCTAAATTTGCGATTTCAACAAGACTTTTTGTTCGACCGGTATGGGAGATTAAAACGATGACATCGTTATCGCTGCAGTTAATACAACTCATCCTTTGCATAAGAATGTCATCAAAGCAGCTGATAGGAATGTTAAAGCGAATAAACTTATTTTGTGCATCACGAGCGACAGCAGAAGAAGCCCCCAGGCCGAAGAAAGAGATGCGCTTAGCCTGAGTAAGCAAATCGACAGCACGGTTTATTTGCATTGAATCGAGGCTGTTTTTTGCAACATCAAGGCAGGCCATGGTTGATTCAAAGATTTTATGTGTGTATGCATCTGGGCCATCGTCTTCCTCTACATTACGATTGACGTAAGGAGTACCATTTGCCAAGCTTTGAGCAAGGTGTAACTTAAAATCTGGGAAACCTTTGGTATCTAGGCGGCGACAAAAACGATTAACCGTTGGTTCACTGACATCCGCCATTTTAGCTAAAGTCGCAATGCTCGAATGAATAGCGGTTTGTGGAGACGCCATAATAACTTCAGCAACTTTACGTTCTGACTTACTAAAATTTTCTAAATTTTTTTGTATTTTTTCTAATGTATTCATAGTGTTCACAAAGGTATAGAGAACAACTTGCTGGTTCTGTTAACGAAAAAGGCCTTATTAATAAAAGCGTTAACGAAACCACCAGCACCATCAAATTAGTATAAACCCGAACTCTAAATCGGTTGTAACAAATATAGTTACTATTTAGTAAGAATTTGACAGCCCTCAAACTAAATTATTTAAAATACAAAACCAAACATAATATTGAACACGGTGACGTGTTTTTTTATGGGTATCTAGTTGTTAAGCCATCTCGTTGAACACAATACCTTGAGGCTACTTAGGTACAGAGTAAAGCTCATTAATTATTCAAGAATGTTTAACGCGAAATGATTGATTTTTTCCAATAAATGCGGTGCTTGGAGTGCAATCTGTCGCTGCTCCTCTAAGATGGCATGTAAAATATCATCAGTCGTTAAAGGGTTTGCCAGTACAACGCGGAATACAATGGTATTTAGGTACTGCCATTGCTCTGGATTGAGCTGAGTACGAGAAACAAAAGATTTACCCGTTTCCCGCTGTCGTTTTTGAATAAACTGTGTGAGCTCATTAAGGAGTGCGTTCAGCATTTCTTTATCTTGAGGAGATGCTTTTTCAAGAGCTGTGCGGACGTGGCTTGGCAAATAGCGATAGGTTAGAAGACATAACTCAGGCTCGGAAACCAGTTCGAAGTCATTTTGCTCTTTAATTAGAGATGCAAAAAAGTTTGCTTTTGCAATACTTTGGTTGATTAATAACTCATAACCGGGTCGGCTGATAATATGCATGGCGGCATAAACGAGCATCGCCATACCTGAACGAGAACCTTCTAGAGTATGGCTGCCTAAATCTTTTGAGCCCTTACGAAGTATGTACTGAGCATGATGTTCAATCGAACTCATCATGTCAGGATCTTTAAATAAGACCATACCAGCCCCCATGGGGATATAGAGCTGCTTGTGAGCATCAATTGTGACAGAGTCCGCTAATTCAATCCCTTTTAGTAAGGAACGATGTTGAGTGGACATTAATGTCGCACCTCCCCAAGCAGCATCAACATGAAAATGGCATTGATTATCTGCGCAGACTTGGGCAATTTGATCAAGTGGGTCAACATTCCCTGTCTCGGTTGTGCCTGCAATACCGACAACCGCAAAGACTTTTATTTTCTGCGATTGGAGTTGCTCAAATGTATTCTTTAGCTCTTTGATATCAATACGATTTTGTGCATCCGTTTTTACTGAAATTAGCCCTTCTTGGCCAATACCAAGAACGTCAGCGGCTTTTTTTAGTGAGTAATGACCGCGTTCAGATACCAAAATCGCTAAGCCTTCATAACCATAGTGTTTCATGGCTTTGAATACGCCTTCTTTTTCTATCCCTTTGAATTCTTTGTGAGCTTTTAATGCCTGGTTTCGGGCAACCCAAAGGGCAGTAATATTGGCAATTGTTCCTCCAGAACAAAATGCACCCAAAGAGTGTGCAGAGCTATGCATCCAGTCGGTATAGAAACGATCTTCTTGCCCGTAGATTAAACGGTGCAACATGCCAAGCACTTGTCTTTCGAGTGGAGTGAAAGCTTTTGATGTTTCAATTTTGACCAAGTTTTGGTTAAGAGCAATCATGATTTTTGACAAAGGCATTAAGAAATAAGGCAATGCCGATGTCATGTGACCAATGAAGCTTGGCGCTGAAGTATGAACAGAATGTGAAACCAAAGTATCGAGAAGATGCTGAGTGTGATCCGAAACGAACTCAGGTTGCTCAGGGATATGAGCGGAAGAGAAATCTTTTTCAATCTCATGCAGAGGCTTTTCTTCTGCAACGATGTGTTCACGAAGAAATTGGTTTAAGTTTCTAGATAAGCTCTGATCGATTTTAGTTAAAGTCGACTCTGGACCTTCAGGGATAGTGAAGATCTTCAACAGGCTATCAAAGCTAACGTCAGCGGTTTTCTGTTCCTTAACCATAGCAAAGAATCTTTGTAATTATACGATAAATGCGAGCGGAACAATCTAAACCAAAAAGAGGCTAATGTCCCGTTTTAATTATGAAGACTGAAGAGTCCATTACCAAAAGCTACCTATAACAAAGAGCCTTAAGGTAACTTGAGTATACAGCTTTTCTTCTCAGTCGATTCAATAGATTGGTTGTATTTAGTCAAGGCAGGTTCTATGTGCTTTGGGTGACTAAGTAAATCTGCGAAGGCTGACCGAAGAGCGTAATTTTTAGGATGATTGGGTGCCTGTCTATCATTAAAGGTCTTTTGCGCAAGTGTTCCCAGTGGATCAGTTCTAGAAGAGAGGGCTTTTATATCGCTTTGCTGCAAAGAGAGCCATGATTCAACGGAACGTTCCGTTTTTACACGGTTGGGCTCATTATTTAAGAAATAACGCACAGCTTCACGGTTTAGCTCGAAGTGGTGTTTGCGCCCATCCAAAAACCATTGACCTGCATCATCTAAATCGGGGTGCTTTTCTGTGGTTAATGAAACTAGATCTTGGTACCACTGTAGTGATGCGTCGATGTAAGCATCATATTTAGCGATCAGACATTCCTTATCTTCTGCTAATGCTGTGGTTGAGCTCATTGCTAACGTTGAACTCATTACTAACAATGCTGCAAGGGCTAAGCGTATCATTTCTATTCCTTTATTTTTGCTGAGTAGCAGTCACGCAACTGAGGTTTTGAGAATCTCTTGGGTGTCGCTCATTATATTTGATTTGAGCGATGAATCCTGAGATCTAGCTTGCAAGAGATATAAAAAACAACATCATAATGGGTACCAGCAAGCTTAAAATAAAACCACTGACAATCGCGACGGGCACACAACGGATCCCTCCTGTTGTTTGAATGACTGGCAGTGTAAAGTCCATTGCGGTTGCTCCAGCGTAGCCGATGGCTGTACAGGAGTAGCGTTGAATTAACAAAGGAATACTGATCAGTGCAACTAGCTCACGCATTAATTCAAGCACAAAAGAGGTTCCACCAAAAACAGGGCCGAAAGCATCTCCGATCAAAATGCCAGCCAGGGAATACCAACCGAAGCCAGAAGACATCGCTAGAGACTGGTAAAGCGGAAGTCCCAAAATATAGCCAGCAAGAATGCCGCCGAGAAGGCAAGTCACTACGATTACAGCGGCTATTACCATGCCTTGTTTGTTAATGAGGATTTGTTTGAGTGTTAAACCACTATTGCGAAGCAGAATGCCTATAAAGAACAGCAGCAAGAAGAGCACCCATTCACTTGCAGTATCAATCCAGAAAAGCTCAATGGGTAAAACAAGGCCAGCAATTAACCCACTACTTACAACGAAGACAAGCTTGAGTGATTCCATCAGCATGACAGCAAAAGGGGGCTTTTTTTGATGGTGATTTGTCTCGAGAGGCATTATTTTATCCACAAGAGGTAACGCAATTAGGTTACAGCCACTTAGGCAGATAAAAAAGGTACTCGAATAAACCACAATTGTCTGTAAATTGTCGCTTAGGTTATCTAATCCGGCAAGACTTAATCCCATCAATGAAAGAATCACATAAATGAGGTAAGAAGTTAGCTTTGTGATTGCTTTTAGAACCGATGAGTTTGAAGTTGTGAATGCATAACCGACGAGGAGTGGCGCAAAAATAAATAAGGTGTTTAGAAGCATAATTTTGATATCTTAATACAGCATTGTGTTCATTTATTGAGTCAGCAAGTTAACATCACTCGCCCTTTGGGAGCGTGTCATTGAACCGACTTCTTACGTCAGACAACCGTTCTTCTTACAAAAATAAGAAAGAGCCGGCTGTTCCGCTTTGTCGTCTTCGTTGAACTCGACTCAGTGACCTCGCTCTGAGTCAAACATCATCAGGTCATTTGTGTATATTGGTTTTGAAAAGTTCAAAGACCGCTTGCACTGAGTACTTCTTGAATACCACTTTGAAAATCCGTGTCACTTAAGTTGCTAAGACTAAACATAACCTCAGCACCAGTTAGGTCGAATTCAACTTCATGGTCGTCGATTCTTTCATCTTGCTTACGGAACATAAGTAGGTGGCTTGCTATTCGAGCCACATCAAGGTAGCTGACATCGGGGCGACTTGTTTGATATTTCTTAGTGTTAGAGGATACTTCACGAAAGTCGACGTCAAACCCCCATTTCTCAAGTATGGACTGACTAATTGAAGAGCATCGCAGTTGAAAGACTTGAAGGGCTAAATCAGGATCGAGGTAATTGCCTTCACTCAAATACTGGTGGTATTCATTGATTAAACAAAATAACCCTATGTCAGCAAGTAACCCAGTGAGTAACGCTTTATCTTGTTCTAAGTGCCGATAAAGACTGCTTTCATGTTTTTGGAACTCTTGAATGACAAGCACCATTGCCGCTCCCAACTCTCGCGACATGGTGGCGCTTTGGGTTAAAATTTCACTGCATTCTTTACTTAGGCTTACAGAGTGTTTGAGCTGTTCAATAGCTTGTGCAGTAACAATATCTCTAACACGAAAGATTCCTAAACGAGATACTGCTGTTAAGAGATCATTGCAAGTAATGTTACGTCGATTAAATATCACAGAGTTGGCCACTCGTATGACGTTAGCCGCAAGTCCAGGATCCTCCAATAAAGCATTAGCGACATCTAAGATGGTTGTGCTTTCCTCAGAGCAGAGTTGTTGAATTCTTAATACCACATCAGGGATAGGTGGCAGTGTGATCTTGCCTAATGAAATAGACTGTTTCACCAGCTTAGCGAACTCTGATTCTAATGCTTTAATCAGGTCATCTTTATTGCTCGTCAGCCAAAAGAATGAGAGATGTTCCATAATGATCTAAGGGTCGATTTCTTTTTGTTAGTTTACCTTCAGGGAATCATAGTTAGCAATCAAATGGAAGTCACTGTGAAAAGAAGTGCATAAAGGTTAGGCATATTGTAATTATTTGCATAAATACTGGCTTTATCGTGTTTAGTGTCACTGTTTAAGCATCAATCTCTCCTCATCTTATTCAGAAATTGTTTTTTGAGAGCAATGATTTAGCAAGTGACTTCAAGGTATTTGATTCAGAGGTGCACTCCAAAAGGCTTTTAACGGAGTACATCTACTTGAAGTTGCTTGGGTTACAATTATTTAAAATAAGAGATCAGTTAAGTATTCTTGCTTTGTGATCTGTCAATTGTGACATTGATCCAAACTATTTTTTTTATGTTAAGTATTATTAAGGAAGTTGGTGAGCATAAATCAAAAATATCACTAACTAGAGGCTGTTGGCCTTGATGTTTTATTCATTGCGCAATACTTTGGAGCGCATTTTGCTGCTGTTATCTGGTCAGACACGAATCGGGGTAATTTATTCAGATTGAGGGTCAAGGGAGATGACAGAGACAGAACAAGAGTTTTTCAAGTATGTGAACAAGTTTAAGCAATACCAAAAGCGTTCAATGTTCGGTGGTATTGGAATGTTCAGTGATGACGCCATGTTTGCTTTGGTTAGTAATGACAGCTGCTATTTGAGAGGCGGTGCAAACCTTGATGATGCCTTTACTGAATTACATTGTGAAAAATTCAAACATGTTAAAAAACAAACTACAGCAACGGTCAACTATTATGATGTGACAGGGCTGTTTCTTACTCACTTTGAGGGCTTAGATACCTTACTTGAAAAATCGATAAGTTGTGCCATCGAGGAACGACAGTATCAAAAGTCTTCGGCAAGCCGACGTTTGCGTGATTTGCCGAATATGCAGCTTACGCTGGAAAGAATGGTGAAGAAGTCTGGGGTTAGTGACGTAGAAACTTTTTTAGATTTAGGCGCGGTCAAAGTCTTTAATCAAGTTAAAAATACCTATGGCAGCGATGTTGATGTCAAATTGTTGTGGAAGTTTGCGGGTGCTGTAGAAGGCATTCATTGGAAGCTCCTGCAGGAACCGCGTAAGAAACAACTGCTATCGATGTGTGATTAACTTGTATCCCAAAGTAACCTCAAGATGCTGTTTTCAGCGACCTCGAGCTGAATCAAGTATCTTGAGGTTACTTGGGTATAGAATGAGCTATTGTAGATGTTACGCGGTAGTTTAGAACTTAAAACGTGTGGTAAACATCAATTGGTTATCGTAAAAATCGTTGATTCTTGCTTCGGCACCAATTGAAAATAGTTCTGTAGAGTGGAAACGAGCATAGACAGAAGCAATCCAGCTATCATCATTATCGAGGGAGACATACCCGCCTTTGCCGCCAACTTCAAGTTGTGGACCAAGCCATTGACGTACACCTAGGTTTAATTCCATACCAGCATCGGTATCGCTGGAACTTGAAGGTTTCGCCACTCTTAAAAGCATGGCACCAGTGAGGTCTGCCCAGTTATTAATAGGAGAATGAAATCCAAAGCCAGCTGCAGCGTCAAAATCGCCGTCAAGTTCAGAATCAACACGAGCAAGCATATGTGCATTAGGGTGAATTGATGAACTGAAGCCAGCACCAAAGGTGAAAGGGCTAGCCCCAATCCTAGCTTCTGCATAGTCATAGCTAAAGTTACTCGCAGTTGCAGGCGTATTATAATCGTTGGAGGCAAGAGTTTGCTGAGATGCCAACAATAGGATTGTAGCTAATAATGTTTTACGCATAATTACCGGTAAGCCTTATTGTGAAATTCCATATCTCCAAATCTTTACTTGGAGGGTTAATGATGTACCCAAAGTGTGAGCTTTTCCACTGTCAGTTGGGTGTACCCTATAATAATCAAAACTAGGGCTAACAACCAACAAAATGTGCCTTTTGGTGATAATTTTATCAAAGTCTTGGGGCTAGGGTTAGCCTTTGCTCATAAAGACGGATAAATGTAAGTTGCTAGTCGCACAATCTCCTAATCAAATTATCCCCATTCGTAGTCATAAAGTCTGTGAGCTGGGATCAAATTACTTTCTTAGTATTATCTCTGACCGACCCTGAGCATACCTTCACAAACCATGTTTTATCCTTGGTAGGTTTGGGGTAGACTGAGAAAAACATAAAAAAGTGATGATATGGAAAACTATAAAAAATTAGGTGCTATCGGTGGCGCGATTTCCCTTGCGTTGTGCTGGCCACTTGCCGTTGGGCAAATTGGACAATCCATTATTGAAAGTGGCATTGCTGAAATCAACTCTGATGAGATAAAAGCAGAGATCGTCAGTTATGACCGTGGTTACCTTTCCTCTGTTGTACTGACACGTTACACGGTGATTGACGCTGAAATAAAATCCCAATTAGAAAATGAAGGCATACCCACCTCCTATGATGTACAAAGTGATTTAACCCATGGATTGACCAGTTTGACGGCAGATTCTGAGCTAATGGGTGAAAATTTCATTGCCATAACAATGAACAGCACGACACAGCTTAATGGAAACACGACCTTCAGCTTGAATTTGGATCGTTGGAATCACCACAATCAGTCTAAGGGAACGACAGTCTCATCAAGCCCAATCATTATGAATGGGGAAGCCACAATCCTTGGTGATATCACTTATCAATTAGACTTACCTTCTATACAAATAGATTTTAATAACGGTGAAGAGATTCATCTAAGTGGTTTGACAGGGCAAGGCAAAGGTAAAAAGACCGATGGTTATTGGCTAGGAAACCAAAGTTTTTCGTTACAAAAGCTTGAAGCTCTAGATACGCAGCAGGCCCCTACCTTTATCTTGGAAAATGCACAGTACAGCGCTAAAAGTGTATTAAATGAAACGGGAGATAAGATAGATTCCAGTTTGTTGTTAGATGCTAAACATGTGACTGAAAGTAACGGGAACGTGATTGAAAACTTTGCCTTTGATATGGCTATCAATGGTATTGACCGCTCTGAACTTGCAAATATCACGTCGATCTATCAACGTTCAGACGATATCAATAAACAAGAAACTCAAGCGTTACTTTCTAGCCTCGACTCACTTGTTAATCAAGGTTTAGAACTCAATGTCAATGATTTTTCCTTTACATTGAATGGTTCAAAAACACACAGTCAATGGTTACTCAAAGCGCTCCCCGGTGTGAAAAGCGTTACACAAGATCCGATTCAGCTACTTTCGATGATAACAGGCTCTATAAACACGTACGTTGCTTCAGGGCTGACTCAGTCTAATCCGATGCTTAAAGAAGGGGTTGATAACCTTATTGCGATGGATCTTGTTGAAGAGCGAGAGGGTGGCTATCAACTTAATGCGCGAATCTCAGAAGGGAATCTAACACTCGATAATGGTAAGGAATTACCTTTGGTTAGCTTGTTGTTTTCCGCGATGAGAGGGCAATAAAAATAATACATATACCCAAGTGACACGCTCCCAAAGGGCGAGTGATCTCAAGGTGCTTGGGTATGTTTGACTTAACGACTTATATTACTTATTTACTCAGCAGGAGCAATGTGGATCATGGAACAAAATACGGCGCAAGTCTTTAACTTTAGTGCAGGACCTGCAGGGTTACCCAAAGCGGTGATGCAGCAAGCTCAAAAAGAGTTGATCAACTGGCAAGATTTGGGCACTTCGGTCATGGAGATCAGCCACCGCAGCAAAGCCTTTATTAAAGTAGCTGTCGATGCAGAACAAGATCTCCGCGATCTACTCAGTATTCCTGATAACTATAAAGTACTTTTTTGCCAAGGAGGTGCGAGAGCCCAATTCGCAGCCGTGCCACTCAATCTGTTAGGAGATGCACCAACAGCCACTTATATTGATGGTGGATATTGGGCTGAAAGTGCGGTAACCGAAGCAAAGAAATATTGCGAACCTGATGTATTTAACGCTAAAACAACCATTGATGGGAAAATGGCTGTTTTGCCAGCTTCTGAGTGGAAAGTCTCTGCAGATGCTGCCTATGTTCACTTCTGTCCTAATGAAACCATCGATGGTATCGAGATTAATGATCTGCCTGTAACGGACAAACCTATTGTTGCTGATATGTCATCAACCATTTTGTCGCGAGAGTTAGACGTATCAAAGTACGGTGTCATTTATGCAGGGGCACAGAAAAATATTGGCCCAGCAGGTATCGCGATTGTGATTGTTCGTGAAGATCTGCTTGGTCTTGCGAAAAAAGTCTTACCAAGTATTCTCGACTATACCGTCTTGGCAGAAAAAGAATCAATGTTTAACACGCCTCCTACTTTTGCGTGGTATCTATCCGGTCTTGTGTTTAAATGGCTCAAGGCGCAAGGTGGCGTGAAAGCGATTGAACAATGTAACCGAGAGAAAGCAAAACTGCTTTATGACTTTATTGATCAATCTGATTTTTATCGCAATGATGTTCACCATGAAAACCGCTCACTGATGAATGTCCCATTTCAACTAGCGATGCCTGAACTTGATAGCACATTCTTAGAACTCGCTGATGCAAGAGGTTTGAAGGCACTTAAAGGCCACCGCGCTGTTGGTGGAATGCGTGCGTCAATCTATAACGCCATGCCACTTGAAGGGGTTCAAGCTTTGGTTGATTTCATGCGTGACTTTGAACTGCAATATCAATAACCTTTCTTTTTAAGCGTCGCATTTGCGGCGCTTTTTATTTTCTACCACATGCTCTCTCACACCATAACGAACAGAACCAAATCCGATCGTTGAATAACGTCTTTTCATTTACTATCTTTGTTGCATATTAGATTGGATGAGAACGTTGTGGTGAAACACATTCTTTCTTTAAAGATGCTTGCCTTCCTCTTTTCTAAGTTAGCAACAAGTTGCGCTTGGAATAAGGTCGAGCATATTGTGATATTAGTTATCAAACCTCAGCTTGATACAAGGCAGCTTTTGCTAACTCGATCTCAGTACTTGAAGAGAGATAGGATCGCTGTTTCATGATCAGCTTGCGAAGTGTTTTAACTTTTTTCATTGTTTTATGCTCTTTGCTGCCTGCCTATTGGGTTGGGACAAGCATGATTCAGACTCATCAAGCTGATTTAATGGAGCAAAAGAAAAGAAAATTAGAGAATGCCAATCAAGGTATTAAAAATTCAGTTGCAGAAGATCTCTCTTTTATTGCTAACTTAACAAGTTGGTATTCCAAAGATCGTTTGTTAGTGCAGGCAATGGAAAATAGATTGTTATCTAGTGCTGTTTGGCAAATGTTAGCGAGCTTTGAAGGATTGGCAACCGACGTCAGTTCAGTATATGTCCTAGATAAAAACTGGCAGCCTATGTTTGAGACGAATGGTTCGATTTATCACATAGAAAACAGCCGCTTTTTGCAGAAGGTGAAAAAGAAAAAATCTGTTTATCAAGAAGGGAAAATACTTCATACCTCATACTTTAATGAAGGGTTGGTCAGTAATGGTGGGCAGAGTGGTATTGCTTTAGTCAGCCCACTCCTCCCTCTTATGCCATCAACAGGTACAAACTATGAATCTCAGGGGTACCTTGTTGTGTTGGTTGCATACAAAAACTTGGTTCAGCTTTCACAACGCTTTTTATATAAACAAGAATCACTCAGTTTTCACTATGGAAATTTAAGCCCAATAAGAGGTAATGAAACCAAGATTGTCAGTGATATTACCGTTAAAAATCGTAGCTTTATTGAACCTTTACAAGTCACCATGGTGTTGAATTTCTCTAATTATCTCAGGAATCAAGAGTTAGTTCAGTCGAAACATCACTTGAACAACTTTATCGTTGCCACACTGGTTATTACTTTGTGTATTGCTGTCTTAATCAGTCAGTGGTTAACGCAACCGATTCGTAAGATGGAATTGGTTGTGCGCAGCTTTGAGCATAATCAACCACAGAAGTTGAACCCTAAGCGATTTAAGTTTAAAGAGTTCGAGAGGCTAATGGATTTACTTGATTCCCTATGGCTTAGGTTGACGATTCATATGGATGAACTCGAAGTGCGTAACCGAGATCTGTATCAAGCCAATCAGCAGGTTCAACGCAGTAATGCACAACTGGCGGATTTTAATCAAGAGCTTGAACGGAGAGTTGCTGAACAGATGGCAGAGGTTCGTGCAAATTTATCTCGTGAAGAAGCACATAAAATAAAATTAATGAGCCTGATTAACTTTACTACAGGCCAAGCTGGGGTCGGGTATCACGCAATTCCGGAAATGATAAACTTAGGTCTTGAGCGCTTACTCCCGGGTACGGGTATGCATTTCAGTTTTCACAAGCAGTCCAGTTCTAAGGTGAAAACCATGTATGCTTCGAATGGGGGAGTGCTTGGTTATTTCGATTATGGCAATTATGTCATGAATGAAGAAGAACAAATTCTGCTTGAGCTTTTTAAAAAGCAACTTTATTCATGGCTGGAATTAGAGGATTTTGCTCGGCGAGATACATTAACTTGCTGCTTTAATCGCAAGGCTTTTGATGAAGATTACAAAGCAGCCTGCCAAGAAATAGTGAAAGGCAATTGGGGTATGATGGCAATCATAGTGATTGATCTCAATGGCCTCAAAGTACTCAATGATAATTATGGCCATGACCGAGGTGATGTGCTGATTGAACGGGCAACAAAAATCATTAAATCGGTCCTAAAGGAAGGCTTTGTATTGTATCGAATTGGTGGGGATGAATTTGCAATTATTGCCAGAGAGTTGGATACACTCACTTTAGTTTCAGTGATTGAAAAACTTGAGAGTGCGCAAAACAATAAATGGGTAGAGTTTTCTGGTAATACTCGATACCCGATTAAATTTTCAGTCGGTGGCGCATCAAGTGAGTGGGTACCATTGGATAATTTATTCTCTGTTGCTGATGAAGCAATGTATGAAAAGAAAAGGGAGTATTACTCAGCCACTTCTCAGGATCAAGGCGTTGTTTGTGACTAAACACCTTGTTTATCTGGCTTGAAGACTTTTTGTGGTTTGCGCAATCCAATGGCCCACACGCGAAAAGCGCCGCGATGGCCGAAGCGATTGCCCATGCAGTGATAGATGAAATCACGCAAAATGCTCAGGTCACAGTTGATGCTGGGAGTTCTGCAGGTAGCTATCAAATAGAATGATCACCACAGCTTAAAAAAATGATGTAAAGCACCCAAGTCGGGTGCTTTGTTGTAAGTGCAACATTATCTTACAATTAGTTTAATGGTATGTAGATGAGGTATTGATCTGGCTCATTAAATTATTTTAATAAAATCTGTATAAGTGTGAGTTGATAATGATTGAATATAATTTATCAATATCTTGTCGATTTATACTTATGGTTTGATTGTTATTTCATTTAGTAGAAATTATTACAAGTGAATACGATTATTCTTCTTTGATTTTGGTTGATTTCTAAAGTTGATTTATTAATGGAAAATAAAATAGTTAATGAGTTAAATGGCTATAAAATATTAGTTTTAAATAAACTAGGTTCTGGGGGCTTTGGCATGGTCCATAAGGTTTTTGCATATGGAAACTGTGAGCCATTAACAAAGATCTGTGCTCGAAAAATATATTCTCCATCTGGAAGCAATAATGATAGTGAAATAAAGGAAATAGCTGGATTAGAGCAGAGATTTGTTCAAGAAGCGACTATACAATATAAGCTAAGCCAAGAAAATTCAAAGTACATAGCACCGATAATTCACTTAGAATTAGATAAAAACCCACCATTCTTTTTCATGAAACTAGCAAAGGGTAACCTAGAGGACATGATTCAAAAGGGGATGGATGAAAAGTTAAAAAAGAAGGCAGTACTTGATATATTGCATGCCGTGAAATTCATACATGAAAACCGATATGTTCATAGAGATCTTAAACCTGCCAATATTCTATATTATGCTGACTTTACGTTTAAAATTACCGATTTTGGCTTAG
This sequence comes from Vibrio azureus, assembly GCF_002849855.1. Classification (NCBI taxonomy): domain Bacteria; kingdom Pseudomonadati; phylum Pseudomonadota; class Gammaproteobacteria; order Vibrionales; family Vibrionaceae; genus Vibrio; species Vibrio azureus. The sequence goes on from NZ_CP018616.1 coordinate 1,178,881, forward strand.
TTAAAGACTTGAAAGAGGATAGAGCCACTTATCAAACTGACATTAGAATAAGTAAAATGGGAAGTGGTCGCTATGTAGATCCCGATGTTGTTAATAATAAAGAGAAATTTAATTTTCAAAGTGACATATACTCTATTGGTATGGTTATATTGGATATATATGGCGGAAAGGAAGCGCCTAGCTCTATTAAAAATATTACTGAAAAATGTACGAAACACTTTCAGTCAGACCGATATAATAATATTGATGAATTACTTGAAGATTTCAATTTGACAATAAATGAAATAGGGTAAAATTAAATGATTCAGTTACTAGAAGTAAGTAGTTTTAGCTATTCAAAGCCAATGAAGGTTGAAAATGAAGATTTTCTCTTACAGCCTATATACGATAGTCAATGTAATTTAGTTTTTGCGATAGCTGATGGTGTAGGGTCTATAGCTGGTGCGAGCAGCGCATCTAAAAGTGCAATCAAATCAGTCGAGAAGAGTGTAAGTGAAGGTAGTTTTTCAACTCAATCCGCCTTTAATTTAGCAAAGAAAAATATTAATGAGTTATCATTAATAGACAGCAACTTAGCTACGGCGGCTACAACACTAACAACTGTATATGTAACAAGTAAACAGATTATTATTGGACATGCAGGTGACTGTAGGGTTTATATAAAGAAAGGTAATAAATTAAAGCAGTTGACTAGAGATCACACTCGATACCAAGAAATGATAGAAGAAGGTGAGCATCCAGTCAAAAAAATTAATGAAAGAAAAGAAAGGTTATCCAGTGTTATAACAAAGGCATTATCATCTCAAATTGAATTAGACTATGAAATTACAGTGGTAAAAATAGATGAATTTATTGAAGATGGAACGCTGCTATTATCTATCATGTCTGATGGTGCTTATGATTATTGGCATCATAGGCCAAGGTTCTCGGATCTAACAATGTCAACACCCTCTGCATTTATAAATAGTTTGCGGAAAAGAATTGAACGAAGAGGGCCAAAAGATGATTACACCTGCATGAATGTTAAAGTTGAAATCAAATAAGATTATTACAAATCGTTAGGGATGGTTGTCTTAATTAGTTCTGTTTTACTGGGCTGATTGAGGCGAGATAGCTCAAACTTCGTCATTTAACTTTTCGACAACCTGATATTAATTGAATTGCAGATTGTATTAGGCGCCCTAATAGGGCGCTTTTTTGTAAGCAAGTAACAGAAAATGTATGAAAATGTGACTTTTTGGATAGAAAGAATTTATCGAGACGATTAATTATCTGTTTTGCGGCGAAGTATACAGAGTGCAATACTACGCATTGAGGTAGAAGATTTTTAGGTAAGTTCATAAATTATTACTACTTAAAAATTTAATTAAACTTAAGGGAGCCCTATAAGTTATTGTCATGTAAAGCAATAAAGGCTTTCTTGAATATACAGAATGAATAACAAATTAATTACCTTAGGGATGTATATGGGTGTCAACTTTGATGTTGTGATTGCAAGCGATGATTACTCTGTAGACATGAATTCCGGACTTGACACGCTTAAAGGGGCTTCAGAAGCTACCCGTCAGATTGCAACTGCAATTCTTGAGCAACGAGTACCAGAGAGGCTATCGAGTGAAAGTAAAGTTCGTACAAACTTAAAGAGAAGTTTTAAAGGCTCTTTTGGTCAGCAATTTTCTCTTGATATCTACGATAATGATATACAAAAGCGATTCAATAAGATCGGTAAGAAAGTATTTACTGAGTTGCTTGCATATTTTATAAATGAGGCATTGTATCAAGAGAGCCCTGAATTATCTGACAAGGCGAAAAAAGAACTGAAATCTCTTGGGACTCAACTGGAAGAAAAACTGATTAAGCAACTTCAAAAAAGCTCTCTTGATCATTTGCACACGGCGTCTAACAACTTTAATCATGATGTGAAACTTAGGTATAGGCAAAGTAAGAATACACAAAAAACCTTAGTGAAAGTTGATCGTGCAACATATGCTACGTTAAAACCACGAACGGACAAAGTTCAAAGAAATATAATAGCAAGTATTACTCGCCTCAATATCAATACAGGTAATGGCCGGCTTCAAATTCATGGTTCAGATGAAACAGTCGCATTTGGATTTTCTGCAACTAAGAAGTATCGAGAGCTTAAAATTGCATCAAAAACCCCATTCTCAGAAAACTTGCATACAAATAATGGCAAACCAACAGAAGAATGGGAAACTCTGAAGCTTATGGTTCATACGCATAATACAAATACTGGCCGGATTATTAAATATATTATTGAAGGTATAATCGATGATTAATAGGTATTCTATTACAGCTGTGGTATTGATGGCTGTTGTAGTTGCTTCTTACATAGTGCATTTTTATTTCAACTTAGGTTATCCAGTCTCAAATAAGCCATCTGATTGGGTGGATTTTAGTGATTTCTTTAATGGTTTAGTTAGTCCGCTACTTAGTTTTGTATCTATAGTATTGTTAATTCAATCTTTGAATTTGCAGAATCAGGCAAATAAAGAGTTAAGGGAGCAAGTGCAAATAAATCATAAGAATGAATGTCTAAGATCATTTGAAACTTACTTTTTTGGCTTGATTGAAGCACAAAGGGCTTCTTTTTCTAACTTTGAGTTGAAGTTTGACGAAAGTGAAGATGTAAAAAAATTAAAAGGGGTGTACGCTATTCGTGAACTCGAAGATAGAATTGAAGCTTTGCGTGTATGTGGTACTCAAGATGCAGAAATACAAGACATGTTAGAAAGGCTTGACCAAGATGAGCATATTTATAATACGGTTAGAGTTTTCTATAATATTGTCAAAATGATTACAGAAAGACTTAGCGATGTAAATCAGTTTGATGAAAATCTAAGAAGCACTCAGTTTCAGACACTTATCAGCTTTACGGAGTTTTCTCAGTTGAGGTTGGTTATGATTTGTATGCAATTTATGGAGTACCCCTCCGCTAGATACTTAAGGGAAGAGAAAGCTTTCATGTCTGTATTAGAAAGCTTGGGTGGAGGTGCGAACCATTATTAGCTCTTTTATTCTTAATGGGATATATAAATTTAAATACTTTTTTCGGTGGTGCTAACGGGAATCTGAATAAGTTCGAAGTGCTAGCTAAAAACACGGTCGTCACTATGACTAATTGTTTCTTCTACTAAATCAAATCTACACCTGACTTGTCAGAGTCTAGATTTCTGTTTTTATTTTATGAGCTGGTAGCATAATATAAGGAAAAGGAATGTTTTAATTGTCTAATAATGTTAAATGTAAAGGAATTTTATGAATCAGTCTGTTGTAAATCCATATTTATCAGGTGATGATCAGGTATCAAAAAAATACCGTGAAATGCTATATTCTTGTTTGGATATATTAGATGATTATGCAACTCCTACTCAACTTCGAAAGTTAAAGAAAGAGTTGCAATTAGGAGGATCAACTTTTAATGAAGCTAAGTTTTTACAAGCTGCTTGTGAAACATCAGTCGCAGCATCTATTGCTTCTTCTTTTCCTCAAACTTTCGTCTATGAACCTAAGCTAAATCCACCATCAGATGTAGATTGCTCTTTTAGTTACAATGGCTTTAAATTTAACATAGAAGTTAAATGTCCGGATTTTACCAAGGCGCATGCTCAGCAAGAACGAAATACCTTTAATATTGGGGCTTTTGGAAGAATGCCCGAATTTAAAGATACTGCCAAAATGTTATCTGATTTATTTGAAAGTAAGGGTAATGCTTTTGAGGTTCAGCCTCATATGGATAATAAACTGAAAGATTATTTGTTGTCTGCCCAAAAAAAATTTTCCAGTGAAGTAAAATCAAAAGAGCTGAACGTACTATTAGTTTGTTGCGATACAGCAATGGATATGCAGAAATGGTTTCATTATATGTATGGTATGCAGGGCTTGTTGACCCCTGAGTCTTTTTATAACCCCCTAGAGTATGAACGAGTTGACGTAGTGATACTTACCAATCTATACCATAGGCACTATTCATATAAAGATAAATTAAAAATAGAGGACCATTGGTCTTTTGGGAAAGCATTTAATCTGATTTTTAAAAATCGTAGTCTTAACAAAGGTAAGGATGAAGTAATTTGGGCTCTTGTCGATACAATACCTAACTTTTCACGTGAAATAGTCGATTATTTATCAAGCCTTCAAGAGATAGAAAAGCATTTTGCAATTCCAATGTTTGTAAGAAGTAAATTAAATGCAGATAAGCAGTGTTATTTTGAACCAAAAACATAATAGAGCTTAAGTGTTCTCTACCTTTAATAATATCTATCACTTTGAAAGGATAGAAGCGAAGCTCTAGTGTATTTGTGTTCAGTAAATTCTCAAGTTGAATTTTACTCGTAGCACTTTCTAAAAATTGGCGACATTTACCTAGTGTCGCCACTTTGTCGCCATTTAAATTACAAGTCTTGTTTAAGTTATTGTTCTATATGGTAAAAATTTCAATTGTTAGAAAAAGGGCGTTTTATCTGCTTGGACAAGCGGTTGAAACCGAATAGGAGTAACACTGATGTTCTTGGCGCGATTCTGTCATGTTTCACAGAATCGGCGCCTTAAATAAACATAGCCGATTAAGGCTTCTGTAGAAAAGTTATATCGACTGTAGAAGTTGGAAATAACGCCCTTGCTGAGCAACTAAATCTTGATGAGAGCCATGCTCGACAATTTCTCCTTGTTCCATAAGGCAAATGGTATCCATACTTTCTAGCTCAATTAAACGGTGAGTAATAAACACAACGGTTTTATTAGCAAAATGCTGGCTAAATAATGCCATGATTGTTTTCTCAGTTTGTTTATCCAACCCTTCTGTCGGTTCATCAAGTAGTAGTATTGGAGCATCACGTAATAAAGCACGTGCGATACCAATACGGCGTTTTTCACCACCAGAAAGTTGGCGACCACCATCGCCTAACCAAGCATCTAAGCCAGGTTCGGCTAATAAGTTCCCCAATTCCACTTTGTTTAATACATCGGATAGCTCTTCATCATTGGCATTAGGGGCTGCCATGAGGAGGTTATCACGTAATGTGCCGTTGAGAACGTCCACTCTTTGGCTCACAACGGTCATTGCTGCTCGAAGGTCAGATTCACTCCAGCTTTGCAAAGGGTTTTGACCAAGCGTAATTTCGCCTTGATTAACATCCCAGTAGCGGCACAGCAACTGGATAAGCGTTGATTTTCCAGAGCCCGTTTGTCCGACAATGGCAGTTTTAGAACCTACTGGAAGTGAAAGAGACACATCCTTGAGCACTTGCAATTGACCATCTGGATAAGTAAACCCAATATTGTCAAAACGAATGTCCAGAGGCGCATCTTGATGCATTGAACGCTCTGGGAAAACCAAATCTGGCTCAGTGAGGATCACTTCATTAAGGCGGCGAGCAGACGTTAAAGTCTGACCTAAGAACTGAAAAGCTCCAGCAATAGGCATCAGAATTTCAAAACTGGCCATGGTGGCAAAAGCGAACAATGCGATAAAAGGGTCTGGGGCTCTTCCACCAACACCATCAGCAGCAAACCAAATCATAATAATCAGAGTTAGGCCATTGACGAAAATCAACAAGCCAGAAGCTAAACCCGTTAAGTGGGCGTTAATAAATTGATTTTCAAACAGTTTCGCTTGTTTTTCTTGGATAGCTTTACGGTAACGTGACTCCGCACCAAATAAACAAAGTTCACTATAGCCTTGTAACCAGTCAAGCGTAGCGACACGAAGTTGCGCTTTATTTTGGGTTAGGTGTTCACCATTATGTTTGCCTAGTTTATAGAATAAAACGGGCCAAACGAGTAACACAACCGAGAGAATTCCTCCAAGTAACAGCGCAAGGTGCCAGTCAAAAAAGGCGAGGGCAGCGGTCAGGGAAAGGATACCAAAAACACCGATAATGACAGGGCTGATAAGCCTGAGGTAAACATGATCCATCGCATCGACATCGGCGACTAAGCGATTCAAAATATCAGCGTCACGCAGCGTGGATAAACGCCCCGGAATCAAAGGTGCTAGCTTTTTAAAGAAGAAAATACGCAGGTCAGTCAGCAGTTTGAATGTTGCGTTGTGGCTGACAACACGCTCCCCCCAGCGACCAGCGGTACGGGCCATGGCGGCACCTCGAACCCCAGCGCCTGGCAACATATAATTAAAGGTTTCTCTAGCAATAGTGAGACCCACGATGGCCGAGGCAGAAATAAACCAGCCAGATAAAGTGAGCAAACCGATAGAAGCGGCTAGGGTTAGGAAACCTAACAGCATACCGAGAGATAAACCAAACCAATGTTTCTTATACAGTTTTAAGTAAGGGAGTAAATCACGCATCTAAGTTCCCCTTATCTGATTCACGTTGAGCTAAATTTGCTTCGAGCATATCTTTAAACAACCCCTCATGGGAGGACAAAGTGTCATAGTCTCCACTTTGAACAATGAGACCATCTTGCATCACTAATATTTGCTCGACATGACGAAGTGGAGCAAGCTGATGAGTAACCAAAAGGTGAGTGGTTGAATGGATGTATTTATTGATCCCCTCCATCACCAGCTTTTCACTGCGCGCATCTAAACTGGCAGTAGGCTCATCTAATAACCAGAATTGGCCATTTTGCAGCATGGCTCTTGCTAGTGCGATACGTTGTGCTTGCCCAACCGACAGTCCACCTGAACGATCTGAGATGGTGTAATCTAAGCCATGAACATCGACAAACTCTGACGCATGAGCGTTGTTTAATGCATCATGTACTTGCTGTTCATTGATTTGATGTTTACCAAGCGTCACGTTTTCGTAAATGGTTCCATGCAATAGCATTGGGTTTTGGCCAATCCAACTGATAGCTTGACGCCACGATGCCAGATCTAATTCTTTCAGTTCACAACCATTAATGGTTAAGCTTCCTTCATAAGGCATAAACCCAAGTATGGTATTGATAAGGCTTGTTTTCCCTGCGCCGCTTGGACCAACTAAGGCCGTACTTTGATTGGCTTTTAAGGAAAACGTTAAAGGTCCAGCGAGACGATGCCCTTCTGTGCTAAAGATCACCAGATCGGTGGCATCAATGTGTATGGATGTTTTGTCTTCTAATAATCGCGAACCTGCTTTCATTTGTTGCACATCGAGTTCTAAAAATTCCACGATACTCTCCGCAGCGCCGACCGCTTGTTGACGAGCGTGATAGTAGGTGCCTAGATCGCGAAGGGGTTGATAAAACTCAGGGGCTAAAATGAGAATAAACAAACCAGAAAACAGAGTGATGCCAGCGCCATAGTAGCCAAAGTTGAGTTCTCCAATGTAGCTGAAACCAAAATAAACCGCAGTAATAGCGATAGAAATTGAAGTAAAGAACTCTAAAACAGCCGAAGATAGAAACGCAATCTTTAAGACATCCATGGTTCGTTTACGGAAGACTTCCGAAGCACCAGTAAGATGGGTGGCTTCTGCTTTTGTTCTATCAAAAAGTCGTATTGTTGTCATTGCTTGAAGGCGATCATAGAAGTGGCCCGACAAGCGTTGCATGGCTTTAAAATTCTTACGGTTAGCATCGGCGGCTTTCATTCCGACTAATGCCATGAACATAGGCACTAACGGGGCCGTGATAAGAAAAATAAGTCCTGCTGCCCAGTTGACTGGAAAAACAACCACTAAAATAATAAAAGGAACGAGAACAGAGAGTGACATTTGCGGTAGATATCGAGCAAAGAAATCTTGCATATTATCGACTTGCTCTAAGATAAGCGTTGCCCAGCTTCCAGCTGGTTTGCCTTTGATATAAGCCGGCCCTAATTCGCGGAGCTTGTCTAATATGAGTTGGCGGATATAAACACGAATTTGCTCACCACAGCGGTAGCCAGCGATTTCACGCCCCCATGTACAGACAGCACGCCCTATTACCGTAAAGCCTAACCCAACAAAGTGCCAGATAAGTTCATTTTTATCAGTATGTTCGATAATTAAATGGTGCAGAATAGAAGCGAGCAGAGCGGCTTGAACCAATAGAAAAACGCTTGATAAAACACCAAGACCAATTGCAACCATGAGCCAGCGTTTTGCAAGCTTACTCTGTTGCTTAAGCCATTTATTTAAACGGCTGTGCTTTTTCTTATCCATTGTGAAGGCTTAATGATAATAGTTTTAATGGAGCAGTAGTATACAAAAGAAAACCCAGCGGGAATACTGCTGGGCTTTAAGGAAATGAAACAAAATTGGAAAGTTATTTATCACTAAGTGCATCTAGGAAGCGTTCTGCATCTAACGCTGCCATACAACCTGTCCCGGCTGATGTGATGGCTTGACGGTAATTATGATCCATTACGTCACCTGCAGCGAAAACACCTTCGATACTGGTCTGTGTTGCATTGCCTTCCAAGCCAGATTTAACGACGATGTATCCGTCTTTCATTTCTAACTGCTCTGCAAAGATTTGAGTGTTTGGCTGGTGGCCGATGGCAATGAATGCACCCATGACTTCTAAATCTTCGGTAACATTACTGCCCACTTCCTTGATGCGTACACCCGTGACTCCCATATCATCGCCGAGGACTTCATCCAGAGTGCGGTCGGTGTGAAGAATAATGTTACCATTCTCGACTTTGTCCATCAGACGTCGAATGAGGATCTTCTCCGCACGAAATGTGTCACGACGATGAATTAAATGAACTTCAGATGCGATGTTAGACAGGTAAAGGGCTTCTTCGACAGCCGTGTTACCACCACCGACAACGGCTACTTTTTGATTACGATAGAAGAAGCCGTCACAAGTTGCACACGCAGAGACACCGCGCCCCTTAAATGCTTCTTCCGATTCTAGGCCTAAGTACTTAGCAGATGCGCCTGTTGAGATGATGAGTGCATCACAAGTGTATTCACCAGAATCACCTTTTAAGCGGAATGGACGTTGAGAAAGTTCCACTTCGTTGATGTGATCAAAGACGATTTCAGTCTCGAATCGTTCGGCATGTTCTTTCATGCGTTCCATTAGGGCTGGGCCAGTAAGACCTTCAGCATCACCTGGCCAGTTTTCTACTTCAGTCGTTGTGGTTAATTGACCGCCTTGTTGCATCCCTGTGACCAAAACTGGATTTAAGTTTGCACGCGCCGCATAAACTGCAGCCGTGTAACCCGCCGGACCTGATCCTAGAATGAGTAATTTACAGTGTTTTATGTCGCTCATTATGTCTCCAAAGGGGACTGAATATTTACTTCGATTGTAAGAAAAACCACTATGTTTTTAAAGTAGAAGTATCGCCTTAGTTAAGAAAATGTTGACTTATGCTTAGTGCTTTCTGACTCGAGCCTCTTGAGGTTATTTTGAGGTCACTCAGAGAGGTGCATAATAGTGTCGAGTTTTACAGGGTCATATCGTGATACGACCCATGCTTTAAGTATTACCACTTACTTTAGGCGTCGCTACTTACTTTAAGCGCTTAGCTCTACTTCGTATGATGTGAACTTTCTGATGTTAATGACACCGTTATCAAAAATTAAATACTGTCCTTTAATTCCTTGTAATATACCGCTCACTACTGGGTCTTTGTCAAAGTTATGAGAGGTGATTTTCGTTGGATGTTGTTGCACTGGGTAACTCAGGTGAGTCGTACTTTCATTCAGTACCTCAATGGCGTCTTCACCATACTTTTGCTTGATTTCAGCAATCGTGTCTTCTACGAGAGGCAGTAGCTGTGTAAAACGTTCATGAAGTTCAATAGGATCTCCATCACCTTTTAAGAGGGTTCGCCAGTTGGTCTTATCAGCAATATGCTTTGCAATTTCAACTTCGATTAAGCCTGAAATATGACGAGTTTTTACCTTGAAAATAGGTAAGCCTTGTGTGGCGCCTTGATCAATCCAACGTGTTGGAATTTGAGTATGTCTGGTGATCCCCACTTTTAAGCTTGAGGTATTGGAAAGGTACACATAATGATCGACTAAGCAGTTCTCTTCTCCCCACTTTGGCTCACGGCAGGTTCCTTGTTCATAATGGCATGTCTCTGGCTTCATGATGCACATATCACAACTGGCGAGCTTTTTCATACAGACAAAGCAGTGACCTTGTGAGTAACTCTTTTTGGTTTTTTTTCCGCACGAACAGCAGTGAATATTACCGGTATGAGTCAAGGTTAAAGTTTGGCCAAGGTATGGGGTAAGATCGATTTCTTCATCTCCAATAGGAAGACGGTATTGAAGCGTTTCATCAAGCGATGCACGCATTTTTTTTAAGGTGCCTTTTGCAACAATTGTCATGACATTACTCATTTATGTATTTTTTTAACAGTATACTTAAATAAGTTTATGACGCTACAGGAAAGCAAAGCCATCAATGGAACAGGATCGCTTCAAGCTTGTTGGTACTGTAATTCTGGTTTTGTGGTATCTTGGGTATTCGCAATGGGATGCTTTATGTATGAGCAAGCTTCAGGGTTGAAGAGGGTTAAATTTTATTTGTCATATTGATAGATAACTTTGTTTGAATATTAGTGATGCATTAAGTAAAGTCATCAGCCTGCTAACTGATGGTTATGGACCAGAGCAATATGAAGTGGATACATAAATTAGTTTTAGTGTTGTTAATCTTTACGGTTTCTTCTATCACATTGCACACTTTTTTTGGTGATAAACGTACGATAAATATCACGCCGACGCAGTATCATATTTTGCCGACTAATGATGGTGCGGTTGGAGGGGAAAGCCAGTCTTCAATCACATTTCAAAATAACCGAATTACTCTTCAATGTGACTTAAAAAAGAGCCAGTATGAATGGCCATACTGTGGTGTCTCTATTCCTATTAATCTCCAACATAAAGATAAAGGCTTAGATCTCTCCAATTACCATACTGTGCGCCTGAAATTGCGCTACATGACAAAAAATAATTCAACCAGTCCAAGTCTTAGGCTGTATCTCAAAAACTATAATCCTGCCTATTCTACATCAGGCGAAGAGTACACGCTTAAATACAATGGCATTCAATTTTATCCGCAAGCAAAAGCTGAAGTGATTGAAATCCCGATAGCGAATTTACAAGTGATGACTTGGTGGCTGAATGACAATGATGTCTCGATTGAACACTCTGCACCTGAATTTTCCAATGTTACTGTTATTGATATTGCAACAGGCGCAGATACGAGGCTGGGTGAGCATAAAATCATTATCGAGAAAATTGAATTTGTAGGTAAATACCTTGAGTTATCAACATTATTGTTTTTCTTACTCATTATGTGGATGGCTTTGGGAATGGGAGTGTCATTGTATGAAATGCGTAAAAGCAAAGTGGCCTACAGAAAAGCTCGTAGACGCCATCGACATTTAGAAAAAGTCAATAATAATCTGAGAGCACAAAACTTTCAGTTTGCGGAGCTTGCCCATCGTGATGCTCTAACCGGAGCAATGAATCGGCATGCAATTAAAGGCTGGTTGGATCAAAAAGTTCATAACGTTAAAGAAGGGGATAATGCATTTTCAATTCTTTATCTCGATGTGGATCGGTTTAAGTCAATCAATGATGTATTTGGCCATCTGATTGGAGACGACGTGCTTAGAGAGTTTGTTATGGTACTCTCAGACTCCATCACAGAAGAAGAGCGTTTAGTCCGCTGGGGGGGAGAAGAGTTTGTTGTTTTCTGTCCTAAGACCTCTCTTACTGAAGCAAAAAAAAGGGCAGAGCGACTAAGACGAAACGTTGAACAGCATCTGTGGGTACATGGCGAAAAGATGACGTGCAGTATCGGTGTTGCTCAAATGGGTAATGAACATTTGCCGGAAACTATGGCTCGTGCGGATGAAGCTTTATATCAGGCAAAGCGTAATGGGAGAAATAGAACAGAAGTACATTACGGCGGTGACTCTGTTGTAAAAGAAGGTTAACTTTTTCTCTATGATACCCAAGCCCTTGTTTGCAAAGTGCTTGGGTATCGATCTGTTTGAGTCTTTTGTTTTAGGCGAGCGCTGAACTTGTCGCTTGAAAATCTACGAATTAGAATTCACGCATCACAACTCGCGCATCATAACTTACGTCTCAAACCTTATAGAAACATTTACCAGAACAACCAACTAAATAGCGATAAAGCAATAATACAACCAATATTAAGTACCATCCCTATTCTCATCATTTCTTGTTGCTTAATATGGCCTGTACCAAACACAAGGGCATTAGGTGGTGTCGCAACAGGCAGCATAAAGGCACATGATGCGGCAACACCAATCAACACTGATAAAATAACAGGTGATAAGCCTAGTGCTTCTGCGATTGCTGCAAATAGTGGCACTAATAGAGCCGCACTGGCAGTATTACTTGCAAACTCAGTTAAAAACACCACAAATGTAACCACAGAAAGAATGGTAATGAACACACCTGCTTGTTGCAGAAAATCAGCGAGGCCATTTGCAAGAAAAACACTCGCCCCTGTCGCTTTTAGGACGTTACTCAAACAAATACCACCACCAAATAGAATGAGCACACCCCAGTCGGTTGTTTTTTCGATGTCTTTCCACTCAACGGAACGAGAGACAGCCAGTAGAAGAATCGCGCCAATAGCCACTAACGTATCAAACTTAGCAAACCCACCTAACATGGCATTGATAGGCTTACTGAAAATCCAGAATATAACCGTCAGTGCGAAGATGACCAAAGTAATTACTTTGCCACTCGTCCACTCAATTGGTTTGTGATTAAGTTCGAATTGATGGCTCAAATCTGGCTTCGTCATAGCGTATAAAATACACAATGTGATCGGCATCAAAATGAGAGAAATAGGTAAACCCAATCTCATCCAGCCCATAAAATCTAAGCCGACTTTGCTTGCTGCAATCGCGTTTGGTGGACTACCAACTAAGGTTGCGATACCCCCGATAGAAGCACTGTAAGCAATGCCTAATAAAACGAACAAAAATGTCTGATGGTCCTTCTCCGTATCCAGTTTACTCATAATACCAAGCACAAGCGGTAGCATCATGGCTGTAGTGGCAGTATTAGAGATCCACATTGACAAGCCAGCCGTCACACCAAATAGCAAGAATACGGCAACAGACATTCTTCCGCGGGCAATAAACAACACCTTATTGGCAATGGCTTGATCGAGCTTTTGTTTGTGCAGTGCCGCCGCTAAAGAGAACCCACCTAAAAATAAGAAGATAATGGGATTAGAGAAGTTACTCAATGCAGTTGGAGTATCAAATACACCGAAAAAGACAGCAAGTACAGGTATCAGTAGAGCGGTCACACTCACGTGAATAGCTTCCGTTAACCAAAGAACGGCAACAAAGACTAAAATAGAGAGTCCACTCACCACTTTTGGGTCGAATGGAAGAGTATTGAGTAAGGTGATAAACAGTAGAACATTGCAAATCAATATCATACTGTTTCGAGTGAAGAAGTTGTTCTTCAATGTCACAGCGAATGCGGTCATTTGGTACTCCTTTGCATTGCCTTGAGTTATTTTTTATTGGCAAAAAACGTATCGTTATTGAGGTCCAATTGCAGCAAAATGCCAGTTTCTGTCAGTAGAGGTACAGAATGAAAAATGAGTATAAACCCTACAGAATTACTGGATTTTGTGGCAATTTGGCTATATTGATGAAAGAAATGTTACTGAAGTTGTTAAATCCGAGTTGCTTTGTTTTTATGTGTAAATAAAAAAGTGTGATGTTAATAATTATAAATGGGTAGAAGATTACCCATTTATCTTAAAATCTTGACAGGAAATAAGAGAGCGGTTGCTTATTTTTGTTCAACAACAGTAAGGCTTTTCATGTGAATTATATACCCAGTTGACTTCAAGATGCTTGGTTTGGAGCGAGGTCACTTGAGTATAGGCTCTTGTGGACCAAGAAAGCGTGGTTGTGTGTCCATAATATAGAGATCCAAAAAGGCTTTCACCCGAGCCATCAATTCACGGATTCGCATACGGAGTTGCTGTTTCATATTTGTTGGGCCGGCAACAGCAAAGCACTGAGCATCAATTTGGTAAGCATTGGCAATAAACAGAGCACGCTCACAATGAAAGCGCTGAGTAACAATAAGGAAACGCTCTGAAGCAAAAATTTTCTTGGCTCGAACGATAGAGTCAAGTGTTCGAAAACCAGCATAATCAAGATGAATTTGAGCCTCTGGCACGCCTGCTTTTAGAAGATCGCGTTTCATTGTCCATGGCTCATTGTAGGAACGATGTGCATTGTCACCGCTGAGAAGAAATTGCTTCACTTTATCTTGCTGAAATAGGTCGATAGCGGAATTCATTCTATGGGTATAATAGGTGTTGAGGCTTTTGCCTATGTACTTGCTTGTGCCAAGAACGACAGCAACGTCATATTGAGGTACAGCGTCATAGGTTGTAAAAATATTATCTTTTGCCTGCTTCGCAATCCAGCGATCAATAGCCAACATGCTTAGAAATAAACCAACGAATAAGGTTAACAGAAACCAAGCTAGGTATTTTCCGAATGAGGTTACCTTGCTCTTTGACTTTGTACGAGAAATCAACGATTTTAAACGAGAAAAAAACAAAACGTTTAGTATCCTATGCTCACTATGTATATACCCAAGTTTGCCAAAGGTGCTTGGTTCAGCGATATCGCTCTCAATCTACCTTCTTGGTTACTTGTGCATACCCATCATATGCGATAAAAATCCAACTTGAGAGCCTTATTTATCATTATCACTCAATAACTTCAAGGTACTTTAACGTCAAGGCAGTTTAACTTCAAAACACTTGAACTTCTAAGCACTTCACTTTATGGAGTGTCGGGAGACCTTAGGTTACATGCTCACTAGCGAGATTTGATGGTTATGAAAGAACGCGAGCACGTTCTAGGTTATTTTTCCCATTACAATTAGCGTTATCGCTCCCAAAGGTCGTCTCGCTGAAAACGGCAGCTCGACGACACGGTTGAGTCTTTAATGATGATAATTGTTTAGGTCATCGATTGATGCTTAGCGCCATTTCTAACCCTTTACCGTAGGCCTCATCGGCTTGATAGGCGTGTTGGACATGGCGTTCTTTAATGAAATCTGGAACGCCTTCCATTGCACGAGCTGTGTTATCAAATAGCGTTTGGCGTTGTTCAGGGGTCATCAAGCGGAATAGGTCGCCCGCTTGACTGAAATAGTCTTTATCTGAACGATGATCATAATGCTCGGCATTACCTTCAATTTGCAATGGTGGTTCAGAGAAGTCAGGTTGTTCCGCCCACTCTTCTTGTGAGTTCGGCTCATAACCAATTGTGGAACCAAAATTGTTATCAACACGCATGGCACCATCTCGGTGATAACTATGAACAGGACAACGTGGCGCATTAACGGGTATTTGATGGTGATTCACACCTAAACGATAGCGCTGAGCATCACCGTATGCAAACAATCGACCTTGTAGCATTTTGTCCGGTGAGAAGCTAATACCCGGAACAACGGCTGCTGGGTTAAATGCTGATTGCTCAACTTCTGCGTAGAAGTTTTCTGGGTTGCGGTTTAATTCAAATTCACCGACAGGCATGAGAGGGTAATCTTTTTGTGACCAGACCTTGGTAAGATCGAACGGATTAAAGTTGACTGTATCAGCTTCCAATTCTGGCATAATCTGAATATACATCTTCCATTTGGGGAACTCATGACGTTCAATGGCTTCGTAGAGATCACGCTGGTGGCTTTCACGATCTTTACCAACAATAGATTCTGCTTCTTGATCAGTAAGGTTTTTGATGCCCTGTTGAGTTTTAAAGTGAAATTTTACCCAGTAACGCTCATTTTCTGCATTAATAAAGCTAAATGTGTGGCTACCAAAACCATGCATATGACGGTAAGAAGCGGGAATACCACGATCACTCATTACAATGGTGACCTGGTGGAAAGCTTCTGGTAAAGAGGTCCAAAAATCCCAATTGTTGGTAGCGCTACGCATATTAGTACGAGGATCGCGTTTTACCGCATGGTTGAGATCCGGAAACTTTAGCGGGTCACGTAAAAAAAATACTGGGGTATTATTACCTACCAAATCCCAGTTACCTTCCTCAGTATAAAACTTGAGTGCAAAGCCCCGAATATCGCGTTCTGCATCGGCGGCGCCACGTTCTCCTGCTACCGTCGTAAACCGTGCAAATAAATCGGTCTTTTTGCCGATATCAGAGAAAATTTTAGCGCGAGTGTACTGTGTAATATCGTGTGTCACGGTAAAGGTACCATAGGCACCAGAACCTTTGGCATGCATACGTCGTTCTGGTATCACCTCACGATCAAAATGTGCCAGTTTTTCAAGGAACCAGACATCTTGAAGTAATTGAGGGCCACGAGGGCCAGCAGTCATTACATTTTGGTTATGCGCGACAGGGCAACCTGCAGCGGTAGTCAGTTTCTTACTCATATGCTTTTCCTTGTAATATTGATATCAACACCACTTTCCACGACTGACGAAAAGGGTTGAAAGAAGCATAGTGCGCAGGTTGGAAAGAGAGAAACTGTTATGGCCTATGAATGTGATAGGCCTCATTTATGTTATTCATCTATGGTCTTGTCATTAAAAACAGCAACCATCTAATCAAAAATAAAAACCTTACTTAACAAAAATCTGAATTCGACTTGGTTAATTTTTTGTTAAATTTCAGTGGTTTGTATAACAGATATATTAGTAATGTAGATAGGTAATGAGCGGTAAGTCACCAATATTAATGTTGGATAAGATTTCTAACTTACGCCTCTATACGGTCCATTTTTACTTGTGTTAGTTTGCTCACTGTTGCTTTTATAAAATCAAGCGAATAGGGAATATTACCTTGATAACGCAAGCAAATTTCAGCCACCTCAGTTCGTTGAGTCGGCGAAAAATTTCAGCAGTCTCGTTAGTTTTCCCTCTTAGTTGGTCATTCATTACTTGGCAATATTCAAAAAATAAAAATAGAACAACAAAGGATTGTATTATGCCCACCTCCAGTCTTAAAACTACCCATCGAGAAGCCTTTCTTGAGGAAGCGTGTGTTGAAAATGACTTATGGACTGTCTACGACCAATTTGCCAATCAGGTGGCGTTAACTCCAGAAGCGGTTGCCATACGTTTTGAGAATCGGTCAATGACTTATTCTCAACTGGCGCAGCGGGTCAACACGATCGCTTTGGCGCTTGCACGGGCAGGCGTTGTTCGTAACAGTTTGGTTGCGGTTCACCTAGAAAGAAATATCGATATGGTCGCTTGTACATTAGCGACCTTAAAATTAGGGGCGGGGTTTGTGCCTTTGGACCCGACTCTACCTGATGAGCGCAAACAATATATTATTAATCATGCGCAGCCAGTGGTGTGTATTAGTGAAACTATTATCCAAACTGCAACGAACGAACCACTCACTGTAAACTCAGAAGATTTAGTCTCCCAACGATACGTTAAGCCCAGTGAAATTGATGCTTATGCTGACTCAGAAGCCTCATTTCAGTCTGAACGTGGAGAGATCGCGTACGTAATTTATACATCGGGGTCTACTGGGCAACCAAAAGGCGTTGCGGTCAGTCATGCAAGCCTTCAATACTTCTTTCATTCGTTTTCTCAAGTCCTCGAATTAGGTGCGCAAGACACTTTTGTTGCGTTGACGACTTTTGGTTTTGATATTTCGTTATTAGAGTTATTACTTCCGCTCACCATTGGCGGAACGTGTCATCTGGTTTCATCGAGCGTTGCCAAGCAACCTGAAATGTTACGAGCATTACTCGATGAAGTGCGACCGACAGTCTTGCAAGCCACGCCCTCTACGTTTGATATGCTGTTAGATGAGGGGTGGCTTCCTAGCCCTGAAACCAATATTGTTTGTGGTGGTGAAGCTTGGAGCCCTGAATTATTTTATAAGCTGACTCAGGCCGCTAACGTTTGGAATGCGTATGGGCCGACAGAAGCAACGATTTGGACTTCACTGACCCGCATTGACAAGCAACGTGATTTATCTGCTTGCTCATCTTTGCCTATTTCGAAATACTTTCCCGGCGCAACCTTAGTGGTGCTGAATAACCAGATGCAGCCAGTATCGGTAGGTGAAGTCGGTGAGCTTTATATTGGCGGACCTGGCTTAGCTTTGGGGTACTATCGTAACAATGAGCTAACGGAAGAAAAATTCGCTCCTCTTTCTATCGATGGCAAGCCAGAAGCAAGGTTCTACCGAAGTGGTGACGTGGTCCGTGTTCTCAATCAAGATGAGTTTCATTATGTAGGTAGGACGGATCATCAACTTAAGCTTCGCGGCCATCGAATGGAAGCCGGAGACATAGAACACCATTTATTAGTCCATCCTCTTGTGGATCGTTGTGTTGTCGGGCTGCATGACAATGAGGGGCAAAAATATTTGGTAGCATGGTACACAGATAAAAACCCTGCAGGGGAAATTGAGAGTGATCATACGGTACAAGATTGGGGAGACATTTATGATCACGCTTATCGTGAAAGTGAACAAGCATCATTGGATTTCGATACCAGTGGTTGGAACAGTATTTATACTGAGCAGCCGATCCCAGAGCCAGAGATGCGCCGCTGGGTGGATCGGACAGTAACAAGAATTGAAGCACTGGCTCCTAAGAAAGCGCTTGAAATTGGCTGTGGTACAGGTCTGATTATGTACCCACTGTTAGAGAAAAATGTCGATTATACTGGGATTGATCTCTCAGCCTCTGCCGTTGAACGCCATCAGCAACACATCAACGCAAAACATCTAACCAATTGTCGAGTCATTCAGTCTTCTGCTGATCAAATTTCTGATTTGCCGCATGAGGAGAGTCATGGTTTTGATACGATCATCATTAACTCAGTGGCGCAATATTTCCCTCAAAAAACTTACCTAGATAATGTGCTTAGAGATTGTCTGGTAAAAGTAGAGCAAGGGCAGGTTTTTATTGGTGATGTTATCGACTTACGTTTACAGGATGCTTACTACAGTTCGGTTATTTTAAGCAAAAACAGTCAACGAGCTCGTGCCAGTGTCATGAGAGAAGTGGCTCTTAAAAAGCAATGGGAAAATGAACTGCATATTGACCCAGAGTACTTTCTCAACTTTGCCCACCAGCACAGTCAAATTACAGGTGTGGCATTGATGCCTAAACTGCTTGATGACAGCAACGAGTTATGCCGTTATCGTTATGATGTCGTTTTGTATGTTGGCTCAGAATGCCGTTCATTACCAGATAATGATTCGATTCAATGGAGCGCTGAATTTGACATTAAACAATGCTTAGAGCGAGGGGAAGACACGATCGTTGTTCATGGCTACCCAAGAAAAAATATTTTGAGTGACTATGAATTCTTGATCAATGCATCCCAAGAAGAAACCCAATCGCATCACGTGTTGAGTGCCACTGAGCTTGAAGCTATAGCACGTCAATATGGCTATCAACTGCAGGCTTATCTGGACCTAGGGAGTGCTGAACAGGCGTTTAAGATGGCGTTATGCTTCACTCGAAGTATTAGCAAACCTTATGCTGTTGCTTCTCAAACAACGGCAAAAGTCACAACCAATTCACCTTACTCAATGGCGAAGACTTCAATGATCACCGAAGAAGAACTCCGTTCATACAGTCGAGACGTTCTGCCCGCTTACATGGTGCCGGATGTGTTTATGCATATGACGCAGTTCCCATTAACAGCGAATGGGAAAATCGATCGTAACTCGCTACCAGCGCCGACTTTTCATCGCCATACTATTCTTCAAGACGATACTGAAAGCGGCTTAAAGGGAGACATTGAGAGTAAGTTAGCCTCTATTTGGCAAAAAATATTAAGTTTGAGCTCTGAGATCAGCCGATACGATCATTTCTTTAAACTCGGAGGCCATTCTTTAGGAGCTATTCGAGTTGCCTCGGAAATTAAAAAAACCTTTGGAGTTTCATTACAGGTGTGTGATTTGCTGCAAGCGAATACTTTAGAACAGCAAGCGGAACTTATTGAAGCAAAACGATAAGTGGATTCATAAAAATGGGGTTACGTTGGAAAGATCCAATACGTAACCCCAATAAATAACTTAAAGCAGAGCCGCAGGATTAAAACGCAGTACGCTTGTAACGACGGTATACTGGCTGCCAGAATGCTTGTTCAATAGCATCGTTAAGTGCCTCATCAGTGATCTCCAACGCAACACCTTGCTCCATCGCTTTCTTCGCTACCGCAAAAGCAATCTTTTTGGAGACCAGATGGATCTCTTCTAATGGTGGTAATAAGGCACCGTTACCGTGGATCGCAAGAGGAGAGCAGCTAGCGAGCGCACGGCTTGATTCCATCAACATTTCATCAGTAACACGTTTAGCGTTCACTGCTAATACACCTAAACCGATACCAGGGAAGATGTAACTGTTGTTACACTGAGCAATTGGGAAAGTATTGCCTTCATGTACAACGGGTTCAAATGGGCTACCTGTTGCTACAAGTGCTTCACCATTGGTCCAACGAATAATGTCATTTGGCGTTGCTTCTACACGGCTAGTTGGGTTCGATAATGGGAACACAATCGGACGTTTACAGTGTTTGTGCATCTCTTCGATCACTTCTTGGCTGAATAGACCTGGTGCGCCAGAAACGCCAATAAGAATGGTCGGCTTCGCATTACGCATCACGTCTACCAGTGAAAAGCCGTTACCTTCGCTTTGCCAAGATTTCGTGTTGCTTGCTGTTTGGACTAGGCGCTGTTGGAAGTCAAGCAGGTTTGGCATGCCTTCTTGCAATAGGCCCCAGCGATCAACCATGTAAACTTGTGAGCGTGCTTTTTTATCGGAAATACCTTCTGACACCATTTGAGCAATGATTGCTTCTGCAATACCACAGCCTGCTGAGCCGGCACCCAAGAAGGTGATACGCTGATCAGAAAGCTTAGAACCTGCTGCTTTACATGCCGCAAGTAGTGAGCCTACCGTTACCGCTGCAGTCCCTTGAATATCATCGTTAAAGCAGCAAATACGATCTTTGTAGCGCTCTAGCAGTGGCATTGCGTTTTTCTGAGCAAAATCTTCAAATTGAACCAGAGCATCAGGCCAGCGGCGTTGAACTGCTTGGATAAATTCTTCGACAAAGGCATCGTATTCTGCGCCTGTGATACGTGGGTGACGCCATCCCATGTACATTGGGTCAGCGAGACGCTGAGGGTTGTTCGTACCAACATCTAGCACGATAGGCAGAGTG